>JBCDLX010000014.1:0-132983 GCA_038744785.1 Pseudomonadota bacterium
GTGAAGTTCGCCCATGCCCTTCATGATCGTCTGGCCCGATGCAAGATCGGTCTCAACGCGGAAGGACGGGTCTTCGGCTGCCAAACGCTGAAGCCCGGCCGACATCGTTTCTTGGTCGGCCTTGGTCTTGGGCTCGACCGCGATCTCGATCACCGGATCGGGGAAGGTCATGGTTTCAAGCACCACCTGATCCTGCGTGTCCGACAGCGTGTCACCCGTGGTCGTATCCTTCAAACCCGCAAGGGCGATGATGTCGCCCGCAAACGCTTCTTCGATTTCCTCGCGGTTGTTCGAGTGCATCATCATCATGCGTCCGATGCGTTCCCGCTTGCCCTTCGTGGTGTTCATAAGGTTGTCGCCCTTCTTCATCGTGCCGGAATAAATCCGGGTGAAGGTCAGCGAACCCACGAACGGGTCGTTCATGATCTTGAAGGCAAGTCCCGAGAAGGGTTGCGCGTCATCGGCGGACCGCGCGATGTTGCGTTCTTCCTCTTCGTCGCCCGGCTTGAAGCCCATGTATGCGGGCACATCGAGCGGCGAGGGCAGGAAGTCGATCACGGCGTTCAAAAGCGGCTGAACGCCTTTGTTCTTGAACGCGGAGCCGCAGGTCACCGGCACGAATGACAACGTCAGCACGCCTTTGCGGATCAGGCTGCGCAGCGCGTCGTTGTCCGGCTCATCCCCTTCGAGGTAAGCCATCATCGCGTCGTCATCCATTTCGACGGCCAGTTCGATCATCTTGCTGCGCCATTCTTCGGCGGTGGCTTTCAGCTCTTCGCGGATTTCCTGACGGGTCCAGGTCGCGCCCAGATCCTCACCCTTCCAGGTCCACTCTTCCATCGTGATCAGGTCAACAATGCCCTCAAGCTTATCTTCTGACCCGATCGGGATCTGAATCGGCATCGGCTCTGCGCCGGTGCGATCCTTGATCATGTGCACACAGTTGAAGAAGTCGGCGCCAATCTTGTCCATCTTATTGACGAAGACAATACGCGGAACCTTGTAGCGGTCGGCCTGACGCCAAACCGTTTCGGTTTGGGGTTCGACCCCGGCATTGGCGTCGAGGACTGCAACCGCGCCATCAAGAACGGCCAGCGAGCGTTCGACCTCGATGGTGAAGTCGACGTGGCCGGGTGTGTCGATGATGTTGAACCGGTGCTTATCGGTCTGGGCGGTTTCACCGTCTTCGGTTCGCTCCCAGAACGTCGTAGTCGCAGCTGAGGTGATAGTAATCCCCCGCTCCTGCTCCTGCTCCATCCAGTCCATTGTTGCGGCGCCGTCGTGGACTTCGCCGATCTTGTGGGACTTTCCGGTGTAGTAAAGGATGCGCTCGGATGTCGTCGTCTTGCCGGCATCGATGTGGGCCATGATGCCAAAGTTACGGTAGCGCTCGAGCGGATAATCGCGGGCCATCGGGGCTGCTCCTGGGGTGTCTCTTGTTACCAACGGTAATGGCTGAACGCTTTGTTGGCGTCGGCCATCTTGTGGGTGTCTTCGCGCTTCTTAACGGCAGCGCCACGGCCATTGACGGCATCGGCAAGCTCACCGGCGAGGCGTTCTTCCATAGTGTTTTCATTGCGCGCCCTGCAGGCTGTGATCAGCCAGCGGATCGCCAGCGCTTCACGGCGTTCGGGGCGAACTTCAACGGGAACCTGATAGGTCGCGCCACCAACCCGGCGGGAGCGAACCTCGACCGACGGTTTGATATTGTCGAGCGCTTCGTGGAACACTTCGACCGGCGCCTTCTTCAGGCGGTCTTCAACCCGGTCGAACGCGGAATACACAATGCGCTCAGCGACCGACTTCTTGCCGTCGATCATAAGGTTGTTCATGAACTTGGTGAGAACCCGGTCGCCATATTTGGCGTCGGGCAGAACTTCGCGCTTCTCGGCGGCATGACGGCGGGACATGTGCTGTTCCTCTTACTTCGGACGCTTGGCGCCGTACTTCGAACGGCGCTGTTTGCGGTCTTTGACGCCCTGCGTATCCAGAACGCCGCGCAGGATGTGATAGCGGACGCCCGGAAGGTCCTTCACCCGGCCGCCACGGATCAGGACCACTGAGTGTTCCTGAAGGTTGTGGCTTTCACCGGGGATGTAGCTGATCACCTCGAACCCGTTCGTCAGGCGCACCTTGGCCACCTTCCGCATCGCCGAGTTCGGCTTCTTCGGCGTCGTCGTGTAGACGCGGGTGCAGACGCCCCGCTTCTGCGGGCTTCCCTCGAGGTGCATCGACTTCGAGCGCTTCACTTTGGGCTGCCGCGGTTTGCGGATCAGCTGTTGGATCGTTGGCATTCCGGTCTTTACCCCGTGCTCAATCTTTTTCGTCTCGTCCAGGGTGCTGGGACCCCAATTTCGGTTCTCTGGCCCGTTCGCGCGGGATGATCCGCGAAAACGACAAAAGCCCGCGCCACGCACTCATCTATCGCGAGCACTGCGCGGTGGGTCTCCAGAGGATCGGGCCGGTTAAGGCCGGATCTTGACCACTTCATTCCTGTATAACGGCAGCCGGGCAGGATCCCGTGGGCCGAAGTGCGCGCGGTATAGGGGGAGTCGTTTGGGCTGTCAACAGGCGCAAGAATGTCAGGTCCATGCCCAGTGCAAGTCGGGCAGAATGGCGCGGCCGGGGCCAAGTTTTGGCCACTTGTGACATGTTGTACAGTCGCAATAGGTCGGCGATCTAGAATTCAGTGACTGAAAGGAAACGCACTTGGCATCTTCAGAAATCCTTGCCTTTTGATTTGCGGCAAGCCTTCTCGTGATGTCACCGGGGCCGAGTAGGGTTTTTATCGCGTGGACTTTGCCGACGTCTGTGCAGGCGGCAGGGTTTGCCAACCTTGCGGGCTTCGTCGCTGACTTTTACTTTCATGGAGCAATGGCGGTTCTGGGTCTGTCGCTCATATTGGTCCAATCGACGGCAGCGATTGCAATCGTCAAGTATCTCGGCGCGGCCTACATCTGTTGGATGGGTGTCACTGGGCTACTGTCAGCGTGGTACGGTATTCAAACTACTGGCGCAGGAAAACCTGCAAAAGGAAGGCGAACTTTGCTTGGCGCGCATGTTGAAGGACTACTGACGAACACACTCAATCCAAAGGTCTCAATGTGCTATCTGGCAGCACAACCGCAATCCACTATGCAAGGCAAAACGACCGCGCCTGCATCGTTGCTGCTTGTTTTCATCCACTCGATGATCAAGGCAGTTTGGTCTTTTGCAATGATCCTTCAGCTGTCCCACCTAACTGCCATCGCTCAAAACGGTAGCTTTCACCGTTGGCTCATAGTTATAACTTGCGTCGTCTTTATCGGGTACGGCGCGCAACTTGCGACTTACAAGCCTGACACTTGAAGTGGTCAGGCGAACGGCAGGTTTGTCGGCAACACAGCTATGGCTCACGATCACCCTGCCCATTTTCCAAGGTGAGACACTTTACCCCGCCCTTTGGTCACAAACCGGTGTTGCTGCCAGCGTCTTACCTCTTTAGAACGCTTAAAAATTGCTGTGTGGGGTTCGATTCCCCCGCGCTGGTAGCGAAGCAGGAGTAGCGAATGGCCGCAGACGCAGCCGTCCACGGACAGGAAGAGCACGACGAGCGTGGTTTCTTTACACGCTGGTTCATGTCGACGAACCACAAGGACATCGGCATCCTTTACCTCTTCACCTCGGCGATTGTCGGGTTCATCGCTGTAGCTTTTACAGTCTACATGCGAATGGAGCTGATGAACCCAGGCGTACAGTTTATGTGTGCAGAAGGCGCACGCATGTTCGCGTCGGGCGAGTGTGCGGACCCGAACGGCCATCTATGGAACGTTTTGATCACGGCGCACGGCATTCTGATGATGTTCTTCGTGGTGATCCCTGCGCTCTTCGGCGGCTTTGGCAACTACTTCATGCCTTTGCAGATCGGCGCGCCGGACATGGCGTTTCCGCGGCTGAATAACCTGTCCTACTGGCTCTATGTCGCTGGCACATCGCTTGCCATCGCGAGTGTCGTATCGCCCGGGGGCAACGACCAGTTGGGATCAGGTGTCGGATGGGTGCTCTACCCGCCACTTTCGACAACCGAAGGTGGTTTCTCGATGGATCTTGCGATTTTCGCAGTCCACGTCTCGGGCGCGTCTTCGATCCTGGGCGCGATCAACATGATCACGACCTTCCTGAACATGCGTGCTCCGGGCATGACCTTGTTCAAGGTGCCGCTGTTTGCGTGGTCGATCTTCGTCACCGCCTGGCTGATCCTGCTCGCATTGCCTGTGCTGGCAGGTGCGATCACTATGCTTCTGACCGACCGGAACTTTGGAACGACGTTCTTCCACCCGGCAGGTGGCGGTGATCCGATCCTATATCAGCATATCCTCTGGTTCTTCGGACATCCCGAGGTCTACATCATCATCCTGCCCGGGTTCGGCATCATCAGTCATGTGATCGCAACGTTCAGCAGGAAACCGATCTTTGGCTACTTGCCAATGGTCTGGGCGATGATCGCGATCGGCGCGCTGGGCTTCATTGTCTGGGCGCACCACATGTACACGGTCGGCATGTCCCTGAATCAGCAGATGTACTTTATGGTGGCCACAATGGTGATCGCCGTTCCCACGGGCGTCAAAATCTTCTCCTGGATTGCGACGATGTGGGGCGGGTCGGTTGAGTTCAAGACCCCGATGCTTTGGGCATTCGGCTTCCTCTTCCTGTTTACCGTTGGCGGTGTGACGGGGATTGTCCTTAGTCAGGCGGCCGTGGACCGGGCTTATCATGATACCTACTATGTGGTGGCGCACTTCCACTACGTGATGAGCCTTGGGGCGGTTTTCTGTATCTTCGCCGGGATCTACTTTTATATCGGCAAGATGTCAGGTCGACAGTATCCGGAATGGGCAGGCAAGCTGCACTTCTGGACGATGTTCATCGGGTCCAACTTGACCTTCTTCCCGCAGCACTTCCTCGGCCGTCAGGGCATGCCGCGGCGCTACATCGATTATCCCGAAGCCTTTGCCTTCTGGAACTGGATTTCGTCGATCGGAGCTTTCATCGCGTTCGCCTCGTTCCTGTTCTTTATCGGGGTCGTGTTTTACACACTGACGCGTGGTGCCAAGATTAGTGACCCCAACTACTGGAACGAACACGCCGACACCCTGGAATGGACCGTGCCGACGCCGCCGCCAGAACACACATTCGAAATCCTTCCGAAACAGTCGGACTGGGACAAGGGCCCAGCGCACTAGGCGCATGCCGGTAACCTGGGACACAGACTTCGAGACGGCCGCGGTGGTGCCCGGGGCCCCGTTGCCTGTGCCAGTGGCACGGGTCGTGGCCGAGCCGCATCAGTCTATGACACCCGAGGGTTTTGTGGGCTTCATGGTGGCGACGCTGTCCCTCGTTGCCTTGCCGCTGCTTACACTTCTGGGGTCGCCCGTACTCTGGGGACTTCTTCCCTTCTTCGCGCTGGCGATTTGGGGGCTGTGGACTGCAATCGGGCGCAATCAGCGCGATCGTGCGATGACCGAAACGTTGACACTATGGCACGACAAGGTCGAGTTGGTCCGGAAGAACCCGCAGGGGCCAGAGCAGCGTTGGGATGCCAATCCTTACTGGGTGTCCGTGCACCTCCACCCTGGAGAGAAACCGGTCGAAAACTATCTGACCCTCAAGGGCGCGGGACGCGAGGTGGAATTCGGGGCTTTCCTGGGTCCGGATGAGCGTCTCACACTACACACCCGTCTGACAGATCTTTTCGGCAGTCTCGGCCCAAAGAAGGCCTAAGCCTCTTCATCCTGGAAAAAATACTCCGGGGAGCGCGAGGGGGAGAGACCCTTGCATACGTCGGCGCGCCCACGGCGCGACGTGTCCGGTCAACCTAAGCGGCCTTTGACCATCGCGCCGACCTGGCCGAAATCCATCTGACCAGTGTATTTGGCCTTAAGCTCGCCCATCACCCGGCCCATGTCGCGGATTGTCTCGGCGCCGGTGGATTTTACTGCCTTGTCGATCGCAGCGGCGATCTCTTCTTCGTCAAGCTGCTTAGGCAGGAACTCCTCAATCACCGCTGTTTCCGCGCGTTCTTTCTCAGCCAGCTCAAGCCGGCCGCCCTCTTCATATGCGCGCGCACTTTCCTGTCGCTGCTTGACCATCTTGCCAAGGATCTGCAGCACGTCCGCATCGCTGACGCCGACTTCATCACCATCGCCGCGCATCGCAATATCACGATCTTTGATCGCGGCATTGATCAAACGCAACGTCGACAGGCGTGTTTGTTCCTTTGCCTTCATCGCCGCTTTCAGCGCATCATTGATGCGGGTGCGCATATCCATTGATCTGGTCCCAGGGCAGCCAATATTAGAAGGGTCGCATATAAGACCACGCTCGGCCGGGGACAACCCGTGGCGCGCGCCTTGACCGCTGGGGCCTTGCGCCCTAGACCGCGTGCCGGACCGCCCTGATCCGGAGATCGCAATGCCTGCCACTGCACCACCCACCGCTTGCCTCGCCCTTGCCGATGGGACGCTTTTTTATGGCAGGGGATTTGGCGCAACCGGGCAGACTGTCGCCGAGCTGTGTTTCAACACAGCAATGACCGGTTACCAGGAAATCATGACGGATCCGTCTTATGCCGGTCAGGTGGTCACCTTTACTTTCCCGCATATTGGGAACGTCGGCGTGAACCCCGACGACGATGAAACCGCAGACCCCTTCGCAGCGGGCATGGTCGTCAAATGGGACCCGACCGAGCCGTCGAACTGGCGTGCGGTCGGACCGTTGGCAGATTGGCTGGCGTCTCGCGGCCGGATCGGGATAGGTGGCATCGATACCCGCCGCCTGACACGGGCCATCCGCCAGCAGGGCGCGCCACATGTGGCGCTTTTGCACGACCCCGCCGGAGATTTCGACATCGAAGCGTTAGTAGCCGCTGCCCGCGGGTTTTCAGGACTTGAGGGACGCGACCTCGCCCGCGATGTGACTTGCGCCCAGTCTTATCGCTGGGACGAAAAGCGTTGGGCTTGGCCAGACGGCTACAAGAAACGCACGGGTCCCGGACACAAGGTTGTCGCGATCGACTATGGCGCGAAGCGCAACATTTTGCGTTGTCTGTCGAGCGCCGGCTGCGATGTCACCGTACTGCCGGCGACCGCAACGTCGGACGATGTTCTGGCGCATGATCCGGATGGACTGTTTCTTTCGAACGGGCCGGGTGATCCGGCGGCGACGGGAGAGTACGCGGTTCCGATGATCCGAGACGTGCTCGAGAAGACCGAGATGCCCGTCTTTGGCATCTGTCTGGGACATCAGATGCTGGCCTTGGCGCTTGGTGCGCGTACGATTAAGATGAACCACGGCCATCACGGGGCGAACCATCCGGTAAAAGACCTCGAAACTGGAAAGGTGGAAATCACGTCCATGAACCATGGCTTCACGGTCGACAGCCAGACGCTCCCTGAAGATGTTCGCGAAACCCATGTCTCACTCTTTGATGGGTCGAACTGTGGAATCCGGCTCGCCGATCGTCCAGTTTTCTCGGTACAATACCACCCCGAGGCAAGCCCGGGGCCGCAGGACAGCTACTACCTGTTCGAACGCTTTGTCGGTGCGATGGTTGCGCAGAAGGCGCCTGCTTAGAGGCACGCCAAGCGTGGAAATTAACCCTTAATTAACTGACCCGACTGCAAGGCTCTAATAACCATGTTTCGTTGTTCGAGGGTCCAATGCCCGCGCCACGTCGCCGTGTCACTATGTCCAACCGATCCGTGTCGGATCCGTGCCTGAGCGCGTTCGACCAGGGGCTTGGCGTCCTTGATGCGACGTCCCCCTATCCCGGTCAGCGGATTGGCGAGATCCTGGTCTTGATGGGGGTCCTCGCGCCACATGCATTGCGGGATGCGCTGAGCCTCCAAGCCAACAACAACGGCCCGCCTTTGGGTGCGATCTTGCTATCTGAGGGGCTGGTCAGCGAAACCGCGCTAGCCACGGGCCTTGCGCTTCAGAAAGGGATCCGCCGTGTCCCCGTAACGGGCGACGGACTTGACCTTGAGCTTGTCGATCGGATCGGCGCCGATCGCTGTCTGAGCCTTGGTTTGGTACCGTGGCGACGCGTGCGCGGGCGAGTGATCGTTGCGACCTCGCGCCCTGAGCGGTTTTCGGTGCACCGCGCCGAACTGGAAACTGCGCTGGGGACAGTAGCAATGGCCATTGCCGATCCACGGGCGATCGAGGCGGCACTGGTTGCGCAACGGGCGGATTGGCTTGTTCAGCGCGCCGAAGCGCGTCCGCCCAAACCGCTGAGCGTCCGGACCTGGCGGCATCGCGATATTGCGGTGGTCCTGTTGCTGTTTGCAACCGCTTTCGGGCTCACCTTGATCCTCGCTCCAATCGCAACATCGGGGTTCCTGCTTCTTGCTGCGTCCATTGCCCTGGGCGCAATGACGACACTAAAACTTGCCGCGCTGACGGTGTGTCGGCGGGCGACCCGAGCGATCCCTTCAAGCACACCCATCTCAGACAGGGTGCCGACGATCTCGGTCCTGGTCCCGCTTTTGAGCGAGGCAGAGATTACCGAAAGTCTGGTCCGGCACTTGCAGGCGGTCGACTATCCCGCCGATCACCTGGAAATCTTGCTCGTCACCGAAACGGGCGACAAGAGAACTGACAACGCACTAACGGGTTTGGAACTGCCACGCCATGTTCGGCAGCTAGCTGTGCCCAAAGGCAGGATCAAGACGAAACCACGGGCACTGAATTATGCGCTTGATTTCACCCGCGGCGATATCATCGGTGTCTGGGACGCTGAGGATGCACCGGAGCCCGACCAATTGCGGATCGTTGCTGCAGCATTCGCCACCGCGCCGCCAGAGGTGGTGTGCCTGCAAGGTCGTTTGGATTTCTACAACCCGGGTCAAAACTGGATCTCACGCTGTTTTGCGCTGGACTATGCCGGTTGGTTCCGGGTGGTTCTCCCTGGTTTGGCGTGTTTGGGTTTTACAATCCCGCTTGGGGGAACAACGCTTTTCTTCCGGCGCCGGGCGCTCGAGCAGCTCGGGCGCTGGGACGCCCACAATGTCACCGAGGACGCCGATCTGGGCATCCGCCTGGCACGGCAAGGGTGGCGGACTGAGTTGGTGGCGACCACGACCTACGAAGAAGCAAACTGCCAACCGATGGCGTGGGTACGCCAGCGCACCCGATGGCTAAAGGGATATGCACTGACCTGGGCCGTTCACATGCGCCGCCCCGTTCAGCTTTGGCGCGACTTGGGGACAAAGCGTTTTCTGGGGTTTCAGATCATGTTTCTCGGAACGGTCTTTTTGTTTCTGGCCGCGCCACTCCTTTGGTCGCTATGGGCCATCCCGCTTGGATTGCCGCACCCTCTGGCCGAGCGCATATCGCCGTCGCTTCTGGCTGGTCTGACGGGGCTCTATCTGACTGCCGAACTGACCAACATAGCCGTTTCCGCTGTGGCAACGGCGTGTAAGAAGGACCGCTGGCTGATCAAATGGGCGCCCACACTGACGATCTACTTTGCCCTTGGCACATTGGCCTGTTATCGCGCGCTTGGCGATATCGCCATTGCCCCATTCTACTGGGACAAGACCCGCCACGGCCTGTCATTGCAACCGATCAAACCACGTCGCTTTCGGCATTCTGGATCAGACGAGATTCAAAGGCCTGCGAAATATGGGCCCTAAAGGCACTGGCCGCCCGATCTCCATCACCGTCCGAAATTGCCGACACAATCGCATCGTGTTCCTCAAGCGCGACCTCGCCCCGGCCCGGCGCCGCCAGGGACGTTGTCGCCATCAAGGCCATGGACCGGTAGACTAGGTCGAGCTGCCGAACGAGAAACCGGTTGTGTGACGCCAGATGAACTTGGCGGTGGAATTGACGGTTGGACCGGGAAAGTGCTGCCGGATCGTCGATGCGCCCCCGGTCCTCTTCGATCATCCGCCGCAGAACGCGGACTTCTTCGGTTGTAGCGTGGCGGGCGGCCAACTGCGCGGCCAACGCTTCCAGTTCGGAACGCACAATATAAAGCTCCGCCATCTCGTTGTGATCAAGCGAGGCCACGATCAGGCTGCGCCCATCGCGCGCAAGAAGAGACTGTGTTTCCAGTCTTTGCAGGGCTTCACGAACCGGGGTGCGCGAAACGCCAAAGCGTTCGGCAAGCTCACTTTCCACCAGCCTATCGCCCGGGCGATACGTTCCGGTGTCGATAGCCTGCAAGATCATTTGGTAGGCATCGGTATTTCCTGCCTTCTGGTCTGCCATTGTCCTGTCTCTTTCTTTCTCTGCACCCGAAGACTAGGCGCGCCCGCAAGCCGCCACAAGCATTGCCGCAAAGGGCGCCTTGGCCTAGGTTCTGCCCTATGGTGACCGACAGCTTTACCCACGTTTCGCACTGGGTTTTCGACCTCGACAATACGCTTTACCCGCCCGAAGCACGGCTCTTTGATCAGATCGAGGTCAAGATGACAGCCTGGGTGATGGCCGCCCTCGGCGTGAACCAAGTGGAAGCAGACAGGCTAAGGGAGCAATATTGGCGCACGTACGGTACCACCCTTGCGGGGCTGATGGCGGAACACAATGTAGACCCGGCACCGTATCTGGAAGACGTGCATGATATCTCGCTTCAGTCATTGACCCCGGACAGCGCACTGGCTGCACGGATCGCTGCCCTTCCCGGTCGCAGGATTGTCTATACCAATGGCTGCGCCCCTTATGCTCTGCGTGTGATCGAGGCCCGTGGTCTTTCTGGACTGTTCGATGCGGTCTACGGTGTCGAGCACGCGGGGTTTCGCCCGAAACCGGAACGGGGGGCCTTTGAGGCTGTCTTTGAACTGGACGGCACAGATCCGGACCGTGCAGCGATGTTCGAGGATGACGCACGCAACCTCGCCGCGCCCCACGCAATGGGCATGCGGACCGTTCACGTCGCACCTGAACCCGAAGCCGCCGACCATATTCATCATCACACCAGCGATCTGTCGGAGTTTCTTGAACTTCTGACGAAGTGACGCAGGGCAACCCGTCAAACGCGGCCTATCTGCTGTTCAGAGACTGAACAGGACACCCGAAAATGACAGATACAGTGCCGCCGTCCATCGCAAGACGGGCGTTTTACATGATACCGATCATTGGCTGGACAGCGCGCGATGCGAACGAAAAAGGCGAAGACAACATTCTTTGGGGGCTGGCGACGGTGCCGCTTCTTTGGGCCTGCCTGGCGCTCACGTTCGGTTATCCTGGTATCATCGTCCCTGCCCTTATTCTTGTTCCGGTCATTTTCCTTTACTTGATATTGATGAGCTGGGGCTAGGCGGAGATCCAATGACCGAGAAGGTCGATATCTTTATCTCAGGCGCGGGGATCTCAGGGCTGATTGCCGCCGCCGCTTTCGGACGTGCGGGATTCTCGGTTGTGGTGGCGGATCCGATGCCACCGGTGCCGGCCTCCGACGCGGATGGATCCGACCTTCGGGCGACGGCGTATCTTCGCCCTGGGCGCGACCTTATTGAAGATGCGGGCTTGTGGGACGTGCTGTCTGATCACGCAACCTCCCTCGACATCCTGCGCGTTATCGACACTACGGGCTGGCCTCCAAAAGAGCGATGTGTCCGGGATTTCCGGGCGGACGATCTTGGCAATGGGCCGTTTGGCTGGAACCTGCCAAATTGGTTGACCCGCAAGGTGTTAAGCAACCTTCTGGCCAAAACACCTGGCGTCGATCTGCGCCTCGGGGTCGGCTTCGCGAGCACATTGTCGCGCGAGACCGAAGCGCTGGTCCGCCTGACAGACGGGTCAAACCTGCGCGCCGCGCTTGTGATCGGCGCCGACGGCCGCACCTCGCCCGTGAGAGAATCCGCTGGGATCGGGGCACGTGTCACCCGCTACGGGCAGAAAGCCCTGGCACTGTCCGTGACGCATCCAAAACCACACGAGAATGTTTCGACGGAAATCTACAACAGCGGTGGAGCCTTTACTCTGGTTCCAGGGCAACCCCACGGGGGACAGCATTCTTCGTCCGTGGTCTGGATGAACGACGGGTCGCGCGCCGCCGCCTTGATGGCAATGGACGACACTGCGCTGAACACAGAAATGACGCGTCGGTCCTGCGGTGTTCTGGGGGATCTGACCCTTGCCAGCCCGCGTCAGGTCTGGCCGATTGTAACCCAAGTGGCCGAGCGTCTGACGGCAGGGCGCGTCGCGCTGGTGGCCGAGGCGGCGCACGTTCTGCCGCCTATTGGCGCACAAGGGCTCAACACCTCGCTCAGGGATGTTGCGGCCCTACTGGACATCGCAAAGCGCGCCCCGGGCGACTTGGGATCAGCCGCCATGCTTCGCTCCTACGAACAGGCCCGGTTGCGGGATGTCCATCTGCGCGCAACCGCGATCGACCTGTTTAACCGGGTCTGCAAATCAGACAGCGCGGCGGTTCAGAAGCTCCGTCTAGTGGGTTTGACCGCTGTGCATGACATCGCACCCGTCCGCCGTGCTGTGATGCGAGCGGGGCTCGGCGCTCAGACCACCTGATCAAGCACGTCTTCCAGGCGCGACACGCTTGCGTCCACATCCTTCAGCTTATCGATGCCGAACAGGCCGATCCGAAAGCTCTTGTAATCGGGACCTTCGTCGACCATCAGCGGCACGCCTGCGGCGATCTGAACCCCGTGAGACGCAAACGCGCGACCCGAGTGTATCTCGGCATTGTCCGTGTACGACACCACGACGCCCGGTGCCCCAAACCCGTCCGCGGCCACAGACCGGAACCCGCGCGCGCCCAAAGCGGCGCGCACCCGGTCTCCCTGCGCCCACTGAGCCGTCTTCAGCCGATCAAACCCCCAGGATTTCGCTTCCAGCATCGCATCGCGGAACCCCCGCAAAGCGTCCGTGGGCATGGTGGCGTGATAAGCGTGGCCCCCGGCCTCGTAGGCTTCCATGATCTGGAGCCATTTGCCCAGATCAACGGCGAAGCTTGTGGATTGGGTGTCGCGCACCCGTGCGAGCGCGCGCTCCGACAGCATCACAAGCCCGGCAGAGGGCGATGCCGACCATCCCTTCTGTGGGGCCGAGATCAGAACATCGACACCGGTCGCTTCCATATCAACCCAGACACATCCCGATGCGATGCAATCCAGCACAAAGAGCCCGCCGACCTCGTGCGTGGCATCCGCGACCGCCCGCAGATAATCGTCGGGCAGGATCATGCCCGCGCTGGTTTCCACATGGGGTGCAAAGACAGCGGACGGCGCCTCGGCGCGGATACGCTCGGTCACCTCCTCGATTGGCGCGGGGGTAAAAGGCGCATCCGGCGCGTTACCGGTCCGACGTGCCTTCATCACCATCTCTTCGGCCGGAATGCCCCCGGCCTCGAAGATCTGTGTCCAGCGGTACGAGAACCAACCGTTGCGGATCACCATCGCCTTCTGACCATTGGCAAGCTGGCGGGCAACGGCCTCCATCGCGTAGGTTCCCCCGCCCGGCACCAAGGCCACACCGTCAGCACGGTAGACCTCGCGCAGCAGAGCAGAGATGTCGCGCATCACGCCCTGAAAGGCGGCTGACATATGGTTCAGCGACCGGTCGGTGAAGACTACCGAAAACTCCAGCAGACCATCGGCGTCAATGTCGGGAAGCAGAGCGGGCATGGGCAAATCCTTTAGTGTCATGATTGACTAGCGCGTCGGCACAAGGAAAAGAAGCCCGCCGTTTACGCATGCTGCACGATGACACACTCAAAGTCTTCGGCACTTGTCACTTGCGTATGGTGTCCTTTGCCGTGCGTATCTTCCATCCGCCAGACATCGCCAGGGCCGATGTCGCGGGACGTGCCGTCACTTGCAGCGACCCGCACCGCGCCTCTAAGGCAGATAAGTGTCTGCGGGATCGGCGACGTGTGCGACGGTTCGTTCCAACCTGTCCGCAAGCGCAAGAACAGGGACGCGCGGGCGGGGTCTGCCGCAGAGATTTCTATCGCCTTGGCCGGTGGTGCAAACTCGCGTTCTTCCAGGACGACGTCTTCGTCCCGCCAATGGCTTTCCCCATCGGGGCCGCTGTAAAGTAAATGAAACCTCATGACACTCTCCTATCCGATTGGCCCGGGCCGCTGTTCTTCGGATAAAAGTACGTTCGCTTCCACATTGCCCACACCCGGCAGGGTCATGATCCGTCGCCGAAGGATACGTTCGAAATCCGAAATATCGCGGGCAACGACCCGCAAACGATAGTCGTACAATCCCAGCACATGATGCACTGTCTGCACCTCCGGTATGGCCGAAACCGCGCGTTCGAAGTCGTCCAGACTGACCCGGCCCTTGGTTGCAAGCTTGACGCCCAGAAAAACCGTAACGCCGAACCCGGCCTTCTCCATGTCGATATCGACCCGCCGGCCAGTCAAAACGCCAGCGTCTGTCAGCCTTTTGATCCGGCGCCACGCAGCGGGCTGAGACAGACCGACCGAACGCCCGGCGGCACCGGCTGAGAGTGTTCCGTCACGCGCGAGAACACGCAAAAGCCGTCGATCCGTATCGTCCAGGTCGATCATATCGGCAAGCCCTGCTCGGACTTGATGGCGGCGACCTGCATCAGGGCCTCGATATCGGCGATATGCGGCAGGGTCAGTATGCGATCTCGGTAGACCTGCTGATAATGCGCCATGTCACGGGCGAGAACCGAGAGGCGCACATCCACCCGGCCCAGGAAGGTCTGGATTTCCGCGACCTCGGGCAGTTCCCGCGCGGCGGCCAGAAACTCAGCGAAGGCGCGTGGGTTCGTCTTGTCGAGTGTGATGCGCAAGCTGACCTCGACCTCATACCCCATTGCCCGCCAATCGATCACGGCATGCACGCCGCGAATGACGCCATCTGCCTTAAGCCGGTCGAGGCGGCGCGAGACGGCCGCCGGCGACAGACCCACGCGGCGCGCAAGCTCGGACCCGCCCGCGTCGGGCGCGGCAAGGAATTGGCGAAGAAGGCGCCTATCAGCATCGTCGAGCATGAATATACTTGCCAAGATAAGATTATGAGAATGATTTTTGCGTCAAATGACCAATAAAGTCAAAACTTGCACGAACTCTCGCACACTTCGCATTAGGGTCCGCCGTCAATCGAAATGAACAAAGGGAAGAGGACCCCCATGCGCGTTTACTATGACCGCGACTGCGACATCAATCTGATCAAGGACAAGAAGGTGGCCATCCTAGGCTACGGCAGCCAGGGCCACGCCCATGCGTTGAACCTGCGCGATTCTGGCGCGAAGAACATCGTCGTCGCACTGAGAGAAGGGTCTGCGTCGGCCGCAAAAGCCGAAGGTGAAGGGCTTCAGGTCATGGGCATCGCCGATGCCGCCGCCTGGTGCGACCTGATGATGTTCACAATGCCCGACGAGCTTCAGGCCGACACCTGGAGCAAATACGTCAAAGACAACATCAAGCCAGGCGCCGCGATTGCCTTTGCCCACGGCCTGAACGTGCATTTCGGCCTGATCGAAGCGCCCGACAATATCGACGTCGTCATGATGGCCCCGAAGGGCCCAGGCCACACGGTGCGCGGCGAATACGTCAAGGGCGGCGGCGTGCCCTGCCTTGTCGCTGTGCACAACGACGCATCCGGTAAGGCGCTGGAGATCGGTCTGAGCTACTGCTCGGCGATCGGCGGCGGCCGGTCGGGCATCATTGAAACCGACTTCAAAGAGGAATGCGAAACAGACCTATTTGGTGAACAAGCGGTTCTGTGTGGCGGCCTTGTGGAGTTGATCCGCATGGGCTTTGAGACACTTGTCGAAGCGGGTTACGCGCCCGAAATGGCCTATTTCGAATGCCTTCACGAAGTGAAGCTGATCGTGGACCTGATCTACGAAGGCGGCATTGCAAATATGAACTACTCGATCTCGAACACCGCAGAGTTCGGCGAGTATGTTTCGGGGCCGCGCATCCTTCCCTATGATGAGACGAAGGCCCGCATGAAAGCGGTTCTCGACGACATCCAGCAGGGCCGTTTCGTGCGCGATTGGATGACCGAATGCGCTGTTGGCCAGCCGTCGTTCAAAGCGATCCGCCGCAACAATGATGCCCACCAGATCGAGGCCGTCGGCGAAACGCTGCGGGGCATGATGCCGTGGATCTCTGCCGGTAAGATGGTGGACAAGGCCAAAAACTAAGCGCATGGGGTCGGTATGACACCGCCCCAGCAGACCGCGCCGGGAGCGCTCAACTGGGCGCTCCTCCTACTTTTGAGTGTGATCTGGGGCACCGCTTTCATGGGCGTCGAGATCGCGCTACGGGGGCAGCCGCCGATGTGGGTAGCTGCCGGGCGGACGGGGCTTGCCGCACTGATCCTTACGACCGCCGGTCAGGCATTGGGACAAGGCCTTTCTAGTATTTCCGGTCGGCGCCGCTGGCTCTTTGTTGCGGCCTTCGGCATGACTGCCGCAGCACTTCCGTTTACACTGCTTTCCTGGGGCCAGCAGCACGTGCCGTCGGCATTCGCGGGCGTCAGCATGGGCACTGTTCCGCTTTTGACATTGCTTCTTGTGATGGTCTTCTCGCCCGAGGAAGGGATCGGCCCGCGCCGGATCATCGGGGTTGTTCTGGGCTTTATCGGGCTTCTTGTTCTTGTAGGCCCTGGTGCGCTGGAACAGGGATCATCGCTGACGCTTTGGGGCCGGCTCGCTTGCGTCGCTTCGGCCGCCTGCTATGCGGCGGGTAATGTTCTGACACGCCGCGCGCCCGTGATCCAACCGATTGCGATGGCCGCAGGCGGCATGGTTGTCGCAACCTTCATCCTGGTTCCAGCAGCCCTTTTAACTGACGGCCTGCCAACTTGGCCGAATGCCGGCCCTGGTGCGGCACTTCTGTGGGTTGCAATCGGCCCGACGGCCATCGCCGCCTTTCTGCAGGTCCGGGTCATTCGATCCGCAGGCTCGCTCTTTATGAGCCAGGTCAGCTACCTCGTGCCGCTTTGGTCGGTGGTTTTCGGGATCACGCTCCTTGGCGAGGATCTGCCGCCGCAGCTTTTCATTGCGCTCGCCCTGATCCTAACGGGCATCGGTTTTGGTCAATGGAGCACGCTTCGGCGCCGCTAACCGGCGGCTTCGACCTCGGCCACGATACCGTCGACAACCTTTTCCAGAAGCACCTCGTCCTCGCATTCGGCCATGACCCTGATTAGGGGCTCGGTCCCCGACTTCCGGATCAGAAGGCGGCCTGCGCCGTGCAATTCGGTTTCCGCCGCAGCGATCGCCGACTTCACCGGTGATTTTTCCAACGGATCTGTACCCGCAGTGTAACGGACGTTCTTCAGGAGCTGGGGAACACGCTCGAAACGCCGCGAAAGGGCAGAGGCCGGGGTTTCGGTCTCGACCACCTCCCGCAGGAATTGAAGACCCGCGATCAGCCCATCGCCCGTGGTGGCGTAGTCTGTGAGCACGATATGACCCGATTGTTCGCCGCCCATATTGAACCCACCGTTGCGCATCGCCTCGACCACATATCGATCGCCCACTTTGGTGCGGTGAAGCGTGATGCCTTGGCCCATCAGGTGCCGCTCCAGTCCCAGGTTCGACATGACTGTCGCCACAAGCGTTCGCCCGGCAAGCCGGTCCTCTGCCGCCCAGCGCGCGGCAAGAAGCGCCATGACCT
The DNA here is from genome assembly GCA_038744785.1 of Pseudomonadota bacterium. Taxonomy (GTDB): domain Bacteria; phylum Pseudomonadota; class Alphaproteobacteria; order Rhodobacterales; family Rhodobacteraceae; genus Ovoidimarina. The sequence goes on from JBCDLX010000014.1 coordinate 17,621, forward strand.
GATCACCATCGGCGACGGTCCCAGTTTCGTCGAGGATCATGACGCGGTCGGCATCACCATCAAGGCAGATGCCTACATCCGCGCCATGCGCAATGACCGCTTCGGCGGCCGTGCGCGTATCGGTCGATCCGCAGCCTTGGTTGATGTTGGTTCCGTTTGGGGAAACGCCGACAGGAATGACCTCGGCGCCAAGTTCCCACAAAACCTCTGGCGCCGCGCGATAGGCAGCCCCGTTTGCGCAATCGACAACGATCTTCAGACCATCAAGCGTCAGGCCAGACGGAAAGGTAGATTTTGCCCGCTCCACATACCGGAATCGCCCATCGTCGATCCGCTTTGCGCGCCCAATATTGGCGGCAGCGGCCAATTCGACATCCTCCGAAAGGATCGCTTCGATCTCGGCCTCTGCCGCGTCGGACAGCTTATAGCCATCGGGTCCGAAGAACTTAATCCCGTTGTCGTGATGGGGATTGTGCGAGGCCGAGATCATGACGCCAACATCGGCCCGCATCGATTTGGTCAGCATGCCCACCGCTGGCGTAGGAACCGGCCCCAGAAGGAGAACGTTCATCCCGGTAGACGTGAACCCGGCCGTCAGCGCGTTTTCAAACATGTAGCCCGACAAACGGGTGTCCTTGCCGATCACCACCCGATGCGCCGCCGACCCGTCTCGGCGAAAGTAGCGCCCCGCCGCTGCACCCAATCGCAAAGCAAGTTCTGCGGTCATCGGGTGCGCATTTGCCGTGCCGCGAATCCCGTCGGTTCCAAAAAGTGTGCGTGCCATGTCTGCCCTCACTGCCCGCGCGCCGCTTGCCACAGCGTCAATGCCTGTTTTGTAGCAAGCGTATCATGAACGCGCACCATCTGCACACCCTGCGCGACGGCGGCTTGCGCAACAGCGACGGAACCTGAGACGCGATCCGCCGAGGCGTCGACACCGGACAGCGTGCCGATGAACCGTTTCCGCGACGCACCCAAGAGGATCGGGCACCCCAAGCCGTGAAGCATTGAGATGCCGGTCAGCAAGGCACGATTGTGATCCAGCGTTTTGCCGAAGCCGATGCCCGGATCGACCATGATCCGTGTCCTGGGGATCCCCGCATCTTCCGCCCGCGCGATGTGCAAGGCGAGATCGTCATAGACATCAAGCAGAACGTCTCCATAGGACGGCGCGGCCTGCATCGTTTCGGGCGTTCCCTGGGCATGCATCAGGACCACGGGCGCTTTGGCATCGGCGACGACGCGCGCCATCTGACGGTCGAACCCCAGAGCCGACACATCGTTCACAATCGATGCCCCGACATCCAGCGCAGCTCGCGCCACGGAAGCTTTGCGGGTGTCGATGCTTACGGGCCCTTCGACCGCCAAAGCCTGGACGACAGGTTCGACCCTGGAGATCTCTTCGGCGCTTTCCACAGTCGCTGCACCCGGCCGCGTAGATTCGCCGCCCACATCGATCACATCTGCGCCCTCGTTCCACATCGCCCGCGCCCGAGCCAATGCGGCCCCCAGCGCCGCATGCTGGCCGCCATCGGAAAAACTGTCGGGCGTCGTATTCAGGATGCCCATGATCCGTGGGGCAGACAGGGAAATCCCGGCAAAGTCGGCCCGCGCGCTTCCCATCGCACGCCTGATACCATCCGGAACCTCGCCGATAGGAATGACACCCATAGTGCGACCCTGTTCGCTCCGTTCGATCCGTTCGGCATGGGTCGCCCAGGTCCAGCCTCCGGCGATCCGCAGCGCTTCAGGTGGCCGTACCGGATCGTCTGATATCAGCGGACGGAAATAGACCGTCATTGACTACTCAATTGTGGGTGCTTCAGCGGCGTAAACCGCATCCCAGCCGCCATGATCCTGTGTTGCCACTGCGATCCGGCGGTCCGCAGCCAGTTCGTCCGCTAGCCAGCCCGCCAGGTCTGCAGCCTGGGTTCCAGTCGGGGGATCAGCAGCGTCCAGCACCATTTTCGAGGGCGCCCAAACGCTGATCCGACCCTTTGTTCGGGCCCAGTCCAGCTCTGTGCGGCTATCCACCACTACACAGCGGGGATCGCGAGCTGCCAAAACCCACGCGGCCTGCTCAAGGTCTAAGAGTTCGATGCGGCGCTGTGCTGCTGGATGCATCGCCTCAGGCAACCGTCCACCGGTCGCTTCGGTACAGAGAATTACCGGTTTGCCTGCCGCTTCAAGGGCGTCAAGCCACCCCGTCAAAGCAGGCGATGTGACGGCTGCGGCCCCAAGAAAGACAACCAACGGTGCCGGGACTTCGGTCTCAATCGGGCCAAACGTCGCAAGGTCCTTGCGTGAGCGGACGATTTCCACGCCCAGTGCACCCGGGCCCAGATCAAGCTTTTCGATCCGCACGAAGACCCGCAACGCCTGCGGCTCGGCCAGAACGCGGGCGGCAACATGCTCTGCTAGTGTTTCCAGAAGGTTTAGCCTGTCGCCCGAAAGTTCGGCAGCGATCGCTTCAGTGATCCTGTCATAGCTGAGGATCCGATCCACATCGTCGCCCGCATCCGGGGTCGGGCGAACTTCGACGACGACGTTGAAGGACAGCCGCTGGGTCCGACCGCGCTCGGGCTGAAACGCCCCGATCTCGACCGAAACAACGTGATCACGCAAAGAGATTCTGTCCGCAGTCGCCTTGATCGGTTCGGCCCGCGCGCGCGCTTCGGGATGATCAAAAGCAAGGGCGATGTCATGGTTCATGAAGGACCTCTCAAGACAAGCGTCCTGTTTCGTTTAAAGCCCCTCTGCAACTTTCGGGCGGCGCGAAACGTCACGCAGTCCCACGATTACGACGTCACCGCGACGCCAGCACATCATCCTTACGATAGAAGTGATGAACCCCGATCGTGGTGGTTTTGGCGAACTTGCGCGACCACCGCGGTTTCACAGCCTTTGTGTGATAGTGCGTGGCTCCATCCGTCAGATTAAGCGGCGCATCGCCTTCAAGCAGAACTGCCGCAATCTTGCCGACGTTTTCGTAGGCCTTAGGCTCGGAAAACACCTCTTTGCGTCCGTCGCAGCTGTAGGTGAACTGGCACTGATACTTCTTGCCCGTGCCTTGGTAGATTACACCGCAGATATCGCTAGGATAGTCCGGGTGCGAGACCCGGTTCAGGATCACTTCTCCGACAGCGAATATGCCCCTCACAGATTCTCCGCGCGCTTCGAAATAGAGCGCTTCTGTCAGACAGGCCCACGCTTCACCCCCCTTTTCGAAGGGCATACTGCGTAGAAAAGAGGCATCGTATAGTAATTCGCCCCGACCTGAGCCACGCGGCTTTGGTTCGACGGAAAGACGCTTGACGCGTGATGCGGATACGGCAGACAGTCCAGCTTGCTCGGCGTCGAACATGCCGCGCAGCGTATCGCCAAGAACGACCTGCGGGTTGTTGGACGTGCTAACCACCACTTCGGCGGACGCAGCAGAAACGCCGCCGATTGCAAACAATGCGGCGGCCCACAACGTGGGTCGGATGAACATGGAGCCCCCTCCAGGTCTTACGTGTGCGAACGGGCGCTAAGCCCGTGAAATCCGGAGCGGATTACCGCACCAGCACCGGAAGGTCCAGCAGGCGATCGAAGACAGACTGCCGCGTCGGCGAAACTCTTCCTGTGGATAACTTTTTTCGAAACAATTTCAGGCTATTCAGGATATTGTTTCGCCCGACTTCCGTGACCTGATTGCAAGATGCGCTGCCGCAAGGCGGGCCACGGGTACGCGAAATGGCGAACAGGAAACATAGTCGAAACCGGCTTGCCGGCAGAACGCGATGCTTTCGGGATCGCCCCCGTGTTCTCCGCAGACCGACAGGACAACATCTGGCCGCCCGCGTCGCCCGCGTTCGGCACCGATCGTTAGAAGTTCTCCCACGCCCTCTACGTCAAGCCGGTGAAACGGGTCCTCGGGAAAGACGCCCTGCCCCACATAGGAATTCATAAACCGGCCAGCGTCGTCCCGCGACAGGCCATAGGCCATTTGCGTCAGATCGTTCGTCCCAAAGCTCAGAAACGATGCATGCTGCGCAATTTCGTCGGACCGAAGCGCAGCGCGGGGTGTTTCGACCATGACCCCAAGCCGGTAATCGAAATGCGCACCGGTTTCGACGCGTACCGCTGCTGCGACCGCATCCACTCGGGTCTTGACGAGCTCGACCTCGCGGCGGGCGGACACTAGCGGGATCATAATCTCCGGGACAACGCGGCGATCCGGGCGGCTGCCTTCCACCGTGGCCTCGAATATCGCACGGGCCTGCATGTCATAGATTTCAGGAAGCGCGATGCCCAACCGGACGCCGCGCATTCCGAGCATCGGGTTGAATTCGGTCAGGGCTTCGACACGGCGCGTCACAGTCGCCATCGGCAGATCAAGCGCGTCGGCAAGATCGCGCAGCCCTTCGCGTCCCGACGGCAAGAACTCGTGCAACGGCGGGTCGAGCAAACGGATACAGACCGGAAGCCCCGCCATTGTGCGGAAAAGCTCAAGAAAATCGGCGCGTTGCATTGGTAGAAGTCGATCAAGGACGGCTGCACGGTCCTCGGCCTTGTCGGCAAAGATCATCTCGCGCATCACTGTCAGCCGTTCCTCATCGAAAAACATATGCTCGGTACGGCACAGCCCGATCCCTTCGGCTTCGAATGCGCGTGCCATGCGGGCCTCGGCCGCCGTATCCGCGTTTACGCGAACACCGATATCGCGCGCATCATCGGCCCAGGACAGAAGCGTGCGAAACGCCCCGTCAAGCGCGGGTTCCAGAAGCTTTGCCTCGCCCGCCAGCGCGACCCCGTCGCTTCCGTCGAGTGTGATGACGTCGCCTTCGCGGAACACACGCCCATCATCAGCGACCAGAGTCTTTTCGCGCCTGTTCAGACGAAGACCCGATGCGCCGACGACGCAAGGCAGACCAAGCCCGCGCGCGATCACGGCAGCATGGCTCGTGGTCCCGCCGCGCTCTGTCAGCACGCCAACGGCCGCGTGCATTCCGCGAATATCCTCGGGCGAGGTTTCCCGGCGCACCAATATGCACGGCTCTTCCCGAGCGGCAGAGGCCTGGGCGGCGCGCGAAGTAAACACAATCCGGCCCGTTGACGCGCCGGGAGAGGCCGCAATGCCTTTTGCCATGACATCGCGCGTCTGCTCCGGATCGACCCGACCATGCAGCAGTTCCGAAAGCGCGCGCGGCTCGATCCTTAGAACGGCGTCCTCGGTCTGAATGATCCCAGCTTCGGCAAGTTCAACTGCGATCTTCAGGCCAGCGCGTGCGCTGCGCTGAACCCGCACCGCATCCAGCACCCAAAGCTTGCCTGCCTGAATCGTGAACTCGATCTGCATCTCTTCGCGCAGCCTTGTCCGGCAAGCGCTTCCGTAGGTCTTCAGTGTCTCGAATACCTCGGGCGCCAGTTCCTCGAGTGATGGACCGCGCGGATCACGGGTCAGGTACAATGCCCCATCAGCCCCGCCCACGGCGTCGCGTCCCTGGCTTTGGCTCAGGTAGCGCCCGGTGATCTGCGTATCCCCGGTTGATGGATCGATGAACTGAATAACGCCCGAACCCGACTCCGGAGGCCCGAGCCCCGCGGCCATTGCCTGAACGACAAGTCCTAGCCCCGCATCGGCGGGGGCACCCTTGGCCTGACGCAAAAGTCGGGCCGTCGTGCCCTCCCAAGCCCGCGCCATCGAGCCCAGGACACCCGCAAGCTGCGCAGAGGGATCTTGGGGAAACGGCTCGTCCGCATCATCCTCGTAGGCTTCCAGAAGACCCGCGATATCGGCATCCGCATCGCCTTCGTCGAAGATATCCGGATCAAGGCGCGCAACGTGCGTGGCGTAGGCCTGAACGAAGCGACGGTAAAGCGTGTCGGCCGCATCGTGACCCAAAAGCTGGGTCAACTCTGCGTGGCGCGCTGCGTTCATGCCGATATTCAGGATCGCACCCGGTCCGCCCCAATCCGGATCAAGGCTTGAGGGGCGCACAGAAAGCAGTGGTGCGGGACCAAACGCGCCCATCAGCGCGTCCATATCCAAGGTGTTGCCAGCTGCAATCGACCGCACGCCCGGAAACGAGATCGCAACCGTTTTCGGAACCGGCAGATCGAGCCGTACCAGCCGCTGCAGGCACTTGGCACGACCACCATGTAGGGTGGTCGACACAGGCGCCGTTGGCGTTATCTCGATAAAGTCCGGTATATCAACGTGTTGCTGCACTGCGGCGTGACTCCTTACCGCGCAGAATACGCTGTCATCCATAGTTTACAAGTGAAGGAATGCCGCGCCGATCATATGTGACATCTAGCCAGCGATGCGGCGCAAATCCGCGACCGTTTGGCATGTCGCGCGAATCCGGTGAAGAAGGTTAAGCCGGTTCCGCCTTAGGATCTGGTTCTCGGCATTGACCTGAACGGTGTCGAAGAACGCGTCGATCGGTGCCCGCAGCGCCGCCATGGCCTGCATGGCCTCTTCAAAGCGCCCTTCTGCCATCGCGGGCGCGATACGCGCATCCGCGGCGTCGAGCGCTGCGAACAATGCGCGTTCTTCATCGGTTTTGGCGAGTTTCGGATCGGGCCCGTAGGAATACTCCACCCCATCGGCCTCTTCCGCCTGGCTCAGAATATTGTCCGCCCGCCGAAACCCTTGCAGCAGGTTCTCTCCGTCCACGGTCGAAACAACGGCTTGCAGGGCCTGGGCGCGTCGCACCAAAAGCGTCAGGTCGTCGGCGCCCGGCATCGCAAGACAGGCGTCGATCACGTCATGCCGAATGCCTTCGGCGCGAAGGTAAACCTTCAGGCGGTCATGGAAGAAGGACAGAAGATCGTCACTATTGTCTGGAACGGATGCGCCGATCTTGCGCACGACGTCGCCATTGGGGTGTGTCACGGCAAATGTCTCTGCGAGTGTCCTGACAGCTGCGCCAAACACGCCGTGATCTGCAATCTCTTCGGCAAAGGCCTCGAGTGTTTCAATGTCTCCCGCGTCTCCGCCCAGACGAAGCACCGCGATCTTGTGCTTCAACAGACCAACATCGAACACGCGGTCGAGAGGAAAGCGCAGCCCGTTGTCCAGAACCAACCGAATGACGCCCAGTGCAGCGCGCCGCAGCGCGAACGGGTCTTTCGATCCCGTGGGCCTTTCGTCGATTGCCCAGAAGCCAGTCAACGTATCAAGCTTGTCTGCAAGCGCCACAGCAACCGAAACGGGGGCTGTTGGCACATCGTCCGAAGGGCCAAGGGGCGAATAATGCTCCTCGCACGCGGCCGCCACCGCATCGGGCAGCCCGGCCGCCTGAGCGTAGTAGCGGCCCATGGTTCCCTGAAGTTCCGGGAACTCGTACACCATTTCAGAGGCCAGATCCGCCTTCGCGACCTCGGCCGCCTGCGCGACAAGATCGGGGTCAGCGCCGATCGACGGCGCGATGTCACGGGCCAGTGCTGCAACCCTTGCAACGCGGTCCGCTTGCGATCCAAGCTTTGCGTGGAAGGTCACTTCCGCCAATGGCGCAGCCATCGCCGTCAAACCTTCGCGCGCGACCACACGCAGGTCATTGCCCCAGAAAAACTTCGCATCGGACAGGCGCGCCGCGAGAACCTTTCGATTTCCCGCAAGGATTGTCGCCCCCTGATCGGCGGCTTCGATATTTGCGACGGTCACAAACTTTTCAATCTGGCCGGTGCGCGGATTGCGGATCGAAAAGAATTTCTGATGTTCGCGCATCGAGGTTTGGAGGACCTCGGGCGGCAGATCCAGGAAGGCTGCGTCAATGTCGCCCATCAAAACGACCGGCCATTCTACAAGCCCGGCAACCTCTGCCAAAAGGTTTGCGTCTTCGACGACCTCTAGCCCTTGCGCGAAGGCAAGCGTTTCCATGTCTGCACGAATGTGGTCTGCGCGTTCGCTGGCGCGCAGGACGACATGCGCCCGCTTCAGCTGTGCGTCATAGTCATCGAATGATGTCACCGCAAAGGATGCGGGCGCCAGGTGTCTGTGGCCAACGGTGCGGTCGGTGGCTTGGATACCCTCGACATCCATTTCGACGATGGATGAGCCGACTTCGTCGGTCAGAATACAAAGGATGCCGTGCAACGGCCGCACCCAGCGCAGGCTGCCCGCGCCCCAGCGCATGGATTTGGGCCACGGGAAGCCACGGACAGACGCCGAAAGCACTTCGGCGACGATCTCTGAAGCTGGACGGCCCGCGCGTTCGAAAACTGCAAACCAGACTTGGCCTTTCTTGTCGTCGCGTGCCTCAAGCTGATCTTTTGCCAGTCCGGTGGATCGCAAAAAGCCTTCTAACGCTTTCTCGGGCGCATCAGTTCGTGGACCTTTGCGTTCTTCACGGACCAAAGGGCTTTCCGCCAGAAGCCCCGCCACTGCCAACGTCAGCCGACGGGGGCCTGCAAAAGCTTCGGCTGCCTCGTAAGTCAGACCATTTTCTACCAGGCCGTCGGTCACCAGCCGCCTCAAGTCCTCGGCCGCGCGCGCTTGCATCCGCGCAGGGATTTCCTCGGACAGAAGTTCGATCAGCAAATCGGGCATCGGGTCTTTTCCTAGAGGCCAAGGATCGTCTGGATAACCGCCGCGTTGGCAAGGTCGACGAAGAAGGCCGATACCAGCGGGAGAATGACGAAGGCAATGGGGGATGGCCCGTAATTCTTTGTCACGGCGTTCATGTTCGCAATCGCGGTTGGTGTTGCGCCCAGCGCAAAGCCTGCAAATCCAGATGCCAGAACAGCAGCCCGGTAGTCGCGGCCCATCACTCGAAAGAGGATGAGCAGAACGAAGGCGATCGTCGCCATCATCTGAACCATTATCGTCACCGCGATCAGGTCGAAAAGGCCCGCAAGCGCCCAAAGCTGCATCGACATCAGCGACATCGCAAGGAATGTGCCAAGCGCAAAATCCGAGATCAGCGACATCGCGGGCGTACGTGACAAAGGTGGAACGCGCGGCAGAAGCCTTGGCAGGCTGTTTCCAATGACAATCCCCATTAGCAAACAGGGCACGAAATCCGGCAACTTCAAGCCAAGACTTGCGATGCCTTCACCAAGCAGGAAGCCCGCCATTATGGTGATATTCAGCCACAGCAAAGTATGCATCAGATCGGTCGCCGCCACGGGCGCTGTTTTTTCCTCTTTGAACGAGAGCCCAAGCGTGGTCGGCTCGTCCGGGCGGCGCGGCTTAAGGTCATGCCGTTCTACCAGAAGCTTTGCAATTGGCCCGCCGACAAGCGCCGCTGCAACAAGCCCGAGCGTTGCAACCGAAACCCCAAGCTCTTGCGCACCGCTGGCCGCGGTGACAGCGACCACCTCGGGTGACCAGGCAATCGCTGTTCCGTGCCCGCCAATCAAAGAGGCCGACCCAAGCAAAACCCCTAGTTTTGCGGGCTCGCCAAAGATCGCCGCGAGCGACATTCCGATGCCATTCTGTAAGAGAATCGTCGCAACGGTTAGACCCAAGAGGATCAAAAAGGGTACGCCCCCTTCCCGCAGATCTGACAGGCGCGCATTCAGGCCGATGGCGGAAAAAAACAGGATCAGGAAGAAATCCCGTGCGGCGAGGTCGAAAGAAACCTCAATGTCAAAAAGTAAAAACAGCGCCAACGTCGCCACGCAGGCCAATAGCCCCCCAGAAACCGGCTCGGGAATGCTGAACTCACGCAGAAACCGCGACTTTCGCGTTGCGGTTGCACCAACAAGAAACACTAAGAACCCGATGGTCGTCGACTCAAATGCAGGAATTTCAAGTGCCAGAATGTCCATGCGTCTTCCTTATGCCGAAATCCACAAGAACTGCGAGACCTAACGCACCGAATGCGTCGTCGATTCGGAATATCGTCGTCCATTACCCTTGGGCGCTGGCGATCACGTGCCTGGTTCCTGTAATGGGCATCCAACGGGTGGCGGATTGCCGTCGAATACTTCTTGCCCGCATCGGTTGATTTGATCCCATGCGAAGGCGCGGCCATCAGGGTAAACCGCCAAAACGCGATCGATACCATAGACCGCATTTGACTGGCCGATGAGAGCCCTGGCCTCGCCCGACTGAAGGTCGGCTCCGATCTGTGCTGCGTCAAAGCAGTTGAACCAGCGCGGCGCGTTTAGCGGAACCGCACCCTCGGCCGCTATGCCCCTTGCATAGAGAATTTCGGCATCGCCAACCCTGAAACATGCACGAAAACGGATCGGTGAAGAATCGGCGTCAATTCCCTGAAACTCCTGCGGATCAAGTTTCAGTGGACCCGTGTCCGTTTCGATATGGAAGGTGACCTCCCCATCGCCCGAGCCAAGCTCCACCGCGCGATAAAAGGCATAAACCTGAAGCCAGTACATGGCGACGCCGGCGACGAGACCGCTCGCGATCAGAACAATTGCGATCGCGCGTCCGCTCACGTGCGCCTCCTAGGCCGCTGCTGCGTCGACATAGGCGTCTGCACAGGCCTTGGCCAAGGCGCGGACCCGCCCGATGTAGGCCTGCCGCTCCGTGACCGAGATTACACCACGAGCATCGAGCAGGTTGAAGACGTGGCTCGCCTTGATGCATTGATCATAAGCCGGATGCGCCATGACGATGCGCCGCCCGGTTTTTGAGTCGGTGGCAGGTTCGGCCAGGATCCGCGCGCATTCCGCCTCTGTATCCTTGAAGTGCTGCAAGAGGGTAGCAGTGTCGGCAACATCGAAGTTCCAACGCGAGTACTCTTCTTCGGTGCGCCGAAACACATCGCCGTAAGACAAGGGGACCGGAGATTGCGGATCGTTGAATGGCATATCCATCACATGATCGACACCAAGGACATACATTGCCAGCCGTTCGAGTCCGTATGTCAGTTCGCCCGACACCGGATTACAGTCGTGGCCACCGACCTGCTGAAAATAGGTGAACTGCGACACTTCCATCCCATCGCACCAGACCTCCCAACCTAAACCCCAAGCGCCGAGGGTCGGGCTTTCCCAGTCATCCTCAACAAATCGGATATCATGGGTTGCCATATCGACCCCGATCGCCGCCAGGCTGCCCAGGTAAAGCTCCTGAAAATCAGGGGGCGAGGGTTTCATGATAACTTGGTACTGGTAGTAATGCTGAAGCCTGTTGGGATTTTCGCCATATCGCCCATCAGTCGGTCGTCGGCATGGCTGCACGTAGGCTGCCGCCCAAGGGTCACCGCCCAGAGCCCGCAGCGTCGTCGCCGGATGAAACGTGCCCGCCCCGACCTCCATATCGTAGGGCTGCAAGATCGCGCATCCGCGCCCGCTCCAGTAGGTCTGAAGACGCAAAATGATCTCTTGAAACGACGCCGGTTTTTGCACTGGATTGCCCTTTTTTGTCCCGATCGTGGGAAAGCGCGTTCTCAATAGGCAACAGGCCCAAGGGGGTCAATCGGACGACACGCTTTGGACGTGCATCGCGGCACTGGTTTGATAGTTTCTCCAAATAAGCCAGTAACCGAGGTGGACATGGGCGTTCTGAAGGTGTCGGGCGGCGCTTTGGCCGCGCTTCTGCTGCTAGTCGCAATGGTGTTTTCGACGCCGGGGCGGGCACAGGACGGGGTGTGGGTGCAGATCGAGGCACGGCCCTCGGAAGCTGCGGCGACCGAGCGCGCACAAGACTATGCTAGCCGCCTTCCAAACGTCGCTGGATTTCGGCTTGGTTCGGGCTGGTATGCAATCGCGCTTGGTCCTTTTGCGCCCGACGCAGCCCAAGCAGAGCTTTCGCGCCTTCGGTCCGCGGGTCTGATTCCCCGCGACAGCTACATTACCGATCGCGCCACCTTGTCGGATCAGTTTTGGCCGGATGGCGCAATTGTCCGTCAAGTGACACCTGTGGCCCTGCCGGACGCACCGGAACCAGAGCCCACTGACGAAACGCCCGCACAGGCGCGGGCCGCAGAACGCCTGCTAAGCCGCGACGACCGCGAAGAAATTCAGCGCGCGCTTCAGACACTAGGATTTTATCAATCGGGGATTGACGGTGCCTTCGGCCCTGGCACCCGGCGCGCAATGGCCGATTGGCAAGAGGCGTTCGGGTATGAACCGACGGGCATCCTGACCACCGCGCAACGCGGTGCATTGCTCGGGGAATTGCGCGCGGCATTGGAAAGCCTTGGACTAGAGCTTGTCACCGACCCCGAAGCCGGGATTGAAATCGTTTTGCCGGTTTCAGAGGTTTCATTCTCAGGATACGACGCCCCTTTTGCCCGATATGACGGTGAAAACGCCACGGTCCTGCTGATCAGTCAGACAGGCGACGCCGCGACGCTACGTGGGCTTTACGATGTTATGCAAACGCTCGAGATCGTGCCTTTGCGCGGCGCGCGCGAGATCGAACGCACGAGCTTTACGCTGACCGGCTGGAACGATGATATCACAAGCTACACATATGCGGCTTTGGGCGAAGATGGCGTAAAGGGGTATACGCTTGTCTGGCCGTCGGACGACGAGAAGCGCAGATTGCTGGTGTTGCGCCAGATGCGCGACAGTTTCCGGCAGATTTCGGGCATCGTTCTGCCGGACACGGCGGGCGACCGGTCCGTGCAGCGCCCCGATCTTTTGTCGGGGCTGGAGATCCGGCAGCCTGAAACCTCAGTTTCCGGGTTTTTTGTCGATGGTCGCGGTGTAACCCTTACGGCCGCCAGCGCGCTTGCGTCTTGCTCGCGCGTGACTCTGGGCGGAGAATCCGAGGCCGATGTAACAGCGATCGATACGGATCTTGGCCTGGCGCTTCTGACCCCGCGGACAGCGCTTGCGCCCCTTGGCGTCGGCCGGTTCAGCACCGAAATTCCGCTGCTTCAGTCCGATATTGCCGTTGCAGGATTTTCCTATGGCGGACGGCTGGGCGCGCCGACAATAAGTTTTGGCCGGCTCGAGGATCTGCGCGGGCTGAACGGCGAGGAGACGCTCACCCGCCTAGCAATGCGCGTTGAACCCGGAGATGCGGGCGGCCCGGTGATGGATGCCGCTGGCGGGGTTCTTGGAATGCTCTTGCCCGCTGACCGCGATACTGGCCGGTCCTTGCCCGCCGACGTGCATTTTGCCGCTGACGCCCAGGCTTTGGCAGATTTCCTTGCGGCCAATGGGATCGACCCGGCCGTGCTAGACGAAACCCGCGACTTGGCGCCCGAAGACCTTGCGCTCGTTGGTGCAGACATGACCGTGCTTGTAGAGTGCTGGAACTAAGGCACCGCTGACGGTGCATTTAACTGGTTGGCTTGCAACGATCCTCTTTGATCCATGCGTATCGAAAGCAAGACCAACAACACCCTGACACTGGTCGACGCGCAGCCTGACAAGATGATGGGACCGACAATGACTGGCATTGCCGCCGGAGACAGCTCGCTGGTACTGGCTTGGTAGGTGGTCTGGATCGTACTTCCGGCTGTCGCCACCGCGATAGTGAGCTTGCCATCTATGCTAAGAAAAGCGCGAAGACATTCGCTGCTTTTAAATCGCGCAGACGACAAAATTAGGCTGACCGTCAAGGATCAGAAAGGGTCGCGATGCTGGAAGTGGGCACTCAGCGACTTGCAGTCTGCAGAAGTCAACACGCGCCGCAGGAGCGGCACGGAACTAGGATCGCATCGTCCTGATCTGATCCTGACAGATGGCGGCCGCATCCCCATACGCGCGTACCACGCGGCGGGTATGCAAAGCTGGCATGCGGTTGCGTCGGTGAAACTGTTTCTCGGCCAGACCATAGATAACAGGCCCGTGGGATCGCTTCCGCCGGCAGGATTCGACCGGTATTTTCACGACGAGATGGCGCAGTTTCGCAGAAAGAACTGACCGACCCGGAATTCGGTACTAGCTTGTCCGCCAGAAGTTCACGGTCAGCAACGCGTAGACAGCCATAAGCTCAAGCCGGCCGATCAACATTGCCGCGATCAGCAGCCACTTGGCGGTGTCGTTCAATCCCGCGAAGTTTCCGGCCGGGCCAATCTGGTCACCAAGCCCCGGGCCGATATTGGCCAAAGCAGCGGCAGCGCCCGAAATCGACGTTACGAAATCGAGGCCGGTGGACCCCAGCGCAACCGCGAAGAGCCCAAGTGAGACGATGAAAAGGACAAAGAATGCCATGACCGAGCTCAGGACATCCTCGCTAACGGCGCGCCCCGCATAGCGCGGCGTAAAGATACCGTTGGGTGAATGGATGCGCCGGATTTGGGACTTGATCGATGAGAACAGAAGTTGGTAACGAAACACCTTGATCGAACAGGAGGTCGACCCCGCGCAGCCGCCGATCAGCCCCAGAAAGAAGATCATCACAACCGGAAATGCCCCCCACAGCGTGTAATCCGCACTGGCATAGCCTGTGCCCGTCACGATTGAGGTTGTGTTGAACAGAGCTTGGCGAAAAGTCACCTCGCTCGCCGCGCCGGTGTTGGTCCAGAGCCAAATGGTCAGTATCAGCGTCGCAGAGAACAGGATCAGAAAAAATGTCCGGATCTGTCTGTCGGCGAGCATCGGACGCGCCGACCCCGCCAGAAGCTGGACGTAGCGAACAAACGGCAGCGCCGCGAGTACCATAAAGACAACCGCAACGTACTGCGCGGCGGGGCTGTGGCCGCCGAAGGATACATCCGAGTTGGCAAAACCGCCGGTCGCCACAGTGGTCATGGCATGCGAAACCGCGTCGAACCCCGTCATTCCGGCCATGAAGTAGGCCAGCGCGCACAGCCCAGTCAGCAGAAAGTAAATGACCGAAATCCGGGACGAGATCTCTGTTGCGCGCGGTAGGATCTTGCCGAACGTATCGAAGCCTTCTGATCGGAAGATCTGCATACCCCCGATCCGAAGCTCGGGCAGGAATACCATCGCCACCACGATGATCCCTATCCCGCCGAACCATTGGAGCATCGCGCGCCAGATCAAAAGACCGGGCGGCAGGTCTTCGAGCCCAGTCAGCACCGTCGATCCGGTCGTAGTCAGGCCGGACATCGCTTCGAAAAAGGCGTCCACGAACCGCGCATCCGGAGCCCCAAGCGCAAAGGGAATGGCGCCAAATACCGGCAGCGCCAACCACACTCCCGTTGTGAGAAGAAATGTCTGCTGGATCGACAGACCCGCACTTAGGCCGTTGGCGCACGCCAGGCCGACCAGCCCCCCTAACAGAACCGTTACAATGCCAGATTGCAAGAAAACGGACCAGTGGTCCGAACCATGGGCGAAGTCGACCGCCATCGGCACAGCCATCGTTGCGCCCAGAGCAGCCACCAGCAGGCCGATCACATATCCGACAGGGCGCAGGTCAATCATGGAGTGGAGCGTTGGCGCTCCGCCGTCGCTCTGTCAAGCAGAGCGACGGCGGGTTCGCGTCAGCTGGAGGCTCCAAACACGAGCCGTTTCTGGGGGAAATCAGCCGACGTGAAACAGTGTCTCGAAAAACCGCGGATCGATACTCGCATCGGCGAAAGTTTCGCCTTCCGTCAAAATACTAACGGCGTCATGGCTATGTAGGCTTTCCTGATGGCTTGCGACAACCCTGAAATCCGCAACCCGAACGTCCGCCTGGAGCTTTTCGGCGAAAAGCCGCGCAGCATCCTCTACAAACACGGGATTTGCGGCGTTCAGTTCGGCAAAAGCTTGCTCATCCTCGCGCTTAACCATCACCTGTGTCTCCGTGGGCACGGCGGCTCGGCACAGGTCAACGAGGTCTTCGAACCAAAGGCAATCTGCCGTTTCATCCAGAACGACCGAAATCCGCGCAACCGAGCGTTGCGAATGCGGAGTTGCCAATTGCCCACGTGTCATGCGGGCATGTTCGGAAAGTTCCAGCGAACACGGGCAGGTTGACGAATAGACATAGTCCAGATGGATGATCTTCCGGCGCACGCTGTCCTGTTCCACCAGTTCAAGGGCGATATTGTAATACTGCCAACCCGCCAGACCAGACCGTAAACTATCGACCTTCATCGGGAAGGACACGCGCATCTGGATACGCGCATCAAAGCTTTCGAGATCGCGCTTGTAATCCTCCAGGGCTGCTTCAATCACACCGAAGCTGAATGTCCGGTCCGCATGCTTGTAGAAGCTGCGCATTATCCGGCTCATGTTGATACCCTTTTTGTCGGCATCAAGGCTAACCGTTCCGGTGACCGACGTTTCAAGCGTCAGTTGGCCGTTGTCCCGCGTGCGATACTGCAGGGGCAGACGAAAGTTCGAGATGCCCACATGCTGAATTTGCCTGTGAGCACCCTTGATCAAGCTTTCCGGACCATTTTGCAGATCGGGCAGGCCTTCCTTGTAGTCGCCATCGATCGCAAAGTCTTCTGGATAAGTCCGGGCAAGCACGGGATAGGTTTCAGGAGCTGCGTCCGGTAACATCCGCGAAATCACGGGGTCGAGCGTAGCAATCTCATCGTTGGTTGCCGTACCCGCCCAGCGCCGCAACATCTCAAGCGCCCGTGCCGCATCCTCGCGCGAAGGGTCTCGTTCAGTAAGCGTGGCGTGGATATTCATGTCGTGTCCTAACCTGCTCCCCGTCCGGTCTGTTACGTACATGGGGCTGCGCAGCCGCACGTCCAACCGGTGTTCGGGTAAGATACGCGTTACAGAATGTTACGGATCAGTTCAGGAAGGAGAAAACCGCCCAAAAAATCGCTGTAGCATCCGCGGTGGCAGGTCAGCGTTCGCAGCCAGCGCTTGCTTTGTCAGGGCTTGCGCCGTCTCAGGCGGGAAGTATCCGCGATCTTTGTAGATGCGGATTCGGTCCGCAAAAACCGCGCCGTCCGCTTCGGGGTGAAACTGCGTGGCATAGACGTTCCGGCCAAAGCGGATCATCTGGAAAGGGCATGTGTCCGACGCAATCAAGTGTACGCAGCCTTCCGGTAACGCCTGTGTCGCCTCTTTGTGGCCGACAAGTGCGGTGAAGCGGTCCGGCAGCCCTTCGAGAAGCGGATCGTCCACGCCAGTGCGCGCAACCTCAACCGGCCCGACCGGTTCCCCCCAACGACGTTTGGAAACCTCGGCGCCCAGATGGTGGGCAAGAATTGAAATTCCGTAGCAGCAGCCCATGAATGGCACATCCCGGCCCGTGATCTCGGGCATGAGCGACAAGATAGCTGCTTCTGCGCGCGCCTCGTCCTTTGGCTTCGCGGCCGGGTCGTCAGATACGCACCCCGGACCGCCGCCCACAACCACGCCGGCGTAGTCGGTGAGGTTCAGATCCGCGGGCAGTGGATCCCGCTCCAGCCGGATGCGCCGCGTCTGCGCCGCGTCAATCCCGCCCTTCTCTAGAAACGCTGCGAACTCGCCGTCCGAAGCCTCGTCCTCTGGACGAAGTTGCAGGATAAGGAAGGGTCTCACGCGGCCTCCAGTGCCTGTTTTACGTCTGCCAACAGATCGCGCGGGTCCTCAATCCCGACGGAGAAACGCACAAGCCCCGGACCGATCCCAAGCGCGGACCGCTGTTCTTCGCTTAGGCGCTGATGGGTTGTGGTTGCGGGATGGGTGATGATTGATTTCGCATCGCCAAGGTTGTTGGAGATCGTCACGATCTTCAGTGCATTTAGGAACCGAAACGCCGCTGCCTGACCGCCCGCAAGATCAAGCGACAAAACCGTTCCCCCCGACCCCATCTGCGCTGCCGCAAGGTCATGCTGCGGATGTCCGGCGAGGCCCGGATAGATTACGCAGTTTAGCCGATTGTCGCCCTCCAGTGCCTTTGCAAGTGTTAACGCACTATCGGCCTGCGCGCGAACCCGCAAATCCATCGTCTCTAGTCCCTTAAGAAGAACCCAAGCCGTGAACGGGCTCATCGCACCGCCCGTGTGCTTCAAGTAGGGCTCCAGCGACTTGCGGATGTAGGCACGTGTACCAAGCACGACCCCGCCAAGGACACGCCCCTGTCCGTCGATATGTTTCGTCGCCGAATAGACGACAATGTCGGCGCCGTTGGGGATCGCGCGGCTGAAAACTGGCGTGGCGAAAACATTGTCTACGATCACCTTGGCATCCGCACTGTGGGCGATCTCAGCAACCGCCGGGATGTCTATCACTTCAAGTGTCGGATTTGACAGCGATTCAAGAAAGAACGCCTTCGTTTCTGGGCGCACTGCCGCCCGCCATGCATTCAGATCGGTCCCGTCGACAAACGTCACATCGACGCCGAACCGGGTTAGAACCTCTTCCAGAATGTAAAGACACGACCCGAACAGCGCACGCGCAGACACCACGTGATCACCAGCCCGCAACATCGAAAACAGTGCCGCATTGACGGCCGCCATACCCGACGCCGTTGCAAAGGCGTCTTCGGCGCCTTCCAGTGCTGCGATACGCTCTTCAAACATCCGAACGGTGGGATTGCCGTACCGGGCATAGATGAACTCGTCCTCGCCCGCTTCGATGAAACGCGCTTCTGCGGCTTCTGCGCTTTCGTACACAAAACCCTGGGTGAGGTAGATCGCTTCGGCAACTTCTCCGTACTGGCTTCGGCGCGTGCCAGAGTGGACGAGTTTCGTCCGGTTGTGCCATTTCTCAGATGATGTGTCTGACATAGGTGTCAGCCTCCAAACAAAAGCCCCCGCCGATTGGCGCCGGGCGCGCATTCCGGTCGGGGGCTTTTCGTCCCAGACCTCTTTAGCGGCTTATTTTATGTGGCCCGCAATCCGGTGAACAAATCGCCACAGCCGTAGCCGATACTGAACGCGGGAACGGTGGTCAAGCACGCTCACGCAGGTGTAACCAAAGGTTCAAGGGAACTTGGGCCCCCGCCGAAGCTGGGTTATTGGCAACATCGGCAGGTCTTACCGCAGGCATGGCCGACCGTTGATGTGAAACCGGAACAGTATAGAAGGCCTCCGACTATTTGAGCATTGCCAAGATCAATTGGGCCGTTACGTTTCCCGTATGACACATCCCATCGATCTTTATTATTGGCCTACCCCGAACGGCTGGAAAATTACCATCGCGCTAGAGGAGATGGAGCTTCCTTATACTCTCCACCTTATCGATATCGGCAAGGGCGACCAGTTCGCACCCGAGTTCCTGAAGATTGCGCCAAACAACCGGATGCCTGCAATCGTCGACCACGATTTTGAAGACGGGCGTCCCATATCGATCTTTGAATCCGGTGCGATCCTTCAGTACCTCGCCCGAAAGACCGGCACGTTCTACGGGTCGACAGAGCGCGAGCGGATCGCAGTGGACGAATGGCTTATGTGGCAGATGGGGGGCGTTGGACCGATGGCTGGCCAGGCCCATCACTTCCTTAAATACGCCCCGAAAATGGAGCCGCCGCAGGTGCTGCCATATGCACAGGACCGGTACCGCAACGAAACAGGGCGGCTGTATCGCGTTCTGGACACGCGCCTTAAGGACAACGAGTATGTCGCTGGCGATTTTTATTCGATTGCGGATATGGCGCTTTGGGGATGGTGTTCGGGCTGGGAGGGCCAGCAGCAAACGCTTGACGACAAGCCTGACTTTGCCCGCTGGCTTGAGGCCGTTGGAAGCCGCGATGCGGTCAAACGTGGTCGTGCAGCTGCCAATGAATTGCGCGACCGCAAACAATCCAGAGAAGACGAAATTGCGGCGCAGAACGTGATGTTTGGCCAAAAGTAGGCTGACAACGTTTCGGTAACCGACCCATGTTACGCCTCCAGTGCGGATGTGCCCGGAGGTTGTCCTATGGAAAGACGTGGCGCTTCACGCCATCCTGCCGATGCCAAAACCGTGGCGGCGATGGGTTACACACGCGTTCCAGCCAAGCTAGGGGACGTGTCGCGCGATGGCTGCAGGCTGCTGACGCCTACAAGGCTGCGACTCGGTGAGCGGATCGAGCTGGAGCTTCCTTCCCGCAATGGTGGGTTCGAGTACCTTGCTGCGCGCGTGGTCTGGTCTCAACTCAGGCGCGCGGGTGTGGTGTTCGATCAGCCGATAAGCGACGACCGTCTGCGCCGTCTGATCAGCGCTGGACCGGACAAGAAGACCTCGTATTGCGAAGTGATCAGGTTGGATCAGGCGCGGAAGGACCGCCACTGACCCCCTATTCCGCAGGCTCGTCTTCGACCATGTGCTTTTGCAAGGCCATAATCTGAAGCCAAAGGAAGACGAACATTGCCGCCGGAAAGCCGAATGTTTCGATCTTGACCCAGGCGTCGGTGGACATGGTGCGCCAAACAATCTCATTACCAACTGCAAGAGCGGCGAAAAGTCCGGTCAACCGCCGGGTCAGAATCATCCAACCTTCATGGCGCATTGGCAGGAACTCTCCCATCACCCATTCCAGATAGGACCGGCCCTGCAAAAGCCCGATACCAAGGATGCCCGAGAAAAGACCGTAGACGATTGTAGTCTTCATCTTGAAGAATCGTTCGTCATTGAACCAAACGGTCAATCCGCCGAAAACCACAACCATAACGGCAGTGAAGACCTGCATGCGGCTGATATTGCCCGACAGTTTCCACAGAAGCCCAATCGAAATTAGAAGGATCGGCACAAAGGCCGCCGCAGCGACGATGAACCCGTCATAATCTACGCCGCCGATCGTGTAGGTTTCGTCCCGAACGTAGAGATAGGCCGCGAAGAACAAAAGCGGCGGCCCCAATTCCAGCACCTGTTTCAAGGCAGGGTTGATCTCTTTCTCGGCCATGTGCCCTCCTATCCGCCAGCCTCAACTATCACCGCACCGAGCGCGATCAAGGCCATCAACGCCAACCGGCGCGGACCAACGGTCTCTTTTAGGAAAAGATACCCGATGATCGCTGCAAAAACGGTCGAGGTTTCGCGCAAGACCGCTGCCTCACCTACCTTGTCAAGCCGTGTGGCCAGCATGATCGACCCAAAGGACAGAAACGCAACTACACCACCAATAAGCCCGCGCGCCAGCAAGGGACCAAGGTCCGGTGGCGCGGGCATACGCCGCCAGCGAACCATGGCGACCACAGGAAAGACCAGACCATCAATAAAGAAAAACCAAGCAAGAAATGTGAAAGGGTCTGCCGTCGCGCGGATGCCGTAGGCGTCATATGTCGTATAAAGCGCGACGAGCGCGCCCGTCATCACTGCAAAGACCAGCGCCTTTGGCAACGTGTCGCGGGCAATGTCGAGAAAGATCATGTTGTAGACGGCAAGCCCTAGGATACCGCTCATCAGCACGAGCACGCCCAGCCACTGAATGGCTGTGAAGGTCTCGCCAAAAATGATCCCCGCCCCGATCACCGTGAAGAACGGCCCCATGCCACGCACCACTGGATAGACCACGGTATAGGCACCAAACGTGTAAGCATATCCTTGCAATACCTTGTAAATGAGGTGGATTAGGAAAGCCCCGGCGAAAATCGGCCACATATGCGGTTCGGGCCAGGGCACAACAAAAAGCGCGAATGGCAAGGCCATCAGACCGTAAGAACCGTCGATCGCCCCCCGAGACAACCACGGATCATGCCGACCCTTTTGCAGAGCGCCAAAAACCGCGTGCAGGACCGCCGCCAATAGCGCGAGCGCCAGCGCGAGTGTTCGGCCTGCGTCAGTCCCTTCGATTGAAACGAGCCAGGCGCTCACCCGCGCTTACCGGCCATAGCTGAGCGTGACTTGCGGTTGTCCCGGCACCCGCCCTATGATTGCGCGCCCGGCGATGCGGGCCGCGCTTTGCGGCTCCGGCCAGCGCAACGTCGCGGCAAGCGTTCCTCGGCCACCGGGCATATCCGCGAGCGCCGACGCAAGCGCGGCGCGCGACCCTGCATCGATCGATCCCGGCGGCAAGTCGGCGATCTCTTTGGCGAACCTGTCCCGCAACGCGTCCATCCGCGCGACGGGATCGCCCGTGCCACGCAGGCGGTCGCGTGCGAGCAGCGCCAGAACATAGCGTTCCGCCAATCCATCGCCGCGAAGTCGTATCGAAACCTCACTGAACTCCGCCGTCTCGAATCCCGACCACCAAGTCTCGCCGTTGGGGGCACCAACGCCTGCGAGTGCCACATCAAACCAGTTTGACGGGCCGGGCGATCCGCTTCGGGTGCGCAACGCAACCCGCCCCGACGCGCCGGACCATGTCAGGCTGACCGAAAGATCGGCAGGGGTTTGCAGATCGAACACATCCGCAAGATGCGCGGCCATCGGATCGTCCGACCCGGCCTTCAGCGTCAGCCCGCGCAGATCAAGATCGACCAGAATTGCCGGGCCCGATGGTTTGCGCGTTGAAGTGCGCCATGTGGCTGAACGCGCGACGATTTTGGTCTCACTCCTTAACGCAAGTTCCGGTCCGGCAACGCGGCAAGCGCTGCCCGTCCGCATCCCTAGCGCCTCTGGCATGTCCGACAGCTGCAACCCTGCTGCCCCGAAGGCCGCTTGCGCGATCCGCCAGTCGGTTTCGCAGGCCAGAGCGCCGACAGGCATCATCAAGCCCGCAACCAAACACGCGGCCCGCCATATCATGCTGCATCCCCCAGACCGGTCAGGGCTGCGGCAAACTCTTGCGGATCAAACGCCTGCAAATCATCGATCTGCTCGCCAACCCCGATGGCGTGGATCGGCAACCCGAAACGGTCGGCCAATGCGACAAGGACACCCCCTTTTGCCGTTCCGTCGAGTTTCGTCATTACCAGGCCCGAGACATCCGCGAGCTTCTGAAACGTGTCGACCTGGCTAAGCGCGTTCTGACCCGTCGTCGCATCAAGCACCAACAGCGTGTTGTGCGGCGCATCAGGGTCCTTCTTGCGGATGACCCGCACGATCTTTGCAAGCTCCTCCATAAGGTCCTGACGGTTTTGAAGCCGCCCCGCCGTGTCGATCATCAGAAGGTCAGCACCTTCGGCCTTGGCCCGGGTCATTGCATCGAAAGCCAAGCTGGCGGGATCGGACCCTTCGGGAGCCGTCATCACCGGCACGCCAGCACGGTCGCCCCAGACCTGAAGCTGTTCGACAGCGGCGGCCCGGAACGTGTCGCCAGCCGCGATCACCACGGATTTCCCGGCTGCGCGAAACTGGCTGGCAAGCTTGCCGATCGTCGTGGTCTTGCCAGAGCCGTTCACGCCAACGACCAGAACAACCTGCGGCTTTTTGGGGTATAGCGGCAGCGGACGCGCCACCGGATCCATAATTCGGGCGATCTCGGCGGCAAGTATTTCCTTGATCTCCTGAGACGACAGTTTTCGACCCATGCGCCCTTCAGCAATGTTCGCCGTGACCCGCAGCGCCGTGTCGACGCCCATATCTGCCGTGATCAGAAGCTCTTCCAGGCTTTCCAGCATTTCGTCGTCCAGCGCGCGCCGCATCACCGGTTCGGCCCGCC
Organism: Pseudomonadota bacterium; assembly: GCA_038744785.1. GTDB lineage: Bacteria > Pseudomonadota > Alphaproteobacteria > Rhodobacterales > Rhodobacteraceae > Ovoidimarina. The sequence goes on from JBCDLX010000014.1 coordinate 40,845, forward strand.
CCCGGCCCATAAGACGCCCCAGTAACCCCGGACGACGGGCCGTTTCTGAAACCGTCTGCGTAGCGGGCGGAAGCTCGGTGGGCATGTCGCCGGGCAACTCTTTCGGTGGAGCGACCGGAACCTCGACGGGAGCGTCAGGCACACCCAGTGGCTCGGGCTCCGGCTCAGGCGCGCGCGGTATGCTCGGCTCTGGCGTAGGCGCCGGATCGGGCACTTGCGGAATGTCCGGTTCTGGCGCGGGTGGCTCGGGCTGGGGGTCCGGGACGGGGACAGGTTCAGGCTCTGGAACCGGGTCGGGTGTGGCGGGCACGGGCTCGGGTGCCGGAGCGGGCGCGGGATCGGGTGTCTTTGGGACCTCCGGCTCACTGGCCTCGACCGCGCCGCCATCGGACACAATCGCATCAAGCCCCTCGTCGATCTTTGACGAAGATTTGAACAATCGTTCCCTGAGTTTTCCAAAAAACGCCATATGAGCCTCCGCTTCGCCCTTCACCTAGTCCCCGGCGGCGGAAGATGGAAGCCCGACAGGCTGGTCCCGCTTAGCGGCCTGTGCCAGTGTCGCATCATGCGACGCGCAATGCCACTTGTACTCACATTCTGCGCCTTTGGCGGGAACGCATGGTCTGCCGAATTGCCGATGAGCGCGCAGGTGTTCGAAGACTACACGACCGGGCAGACGGTGACCTATGCAAATCGCGGTGGGCATGCGGGCCAGGAAGCCTACCTTGAGGGGCGCCGCGTCCAGTGGGCGGACGAGGACGGGTTTTGTTCGGACGGCACGTGGTATCAGCTGGGCGAGATGATCTGCTTCAACTACGGCGAAGGCGTGCAACCGCAATGCTGGTGGTTCTATCTCGAAGAATACGGGCTACGGGCCGAGTTCATAGACCGCTCTGCTAATTCGACGCTGTTTGAAACGGCGCGCGATACCAAACCCCTGATCTGCGAAGCCCCGGGGACCGACTTGTGAGGAACATTGCGAAGACTGCCATCGCCGCCCTTCTTATGACCTCGATTGCTGTTGCGGATACACCGATGAGCGCCAGCGCGTTCGAGGATTACACCACCGGCAAGACCCTGACCTATGCTGAAAACGGTGTGCCCTACGGAGTTGAAGAGTACCTGACCGGTCGGCGCGTGCGCTGGTCCTATCTAGACGGGGAATGCCAGGACGGAATGTGGTATCCATTCGAGGATATGATCTGTTTCGTTTACGAACAGACGGGCGAGCCGCAGTGCTGGACATTCTTTCAGGATCCTGGCGGCCTGCGCGCGGTGTTCCGAAATGATCCCGACAATACCACGCTCTATCAAACCCTTAGAAGTGACGAGCCATTGGTCTGTCGGGGACCGAAGGTCGGCGTCTGAGATGCCTCAGAACAGACTACCCTGCCCGTCATGCGGCGTCTTTGACCCACTGCGCGTTGACCGGGCCGCAGCCCCCGGTCGCACACGCCCGTCATGAAATTCGATCTCGAGCGCTGACGCCTCGCGCGCGGCCTTCGCCGTCGTGATAACTGCTGAACCGTCGCGCACAACCGCGTAGCCGCGCGCAAGTGTCTGATGATACCCAAGCGACACCCGCAGCCGGTCGAGCGCCATAAGCCGGTCTGCCTCGGACCGTTTTCGCCGCGCCACGGCGGCACAGGCCCGTATCCAAAGATCGTGCGCGCGCGCCCGGGCCTCTGCCCCCGACCGCATCCGCGCCCCAAACCCGCGGTCCAGAGCCGTTACCGCCCCATCCAGCCGTGCGCGTTTGTCGCGCACGTCGCGCTCCAATGAGGGGCCGAGCCTCGCAGCACGTGCTGCAAGCGCCTCGCGCCGCCCCGATAGCCGAGCGCCAAGCAAGCGGGGCGACAAGAGGGCCGCATTCTCGGTATACTGCGCACGCTTGATATGCGTCAGTTGGCGGAGTCCTTGGTGCAATCGGGTGTCGGCCAGGTCAAGGCGCTGACGTGGCCCAGTCAGAAGCGCTTCTGGCCGGGGAAGCGCGCGTGTCAGGTCGCGCAAACGCTGGCCCCGGCCCGCCAGCGTGTCTGCCAGCCTGCGGGTAAGCCGCGCGCCTTGGGCATCGAGCCACGCCAGAAGATCAGCGCGCACCGGGACGGCCATTTCCGCCGCCGCCGTGGGTGTTGGCGCCCGCCGGTCCGAGACAAAGTCAATCAGCGTTGTGTCGGTCTCGTGACCCACGGCGGAGATCAATGGAATTTCGGACGCCGCCGCGGCCCGGGCCACAGTTTCTTCATTGAACCCCCAGAGATCCTCGATGGAACCGCCGCCGCGCGCAACGATCAGGACATCAGGTCGCGGCAACCCGCCGCCAGGCGTCATCCGGTTAAACCCTTCGATGGCAGCCGCAACTTGCGGCGCGCATGCATCGCCCTGAACAGCGGCGGGCCAGACCAGCACCTTGCGCGGAAAGCGGTCGCGAAGGCGATGCAGGATGTCCCGGATCACCGCACCGGATGGCGAGGTGACCACACCGATCACTTCCGGCAGATACGGCAGGGGGCGCTTGCGCGCATCGTCAAAAAGTCCCTCTGCTGCCAGCGCCTTCTTCCGCTTCTCGAGCATCGCCATCAAAGCACCGACACCGGCGGGCCGGATATCGTCGATCACAATCTGATAGCGGGACTGGCCAGGAAACGTGGTCAGACGCCCCGTTGCAACAACCTCCAGCCCTTCCTCAGGTTGCGTGGCCAGCCGTGTTGTGACACCCTTCCATATGACGCCGGCCAGAACCGCACGGTCGTCCTTCAGGTCCAGATAGACATGACCAGAACGCGGCCGCGACACGCGCCCCACCTCGCCCCGCACACGAACATGCGCGAATTCACCTTCGATCACGCGTTTGATAGCCCCCGAAAGCTCGGAAATCGAGAATTCCGGGGCATTCTGCCCGGGCGCCGGGTCGTCGATTAGGTCCATAACGCGACCATAGGCACCCAAAGGGATCACGGCAACGGGCCCTACAACGGGTGACCTATGCGCATCTGTGGTGGGAACCGTGTCTCAGACACACCACCTGTGGGGTTCTCGTTGCGATCTGATCAATTCAACGTGCACCGCGCTTGCCCGGCCCGAAGCCACTCGGTTAACTCCCCGTCATGAGTTCGCTTCTTACACGGCGTTTCGTCCTTTCCGGGCTGGCTGCGGCTGCCGCGGGTCCTGCGCTTGCAAACGCGCCGACAACGTCGATCCGACCGGTCCCGCGCGGCGAGGTCCCGCCAAAGCCCGCACCACCGCCCGCGACCGGATTGATCCAGGCCGCCGGCCTGGGCGGCGCTGTCGCCTATCAGGTTGTGAACGCAGAAACCGGCGAACTTGTCGAAGAGTTTAACCCGGGCCTGCGTTTGCCTCCTGCAAGCGTCGCAAAGGCGGCGACGGCGTTCTTTGCGCTGTCGAGGTTGAGCGGCGCACATCGGTTTGACACTTCGTTATTGGCAACCGGACCGGTCTCAGCCGGTCGCGTCGAGGGCGATCTCATCCTTCGCGGTGCGGGTGACCCAACGCTTGATACGGACGCGCTGGGTGCGTTGATCGCCAGCTTGAAAGAACGTGGCATTCACGAGGTGGCAGGGAACTTCCGCGTCGACGCGTCTGCCCTTCCGGCGGTTCCCCATATCGACCCCGGGCAGCCCGATCACGTGGGGTACAATCCGGCGATCTCGGGGCTCAACCTGAACTTCAACCGCGTGCACTTTGAATGGAAGCGTAGCGGCGGCAGCTACGCGGTGTCGATGCAGGCGCGCGCTCAGAAATTCCGGCCAGAGGTTCGGATTGCGCGCATGTCGGTCGAGGATCGTGCTGTACCGATCTATACATATGACGACTATAACGGTGTCGACAGCTGGACAGTCGCGCGACGTGCACTTGGCGACGCCGGATCGCGTTGGCTGCCCGTCAGCCGACCGACTGACTACGCCGCCGAAGTCTTCATGACACTTGCTCGTTCCCACGGCATTGTGCTGGCGCGGGGATTTGACGCCGACGGGGTTCAGGGGACGCCGATCGTGACCCGCCAAAGTGAGCCGCTAAAGGATATGCTGCGCGGGATGCTGCGCTATTCGACCAACCTGACGGCGGAGGCCATCGGTCTGTCTGCGGCGCAAGCCAACGGAGTACAACCCGAATCTTTGATCCGGTCAGCGCGCGAGATGAACACCTGGCTCAACCGTGATCTGGGTACACATTCCTGTGGCTTTGTCGATCATTCGGGGCTGGGCTACGGCTCGCGCGTCAGCCCCGCCGATATGGTGCACCTGATGCGGGCTGCGCGGCAGGCCAGTGAGCTTCCCGAAATCCTGCGCGCGTTTCGCGTCGATGCCCCGGGGGTCAAAGTGCTGGCCAAGACCGGAACTCTCAACTTTGTGAGCGCGCTTTCGGGCTTTGTAGATGCGCCCGGCACTCCACCCCTAGCGTTTGCGATACTCACCGCAGACATGCCCAGACGAGACGCAATTCCGGTGGCCGAGCGCGAACGCCCACCTGGCGGTCGCGCGTGGGCTGGAAGGTCCCGCAACCTTCAGCGACGACTGATCGAACGCTGGGTGTCCATGGCATCCAGTTGACCCTGTCGCGCTTGGAGCGCATGGGAAAGCATGCCCACTGACCGTCCCCTTATCGGCATATTTCTGATGCTCGGATTCTGCATTGTTGCGCCCTTGGCCGACAGTATCGCCAAGCTCATGTCCGCTTTTCCGCTTCTTGTGCTTCTGACTGTGCGATTTGGCATTCAGGCCGTGGTTCTTTTTCCATTGGCACTTGGAACCCGGCAAAAGCTTTGGTGGACGCCCCGGATTACTCGGCTGGTCGCCCTGCGGACGGGGCTTCACATCGTCGGTATTGGTCTCATGTTCAGCGCTTTGCGCTATCTTCCGCTCGCTGACGCCGTCGCGATCGCCTTTGTGATGCCGTTTATCCTTTTGCTTCTGGGCCGGTTGGTTCTTGCCGAGGAAGTCGGTCCGCGACGCATCGCGGCTTGCGGCGTTGGCTTCTTGGGCACGCTCTGCGTCGTTCAACCGAGCTTTGCCGAGGTCGGGGCGCCCGCACTCTTGCCGCTTGGTGTTGCAGTGGTCTTCGCGCTGTTCATGCTGGTGACGCGGCAAATCGCCCGGCAGACCGATCCCGTGGCGATGCAGTGCACATCAGGTGCGATGGCGTTGGTGCTTTTGGTCCCGCTTCTGGCGGTATCTGATTTGTCGGAGATGGCGGCCGCCGACCAGCGCGATCTTCTTCTTTTTGTGGCGCTTGGACTTCTCGGGACGGTTGGACATCTGTTGATGACGTGGAGCTTGCGCTTTGCACCTGCTAGTACGCTCGCACCGATGCAGTATCTTGAGATCCCCTGCGCTGCGGTCCTGGGCTGGCTTATCTTTCACGAATTCCCAAACGCTCTTGCTCTTTTCGGGATCGCGATCACCATCGCATCGGGGCTTTACATCGTCTGGCGCGAAAGCCGGATCAGCCGTGCGACAGCGCAGCCCGTGCCGCCGGCAAAGCCGCCCGTGGCAGGATGATCAGCATCCCGAGCGCATCGAAACTCAGCTGCACCGGACCAGTCGCCATGTTCGAGGTCCCAACCCGCCCGCTCGGAGCAAAACGAAGACCATCAATCGGCCAACGCAGGCCGTCCGACTGCCCGGTGGTTTCAGCCATCGGAAAAAGCGACACCCGGTCACCCGGCGCCAACGCAAGCGCGACCTTTGGTGGCGCAAGGAATGCCAGGTCGTGAGACCCCAGAACGATGCAAGCCCGCTCAGGATAGCGGGACAGCGCGTTGTAAACTGCAAGCTCATGGTCGAGCCGCTGCCCGGTAAAGCCAAGCGCCAGGATCAGGGGCGCCGAAATGCGACTAAGGCATTTTTCGAAATCGGTGCTATCTTGCTCTGACACATGAAGCAGCCGGTCAGACGGGATCGAGTGGCGAAGTTCCGCCGAAAGCGAATCGAAGTCACCGATCACGGATTCTGGGACGATACCGGCAGAAAGTGCGGCTTTTGCGCCACCATCGGCAGCCACTAAATTTGGCGCAATCTCAAGGATTTCTTCAATATCACCGGACACTATCGGTCCTGCCCCAAGTAACGTTACAGGGGTATCGAAGGAGAGGCGCATTCCGCGCTTATCGTGGTTTGTGTTAATGAAGGAAACAGAAGAGACTTCTGACACAGAATAAATCCACCGAATTGCCACAGTCTGTTCCCATTTCACAGGCAGTGGAGGGTAAACAGGTTCTTGCTGGATCGGGGGAGAAAGCGAAGAAGATGGTCGGGCCGAGCAAAATCCTTACCGTGTCCTATGGCACGTTCTCGTGCACGCTCGAAGGGTTCGACGATCCCTTTTCGACAATGCGCGGTATCGCCGAGTACTTCCGGGATCTTGCGGCGGACGACCGCTATTTCGGGGCAGAGCCCCCGACACCGGATGCCGACATGCTGCACCAGATTGCCCAGCGCGAGGTGAAGCGCCGGGTGGAAGCGCAGGTGGAAGATAACGGAATCACCCTGCGCCAGGTGGAACAGCAACCCGCCGCGGCGACGACGGCGTCAGAGACTTATGCCGAAGACGACGCCGGAGAAAATATGTTCGCCGACATTGGCGTGGATACCTCTGCCCAGTCTGGCGATGCCGACGATGAAGCGGAAGCGGCGGAAGCCGCCACTGTCGGGACGTTTGGGGATGCGGAACCGGTGGACAGCGTGCCGTCCGCGTTCGACGACAATTCAGTCGCCGCCAAGCTGAGCCGTATTCGAGCCGTCGTATCGCGCGGATCGGCGAACCCAGCGACGGTCGCAGAGTTTTCGGGGCCGATCGAAAAAGCGTTCGAAGGTCCGGCACCCGCGCACCCTGCAACCGATGCAGAAATGCACGGGGTCGATACTCAGGACGTGGAGGAACTGGAACCCGACGCCGCGGCGGTAGAGGAACCTGATGTCTTCGACGTAGTAGATCAGGAACCGGCGGCAGAGACGCCCGTCACCGATGCGGAAGCAGACGCTTCGGTCGCGGATGAAGCCGTTGAGGAAGACACGTCACCTGCAACAGAAGACCGTGTAGCGAAAGAAGATGAAGTCGCAGAGGCTGCGGCAGGGTCGGAGCCAAGCGGTGACCCCATCGCGCAGTCGGAAGATGAGGTTGTCGGCGAGGCGCCCGAAACCGACGACACTGAGACCGCAGTCGCCGAGTTTGATGAGAACGACCCCTGGGCTGCGGCTCCGCAGGACATACTGGCTGGCGAACCAACCGACAGCCCCGAGGCGGAACGCGACGACACCGGGTCAGATGAACAAGAAGAGGCCGCAGAGACCGACAACAGCCTCGCCGCCCGTATCGTGCGCCTAAAGCGTGCGGCACTAAGCGTTGCGGAAGATGGCAATGTGGCTGATCCGGCCGAAACGGAGGACACGGCAGATCCGGCTGAAGCCGGTTCCGATGCACAACCGAATGAAAACGCCGACCTTGCGGACGTACCGATTGCGTCAGATCCACAGGCGGACGACAGTGAGACTCCCAACGACCTGCCAGAGGACGGGGATGCGCTCTTTGCGGCCTTCGACGCCGAGGACAGTGTGGTCGATGCCGACAACGCTGCTGAGCCAGAAACTGAGACAGCGGCCGAGGCAGACACCGCGGACGCTGAGAGTGCCAGTCCAGAAGACGAGGACCGCGTTGAAGCGAGCGCTGACAGCGAAGACGATCTCGATATCGACGACTTGATTGGCCGGAAGCCCAGGGAACCGGAGGCCTTTGAAGAAGAAGTAGAGGCCGCGCCAGAGCCCGAGGAACCCGCTGTTTCCGAAGAAGATAGCCTGGCCGCGATGAAGGCCGCTATTGCTGAAGCGACGAGCGCGATCGGGTCGCACATCGCGGATGAGCCGCAGGACGAAACGGATGAAGTGGCCGAAGACGGACCGCAGAAGAAAGCGGCGTTCGATCAGCGCGAAGAACCCGGCGATGCGGCCTTCGACCGTATCCTGGAACAAACGAACTCCCGCATGGATGACAGCGAAGGCAACCGCCGCCGCTCGGCCATAGCGCACTTGAAGGCTGCCGTGGCCGCGACCAAGGCTGATCGCCTTTTGAAGCGGATCAAGCAGCCGGAAGAGCAAGACGCGGAGGACCAAAGCCAATACCGCGACGATCTTGCCAAAGTGGTCCGCCCACGTCGTGCCGAGAGCGAAGAGCGCGAAGAAAAGACCGAACGGCCCGAGATGCTGGAAGGCGGCGCGTCGCCCCTGATGCTGGTGTCCGAGCTTCGCGTGGACGAAGACGGGGCCGACCAGGCTGAAGCAATTGCTCCGCGGCGGGTCGATTCGAAACCGCTCGATCTGGACGAGGATCAAATGGACGCCGGATTTGTGGAGTTCGCTGAAAAGATGGGCGCAACCGAGTTGCCTGACCTTCTTGAAGCGGCCGCTGCATATTCGGCCTTTGTCGAAGGCCGCAAGGAGTTCTCGCGTCCACAGTTGATGCGTGCGGTCGCGAGCGTCGACAACGGCGAATTTTCGCGAGAGGCCGGTCTGCGGTCCTTCGGTCAGCTTCTGCGGCAGGGGAAGATCCAGAAGCTGAAGCGCGGCCAGTTCACAATTACAGCTGAGACGCGGTTCAACCCCGAAGCGCGGATTGCCGGAGAGTAAGTCTTTCGATGATCTTAAATACCAGAGGCGGCGGTGCGAAAGCCCGCCGCCTTAGTCTTTCGGGGGGGCGTCCGGATCGGCCTGGCCAATTCCCTTGAACACGGCCTTAAATGGCAGTGCCCAGAGAATTCCACAGACCACATAGACGACGAACTCGACCCAGATCGGCGGGCGACCAAGCCAATCAAGGATCACCGCAACCGCAGCGATGTAGAGCGGCAGGCCGATCAGCAGGATCACCAGCGACCAGCGACGACGGGCTTTGTAGGACAGGGCCATGGGCGCTCCGGTGTCAATCAGCGAACGGGTCGGTCACAAGAATTGTATCATCCCTCTCTGGCGAAGTGGACAGTAGGGCGACCGGGCAGCGGATCAACTCTTCGACCCGGCGGACGTATTTGACGGCCTCTCCCGGCAGATCGCTCCAGCTGCGGGCACCGGCGGTGCTTGCCGACCAGCCCGGAAGCGTTTCGTAGATCGGCTTGACCCGCGCCTGTTCGGCGGCTGCCGTGGGCAGGTGGTCAAGCACTTCGCCGTCAAGGTCATAGCCTGTGCAAATCTTGAGCTCTTCGAAACCGTCAAGAACGTCGAGCTTGGTTAGCGCTATCCCGGAAACCCCGGACGTCGCGCAGGTCTGGCGCACCAGCACCGCGTCGAACCAGCCGCACCGGCGCTTTCGCCCGGTGGTCGTGCCGAACTCGTGCCCGCGTTCTCCCAGCTTTTGTCCGTCTGCATCGTTAAGTTCAGTTGGAAATGGGCCCTCGCCCACGCGGGTGGTGTAGGCTTTCACGATCCCAAGGACAAAGTTGATAGACCCCGGACCGATCCCGGTTCCTGTCGCGGCTTGGCCGGCAATGACATTGGACGATGTGACAAACGGGTATGTCCCAAAGTCGATGTCAAGAAGCGCGCCCTGGGCCCCCTCGAACAGGATGCGCTGCCCCTGCGCCTTGCGGGCGTTCAGCACCTTCCAGACCGGTGCGGCGTAGCGCAGGATTTCAGGTGCAATGGCGCGAAGATCCGCGATCAGGGCATACCGGTCGACCTCTGGAAGGCCAAGCCCGCGCCTAAGCGCGTCATGGTGCACCAGAAGCCGATCGACCCGGCGCACAAGCGTTTCATCGTCAGCCAGATCCGCCACCCGAACGACGCGCCGTCCGACTTTGTCTTCGTAGGCCGGACCGATCCCGCGCCCCGTGGTCCCGATCTTGGCGACGGCATTCTGCGCCTCGCGCGCCCGGTCAAGTTCGCCGTGAACGGGTAGGATTAGGGGCGTATTCTCGGCGATCATCAACGTCTCAGGCGTGATCTCGACACCCTGGGCGCGCACGGTTTCGATCTCGTCGATCAAATGCCATGGATCCAGAACCACGCCGTTGCCGATCACCGACAGCTTTCCCGGGCGCACCACCCCTGAAGGCAGGGCATGCAACTTATAGACCTTTCCGCCCACAACCAGGGTGTGCCCGGCGTTGTGTCCCCCCTGAAAACGGGCAATAACATCGGCGCGCTCGCTGAGCCAATCAACGATCTTGCCTTTCCCTTCGTCGCCCCATTGGGCGCCGACCACCACAACGTTTGCCATCCGGTTCCTCCGCTGGTCCGAAGCGCTCTATATCGAACGGCTCGGCGGGCGCAAATTCCATACAACAATTTCAACGAAATCTTCGACGAACTTTGCCCGGTATCCGTCGACGTTGCGGGGTTGCGGGACCGCGCGCGAGCGAATAGATAGCGCGCTGTGTCGCGCAAAGGACCCCCATGGAAAACGTCGTCCTAATAGTCCATCTGATCCTGGCTCTTGCCCTGATCGTCGTCGTGCTTTTGCAGCGCTCCGAAGGCGGCGGGCTTGGCATCGGTGGTGGAGGTGGCGCAGGGGCGGCCAGGGGTGGCACCACGGCGCTGCACAAGATGACATGGGCGTTCGCGATCTGTTTTATCGCAACATCAATCACGCTAACCATATTTGCGGCGCGAAACTCGGCTGACACAAGTGTCCTTGACCGGCTGGGCGTTCCAGGCGGTGGATCGATCGAGACGCCTGCCCTGCCCGACGGCGAAAGCCTTCTGCCTCCGCCCGCGGAAGGTGGGAGCCTTGTGCCACCGCCAGCCGAGTAACTGGCCCAACATCTAGCGGACAGCTTGCGGGACGGCCCCAGATGCTCTACATCTGGAGTCCCGTGAGGCTTTGAGATTCGGACCCACCGAGCCCTGGCCGTCAGAGCAGAATTCGCGGGAGTAGCGCCCTAAATGGCACGTTTCGTTTTCATCACCGGCGGTGTGGTCTCTTCGCTTGGAAAGGGTCTGGCGTCGGCTGCGCTCGGTGCGCTGTTGCAGGCCCGCGGCTACTCGGTCCGTCTGCGCAAGTTGGATCCCTACCTCAACGTCGACCCTGGAACGATGAGCCCGTTTGAGCACGGCGAAGTATTTGTGACCGACGACGGCGCGGAAACCGACCTTGACCTTGGCCACTATGAACGTTTCACCGGGGTTCATGCGCGCGGAACCGACAGCGTGTCGTCGGGCCGGATCTATTCAAACGTTCTAGAGAAAGAGCGGCGTGGCGATTATCTGGGCAAGACCATCCAGGTCATTCCGCATGTGACCAACGAGATCAAAGACTTCATCCGCATCGGAGAGGACGAGGTCGATTTCATGCTCTGCGAAATCGGCGGCACCGTCGGCGACATCGAGGGCCTTCCGTTCTTCGAGGCGATCCGACAGTTCGCGCAGGACAAACCGCGCGGCGAATGCATCTTTATGCACCTCACGCTTTTGCCGTGGATTGCGGCCAGCGGCGAACTGAAGACCAAGCCCACCCAGCACTCTGTCAAAGAGCTTCGGTCGATCGGCATCGCACCCGATGTGCTTGTGTGCCGCTCGGATCATCCAATTCCTGACAAGGAACGCGAAAAGATCGCGCTGTTCTGCAATGTGCGTAAGGAAGACGTGATCGCCGCCCCAGATCTCAGATCAATTTACGAGGCACCCCTGGCCTATCACCGCGAAGGGCTTGACCAGGCCGTGCTTGACGCGTTTCGTATCGCGCCCGCCCCGAAACCGAATCTCGACCGCTGGCTTGATGTGCACGACCGGATCGCCAACGCGGAAGGCCAGGTCAAGGTCGCCATCGTCGGTAAATACACTCAGCTTGAAGATGCCTATAAGTCAATTGCCGAGGCTCTGACCCATGGCGGGATGGCAAACCGGGTCCGGGTGGTGGCCGAGTGGATCGATGCCGAGATCTTCGAGCGCGAAGACCCCGCGCCCCATCTCGAAGGCTACCATGCGATTCTGGTTCCTGGCGGGTTTGGCGAACGCGGAACCGAAGGCAAGATCCGTGCCGCAGAGTTCGCCCGCAGCCGCAAGATCCCCTATCTGGGCATATGCCTGGGCATGCAGATGGCGGTGATCGAAGCGGCCCGGAACCTTGCGGGGCTAGAAACAGCCGGCTCCGAAGAATTCGACCACGAGGCCGGAAAGAAGCGGTTCGAGCCGGTGGTGTACCACCTCAAAGAATGGGTAAAGGGCAACCACACTGTCGCGCGAAAGGTCGACGATGATAAGGGCGGCACCATGCGGCTTGGGGCCTATACGGCAAACCTTCTTGCCGGGTCCAAGGTGGCCGAGGTCTATGGGGAAACCCAGATCGAAGAGCGCCACCGCCACCGCTACGAGGTGGACATCAAGTATCGCGAAAAGCTCGAAGAGCAGGGTATGTGTTTTTCCGGAATGTCGCCCGATGGACGCTTGCCCGAGATTGTCGAGGTGACCGACCACCCCTGGTTCATCGGTGTTCAGTTTCATCCCGAATTGAAGTCCAAGCCCTTCGCGCCACACCCGCTGTTTGCTGATTTCGTGCGCGCCGCGAAAGAGGTGTCTCGTTTGGTCTGATCCGCCATACAGGGATGCCACAAACTGCCGGGCCATCGCGCCCTCCCCCCTTTTACCGGCTCGGACGTGCCGCTAAGACAGGGGGCCCAAACCTGAACATGCCCGGAGACCGCCCCATGCGGACCGCAACAATCGCGCGAAAGACCGCTGAAACCGACATAAATGTCGACATCGACATCGACGGGACCGGCGTCTATGACAATCAGACGGGTGTCGGCTTCTTCGACCACATGCTCGATCAGCTCTCGCGCCACGCGCTGATCGACATGAAGGTGCGGGCGACGGGTGATCTCCATATAGACGATCACCACACGGTCGAGGACACGGGCATCGCACTCGGCCAAGCGCTCGCAAGCGCTCTCGGCGACAAGCGGGGGATCCGCCGCTATGGCGAATGCACGCTTCCGATGGACGATGCGCAAGTGCGCGCCGCGCTCGACCTTTCGGGGCGGCCATACCTTAATTGGAACGTCGATATGCCGGCGCCAAAGATCGGGTCCTTCGACACCGAGCTTGTAAGAGAGTTCTTTCAAGCCCTCTCGACCCATGGCGGGATCACGCTGCACGTGGACATGGTGCACGGGGCCAACGCTCACCACATCGCCGAAGCGGCGTTCAAGGCCGTGGCAAGGGCTTTGCGGATGGCTGTCGAGACCGATCAGCGGAAGTCCGATGCAGTCCCGTCGACGAAAGGCATGCTCTAGCCCCGTGTTGACCGTTCTGATCGATTACGAAAGCGGCAATCTGCACTCTGCTTTGAAGGCGTTTCAGCGCATGGCGGTTGAAACCGATGCAGGAGAGGTCATTGTCACAGACCGGGCCGACGACGTGGCGCGCGCCGACAGGATTGTCCTACCGGGCGATGGGGCGTTTCCCGCCTGCCGCGCCGCGCTCCTGGGACGTACCGGTGTTTACGACGCGATGGTCGAGGCTGTGGAAACCCGTGCCCGCCCCTTCATGGGAATTTGCGTAGGGATGCAGCTGATGGCGCGCGCCGGCCACGAGTTCGAATCGTTGCCCGGACTAGGATGGATCGATGGCGACGTGCGCCGGATCGCACCCGATGATCCGGACCTTAAGATCCCGCATATGGGCTGGAACGATCTGGTGATCGAACATTCCCACCCGGTGATCAACGGCCTCTCGACCGGCGATCACGCGTATTTTGTCCATTCTTACCAGATGGAGGTTGCGATTGCAGCCCAACGGCTCGCCGTGACTGACTACGGCGGCCCGGTGACAGCCATCGTAGCGGACGAAAACAAGATCGGGGCGCAATTCCATCCCGAAAAAAGCCAATCGGCCGGACTTCGGATGATCGCGAACTTCCTCAGCTGGGCGCCTTAAGCCCGTCTTTTCATCCTGGCGCAAATACTCCGGGGGGTTCCGGGGGGCTGGCCCCCCGACCGGTCGGCGCGCCAATGGCGCACATATCCTAGTTCACCCGCGCCCAGGTCTGTCCCCGGCAGATCGGGCCAACGCAGCCTGACACTTTCAACCGATCTCCCGCAAGCTCCATCTTCGAGCGATAGGTCTTATCACGGTCCGGCGCCCAAATCCGGCCGCCTGCGTAGGTTCCGTCCCCGTTCGCAGCCATATCCCAGATCATCTGCTTGCCAACCGTGTCCGATGTGCGCGCCGCACCGTCTGCGCCATACGCCCTCAGAATGGTGCCGCAGATGGCGGTCCCGCAGGCCGCAATTTCGACATGTGCAAAATTGCCCGCGTCCCCCGGCTGGGTTTGCCACACGCCCTCAACGGGATCGGCGGCGGCCAACGTGCCTGCCGCCAATAGCGCGGCAGTAAGTATGGTGGTCTTCATCGGTTCGCTCCTGAGTGATCTGGCCACCTCTGCACCGCGTCATTCCACCTTCAAGATTGACGTTGGGTCCGAAACCGCCCACTTGCCCGTGACGCTGCGTCCGGGCAGAAGGCAAGTTCTGACCAGCAAGGGCCAAGACAATGATCCTCTACCCCGCCATCGACCTCAAGGACGGAAAGTGCGTCCGTCTCCTTAAGGGTGACATGGAGGCCGCGACCGTTTTCGGCGACGATCCCGCGGCGCAGGCGCGCGCCTTTCAGGAAGCAGGCTGTTCGTGGCTGCACCTCGTGGACCTGAACGGGGCATTTGCCGGCCACCCGGTCAACGCAGCCGCCGTCGATGCGATCCTTGCCGCGACCGACGTCCCTGCGCAACTCGGCGGCGGGATACGCGATATGGCCACCATAGAGGCCTGGCTGGATAAGGGGCTGGCGCGCGTGATCCTCGGGACCGTTGCGGTCGAGAACCCGGATCTGGTGCGTCAGGCGGCGCGTGCCTTTCCGGGGCAGATTGCAGTGGGGCTCGATGCCAGAAACGGCAGGGTCGCGACGCGAGGCTGGGCCGAAGAAACGAATGTGCAGGTCACCGATCTTGCGATCGCATTCGAAGATGCGGGGATCGCGGCAATTATCTATACCGATATCAACCGCGACGGGGCCATGGCCGGCCCGAACATCGAAGCGACCGAAGCGCTTTCGAAGGCGGTCCAACTGCCCGTGATTGCCTCTGGCGGCGTGTCGTCGATGGCAGATCTGATCCGGCTGCGGGATACAGGTACAATCGCAGGCGCGATTTCTGGCCGCGCGCTCTACGATGGCGCAATTGATCTGCCCGAGGCTTTGCACGCGCTGGCACTGACGCACTGAACCGGATAGACGGGCATCCATGTTGAAAACCAGGATCATCCCCTGTCTCGATGTCGCCGACGGCCGTGTTGTCAAAGGCGTTAATTTCGTCGACCTGATCGACGCAGGCGACCCGGTGGCTTCGGCGCGCGCGTATGATGCGGCGGGGGCAGACGAGCTTTGCTTTCTCGACATACATGCAACACATGAAAACCGAGGCACGATGTACGAACTGGCCACCCGCACGGCCGAACAGTGCTTCATGCCGCTGACAATCGGCGGCGGCGTACGCACGGTGGACGATGTCCGCGCGCTTCTGCTTGCTGGGGCGGACAAGGTCAGTTTCAACTCCGCTGCCGTAGCAGACCCCGATGTCGTCGCGCGTGCCGCGGACCGGTTTGGCGCGCAATGCATCGTCGTGGCGATCGACGCAAAAACGGTCGCGCCCGGGCGGTGGGAGATTTTTACCCACGGCGGACGCAAACCGACCGGCATCGATGCGGTGGAATTCGCCTGCACCGTCGCCGAGAAGGGAGCGGGCGAGATCCTTCTGACATCCATGGACCGTGACGGCACGCGCGCGGGCTTCAATCTGCCTTTGACCCGGGCCATTTCGGATGCAGTGCCGATCCCGGTGATCGCCTCGGGCGGCGTGGGGACGCTGGACCATTTTGTCGACGGTGTCACAGAAGGCGGGGCAAGCGCAGTCCTAGCGGCCTCGGTCTTTCACTTCGGTACGTTTACGATTGGCGAGGTCAAGGAACACATGGCCAACGCAGGCATCCCCGTGAGGCCAATATGAATGCGCTCGACCGGCTTGCCACCATCATTGCCGCGCGAAAGATCGCAGACCCAGAGACGTCGTGGACAGCAAAGCTCTTGTCCAAAGGCCCCGAGAAAACCGCAGAGAAGTTCGGCGAAGAAGCGGTCGAGGCCATCATCGAGGCGATTAAAGGCGATAGAGAAAGGCTGACGTCAGAGGCCGCGGATGTTCTCTACCACCTTCTTGTCATGCTCGCGTCGCACGATGTGACACTCGAAGACGTTCTGACCGAGCTCGCCCATCGCGAGGGCACGTCTGGATTGGAAGAGAAGGCCACGCGGACTGAACACAAAAAAGCGCCCGAGGCTTAAAGCCCGGGCGCCAAGTCACGGAACGAGGGACAGTGAAGTCGAACGCGCAAGTTCCGAATGCACGCTCATGCGTCTCATTTAGGCATCAGTTCCGAAACAAAAAGGCTTCTGTCGAATTTGTGAACACAGCGTTGAAGGCAGCATTCATGACGATAGGACAGCTGGCCAGTTCTCGCGGCCCTTGGCGACGTTGCCGGCAATATCCCGCTCCCACCGACGACGGATGCGGCGCGAATAGTTTAGGTAGAGCTTACCTTTATGGATCGACCACGCTTCTGGCGCCGTCGGTGCAGTGTAGCCTTGGGCCACGGCCCAGGCGCAGTAGCCGCCAAATTGTGGCGCGTATGTCTCTGGGTTGGCTGCGAACGAATCACGGTTCGGCCCGGTCATGAACCGCCAGGTGGCGCCGTTCCATTCGTGGGTAAAGGCAGGGTTCCCGGCAACGGGCTGACCTTCCGTAAAATACCCCACGGCATCAGTTCCGTCGATGGCGATGCCGTCATTGGCATAGATCGGCGCTGTCGCTGCGAATGCTGGTGTCGCCCGGATCAGCGCCGGCGCTGCAAGTGCGCCCGTGGCGTAGGTCAAAAACTGACGTCGCGTACTGTGCATGTCAAAGTCTCTCAACTGCTATCGTTTCATTCTGGGATAGATGCGGCAGTTTAGGAAAATTGAAAGATGTGCTGGCAAAGCCGTGATTGCCGCGTCAGCCCGCGTGAACGGCGGGATCAATCAAAGATATCCTCCAAGACATCCCACGCCTCTTCGAAGATCTTGCGCTTAAGGCTTTTCCGCCGCTTTCCCTTCTTGTTTTTTCTGGGCTTTTCAACGGCTTCATACTTGGCTGATTTGCGCACAGCGCTTGGTTTGACCAACCCCGACCGGCCCGGATGCTCTGCCTTCAGCATTTTCAGATCGTGAAGCGGGGCGCCGCAGCTAGAGCACGCGAGCTCGTGGCGGCCCCGGCCCGATAGAACAAGCGCTGCGCGGGTGCCGCAGTAACAGCAGGTGGCAATCTTTGGTGTCATTCTCGGGTCCCGGCTCTTCGGGATGCATATAGGGACACAGCCGCCGCATTCGAGACATTGAGGGAACCGAACGGACCAGATGCGTCGATACGCACCAACTGATCGCAGGTCTCGCGTGTTTTTTCGCGAAGTCCCGGACCCTCTGCACCCAGAACCAGTGCCAAGGGCGCGTCGCGCAGCCCGCTCAGCGCGGCCTCCAGCGACGCGTCCGATGCACCGTCAAGCCCCAGAAGCGTAAACCCCATATCCCGTAACTGTTCCATCGCGCGCGCAAGGTTGGTCACCCTAAGATATGGTTGGCGCTCCAGCGCGCCCGACGCTGTCTTGGCCAGCGCCCCGGTCTCAGGCGCCGCGTGGCGCGCAGGCGCAATGACGGCGGCCGCGCCGAACACCTCTGCCGAGCGCAGAATCGCTCCGACGTTGTGGGGATCGGTGACACGGTCGAGACACAGAACCAGCGGTCTGCCCGTACCACCGAGAACCACATCGCGCAGCGGCCCCCAAGCAAGCGGTCGAACCTCCAGTGCGGCACCCTGGTGCACGCTGCCGGGGTCCAGAGGTGCTGGGAACTTTCTCGGGTCGGCGATCTCAGGTGTCAGACCGCTTAAACCGATTGCGTCGTCCAACCGCGCCACCGCGTTCGGTGTGACCACCAATCGCAACTTTTCACGTGCCGGGTTCGACAGGGCATCGCGAACGGCGTGAATGCCAAAGAGCCAGACGGTCCGTTGAGCATCGGTTCGAGATGCGCGCTCTTTTTCGACCACCCATTTCGGTTTTTTCATAGTTGTCCTCCGGCCGCGCGGCACCTTGCGACGGGGACAGGACCCGGAGCAAGCAGGAAAGCAATGCACCCGTTTTTCAGGTTGACGGCCTCTGACCTGCCGATTATCCAGCGCGTCCGTGGGCGACAGGCCGCAAGGTGTGGCAGGGGACTGTAACTCCCTCGCGGAGACGCACGCCTGGTTCGATTCCAGGGTCGCCCACCATCCACCCTTTCCGTCAGAACCTGATATCTTCGACCTTGGCATTACGCCTATGTTTCAGGGGCTTACGGGTGTATTTCACCCACCAATCGCCGCACTTGGTCTCTGCCCCGGGCCTGATTGCGGGCTTTCGGCAGAAAGTCTCTGCGTGCAGTTTCCGTGTGATATCTCTCAGGGAAGCGAGATCGTTCAGGCGATGGGGAAGCCTAGAACCTCGCGCTGTTTATTCCAGGCGAGCGGAAGATCAGGAAGGTTACGCAGCTTCTTGGCAGTCATATGCTGTGGCTGGCGGCCTTCGAGGATTGCCGTGGTGATGTCTGGGGCGAGCCAGGCCAAGGGCAGGACCCGGCTGAGGGTACCTGGGCGCAGCCGTTCCCGCTTGGTTATTTCCGCAACCGATGCAGCCCTTCCCTCGAGCAGGTCTGCCATCCAACGCCGCGCATCAGCGACAAGCGCGATCAAATCAGGATCACGCTGTGGCACGCCTGTCGCGGCGCGGAGAACGATCGGACGATTGCGCCCTGCCCTTCGCATTGTGATTGGCACGTCGATGGGCGGCGCCAGAACCTCAGACAGTTCCGACTGGTCGAAAAGGGGCGCGAGGTTCATGTGAATGCGCAGCACCCCGTCATCGAGATCAATGCGGTGAACGAATAAGGCTTCGCCGTCTTCTTCACCTTGGTCAGGTGAGACACAGATCTCTGTGTTCGCAAGCTCCGCCGCCCGATCCAGCGCTCGAGCAATTGCCTCCGGGCCGGCACCGGCGGCGTTCAGGCTGGATGCGACCCATGCGGGATCGCCGAGGTGGCGCTTAACGGCTTCAACAACGATTGCGTCAATGCCGTCCGCGGGCATTCGCTCCACGGCGCGGTTATCGTCGGCACCTTCTGGCTTTGACACGTAGTACCAGTAGCGCTTTGACTGCCGGACCCCGGATGCGCGCACCGTTCGCATGGCATATGTGCCCTTCATGGGGCGGCCGTACCGGTCGAAGAACCTACCATCAAGCCATCGGCGGGCCGGCGCGCGGCGCCTTGCGATTGCGCCACCGCCGTTCCCATCGAGCCGATCCTGAGCCGACTGCCAGGTCGTCTCATCCACAATCGCTTCGTGCCGCCCGTCGTGGAGTTGGTCCCGATGCCTGATCTTCCCGACGTAGGTGGCATTGCGCAGGAGGTGATAGAGGGCACCAGTAGAGAACGGGCGGCCCCCGGTGATCCGCCCATGGCGATCTATGCGGCGCTTGCTGACGATCCCAAGCTCTGCAAGCCTGGGACGCAACGCGGGGACCGAACCTGTCGCAAGATACTCCTGGAAGATCGAGCGGACGGCCTTGGCTTCCTTTGGGTTGACCACAAGCGCCTTGTCCTTTGCGTCGTAGCCAAATGGAACAGCGCCACCCATCCATAAGCCCTTCTTCTTGGAGGCCGCCACCTTGTCGCGGATCCGCTCCGCAGTGACCTCCCTCTCGAACTGGGCGAAGGACAGGAGCACGTTCAGCGTCAGACGCCCCATGGATGACGTTGTATTGAAGGCCTGGGTGACAGAGACAAACGACACCCCTGCCCCATCGAAGATCTCCACCATCTTCGCGAAGTCTGGGAGCGATCGCGTCAACCGGTCCACCTTGTAGACCACGATTACGTCGATCCGGCCGCCGCGCACGTCTTTGAGCAGGCGCTGAAGACCCGGTCGCTCCATAGAGCCTCCGGAGAAGCCCCCGTCATCATAGCCCTCAGAGAGTTCCGACCACCCCTCATGGCGCTGGCTCAGGACATAGGCAGAACAGGCCTCCCGTTGCGCATCGAGGGAGTTGAAGCTCTGCTCCAGACCCTCCTCCGTGGACTTGCGCGTGTAGATCGCACAGCGCTGGCGGATCATAACCCCTTCTCCCGCAGCCCGAAGAACTTCGGCCCGTTCCGCGGTGTTCCGGTCATGGCGCGGGCCACTGCGGAGAGCGAGGAATAGGTCGTGCCGTTCCAAACCACGCCGTCGTCGGTCATGATTACCTCATGAGACACGCCGGCCCAGGACTTCAGGAGACGCGTGCCAGTGGGAGCAGCCTTGGCGGGAAGACCGCTGACAGCTGCTTCCGCGCCTACCCCATCAGCCCGCCGCTTCATGACGCCCTGCCACTGCCGACGCAAAGAAGGCGCCTCACCTCCCTGCCCTTCGGCTTGGAGATCCCAGGCGAGTGCGTGCCGCATGATCCGGGCAGAGAGTGTTGGCGGGGGCAAGGTGCCCCGCCGGGTTTGCCAGATCTTGCGCAGCTCCGCGGCGGTGGCCCGGGCCAGTGCCTCGATATCAGAGGCGGTACTCGAGGTCGGCCCCTGGTTTGACGCCACAGGTTCAGGCCGCCAGCCGGTAGACCTTCCGGCCATTGCTCTCTCTGAGTTCGATCGAGCGCCCGGCCTTGCGGAGACCCGAGATTGCCGCCCTCACGGAATGAGGCTGCCAGCCAAGTTCCTTTTGCAGCTGGGCAAGTGTTGCGCCGCGGGTACGCGCCAGCAGCGTCTCAAGCCGCACCTTCTTCGTGATGCGGAGCTTTGCAGAAAGTGTTGGCGTGGGCTTCCCAGCCTGCTTCCGGTCGGTCTGCCGGGACTTCCGGTTTGGTCCTTCGCTCTCGGTAGTGTCGCTCATTGTGGATCCTCTCTGGTATCGGCGCCGGATCATCCGGCCGCCTGTACCGTCAAGAGCCCGGCTCTCCGGGCTGAGCTTCGCAACACTACCGCGTCGCGACACGCACACTGACGCTCACTTCCCCCGCAAAGTCCAGTGGTTCCTGCCCCCTCGTACGAAAAGCGCTCTTTCCCTAGCTAAACGCCGACGACAGCTTCGACGCGCGAAGCGGAGAACCGACAAAATCACTCGGATGGCTGCAACGAGCACTGCCTTTTACCTTGGCCAGGGACGTAGCATTCGTCGCGCTTAGGCGGGGAGCAGACATTCGCTGCAAAGGCGAAACAGCAGTTGATCGGATCGGAAGTGGTCCTTCGCTATGAAGAAGAACGACCGTCCCCTCCCTCCCCAAAAACGGATAGGAGGCGTTCGTCGCGCTGCCACAGTTCCTATTTTGTTCGGAATGCTGTAGAGGCTTTTTCGAAGGTCATCCGACCAATCTATAGACAAGCCAAATCGACCCAACTGAAGATCGTCCGATCCAGCGAACATGCCAGAAGCCAAATCGATTAACTGGACTAACTCGTCAGTCAGAGCGTTTGCCAAGAATGCTGATCCTCTGGCCGCCATTCAACAAGCAGCGCGTTCGCTGGTCTTGAAGGCTCGCGAGACTGGCTGGGAAGGGCCGCCATTCAACCCACTTCATATTGCAGAAATGCTTGAAGTGAAGATCGAAGCAAATTCGAGCGTAGCCGACGCTCGGCTGATTGCGACCGAAAGCGGCCCGAAGATCGAGTTCAATCCCCGGCAGCCGCGGGAGCGAGTGAGGTTTTCCATTGCTCATGAAATCGCGCACCTTCTCTTCCCTGATTGGTCGGAGCAGATACGCAACCGGGGTGGCAATAAGACATCGGACGATTGGCAGCTGGAGATGCTATGCAATTTGGCCGCTTCGGAATTCGTACTTCCGATCGGAAGTCTATCGGCTGCAACAGACATTCCTCCAATCGAAGACTTGATGCGTCAGCGTCGAGACTACGACGTCTCGGCCGAAGCCTATCTCATCCGGTTGGCCAAGGTATCCAGTCAGCCCATCGGAATCTTCGTTTCGTCGCCCACAGTCTTGGAAAATGGGACACGGCACTACAAGATCGACTATTTCATCGGCTCGCCGACCGCGCCGAAGGTGCGCCTGTCTGGGATGGCCATTCCCGATGAGAGCATTGTGCATCGCTGTACAGCGATAGGTCATACCGATCGTTCAGTTGAGCAATGGGTGACGGACAAGTCGACCCAGATCGAGTGTGTCGGTCTGACGGCTTATCCGGGAAGCGTTTACCCCAGAGTGGCTGGCCTGGTCAGGTTTGACGAAACCCGAGAAAACCATCGTCCTATACGCTTGCTTCATGGGAACGTCTTGGAGCCTCGCAACGGCGGCAAAAAGATCGTCTGTCAGCTGGTCAACGACAAGGCGATCAAATGGGGCGGAGGAGTAGCGCGCAAGATTGCAAGACGCTTTCCGGACGCGGAAAAAGCCTACTCTGAGAAAGTCATGCAGATCCCCCAAAGTGATCGCTTAGGCCGCGTGATTTTTTCCGAGGCCAGCGATGATCTGATCATCGCAAGTCTGATTGGACAGGAAGGCTTTGGTCCCTCACTTTTTCCCCGCATTAGATATGCAGAATTAGAAGCCTGCCTTGAACAAGTTGCCGAACACGCCTCAACCATTGGAGCAAGTATTCATATGCCAAAGATCGGCACAGGATCTGCGGGAGGTGATTGGTCAACGATACAAGAGATGCTTGATGATGTGATGGTACGTGCCGGCTTGTTTGTAACTGTTTACGATGTTCCGCCGAAGCGGACGCAGCTCGAGTTGTTCTAATTGGCGGGCGCTGGCGCAAATCTTCGTGTCGTTCTGCTTTCCGGACCCATCTGCTCCGGCAAATCGGCTCTGGTGCAACTGCTCAAGGAAAGGCATGGCGCGAGGATCATCAAGACGCGCGAGCTCATTCTAAAGAAGGCGCCCAGGACCAAGTCGGAACGCAAGGCTTTGCAGCTGGCGGGACAGAGGCTCGACAAGAAGGATGGTGGCGCATGGGTCGGCGAAGCATTGCAGCGTTCGATCGACACGTATGCGAAAGCGCAAACCCCGAAGGGTCTCTACGTCGTCGATTCTGTCCGCATCCCGGGCCAGATTAAGGCGATCCGACGGGCATACGGTGCCGAGGTCCATCACATCCATCTGACTGCCACCGATGAGGAACTGCGAAAGCGGTACGAAGGGCGCAGTAGAGAGGACGACGAGGCGGTAGCGTACGATGAGCTGAAGCGCAACCGTACGGAGCGGGAGATCGAGAAACTCGCGGATATCGCCGATATTGTTGTCTCGACCGACCGCTGCAACGAAGAAGCGGTTCTCGTACGCGCTACGGCGCTCCTAAATCTTTATCCGCGTTCGAATGACGCCGTGGTCGATGTTCTCATCGGCGGCCAGTTCGGAAGTGAAGGCAAGGGGAATATCGTTGGTCACATCGCGCCGGAGTATGACCTCCTGGTGCGTGTCGGAGGACCAAACGCGGGCCACCAAGTCTATGCAGAGCCCAAACCGGAAAAATACTATCATCTTCCTTCGGGCACCCTGCGAGCTCCGAATGCGAAGCTGCTTCTAGGCCCAGGTGCCGTGATCTATCCCAAGAAGCTGCTCGAAGAGATCGCCGAGCACAAGATTGATGCTGCCAGACTCACCATCGACCCGCGCGCGATGATCATCACCGATGAAGATCGGAAAGAGGAAGAAGAGCGGTTCGGTAGCATAAGCTCGACGGCACAAGGCGTTGGCGTTGCTTCTGCCCGCAAAATGACTGGTCGGTCGGACTACAAGGACGAGAAAGCGGCCTTCCTTGCCCGCGACTGTGATGTCCTTCAACCTTACCTGGGAAGTGCTCGTCAGATCTTGGCGGACGCGATGGTGGCGAGACAGCGCATCCTCCTGGAAGGCACTCAGGGCACTGGCCTAAGCCTTCACCACGGCAACTATCCCCATGTCACGACTAGAGATACGACGGTGTCGGGCTGTCTGGCCGATGCTGGCATTGCGCCTTCAAACGTCCGGAAGGTCATCATGGTTTGCCGTACCTATCCAATCCGAGTCGGTGGCCCCTCCGGTCCGATGGCGCACGAGGTCGACATGGCGGAAATCCATCGGCGCAGTGGTATTCCGTTGGAGGACCTTGAGAAGACCGAACGCACCACTACCACCGACAGGCCGCGACGGATCGCGGAGTTCGACTGGCTCCAGTTTCGCGACTCGGTTCAGCTAAACGGGCCGACGGATATCGCCCTCACATTTGTCGATTATTTCGATGTGAATAACCGAAAGGCATTTCGCTTTGAGCAGCTTTCTGAAGACACAATCAGTTTCGTCGAAGAGATCGAGAGAATATCAGGTCGCCCGGTTTCTCTGCTGTCGACTGATTTCAACTGGCGCAACGTCATTGATCGGAGAGCGTGGTGAACGAAGCGGAACTTGAGGAATTGATCGCGAACTGCCCGACGCTGTATCACATGGCGGAACGAGGCTCATGGGAGTCGATCAAACGATATGGCCTGCTGAGCACCAGTGCGCTCTTGGACCACTACGCCGTGCAGCCACCAAAACGGACTAAGATCGAAAGCCAACATCGCCCCGAGAGCGTCGAAGTGACGAGCCACGGCCTTCCGCGCGCCATCGTGCGAGATCAAATTCCTATGAGCGACGCGGGGCTCAGACGGGCCTTGCCCGATCGCCTCTCGCCAGCGGATTGGTATGAATTGGTGAACGCGAAAGCTTTCTTTTGGCTTTCCGAAGGTCGCCTCCACAGGTTGACGAATGCGAAGGCCTACCGGGATCAAGAGCACGACGTTCTTGAAGTCGATACGCGATCGTTGATCCAGGCGCATAGGGATGCGATTTGGCTTTGTCCTATCAACAGCGGTTGTACCAAGCCCATACCGCATCCACGCGACGAAACGATCTTCGCGCGTATTTCAGATTATCCGTACGCCCACTGGCGGGAGCGCAGGGCCCGTCAAGAGCGTGTGGTTGAATTGGCTGTTGACCATTCAGTCCCAGACATTCGCGCGCATGTAAGACGAGTTGTCGCGAAACGAGGGACAGAGGTTTTGAGTGTGCTCGAGTGAAGGCGCTGAAGGGCCTAATCTGGGATGATTGGGCTGACGTGATCTCAAGTTTCGTGTCACGAACCAATCCAGTTTGGTGAATGGAAGAGATTTATTGGATTTCCACTTCTTGGAAGGTCTTGCTACTTCGTGCAGATCAAAACACTACCAACTCAGCGAATGGCGGCTTTGCGGACTGCAAGCGCAGCATTCGGCCACACTCGCACAGGTAGGCTGTGGGCCGTACGCGCCTTGAAGGACGGTGGCGGAGCAGTAGTAGCTCCGCAGCATCCGTTGTTGACTCTGAGCCAAGAACTCTCAATTTGCCGCATGGCACCGAGTGACCAATTTGACGATGAGCGCGAAGATCAGATCGACCATATCATTGAGCCCTGCCGTCAGATGATCCGCCAATGCTATGTGCCTTTTGGTACGAAGCTTTCTGACTGAAAGAATGCGTTGAGCCCCGGACTTTGCACTGCGGCTTCCGGGAAGAGGGATTTTAGATGTGTAAACGTGTTTCGAGGCAAGACAACGTAGCTACCAACTTGTCCCAAACCGATACTAAGGCTCACGACATGAGCAGCGCTCCCTAGATCAACCTTGTGCAGCGTTTGTGAGCGTTGCGTTCAATCGTGCAAGCTGTGCATCGTGCTCCGCTTCGATGGGACAGGGATCGCAAGCCACATCGTCGCAAAGTCTACAAATGCGCAGGGCGTGATGGTGGCCTGAATACGCGTGCCGGAGCAGTTTTTCTGCCAGATGTTCCAGGGTCGCGCATTCGTCAGAACTCAGCACGTTTATCAGGTCCGCAATACCACTGGCTCTGCGCGATAAGGCATCTCCATAGGCCGTGTCGCCCTGTTGTGTCAGCCAGAGCTCCACCGCGCGGCCGTCTTCTTTGGAAGGGCGGCGCTCTACCATGCCCGCTGCAGAGAGCCGGTCCACCAGTCGGACGGCGCCGGGATGCGACAGACTCAGTCCGATCCCGAGTTCCGCAATCGTGGCGCCAGGATTGTGACCGACAAAGGTGATCGCTGCCACAGGTGCCGAGAGTCCCTCTGGCAGCGCATCCAAAGTGCCGTTCGCGATCTGGTCGGTGACGTGGACGGACAGAACGCCCAGCAGGTTTTGAAGTCTTTGCGTATCCATGTCTAGAATTTATATGCGCGGCGCATTGACTTCAAGCGCTGCGATATGTATGCGTCATGCACATAAATGTGAACATGGAAACTTCACCTCATGCGACGCGCCAATCGCACCAGCCTTCAAACAGAAGAAGCCTATCTCTTTTTCTTGATCCTC
Source organism: Pseudomonadota bacterium (assembly GCA_038744785.1). Lineage (GTDB taxonomy): Bacteria > Pseudomonadota > Alphaproteobacteria > Rhodobacterales > Rhodobacteraceae > Ovoidimarina. The sequence continues at coordinate 67,278 of JBCDLX010000014.1, forward strand.
CTTGTCGTCTCGGTCCCGTTCTGGATTTTGGGCGCCTACGTCACAGACCATATCCTGCCGGGCTTGCCGGTCAGCGCCCTGATGTTCCTCGCTCCAGCAATTGTCGGCGGTTTGCTGAGTTTACGGGGCGGCGTCGCTGCACTGAGAATGTTCCTGAGCCAGATCGGCGATATGGTGCACATGCCGCTCTGGGCTTGGGCCTTCGCTATCTTAACTCCTCCGCTTTTGGCGTTGCTCAGCGCAATCATCCAGACCTCATACGGGACCGAGCTTCCGCCACCCCAACTCGGCTGGTCCAACGTGACGACGCTGTTCGTTCTGTTTCTTGTGGCGGGCATTGCAGAGGAGCTTGGCTGGACAGGCTATGTCGCCCGACGTCTGACTCCCGCGCGCGGTATCGTCGGCACGGGTCTGCTCATCGGCGGGGTTTCCGTGCTATGGCATGCGATCCCGCTTTTGCAGGCGGAACGTAGTCTTGTCTGGTTTGCATGGTGGGCCGTGGGGTCCGTGTCGCGCCGCCTGCTGCTGACGTGGCTCTACGTTCGGGGCGGCTACAGTGTCTTTGGCGCGGCTCTTATGCACGCCATAGGCAATCTCAGCTGGATGCTATACCCGTCCATGGGCTCGCACTATGACCCGATGGTGGCCGGTCTGGTGACGCTCGCTGTCGCCGCGACCTTGGTGTCGATCGACCGAGGCCGCCCAACGGGGCTCGCCGAATGAGCACGCCGGACAGCCCCCCAATCCAGCCAGTTGCCGAGCGGCTACAAGCGCAGGCCGTGGACCAAATTGACCGTCTGGGTCCGATAAGCAGCGGACCACGCCTGATCGCGATCGACGGGCGAAGCGGGACGGGAAAGTCCACCCTGGCCGTCCAACTCGCGCGACATCTCGGCGCAACGCTTGTATCTGGCGACGACTTCTTCGCCGGCGGAACAGCGGTCTTGGACCTCGACGATGCGTCATTGGCAGACATCTGCATCGACCGCGCCCGCTTGCGTGATGTCCTGGGTACCCTCAAATCCGGGTGGACCGCCACATACAAGCCCTTTGACTGGGACGCCTTCGACGGCTCCCTCGCACCGGTTCAGACGCGACTGCTGCCTGGTCCGTTCCTCATTGTCGAAGGTGCCTACTCGACCCATCCCGATCTCAGGCCGCTTATCGACATTGCAGTTCTGGTTGACCTGCCAGCCGCCGACCGCGAAAGCCGGCTGATCGCGCGCGAAGGCCATCTCGGCCCGTGGGAGCGACAGTGGCACCGGGCGGAGGATTGGTACTTCAACCAACTTGTTCCGCGCGAAAACTTCGACGTCCGCATCGTCAACGTCTGACCGCACAGCCGAGACCTGATTCGAACCTGTCCCACCCCTAGAAGAAAGGAACGACACTCATGCAAATTAAACAACGCGCGCTTGTGCCCGTCATTCTCGGCATGGTCGGCCTCGCCGTCTATGCTTTCCATCACCTCATTTGGACCAACGGTGCGGGCGCCTGGCACGGGGCCTTTCTGGCGGCGGTGGCGCTCCCAACCTACATGGCCCTCTTCCTGGCCAAAGGTGGGGCGGCACGAACGTCATCTCTCCTGATGCCAGTACAAGTCGTCGCTGGAATCGGCGTCTTCCTGGCCGCGCCCGAAACCGGCGCGCTGATCGCCGCACTCCTTAGCTTTGCCGGACTGCAATGGTTCGTTTTCGTCTATTCGCGCTACGGAAGGACCAAGAGCGATGCCATTTTCATCGGCAAACCTCTGCCGGAGGTCGAGTTCGAGTATCTCGATGGTGCAAGGGTCACCCGCGACGACTTTCTTGGTGCCCCCACACTCTTGGTGTTCTTCCGCGGCAACTGGTGCCCATTGTGCATGGCCCAACTGCGCGAACTCCGAGCCCGTGCCGATCAACTCGCCAAGGCCAACGTGCAGGTAAGGTTCATTTCCAACCAGAGCGCCGAAAAATCCGTGGCGCTTGCCACGAAGCTTGATCTCCCACCCCACTTTCAGATCCTGCGCGACAGAAACCTGCGCGCCGCTGACCGGTTGGGCATCGCTGATATGGGCGGCGCTCCTCCGGGTCTGAAGGGCTACCCGAAGAACACGACAATGGCGACAGTCATCGCGCTCGATCCGCAGGGCAGGGTGCTGTTCGGCGACGAGACCGACAATTACCGCGTCCGGCCGCATCCGAACCTTTATCTCCCTTTGCTGGAACAAGCGGGCGATGCAACCGGCACGACAAAGTTCGCTGGGGCAGCCTGAAAGGTACAATCACACACGTGCGGTGGTCGCACGGCGAAACACCTTGGGCGCTTCAAAAGAAGCGTCCAACACCCCTCCAGTCACACTTTACACGCATCGACGGTTTGCGGATCCACTACGTCATGGGGGGTGATGCGCCCGTACTGAAAAATGCCGCGGCAACGGTACCAGTAGGGACCTGCAAACCACACAAGGCGCATCCAACCCGCCCCGTTTCTGCGTTTGCTTGGTATTTCTATAAGAGGGGCCGCGGTAATCATGAAAGAGTCGTGAAAGACAACAAAGGTCTTTTACCTGCTGATGTTGATCCTGGCTTCTCCTCCTCAGGTTTCGACAACCTCGCCGATGCGTGAACACCGGGTGCGCCAGATGTTAAGGGCCAGGCCTTATTCCAGAAAGACCGACCGCGCGGTCATGACGCCGAGTAGAACTGCCGCGCTCGCCAGGCCAAGGCCGAATCCGATCCAGATTCCGGCGCCGCCGAGCTCCAGTGTTTCCGTGAGAATGAGGCCGCCGGCAAGGCCGACCATCCAGTAGCAGCTGGTGCTGAAAAGCATCGGAAGAACGGTTCGGCGCAGCCCGCGCAGCAGATGCACGAACACGATCTGCAAAGCATCGAATATGAACAATGGAGCGGTCGTGACTATAACGATTTCCATTAGGGTGCGTACTTCTGGGGAAACCGACTTGCCCGCAAAAACCGCGATGACCGAAGACGGTAGGAAGAAGACCAGAAGTGCCAGTGTGCCCGCGCAACCCACCGCAAGGGCGGCGGTCAGAAAAACAAGGCGGCGCTGCGCTTTGCGCGCGCCCGTTGCCCTGAGCGCGGCCATATGCGCTGACGCGACTTCGCCAAGCGCTGCTCCGACCGCGAATGTCAATTCCAGCGCGGCGAAGGCAACCGTCCCAGCCGCAAGCCAAGCGGCCGAGTGCAGACCTAGCAGATACAGGACCGCGACGAACAACATGCTCTCGAGGATCTGTTGGGCTCCCGCCGCCCAACCAAGACCGAGAATGGTGCGCACCCTTGCCAGCACCTCTGACCGGCGAAGGCGAGCTTGACGTACGCGCCCGCCCCGCGAGACCACACCGACAAGCACGACAGCCGCCCCGACTTCAACTCCGACTGTGGCCCAGGCCGCGCCGGCCACGCCCAAACCGCCCCAGCCGCCAATACCATGAACCAGGACGATGCTCGCCACCGCATTGGCGACAAGGATCAGCAGAGAGAGCGCAAAAATCGGCCCGGTCCGCCCCACGGCGACGAGAACGTTTTTGAAGGCCGCGAAGACAAGCGCAGGGCCGATGGCCCAAGCAAGGACCTGTGTGTAAGCCGCGAAAAGCGATATCACCTCCGGCGGATAGTCGCTGTGGCGTAGGACCCGCTCGGCAATCGAGGGGAGCGACAAGGCGATTGCCGTGAAGGGGATTGTGAGCAGAAGAGCCGCAAGCAGGACGGGACCGCGCTGCGCCGCGTCCGCCGCTTCGGCCATGAGAACGGTGCCGATGGACAGAACTGCGAAGCCGACGACAAGGAGCGAAAAGACGATCGTCTTCCCAAGACCGACGGCGGCCAGCGCTTCGGTTCCCAGCACGCCGACGACTGCGAGATCTGTCAAACCCAAGAGGATACCGGTCAGGTAGAAACCGGCAATCGGGAGAGCTGCGCGAACGAGTGATCGTGCGGTCGGACGGGAGGTAGGTGTATTGGTCATGGGGCACCGTGCATTTGCACGGCCACCCGGTGAGCTGATGGCCTCGGACACCGCAGGTTACTACTGCGGGGCAGCTTACCGCCTTTGGCGTTATTCGACTTTCGCGCCGAAATCAACATGAAGCGGCTGCTTTGAAGCTTCATCTGAGTGCCGTCGGCAGGCCTAAGTTGCACGCGAGAGCCCGTTGTGCCCTATGGTGTTCGGGGTCTAGTGTAGCGTTTACAGGGGCCAACGGCGGACCGGCGGCACGCGTGGCACTGACTTTAGATTCCGTTCAGGACGGAGCGCCATAACTGGATCCACACAACCCTATTGTACTGTTCACTGAAGTATTTCTTAACTCCGTGTCTCAATGCATGTTGCTCACGATTTCGCGCGCCGCGTGCGCGACGGTTGCCGCGGCCACATTTTGCTAGTAGGCAGCGCGCCTAATCAAAAACGGCAGTCTTGGTGATCCGATGCATTTGGCGATCGATGGCTGGCGGATCGATATTGCCGCCAGGTCTGCGACACGCGGCGCTCTAGAGGAGCAGCTTTCGCCGCGCGCCATCCGTTTGCTGCAGGCTCTGGCCGCTACGAACGGTGCCGTTGTGTCTCGCGGCGATTTGCTCGATCAGGTGTGGCCGAACGTCTTCGTCAGCGATGAGAGCCTGACCCAGGTTGTCTCGGAGGTTCGTCGGAAGCTGGGCAATCGCGACCTGATCGCCACGGTTGCCCGCGGTGGGTATCGCCTGACCGTTCCGGTCTTGAGCAGCGATATTACTTGGAGCCACCCTGGAGAGGCGTCTAGCCCCCTGTTGTCGCTGGATGCCTACATGCTCTGCCTCGAGGCAAGACAGAGCTTAGAGCGCGGCGGCGAGGACGATCTCCAAAGTTTCTTCGATCTCGCGGCTGACGCCGCTACCATCGCGCCCGAAAGTGCCGAGACCCATGCCCTTCACGCGGAGGCGCTCTTTAAACGCCACATCTACTGGTCGGACGGCGCGATGCTACTAGAAGACGCGCTGACCGAGGCCGAGGCGGCAATCCGGATCGACCCGCGTGGAGCGAAGGCCCACCTGATCGATGCGTCGGCGCGGATCGCAGCAGGCTGGGTCGAGCCCGGTCTTGTTGCACTGGAACGCGCCCTGACCTATGGGCGCGATGATGCAGACGTCCATCTCGACGCAGCCAAATTGCTCTATACGATGGGCAATTCACGAGCCGCTTCCGTGATCGCCATCAAGGCGGCCAGTCTGGCGCCGGACGAGTTCGAGGCCGATTTTTTGGTTGCACGGATTCTGATGGTGGCAGACCCCTACCGCTCCAGACTCCATGCAGAACGCGCTCTGAGGAAGGTGCGCTTAGAACTGTCCGACAACCCACACGCCATGCGACCGCTTTACACGCTTGGGCCGCTGCTTGCGATGCTCGGCGAAACGCGTGCTGCACAATCCGCAGTGGATGGCATCTCGCATCACGACTCGCCGCTTGAGTACCATCGCGCCCTTGCCCTAGCCGAGATTGGCGATGTGTCATCGGCAATGGAGCGTTTGAAATTCCTCGGCATGCGTGGCTGGCGGCACGGCTGCATTCTCGACAAGGAGCCCAGTCTAAGTCCGGTGGTCGAGGACCCAGGCTTTGCAAGGCTCGATGACGAACTTGCGGCGGTCTGACAGCCGGCCTGGGCGTTGCTGCTACCCACAGGGGTTCACGTGGCATTAGCGGAGCTGCGTATGGAAGATGACGTTGCATTAAGCAAACTGACGTCCGAACTCTTGGCTTGTGAAGTCGCCGTCTGGGAGGCCCTCAAATCCGGCGATGCGGATGCCAATGCTTCGGCATTGGATGATGGTTTCCTCGGCGTCTATCCCGATGGGTTCGCGACCATACAGGACCATGTCGGACAGTTGTCGAACGACGCAACCATTCTCGACTATGCCCTGTCAGAAGCACGGGTTGCCATTCTGGGAACTGCATACGCCTTGCTGGCGTATCGTGCAGTTTTTCGGCGGAGCGGGTGTAAAGATCGCGAAACGATGTACGTTTCGTCGATTTGGAAGCGCGACGGCTCAGGCTGGATCAGCGTATTCAGTCAGGACACACCTAGCATTGACTGACACGCGGATGACCGGCAGCGGATTCGCTCATAAGGCGCTAGGCGGCAATGGCGGCAGTAAGGTTCTGGAACCTTTGGTTGGCCCTTAGTTCAGTGACCGAAGGTTCGCTCAACAGCCATTGCCCGTGGCGATAGCCGTCGTCAAGAGCACTCTCCAGAGCATCGAGTGCGCGCGCGTTTTCATTCAGCAGAGCAAAGCCGAAGAAATCGTGAATCAGGCATATCGACTGATCCGATCGCGGCTTCGACAGATGGCGCCATGCGGCCTCGAAATCGCCCGCAAGCGCGAGCGCCGGCCCGAGGGTATACTGCGACCGAGGCTCGTCCGGATGGTCGGCGAAGCGTTCATTCAGGGTCCGAACGCACCGCGCCGCGATTGCACAGGACTTGGCGGTGTCGAAGAAACGTGTCGCTCGGGCGGCAAGAAACAATGGCCGCGAAGGATCCGGCACAAGCTCTGCACACCGCAGGGCCAAGGTCGCCGCATTCCGATGATCACCGGAAACGAACGCGACGCGGGACGCGAGATAGTGACCTTCGCCGGTCTCATCCCCGAGGGCCATGCTCCTGGCAAGAGCCTGCATCGCAGCCACTCCGCCGTCTTGCGCGCCCAGAGAAAACCCCAATGCGGCGTGCGCAATCGAGGATTGAGGAGATAAGCAGACCGCACGCTGCGCAAGGTGGATGGCTGTTCTCAACCGAAATGTGCCGGCGGCCGAGTACAGCACGGCATGGGCAAGCATGATGGCGCAACAGGCGTTTGCCACACCGGAGTCTGGTGCTCGACCGATGGCTTCGCTCGCAAGTTCGAAAGCGATCTTCGCGGCCTGGGGTCCACCGTGGATCAAGGCGTTTTGGGCATCGAGCAACGCGCAATAGGCGTCGATGGGAAGAACCTCTTCTTGGTCTAAGTAGACTTGGGCGCCTTCGATTTCCTCTATGGCACACGTGCGCAACCGATAGCCCGATTTCGGTACGGTAACGACCAGGTCCCTGTCACCTCCAGCGACCTCCACCGCGCGTCGGAGCTCGGAAATTGCCTGGGTAAGGCTTTCATCGGTTACAATGACCGAGGACCAAACCTCGTCCAAAAGAACTTCTCTCGACACCACCTAGGTGCCTGCGCGCGCGAGCCGTACAAGGACAGCCATCGCACGCGGCGAAATCGTCACCTCGTCAGACGGCCCAAGCAAGCGGCGGCTGGCTGGCGTTACGCGCAGTTCTGCAATTCGGAATTCCATCCTTGGTGCGCCTCTCAAAACGAAGCAACTTGCGCCGGGTCGTAAACGAGGGATGCGCCGAGGGCGAGTGCAATCCGGTCGACGCCTCGATCACATTTTGCTGAGATTCCGGGAAACGAAGATCAGCTGGGTTCAGCGAGATGCATGAGTCATCCTGGCGCAATTTCAGAATTCTTTCAGTCTTCGTTCAGGAAGCTTCTCGATCTCCTGCGTAGATGACCGTCACATGTTGGGTCGCCCATCCGGCCGGCCCCCGAGGTTCATAAAAGGAGACCAGATGCCACTTCCAATCAATGCGACCGCGCCGGACTTCGCGGGGCAATCGACCGAAGGCCCGATCCACTTTCACGACTGGGTCGGCGACAGCTGGTGCGTTCTGTTCTCGCACCCCAAGGATTTTACACCGGTTTGCACCACGGAGCTGGGAGTCATGGCGCGCATGAAACCCGAGTTCGACTGCCGCGGCGTCAAGCTCATCGGCCTGTCCATCGACCCGATCGAGGATCACGCTCGCTGGTCCGACGACATCCGCATCGCCGCGGGCCAGGCGCCCAATTATCCGCTGATCGGCGATACCGACCTCAGCATCGCCAAGCTCTATGACATGTTGCCGGCGCAAGCTGGTGATACCGCGCTGGGTAGGACGGCAATGGACAACGCCACCGCGCGCACGCTGTTCGTGATCGGCCCGGACAAGAAGATCAAGCTGACGATTTCCTACCCAATGACCACCGGTCGCGACTTCAACGAAGTGCTCCGCGCCATAGACAGTCTGCAACTGACGGCACGCCAACAACTGGCCACGCCGGCGAACTGGCGACAGGGCGAGGACGTGGTGATCGTGCCATCGGTCTCTGATGAAGAGGCCCGGAAACGGTACCCCAATGGCTGGAAGGCTCCGGTCCCGTATCTGCGCCTCGTCGAAGCGCCCGTTTGATTTCTGGAAAGGAGACCTGACATGACACATGAACTGACACGCCGAAATTTCGGGCTCTTGTCCCTCGCTGCGGTGACGGTGATTCTGCCAAAAATCAGTCTTGCGCAGACCATTGGTTACTCCAACCTCGCTCTTCTTGAGGAGCCAAGCAGCCTGATCGGAGCGGTTTCACCCATGGCGGGAAGCGGGCAATCAGCCCAGATCGAAGGAATGCTCCTCGTCGATGTTCGCCCGCGGGAGGAGTTCGACGCAGGCCACGTTCCCGGAGCTGTTCACCTCGATCCCAACGCGGTCGTCGCCCGGCAAAGCCCGATCGACGGAACGCTCATGGGCATCGCCGATCTCGAAGCCCTGCTCGGCGACATCGGCGTGGCGGCGAACCGCCGGATCGTCGTCTACGATGATCGAGGCGGCTTCCACGCTGCGCGGATGTTGTGGCTGATGGAATATCTTGGGCATCGGAACGTCGCTGTGCTGAATGGCGGTTGGTCGGGTTGGCAAGAGGCTGACGGCCCGGTCGCAACATATGGCGATCCGGTGATTCCAGCAGTGTTCCAGTCTGCCTTGAGCCCGCGCCGTCATGCGACGGCGGCCGATGTGCTGGCCCATCGTGAGCGTCCCGATGCGGTTCTGATCGACGTTCGCCCGACCCATATGTACGACGAGGGCCACGTCCCCTGGGCCGTCAACGTACCTTGGGCTCAGAACCTCGGAGAGGATGGCCGGTTCCGGCCTGCCGATCACTTGCTTGCCCATTTCGAGCAGCACGGAGTAACGCCCGAGCACGATGTCATCATGCATTGCCAGTTCGGTCTTGCCTCGTCGCACAGCTACGTTGCGCTCAGGCTTCTGGGGTTCCCGCGAGTTCGGGTCTACCACCGGTCCTGGGCGGAATGGGGCAGCGACCCGGAATTGCCCAAGGTCACGTCCTGATCTCCGCGCGCGCCCAGTCTCCCCACGGGCGCGCGCGCCGTCCTGTTTTGAATTGCACAACCTAACCCATGTCCCACGGGCGTCACCCATGACCTCAGTTCTCACCCTCTCGACGCCGCGGCTGACCTTTCGTGCGATGTCTCTCGACGACTGGCCTGCCTACTTCGACATGCCGGGCTCGGATCGGTCCCGGCGTATGGGAGGTCCATTCGCCATGGAAGAGGCCTGGGGAATCTTCTGCTCGGACCACGCTCAATGGCAACTCTTTGGGTGCGGTGCGCTCATAATGGATCTCACTGACTCTGGGAAGACTATCGGTCAGGTCGGAATCAATTCTGGGCCGCTCTTTCCTGAGCCGGAGATCGGTTGGTTTCTCCACCCGGGTTTTGAGGGAAGTGGATATGCGTGCGAGGCCGCGATGGCACTGCTGCACTGGGCAAGAGGCATTAGACAACTGAAAAGGCTCGTGAGCTACGTGAAGCCGGAAAACGAGCGCTCCAGAAACCTAGCCGTCCGATTGGGCGCGGTGCGCGACGAAAAGGCAGCAAGACGCGCGCCCGGGGAGTTGGTTTTTTGCCATTTCGGGCGCGCATCGACTGCCGACGCATGCAGCCCAAAAAAGGATCGCCCTGACGTTGAGGCCACTCTATCCACCGCGCCGGTACCCTTCCAGATGTGAGCTTGGAGTTAGCCATGAAACCAACGATTGAACTCTGTGACTTCCGCATGCGGCCCACGGGCGCGGGAGACGCCGGGTTCCTGTTGCGGCTTCTTACGACGCCGGAGGTTCGCCGATATCTGTGCGACAACCGCGTTCTCGGCGGGGATGAGATCTCTGGTATACTCGCAGATAGCCGTCACCACGATTCCAAGGGGCTGGGCGTTTGGGTCGTAGAGGCGGAGCATGGAGAGCCAGTTGGCATTGTCGGTCTGGCACCAGTTTCTGGACCGCTGGAATTCTTGCCCGACATGACGGGCAAGATCGAGCCCACTATTGCGCTCGATCCTCGGTATTGGGGCAGGGGATTGGCCAAGACCGCTTTGCTGGCTGTCGTTCGATATGCGTGCGTCACGCTGGGATTGAGCAAACTCGTTGCGTCTGTTGATGAGCCAAACGAGGATTCGCATCGACTGTTAACCGCCTGCGGGTTCGAAAGGTCCGGGACGGTGGCGGGCATTGCCTATGACTTGGTGGTTTACGAGATCTCCTTTGACCGATCTGGGATGAGGGGAGGCTGTTCATGACGTCGCGAGGCCCCTTGGCATTTTCTTCTCTCACCTTAGCGATTGCGTTGCCGTTTTGGGGATTGGGCGCTTTCGTAAAGCAGCCGATCCTTCCCGGTCTCCCACCAAGCGCCCTGATGGTGTTGGCGCCCGCCGCCGCCGCCTCGGTCTTGGTAGCCCGCTCGGGCGGAAGACGAGCAGTCTTTGGATTGCTCAAACAGGCGTTTGATTGGCGATCCATGACATCCTGGTCCTGGCTGGTTGCGTTCGGGACGATGCCCGCGGCTATGTTGCTGTCTGCGATCTGGCTCGAGGCATCGGGGGTGGACCTACCACTACCTCAGATCGGCATTGGAGAATTCGTGATCCTCTTTGCCTTGTTTATCATCGCTGCCACCGCTGAGGAGATTGGCTGGACCGGGTATGCCGTGCGGCCTTTGGTCGATGCATTTGGTCTTCTCGCTGCCGGTGCGACCCTAGGCGGCTTCGCGGTTTTTTGGCATATCGTGCCATTGTTACAGGCCGGACGATCGTCTGATTGGATTGCTTGGTGGGCGGTCGGCACATTCGCGCGCCGGATCGTCATTTTGTGGCTCTTCATCCATGGCGGGCATAGCGTGTTCTCCACATCGCTTTTTCACGCCATGAGCAATGTCAGTTGGATGATGTTCCCCGTTATGGGTTCGCACTGCGACCCGATCAGCACCGCCGCAATCCTGTTTTGTCTGGCGGCAGGTCTGGTTGTTCATGATACGCTGTGCGTCGTGCGTCGTAATTCAAACGGGACCAAAGATCGCGAGGCCGAGGTGTGAATAGGATCGACATACGCTCCTATCGCGCGGACGACCGAGACGCTGTTATCGCCGTCACCTTGAATGCCTGGACTCCAATCTTCGTCAAAACGCGGAATGAAGTTCCGGGTTTCGTTTACGACGCATTCTACCCTGAAGGCTGGCAGGCGCGGCAGACCGCCGATGTCAGCGAACTGCTCGATGGCGAATCTCAGAACGTCTGGGTGGCGGTTGATGATCGCGCGGTAGTGGGATTCATCGGACTCCGGGAGCATCCTGAAGACCAAATGGGAGAAATATACATCCTTGCAGTGACTCCGGGCCATCAAAAACGCGGCATCGGTCGCCAGTTGATGATGTTCGCTGAGGCCCGATTTCGGGCGGTAGGTTTGGACTTGGTGATGGTCGAAACCGTGGGCGATATCGGTCATGCCCCGGCACGTCGAACCTATGAAGCGTCCGGCTACGAACCATGGCCCGTGGCGCGCTATTTCAAGAAGCTCTGATTTGCCCGCCGGTCGGCCGTGCCGGCCGGTCGAGGCGCCGGGGAATCAGGGAACTTTCAGTTAACTATCAGGCCTTCGGTACACCGCAGTCATACTTTGATCTGGTGGCTCGCGACAGGCGAGAAAAGCGAACAGGAATCCAAGAAGATGCAAACACAAAAAACACTTACGCGCCGCCACGTCTGGAGGTTTCCCGACATACACGCGCGGCTCCGCAAAGCAGTGCGCGTGCGCCAGCAGCGAACTGCACTTCGCGAGTTGGACGATCACCTATTGCGGGATATCGGAGTCACGCGTCAGCAAGCACGCAAGGAAGGCCAGCGCGGGTTCTGGGATTTCTAAACGTGCACCGCACAAAAATTCCCCATCTGGGTACGTGCATGACCCAAAGGCTGCCCTTGAACGCAGTAGGTTGGCGGACTGCCCGGCCTGAGCGCGTTGCGAGCAGGGCAGTTCAGCCTAATTCAAACAAGGCCGAACGTACTCCCGAATGTCCTTTGAAACAGCCACCGCGGTTCCGCTGTAGTCTACAGCTGCTAGAGGGAGGATTGGACAGATTGCCTTGATGCGCCCGTGCCTTGTCCGCTGGCGGTGTGCTAAATCTGTGCAACCAAAAAATGAAGGTCCGCCGAGCGAACTAACGCGGCTACCCATCCGAAAGTAGGCAATTAACACTTTGTCCGCACTCCTAACCTCAGGACATTTCTTGGATTGTCAGCTGCAGCGAATGGCTTCTTTGTCGCGCCGCATGGCAGCATTTGAACGGTAGCTTTGCGCCGCCCGTTTCGTCGTACAGGGAGGACGAGAGCTCTGTCGCTGCCGGAGCACCGAGGTGCCGCAACAAGCCCAGAGCGCTTGATCATCCAGCAAACTGTTTGAAGACCGGCGGTGTACGTCTACTCCATTTGCAATCAATCGATCGCAGTCTTTTTCTGCAATTGATACAGCGCAAGGCGCTCAGCGTCAGCTTGCTCTACTTAGTAGCCAGCATTCCAGATTGGCATTCACGAATGAAAAAGGTCTTGAGAAGCGCTCTTGCCCTGGTTGTCATCATCCTCGCCGTGGCGATCGGCTACGGAGTTCTTACGGACGGGCAGAGCCCATTGCCCGAGGGGTTCGCACAAGGGAACGGTCGCCTGGAGGCTGAGCAGGTGGACACCGCGCCGACATTGCCGGGGCGCGTCTCGCGCGTGATGGCGGCAGAGGGAAGTCTCGTATCCGTCGGAGATGTTCTTGTGGAGATGGATACAGACGAGTTGTCCGCTGCTTTGGACCGCGCTGATGCGGAGGTTGCACTTGCGAAGCAGATTAAGGCCGAGGCAGAGGCTGTTGTTGTCCAGCGCGAAAGTGAGGAACTCCGCGCCCTACATGAACTCGAGCGTGCAGACGTCTTGCTCAGGGGCCAGAACATACCTGAGTCGGTGTTCGAGGAACGTCAAACGGAGCACCAGGTTGCCAAGGCCGTGCTGGGCGCGGCGCAGGCGCGAGTCGCAACGTCCGACAGCCAGATTGTGGCCGCCGAAGCCGAAACACGCAGGATCAAAGCGCAAATTGAGGACAGTACCCTGGTCGCGCCAATGCCAGGGCGGGTGCTCTATCGGCTGGCCGAGCCTGGGGAGGTCGTCGGTGCCGGCGCACCGATCTTAACGATTCTGAGCCTGGAAGACGTCTATATGGAAGTCTTCCTGCCGGCGCGTGAGGCAGGGCTGCTCCCGATCGGGGCCGAAGCGCGGATTGTCCTGGACGCCCTTCCTGAATATGCGATCCCGGCCACCGTCAGCTTCGTTTCGCCTGAGGCTCAATTCACCCCGAAGCAGGTAGAAACGCTGAGCGAACGCGAACAGCTCGTCTTTCGCGTGCGCGTGCGGATCCCCGAAGATTTGGTGACTGGTCGAATTGAGCATGTGAAGACTGGCATGCGAGGCATTGCGGTCGTCCAGCTTACCCCGGACATTGCCTGGCCCGAGACATTGGAGAGGCGCATTCCGGCTGAGCTGTTCGAATGAGCCCAGGCACCTCATCGTCAGGCATTTTCGTCCACGAGGTGTCACACCGGTACCGCGATCGTACGGCCTTGGACGGTGTTTCACTGGACTTACCGGCTGGCAAGTTGGTGGGGCTCATCGGGCCGGACGGCGTCGGCAAGTCCACTTTGTTGGGTCTGATCTCAGGTGCAAAGAAGTTGCAATCGGGGTCGATTGAAGTGCTCGGCGGCTCGATTGCGGATCCCAAGCATCGACGCAAGGTGTGCCCGGCGATCGCATTTATGCCGCAGGGTCTGGGCCGCAACCTTTATGCGGAGCTCTCAGTAAAGGAAAACCTGGAGTTCTTTTCGCGTCTCTTCGGGCAGGCAGCAAGCGAGCGCAAAGAACGCATTGAGACCTTGCTTGCGGCAACAGGCCTTGCGCCATTTGCCGACCGGCCGATGGGAAAGCTTTCCGGGGGCATGAAGCAGAAGGTTTCGACTTGCTCGTCGCGATGGACGCCGGACGGTTGCTTTTTGAGGGCAGCCCGAAGGATCTAAAGGGGGAATCCGAAGATCTCGAAGCGGCGTATCGGCGACTTCAGGCTGACGGCGGGCAGAAAACTCCATCGATTACAGAACCGAAAGTGGCGCTCAACCATGACCCTGTGATTACAGCACAAGGACTGACGCGGCGCTTCGGGGACTTCACCGCCGTTGACCATGTCGAATTCTCTATCAGCCGGGGCGAGATCTTTGGCTTCCTTGGTTCGAACGGTTGCGGCAAGTCCACGACCATGAAGATGCTGACGGGCTTGCTTCCCATCAGCGAGGGTACCGCAACCCTGTTTGGCTTGCCGGTCGATGCCCGCAATCGAGAGATGCGCAAACAGATCGGCTACATGAGCCAGGCGTTTTCGCTCTATGGCGAGCTGACGGTCGAACAAAACTTGCGCCTCCATGCACGGATCTTCGCTGTCCCCGATCAGGTGTCTCGTGTTCAGGAATTGATTGAACGCTTCTCGCTCACTGCGCACCGCGACGCCCTGGCCTCTGCCTTGCCGCTCGGTATCAAGCAGAGACTCTCACTTGCGGTCGCCGTGATCCATCGCCCGTTGGTGTTGATCCTGGATGAACCGACCTCAGGCGTCGATCCAGACGCGCGCGATGCTTTCTGGGAACTCCTGATCGAACTTTCGCGAAGGGACGGCGTTACCATCTTTGTATCGACCCACTTCATGGCCGAGGCCGAGCGATGCGACCGGGTTTCTTTCATGCATGCCGGTCGGGTTCTGGCGGAAGGCGCGCCAGACGCGCTGATCGCATCCCGCAACACCGAAACGCTTGAAGGCGCCTTCATCTCAATTCTTGAGGAGGCCGATCCGCCCGCGCGTGTTGGTTCGTTGCCGGAACCAAAAGAAGGAGAAATGCCGGTCGATGGTAGCTGGGCTGGACGCACTCTCGCCTACTCTCTGCGCGAGTCAGTAGAAGTAATGCGCGATCCCGTTCGGCTGGCCTTCGCCTTTTTGGGTTCGGCAATTCTTATGCTGGTCTTTTGCTTCGGCATAACTTTGGACATCGAGGAACTGGACTTTGCTGTTCTCGATCAATCACAGGGACCAGAGAGCCGCGCATACCTATCTGAGATCGCGGGGTCCCGTTATTTCAGCCCGACACCACAGCTCGAAAATGCGGAGGAAGGGCGGCGCAGGCTGACAACAGGTGACGTCTCACTCGTTGTGGAGCTACCGCCTGACTTCGGGAGAAAGGTCCGAGCCGGAGAACGAACAGAGGTGCTGGCAACTGTCGATGGCGCCATCCCGTTTAAGGGTGAGACAGTCGAAGGTTATGTCGCGGGACTTCACGGTACATTCCTGAACGGTTTGGCCATCGAAACCGGAGGATCACACGCTGAAGTCGCTCGGATAGAGCCACGCTTCAGATACAATCAGAGTTTTGAGAGCATCGCGGCAATGGCCCCGGCAATGCCCGCAATTCTGCTCATCATGTTACCAGCCGTCCTGACGGCCGTCAGCGTTGCCCGGGAGCGAGAGCTTGGCTCGGTTATTAATTTCTACGTCACTCCAACGAGCCGTTTGGAGTTCCTCGTAGGAAAGCAGCTTCCATACATCGCCATTGCATTTGCAAACTTCTTGCTGCTTGCCGGAATGACGATTTTCCTGTTCGGCGTTCCTCTGAAGGGAGATCCGCTTCCGTTAGCGATCGGGGCACTGCTTTACGTCTGGGCGACGACGTCCTACGGGCTATTCATCGCGACGATGACGTCGAGCCAGGTCGCGGCGACGTTTGCAACTGCGATCGCCTCTGTTGTCCCAACCATTCAGTTCTCGGGCCTCCTCCAACCCGTATCGACCCTTGAGGGGGGGGGGCACAGACAATCGGCTCACTCTGGCCGTCGTCCTATTTTTTGCACTTGAATGTCGGCGCCTTCACGAAGGGTTTAGGCTGGGAAGCGCTTGGACCGGATATCCTTGCACTTGCATGCTTCGGACCCGCATTCACGGCGGCCGCTGTAGTTTCGCTCAGATCTCAGGAGAAATAGGTGCAGCGGCTGTCCTGCATAATCTGGCTGGGATTGAAGGAGATGATGAGCCTCCGGCGCGACTGGGTAATGATGGCCTTGCTTGTATGGTCCTTCACGCTGGCGCCCGTGATGGAGGCAACGGGTGTCGCAAGCTCTGTGAACAACGCGTCGATTGCCTTTGCCGACGAGGACAACTCCCCTCTGTCACGGGGCCTCGCCTCGGCATTCTTCCCGCCAGAGTTTCAGCCGGTCGTTCAGATCACCCCTGGCACCGGTCCCGTCGAAATGGATGCCGGGCGGTTCCTCTTTGTTGTCGCCGTACCGCCAGGGTTTGAAAGAGATGTCCTTGCCCGGAGGGCCCCGGCAATCCAGGTCCTCATCGATGCGACGGCGATGGAGCAGGCCGGGATCGGCGCAAACTATATCTCGAACATTCTGATCACCGAGATTAACCGATTTGCCATCGGTGCGGACATCATCGAGCCTCCTCCCATCGATCTCATTCTGCGAAGCGCGTTCAATCCAAACCGGGACACTGTGCGATTTGCCGGGATCGTCGCCCTGATCGGCCAAATCATGTGGCTTACGACAATCCTGACCGGGGCCGCGATGATCCGAGAACGTGAGCATGGCACAATCGAGCACCTCCTCGCCATGCCGCTTGCACCGCTCGACATCGCGCTTGCCAAGATCTGGGCCAACGCAGCAGTGGTGCTTGTGGCTGCGGGCCTTTCACTCGTCTTTGTCATGGATGAAGTGCTGGGCGTAACGATAGCAGGCTCAATGATCCTGTTTCTCTTGGCCACCGCATTGTTCTTGTTCACTGCGACAGCACTTGGCGTCTTTCTGGCGACGCTTTCCCGCTCGATGGCGCAGTTTGCTTTGTTGGTTATGTTGATCGTGCTTCCGATGTTGATGCTCTCGGGAGGTGAGACACCCATCGAGGGCCAACCTCCGTGGCTTCAGGTTGGCACGATCCTTTTGCCGTCGCGCCACTACATGACCGCAAGCCAGGCTATAGCGTTCAAAGGCGCGGGCTTTGACGCGATTTGGCCTGAACTTCTCTGGATGACGCTTCTTGGGGCAGCGCTCTTGGCAGGCAGTCTGCTATTGTTCAGACGGTCCGTTTCTCAAGATGGATAGACGGCGTTACGGTGGAAGCAGAGACATCGCATCTACAGCGACACTTCTTGATGTGCTGGAACAAATTGGATCGATGTTGGCGGCAGGTTCAGCACGTCTTCGTCTGAATGTCGATTCCTCGCCGTGCCGATTCCCCCTCCCGTGGCCAGTGTAATGGCCCTGTTTCTTTTGGGGGGAGGACAGAGAGGTCTCCGCCCTGTTGTTGAGCCAGCGGCCGGTTTGTTGGCCGGCTGCGGCACCGATCTCCTTCAGTGCCGCTCCGTATGAGAGGATTTTGCCCGTCACAAGCCCCCCCCTGCCCGGCCGTGTTTCTCCAACGCCTTCTTGAGGACTTTCAGCGCTGCCTCCTTATCCTGTGTCTTCGTCACAAGGCTCTCCAGGACCTCGCGCTCGTGATCAACGGCGCGCCAAATATAGTTCCTCTCCCATTGAGCTACACGAACATCTCGTCGAGATGCCACCTCCATTGATCTGATCACATCCCCTCGATCCTGTGCTTACGGATCTCTGCGACGAACATGAGCCCGAAGCCTTGCCAGCAAAAGCGCACCGTCTCGCGGCTGATGTCCACTCCCCGCTCGTGAAGCAAGTCCCCGACGTCCCGTGCGAAAGCGAAAACCGAACACGCAGCATGACCGCCAGACGGATGATCCCAGGGTGCGTTCTGAAGCGACTAAACGGATTGGGTCCAGACATGCGCGGAGGCTATCCACACCCCGCGCCCCGCTCAAGCCGGTTCCGTCTGACATCACCGGTTTGCGATAGTTCACACCGCGGCTGACCTACCAGAAGAGCGGGTGAGCTCAATGACTCGTTCGAGATTTGCAGCCTTCTCCTCAGTTGTCATCAAATTGATCGCGCGAGAAATGGCCACAAGTTCGGCAAGCGCAAATTCGAGATCTTGCGGGCACCGCTTCTCGACCCTTGAGCCATAGTTCGCCAGGGGCTCGGTCAGTTTGTCGATTGCCATCCAGTTGGTCCCAGAATGCAAGAACAGGACCTTTAGAGTCTGTTCGTCTTCAAGAGTGTATTTCGGCATCAGAATGACTCCCCGAAAGAGTGTTTTGGCGACAACACGCCAGTCGCGAGCTGGATTAATGCCGACCAGGGTCGCGCGGCTGCGATCCAGGTGTGTCGGACCAGTCTTAGGATCGAACCTTTTGCACTCGCCTCAGTCTTTTTTGGGCTTCTCATGTTTTGTCTCCGTGGGTGGGCTTGGCAGGGCACTACTGCGATCGCCTGCTGGTTTTGGATTTGCAGGTGCAACACGGCGAACGAAACCGGAGCCGTCGCGAGCGAGCGCGCTTTTCCCCATAAGGTCATCGGGAAATCGCGAACGGTAGGATGCGACCGTTGGCGAAATACTCGTTCTTTTGTGCGCCGCGCGAACGTAAACTGCCCGTCAAGGAGAATTGCCAACGCCTTGGGACCAGATGCTGCAGTGAGCGAGGACAGACACCATATCTTCAACCAAGCGGCATCGGTTTGGCGCGATGGAACACTGTTCTTCGGCTATGACATCAACAGCTGGAGAAGGTTCGTCGCTGTCGGAGTCGTGTTTTCTTTCGCCGGCGCTCTTGTGATCACCGCATTCGATCCGTCAAGCACCACACATCTTCCGTTTTGGAAGGCGGTTATATTGTGGAGCTTGCAGCTGGCCGTCGCAGTGATTCTCATGACTCTGGTGGTGATCGCCTCGGTACTTATGGGGGTGCCGTCACGATGGGCCAGTGTCCCGGCGGCTATCGCTCTGCCGTTCTTGCTCACCCCGATCTCGCTGATCGTTGATCGGTCGATCGGCGGGGAAGACGGCACCGATCCCGCGTTGGTCGGGTACTTCAGTCAGTACATTGAAGAACTGATCAACATCACCCCGGCGAGCCTCGCATTTGCAGCCCTGCTCTTCACCTTCGTGTCACGCGCCGGGCGTTTGTCACAGGCCCTGCGGGTTCAACTGAGCCAGATGAGAAAACCGGAACCCAGCTTGCGTGACGCGCTCCCGGAGGTTCCGCATCGGATTGGCAATGATCTGATACGCCTCGAAGCGCAAGACCATTACGTTCTGGTCGTCACAACCGAAGGGACAGCTACTCTCAGCCAGTCTCTGGCCGATTGCATGGACCGCGTAAAAGGATTTTCCGGAACTCAATCACACCGTTCGCATTGGGTTCGGTACCGTCACGTCCAACGGCTTGCCAAATCGGGCAGCGCCTATCGAGCGATCCTGAGCAACAACGAATCTGTTCCAGTCAGCCGCCGTCGCTATCGACATGTGCGAAAACACCTTTGATCCGATATCAGTCTCGACAGAAGTCAGCGCGCAAAATTTGCAGCAAAAAGCGGTATGAAGGCCGCGAGATTGACAAGTGTATGGCTGACGCAAGGCCACCCGATTGATCCAGTTCGCCGCGTCATGAGGATCCAGACGACACCCGCGAAAAAAGCCCCGCCGAGCAAACCGAAAACGCCATATTCGAACGTAATGCCTACGGACAGGTAGAGCGGAACATGCCAAAGCGTAAAGAGGCCGAGGCCCAGCAACTCGAAGCGGACACTATCGCCGGAATTCGCCCTGAAGGGGCGGCGCCATGCCATTTCTTCGAGCGGCCCATTGATCAGCGCGCAGATCACGGCAAGACCCGGGACCAATGGATCAGAGGACATGTCAATCCAAGGCTTCGCGACAAGTGAAACGCCTGCTGGAAGCGCCAGGGCCGCGACCGGCACCCAACATTCGCTCGTCTTCAATCGCCAAGAAACACGTATGTGGCCATGCCCGAAGAGAAAAGCAATCGGTACACAGAAACACATCCAGTAAATCGCCAACACACTCAGAAACCCAAACAATGGTCTCATGCTTCCGGTTACGACTGGCACGACAAGAAGCATTGTGCAGGTGAGCAGCAGCGTTGCGACGACCAGGGCTTTCTGTCGGTATGACATCCACATAGGGGATCGCCTCTCTCGTGGGAACAACGCCATACTTGGAACCGAGATCATTCTCTGCGAAAAAGACCTCCGCGTGATCTGACCGAGGGATTGGCTTGGCCACCCGTACTCCTCGATCAGATCTGTCGGGGCGTCCCGCTTACTGCAGATGCCTTTCTATCCAAGAGGAGACAATCGCCTCGCGCTGATCGTGCGGCGGGCAATGACCCTCTAGGTGAAACACCACGCGTTCAACATTCGTGCCCCGTTCCAGAAGCGAGTCCAGTTCTTGTAACGGTGCGACGGGATCTACGTGCGTGTTGATCGCCAGTATCGGTGTATTGATCACATCGCCTTCGAACGCATCGACGCTCTCTATGGAAAGGATGCGCGCCCTACTGGCAAATTCTGCAGATGTGGACTCCGTCGGCAGGCCCAGCCGCGTTTTCACCCCGTCAATCGTGAACTCGGGAAACGTGTCGTAGGCTTCGGCAGGCGCCATAAAAACCGAATGCAAAGGGCCGCAGGTATAGATGACGCCGGCTAGGTCGAGGTCCTCGTGCTGACTCCAGACCCGAGCCGCCGCATTGCCGCCGAAACTGACCCCCTGAACGAAGATGTTGTCGGTATCGATCTGCCTCTGCGTCCGCGCCCAGTTCACGGCAGCCACATGCAGTTTTTCGGTTTGGCCGTCGGTGACATCGAAGCGCGCGCTGTGACCCATGCCGGGAATTTCGATTGTCAGGAACCCGATTCCCTTCGGCAAAAGGTACGTCTCGTAGTAATTGAGCGCGGTGACCCGGGACATGTCCGAGCCATTCGAAAACACCAGTACTGGATGCGGGCCATCTCCCTCCGGCAGATGCAGAAAGGCCGAGAATTGTTCTCCTGAGAGATCGATTTCGACTGTCCTGAAGGTACCAGGCAGCATGCGCGCCGCTTCTTCATAGGCTGCATATGCCCTTTCCAATGCAGCTGCGCGATTCGCGTCCTCAGTGTGTGGAGCAGATGCCGTATGGTAATAGGTCAGCGCTTCCTTGAGCACGGCCAGTCGCGCCGTACCGTCAACTAGCTTCGCGCGCGCCATGGCTTCGTCGCCAACGCGTGCGAATTCATAGGTCCAGTTGCCCGCTCCATAGGTCGAGATCGTATCCGGTTGACTAGGATTGGAACGGCGTCCCGTTGCGGTCTCGATCCGTGTCAGAATCTCAAGCGTCCGGTGCTGGTCCGCACCGAAATGCGCCCACATCTCGAGCTCGATCGGATGGTACCATTGCCCTTCCCCGATCGACCGAAACGTTGCGCCATCGACCTGATCGGCAATCGTCGGACCAACTGAGGATATGGCGAGCATCGTGGTAAGTATCATGGTGTGAGTGTTCATGTGGAATGTCCTTTCTGTGCGCGAGGCAGGGGCCGCGCGCAGTGAATGCATGGCCACTGAAGTCATTGCTTTGTGCCGCTTCGACTACATTGTTCGCCGCAAAGACTGATGAAGACGAAAGGTGCCTGAACGGGCCAAAGACTGCGCCGCCGGTTGCCGAATGCTCGTGATCGGTCGATGGGAACCGATGGCATCTTATACGGGAAGACAGTCCCCTCAACGCCTGCAACGAGTTTTCGGATGCGAACGGATGCCAGCTTCGATTGCCGTACTCCCAGGTGTGCGTACGCCATGTAGCCACTTCATCTGCGGCCCCTGCAGATTGCTCATTGCGTGGAGAAGTGCTGCGCCGAACACGTTTCTTCCGCCGTGAACGAATAGCCAGATAATCAGAACTCGCTGAGAGACCGTGGCTAGCGCCCGCCACAACATCCACTCGGTCGGTCTTTCTACCTGCAACAGAGGCGATCCCGGACAGATCCGGATCGACTTGCGCCAATGTGCGAGGGTCGGCTTGCGCGCGCTTGGATTCCGCGCCTTCTACATCTCCAACACCAACGTTGTTAGTTCGTGAATCCGCCAGAGATGTCAAAGTCTACGTCTCTTTGTGTAGCTCGAAGGAGCCACGCAAAGACACGGCGGACTTCCTCCCTTGCGCCACCCCTCAGGCAGTGGCCGTGGGATAGAATGAAGTTATCGAAGTCCCACTCTAGTATCTTCTCGATGCTTCGTCGCATCGCGGACCGATCTTGGATGCTCAGCCTAATATCGAGTGGCACACCACCCCTCTCGCCAAGAACTCCGACAGTCTTCTTGACCCCTCGCCAGAAGCTCGAGTCGCGATCAGCGAAGTGCTTTTGAATGAGATCGGTCAGGATCAGAGTGCTCGACCGCTTGTGCAGAAAATCTACTTCGTCAACAACTGGGTGTCCTTCGACCGAAAGATGCTCGATCTCTTTGCCCCAGGGTGGTCTGACCTCGTTCGTAAGCAATGTGTCGACCCGGATCTCCGGGTGCCTTTCCGTGAACTGCGGCGATGCCCAAACTTGGGCTGACGGCACAAGAGAACTCCAAGGCGGTATCCCGATACTGTGGATCTTTATTGGCGCCACCAGATGCTCAATGGGCCCCAGCCGCTCTAGCGCTTCTCGGCGCTCCTTTGTCGGCAAGACAGGGGAATGAAGCCAAAGCCCCCCCGTCTCCAGTTTCACGACTGTCATCCGTGTGGTGAATGGGAGCGCACCGAACATTCGAACATCATCGCCGTCTATCGTCCAGATGTTGGAGCCAAAAGGCTTGAGTACCTTATCGTATTGTAGCGTGCGCATGAACTTACTCACCTTCAAACGCCAGAAGAATACGATACTCGATACTCGTTCTGCGTCCTTCCTGCTCTGCAGGTGAGCTCGGGGCCGTGAAGGCACCATGAGGGCAAGACCAGTGCTGTTCGACAGGTTGACCGTCATATGTTTTGAACAAGACGGACTCTTCCGGCCGCATGAATGGGAACCAATACCATTTGTGTGCAGAATTCGGCCGGTAGTAGCCGATTTCACCATCTCGATTGCCGTAGTGAACAGTGATTGGGATAAAGTCGTCATCCTTCACAGTTTTGATGTCCACGAAACCTAACGGTGTTGAGTGAACTACACCGGCGACCGATTGCCAGAGATTCGCGACAACAATTCGAGCGTTTGCCAATCGTTCTGCATCGTCAGTCGGCAGCAGTTCGGCCAGTCGGCGATGACCTGCGTCCGAGCCGTAATCGGCATGAACGATCCGTATCGGCGGCCGCTGGCCGGGCACGCGCTCCGTGTGTCGCACCGTGTGGTCAAAAACACGCGCAAAGCTCGCTCCAAGCCGATCTTTCAGGGTTTGTTCGACTGCGCCGTAAGTCGCGCGAGCCGCAATATCATCGGGCGGTTCAGGAAAGACGACCGGAGCGGGAAAGAGTTCGAAGCCTTCGCGCTCGAACGTGGCTTCTGGCGAACGCTCGCGACCGTTTCGCATAGTCACCCGCTCCGACACCGTCATGTCGATATCGAGGTAGGCGTCCGTTTCACGCGGAACGTTCCCGGCAGCATAGGACACCTCGACTTCCATCTCCAATGGAAGGCGCTGCTTTATCGCGTCGCGGGCCAGGGCAACGATCGATGTGTCATCTAGCAAGTCCTCCGGCAACTTCCCGTCCATCATATGTTCGGCTAGCCACCGGTCGATTTGAACGAGGGCACCGACCATTGCCTCCGAAAGGATTGGTACCGACAGATCGGTTCTGACTGCTCCGACCGCACGTCCATCCCGTAGCCAATTGCTGATCGCGGCGCGAACACGGTCTGTCAGACGGGCGAGTGCTTGCGTCTCATCTCCCCGCCGGAAGAGATCACGAAGAAGCGCGGCAGCATGAGGATCATTGCGGCCGAATGCAGATGCATGATCAATGCCAGCCTCAAGTGAGGCCCAGAATTCTTCGGCGGACTTGACCGTTGGGGCCGCCTCAAGTGGCTCGATGATCGGTGCCATTGTGCGGTCAAGGACTTGGAAGAACAGATCTTCCTTCCCGCCGAAGTAATAGAATACCTTGGCTTTGCTGATTCCAGCGGCAGATGCGATCCTCTGTATAGACGTCACTTCATAGCCGTTCTCTGCGAACTCGGCTGTCGCGACGTCTAGCAGCGTATCCCTCTGCTTGGATTGGGGCGACTGGGTTTCTTTGATTTGACGCATGGCTTGTCCATTCGGTGTCTCATTGAGTACCAGATAATCTGAATCTGACCATCGGTCAATACATTATTCCGACCGATGGTCAGGAGATTCGTGTTCGCGCTGGTGGTGTCAGGGAAAACCGGGCTTGAGCCTCGCAAGAACCGCCGCAGACCTGCAATTGAGTGCCAAGTGACGGCAACGGTCATGTTCTTGTTCTAAATCCTGACCTTAATCTGGCCTACATGCCGGTCTTGCGAACCGTACTTTTTGAATGGGGCAGACAATTACTTGCATCTCCGCGAACGGTGAGAATCAACCGTTCCCGGCATCGCAAACCATTGGGGTAAAAAAAATCCCGTTTGGGATACGCCCGCTTCGTCTGCATCTGCAGATTTGCCAAATCAATGCGTCCAGGAACGCACAACGCAACTCTCAACTGTACCACCAAATATCGAATTCCGGCACATGAAGAATTCAGCAGCTTACTTCGCGGGATCGGCCTTGAGCCATTGTCGCAGGTCCTGTGAGCAAGAAATTGCAGGAGTTAACTGGCACGATTTGGATACTGCCGCCTTTCTGGCGACACGAAGAACAGCCCAATCGTGTTTGACGAAACTCAGCTTGAAGCTTCTGCCGATTTTGTCTTCTGTTCCCGGTCCCCGGTGTGCCGAAGGACACGAACACATTGGGTGTGCTTGGCATCGCGATCCGCCAACCTCTCCCTCCTGCCGGAACACTGAACCAAAAGCGGCCTGCAATCACGGGATGCCTAATGGCGACGCGTGCAAACGAAAGGGCCTAGGCAAATGTCTATACAAACGCTCGTGATCATCGGTCTCTTTTGCTGCCTGACCCATACCGGTTGCGCAGGTTTCCTGAATCAAGCCTCCGAAAGTGTTGTTTGGGCAAACACGGGAGCGTTCTTGATCTCTTTCTGGTTTGCCTTCTTCGGGCATCTGGCCTTCCTCGATCCCCAGACTGCACCCCCACTCGTCACGTCGGCACGCCGTCTTGTCATGACCTTGCTGGCAAGCTTTGCTCTCAATCAATCCCTACTCCTGACATTGGTATCGTTAGAATCTTGGAGTGAAGGCCGGGCGCTTGTATTCTCCACCGCCATCGCTGCCCTCTTCTCTTTACTCTTGTGCAGGGTCTGGGTCTTCCGAGGAGCTTTGTAGAATTAGCGCAGATGCCGATGAACCGTTGACCATGCGCGCTCACCGCAAACGAAATCCGCCGCTAAACCAATGAAATGGCCGCCGTTTCTTGTCTTGGCGTGGCGCAAAGAGCCACAGATCGAAGTAACCGAGGATGTTGTCATGACCCGCCCTCTTCTGCACCTCTGATCACTTGCCGCAAGATCCACAAATGACCGCCTTGGGCTCTGAGGAGACCTTTGACTCAACCCACCCTTGTCAGTTTGGCCACCCAAAACCAGCTTTACCCTGTTCGGCGCAGAGCGCTCAGTATGCGCTCAGTAGCCGGTGGTCCGACTTCGGCTCTTCCAAGCGGCATCACCAACGGGCTCTTCTTCCTCGTCGTGCCCCCGCATGACGGGATAGGCAAAGGTCAGAACAAAAGCGTCGGCGATGTCGGGGGAGGGAATGCCGCGCTTCTTCATGTCTTCTTTCCTTTCAAGGACGAGCGCGTTCTGAGCATTGTAGCTGAACATCGGTGCGCTCAGTTCGGCCGCAAGGCGGTTGTCCTGCGGCAGAGCGCCGGTCTCGAGCCAGGACCGGGCGGTGAGCCACATCTCGGTGCGCTTGTTGCCCGCCTTCTCGCCGGTGCGCGAACTGTCCGACCTGCCGCCAAAGTTCACCCCCTGCGCCTTCCAAAAGCCGAGCTGACGGAGGCGATCGACCACGCCGCCCCCTACCCCGCCGTCGTCGATGAAGACCGCGTCGGGACCCCAGCGATGGATCCAGTCGGCGACCCGCGCCGCCGTTTGCATCGTATCCCAGCCCGAGAACCGCTCATAGGGAACCGGGGCACCGGCACGACCCTGCCGGAAGTAGATCACCGACTTGTCGTCGCCGAACCGGGCAACATCGACACCGATTACCTTCTCGTCGAACGGCTCGGGTGCGGTCGGGGTCCGGGCCATCGCTTCCGAGACAAGGTCCTGCGGGATCAGCTGGGCATCGCTCGCCGCCTCGAAGCTGCAGTAGAACTCCTGACGCACCTTGCCTTCGGACATGCCAGAACGGCGTTCGGCTTCGACCTGCTCCGCATTAATAAGCCCTGTGTCATCGATGGTCTGGCGCTCGGCGAACCAGCCCTCCGTGTCGACGGCGTTGAGCCATGTCGTATAGCCATGGTTGTGGCCCCGCGGCGTGTAGATGAAGAGCGCCCAGCCGTCGTTCTCGACAAGGATCGGCCGGATGTAATCCCAGGCATCGGGGTGCGCCAACGCCCATTCCGAGAACACTACGCCCACAGGGTTCGACCCGACGAGGCTATCGAAGTTGTCGGAGCCCGCCATCTGCCATGTCGATCCGTTGACGGTTTCGACGAGCATCTCGTTGCTGCTGATCCGCTTCCGGACCGGTGCGGGGAACACCTGCTCGATAATCCGGCGACCCCGGCCGTCGATACCGTTCCAGATCGCCCGCCGCGCCTGAGTCTGTTCGGGGAAGAGGTGCCAGTACGTGCCCACTCGTCGGAACATGTCCCGCGCCGTCAGGTTGAGGGCGACGCTGTCCTTGCCCGCCCGGCGGTGCCAGACCGCGCATCCCCGACGGAACGGGCGGCCATGGCCGAACTCGCGATAAAGCCGGGTCTGGTGCGCCAGCGGCCGCCAGTCATTGGGGATCGTCAAACGTGTCGATGACATTAATCGTCACTCCCGGCCCGGCCTGTGGTTTCGGCTGCTCCTCGTAGGCCGCAATCAGCTTGAGGGTTTCACTGGCGGCGCGCATGTCACCCTTGAGCGCCTTGGTAACCAGCGACAGGATCAGCGCCTCTCGCTTGGTGATCCGGCTGGTCCGGCCGCCCTCGGTCACCGAGACTTCCTGCGAGAGCGCCTCTTCGAGGACTTTGCCCACCCCGCGAGCGCCTTTCGGGCGACCGCGCGGATTGCCCGACTGTCCCGGCCTGAACCGCGTCGATTTCGGCGGCTTTCCGTAGCCCACGGTGTAAGCCTGGTCACCTTTGTCCTTCGCCATCACGCCGCCTCCCCGGTGACCCTGGTCCGGTCGCCAAAGGTTTCGCCGGTCGCGACCAGAAGGGCATCGTCGTGGGTCATCGCCTGCCATCGCCGGATCGTCCGATCGACGTAGACCGGATCGATCTCGACGACGCGCGCCTTCCGGCCGGTGCGCTCCGCTGCGATGAGCGTCGATCCCGACCCACCGAAGCCGTCGAGCACGACATCTGCCCGTTCTGAGCAGTCCCGCAGCGCATCGGCGATCATCGCCACCGGCTTGACTGTGGGATGCAGGGCCAGCTGCTCCAGCCGCCCGGCCCCACCTGATGAGATGCCGCGATATTCCCAGACATTTGTTCGGTAGCGCCCGCTTTCGCCAAGCCCAAAGCTGTTGACGTGGGGCGCCCTGCCCGCCTTGAACGCGAAGATCAGTTCATGACGCGACCGATAGAAGCTGCCCATTCCGCCATTGTCCTTCGTCCAGACGATGAGGTTCTTGAGCTCGGTATAGACCTCCTGCCCCGCGGCCAGGATCTCATCCAGGTGCCGCCAGTCCATGCATATGAAGTGGATCGAGCCATTGGCGGACACCCGGACGAAAGCCTCGAAGGCTTTGCGCAGGAAGGCTGTGAACGTTGCTTTGTCCATCTC
Source organism: Pseudomonadota bacterium (assembly GCA_038744785.1). GTDB lineage: Bacteria > Pseudomonadota > Alphaproteobacteria > Rhodobacterales > Rhodobacteraceae > Ovoidimarina. Next base: position 95,442 of record JBCDLX010000014.1, read on the forward strand.
GCCCGACGCCATGGCGAACTCGCGGTGCCGGATTGCACCAGAGCCACAGACATGGCCATGGATCGGCACGTTGTAGGGCGGATCAGCAAAGACCATGCGCGCCCGTTCACCCATCATCAGGTCATCGACCGTGGCATAGTCACGAACATCGCCACAGATGATCCGGTGGGACCCGAGTTGCCAGAGATCTCCGGGACGCGTGACGGCGTGCTCGGCGAGGTCCGGAAGCGCGTCGTCCTCAGGATCGCTCCTGTCTTCGGCGGCGGCTTCTTCAATGATCAGGTCGATCTCGCTGGAATCAAACCCGAGAACACCGATGTCGAAGTCAAGATCGGCTTCGGCCAGGGATGCGAGTTCAATGGCGAGGGTTTCGTGATCCCAACCCGCGTTCTCGGCCAGCCGGTTGTCGGCGATAACATAGGCACGTTTCTGGGCCTCGCTCATGTCCTCGAGCCGCAGGCACGGCACTTCGGACAGCCCCAGATGCCGCGCCGCTGAGACCCGGCCGTGCCCCGCAAGAATACGGCGTTCACCGTCGATCAGGACGGGATTGGTGAACCCGAAGGTCTCGATGCTCGCCGCGATCTGGCGGATCTGTTTCGGGGAATGGGTTCGCGCATTCGCGGACCATGGTTTGAGAGCGTCAACGCGCTCGGTGACGATATCGGCCATGGTATGACCTCCTGAGAGGGCCCCGGCGCAGACGTCATATCATCCTAGAGACGGGTCGCTGACGATCGCATCCAGAGCCCGAGTGAGCTTTGGTGCCGCATCTGCGGCAATTGAGGATTTCATCGATCATCATTCAATTTGGGCGTCGCGCCCGGGACACCTGACAGTGCCCCTTTCGCCATATCCCCGCGCCGATTAGATCGGCTGCGGCGACGTCATCGCTTCATCGTTCGACAGCCGATTACCAAAATTGCGGACGCAATGCAACAGATATTGTAAGCAAGCCGCCCGCCGCCACAAAATATGGCATGATCCTAGCCTTGCACCCAAGAACAGCGAACGCCCATTCCCTGTTCAGGGAAATCAAATTCCCTGTTCTAATGCGTAGGGAATTCCATTGTAAACAATTGAAACCAAACCGCGAAACATGTGCGCAACCCCGCAGTTCAGCGCCACAATGTATGAATTCCCTGTAGTTTCCCTGTTTGCAGGGAAAATCCAGCCAGAGACCGGTTCGCTGAAGACTGCGTCCACCACCATCCACCCTTTCGGTCAATTCCTGATATCTCTAGACTTCGCATTGCGTCGTTAATTCAGGGGCTTACGGGCGCATTACACACGCTATCTGCCGCACTTGGTCTCTGTCCTTGGTCTGATTGCAGGCTTTCGGCAGAACGTCTCTGTGGGCAGTTTCCGTCTGATCACTCTATGCGGAAGTAAGGCACTTCAGGCGATGGGAAATTCCAGAACCTCGTGCTGCTCATGCCAAGCGAGAGGAAGTTTGGTTAGGTCAAGCAGCTTCTGAGCGGTCAGGTGCCGTGGCTGGCGGCCTTTGAGGATCGCCGTGGCGATGTCTGGAGCGAGCGAAGCCAGCGGGAGAATTCGGCTGACGGTGCCCGGGCACGGCTGTTCCTACTTGATGATTTCTGCAACCGATGCAGCCCTGCCCTCGATCGGGTCTGCCATCCAACGCCGCGCATCGGCAACAAGTGCGATCAGATCCGGATCACGCTGCGAGCCGCTTGTCCCGGCGTGCAGAACGATCTGACGATTGCGCCTGGTCCTTCGCATGGTGATGGGCACGTCCCAGGGCAGCGCCAGAACCTCAAACGGCTCCGACTGTTCGAGAAGAGGCGCGAGCTTCATGTGAATGCGCAGCACCCCGTCGTCGAGTTCCACGCGGTGAACGAATAAGGCTTCGCCGTCTTCTCCACCCTGGTCAGGTGAGACACCGATCTCTGTGTTCACAAGCTCCGCCGCCCGATCCAGCGCCCGGGCAATTGCCGCCGGGCCGACTCAGGCGGCGTCCAAGCTGGATGCGACCCATGCGCAGTCGCCGAGATGGTGCCTAATGACTTCAACAATGAGTGCGTCGATGCCATCCGCAGGCATTCGTTCCACGGCACGGTTGTCGTCGGCACCTTCTGGCTTTGACACGTTGTACCAGTAGTGCTTGGATTGACGGACCCCGGATGCGCGCGCGGTGCGCATGCCATAGCCGCTCTTCATAGGGCGGCCATACCGGTCGAACAGCTTGCCATCAAACCAGCAGCGGACCGGCGCGCGACGCCTAGCGATTGTGTCTCCGCCGTTCCCATCGAGCCGATCCTGAGCCGACTGCCAGGTCGTCTCATCGACAATCGCTTGGTGCTGCCTGTCGTGGAGTTCGCCCTTATGTCTGACCATCGGCGCATGACGCCTAGGGTTTCCTGTGCAGTGGGAGAGAGTTGTGCCTGGTGCGAAGTTGCAACTAACTCTTGCGGTTTCAGCGCAATCCAATCTCTATTGCTAGAACCCGCAAGGAGAACACTTGCCAAATGCCCAGACCAAGACTGATCGCAGCCCTATCATGTGCGCTTCTTTTGCTCGCCACTCAGGGTATAGCCGACACCATGCAATTGGAAGCTACGGTTTCCTACCGTGAACGGATCGCTCTGCCGCCGGACGCCGTTTTGGAGCTCGAGCTGTTGGACACCTCGCGTGCCGATGCGCCTTCGGTCAGGATGTCGTCCCAACGGTTCAAGCTGACCGCCGTCCCAAGAACCGTTAAACTCCCCTATGATGGCGCACTGATCGACGAAAGGCTCACCTATACTGTGGCCGCCAAGATTTTATCTCGCGACCGAGTGATGTTTCGATCGACAACAGCGACCCCGGTGCTGACGCGGGGTGCCCCGGCTTCTGTGGAACTCATTCTGGAAATGATGCCACGTCACACCTCAGGCGATGATACAAACACATCTATACTTGGGATCGCTTGGGCGGTTTACGAGATTGCGGGGCGGGCTGTGATTGCCGACGATCCTCCGACCCTTGCCATCGACGCCGAGGGATCATTTAGCCTATATGGCGGATGCAACCGCTTCACTGGCACGTTGTCTACGGCAGACGGCGCGTTCACCATGCCCGAAAACTTTGCGGGAACGCTTATGGCCTGTCCTGAGCTGCGCGAACGGCTAGAGCGCGATACCCTTGATGCGCTGTCCAAAGCCACAGGCTATGTAAGAAACGGATCGACCCTTGCCCTAACCAACGATGCGGGTGTCACCGTGCTCAGACTTCGGGAAACCCAAGGCGGGTGATCCCGAGGTCGTCCCTTTTCGGTGACCCGGTACACCGAATTTCGCATCGACATGCGCACCGCGCTCAACCCCCAATGGCACGTCCAGTCGCATGATTCCTGACAATAGCGGGGGCCGAAACGCAGTTTCGCTTGGACATCCATAGAACAGTTGTTTTTGATGCACAGACTGCCGCGCCGCGAACGAAGGATACGCAGTAATGTCTACCAACTGGAATGGCCCTCCCGGGCTCGACAAAGGTCCGATCCTTGTGACGGGTGCCAGCGGCGGCATTGGCGGGGCGACAGTGCGGCATCTGGCGGCTGCGGGCGCGACAGTGATCGCTAGCGGTCGCGACGAAGAGAAGTTGGGCGCACTCGCGTCTGAGACGGGATGCACCACCCTGCCGTTCGACCTGACCTCAGAAGACGGCGTCAGGACCGCTATCGAGGACTGCGACATTTACGGCGTGGTCAATTGCGGGGGCTTCGGTGGTGAAATCGCAACCCCGATGGACACCGATATCGACGTTTTCGACAAGGTCATTTCGATCAATGCCCGCGGCGCGCTTCTGGTCACCAAGTACGCAAGCCGCGAGATGATCCGACTGGGCCGCGGCGGTAGCATTGTAAACGTGTCCAGTCAGGCGTCGCTCGTCGGCCTTAAAGGGCATATCTCATACGGATCATCCAAGGCTGCGCTGGACAACATCACGCGGGTGTCGGCGATGGAGCTTGGTCCTTACAATATTCGCGTAAACGGGGTCCATCCAACGGTTGTTATGACCCCGATGTCAGCGTGGTATTGGGGACGGCCGGAGGTGCAGGGTCCGTTTCTTGAAACCATGCCGCTCGGCCGATGGGCAACCGAAGACGAAATCGCCGCGCCCATTGCCTTTTTGCTAAGCGATGGGGCGTCAATGATCTCGGGCGTAGCGCTTCCGATCGATGGCGGGTTCACCGCCGTGTGACGGGTGGGCGCGACGTCCTTTCTTGCCCTTGGCCGCATTGAAACAGACGGATCACCCCCCCCCCGCCCTGCGGGTCGATCCCCGCGCGCGGGCGTGGACGGACGGTCCGGGAAAGACCGCCCCCGATGTCGGATGGCTGACCCCGTCAGGGACGGATCAGATGAACCTCAGGAAATCTGATAACCTCGCTTAACGTCGCCTCTGCAGCGGCTTTGATCATCTGCGGGAACTCGGGCCCGACAACCAGATGTAACCCTAGCGGCGGCGGCTGAGATCCGGCACCTGCTGCGCGCGCCCTGAACCAATCGGCACAATCGGCGGTCCTGTCGATAACGCGGTCGACCTTGAAACCTACGGCTTCTACGTCGCGAAGAAGCGCGTCCTCAGTGCAGATGTGATTGTTCTCAGGCGTTCTGGCCCATGGAACCGGATAGCCGTGATCCTTGGCGCCGCTCAGCACGGGATCGAAGATAACGAAGGGGCTGCCGGGCTTTAGAACGCGATGGGCCTCTCCATAGAATTTGTCCTTCTGTTCGATAAACATGCCGACATGGATGGACCACCCGGCATCGTAGACTTCGTCGGGGGCCGGCAACGCGCATGCATCCGCGACGGACAGCCCGACGCGTTTGCCGTGTCCCGTCCGCTTCGACAGTTCATTGCCAAGCGCAACCGCGTCTTGCGACATGTCATAGCCCGTGATCTTGCAATCGACGGCAGCCGCCAACAACCGCGCCGGGCCGCCGCTGCCGCATCCGATATCGACAACGTGACTGCCGGTCCGAAAGCCCGCCTCGTCGATCATGTCGTTGATCGCATCCGCGCCGCGTACGTGAAACTGGTCAATGCCCGCCAGATCGGACAACGTCGGTGCGCTCGGGTCTTTGCCGGCCTCTGTCAGCGCTACTTCAATTTTCTCGAGTAAAGACATGGGTCATCTCCTAAACTTGAGACCAGACGATCCACGCGAGATAGGCCCACGCGCCGAATCCAATCGTCCAGAAGGTTGATCTCAGGACCGGTACCCCGAGAAGGGACACAGCCGCGTAGGCCACACGCGCTGTAAGGAACGTCGCGCCAAGCGCCAACAACGACGAGTGTTCGATCGCCAGAAGTTGGCCGATCGCGACCGTTGGAACCCAAAGAACCAGTGCTTCGATCTGGTTGGAGCAGACCATGGCAAGGCGTCGGGCAAGGACGCCTTCGTCAACCCGTTTGTCGAAGTTTGACAGCGTGTACCGAAGCCCAACCTTAATGTCGCGCACCAAAGGCTGGCCCAGCAATAGGAGACCAAGCAAGGCCACGTTGAGCAGTGTGATTTGCAGTAGATAGTCCATGATGACGGCTTTCAGTTGGGGTGGATCGCGCGATCAGCGGGCATGCCAGTTCCGGTCCAGATACTCTGCGACGGTCAGTTGCGGAGGCAGATCGAACTCTTCGACGATGGGCGCGCTGTCCCAACGCGGTTGATAAGCGGCAACAAAGCGTGTCAGCCCCAGAACATTGCTTGCGGCGGGAAAGAACGGCTGCGTCAGCGCCTGCCCAATTGCCGCAAACCAGGCTGGCATCGTCACTGCGCGAACCTTGCGACCCGCTTTCTTCGACATCAGGTCCGCGACCTGGCCCCAGGTGATCCATTCAGGTCCCCCGGCCTCGATTGTCCGGTTGTGCGCAGCTTGTTTGCCAACGGTTGCCGCCATCATCTCGGCGACGTCTCTGGTCGAGATCATAGGAGCACCATGATCGCGGCCCCCTGGTGCAAGCAGTATTCCGCGTTTCTGAACAAGGTTGCCAGTCAGGCGCTGCCAGAACTTCACAAAACCGAATTGACGGGCGCATGTGGAGTGAGGATCGTCCCCCATAGCCTGTACCGCGCCAATCATGACCAGCCAAACATCCATAAAGGCCGGATTCCGAAAAATCGTCGCCGCGATTGGCGACGCATTAAGGCGCTTTTCGATGATCCGTTTGCCGGCAAGCTCCGGCACACGTGCTTCCAACTCGTGCACCGGAACTGAGGATTGAATCCAGTGCCGCACACCCGCCCGCTCTGCGGCCGCGATGAACCCCTCGTATCCCTTCTCATGCATGGCCCTTGTGCTCATTGTCGCGCCCGAAGGAATGATCCCGTTCGCGGACGAAATCACTGTTTCGATGCCGACAAGCGCCCGCTCCAGCGAGGCAATGTCTTCTATCGACCCAATGGCATATTCGATCTTTCCCTCTGCGCCGTGAACAATAGCGTCGGGCCGCCGCATCAGAGCGCGGACCGCATAGCCTTTTCGGAGCAGAGCCTTGACGACCTGACTACCGACCTGACCGGTTGCTCCGGCGACCAAGATCTTGGGTGAGCCACTCATGTCAAAATCCTTCCAGATTCTGTGGGTTCGCCGTAAGAAAGGTTTTTCCAGTGGCGACTCGCATCAAGTGAACTCCCAATGCGATTGAATGAAGCGAAACCCGTCACCCGACCGCTCGATCGCACCGAACCCCGGGAACGGCAGATGGCTTCCGATGACGAACATTCGGTCTGACACCACCATGTCCAAGGTCCGCTTGCGGGTTTGTGCTGCGGCTTGTTGATCGACGTCGAAAACGATCCCAATCGCGGGCTGTGGCAATTGGATCGGGGCAGCGTGAACGACGTCACCCCACATCAAGACGACATCCCCTTCGCTTTCGATCCGATACCCCATATGTCCAGGGGTGTGGCCGGGGAGAGGGACTGCCGTGATCCCTGGTGACACATCGGCTTCCTTCGACACCATGCGCAAGCGGTCCTCGAACGTGTCGAGAACACCGGATGCCAGATCAAAGAACGGCCGAAAACCCTCGGGGAACTGCGACCTCATTCCATGATCGGTCCAAAACGCGGCGTCGGCTGTTCCAACCACAATTTCCGCGTTGACGAAGGGCGTGTCGCCATCCGCGATCAGGCCCCCGATGTGATCCGGATGCAGATGCGTAGCCAAGACCAAATCCACATCAGATGGATCAAAGCCAAGCGCTCCAAACATCGCCTTAAACCGCCCCAAAGTCGGCCCCATAACCGGGCCGGTTCCCGCATCGATCAAGATGCGTCGGCCCGCAGCCTCCACAAGAAAAGCCGCGACGCCGCCCGTATAGACGTTTTGACGAAACCGCGCCCCTTCAAGAAGGGCGTCGTATCTTTCTGCCGGTAGATCTGGAAAAAGCTCGACAGGAAGGGGAAGGAAACCGTCTGAAATCGCTGTTACAGAAAACGCGCCGACGCGAAAACGGCTGACGCCCATTGGAGCGTCACCTGCAGCCGGGCCCGTACTTGCTAGTGCGGATCTTGCAAAGGGCGCAAGGGGTGCTGCTGCAAGCAGCTTTCTTCGACCGATCATAGGCTTAGTTCCTTTCTTGTTCGGAGGTGTCGATCGCAGGCCCCCGCGCGCATCAGTCGCGATGGCCGCTTTGTCGTCGACTTTATGCATGTCACTTCCCGCAGGCTTTTTTGACCCTATTAGAGAATTTATGTTCTCTTTTTGCCCATAGGTAAGACTTTTCCTGGCGCCAGTCATGCCATCAAGACTTTCGCGATCAGCAGGCAATGGGCCAACCAGAACACCGGACCACAGAACGACGGGGCAAGGTTCATCGGCCAGCGAAACGGAAGAAACGTGGGCGCTTCTTCTCCCATTTCCACCCGCGACCAACGCCAACTCAAGGCAGAGCCTGGCACACCGAAATACATTGTCGTGGCGGCACCGAAAAAGGCCGCAATGCCGGCAATACTGTATGCGACGAGAAGCCCGGGCGGCGCGGGGCTGTCCAGCACCAAGAGCCAGGCGGTCGCTATGACCGAAAAAATCGCAAAGCCGAAATCCGGGATACTACCAAACCGAAAGAAATATCCTGGCAGTTGGCCCTTCAGGAATTTCGAGATGGTTCCCCAGGCCGACAGGCGAAGGATGTGTATCGCGATGAGTTCGGTAGCGCCTGCCCCGATCGCAATCTGGACCGCCGCCTCCCTCAAAGACGGGAAGTAGATCACAGCTGCCAGTGTCAAGCCGGTTGGCAAAAGGGCCTGAACCAGTGTCGGAAAAACATGGGAGTTTCGCTCGGGCAAGTGCGCGCGCGCGATGAAAACCTGAAGCATCAGCCACACCACCATTGCCAGAAGCCAAACAAGGCCGGCACCGAAAGCGTGTTCACTGGTGAAACGGGCAATCAGCGACGCGTACCACACCCACATCAGCCCAGAGAGCACAAGAATTCCGTATCCGGCAGACCAGTCTTCCGGCTTGGATTGAGCCAATTGATGGCTCCACGCGTGGGGGGCCGAATCGTGGGTCGCGGTTAAGGTCATCTCGCTGTCCCTCTGGCGCGCGTGCCCTTGACCTGAGCGCCCCAGACTTGGCTTCCAGATGAGAATATATGTTCTCTTATCAGCCAAAAAAAGATCATCCTTCCAGTTCCTTGAGCGCGGTTTCGACGAACGACATGATCAAACCGCCATCTGCGCGCGCATGCGCCATAAGCAGCAAGGCTTGCATGACACCGACATAGTAGCAGCCCAACTGCTCTGCCCTGCCTTGTTCCACTCCTGCACGTTCGAACGCGCCCGTGAACTCCGCCGATAGCCTTCTTAAGTGGCTGTCGAAGATCGTCTGGATCTCTGGTCTTCGTATCACCGCGTCGCCAGCGGAGTTTGCCATGAGGCACCCTCTGGCACCTTCGCCGTTGGCGGCCATCTTCGCCAAGCCGCGCAGCATTTCCGCGATGTCTTTGACCGTAACGTCCTGTTTTGAAAGGGTCGTGAAGATCTCTGGCACCACCGTCGCGCGGTAGTGTTTCAGCGCTTCTTCGAACAGCGCCCGTTTGTCCCCGAAGACGGTATACAGCCCTTTGCGGCTCACACCGGTCGCATTCACGAGATCATCGTAGCTCGTGTTTTCAAACCCATTGACCCAGAAAACCCGCATCGCCGCTGTCAAGGCTTCGTCGGGTTCAAATTCACGAGTGCGTGCCATGTTGGACCTTTAGAGAATACTCATTCTTTTAACTATGTCCGCTGATCTGACTTTGCAAGGTTTTCGGGGGGAAATACGAGCTCGGCGAACGTCTAGGTGCGTCTAACCATTTGATTGTAATAAGCTATGATACGGGAAACGACGCGGTGCACGGCAATCGTCGTGGCCTTCTTCGCCCCCTCCCATTCCGTCAAGCGACTGTCAATTGTTGAGCACTCGGTGATCGGGTACTAATCGGGATACGGCAACCGTTGACTCATCGCGGCGTCACGCGGCCGGTCGCGGAACCGGTTGTCGGCTGGGAGAGGCACATGGGTTCTGGGCGAAAGATCGGAATTGCGACACTTCTGACCCTCGTCTTTTCCGGTCTTGTGGCGGTTTCGACCGGAACTCTTCTTGCAGTCTCACTTACAAACGCCGTCGATACCACGCGCGAGGCACTTACGGCCCGGGTCGCCGACCTTTTGGACGAGGCCATGGGGTTGTCCGAGGCGTTCTATAAGCCGGTCGAGTTCCAGGCACGGTGGTTGGCCGATGATATTCAGACTGGGCACATCACACCCGGCTTGGGCGACGAGTTTCGAGGCATCCTGTACGGCGCATCCGCCGATAACGATCAGATTTCAGGCATCTCGTTCCAGCGTCCGGACGGGACAGGATACTTCTACGAAGCGGAGACTGGCATCCTTCAGGATGTAGAGTGGCCACGCCGCTGGCGCATACCGCTTAACCCCAGCGCCGAGGGCCCGCAAACGTGGCCTCCGCAAGAGGGCACGTGGGTCTTGCGACCGTCCGTGTTGGACGGAACGCGACTTGGCACGTTCATCGCGCCGGTCCGCGGGCCTGACGGGCAGGATACAGGCGCCATTGCAATTCGCCGCAACTCAATTCCGCTGGCGCGCGCGTTTGCCGCGGATGCATCGTTCCGGAACTACGAGTTGGTGCGTTTCATGCTGTTTAACGAGCGTGACGTTATCGGGCATCCCGAACTTGCGACCATGCCCAAGACCTCGCGCCCATCCGTCGATGACCTGAAGGATCCTTTTCTTAAGGAGATCGCGACCGCAAGACGGCAACCGGTCGCGTTGCTGGACGACATTCAGGGGGCCGAGGGCTTTCGGATCGAAACGGGTGCCGGGTCTCGGGTCATGATCTTGCGCCCGGTTCCGGACTACACCGCAGGCGGAACGCTGCTTGTTGGCGTGCATTTCGATCCCGCCGCGGGCGCACCCGAGTTGAACCGGATCGTGTCACAGGCTGCAATCGGCGCTGCGCTTTTACTGGGTGCGATCCTCTTCGCGATATGGCTCGGGCGACGGGCATCGGCTCCCGTCTGGCGTCTGGCAACCGCCGCCGAATTGGTACAAGGCGAGCGTCTTGAGGACGTTGAGCCGCTACCCGTCGGCCCGGTTCGAGAGCTGGCAACAGCCTCGGGCGCCTTCAATAGTATGGTCGTTGGCCTGAAGGAGCGCGAACGCATTCGCAACCTTTTCGGGAAGTACGTGCCCGAGGACGTTGCCGCCCTTCTGGTTTCCGATGACGACGCATCGCAACCGCGCAATGCCATGGCAACCGTCCTGTTCCTGGATATTGCAGGATTCTCTGCTTTGTCCGAACGCGTCGCACCCGCCGAGCTCGTTGAAACCATGAACGCCTTCTTTTCCGACGCAGTTCAGTCGATCGAAGCCGGTGGCGGAATGGTCGCCCAGTTTCAGGGCGATGCGCTTCTGGCGGTGTTCAACGTGCCAATACCCCGCGACGATCACGCCGACGCCGCCGTTCAGGCAGCTCTATCGATCCTCGATACTGTGGACGACAAGCTCTTTGGCGGGAACCGGTTGGCCTGCCGCATTGGGATCAATACAGGCGAAGTTGTTGCCGGCGCAATCGGTGCGCAAGATCGGTTGAGCTATACGGTCTATGGGGACACGGTGAACGTCGCGGCCCGTTTGGAAAGCCTGAACAAAGAGTTGGGCACCCGGCTTCTGATTGCGGCCAGCACGGCCGAAAAGGTGCAGAACGCCGTCTGCGAGCAGAAGGGCGAGATTACTGTGCGCGGTCGCCAGGCTCCGGTTTCGGTGTATTCAGTCACGGGCACCAACGCAGCCTAATCGCCTGCGCATGAACCGAGGCAGGCATTCACCGCAAACGCGGCGTCATGATCCTAGAGTGGTCCGGTCGGCGCGATCACAGCTTTGGTTTCGGAGCGCAAATAGCCCTAAATCCGCCCTTTTTGTTTCCTAGGTCTCGGGAAACGATCGTCAGCAGAGGCCGAAATGCAGTCTTCCCCCAGCTTGTTTGAGCGCTTCCAGGCGCATGTCATGGGCGTTCTTACAGAACCGTTCGATCCCAACGAACGGCTCTTTGCATTGTACCTTGCCAGTTCGTTGATTTTTGCGTTCGGCATCTACTTGGCTGCGGAACGAAAGGGTGTCCTCAAGGAGAAGACCTTTCTACAGTTCCTGTTCCCGCGCCATGTCTGGCAGCATCCATCGGCATGGCTCGACCTGCGATACTTCTTCTTCCACAAGTTCATCGGCCACTTTCTTGTAGTGATTTTGGGCACAGGACTTTCGGTCACTGTTTATCAATGGCTTACTGGGCAAGAAGAGGTGATTTTGAATGCAATCCGCGATCCAATACCCAAAACGGATGAGATCTTTGCGATCGTTTCATTTCTGATTGTCGCGACGATCGTCGTCGATTTCGTTAGCTTCTTCTCGCACTACCTACAGCACAAGATTCCGGTGCTTTGGCAGTTCCACAAGGTCCATCACAGCGCAGAGGTGATGCACCCGGTGTCGAACTTCCGGGAACATCCGGTAGACAACTTGCTATACATGTTGGCGCATTCCCTAACGTCAGGACTTCTCATGGCTGGCGCGACAACGGTGTTTGGATTTGTCCCAAGCGCCCCTGCGATCCTGGGCGTGTCCATCGTAGGCCTGTTGTTTAATGTCTCTGGCTACCACCTGCGACATTCACATATCTGGCTGCGTTGGCCGGGTAAACTGTCGATGATCTTTCCATCGCCCGCGCACCATCACGTGCACCACAGCTGCCATCCCGATCACATTGACAAGAACTTTGCGTTCATGTTCCCGGTTTGGGACGTGATCTTCAAAACCTACCACATGCCCGAAGACAACAGGGACGTGAAGTTTGGGATCGGAAGCGAGAATGAAGGCGAACTCACGTCGTGCCTAAGGCTTTACTATATCCCGTTCAGAGACACCTATCGGCTTTTGCGCCGAACTAAGGATGGGTCGAAGTCATCATCGGAAGCCCAGCCGCAGGTCACTCCGGCCGAGTAACGCCCAATCGGCGTATGTTCGCAACCCGCACGACGCCCGGCGGGAACGCCCGCTAGTAGGCATAGGTGACGCCTGTTCCGATCGCGCTGCGCAGCGAATATTCAGCCCAGGTTCCCCGCCCGCCTCGTGCGCGGATCTCGCTAAGCTGCACCCTCGCTTTCTCAACTTTCCCGTCTTCCACGAACCCTTGGCCCATATAGGATCGAGCCAGGAAGTTGTCAGGATCGATCTCAAGAGCGCGCTCGTAGTAGAAACGCGCCGCTTCTGGGTCGCCAAGCTTGCGATGCGTGAACCCCAAGTAGGTCAGGACAAGCCCATCTGACGGGTCCATCTGTGCCAACACGTCTTGCGCTTCACTAAACCGGCCCGCATAGGCCAATTCACGCACCGCATCGCCGAGAAGACGCGAGTTAAGATAGCCCGCCTTGTCCGGACGGATGCAGCGGCGCGTGTCGGGGTCCCAGACCCCGTTCACAGCCTGCGTAAACCTGACATAGCGGCCGGTCTCAGGATCCCATTGCCGTTCGCGAAAGCAGTTTTGCGTTGTCTCTGTCCGCGCCGGAGGAGAAGCATTTCTGTCTTCGCCACCCCCGCCGCCGCCTCCGCCGCTGCCACCGCCATTGCCGCCAGCTGCAAATGCCGCCATCGGTGCTGTCGCGACAAGGCCGATGCAAAATTTGCGCAACGTGGACATGGCTCCGGTCATTGATGCACTCCAACACGGGCCCACACACCGGGCCGATTCCTGCAGCAAGATAGCGTGAAATTTCCACATTCCGAACACGGTCACATCCAGTTGATTTAGGCTGTCGTCGAACGGCGACCACATCGGCGCCAGGATGCCGCGCGGCCATTGTGGACCGAACCCGCTTTTCCGGGCCAAATATGATCCCTACACGCGGGTCAAATCCACGGCGGTATGCCATTTTGTGCACCGCCGACATCCAAACCCCTGTTTCGCGCGGATGCGGGTCGACCTATAGTCGCGGAAACAAGAACCGGGTGCGCGCGGGAACTATGGGTCAGCGTTTCAATATCATGGTGGTCGGTCAGTCGGGCCGCGTGGGTTACGAAGCGCTTTTGTTCGCCGCAAGCCTGCGTGCCGCTGACCCAGGCTTTGACGGCCAGCTTTTGATTGCCGAACCTCAGCCCGGACCGCTTTGGCAAAAGGACCCAAGACTCCAAAGCGTCGCGCTTCGCGAAGCGCTTGCTGCGCTCGACGCCCGCATCCTGCCGTTTGAAAGCAAGTTTTTCGGCCAAAGCTACCCGAATGCGAACAAGGCCGAAGGTCTTGCCGTCTTGCCCGAAGATGAGCCTTTCGTTTTCTTTGACAGCGATACTCTTGTGACCGGGCCGATCAGCGCCCTGCCCTTCGACTTTGACCGGCCAGCCGCCTCGATGCGTCGCGGCGACACCTGGCCAGTGCTGGAACTCTATGGCCCGGGATACACCCAAACTTGGCGATCACTCTACGACATGTTCGGCCTTGAATTCGAAAGCTCACTCGATCTTTCGCAGCCCGACGAATACTGGCAGCGGTATCTTTACTTCAATGCCGGGTGGTTCTTCGGACCCTGCCCTCGTGCCTTCGGGGCGCGGTTGACCGAAATGATGGTGGCCGTCCGAGAGACGCCGCCCCCCGAACTTGTTTGCCAACCGATATACCCTTGGCTCGATCAGATTGCCCTTCCGCTTGCGATTCATGAAGCAGGCGGTGGACGTCCTGGCGGGGGTCTGCGTCCGCTCGACGATGGTCGCGCCACCTGTCACTGGCGGGTTTTGCCACTGGCCTACGCACGCGAAGACGATGCCGTGATCGCTTGGTTGGAAGAAGTCGCTGCTCCGAACCGGATCAAAAAAGTGCTTAAGGAATACGAACCCTTTCGCCGGATGATCTATCAGGGCCGCGGCCGGAAGGCCCGTGCCCTATTTGACCGGGCAGCGTTGCCAAGACGCGAATCCGCGATCCGGAATAAGATCAAATCCGCAAATCTATGGATGCGCTAGGCGGGTCGTTGCCGTATACGTTCGTGCTTAGGTTGCGCGCCACACTTGCGGGGACTATGGTTCGAAGCTGGGGGCCGGATGCAGGGATGGTGCCATGACGGAGAAAACCGCGTCGCCAACTGGCGAGGGGCGACTTGCTGCTGAAATAGCCGAAAGCCTGATGCCGGGCAGCCCGGACACGCTTCGACAGCTCTTCAACAAACACGGCGCTCGGGCTCCCACGATCCTTTGGTCACCTGGCGTACAGGAACTTCGTAGTGCGCTGTTGCGGCGCTTTGCGGATCGGTGCGCGGGATGGATGGACGATGCAGGCCGCGTATCGGCCGACGCGTTTGACCTGACCGAATTGGATGCCTTGAAAGACTGGCTGATGGTGATCGAGCCCGCAGGAGACGAAGGATACCGCTATCTATCCTACGGCGGCGCAATCGCCGAACACTTTGGTCAAGACATGACGGGCCGCACCACCCGGTCGTTCGGCGGGCACATCACAGTCTTCTTTGAAGGCCTTTACGAGGCTGCGCGGCGGCGTAAAGAGTGGGCCTTGTCCGAGCACGAACCGCCAAAGGCCATTTTTGTGAGGACCTGGCGGCGTCTGATTGTGCCGTTGTTTGCACCTGACGGCGACACAGTTACCCGCTTTGCCGTTCTGAATGTTCCCGAGAACGAGCTTCGCGCAGGGCTTGAATTGATGCCCGATCCGATCTTCGTCCTGGGCGCTGACGAAGACACGTACTTCGCAAATCAGGCCGCACAGCGGATGTTTGATCTTGGCCAAAGACCTTACCGCGGGCTGTCGCTGCGCCAGCTGACCGGCATTTCTCTGGAGAACCAGCCAAGCCCCGTCGACCTGTTGGTCAACCAAACAGTCAACGACAGCCTGCAATTGACGCTCAAAGGCGGAATGGCGGAGCGCCTGATTATGACCGTGAGCGCGGCTGAACATCGCGGTCGGGCTCTCTACATTGTGGTCATGCGTTTGATACCGACCTGACATCCCGGAGTTGCCGCTGATCCGCCTTTCCCCTACACGACAGGGAAAATACGTCTTGTGACAGGGAGATTACTATGACGGACCAGCCCCAAGGATTTGACACCCTCCAGATTCACGGCGGTGCAGCACCCGACGCGACGACCGGGGCGCGCCAGACACCGATCTACCAGTCCACTGCATTCGTGTTTCGCGATGCCGAGCATGCAGCGGCTCTCTTCAACCTCCAAGAAGTGGGCTTTATCTACTCTCGCTTGACAAACCCGACGGTAAGCGCACTGGCCGATCGGATTAACGCGCTCGAGGGCGGGGCAGGAACGGTGTGCTGTTCTTCCGGGCACGCCGCGCAGATCATGGCCCTGTTCCCGTTGATGGGTCCAGGCTGCAATATCGTTGCCTCCACCCGGCTTTACGGCGGCACGGTCACGCAGTTCAGCCAGACGATCAAAAGGTTCGGCTGGTCCTGCACCTTCGTCGACTTCGACGATGTCGCCGCGATCGAAGCGGCCTGCGACGACCAAACCCGCGCGATCTTCTGTGAATCGATTGCCAACCCTGGCGGTTATATAACTGACATTCCCGCAGTCGCTGCGGTGGCTGACAAGGTCGGTGTGCCGCTGATCGTCGATAACACGTCAGCAACCCCTTACCTTTGCCGGCCGATCGAACTTGGAGCGACGCTCGTGGTTAACTCGACCACCAAATACCTGACCGGAAACGGGACAGTAACCGGGGGGGCAATAACCGATTCCGGAAAGTTCGACTGGACTGCGTCGGATAAGTTCCCGTCGCTCAGCCAGCCAGAACCGGCTTATCATGGGTTGGCCTTCGGTCCGGCCCTTGGGCCGATGGCATTTACGTTCCACTCGATCGCTGTGGGTCTTCGCGACCTCGGCATGACGATGAACCCACAAGGCGCCCACTACACGCTTATGGGCATCGAGTCTTTGTCGCTGCGTATGGAAAAACATGTCGCCAATGCGCGGACTGTCGCCGAGTGGTTGGAAGCCGATGACCGGATCGAGTTTGTGACCTATGCGGGCTTGCCGTCTTCGCCCTACTTCAACCGCGTTGAAAAGATCTGCCCCAAGGGCGCAGGCTCGATCTTCACATTCGGCGTCAAGGGCGGGTTCGACGCCTGCGTCAAGCTTATCGACTCAGTCGAGTTGTTCAGCCACGTGGCGAACCTGGGTGATGCCCGGTCCTTGATAATCCACTCGGCCTCGACCACACACCGCCAGCTGACCCCAGAGCAGCAAGAGGCGGCGGGTGCTGCACCCAATGTTGTGCGCGTGTCGATCGGGATCGAAAATCCCGACGACATCATCGCCGATCTCGACCAGGCGTTGACGCAAGCCGTGGGCTAGCGCCTGACGGCGAAAGGGCGCGGTGCGAAAGCCACCCCGGCGCGCCCTTTCTGACATGCGGGCCCCGTCATTCTGCGGGGCCCATTTCGTAGACCAGTGTCACACGCGCACTGACAGTCAGTTCCCCAGCGGCGACGGGAACAGCGTCCGATGCCATCGCCATTTCAGCGCGTGCAACGGGCATGGGCGGGCGCGTGCCACCGGCTTCCGACAGGCTAATCAGCGGTCCAAGTGCGACCCCGGCGGCATCCGCATAGAGCTCGGCTTTCGCCTTCGCATCATCTACCGCGGCGCGGCGGGCTTTCGCGTGCAAGGGGGCCGGGTCGGACAGGCCAAACTGGATCGCGTCAAACGCGTTCGCCCCATCGCTCGCCACCGCATCAAGGACGTCACCCAAACGCGCCAAATCGCGAACCCGCACGACCAAAAGGTTGCGGGCCGAGAACCCTTCGATCTGAGACCGGCCACCTGTCTCTGTGCGGCTCCAGCGCGGCTGGACCGAGAAATCCGCAGTTTGAAGGTCACGCGCTTCGATCCCCAAACCCGCCAGCCGTTCAAGCACGTCGGCCATGGCGCGAGAATTCTCGTCGATTGCCTGCCGCGCGCCCCGGGCCTCGGTCACCACACCCAAGCGCACAGTCGCCATATCAGGTTCGACTGTAACCCGCCCCTCTCCGGATACGGTCATCTGCGGCATTGCGGGATTGGCCGCCGATAGACTTGTCATGGCAAGAAGCGTGATCACCATCAGGAAAAATCGCATGGGAAACCTCGGTTGCTCGTGTTCCGGATCCTGTGAACCTTGCAGCAGATTTGAGACGGCGTCACCTTCCCAGACGCAAGATGTTGCAGTAGGATCGCCAAAGCGCGACCAGGGCTGCGCGCTATTGACCCCGGGAACCGATGACGGCGTTTGCTCTCGACCTTGACCACGGCGGCATTCGGCTCCTCAAAAGGGCCGGATCAAGCTGGGACGTTATCGACGAAGTTCCGCTCGATGACCCTGCGCTTCCGGACCGGCTGACCGCAATGCGCGTGGCGGCAGAGGATCTGTCAGAGGGACCTCTTGAGACCGAACTTCTGATCCCGGATAGCCAGATCCTTTACGCGATACTTCCGCTACCAGAGTACGGGACCGGCCCCGATGCGCGTTCGATCGCGGGACA
Source organism: Pseudomonadota bacterium (assembly GCA_038744785.1). Lineage (GTDB taxonomy): Bacteria > Pseudomonadota > Alphaproteobacteria > Rhodobacterales > Rhodobacteraceae > Ovoidimarina. Next base: position 113,487 of record JBCDLX010000014.1, read on the forward strand.
GCTTGAAGGTCTGACACCTTGCCCCGTAGACGAGCTTGTCTTTGACTGGCGGATTGTTGCTGACGGTGTGGCGGTTGCCGCGCTCGACATTAATACGCTGGACGAAGCTGAAGGATTTGCCGTCACCTACGGCTTTAATCCGGTGCGGTTTTCGGCCCATCCCCGACCCGACCAGTTCCCCGATACGCCAGACTTCGGGACGACCCAGTTTGTGTTGAACGTCGTTGACCAGACGCCGGTCGTCTTCGCCTCGCGCCGTGGCGAAGACGAGGCAGCCACCACAGATCCGCCGGATGACGATCAGATCGAGAATGTGTTTTTGGTGGAACCGCCCGATCTGGAAGAGACGGCAGAGCAGGCCACCGATCCGGTTGCCTTCGGCGACGACCACGAGGCTCCTGCTGAACCCACCGTCGAAGACCTGAGCGATGCGGACCCGGACGTCATCGACGATCTGGTTGAACCCCCGACAGAACAGCAATACGCCGCTTCTGAAGAGGCGCCTGACGGTGGGCAAGAGGCCCTGTTCACCTCGGGGCGAACGGTCGAACCTTTGCCCGATGCACCGCCGCCGGACCACGCGGTGCAAGAGACGGTCATTGAATCCGAACACGATGAGACCCCCAGACTTGCGACCGAGATAGAGGCCGAGCCGGAGTTCGAGACTGAGCAACGTCCTGAGGCTGAGGCTGAGGCTGAGGCTGAGGCTGAGGCTGAGGCTGAGGCTGAGGCTGAGGCTGAGGCTGAGGCTGAGATTACGGACGCGCCGACAACTGTCACGGAAAAAGACAAGACCGAGGGCGTCGCCAGTCCGGACCAAGTGTCCGACAGCGCGGCGGACACCCCCGAACTACCGTACGCTGCACCTTCACCGGCCCAGGACGCGCCAGCACCTCAAGAAGACCGGCCCGCAATGCGGGCGATCCCCAAAGCACCGCCGCTCCCGCCGCGTGCGCCTGCCCGACCCGCTGCACCTGAGCGTCCACCCCAACCGCAAGACTGGCGGCGCACTGCCCTGACCGCGACCGTGGCGGTCGGGATTTTGGCAAGCCTCGTTGGCGTTGCGTTGTTTCTGGTCGCCCCCGAAGACCTTGCCGAGCCGCCGGTCGCGACCAACGAGACTCCGCAGCTTGAACTGCCACGCGATGTGGCGGGTCCGGCGCAACTATTGGCGCATCCCGCCCGCACGCTTGCCGACCGCATTACGCCGGATGTGACACGCGAAGGGGCTCTGGTTCCGGGATCGCAAATGGCTACGCGGTCACTGGCCACAGTGGATGGCCCGCCGCCACTGATTGGCGGGCAAGACGTGATCCCGGAAGGCACATTGCGCGCCGCCGAGATGTGGCAAGTGCCCCCACCGCCGCCCGTCGCCGTGGGTGGCGACACGCTTGAAACCCTTTATATCGCGTCGATTGACCCCGACGTCCCGACAGGCGACGCGATTGCGTTGTCGAACGCAGCACCGCTCGACGGGGCGCCGGAACCGCCCGCGCCGGTGCCTGAACGTGGCAGAACGTTCGAGCTTGACGCATCCGGCCGCGTGGTTGCAACGGCCGAGGGCGCCGAAACGCCCGATGGGATCATCGTGCGGCTTGGCCGCCCGGACGCCGTACCGCCAGCCCGCCCCGTAACAATTGTGGCGACACCGGATACAGAGCTTGCACTTGCCCTTGCCGGCAGATCGCCGAGACCCAGACCATCGGGGCTTGTTGAGCGGTTCGAACGCGCCCAACTTGGCGGCAGAACACGTGCCGAACTCGCATCGCTTACACCACTTGATCGCCCGCCCTCGGCGCAGGAAACAACTCTGGCCGATGCAAGCCTTGTTCCGACGGACCAGGCAGTGGGCAGTTCTCCGCTTCCTGCTGCAAGGCCGGACGATCTGGAAGCGCGCGCGATTGCAAGCGCCGTGGCCCAAGCACAAGCGCGCGAGCAGGAGACGCAAAGGCGCGCGGCGCAGACCGCCAGTACCCCAAGCACGCCCGCCGCCGCGCCGCCAGACCCACCGGCGGCTGCATCATCCCGGTCGAGCCCGGCGATCCCGACCACAGCCTCGGTGGCGCGACAGGCGACAATACGCAACGCGATCAATTTAAAGCGCTTGAACCTGATCGGCGTCTACGGCTCGGCGCGTGATCGCCGCGCATTGGTTCGTCTGCCATCTGGCCGATATGTCAAAGTCGAGGTTGGCGACCGGATCGACGGCGGACGCATCGCCGCGATCGGAGAGCGTGAACTGCGGTACGTGAAGGGCGGGCGCAACGTGACACTAAAAGTACCCTCCGGCTGACGGTAGAGGGCACGAAGTCGATCTACTCGGCCGCGACGTCCCCGTACGCCCCCTGGGCCGCCTCTTCGGCTTCAATCGACTCAAACAGTGCTTTGAAGTTGCCTTCGCCGAACCCGTCGTCGCCTTTTCTTTCGATGAATTCAAAGAAGATCGGACCGATCACAGTTTTCGAGAAGATCTGCAGAAGGATCTTCGTCTCGCCCCCATCAACAACACCCTCGCCGTCGATCAGGATCCCATGCGCCTTCATGCGCTCGATCGGTTCTTCGTGTCCTTCCACCCTGGACTTGGACAACTCATAGTAGCTCTCGGGCGGCCCCGGCATAAAGCGAATGCCACGTTCTGCGATGGCATCGACACTGTCGTAGATGTTCTTCGCACCCACGGCGATGTGCTGAATTCCCTCGCCCTTATACTTGTTCAGGTAATTGACGATCTGGCCGGTTTCACCGCGATCTTCGTTGATCGGAATGCGAATTTTCCCGCATGGCGAGGTCAGGGCACGGCTGAAAAGGCCGGTATACTTGCCTTCGATGTCGAAGAAGCGGATTTCCCGGAAGTTGAACAGATCGCCGTAGAACCGGAACCAGACATCCATGTTGCCCTTGAAGACATTGTGGGTCAGATGGTCGAGATAGTAAAAGCCGACGCCCTGGGGATGGGCGCCCGCGATCCAGTCAAACTCTTCGTTGTAAGGTGAGGTGTCATAGTACTGGTCGATAAAGTAGATCAGACTGCCGCCAATTCCGACAATCGCTGGCGCGTCCATCATCTTGCCGGGGCCTTCAAAAGGCTCCGCGCCTTTTTGGATTGCGTGGTCATAGGCTGCTTTCGAGTCCGCCACACGCCAACCCATTGAGGGAGCGCACGGCCCGTGGGCTTCGGCGAACCGGGCGGCGTGCGTTCCGGGTTCGGCATTTATCACATAGGTAATATCGCCTTGCTGCCAGAGTTCGATCGTCTTCAATTTATGCGTTGCAACGTGGGTGTAGCCCATCCGATCAAAGAGGTCGCGCAGGATCTGCGGATCAGGGTGTGCGAACTCTACAAACTCGAAACCATCGGTTCCGGCAGGGTTTTCCTTTGTGATCCGGGATTTCGGGGCTTCGTGAGGGAACGGTCCCATGAATGCTGCCTCCTATCTGCGCTTTGGCGATAAATTAAGCGCAATCCCGCGCCAAATCCGCGCATTTTGTGGCAAATCGATCTGCAAATATGCTACGTTTACGCATATGAAGGGAAATCTATGCGAGAATTACGCGTGATACCGGATCACACGGACCTTCGCCTTCTTGCAGCGCTTCAGAAGAACGCCCATCTGACCGCGCAAGAGCTTGGCGAGGCCTTGAACCTGTCGCCAAGCCAAGCTGGCCGTCGGCGTCAGAGACTGGAAACCGCCGGGATCATCGAAGGCTACCGCGCACGCCTGTCGCCAACCCGGCTGGGTCTGGCCGTCCAGGCGTTTGTGCAGGTTCAGATGGCCACACATAGCCCCGAGAAGGTCGCGACGTTTACGCGCATTCTTCGCACGCGCCCCGAGATTACGTCGGCCTGGACGCTAACCGGAGAGGCGGACTATCTGCTAAGGGTTTACTGCGCGGATCTTTCGGCGCTCAACACGTTGATCCACGAGTTTCTTCTGCCGCATCCCGCAGTCGCCCGGGTGCAAAGCCAGATTGTGATGGATCAGCTTAAGGCGGACGCGCCATTGCCGGTTTAAGTCTGGCCAAGGATAGGGAATGGAAAGCTTTCTGTATCAGGCCACGATCTACCTTGCCGCCGCTGTCATTGCGGTTCCACTGGCGGCACGTTTGGGTCTTGGATCGGTCCTTGGATACCTGTTGGCCGGAATCGCGATCGGACCTGTCCTTGGGCTCGTGGGCCATGAAGCCGAAGAGCTACAGCACTTTGCCGAGTTTGGCGTGGTCATGATGCTGTTTCTGATCGGATTGGAGCTGGAGCCTCGTGCGCTATGGGACATGCGCCACAGGCTTCTGGGTCTGGGCGGAATACAGGTCGTCGCGACGACGCTTGTGGTCACTGCTGGCGGGATGGCCCTGGGCCTTGCCGCACCGACGGCCATAGCGGTAGGCATGATCTTTGCCCTGTCATCCACAGCGATCGTTCTACAAACATTGAGCGAAAAAAACCTAATGCAGACGGCAGGCGGGCGATCCACGTTCTCGGTCCTTCTGACGCAGGACATCGCTGTGATTCCAATGCTTGCGGCCTTGCCTCTTTTGGCTGTTTCGGTGCCGGTTAGCTTTGCTGACGACGGCTCGATCCGGCGCGGGTCGGAACATGTTGACGTGCACGGGGCCGATGCCACCGTCATGCTATCGAACATTCCGGGGTGGGGCGTAACGCTGATCACCCTGGCTGCGGTCGCGCTTATCATCTTCCTGGGTGTCTTTGCAGCGCGGCCCTTGTTTCGCTTCATCCATGCGGCGCGCCTGCGTGAGATGTATACCGCCTTCGCGCTTTTGATCGTGGTCGGCATTGCCGCGTTGATGTTGTTCGTCGGCCTTTCGCCAGCGCTTGGAACGTTTCTGGCGGGGGTCGTTCTTGCCAACTCAGAGTTCCGGCACGAACTGGAAAGCGACCTTCAACCGTTCAAAGGGTTACTGCTGGGCCTGTTTTTCATCACTGTTGGTGCAGGGATCAATTTCGCCATCCTCTTCGCAGATCCCCTTAGCATTGTCGGCCTAACCATCGCGATCATGTTCGCTAAAGGCGCCGTGCTGTACCTCATAGCCCTGGTTTTCAAGATCCGGGGCCGGGATCGCTGGCTCTTCACGCTGGGATTGGCACAGGCGGGCGAATTTGGATTTGTTTTGATCGCCTTCTCGCTCCAGCAGGATGTTCTGTCGACAGGGCTTGCCCAGCGCTTGCTTCTTGTCGTCTCACTATCGATGCTTCTGACGCCGCTCTTTTTCATTGCTTACGAACGTCTGTCGGTACGCTTGGGCGAAGCCGAACACGCGATCGAACACGACGAGATTGACGAACAAGGGCCGGTCATCATTGCGGGTATCGGTCGGTTTGGACAGGTCGTGAACCGCCTTGTACAAATGGCGGGCTACACCACCACCGTGCTCGACCACGACCTGGGCACAATCCAGCTAATGCGCCGGTTCGGCTTTAAGGGGTTCTTCGGCGATCCGACCCGACCGGAACTTTTGCATGCTGCGGGCCTGGCTACGGCGCAGGTCCTGGTTGTCGCACTCGACGACAAGGAGGCGGCCGTGAAGCTGGTTCAGTACGCCCGGCGGGAACGGCCCGACCTGCATATAGTGGCCCGTGCCCACGACAGGGTCCAAGTCTACAAGCTCTATCGCGCCGGCGCAGACGATATTGTCCGCGAGATGTTTGACAGCTCGCTCCGGGCGGGTCGCTACGTTCTAGAGAACCTTGGTTTGTCAGAGTTTGAGGCTGCAAACCTTGAACAGTTTTTTTATCGGCACGACCGCCAAGCGCTGGGAGAATTAGCGACGCTTTGGGACCCCAACATCCCGGTGTCCGAGAACGCAGCCTATGTCGCGAGGTCGCGTGAGCTGGACAAAGAGTTGGAAACAGAGCTTGTCCGAGAGTTGGAGAAAGACGAACAGAAATCGGCTTAGGCAACGCTGGGAAAGTCGTGGGCCCGCGCTCCACTGAAAAAGCCGCGTCAGTCCTGGCGCGGCTTTTCTATCTTATCTTTGCAGCGATCAGGCTGCGCGGCTGGTCAGAACGCTATCAACCTTGCGCTGCGCATCGCCTTCGTCGTCGCCGCTAACGGCAGCAACCTCACGGGTCAGCCGCTCTAGCGCCGCCTCGTAAAGTTGACGCTCCGAGTAGCTTTGCTCCCGCTGATCGTCCGTCCGGTGCAGATCGCGAACAACCTCGGCGATCGCAATAAGGTCGCCCGAGTTGATCTTCTGCTCATATTCCTGCGCGCGCCGGGACCACATTGCGCGCTTTACGCGGGCCTTGCCCTTCAGCGTCGTCATTGCCTTCGATACGACATCGGGCGACGAGAGAGAGCGCATGCCCACATGCTCGGCCTTATGGGTCGGGACGCGCAGCGTCATTTTATCCTTTTCAAAGGATATTACGAACAGCTCGAGTTCATGGCCCGCGACCTCTTGCTTCTCAATCGAAACGATCTGGCCCACACCATGTGCCGGGTAAACGACATAATCGTTCGGCCGGAACTCCGAATTTTTGGTCTTGCTCATATGTTAAAGAACTTCCTCGTGCTTGCCTGTCACCGGTCCGGCGGACCCGGTTGGGGCGGCTTACCTACGGCCCCATCCTTCGGTTTTCCGTGCCGGACCCCTAACATCTGACAGAGCGTGTGCCCTGCATCCCATGACGTATCTAGGCCGGTTGTCACAAATATATAGCAAAAACGGTGCCCGATTCCCAGCCCCTTGCACCTAAACGCCTAGCGAGACTGAAAAAAAACGAACTCGACGCTGCGTCACAGCGCGGAAATGCATATGTGTGCAAACGTGGCCTAGCCGCCCTCGCCCGGCTCTTCCGAAAAATATTTCTCAACTTTCCCGTCCTCGCCGTCCCGGTCGTCCGCTTCGGGCAGCGGATCCTTCTTTGTGACGATGACCGGCCAAAGCTCTGAGTATTTTCGGTTGAATTCTACCCAGTTCTCCATATCGGGTTCGGTGTCAGGCCGGATCGCGTCCGCAGGGCATTCGGGTTCGCATACGCCGCAATCGATGCACTCATCGGGGTGGATCACCAGCATATTTTCGCCTTCGTAGAAGCAGTCCACCGGACAAACCTCGACGCAGTCGGTGTATTTGCATGCGATGCAGTTGTCGGTGACGACATAGGTCATGCGAACATTTCCTTGGGCACAGTCCGTATCAGAGTTGCAGGTAATCTACCGCCGCCTACGCTGCAAGCGGACCCGGTGTCACGGCGCAGTGAGACCGCTACCGTCTACAAAATCCTCAAAACACTCGCGTGCCTCGTTGGCGGGCCCGCGCCGGACGGGAATAGCGACGATCCGCACCACCCGGATATCTCGGCCTTGCGCCAATGTCAGTACGTCGCCTGGACCGACAGAATGGGCCGGTTTCTTAACAAGTCGCGTATTTACACGCACTTTACCGCGGGAAACCATGTCTGCGGCCAACGTACGCGTCTTATAGAACCGTGTTTGCCACAGCCATTTATCCAGCCGAAGGGTCGGACGAAATTCCAGCGTTTCTAGTCCTTTGGCTTCAGTGCCATAAGCGCGGCTGCGAACGGGTTGTCAGGGTCAATCTTGTCTTTCTTTGGGGGACGAGCTGTGAACGTTTTCGCTTTGTCCCTTTCTGGGTCGCGCCGGGATCCCTTGTGCTTCGGGCCGCCTTTACCCTTTTGCTTGCCGCCATCCTGGCGACGATTGCCCGGGCGGGCCGGGCGATCTCCGCCTTGGCGACCACGATTGCCGCCCCAAGTGAAGGTATAAAACACCTCGATCTCGGGCGCTGACTGTTCGGCCTCTTGTGGATCGGCGTCTGCTTCGGGCGTCGCAGTGGGTTCGGCCGCTGGCGAAATGGGCGCATCCGCGGCGAGGGGTTCGGGTGTCTCAGACTCTTCGCGGGCTTCGGTTTCGGCCGGCGCCGCGGCCGTTTCCACTTCGGCTTCGGACGGGGTGTCCATGTCCGATGTCTTCGCCTTCTCTTTGATCCGTTGACCGCGGGAGGACTTGTATCCCAAGCCCCCCATCAAATTTGCGAATTGCTCGAGGGTCATGCCTGTGATCGACAGCATCTCGGCTTTCGCTTCGAATCCGCCCCGGCTATCTTCGGCACGCAGCATATCGGCCAGCCGTTCAAGCATATCAATCCGAATGGCCCGCTCGCCCGCAGCACGATAGCCCGCCATATCGTGATAGCCCTCGGGCGCGTCCTTCGCCGTTGGAACGGTGACAAGCCCTGGCGGCGGGCTTTCGGGGAATTCGGTGAGCCCGCGGCTCAGGGACCAAAGCACCAGTCGCAGACGCGTCGGTGCGGGCTTTAGGAGCGCCGGCAGAAAAATCGTGAACTGACCAAACCGGATGCCATGTTTGCGCAAGCTCGCGCGCGCATCCTGATCCAGGGCCTTCACATCGGAGGCCACTTCGGTCCGCGGGATAACGCCCAAAGCTTCGACCATCCGAAAAGCGAACCCCTTGGCCAGCCCTTGCAGCGCTTCGTCCTTCTGCAGGTCTGTCAGGGGCTCGAATAAGGTCGCCACCTTGCGGTCGATGAAGTGTTGCAAGCGGCGCTGCACCTTCTCGGCCACCTCTGCACCTGCCTCATCATCCACAAACGCTTCAACCTGCGGCTTCATTGGCCCGGCCCCGGGGACAAGCTTGCCGACCGCATGCTCGCCCCACATCAGGCCACCCTGCTCTGTGAAGTCGATCTCGGTGTCAGGCGCATTGTAAAAGCGGTCGGCCCGCAGATGGAACTGCGGCACCAGCGCTTGCAGGCTGGCCTGACGCACAGTCTTTGCCTCGTCGGGCGATGCGCTTTGATCCTGGCGGAACCGGAAACCTTCTATCCGGCCAACGAACTCGCCTTCGACGGTCACTGCGCCTTTGTCGTTCACTTCGGCCACCAGGCTCTCCTTCTGTTTCAACCGGCGCAGAAGCACGCTTGTGCGCCGGTCGACAAATCTTTGGGTCAGGGCGCCGTGCAGGGCGTCCGACAGGCGGTCTTCTACAGCGCGGGTTGCCTCGCGCCAATGGCTTTCGTCGGTGGTCCAGCCTTTGCGTTGGGCGACATAGGTCCATGTGCGGATATACGCCAAGCGTTTGCCAAGTGTGTCGATATCGCCATCGGTGCGATCGATTCGCCTGATTTGACGGGCAAGCCAGTCATCCGGGACCCGTCCGCTTTCGTGTAGGAAGTTGTAGATCGCTTCCAGAAGGGTCGCGTGTTCGGCATGGCTGATCCCGCGAAAATCGGGAATCCGGCACACATCCCAGAGAAGCCGAACCGATTTCGCGTCCGACGCTCGAGCGACGATCTCGGCCACCTGTGAAAGAGACTTCAGGGCGCTCAGATCATCCGCTTCCCGCGCGCGGACCAGCCATTCATCTTGCGTTGATGTCTCAAGCGACGCAATCAGCGCATCGGTGCTTGCGAAATTCAACGCAGCATTCCGCCACTGAAGCTTTCGAACCGGGGCAAATCGGTTCTCAGTGATCGCAGAGACGACCTCTTCCTCAAGAGGAGAGGCCTCGCCCGTGACGCCGAAAGTGCCCGACTTCTGGTACCGTCCGGCGCGTCCGGCGATCTGCGCCAACTCATTTGGTGCAAGTGGCCGCATCCGGCGGCCATCGAATTTCGTCAGGCCAGAGAACGCGACATGGTCGATATCAAGGTTCAGGCCCATACCGATCGCATCAGTCGCGACCATGTAGTCGACTTCGCCCGATTGGTACAACTCGACCTGTGCATTCCGTGTTCTGGGGCTCAGGGCGCCCATTACGACGGCAGCGCCCCCCTTTTGCCGCTTCAGGATTTCGGCGATGGCATAAACGTTCTCGATGCTGAAGCCGACAATGGCACTGCGGGGCGGCATCCGGCTGGTCTTCTTCGAGCCGGTGTAGACCAAATCAGAGAACCGCTCGCGCTTCATGAACTGTACACCGGGCACAAGGGCGGCCACGGCGCTTCGCATCGTTTCTGCGCCGAGAAACAGAGTCTCGTTCAGTCCGCGCGCGCGAAGCAGCCGATCGGTGAACACATGGCCACGCTCTGGATCGCCGCAAAGCTGGATCTCGTCGATGGCCAGGAAATCACACCCCAACCCTTCGGGCATCGCTTCAACGGTCGCGACCCAATATTGGGTCCGGGCCGGCACGATCCGCTCTTCACCCGTCACAAGCGCCACAACCGAAGGGCCGCGTAGCGCGACGATCCGGTCGTAGACCTCGCGCGCCAGAAGCCGAAGCGGAAGACCGATTATCCCCGTACGGTGCGCCAGCATCCGTTCGATCGCATAATGCGTCTTGCCCGTATTGGTGGGACCCAGAACTGCCACAGTCCGGGAGTGGGGGGTCGTCATGCCTGCGCCTGACCTGCCATTCGCCTTACCGCACTGATACGCTGCGTACGGTTCGTTTCACAACCCGCCGATTACAGCGCTGTCAGATATCTTCGCCCTCGACCTCGCGCTCAAGTCGCGCAATCGCCTCAGACAATCCTTCGCGGTTGGGATAAAGCGCTTCGACCTGCCGGTAGGCTGCCAGGGCGCCGGCGCTTTGACCGGTTTCTTCAAAGATCAGTGCAAGCCCACCCAAAGCACCGAAATGACGGGGATTTCGGGCCAGGACTTCACGAATGTCCGCCACGGACGGGCCATAGCGACCAGCCTGAAAGTAAGCAGTGGCCCGCGCATTATAGGCTTCGGTAAAGTCGGGCGCATGATCGATCAACGCAGAAAAGTGTTCGATCGCCTCGCCAGTCTCACCCGCTTCCAAAGCTTCGCGCCCACGCAGCAAAAGCAGGTTCATAGCCGGCGAGCCGGAATCTGCCCATTCTTCCCATATCTTTGTTTCGATTTGCCGCGCTGCATCGCCCTCGGCATCGCGCAACGCCTCGAACAAGGGATCAAGGGTCGGATTTTGTGCCATGGCTGCCTGGCTAACAACAATTAGCGCAAGCGCCGCAACGGCACGTTTGAACCTGTGTCGCATCCTCGTCATACAGACGATGATAGGGCGGATCACCGACCAGGCACCAGCCCGACGACAAAAAACACCGATCAAAACTCGGTCAGACTACTGGAGACACGATATGAGCGACACGATCACCGCAGCCGTCGATGCGCTGAACGAAAAACTGGAAGGCAGCTTTGACGGCACGGCCAAATTCGAAATCGAAGGCGAAGGCGCCATCATCATCGATGCCGACGGCGCCCGCGCCAGTGATGACGAGGCCGATGTCACACTTTCAGCCGACCAGGACACATTCCGTGCCATCCTGGAGGGCGACCTAAATCCCACGACTGCCTTCATGTCGGGCAAGCTTAAGGTCGATGGCGATATGGGTGCTGCAATGCGGTTGGCATCGGTTCTGGGCTGACGCAGGGATGGAGACAGCCCCCTATTTTGCCGAACTGGCCGAAGGGCCTTCGGGCGGAACAGGGGTTTGGCTGAGAGCAGATGATGGGGTGCGGATCCGGGCAGTGTTCTGGCCGGACGGCGCGCAGGGAACGGTCTTTCTGTTTCCCGGTAGGTGCGAATATGTCGAAAAATACGGTCGAACCGCCGCAAACCTTGCCGTACGAGGGTTCGCCACGCTGGCCGTCGATTGGCGCGGACAAGGCCTGTCGGACAGGCTGCTGACGAACCCGGACATCGGTCACGTACAGCGGTTCACTGACTATCAATTCGATGTTCAAGCCTGCCTTGCTCTAGCAGACGCCCAAGGCCTTCCAAAACCTTGGTTCCTGCTCGCGCATTCGATGGGTGGGGCCATCGGTCTAAGGGCACTGACCAACCGCGCGCCCTTTGCAGCAGCCGGGTTCAGTGCGCCCATGTGGGGCATTGTGATTGCGCCCAGCCTAAAGCACGTGGCCGCGACCGTGCCGAGGATCGCTAGATCAATGGGGCTTGGTGGGCGGCAGACCCCTACAACAAGTCCTGCGAGCTATTTTCTGCATGCACCGTTCGAAGGGAACTTTCTGACCACCGACGAGACATACTGGGCGTACATGACACGGCAGGCGGCCTTTCATCCCCGCTTTCGTCTGGGTGGTCCAAGCCTAACCTGGTTGGCCGAGGCCCTGTCTGAAACGTACGCGCTTCAGACGTTGTCGCCCCCGTCTGTCCGAACGATTATCGGCGTGGGCACCGAAGAAAAGATCGTCGATGTCACGGCGATGAAACGCGTCGCGGCACGCTGGGCGACAGCAGAGCTTGTTGTCTATCAGGGTGCAGAGCACGAACTTCTTATGGAACGGCCAGACGTGCGCACGGCGTTCTTGGACCGGATGGAAACCCTGTTTCTGGAGGTCTAAGACACAGCAGCCTGCCTAGGGTGCCTTTATCGCCGTAGCCGCTGCGCGAGCCCCGGCAGCCATCCAACCCGCCTCAGAGCTGACAAAGAACACGTTGACGCCGTGGGCCGCGACGCGCTCGGCCTCGGCCGGGCCCGGCACAAAGGTGATATTGGCCACGCCCGCTGCAGCGCAAGCCGCGCCGACCTTGGCGTAGGCCTGCATCAACTGATCTGACCAAAGCGCCGTCTCGCCATAAGCCACGGTAAGATCCGCAGGCCCCACAAATAGACCGTCGATCCCTGGCACGGCGGCAATCTCGGCTGATGCTTCGACGCCCTCGGGCTCTTCGATCTGGGCGATCACAACCGTTTCGTTCTGCGATTGCGACAGGATCTCGGGCATCGTCCGGCGCGTCAGGCCAGCCCAGCGTGTCGACCCGGCAAACCCGCGCCCGCCTTCGCCGAACCGGGCAGACCTAGCCAACGCCTCGGCCTTCTCGACGGTGTCGATATGCGGACAGACGATACCCAAGGCACCGGAATCAAGTGCCATCAGAACATTTTCGACGCTTCCTGACGACACCCGCACAAGGGTCGGGAAATCCAATGCCCGCGCTACCGCAAGACAGGCATCCATCCGCGCGCGGTCAAACGGCGAGTGTTCGGCATCCAGGCAGATGAAATCAAGTCCGGTGTCGTGCAGATATTCGATCGTCTCATAGGCCGGAACCTTGATGAACGTCCCCACAAGCCGTTCGCCACTCTGCATCCGCGACCTGAAATCCGCAAAGCCCATGTCGATCCTCCCTGGTTGCCGCGCGACCCTACCGGGTGCGGCGTGCGTGGCAAGGGCGAACCTCAAGCTACCCAATGGTGACATGCCCACATGCGGGTTTGGGCGCGTCTACACCCCGCGTCGGACCCTTCACACGGATGCTTGGTCCGAGCCGCCGGTCTTCCAGGGGCTGAGCAGCGCATAAATCGTCTCGGACGCAGTCACATCGATCCCCAGCGCCCTGCCCCGACGCGCCACGGTGCCCGAGACAAAATCAATCTCTAGCGCCCGCCCCGCCTCTAGATCATGAGCGGTAGAGGTCCGACCCTCGGCCGGTATGATACTCTGAAAAACGTTCATTGCCTCGTCGACCATCGTGTCGGGAAGGGGCACGCCACTTGCGCATCCGACCTGCCATGTCTCGACCATCAAGCGTCGCGCAAGCGCCACTGTCATCGGGTTCTCGCGTAGCGGGCCAAATCGCTTTCGCGTTGCGGCTGTCAGCGACGACATCGCATTGAACAAAATGAACTTCTGCCAAAGATCAATCCGAACGTCGGAGTGATCGGGCGCCACGATGCCTGCGTCCCGCAGGACGTCAAGAATGTCCTGCGCATCCGTTTGCGTGCCATCAAGCAAGCCGACGGTGAATCCGCGCGGCACGCCGTAGCGCGTGATCACACCGGGCGCAGTGATGTTCGCAAAGAAACGGGCGACGCCGATCAACGCGCGCTTCGCACCGAAAGCATCTGCAAGCATATCCGGCGCATCGACGCCGTTCTGGAACGGCAGGACGCGGGTGTTGTCCCCCACCGCCGGGGTGACCTGATTAATCGCGGCGGCCAGCTGATGGCCCTTGACGCAAAGGACGATCAGCTCCGGGTGCCCTATTTCGCTGACGTTCTCGGTCACGATCGCGGGCCGAACGGTCAGATCGCCGTCCGGGTCGATCAACTTTAGGCCACCCTCTAGGATTGCATCCTTCTGTTCGCCCCGAGCCACGAGCGCGACATCGCGACCTGCCGCGGTCAGCTTTGCCGCCAAATACCCGCCGATTCCGCCGGCACCCACAATGGCGATACGCATCAGGCCGCGCTGCGTTCGCCAATAAGCCCCAGGATCTCGCGCGCGGCATCGGGGATGTTCGTGCCAGGGCCAAAGATCGCGGCCACACCGGCGCGTTTCAACTGGTCGTAGTCCTGCTGCGGGATAACGCCGCCGCAGATCACCAGAATGTCGCCCGCACCCCTCGATTTAAGTTCGTCAATCAGTTTCGGCGCCAGTGTCCGGTGCCCTGCCGCCTGACTGGAGATACCCACGATATGCACATCGTTGTCGATGGCATCCTGCGCCGCCTCTTCCGGCGTCTGAAACAAGGGTCCGACGTCCACATCGAACCCGATATCGGCAAAGGCCGTAGCAATGACCTTGGCCCCCCGATCATGGCCATCCTGCCCCATCTTGACGACCAGCATCCGTGGTCGGCGCCCCTCGGCCTCGGCAAACCCTTCAACCTCTTTCTGGATGGCCGCAAATCCCTCGTCCCCTTCATAGGCAGCGCCATAGACGCCCGCGAGCGTTCTGACCTCGGCCCTGTGGCGGCCAAACACTTTCTCCATTGCCATCGAGATCTCTCCTACCGTCGCTCGGGCGCGCGCGGCCTCGACCGCTGCCGCCAGAAGATTGCCGTCACCGCGCGCCGCCGTCTCCAGTGACGCCAGCGCTGTCGCGCAGGCCGCGCCGTCGCGGCTTGCACGCATGGCTTCGATCCGCGCCAGTTGGGACGCGCGCACTTTGTCGTTGTCGATATCCAGAATATCGATCGGATCCTCATGATCCTTTCGATACTTATTGACACCGACGATTACCTCTTCGCCCCGGTCAATCATGGCTTGCCGCCGGGCGGCGGTCTCCTCGATCCGCAGCTTTGGCATGCCAGACGTGACGGCCTTGGTCATACCGCCCATCTGTTCCACTTCCTCAATCAGCGCCCAGGCCTTTTCAGCAAGCTCCGCCGTTAGGCTTTCGACGTAGTACGATCCCGCGAGTGGATCGACGACGTTTGTAACCCCAGTTTCTTCTTGCAAAATCAGTTGTGTATTACGCGCTATTCGCGCACTAAATTCAGTTGGCAACGCGATGGCTTCGTCCAGCGCGTTTGTGTGCAGGGACTGTGTGCCGCCCAACACTGCGCTCATCGCCTCGTAGGCTGTGCGCACCACGTTGTTGTAGGGATCTTGTTCCTGAAGGCTTACACCACTGGTTTGACAATGTGTCCTAAGCATCGAGGATTTGGGGTCTTTGGGCTGAAACTCCGACATGATCCGATGCCACAGAAGCCGCGCTGCCCGAAGTTTCGCGGCCTCCATGAAAAAGTTCATCCCAATGGCAAAGAAGAACGACAGGCGCGGTGCAAATTTGTCGACATCCATCCCCCGCGCGATCGCCGTTTTCACATATTCGCGCCCATCCGCGAGCGTGAATGCAAGCTCTTGCACAAGGTTCGCGCCGGCTTCCTGCATGTGATATCCCGAGATCGAGATCGAATTGAATTTAGGCATCTCTTTCGAAGTAAAATCAATGATATCCGCGACGATCCTCATAGAAGGTTCGGGGGGGTAGATGTAAGTGTTCCGCACCATGAACTCTTTGAGAATGTCGTTCTGAATGGTGCCCGACAGGGTGGCACGGTCCACGCCCTGCTCTTCGCCCGCAACGATGAAACTGGCGAGAACGGGGATGACCGCGCCATTCATCGTCATCGACACACTCACCTTGTCCAGCGGTATTCCGTCAAACAGGATCTTCATGTCCTCGACAGAATCGATCGCGACACCGGCTTTACCTACGTCCCCCAAAACACGGGGATGATCGCTGTCGTACCCGCGATGGGTTGCGAGGTCGAAGGCGACTGACACGCCTTGCTGGCCCGCATCCAACGCTTTGCGGTAGAAGGTGTTCGATTCCTCGGCGGTCGAAAATCCCGCATACTGCCGAATGGTCCAGGGACGGCCCGCATACATCGTGGCCTTGACGCCCCGCGTAAACGGAGCAGCACCCGGCGTGCCGCCGGTGTGCGCCAATCCTTCGGTGTCACCCTCGGTATAAATCGGTTTGACGCGAATGCCCTCAAGCGTGTCCCAATCCAAGTCCGCAAGCGGACGCCCCCGAAGTTCTTTTTCTGCCAGTGCCTTCCAGTCCATCATTCAGGTTCCTTTCCAGCCGGAAACACGGCCCCGTGACCGCGCGTCGCATTCATCTTCGTTTTCGCCGCAGGCTGTCCTATATCTGATGCGAACGGAGGCCCGATGACATCACGCATAGCTTTGATACTGAGTGCAATTCTGGCGGGGGTCACCCCAGTGGCAGCAACCGACGGCAGCACGGCAACGCCGGTCGAAGCATGGCAGGCCGATCCGGCGACCCGATTCGATGCGGCCGATGTGTCGCTAGAGGATTTCCAGTGGATCGCGCGGCCCATCGTGGTTTTTGCTGACACGCCCGCGGACCCCAGGTTTCGCCAGCAGATGGACCACCTGGCCGCACGGACCGATGCTTTAGCCGAACGCGACATTGTCGTGATCACTGACACCGATCCCAGCGTCGGGTCTGACATCCGGCGCAAATTGCGCCCGCGCGGGTTCATGCTTGCGATCATCGGGAAGGACGGGACCGTGAAGCTGCGCAAACCTCTTCCATGGGACGTCCGCGAGATTTCGCGATCTATCGACAAGATGCCGCTGCGCAAGCAAGAGATCAGGGACCAGAGACTGACCCAGTGATGGCTTTCCCCACAGTGCGGTGTCGGAATAGAGCCCGCCTGCATCTACTCGAACTCCATGATCACATCGTCGACACCCATGCTGTCGCCAGCTGCAGCATTGATCTTCTTGATCCGACCCTTCTTTTCAGCGCGCAGGATGTTTTCCATTTTCATCGCCTCGACAGTGCATAGGGCCTGCCCAGCCTGAACCTCGTCACCCTCTACGACGTCAACGCGCACGATCAGCCCCGGCATGGGACAAAGAAGCAGGTTTGACGTGTCGGCGGCCTCTTTCTCGGGTATCAGCGCGGCGAGCTCTGAAATCCGGGGCGTCAGCAGCCGCACGCGCATGTCTGCACCACGGGTTCTAACCCGGAACCCGCCGGAAGCTTTTGCAACTTTCAGAACCAAGGGAACCCCATCGACGGTCATATTTGCCAGCGTATCGCCCGGGGTCCAATCGCCCTCGACCCGCAGCGTGGTCCCATCCTCGAACATCACGGCCGCGCCGCCCTTGTCGGCCTCGATGCTGACGGGAATGCGTTTTTTGCTGAGATGAACCACCCAATCCGATTCGACCCGGCGTTCGTGATTGTCCAGACGCGACGTGACGCGGGTTCGCCGGATCTCGGCCACGCGGTGCATGGCTGCGGCCGACGCGATCACAGCGCGTTCAGCGTCGGCATCCAGTTCAACGCCATGAAACCCATCGTGATAGACTTCGGCGATGAATGCGGTCGTTATTTCGCCCGAAACGAACTTCGGGTGATCCATCACGGCCGATAGAAATGGCAGATTGTGGCCGATCCCCTCGATTTCGAAGGCGTCAAGCGCGCCCCGCATCACCTCGATCGCCTGCGGGCGCGTCGGCGCCCAGGTACATAGTTTGGCAATCATCGGGTCGTAGTACATGCTGATCTCGCCACCCTCGAACACGCCCGTATCGTTGCGAATGGCGGATGTTTCGGTGGCGATCTCTGCTGGCGGACGATAGCGGCTGAGTCTGCCGATCGACGGCAAGAAACCGCGATACGGGTCTTCGGCGTAAAGCCGGTTCTCGATCGCCCACCCATTTATGCCGATGTCGTCCTGAGAAATATTCAGCTTCTCACCTGCCGCGACACGGATCATCTGCTCCACCAGATCGATCCCTGTAATAAGTTCGGTCACAGGATGCTCGACCTGAAGCCGCGTGTTCATTTCCAGGAAGTAAAAGTTCTTGTCGCCATCGACGATGAATTCGACCGTACCAGCGCTAGTGTAATCCACCGCCGCAGCCAGCGCACAAGCCTGTTCGCCCATGGCTTTCCGCGTTTCGGGATCAAGAAATGGCGACGGCGCCTCTTCCACGACTTTCTGATTGCGCCGCTGAATCGAGCATTCACGCTCGTTCAAGTACAGCGTATTGCCGTGGCTATCGGCCAGAACCTGGATTTCGATATGGCGGGGCTGGGTGACGAACTTCTCGATAAAGATACGGTCATCCCCAAAGCTTGCAGCGGCTTCGTTCTTCGACGATTGAAACCCCTCGCGCGCTTCAGCGTCGTCCCAGGCGATCCGCATACCCTTGCCGCCGCCGCCAGCGCTTGCCTTGATCATCACCGGGTAACCGATCTCGCCTGCAATCCTTACCGCCTCGTCGGCATCTTCGATCAGGCCCATGTAGCCCGGCACAGTCGATACCCCGGCCTCGGCGGCAAGCTTCTTTGAGGTGATCTTGTCGCCCATCGCCTCGATTGCGCCCTTGGGCGGACCGATGAAAACTACACCTTCCGCCTCAAGCGCCGCCGCAAACTTTGGGTTCTCTGAAAGAAAGCCATACCCCGGATGCACCGCTTCGGCACCGGTGGCACGGATCGCTTCGATGACCTTTTCGATCACAATGTAAGACTGGTTTGCTGGCGGCGGACCAATGTGAACGGCTTCATCCGCAATCTTGACGTGTAACGCACCTGCATCCGCGTCGGAATAAATCGCGACGGTCGAGATCCCCATAGCGCGCGCGGTCTTTATGACCCGACAGGCGATTTCCCCCCGATTGGCGATCAGGATCTTTTTGAACATATCCCCTCCTCCCGCTCAGGCCCGCGCCTTCCGGTCTTCCATATACGCCGGACCACACCCCGGGTGCGCCGACTGGTTTGTGTGATGGTTGCGTCTTGGGTCTTTGGCGCGCGACTGGTCATGCGTCCCCCACAACGTCGGGAAACGATGTACGGGCGGCCACCACGTCAATCTGCAGAAGCGCTTCGTAACTTTCGGGATCAAACGGATCTTCAGCGGGAACAACCTCGCGCCCAAAGAGCCAGGACAGGCGTCCGGCATCGAGGTTGCCACGCTCAAACGGTGCGTCGCCGAAATGTTCCCAAAGCGCGGCCATGAATGCCGCATCCGCCCGCCGATCTGTAGGGCGCCGGTCGCGAAACCGTTCACGCGCGACAAGTGGTGTTACGCCACGCGGGTTAGCACGGCGAAGGGTGAACTGGTGATCGGTGCCAGGAAAACGACCAGGGAACCCGCGATGCTTCAGCATGACCGGGCCTTGGTCCAGAACTTTGCGTTTGTACGACCGCCTACGGCGGCGTCCCAACGCGAAAACGTGTGTCGGGGGGGGGCCACCCCCCCCCCCGGCGCCACAAAAGAACATTGTAGATAAACGCGAATCGAAAAACCGCGAAAAAAA
>JBCDLX010000015.1:0-124553 GCA_038744785.1 Pseudomonadota bacterium
CGGTCATCGGCATCAAACAGCCAGAAGCCGGCTGGCAGTGCCTCTATCGCATCTCGAAGGCGCTGTTCCGCCTTTTCGGCACGTTGTCGGCTTCGGACCTGGCTGGTGATGTCGATTCTCAATCCTACGCGTCCGCCGTCGGGCGTGTGACGTTCCAGAATGCGCAACCAGCGACCGCTCTTTAGCTGTTGCTCGACAGGGTCCTGTGCGAGACGGTGGGCACGCATCCGTTCGGCGAGCCAGGCGTCCTCGCGACCGATGCCGTCAGCGTATTGGCCGCGCTCAAGGCCATAACACAGGATATCTTCGAACCGGGCACCCGGGACCATTGCTGGGGCGCTTTCTTCGTAGAACTCTTTGTATTTGGAGTTGCAAACGACCAGGCGATCGTTCTGATCGTAGAGGACGAACCCATCTGGAAGCGTCTCGACCGCTGCGCGAAGTTGCTTCAAGACATGTGTCGCCGGAGATCCAGCACCTCGACCGTCGGACGCGCATACTTCGCACAAAAGACTGTGCGCCGCGGGAGCCGGTCGAACAATACGCAGCGTTTGCGCCTGAGCCATGCCTTGCGCGTCCGGCAGGTGCAAATCAAGCTCCGCAGATCCGTCCTGAACCGCGCTCTGAAGCGCGCTTTGGCACATTGGGGCAAGGGTCGGCGGCAGCAGGTCGATCAGAGAGGCGGTGTTCAATCGCGCCGGTGTTGCACCAAACACATTGCAGAACGCTGCGTTGGCCATAAGAATCACATGATGATCCACGCTCAGCATCGCGATTGGCGTCGAAAGCGCCTGCAATCCGACGACGAGCGGATCTTGTCCGTCTGAATTTCTCTTCTCGTCCAGCACACCGATCGCTTTCAGCCGTCCCCCGGCGCGGCCAACCCTCGGTTAGAAGCTCTGCCGGAACGTTAACCGGTCCAAAAATTTCCCTTGCATTCGAACATTCCACTCGCAAATGCCCGCGCGCACAGCCCAGTCTGAGTTCCTGCACGCACCCTGCCCTTGCCCCGAGGCGGCCTTACGCGTAACCGGTTCTGATGACCGCAATCGTGTCCGTCAACGAACTTCGCAAAACCTACACCGGCGGGCTAACCGCTTTAGACGGTGTGTCCCTGGATATCGAAGCCGGCGAAATCCTTGCCCTGCTCGGCCCGAACGGCGCGGGCAAGACAACGCTGATCTCCACGATTTGCGGCATCACCACCGCCAGCGCGGGCCGCGTGACCGTCGGCGGGCATGATATTGTCACCGAGTATCGCGCCGCACGGTCCCTGATCGGGTTGGTGCCGCAGGAGATCACGCTTGAGCCGTTTGAAACGGTGATGAGCACTGTGCGGTTTTCCCGCGGTTTGTTCGGCCGTCCGCGCGATGATGCCTATCTGGAGGATGTGCTAAGGCAACTGTCGCTTTGGGACAAAAGGGATGCCCGCACAATGGAATTGTCGGGCGGGATGAAGCGCCGTGTACTGATCGCGAAGGCACTGAGCCATGCCCCCAGGATTTTGTTTTTGGACGAGCCCACGGCCGGCGTGGATGTCGAGCTGCGCCGCGACATGTGGGACACCGTGCGCCGGCTAAAGGATGACGGTGTGACGATCATCCTGACCACGCATTATATCGAGGAAGCAGAGGCGATCGCAGACCGGGTTGGTGTGATCTCGAAGGGCAAGATCCTTTTGGTCGAAGACAAAGACCGACTGATGCGCCGAATGGGACAGAAACAGCTGGTCATCGAGCTACAGGACAAAACCGCGGATGTGCCCGGAGCGCTTGCAATGTACGGGCTGCAGCCCGGCGAAGAAAAGGGCACCCTGATCTACACGTATGACCGGCAGGCTGAGCGAACGGGAATAACCCGACTGCTTAACGACCTGCAGGCGGCTGGTCTGGCGTTGCGTGACGTCCAAACCCGGCAATCCTCGCTGGAAGATATATTTGTCGGTCTGGTCAAGGAGGGCACGGAGTGAATCTGATCGCGGTCAAGGCGATTTACCGCTTCGAGATGGCGCGCACATTCCGCACGCTGCTTCAATCCTTAGTCTCGCCAGTCCTTTCGACGTCGCTTTATTTTATAGTGTTCGGCACAGCGATCGGCAGCCGAATACAAGAGGTCGAGGGCGTCAGCTACGGCGCATTTATCGTTCCAGGACTGATTATGCTGACGGTACTGACACAGTCCGTCTCAAACGCATCGTTCGGTATCTACTTTCCGAAATTCATTGGGACGATCTACGAACTGTTGTCGGCTCCAGCTTCATTTCTTGAGATCACAGCAGGGTACGTTCTGGCCGCAGCAACGAAATCGCTGATGATCGGGCTGATCATCCTGGGAACGGCGTTCTTCTTCGTCGATCTGAGGATAGAGCATCCGGTTTGGATGCTAACCTTTCTGATACTGACGTGCCTCAGCTTCAGCCTGTTCGGCTTCATAATTGGCATCTGGGCACAGAATTTCGAGCAGCTCCAACTTGTGCCGCTCCTGGTGGTCACCCCGCTCGTTTTCTTGGGTGGTGCGTTTTATTCGATCTCGATGCTGCCTGGCGCATGGCAAACGATCACCCTGTTCAACCCGGTCGTCTACCTTGTCTCGGGCTTTCGTTGGTCGTTCTTCGGGATGGCCGATGTCGCCCTCGGCTGGAGCCTTTTGGCCATTCTGGGGTTCACCGGGATTTGTATAGCCACAATTGCCTGGATCTTCCGAACCGGCTATCGGATCAGGCAGTAATAGGCGGGGCCGGCTGCGCTTGCGCCGGCCCGTTCTGCACAGCTCTACTTTTCTTTTTCTTCTTCTTCGTCATCCTCTGCCGCATCCGGCAGGTTAAAGAAGCTGTCGGCGTCCGGAATATCCGCGTCCTGATCCCGCGGATCTTCGTCGGTCTCTGACAGCGAAAATGTCTCAAGCCCGGAAATGGCAGTAGGTATCTTCGGTTCTTCGGGCATGCCCAGCGATTGTTCGGTCGACACAAGTTTGCGCCGCTCGTCGTCCGACATCACGTCGCCTTCTCGCGCCTTCCTAGCTGCGGCCTTCTGCACGGCCGCATCAAGCTCGCTCTGCTTCGTCAGCCCAAGCGCAACCGGATCGACCGGTTGAATATTCGAGATATTCCAATGCGTGCGTTCGCGGATCGACTGGATCGTGGGTTTCGTCGTACCTACCAGCTTCGAGATCTGCGAATCCGCGAGCTCGGGGTGGAATTTGACGAGCCAAAGAATTGCGGCCGGGCGGTCCTGTCTTTTCGACAGCGGCGTGTAGCGCGGGCCGCGGCGTTTTTCTTCGCCCACGGCGGCCGCGTTGAACTTGAGCTTCAGCTTATAGAGCGGATCCTTCTCGGCCTTGTCGATCTCGGCCTGCTCAAGCTGATTGTTCTGGATCGGATCGAAGCCCTTAACACCAGTAGCCACATCGCCGTCCGCGATGCCTTGCACCTCTAATTCGTGCAGCCCACAGAAATCGGCGATCTGCTTGAAGGTCATCGTCGTGTTGTCCACCAGCCAAACAGCGGTTGCTTTCGCCATGATCGGTTTGTTCATGCGCCCTCTCCTTAGGCCAAATCTTCCTCGTGCCGGGAAAACGGCTGTTCCGGGGTGGAACGGTTCCTCGTTTTCGGGGAAGTTGACGCTGATATAAGCTGACCTTTGGCCGGAGAAAAGAGGAAATGCGCTTCATCCTTCTGTCCCTTTTGTTTCCGCTTGCCGTATGGGCCGAAGGCGATGAGACCGGCAAGTTCGACTATTATGTCCTTGCACTTTCTTGGTCACCGAACTGGTGTGCCGTCGAAGGCGATGCGCGGGGATCGCCACAATGCGACCCTGGCACGGGTAACGGTTGGATATTGCACGGGCTTTGGCCGCAATACGAACGCGGCTGGCCAAGCTACTGCACGACCGACGCCCGAAACCCCAGCCGCGCGATGACGGCCCAGATGGCCGACATCACGGGGACAAGCGGACTGGCATGGCACGCGTGGAATAAACATGGGCGCTGCTCTGGGCTCACTGCCGACGCATACTTCAGGACCGCCCGACAGGCTTATCAACAAGTTCAACGGCCCGAGGTTCTGCGCAGGCTCGACCGTGCGGTCACCCTCCCAGCACGGGTCATCGAAGATGCGTTTCTAGAGGCAAACTCGAAGCTTGCGCCCGACATGATCACAATTACCTGTCGGTCGGGTCGCATTGCAGAGGCCCGCATCTGTATGACACCGGATCTAGACCTGCGAACCTGTGGGGCCGACGTGATCAAGGATTGCCGCGCAAATGATGCCCGGTTCGATCCAGTACGATAAGACTGAGCGGGATCGTGCGCTATTCCACGACAGTCGAAAGTCGCACGACGAAACCCTTAACACAAGGCGAACCCTGTGCTATCGTTCATCCGTTACGATTTTGTTTGGTTTGGGGGACCCCATGACAATCTTGCGAACTGCGGCATTGGCCGCGGCGGCGGCCATTGTAGGATTTTCTGCAAATGCCGCCACAGTCCTGGAAACGTTTCGTGTGAACAGTCACTTCGAAGCAAATGATGCGTCGGAGACGCCGGAACACTCGTTGTGGTTTTCAGGAAGCGACAACCCGGACGGGACGGTCGGCCCGAAAGGCAACCACTTCCTGTTCGAAAACGCATCGCCCGGGTTCGGGCTGTTTACAATTTTCGATGACAACACGGCCACTGTGACGGGTAATCTTGCCAACGCGGCGGGCCAAACCTTCGCGATGACATTGAACCTGATAGGATCCACAAACCCTGGAACTCACAAGGTCGTCGGATCAGCCGACCCGAACACTTGGGATTACTATGTGATCGACACCGCTGACGGGAATGAAAGCACGTTGACCTACGTCGGTGACAATATCGGCCCGGATGATGGCGATCTTGACAATTTCGAGATCACCCTTCGCGGTGCACCGCTTGAAGTACAAGTTGGAATCGGTGCCAACGACAAGAACGAGCTTCTGTTCGGACTGTCGACCTGGATCTATCTGACCGAGACGACCTGCGATGGCATCAATGATCGGTGCACGCGGTATTCCGGAGACATCAACGTTCTGCTGGAGCCGATCCCGCTTCCACCGAGCATGGCGCTTATGGTCGCTGGGCTTGGCGGCATCGGGTTAATGGCGCGGCGACGCCGCAAGTCTTGATCGTCTCGTCGATTTAATGAGATGGCCCGCTCCGGCGGGCCTATCTTTTTTTGCGACGCGCCGACGGCCCGCCGGGAACTTGCGAACCGGAACGATTGAGCGCCCGCATCGCGAAAAGCAAAAGCAACGGTTGATCCTGCCTCCGGACACGTGCGTGTGAACAGCAAGAGTGCCATCGCAGATGATGGGAGCCGGGCCAAAAGGACCGTCTCTTTCCGGCAGCGCTAGTCGACCCGTAGGACGATCTTTCCGATATGGGCCGAACTCTCCATCCGCGCATGCGCCTTGTCAGCGTCTTCAAGCGCGAATTCAGAATCAATCACCGGCGCGATCCGGCCCGACACCAGAAGCGGCCACACCTCGCGCACCAAGTCTTCGGCGATCCTTGCCTTCGCAGCCACCGATTGGGGGCGCAGTGTGGATCCGGTCATCGTCAACCGGCGCACCATCAGTTGTGCGAAGTTCACTTCGACCTTGGGGTTTGCCAGGAATGCGATCTGCACCAGCCGTCCATCATCGGACAGCGCCTTGAGATTGCGCGGTATGTAGTCGCCACCAACCATATCGAGGATCAGATTGGCCCCGCCCTCGGCGCGCATAACGTCGACGAAGTCTTCATCCCGGTAATTAATCGCACGCTCGGCCCCAAGCGACAGACAAGCCGTGCATTTTTCTTCCGTTCCCGCGGTCGCGAAAACGCGGGCCCCACGTGCACTCGCCAATTGGATCGCAGTCGTCCCAATGCCGGAAGACCCGCCATGAACCAGGAATCTTTCTCCTGCCCGAAGCCCGCCCCGAAGGAATACATTGGTCCAAACGGTAAAGAATGTCTCGGGGAGGCACGCTGCCTCTTTCAGCGCCATGCCGTCCGGCACGGGGAGGCAGTGTACCGCCGGGGTCGCAACGTATTCGGCGTAACCCCCGCCCGGCAGAAGCGCGCAGACTGCATCCCCTTCGGACCAGCCGGTTACACCGGGACCCACGGCCGCGATCCGGCCCGACGCCTCAAGCCCCGGCAGATCGCTCGCACCAGGTGGCGGACTGTAGTTCCCTGCGCGCTGAAGCGCGTCGGGTCGGTTCACGCCAGCAAAGGCAACCTCGATAAGAACTTCGCCATGGCCGGGTTCAGGACGCGGCCGCTTGGTTGTGCCCAGAACGTCGGGTCCTCCCGGATGGGAAATTTCGACAACGCGCATCAGATGCCCGGAACGTCCGATCGTTGCGGTGGTCGGCGAAACCGCGACATCACCCAGTTCGGACCCTCCATGACTTGTCCAAACACCGGCGTCTTGCGCACCTGCGCCTTCAGTTTCTCAATGCGCATCACGTCTTCGATCCGGCGTTCCAAAAACGCCCAAGTGTCCCGCACATCGGGGCTGTCGTCGCCCAGCCAATAAAGAACCGTAGAGCCGTAAACACCCGAAAGCGTGGCCCTCTTGGTGTACCAGTTAACATCGTCCGATGTATCGCCCAGCGCGTCCCAGATCGCGTCGGCGGTGCCCCACAGTGCCTGCGCGCCAAGCGCTGCATAGGGCGGCAGTGCAAAGAGTGTCATGCCCCTGCGGACAGCTTCGCGATCTTCTGCCGCCTCGATCCGCTGTCGAACAGCATGCGCGACCTTATCACGATAACGCATGTTACTCAGGTCAGCCTCTGCCAGCCGCGTGCGCATACGCGCATCGCCCTGTCGGTGAAACGCCAGCGCAAGGTCGACAGAACCCCGAGGTGCGAGAGCACGCGCCATCGCCGGATCGGTTCCGCTGTCTCGCACCGCAGCACGGAATGTCGCAGGCGACCAGCCATCGAATGCCACATGTGGCAGCGCGGCCTCGACGATTGCCGCGAGCGTCGGATCTTGGTGTTCTGCCATAGGGACCGTCCTTCCTGATTTCCGGCTGTGGACAAGCTAGGGGCGCTTTGCTATAGGGCCACTTCCTGCAATCTCTGCAACCCTTAACCTAGAAAGGTGGTGACAACCACATGCAGGTCAGTGTTCGCGACAACAACGTCGATCAGGCACTTCGTGCCTTGAAAAAGAAGCTGCAGCGTGAGGGCGTCTTCCGCGAAATGAAGCTTCGGCAGCATTTCGAGAAGCCCAGCGAAAAGCGCGCACGCGAAAAGGCCGAGGCAATCCGCCGCGCCCGCAAGCTCGCTCGCAAGAAGGCCCAGCGCGAAGGTATGCTCTAAAAGCAATTTTTGACACTGGCGGGTTTTCGGATCCGCACGATGACCCCCGCGACACCTGTCCGGGGGTTTGTCGTTTTATCGACCTGGCGCTAGGCTTGTCGAAAGTTGAAGGGGAAGCTTCGATGTCAAAGATGACAGGTGTGTCCCAATGCGGTGCGGTCCGCTACACGCTCGACGCGGCACCTGAAGCGGTTTTTTGTCTGCCATTGCACAGATTGCCAGAAACAAACCTCCAGCGCCTTCGGTCTTGTAGCGATCGTGCCGGAAGAACAGTTTCATATAGAACATGGAGAGGTTCGAACGTTCGAAGGGCACGCCGCCTCGGGCCGCGGAAAGACGCAGGCGTTCTGTCACAAGTGTGGCTCGCGTATCTGGCACAGGATCGAGTGGCGGCCACGCAAGTTGTCTATACGTGGCGGTACTCTTGACGATCCAGGGACGCTCGAACCCGGCGCGCACGTTTGGACCTCAACGAAATTGCCGTGGGTGATCATACCCGAGGGCATTCCTTCGTTCGAAACGCAACCAGGGTAAGGCGTCGGATGCGATCTCTGGGTTCGGGTCACGCGCCGCTGATCGGCCCCGGTCGATGCGCTTAGTTCGACTTGCCCAGACGTACATGAAGCAATCTTAATCTCGCTGAAAGCTCTGCCACAGATCTGGTGACTATCTCTGCCGCCAAGTCTGACCAACGGAGTTTCAGAAGGAGACAATCATGCACACCCAATTCAAGGCGCTCCAAAAAAGTGCCGGTCTGCGCCATGTGTCGCAGATTGCACTGGCGACCGGCCTGTTGGCCGCAAGCGCGTCCACGGCCAGTGCAAACACCGCCATCGCCGATCTGGTCGAGGACGTCGCACCCGCCGTCGTCACGGTCTTGTCCAGCCGCGACCCGGCCCCCGAAGCGGCTGGGAGTGAACCATTTGGAAGCCCCGAGATCAGCCCGTTTGAAGAGTTCTTTCGCCAGTTTGGCCGCAACCCGGGCCAGACCCAGCCGTTCCGCGGCGGTCAGCCACGTGAAGGGCTGGGATCGGGTTTCATTCTAAGCGACGACGGTATCATAGTAACCAACCACCATGTCATCGCCGGGGCGGACGAAATAACGATTCGGCTTTCTGATGACCGCGTCTTCGGCGCCCGCGTGATTGGCACCGACCAACTGACCGATCTGGCCGTCCTTCAAATCGACGCGGGCGAGGATCTTCCGTTTGTCGAACTTGGAACGACCGACGACATTCGCGTCGGGGAAGGTGTAGTCGCTGTGGGCAACCCGTTTGGTCTGGGCGGTACAGTGACGTCCGGCATCGTCTCTGCCAAAGGGCGCAACATATCCGCTGGTCCTTATGCCGAGTTCATCCAGACAGATGCCGCCATCAACAGGGGAAACTCGGGCGGCCCATTGTTCAACATGGAAGGTGACGTTGTGGGCGTGAACTCGGCGATCTACTCACCCACAGGCGGATCGGTCGGTGTCGGGTTCGCAATTGCGGCCGACACTGTCGAGTTCGTTGTCGAAGACCTGTTGGACGACGGCGCGATAGAGCGTGGGTGGCTGGGCGTTTCAATCCAAAGCATCTCACCGGACATCGCCTTGGCACTTGGGCTTGAGGGCACGCAAGGCGCCCTGGTCTCGGCAGTTGCCGCAGACGGCCCCTCTGTCGGCACGCTCGAACCCGGCGACGTCATTCTAGAGTTCGAAGACACCCCGGTCGCATCCAATCGGGATCTGCCCCGGCTCGTCGGTGCTGCTCGTATCGGTGCCCCGGCCGAAATCGAAATCCTGCGCGACGGTGCCCGGCGCAGCGTTTCCGTGACCCTTGGCGCGTTCCAATCCGAAGAAGCGGATGCTAGTACAGCGTCAGAAACCGCCGACCCGGCCGCGCACGCGGCACTTGGTGCGACCGTGGCACCCTTGTCCGAAACCGCGCGTGCAGAAACCGGCACCACCGAAGACGTGGACGGCCTTGTCATAACGTCGCTCAAGCCTGCCGGTCCGGCGGATCGTTCCGGCTTGCGCGTTGGCGACGTGATTATGCGCGTCGGCTCGGCAGAGATTGCAACAGAAGCCGATCTTGATGCGGCGCTAGATGCAGTTAGCGCAGAGAACGCGCTGTTTCTGATCAACCGTGCCGGGCAGCAGCGGTTCGTTGCAATCGAGCTTGCCTGACCGCCCGTCGGCGCGGGTTGGTCTTCGCGGGAAGTCAAACCCCAAGCGACGGTGTACCACCCCGTACCGCTAAAGCCGCACCGCGGTCGCCGGGCCTGCGCAACCCGCAGCCCGGCGGTCTCTGTTCAATACCAGTTCAAAACTGGCGCAGCGCACCCTAAATTGTCGCAAGGACCAAGCCATGACGCGACGCATTCTTGTCATCGAAGACGATCCCGAAACCCGCGGCTTCATTGCCAAAGGCCTTAAGGAAGAAGGCTATGCGGTTGAAACCGCGGAAGATGGCAGGAACGGACTTTACCTTGCGACCGAGGGCGGGCACGACGCCATCGTCCTAGACCGGATGTTACCTGGCCTGGACGGCGTGTCGCTCGTCAAATCGCTGCGGGCGGCGGGCATCCAATCGCCGGTCCTGATCCTAACGGCGATAAGTGCTGTCGATGAACGGGTGCGCGGGCTTAGGTCAGGCGCGGACGACTATCTTGTGAAGCCGTTTTCCTTTCAGGAACTTCTTGCGCGGATCGAGGCGTTGATGCGCAGGCCGCAAGAGCAAAAAGAACCGGTGTCATTGACCTGCGGCGACCTAGAGATGGACCTGCTGAAACGAACGGTGCACCGTGGCGGGGCAGAGATCGCGCTGACACAGATGGAGTTTCAGATCCTGGAGTACTTTCTTAGGCGCAAGGATCGCGTGGTCACACGCACCATGCTTCTTGAAGGGATCTGGGGGTATCACTTTGATCCGCAGACAAATGTTGTCGACGTCCACGTTAGCAAACTGCGCAAACGCATCGACGACGACACGCGAAGCCCGATGATCCGAACCGTGCGCGGACATGGCTATATGCTGTCGGACGATACGTGACCGCGCATGTTCCGTAGCGCGCGTCTTCGTCTAATCGTCATCAGTGCCGGCCTCGGAAGTCTGGCCGTCGCAGTGGTTCTCGCTCTTGTGTTCTGGACGGTGAACAGGATCATCGAGACCGAAACGCGCAGCGTCGTGAACGCAGAGCTTACTGGGCTTGCCGAAAGCTACGGCGACCTGGGCATCCTGGGTCTGTCGCGCACGATCGACCGACGAGTCCGGTCCGGTTCGGACCCCGATGCCGTCTATCTACTGACCGATGGGTTTGGCCAAGCGGTAGCTGGAAACCTTGGGGCTTGGCCACCCACCGTCGAAGCCGGCGGCGGATGGGTTGAGCTTGAGCTGATCCGGACCGATAACGAGAAGGTGGTGCCGATCTCGGCCGCCTCAGTCCAGCTTCGAGGGGGCGAACGTCTTTTGGTCGGGCGCGATGCGTCGGCGCGCCAGCGTTTTGACGCGATCCTCATTCAATCACTGATCCTTGGTCTATCTGCGGCCGTTGTTGTCAGCCTTGTGATCGGATGGCTTTTGTCGCGTCTGGTCTTTAGCCGCTTGTCCGAGGTTGCCGACACGGCAGGCGAAATCATCTCAGGTGAAATGGCCCGCAGAATTCCGCTTCGCGGGACAGGTGACGAGTTCGACCGCCTCGCCGTGACGCTGAACGAGATGTTGGACCGGATCGAGGATCTGATTGCGAACCTTCGAATGACGACCGACAGTTTTGCACACGATCTTCGCAGTCCGCTGACACGGCTGCGCGTCCATATAGAGACGCTTGCAAATGATCGCCTGGATGGGGACGCAAAGGCGCATGCGTTGGATCGGTCTGTCAGCGAGATTGACCATTTGCTTCGCATATTCTCGGACCTGACAGAGATCGCGCGGGCAGATGCGCTTTTGGGGCAGTCCGAATTTGAGACAGTGGATCTGACGGCCTTGATCCGGGAAGTCGCGGATTTTGCCGAGCCTCTGGCGGCGGAGACCAGCATCAGGATCGAAACGAACGGCACGGCGCCCCCAATAGTCGGACACAGGGCATTGCTGCTTCGCGCATTCGTCAATCTTGTGGAAAACGCGCTTCGCTATGCGCCGCCCGGATCGCAGGTTTCGATCGGGTTAAGCACCAGCGGCGGGATCGCCTGCATTTCGGTCAGCGATGCGGGCGACGGGGTCCCGGACAGCGCGTTGGATACGATCTTTCGCCCGTTTGTGACATTGGACGAAAGTCGGACCGGCGGTGCGTCTGGGCTGGGCCTTGCACTTGTGGCCGCAATAGCCCGTCTTCACCATGGGTCTGCCACGGCCGCGAACCTAAACCCCGGCTTTCGTATTTCATTGCAGATCCCGCTTGGCAGCGGTGCTTGAAAAGACCGTTAGGATGTCGATGGGGCCCATCGCCTTGGCTGACTGAACTGTCCACGCGGCGTCGTCAGCAGCATCGCAGCGAAACAACCGTTCGGGCAACCATCGGCATCTTGCTCAGCGCATCTGGACCGGACGTTGCGACAGCCTACGTCCTGCGACATGGCGCACCCTGAACGCAACGATCTGACAATCTATGACAATGTCGCGCAGGCATGGTGGTCCGATGATATCCGCTGGGTGCGCACGCTCAAGAACCTTGTCCCGGCACGTCTTGCATGGTTCGACCGCGATATCGACTGGCACGGCAAGCGGGTTCTTGATCTTGGCTGTGCGGGCGGTTTCATGGCCGAAGCGCTTGCGATGCGCGGGGCGGTTGTCACCGGGATCGACCCCGCCGAAGGGGCAATCCAGGCAGCACGAAGCCACGCAGCGACCGAAGGTCATACGATCACGTACGACGTCGGCGTGGGCGAGGCGTTGCCTTATGCGGATCAGTCCTTCGATGCGGTGGTTTGTGTCGATGTGCTGGAACATGTCGCCGATCTGGATCAAGTCATAAAAGAAATCGCTCGGGTCCTGAGGCCGGATGGGCAATTCTTCTATGACACGATCAACCGCAACCTGCTTGCCCGACTTGCGACGATCACGATGGCCGAGGATATCCTGCGTCTCTTACCAAAGGGGACCCACGACCCGGCGATGTTCATCAAACCAGCAGAGCTTCAAAACGCCCTGACAGATGCAGGGCTTCACCCTGGCCCGATCACAGGGCTGGGTCCACGTGGGTTAAACCGCAGGGGCGACATCATATTTGGGCGCCTGCCCCTTGCGGCAATCCTTTACATGGGAACGGCCCGAAAACCCGGGTAGAGCGTTGTACGAGGACCCCGTACCAGGCGTTTCGTCAAACGCTTTAGACCGGCAGCGCGGTCGTTTGCATAACGGTGCGCAGAGCGAAGGACGAGTGCATTTGCGCGACGCCAGGAAGGCGCGCGAGCGCGCGGCGATGTATCCGCGCAAAATCCTCGCTGTCTTCGGCCGACACTTTCAACAAGTAATCCGCCGTCCCCGCCATCAGATGGCATTCCAGCACTTCAGGGATGCGCGCCACTTCCCGCTCGAATGCATCCAATACGTCATCTGCCTGTCCTGACAGGGTGATCTCGACAAAAACCGTTGTGGGACGTCCGATCTTCCGACGATCGATCAGCGCGACGTAGCCGGCGATGTAGCCGGCGGTCTCAAGGCGCGAGACCCGACGATGGCACGCCGACGGGGAAAGGTGCACACGTTCCGACAAATCGGCATTCGAGATTCGGCCGCGTCGCTGCAACTCGGTCAGAATACGCCTGTCGGTGGCATCGAGTTCCACAAACTCGCTCATTTTCTCTCAAACTTTCTCGCCTGATGCACGTTTCTTCGAACATCGTCGATAAACACGCATGATTTGACAACAGAATTCCGACAGACCGGATGCATAACGTTTGGCGACATCGCGGGAGGATATCGTGCAAATCGGGTGCCCAAAGGAAATCAAGCCGCAAGAGTTCCGCGTCGGACTGACGCCCAATGCCGCACGCGAAGCTACCGCCCATGGGCACAGCGTCATTGTCGAAACCGGCGCCGGCGCGGGTGCGGGCTTCTCCGACTCTGACTATACAGATGCCGGAGCAGAGATTGCAGATACGGCCGATCAGGTCTTTGCCTCGTCAGACATGATCGTCAAGGTCAAGGAACCGCAGGCGGTCGAGCGGGCCAAGCTGCGGGCGGGCCAGATCCTATTCACCTACCTTCACCTCGCGCCCGACCCGGATCAAACCCGCGACCTTCTGGCCTCGGGCGTTACCGCAATTGCCTATGAAACCGTAACAGATGACCGGGGCGGCCTGCCGCTTCTGGCGCCGATGTCCGAAGTTGCGGGCAAGCTGGCGCCTCAAGTCGGCGCCTGGGCATTACAGCGCGCCAATGGCGGGCGTGGCGTTTTGATGGGGGGCGTTCCGGGCGTGGGACCGGCGGACGTGGTGGTTATCGGCGGTGGCGTGGTAGGAACGCACGCCGCCCGGGTGGCCGCAGGGATGGGCGCACATGTCACGGTTCTGGATATGTCGCTCCAACGGATGCGCTATCTTGATGACGCGTTCGGCGGACAGTTCGTGACGCGCTATGCATCCAAGGGTACAATCGCCGAGATGATCGCAACAGCCGATTTGGTCGTCGGTGCCGTGCTGATCCCCGGCGCCGCCGCACCCAAGCTTGTCAGTCGCGCACAGCTTGCCAATATGAAGCCTGGCGCGGTGCTGGTCGACGTGGCTATCGATCAGGGCGGGTGTTTCGAAACGTCGCGCGCAACAACACACGACGATCCAATCTACGAGGTGGATGGGATCGTGCACTACTGCGTGGCCAACATGCCAGGCGCTGTGGCGCGCACGTCCACGATCGCGCTTGGGAACGCGACGATGCCCTACATGCTGGCGCTTGCAGATAAGGGCTGGCGACAGGCGTGCGAGGACGATGCGCACCTTCTGGCGGGTCTGAACGTCCACGCAGGCAATTTGACCTACTATGCGGTCGGTCGCGCGCTTGGGATCGATGTGTTGTCGCCACAGCTTGCGCTAAAACTCTGAGCGTCAGCAGCGTGCCTTCACTCTGCACTTTTGCACAATGGCTTCCATGAATTCTCACTGAAGTGCCGGTGTTGCACTTCGCGCGGGTGATCTATATTGAGCAAACGCTCAGAAACCCGGAGGCCGAAGCCGTGACCGACCTGACACCCTTCCCCATTGACAAGCGCTGGCCCGCACAAAACGCTAGTGCGATCCAGCTTTACTCTTTCCCAACCCCGAACGGCGTCAAGGTTTCGATCGCGCTGGAAGAAATGGGGCTGGAATATGAGGCGCATCGCGTGACGCTTTCAGACAGCGATGTCAAAAGCGCAGAATTCCTATCGCTTAATCCCAACAACAAGATCCCCGCGATTATCGACCCGAACGGTCCGGACGGCAAACCACTACCGTTGTTCGAGTCGGGTGCAATCCTGATTTATCTTGCCGAGAAAACTGGAAAGTTGATTGGATCGACCACCGCGCAAAAGTACGAGACCATCCAATGGGTGATGTTCCAGATGGGCGGTGTCGGCCCGATGTTTGGCCAGCTTGGATTCTTTGTGAAGTTCGCAGGCCGCGAGGTGAAGGATCCGATCCCGCGAGAACGCTATATCAACGAGGCCAAAAGGCTTTTGAACGTGCTTGAAGGACAACTTGGGGGCAAGGACTGGATCACGGGTGAATTCTCGATCGCCGATATCGCCATCGCGCCCTGGCTTCGGGGGCTCGATTTCTACGGCGCCAAAGACCTCGTAGGGTGGGACACGTTCCCCAACGTTGCCGCCTATCTCGACCGCTTCTTGGAACGCCCCGCCGTTCAAATCGGTCTGAACGTTCCGGCGCGCGAAGAGTAATCGGCGCACACAATCGCGAGTTTGCTTGACCCCGGGCGGGACGCCGCCCGGGGCATGTTCGCCAAACGCCTAAACGATCTGCCGATATCGTTAATCTTCACCCTGGATGACGCCTATTGCCGGTGCGGGTCTCCCAGGGACGAAACATTCTAGCCGCGCTCGCGCCGACGAATGTCCCGCAAGGTCACCGTCCGAGGGATGGGGTCTGCGTAGCCCGGAACGAAATCCGGATCCGAGTGCACGCAATCAATCTCGCACAGTTGCGATGCGCTGCGATTGCGCCAATCCACTAGCCAAATGCGCCCACCTGGTGTCGCAATGTACCCAAAGGTCTGATCGGCAACATCGGATGTGATGTCGTCGGACGACGGCACTTCGGAATCAATGTCAAAATCGTACCCGCCATGGGTGTGGTAGGACGCGATCACCTCGAACGTTTCGGGAAAGCCAACGATCTCACAGCTTTCGGCATCCCCCCGCACCGGCGCGGTTGCGCGAAACTCGCCCGACGCATCGCGGCCCAGAAACCCGCAATACTCGCGGTTTTCTGCGATTGAGCGTGGCTGCAGGTCATTCATAAAGGCAATCGCCGCCTCGTTGAACGCCGTGTCGGGCTCTGGCACATCGGCCACACAGGCGGAAAGGCACAAGACAAAATACAATCGGCAAAGGGCGCCTTTCACTCTGCCGCCCTAAGCGCTGCCTGCGCACAGAAGCACGACGCCGCGACGCGTCCATCCGCCCGTGCCTGCGCCAGATCCAGCCGCTGCCGAACCTGCACGATTTCAAGGGTCTCGCCCCGAGCCTGAAGGCAATCGTGAAGCCCTTTCAGGCTCCAGATATTGTCGGGATGCACTGTCGCACGCGACAATTGCCCGCCAAGGCCCAGGTCTTCGCGGAACACGGCTTCCGCCGCTTCTGTCTTGCCTTGCTCCAGAAGTAGCGCACCTAGCGCATGCCGCGTGGGCTGCATCCAACCCCAAGGTTCGTCGTAGGGCAAAGCATCGTCAAGCTCGACCGAACGGCGCAACGCCGCAAAGGCATCGTCAAAGGCGCCCTTCCGATATAGGATCTCACCCCGCAGCATCTCGGCACCGATCGCCAAAAGATCCACGACCTTATTGTTGTGAAGAAGCCGCGTTTCAGGAACGCGCGCGGCAGCTGCCGTGAAAGCGGCCTCTTCCGCTTCGGCCCGGTCGATTTCGCCCAGCGCGGCATGCGCAACACCGCGCGCATAGTGGACATTGGCCGTCAATGTGCAGAACAGGTCAGGATCTTCGGGCAGTGAAAGCTCTGTCGCCTCGCGCCATTTACCGAAGCGCACCAGCACGTGCGGTTCGAAGCTTAGATAGCTTTCAAAGTAGTCTGCCATCGGCGGGCTGTCGACGCGCAGCATCTCGTCCGGCACGGTATCGCGGGCCCCCTGTACCGCGCGGATCGCCGGATCGTACTGGCCAAGGAACATCGCGCCGTAGATGACAAAGTGGTAGTTGTGCAGCCGGTAGCCTGAGTAAATGTTAAACGGCCCCGCTTCCCGCCAGTACTTTAGATCAGCCTCCACGGCCGCCTCGTTCCAGCGCACCACATCCTGATAGTTACCGCAAAGCACGTCGATATGGGTAGGCATGTGGATCAGATGGCCCGAGTCAGGGACCAGGGTCTTTAGCGCATCGCCAGCTTTCAGCGCACGTTCCGGGAACGGCGACATCTCCATCAAGTGGATATAGAGGTGCAGAATGCCCGGATGCCGCATCGCCGCCGGGTTGCCGTCCAAAGCCTCTTCCAGAACCGCTTGTGCCTCTATTGTCATTGCACCCTCGGCCGGCGTGCCCGAGCGCAGATCCCACATCTTCCAGGGCGTGACGTTCATCATCGCCTCGGCGAATACCGCCCGCACGTCAAGACTGTCTGGCTGTTCCTTGAACACGTTGCGCATCGCGCCTGCAAAATCTGTGTCCCAGCCTCGCATCACGGAGACGTCTTCGACTTCTGCTTGTGGATATCGAGCCGGTAATGCGCCAATCAGCGCGGCCTCCCATGGCTGGACATTATCGACCAGCGCAAGTGCTGCTTCGGTGCTTTCGCGCGCCGTCGCCAGCGCGCCGGCGCGCGTCGCGTCGTCCTGAATGTGCCAGGGCATATTGTAGTTCGGACCCGCCGCATAGGCCCGGCCCCAATGCGCCATGGCGCAGCCTGGATCGTCCGCAATCGCCTTTTCAAAGCAAGCGACCGCTTCCCCATGATTGTAGCCATAGCACCAGGTAAGACCCCGGTCGAACCAAAGCTGGGCATCGGCGGATGTTGTGGTCACGCCAAACTGGTGACCGCCAAGATCATATTGATAAGTACTCATCTCTTCCCCCCGTCAAGCCGAACACATGGACCAAGTATACATGAAACGGTCCACACGTGACGTCAGTTGGCAGCCCAGCGGAACTGGGCCTCGGTTTCGACTGCGCCGGGCCGCACCGACCGTATTCGCACTAAAGCAGCATCCGGGATCTCACCGCGTTCCACCAAAAGTCGCAGGGCGATCATGCCCGACCGTCCCTGCCCGCCGCGACAATGGACAAGCACGCCACCACCGGCATCAAGTGCTGCGTGAAAACTCGCGGACAGGACAGGCCATCGTTCCATTTCCTGTCCATCCAGTCCGCCGAAATTTCGGACCGGCAAGTGCACCCAGTCAATCCC
Organism: Pseudomonadota bacterium; assembly: GCA_038744785.1. Classification (GTDB taxonomy): domain Bacteria; phylum Pseudomonadota; class Alphaproteobacteria; order Rhodobacterales; family Rhodobacteraceae; genus Ovoidimarina. The sequence continues at coordinate 17,883 of JBCDLX010000015.1, forward strand.
GTGTTCTTTTAAGTGGGAAGGGAAGTTGGCGTGCACAGGCCCCATCTCTCTAGCCTCGGTCATAGACACCACAAGGCTTGGGTCCCAGTCCACGATCCTCTGATCGTCGGCGTCACATTCAGGAAGGCTCGCAATCGCAATTTGGCCCGGCCCGGCGCGAACCGTGGCAATGATCACCCGCCTGTCTCGGCACAATGCTGTCGGAATGCCTTCTTCAGCATGTCCAATTCCGCGCGAAGCAAGTCAAGCTCGGCGCGAATATCCTGACCAAGGGGCTCGCCTGCGATCAGGGTCAACGTGTCCACTTTTTCTCCGGTTTCGTCGTCGCGGATCAGGATCGTTTGCACCCCATCTGACAGAAGCTCTGTAGAAATCGGAAGGCGCACCTCCCATTGTCCGCCGACCGGCGTGGACGACACTTCGAACCCATCGAGTTTCTTCTCCAGATGCCAGGCAGAAAGCTGCGGCGCAGTCCCATCTGTTGCACCCTGTCTACGCGCAAGCCCATACCAAACGCCAGCCCGCAGAACGGTCTTCGACAATGTGACAGAGCCCATTCCGCGTCCTCCTAAAGCTCAGCGCGGGGACGCCGCGTCAGTTTTACATCGCGCAGGGTGATCTGGTTCATCTTGGGTCCTTCGAAAATCAGATCCAGCCAGGCCCGCTCAATCCGCTTTTCGTTCAGGTCCGTATAAGCAAGATCGAACTCCACCGACATCGAATCCGCGTTCATCGGAAACTCTCGAACGATCTGTTCCGTGTTCGGGCCGTGCCTGACATTCAGACGGGCAAAAACTTCGAGCGGGCGTTCCAACTCGATCTCGATTGTCAGGCCGACAAGATGACGGCGCGAAATGCCCGTTACACCATCGGGCGGCAGATCGACCACAAGGCTTAGAAAAGACCCGTCGAACCGAAAGACGTCAAGCCGCGCGCCGAAAGGCGCAAGGTCGGTCGCGCCGTGATTTCGGATCTGGCGAAACGTCAGTTCGCTGATGCTGCAATCGTGGAATACTGCTGTGTCCTTCCCAAACCGGGTTCCAGAACCAACGGCGGCCTGTCCTGTCGGGGACACCGGGCCAGAAAACAGCGGCGGTCGCCATGCCCAATCGCAATGGAGCGGTTTTTCCACCGCCGCATCTTCGGCACGGGGCCAGGCCAGTCGCCCGTCAGCCACATGGATCAGACGGTCCAGACGTTCCCGCAATGCCCCGGCGTCCGAGCGCAACTGCTCAAGCTCTGCATAGTCCATGTTGCCCGCATCATCCGCGGCACGGGACCAGTACCGCAACGTCTTGCGATCAGGCGCTTTGGAAAAACCGGAGAGAAACCGCGCCGTCATCCCGCGTCCCCCGCAAAGGCAGCGCTTTCGGCGCGAATGCGCGCTGCCAACGCTTCGGCTGTCGCACGCCCTGCCTCGGCGGACATAGGTCTGGTTTCAAACCCGGCAACCGAGACTGTCAAGAGCCGGTCGTTTACGCCAAAAAGCGCGCGCCAATAGTCCTGCGACATGCCTTCTTTCGGCGCTGCATCGCGGGCCCGCAGGTACAGCGTCTCGCCCGATAACCGGACGTCCAGCACCTCGACAGACGCTGGGTTACCGTCACGACTTAACGCGGCCCGGCCCGCCTCTGTTAGAAAGAACGCGGCCAGATCATCCAGCGTACGCGCAATAACGGCGTCGCCCGTCAGTGCACCCGCCACCGTGACGGTCAGAACCCCAGGCGTATCCGGTTTCGGCGCACGCGCGTTCCCTGCGATCGAAGCACAACTGCCCAGAAGAACGAACGCGCCACCATCGCCGATAAGGCGTGATGCGCGTTCATCTATGCAATAGCCGGGTGGTCCTGCCACTGTTACCCGGGCGTCGCGCACCGCCAGTTTTTGCGGCGCGGCCCGGCCCACGTCAATTGCAGGTGTACACGACGCCAGTGCGATTCCTGCTGCCAGAAGGACACTAAATGTCCGCGTAAACATGCTTCTCCGCTTTGCCGCCCGGATGGGTGACCGCCCCAAGACGGGTCGATCCAACAAGCTGAGAATACTTCCAAAGTGCGCCCGAAGCGTAAATGGTCTCACGCGGCCCCGTCCACTGCTCGTGTCTCGACGCCATCTCTTCTTCCGAGAGACCCACCGAGATTTCCCCTGTGATGGCGTTGATCGTAATCATGTCACCGTCCTGGATCAACGCAATCGGGCCTCCATGAGCGGCTTCTGGCCCGACATGGCCGACACAGAACCCCCGTGTCGCACCAGAGAACCGACCATCGGTGATCAACGCAACCTTCTTGCCCATACCCTGGCCAGAGATTGCAGCCGTTGTGGCCAGCATCTCGCGCATCCCCGGGCCCCCTGCGGGACCTTCATTGCGGATTACGATCACCTCACCAGCTTCGTATCCGCGTGCCTTTACCGCCTCAAACGCATCCTCTTCGCACTCGAAAATTCGCGCGGGCCCAGTGAAGACCTGCTCGTCTTCCGACATGCCCGCCACCTTCACGATGGCGCCTTCGGGGGCAAGATTTCCCTTCAACCCCACGACACCGCCGGTCTTGGTCAGCGGCGTATCGACAGGGTAAATGACACGGCCATCGGCCTCGCGCTCGATTTTGTCGAGCTCTGCGCCCATCGTCGCGCCGGTTGCGGTGATGCAATCCTCGTGGACCAGGCCAGCTTTCCGCAATTCTTTCATTACGACGGGCACGCCACCAGCCTCGTAAAGATCCTTTGCGACGTACTGACCGCCCGGCTTCAGATCGACAAAATACGGCGTATCGCGGAAGATGGCGCAGACATCGTCCAGATCAAAATCGATCCCAGCCTCGTGCGCAATTGCTGGCAGATGAAGGCCCGCATTTGTCGATCCGCCCGTGCAGGCCACGACTCGCGCTGCATTCTCCAGCGATTTTCGTGTAACAACGTCGCGCGCACGGATACCCTTCTCAAGCAGTTCCATAACCGCCTCGCCAGATGCGACGCCGTACTGGTCCCGGCTCTCATAGGGCGCTGGTGCGCCTGAAGAGTTCGGCAAAGCAAGCCCGATGGCCTCACTGACGCAAGCCATGGTGTTCGCCGTGAACTGCCCACCACAGGCACCCGCTGACGGGCAGGCCACACGCTCGAGCACCGCAAGTTGTTCGTCCGAGTAGTTGCCCGCCTGATGTTGACCCACAGCCTCGAACACGTCCTGAACGGTCACGTCCTTGCCATCAAGCCGACCCGGCAAGATCGATCCGCCATAGATGAAGACCGAAGGGACGTTCAGGCGCACCATCGCCATCATCATGCCCGGCAGTGACTTGTCACAGCCAGCAAGGCCTACGATCGCGTCATAGCAATGCCCGCGCATCGTCAGTTCCACTGTGTCCGCAATCGCCTCCCGCGATGCCAGTGACGACCGCATTCCTTCGTGTCCCATCGCGATGCCATCGGTCACGGTAATGGTGGTAAATTCGCGCGGTGTTCCGCCCCCAGCCTTGACCCCAAGCTTCACAGACTGCGCCTGCCGGTTCAGCGCGATGTTGCACGGCGCAGCTTCGTTCCAGCAGGTTGCAACACCAATAAAGGGCTGGGCAATCTCTTCTTCAGAGATCCCCATCGCGTAGTAGTAGGAACGGTGCGGGGCGCGGGCCGGGCCCTCGGTCACATGCCGACTTGGCAGCTTCGACTTGTCCCACTTCTTCTTCAGCATTGCGCTCTCCCTTTCAGGTGTTCGCCATCGAATACGCGTCACGTGCAGCGGGGACAAGCGCCGAGCATGATTGAGCGTGCATCCCGCAGGTGCTAAGCCACGGCGCGATGCGACCAGCCTTCATCCGTTACATTGCGCCTGCGCAGGAACGTCCCCAACTGTGGCGTCTGGCCACTGGCCTGGCTGTCTGCACAGCAATCTATGGTCTTGTTGCCTTTGCCGTCTTCGGGGCCTTCGCCCTCAGCGCCGACCAAGGCTGGACCGAGGAATTCCTGGCTGCCGAAACGCCCCGCGCACTGATGGCGCATCTCAGCGTCTTTTTGGGCATGGCGCTTGGACCGATGGCCGCTGTCCTTCTGTTGCACAGGCGCCGCCCCGGCACGCTGTTTGGCCGGGCGCCTATCGTCCTGCGGGATTTTACGTCCGCGGCAGCCGTGACCGCGGCATTCGTAGTTGCAACAATCGCAGTGTCGGTGGTGTTTCTTACTGCGGTTCCAAATCGGCCTGTTGAAGTCTGGCTGGTCACATTGCCCGCCGCCCTGCTTCTGGTCGCACTTCAAACCGGTGCGGAAGAGCTTTTGTTTCGCGGCTACATCCAGCAGCAACTGGCGGCACGGTTTCGGTCACCCCTGATCTGGGCGGTCATTCCGTCCCTGGCCTTCGGCGCGTTGCACTTTGATCCGGTGAACGCCGGCGCAAACGCGTGGCTGGTCGCAGGCGGAGCTGTGGTTTTCGGGCTTGCTGCGGCAGATTTGACCGCGCGAACGGGGTCCCTGGGTGCTGCGTGGGGATTTCACTTTGCCAACAACGTGGTAGCTTTGTTGTTTTTTGCTACAGACGGTCCGCTGTCGGGCCTTGCGCTGTTTCGGACCCCGTTCAGCATGGACGATCCGGCTGTCGCAATCGCGCTGACGTTTGATCTGATAATCATCGGAGCGATCTGGTTCGTGCTGCGCCGCCTTTTGGCGCGCTGATTGCAATTCGGCGGTCACAGGCTTATCTGCGGACGCGATCTGTTTGGCAAAGGCGCTCATGAACTGGATTTCCAACTACGTCCGGCCTCGCATCAACTCGTTGTTTTCGCGCCGCGAAGTGCCCGAGAACCTGTGGACCAAATGCGATAGCTGCGGAACCATGTTGTTTCACCGCGAATTGCGGGAGAACCAGAACGTCTGCACAAACTGCAACCATCACATGGGGATTACGCCGCGCGATCGCTTCGCGGCCCTGTTCGATGGGGGCATCTACGCAGAGGTCGCGGTTCCTGAACCCGTGGCGGACCCGCTGCACTTCCGGGATCAGAAGAAGTATCCGGACCGGATGAAAACCGCGCAGAAGGGAACCGGCGAGAAAGAGGCGATGCTGGTCGGCGAAGGCGAGATTGGGCGCACCCCGATCATTGCCGCCTGTCAGGATTTTAGCTTCATGGGCGGATCGATGGGGATGTATGTTGGCAACGCCATCATTGCCGCCGCGGAACGGGCTGTTGCGCTCAGCCGGCCACTGGTCCTGTTTTCGGCCGCGGGCGGGGCACGGATGCAGGAGGGTATACTGTCGCTTATGCAAATGCCGCGCACCACCGTCGCAGTGGAAATGGTGAAGGAAGCGGGCCTTCCGTATATTGTCGTGCTGACCCATCCGACCACCGGCGGCGTGACGGCGTCCTACGCCATGCTCGGCGATGTTCACATCGCGGAACCGAATGCGCTTATATGTTTTGCTGGCCCGCGCGTGATCGAACAGACGATCCGCGAAAAACTGCCCGAGGGGTTCCAGCGGGCCGAATATCTGCTGGATCATGGCATGCTCGACCGGGTCACCGACCGTCGCGCAATGAAAGACGAGCTTGTGACCATCATCCGAATGCTGACCCGTCAGCCGCCTGCAGTGAAGGGCGACCTGCCGCCGCCCACGCCGGAAGATACAACGACGGCAAGGCCTGACCCGACGCAGAAGGCTGGGTGACGCGCCTGACATGACGCACCCTGGGCCTCCTCACGGGACCGCGCCCGCCAATGCGGGGTCTGACGTGCTGTTGCAGCGGATGATGGCGCTGCATCCCAAGGTCATCGATCTGACGCTTGACAGGGTGCACCGGCTTCTTGCGGCCACGGGCCATCCGGAACGCTCGCTTCCACCCGTGGTGCACGTCGCCGGAACCAACGGCAAGGGTTCGACCCTGGCGATGATCAGAGCAGGGCTGGAAGGCGCGGGGCAGACGGTGCATGCCTATACCTCGCCGCATCTGGCGCGTTTTCACGAACGCATTCGACTGGCAGGGCACCTGATCGGCGAGCCTGAGCTTTCAAAACTCCTGGACGAGGCACTGGACCAAAACGGTCCGGACCCGATCACCTATTTTGAAATCACGACTGTCGCGGCACTTCTGGCTTTTGCCCGTACGCCTGCCGATTGGACGCTTCTAGAGGTCGGCCTTGGCGGGCGGCTTGATGCGACAAACGTTGTCGACCGGCCCGCTTTGACCGTTATTACGCCCATTGACTATGACCATCAGCAGTTTCTGGGCGAAACAATCGAAGAAATTGCGTTTGAGAAAGCCGGCATCCTGAAACGCGGCATCCCTTGTGTCGTCGGTCCCCAGCACGATGCCGCGCTGGACGTGATCGAAACGCAGGCAGCGCGCACAGGTGCGCCGGTCCTGGTGCACGGACAGCACTGGCACGTGGCCGAAGAGCAGGAACGGCTGATCTATCAGGACGAAACAGGCCTGCGCGACCTGCCGCTGCCGAACCTGCCGGGACCCCATCAGATAGGCAATGCGGGGATGGCGCTTGCCACGCTGCGCCACCTGCGCGCAGGCGACGCCGCATTTGAAGCCGCCGTGACCCGGGCCGAATGGCCTGCACGGATGCAGCGGCTGACCGAAGGACGACTGGTCGATCTGGCTGGCAAGGCCGAGCTTTGGCTAGACGGCGGACACAATCCTGCGGCGGGAGAAGCGGTTGCAGCAACGCTTGCGAAACTGCCCGAGAAGCCGACCTATCTGATCTGCGGGATACTCAGAACAAAGGATGTGGCAGGCTATCTTGACCCCCTTTCGAAGGCGGCGAGCAATCTGTCGGCGATTGCGATTCCGGGCGAGACTGCCACGCTCAGTGCCGAAGAGACAGCATCGGCAGCGCGTCAGATCGGTCTGAATGCATCCGTTGCGAATGACGTTACCGATGCAATTACAGACATAACTTCGCGGGCGCCCCATGCCCGGATCCTGATCTGTGGCTCGCTTTACCTCGCAGGGTACGTCCTGCGGCTGAACGGCTAGTCGCCAGACGCCCAATCAGCCGATTGCATCTCCCGCAGACGACTTGCGGTGCGTTCAAACTCACACGACCCCGTTCCCTCCAGGTAGAGCCGTTCAGGCGCATCCGCCGCCGTTGCGATCAGACGTACCCGCGCCTCGTAAAGCGCGTCGATCAGCGTGACAAAGCGCTTGGCCTCGTTGTAGTTCTCGCTCGATAAAAGCGGGATATCCTCCAGCACCAAGACCCGGACCGCTTCGGCCACTGCGAGATAATCGGCGGGTCCCAGCGGCTTGGCACAAAGGTCCCAAAACGTCGCTCGGCCCATTCCATTGCAGAACACCGGGATCTCGACATCCCGGCCTTTCACCTTCAGGATCAGCCGATCGCCCCCACCGCCGGACATCTGGCGCCAGATGTGCGAGACCGCGTCGCGCGCCCGCGCATCGGCGGGGTGAAAGTAGACCTTTGCCCCCGCAAGCCGATCCTGCCGGTAATCTCTGGGCGACGCCAGTTCCCAAACATCCATCTTCTCTTTTAGAAGGTCTATGAACGGAACAAACAGGTTTCGGTTGAGCCCGTCCTTGTAAAGATCATCCGGCACGCGGTTCGATGTGGCCACAACCGCTACACCTGCTTCGAACAACTTCTCGAACAGACGCCCCACGATCATCGCGTCGGTGATGTCAGTGATCTGCATCTCATCGAATGACAGAAGCCGGACGTCCTTAGAGATCTTTTCGGCCACCGGCAGGATTGCATCATCCACGCCTTTTTGTCGGGCCTCATGCAGCCCAGCTTGCACCTCTTGCATGAAAGCGTGGAAATGAACGCGCCGCTTCGCATCGATATCGACGGCTGCGTGGAACAGGTCCATCAGCATCGACTTGCCGCGCCCCACCCCACCCCACAGATAAAGCCCCTTGGGGCCTGGGGTGGATCTGGCAAAAAGGCCCCGCAAACCCGATTTCGGGGCGGGCTGCGTTTCAACTTCCCGCCGAACCCGTTCAAGCTCTGGCAGGACCGCCTGTTGAACGGGATCGGTCTCTAGCTTTCCCTCGCCGACAAGGCGGGTATAGATCTGCGGTATCGTCTCGGTCATGTCCCCTGTTACGCCGCCCGCATGGCCCTGAAAAGGCACGCGCGCACGGTGAACGAAACTTGATGCGAGCCGTCAAATCTTCTGAATTGACCAGGCAAGACCGACGCAGTCTAACGTCTAAAGTGATGTCTACGCGTGCCGCCTCACCTTCTCTCGTGACACCTGTCCTTGTGGCAGGCTGCGTGATTTTGCTGGTTAGTTTCGCCATTCGCGGAAGCTTCGGGGTTTTTCAGATCCCTATCGCGGAAGAGTTCGGCTGGCCCCGGGCCGAGTTTTCGACGGCCATCGCAATCCAGAACCTTGCATGGGGCATTGGCCAGCCGATCTTTGGCGCGATTGCCGAAAAGATCGGCGACCGACGGGCGATCTTCCTTGGCGTGCTGATGTATGCGGCCGGTATTGCGCTGACCGCCGCCGCGACCTCGCCCATTGAAGTACAACTTCTTGAAATCGCTGTTGGCTTTGGAATTGCAGGAACCGGGTTCGGCGTGATCCTTGCCATCGTCGGGCGCGCTGCCTCGGATGAAAACCGTTCGATGGCGCTTGCGATCACGACGGCGGCGGGATCGCTCGGTCAGGTGGTCGGACCGCCCTTGTCAGAGGCGCTTATGTCCCTGATGTCTTGGCAAACGGTGTTCTTGTGCTTTGCGGCAGCGATCCTTGCGGTTCTGTTTCTTCTTCCGGTCCTTCCGAAACACACCCCTGAGGCAAAAGACGGCCCCGGCATGTCAGAAGCGCTTGGTCAGGCGTTCCGGGACCCGTCCTACGCACTTATCTTCATCGGGTTCTTTTCGTGCGGTTACCAGCTTGGGTTCATGACCGCGCATTTTCCAGCAATGGTGACCGAGATGTGCGGGCCCATTGCGCCCGGTGGCATTCTGGACAGCATGGGGGTGTCCACAACCTCTGCCCTTGGCGCAGTTGCATTTGGATTGATCGGGCTGGCCAATATAGGTGGCACCTTGTTGGCGGGTTGGGCCGGAAAGCGCTATTCAAAGAAGTATCTGCTGGCGATCATTTACACGCTAAGAACCATCGTGGCGGCGCTCTTTATTCTGTTCCCAATCACGCCGATGACCGTGATCCTGTTCTCGCTTGCGATGGGATCGCTTTGGCTTGCCACAATCCCACTCACATCAGGGCTGGTAGCGCATATCTACGGCCTTCGGTTCATGGGAACGCTCTACGGTTTCGTCTTTCTCAGCCATCAGATCGGCAGCTTCATCGGGATCTGGCTTGGCGGGCGCCTTTATGACGTGCATGGCGACTACACGCTGGTCTGGTGGGTCGGCGTCGCGGTCGGCGCGTTTTCTGCAATCGTCCATCTGCCTATTCGCGAACGGCCCCTCGCGGCGCCCGCGCAAGTCGCCTGATCTACAATCGGTTATGAACACCACTGCGCACTTTTTCGGCTACCGTAATGCCCGGTCGAGCGCTTCGCGAAACCGCGACCGATCCGCCTTTGAAAAGGCGCGCCCCACAGCCTGTCGAAAAGGGTCAGCGGACCGCAGGTCGGTCATCAGATCGCGCATTGCCAGTGCCTCGCGCACGTTGGCCTGGGTAAATGCGGTGCCGTCGTGTTTCAGCACCCGAGCCCCCCCTTCGACGCAGCGCGCAGCAAGGGGGATGTCACCGGTTACCACCACGTCACCTTTGCCCGCGCGCTCTGCAATCCATTTGTCGGCCTCATCGGGGCCGTCCGGGACATAGATCATCTCGACAAGCGAATTGGCAGATGGGCGGATACCTCCATTGGACACCATTGCAACCCCCGTGCCGTGCCGCGACGCCACAGCCTCGACTTCAGCTTTTACGGGGCACGCGTCGGCGTCCACATAAATCACGTCGCAAGCTCTGCTGCGTGGTGGGCAACATGATCCGCCATGAAACTCGCCACAAAGAAATAGCTGTGATCATAGCCGTCATGCATTCGAAAGCTGCCCTGTTGCCGGCGGGCGGTCATGGCTTCGGCAAGCGCCTCGGGTTTTAAGAGGTCCAGGAATTGATCCGATGCGCCCTGATCAATCAGGACATGCCCCGGATGCCCGTGCGCACGCATCAGAACAGTGGCATCATGCGCGGACCATGTCCCTTCATCGTCTCCAAGATAGGCGGCAAACTGTTTGCGGCCCCAGTCGCTTCCCGTCGGGTTGGCAATCGGCGCGAATGCCGACACGCTGCGGTAGCGGTGCGGATGCGTCATCGCGATTGTGAGCGCCCCGTGCCCACCCATTGAGTGCCCGGTGATCCCCTGACGTTCCGGGTCCAGCGGGAACGTCCCGAACACCGCTTTGGGCAGGTCATGCACCACATAATCCCACATCCGGTAATGCGGCGCCCACGGGGCTTCGGTCGCGTTGACGTAGAACCCGGCCCCTTGCCCCAGATCGTAAGCCGGGTCATCGGCCACATCTTCGCCCCTTGGCGATGTGTCAGGGAAAACAAGCGCCATCCCTGCCTTTGCAGCGGCAGCCTGCGCACCGGCTTTTACCATCACGTTCTCATGCGTGCACGTCAGGCCCGACAGATACCAAAGAACCGGAACCGGGCCGGCATTTGCCGCAGGCGGCAGATAAAGGCCGAAGGTCATCGTGCCGCCTGTCGCCTCGGCCGCATGGGCGTAGACCCCTTGCACGCCACCAAAGCACCTGTTCTCGGAAAGGGTTTCCATCACATCCTCCTTCAGAAGGTTTTCACCCAGGCTACAAAGCCCGAAACGGTCAGGACAGAAGCCACGGTGGATATCAGGATAGAGGCTGACACCCGCTGCGGTGCCACGCCGTAGTATTGCGCCAGAATAAACACGTTGCCTGCGACTGGAAGCGCGGCGGCAGAAATCATCACACCGGCTGCATAGGGGTCCACCGGAAAGACCAGAAGCGCGAAGAACGCGACCGCAACGGGATGAAGTGCAAGTTTCGCCGTCGACAGCCAGACGGCGACCGACATCCGTTCTGCCGATTTCGATGCAAGCGAGGCTCCGATGGCGAACAAGGCCCCCGGCGTCGCCGCGGCACCGAGAATGGTAATAAAATCGTTCAAAGGGCGTGGGATTGGTGCACCCATCCCGGACCAGATCAACCCACCAACGATCGAGACAATCATCGGGTTCCTCAAGAGACCAAGTGCGACGGTCTTGACGATGCCAAACGACATCCGACCCCGGCTGCCGGTGATCAAGATTACAATCAGGCTTCCGAAGACGATCAGATCGACTGAAAGCACAAGGATGATCGGCCCGACCGCTGCCTCACCCAACAGAAGCGCCAGCATCGGAACTCCCAGAAACCCGACATTGCCAATGACTGCGCATTGCGCTTCGACCGCGGCCTCGGCCATGCCACGTTTGCGGAAAACGGCAACGGCGGTCGCCAGCGAATAGACAAGCGCGGTTCCGCAAAGATAGGCCCAGACGAATGGCCAATCGAAGACGTCGCCCAGGCTTAGATTCGCCGAAAACTTGAACAGCATGGCCGACAGGGCGAAGTAGAAGACGAACTTCGTAAGGTAGGCTGTCGCCTCCTCGCTAAAGAACCCGGTGTACCCAGCCCAGTAGCCCAGCCCGATCAGCGCGAAGAATGGCAGTGTCTGCAAAAGGATATCGACCATCGCCAGCACGGCTATCTGCCGCAATGAGGCTTGGCAACCGTCCAAGCGCCAGCCTTGAAAAAACTAAACTGGTCAGTTTATATTGCAATGATGGGATTGGAGCGTTGCATGAACATTCAGACGGGCCGCACACGTACCGGGCGCAAGGTTGCCCAGGTCCTCGACGGGGCACGGGAGGTGTTTATGCGCGACGGGTTCGAGGGCGCGAGTGTCGACGACATCGCACGCTCGGCCGGAGTTTCAAAGGCCACGCTCTATAATTATTTTCCCGACAAGCGGATCCTTTTCATGGAAGTGGCGAAAGCCGAGTGCATTCGCCAGGAAGAAGCGACAGCCAAGATGATGGCGCTCTCCGCGCCACCGCGCGAGGCGCTTAGGACCGCCGCCGAACGGATGATCCGCATGTTCGTTTCGCCCTTTGGCAAGAACGTCTTTCGCATTTGCGTATCCGAAGCCGATCGGTTTCCCGAGCTTGGCCGCGAGTTCTGGGAATCGGGCCCTGTACGCGTCCGGTCGAAGATGATCGCGTATTTCAATCAAGCCATGGACCGTGGTGAACTCCAGATCGACGATTGCGATCTGGCTGCAGACCAGTTTGTTGAGCTCTGCAAAGCGGATCTATTCCCAAAGCTGCTGCTCGGCCTTCAGGACAGGTTTACCGATCAGCAGATCGCCCGCGTCGCACAGGGCGCGGTCGACACGTGGATGGCGCGCTACGGCGCCTGAGCGGAGCTTCATCTTGAGATGAAGGGCAGCGGATGCACGTGCGCCACCCGCTCTGTCCCACCAATCGAAACATTCAAGCTGGTTTTCGGTTTCGCTAGATCCGCCCGTATAAGGCAGACACCGATCATCTGACCGAAGCGAGGCGACCAAACAAGCTCGTGAACCTGACCCACCTCTTCACTGCCCCGGAAGAGCGGAGCAGGATGTGTCGGAAGCGTCTCCTGCCCCTCAACAACAAGGCCAATCCTGGTCCGGGTCGTGGGTCTTTCAGCAATCTGCCGCAACGCATCTCGGCCAACAAAGTCGTGGCCGTCCTCCAGTTCGATAAGTCGACCAAAGCCCATCTCGAACGGGTTGGCCCGCCGGTCTTGCCAGCGCATGTCGGCCCCGTAAGAGATCAAGCCGCTTTCAATCCGTTCGATATCGTTTGGTGCGCCGGGTCCGATGCCGAAAGTGGCACCCGCCGCCGCCACCAAGCCCCAGAGTTCCGTTGCGCGGGACCCGTCCTGCAAGTATAGCTCGAAACCTCCCTGTTTCGACCAGCCCGACCGCGCCAGTACAAGGGGAATGTTCCCAAGATGGGTCTCTTCGAAACCGAAATAGGGAAAGCTGCGGACCCGCTCGCCAAAGAGCGCCGCGATGACATCTGTCGCGCGCGGCCCTTGCACGGCCATAGGCGAAACGTCGGGCTCGGCGACTTTCACGTCCCAGCCCTTTTCCCGTCCAATGGCGGCAGCCCAAAGGTGGATGTCGCTGTCCGCGACCGAAAGCCAGAACCGGGTTTCGTCCAGCTTCAGCAGAACCGGGTCGTTGATCAACCAGCCATCGTGATCGCAGAGTGGCACATATGCACCGCGTCCCGCGCGCAATCCGGCAAGACTGCGCGGCGTCAGGTATTGCGCCAGGCGCGCAGCATCCGCGCCACGAAGCTCGACCTGGCGTTGCGCCGCGACATCCCACATCGCCACGCCATTCATCAGTCGGTCATACTCGGCAGCCGGGTCACCGAAATCGGCCGGGATCAGCATGTGGTTATAGACCGAAAACCGCCGCACGCCCTGCCGCACTGTCGCGTCGAAATAGGCCGACTTTCTGACATTGGGCCCAATGCCGATCTCGAAACCCATGTGCTGTCCTCTTGGAATACGCGCCGCGGCAATCAATCGACGCGGCGGATCATCAGTTGATTGCCGACCTTGTTGGTTTCAAAGCGTTTCAGATCCGCCACAAGGTCCGACAGCTTGCGTTTGCCGTAGGTGCGGGTGTCGAAATCGGGATTGTCTGCGGTGATGAACTGTCCCAACTGACCAAGCGCATACCATTCGTCGTCTTGGTCGATCTTTTCCATGGCTTTCAGGATCAACGGGATCGCCTCGACGGGTTCGACCTTTCCGCCCGCCTGCTTCGCTGCATCTTGAGACACCGGTTCGTCGACGATGTTCTCGATCAGAATGAACCGATTACACACATTGCGCAGCGCCTCCGGTGCTTTCGCCTCGCCTATGCCGATCACATCCATACCCTGTTCGCGCACGCGGTTGGCAAGGGCCGTAAAATCGCTGTCCGAGGATACCAGAACAAATCCGTCAAACCGACCCGTGTGAAGAATATCCATCGCGTCGATCACCAGCCCGATATCGGAAGCGTTCTTGCCCACCGTGTTCGCGCTTTCCTGGTGCGCCACAAGCCCCAGATCGCGCACGACCCGTGACCAGGAATTCAACCTGCCTGACGACCAATCGCCGTACACCCGGCGCAACGCCGGTTCACCAAGGGCTGTAATCTCTTTTAGTATGGCGCCTGCGAACTTCGCCGGGATGTTATCGGCATCAATCAGAACAGCGTAGAGCGGGCGGTCACGGTCTGGCATGGCGTCTCCCTCGATCTCGTCCTTCTACACGATGGCGCGACTGGCGAAACCCGTTGTCCGGGGTAAGCTCAAGACGCCAAGACAGGAGTATGACATTTTCCGCTCGCCGTATTCACAACACTTCATGGCACCGAAGCCGCGCGACACCTCGCCCGCGCCGCCGTCGAAGCAAAACTTGCCGCATGCGTCCACATCGAAACCATCGCTTCGGTGTTTCGGTGGGACGGCGAGATCCAGAAAGAACCGGAACAGCGGCTCTTGTTTAAGACATCGAAGGAAGCATATCCCGCGTTGGCCGCGCTTATCATCGATCGCCACCCGTATGACGAGCCTGCCCTTTGGGCCGTGGAAATGGTGCAGGGTTCGGACAGTTTCTTTGACTGGATCGGGTCTGAATGCAGCGGCGCCGGTCCTAAAGATCCTTCCACATGACAAGCGCGTCGACCAAGCCTTCACGTGGATGATCAAACGCGCCTGGCAACCGGCCAACTTCGCGGAATCCCGCGCGCACCCAGGTCTCGATAGCGCGCGTGTTTGTGGCGACAACAAAGTTGTATTGCATCGCTCGGAACCCAAGCCGCGGGGCCTCCTCCAACGAATGCGCCAACATCGCCCGCGCCACCCCGCGCCCTCGCGCCGCAGATCCGGTCACATAACCGCAATTACACACATGTGCCCCGCCGCCACCCTGATTGCGCTTGAGGTAATAGGTCCCCAGAACCGCACCTTTCTCGGCCACGAAAACATGGTTTCCCTGCGCCATCCAATAGCCCAAAGCCGCATCGCGCGAGATATCGGTGTCCACCGTATAGGTGTCCCCGGCCCGAAAAACCGGCTCCAGAATAGCCCAGATCGCATCGGCATCGACCGGTTGCGCCGCCCGGATTGTCAGCGCCACGGGACCTCCTTCATCCTGGCACAAATACTCAACCGCCACACCGAACGGCAGCGGACCCTTCAGTAGTTGACGACCGACCGGATTGAGTGTCCTGCATGCATCAGATCGAAGGCCGTGTTGATTTCACCCAATGGCATTGTGTGGGTAATCATCGGGTCGATCTCGATTTTGCCTTCCATGTACCAATCGACAATCTTGGGGACATCGGTCCGACCCCGCGCGCCGCCGAACGCCGTGCCGCGCCACGACCGGCCGGTGACCAGCTGGAACGGTCGTGTGGAAATCTCGGCCCCGGCCGGTGCCACCCCGATGATGATGCTTTCGCCCCATCCCTTGTGCGCAGACTCTAAAGCGGCCCGCATTACGTCGACATTCCCTGTGGCATCGAACGTATAATCCGCCCCACCCTTGGTAAGGTTCACCAGATAGGGAACAAGATCGCCCTCAACCTCGCTTGGGTTCACGAAATCCGTCATACCGAACCGGGTGGCCATCTCCACCTTGCCGGGGTTCAGATCGACGCCAACGATCTGATCCGCGCCCGCCAGCCGCAGGCCTTGGATCACGTTCAGACCGATACCACCCAACCCAAAGACGATCGCGCGGCTTCCGATCTCCACCTTGGCAGTGTTCATGACCGCACCGATGCCCGTCGTGACACCGCAACCGATATAGCAGATTTTGTCGAACGGGGCGTCCTCGCGGACCTTCGCAAGCGCAATCTCAGGCAGAACCGTATGGTTCGAGAATGTCGATGTCCCCATGTAGTGGAGGATTGGTTCACCGTCGAGCGTCGAGAAACGCGATGTCCCGTCGGGCATCAGCCCCTGCCCTTGTGTTGTGCGAATTGCCTGACAGAGGTTCGTCTTGGGATGCAGGCAATATTCGCATTCCCGACACTCTGGCGTGTAAAGCGGGATCACGTGGTCGCCCTTCTTCAGGCTTGTTACCCCTGCGCCCACGTCGACGACGACACCCGCGCCTTCGTGCCCGAGTATCGCGGGAAACAAGCCTTCGGGGTCGGCGCCCGAAAGCGTGAACTCATCGGTGTGGCAGATCCCGGTCGATTTGATCTCGACCATCACTTCACCGGCCTTCGGACCTTCTAGGTTCACATCCATGACCTCAAGTGGCTTGCCCGCGCCGACCGCAACCGCTGCACGTGTTCTCATGGGTTTCCTCCCTGTCCCCGGACCTGTGTTTCAGCCGACACTGCGCCAAGTTGCTTTGCGTTTCAATCATGGAAGCCGTCTTGCGTGGCAGTCGCCGGGCGATATGGTGCGCCGCATGACCCGGATGATGCTTGTATTCGCCTGTTGTGCCACCCTGTCGGCCTGTGTGACCTCTGAGACGGGAAGCAGCGGGGGCGGGGGACCGACCGAGCCCACCGTCTATCAGACCGAGGCCGGGGCCGTGACGATCCTGCCCTTGTCCGACACCCGGCAGACAGTCCCTGTCAACCGAACCCTGACCGACCGGTGTGGCGCGAACGGCATGCAGCCTTTCGTCAATCAGCGTGACGCCGTGTTCTTCCGCTACGCCTTTCCCGACGGCACACGGTTCATCCGGCCCGGCGATGCCGTGACGCAGGATTTCAATCCCCGTCGCCTGAACTTCATCATCGGGAATGACGGACGGGTCAAAGAGGTCCGCTGCGGCTGACCGTTCATTAACGTGTCCTGGAAACGCTAGCGCAGCAGGCGCGACCGGCCCGTCGTGGGACCGGCGGGTGCAACCGCCATGGCGATCACAGCCGCGCGGACTCGACAGACAGACCATGCGCGGTATATTGGAACAAACAAAGAACATCTTGCTGCTGCACACCCATGCCCCACCGCCGCATCCTGTCGCTTTGGTTTCCGCGGCTTGGCGCCGAACGACTGTTGCGCCTTGACCCGGCGCTGTCCGACAGCCCGTTCGCGGTCGCCGAAGCCCGTGGCAATATGCAGGTCCTGTCGTCCCTGTCGGCGGGCGGCGCGGCGGCAGGGCTAAGCGAGGGTCAGCCTCTGCGCGATGCGCAAGCAATGTGCGAAGGGCTGATCACGCGCCTTCGCAACCCGCAAGCCGAGGCACGGTTTCTGTCGATCCTACGCCGCTGGGCCGGCAAATTTAGCCCATGGGTGGCCGAAGAAGCGCCAGCGTCATTGATCATCGATCTTACCGGCTGCGCGCACCTTTTCGGGGGTGAGGAACCACTTTTGAACCAAGTGGCTGAAGATTGTGCGGATATGGGGCTGACGGTGCAGGCAGGGATAGCCGACACGCCCGGCGCAGCATGGGCGCTGGCGCGCTTCGCCGGGCAACCCGTGGCCGCGCCGCGTTCAGGCGATGCGATCGACCAAGAGGCTTACGCCACCCGTGCCCGGGCCGCAAAGCGACGGCACTGGGAACGCGGTGGCCCTGCGCCCGGGCGCGGCAAACCGGAACCGGCGGCGGGACGGATCGCCGTGCCCGGTCAGACGCGAGGGACTATCGGTCCTTTGCCCGTGGCCGCGCTGCGGCTTGAAACTGAAACGGTCGAAGCGCTCTCCCGGCTTGGTCTCAGGCGTATCGAGGATCTGTCAGGTCAGCCACGGGCCGCGCTCGCACGCCGATTTGGACGACGGCTCGTGCAGCGCCTTGATCAAGCGATGGGGGTCGAGCCCGAGCCGGTTTCGCCCGCAAAACCGCAAACTCATTTCGCCGTCCGCCTGACCCTGCCCGAGCCGATCGGGCTGGAAACCGATCTTACCGCTGCGATTGACCGGCTCTTGCCACGGCTTGAGACGCGTCTTGACGCCAAGGGCCGGGGCGCGCGGCGCGTCAGGCTGGAATGTCATCGAAGCGATCACACAATGGCGGTGATCGAGGTAGGGCTCGCCCGTCCTTCGGCCAACCCGGACCGCATCCGACCGCTTCTCATACTGAAGCTTTCAGACATCGATGCGGGCTTCGGCATCGATTGCGTGCGGATCGAGGCCGTTCAAACCGAACCGGTTTATGCCCATCAGCACCGGGGTCATGCCGAGGCCGCCGCTGACGGGCGGGCCAGGCGCGGGCGCGGTGCAGGTATGGACGACCTGATCGGCCGGATCGGTGCGCGTATAGGCATGGACGCCATCACACGCGCCCATCCCGCCGACAGCCACATCCCCGAAAAAGCAGCAACCCGGCTCGCCGCCGCTTGGTCGGAGCCGTCGCAGGACTGGCCTGTGCCGCCCGTGCCACGCCCCCTGTTGATGTGGCGCCCAGAGCCCGTAACGGCCGACCCGCCGCCCGGCCCACCACTTACATTTCGCTGGCGGCGGCGGGACTTCGCCACGCTTTCGGCCACAGGGCCCGAGCGGATTGCACCGGAATGGTGGCTTGACGAGCCTGAGTGGCGCACCGGCACCCGCGACTATTGGCGGGTAACGACGGATAAGGGTGACCGGCTCTGGATTTACTACGCCCATGGCGGAACCATGTCGGCGGGCTGGTTCTGTCATGGGACATTTGCCTGAGCAGACTTAGAAACGAGAAAGACCCCCGCCTTGGCGAGGGCCTTTCCCTGATTAGTCCCCGATGCCGCAGGCTGGGTGGGGGCTGTTGATCCGCGGCACCGGGGTAGCGTGTTTCTCGCTATGGTTTTAATTTCCCCTAAGAACGGGGCCGGAACACGGAAGGTTTGGTTCCATTTCCCGGTATCTTTGCGGCATAAATCGGGCGGGCTTGATTTTGAAACGTACCCCGGCCACTCTGATTCCATGACGATCCAGACGATGCCGCAGGCGGCGGCGGAACAAACGGCCTTTGACCGACGCGAACTTCAGATGATCCTGTCGGTCTATGGAAGGATGGTCGCAGCTGGCGAATGGCGCGACTACGGCATGTCATTTCTAAGGGATGTCGCGGTCTTTTCGATTTTCCGGCGCGCCGCTGAGCATCCGATCTACAGAATTGAGAAAAGGCCCAGGCTGCGTGACAAGCAAGGGATGTATTCGGTCATCGGCATGGATGGCCGTATCCTTAAGCGCGGGCACGACCTTCGGGTCGTGCTTCGCGTTCTAGAGCGCAAATTGATCCGCGCCGTGGACTAAGGCGCCCCGAAAAGCGTCACGCGGCGACGTTTAAGCACTGGTTTCTGCTCGCTCTTGGCGATACGGGAGATTGCATGATCCAACGGCTCTTCGACCGTGGCCATGTATCCGGCGGTCGCATGCAGTAACGTATCCGCATCAGACAAGAGCCCCACGTGACCCTCCCAAAAGTACAGATCGCCCGCACGGCGTTCGGCACCCAACGGAATTTCTTGTCCTAGCCGGGCGCGCTGTTGGTCACTGTCGCCCGGACACGAGACCCCGCAGGCAAGCATCGCAGCCTGCACCAGACCCGAGCAATCGATCCCGAATGCCGAGTTTCCGCCCCAAAGGTACGGTGTGCCAATGAACAGACGCGCCACAGCAACTGGATCGTCCTGCCGTCCGCCAATTTCGGCAAGGTGCATGGCGGGCACATAAAGATCACCGGGCACTGAGTCGGTGGACCACGCAAGCCGGGCCCAGCCATCGGTTTCGTCAAGCACATGAAGTGCCGCGCCAAAAGGAAGCGGCACATGCCGATCTGTGGTTTTCAGTTCCGGCTTGCCTTTGGCATAGGTTCGCGCCACCGCCACCCTGTGCGTCGGGTCGGGCATCCCGACACCCAGCGCCACCGCATCGACCCATCCGACATATCCGTTGGCTTCGGCACGCCCAAAGACCCAGCCTTCCTGTTGATCGAGGACCAGAAACGCATCGCCAAGCACCAGTTCCCGCTCTCGCGAACCGGTCGGGGTCGATCGGATATCCGTCGTAACATGCCGGGCCCGATGCGGTTCTCCGGCCGTGAAACGATCCGCATTCACCTGCCCCTGCAAAGACACGTGGGCCACGCGGCCGTTAAACGGCGTGTCACGCGGGTCCATCAGCCCAGCATCTCTGGCAGCGCCGCGAAAAGCGCGCGCGCGCCCTGGCCAACGCCGCCCTTGGGGCGCGCGGGCGCGGGTCTTGGTTGCCACCCGTAGATGTCGAAATGCAGATAGCGCACATCGCCGACGAACCGGCGCAAAAACAGCGCAGCGGTGATCGAGCCCGCCATGCCCCCCGAGGGCGCATTGTCAAGGTCGGCGATCCCTGGTTCGATCAACGGCTCGTAGGCGTCCCAGAATGGCATCCGCCAAACCGGATCAGAGACGACACGGCCCGCGGCTTCAAGGGAATGCGCCACCGCGTCGTCGTCAGAGTAATAGGGCGCAAGATCAGGTCCAACGGCCACGCGCGCGGCCCCCGTCAGCGTCGCCATAGACACAACCAGGTCCGGCGCTTCTTCGGCTGCAAAGGCCAACGCATCGGCAAGGACAAGCCGACCCTCAGCATCGGTATTGTTGATCTCGACGGTCAGCCCCTTGCGCGAGGTCAGGATGTCGCCCGGCCGAAACGCGCTGCCTGATACGGCGTTCTCCACCGCCGGGATCAACACCCGCAGGCGCATGTCTGGCCCGGTGGCCATGATCATCCGTGCCAGACCCAATACGGTTGCCGCACCCCCCATGTCTTTTTTCATAAGGGCCATCGAACCGCCGGGTTTCAGGTTCAGGCCACCTGTGTCGAAGCACACGCCCTTGCCCACCAGCGTCAGGCACGGTCCAGAACTGCCCCACCTGAGGTCGATCAGTCGTGGCGCGCGCGGGCTGGCGCGGCCGACGGCGTGGATCATTGGAAAATTCTCTTCAAGCAGCGTTTCGCCTTCGGTTACGTGCAATGAGGCGCCGAATTCGCCGGCCAACGCCTCTGTCGCCGCCTGCAACTCGGCGGGGCCCATATCGGACGCTGGCGTATTGATCAGATCCCGGGTCAACGCCTCGCCCGCCGCAATCGCTTCAAGCTGGTTACCATCGACACCGTCCGGAACCACCAGCTGCGCCTTGGGTGGTGCGGATGCAGCGTAACGGTCGAATCGGTACCCCGCGAGAAGCCAACCCAGTGCGGCCTCAGACACATCGAACGTTTCGGGCGCGCCGTCGATCCGGTACACCCCGGCTGGCAGTTTCGACCGAGCAGCCCCAAGGACGAAACGTCTGCGCCCTGCAGTCCCTGTGCTTCCAAGACCGATCAATGCCCCTGCAACACCGCCCGCATCGCCCGGCAAGCACAAAACCTCGCCAACTCCCGCACCAAATCCCGACGCTTCCACCCAAGCTGCGATGTCGCCAGTGGCGGCGGTGCACCAATCCGCCAGGCCATCGCTTGTGATGGGGTGCAAGGGAAGCGCTGCGCTGTCAGGAGCAGCGAATGTCAATGCTGTCATTGGGTCCTCAATCGGCCTGTGCGCCGCAAGCCTAACGCTGCGCCTGCGGACCGCAAGCTGATAGCCGGTATCGCCTACAGGGTTTGGCCATCAAGATCCCATGCGCTCATCAGCGAGGCCTCTCCAACCCGCATCATCCGCGCCACGGTCGCACCAAGTGCTGCGCTGTCATCTGTTACAGCAATCTCTGCGACCGCGTTCGCCACCTGGCAAAGCCCAACGAGCCCAACACCATAGGCAAGATCGGCCAAACTGTTGGCATCACGCTGCAGGGCCGCGGAGTGACCCTTCCGCCACGCCCGTTCGGCTTGATTGAGCCGTACTGCCAGATCTTCAAGCGTCCGCCCCATCAAGCGTTCCGCCCCCTGCGGGCCGTGGTCATAGACCAGTTCTTCAAGCCGCAGTCGGTCCACCTGCGCGGGTTCCGCGTAGTGCAGTCTTGAAATCTGGCTCATCCCGTTCTCCCTAAAGCGCATGGCCGTAGTACGCCGGACCTGCCAAGAAAGGATTGAAAGAACCGCGAAAACTCGCGGTAAGTCTAGAAAGGACCCCGGCGTGCACACACCCCCGCCGCCGGTCACCGTGCCTCGTGAATCGGGCCGGACGCCAGCCTTAGGCATGTGCACCTACAACGCAGCGCTTTCGTTCCTGCTCCGGCTTCGCTAGAGACGCCGGAACGCCCCGGAGCCGACGACTATGTCCGATATCCTTTCGCTTGCTGCAGAGAATCTGATTTCGCCTATCATCCTGAGCTTTGCGCTTGGTCTTCTGGCGGCGTTTGCGCGGTCCGACCTGACAATCCCAGAGGCGGTCGCCAAAGGGATGTCCATCTATCTGTTGTTCGCCATCGGGTTCAAAGGCGGTGCTGGCGTGGCGGCTCACGGAATCGACGGGCGCCTGGTGGGGTCGCTTGCCGCCGGACTGGTCCTTTCGGCGGGCATCCCATTTGTCGCCTATGCCCTGCTTCGCGCGATGACACGTCTTTCTGCAATCGATGCGGCGGCATCGGCGGCGCATTACGGGTCAATCTCGATCGTGACGTTCGTTGCCGCCACCAGCGTGCTAGAAGGCCGCGGCGTCGACGCCGAAGGCTACATGGTTGCCGTTGCCGCGATCATGGAAGCGCCCGCGATCCTGTCGGCGCTTTGGCTTGTCGCGCGGAGCGGCAAGAGCGGAGAAGTTGAACCGGGTCTCTTGCGCGAAATCATGCTGAACGGGTCCATCGTGCTTTTGGTCGGCTCATTCCTGATTGGCTGGATCACCGGTGAGGACGGGTTGACGCGGATCGAAAGTTTCATCGTGGCGCCGTTCCAGGGCGTATTGTGCCTGTTTCTTCTGGATATGGGGCTTGTCGCCGGTCGTGGGCTGCGCCAGTCGCGCGGGGCGCTTGGGGCGGGTGCCGTTGCATTCGGTGTGATCATGCCGCCGATTGGCGCGGCCTTTGGACTTGTGGCGGCACTTCTATTGGGATTGTCGGCCGGCGGCACTGCGCTTCTTATGACGCTCGCCGCATCGGCCTCGTACATCGCTGTGCCAGCGGCAATGCGGGTGGCACTGCCCGAAGCCAACCCTTCGATTTACCTCACGCTATCGCTTGGCGTGACCTTTCCGTTCAACCTGACGGTCGGCATCCCGCTGTACACGGCGGTCGCGCTGGCTGCGACCGGAGGATAAGTGCCATGGAGATGCACCCAGCCAAACGGGTCGAGATCATCATCGAAGCGCCCATGGAACGGCGCTTGACCCAAGCTTTGACCGATAGCGGCGTCACCGGGTTTACGGTGCTTCCGGTCCTCGGCGGATCGGGTCAGTCCGGTCGCTGGAGCCGGGAGGGTCAGGTCAGTCGTGCTGGCGGGATGGTTGCGGTCGTCTGCCTAATCCGCGAAGAGCGCCTGGATATGCTTCTGGACGCCGCATTCACGGTCGTGGAACGGCACATCGGCGTGGTTTCAGTCAGCGACTGCGGAGTTTTACGGGCCGAGCGATTTTGATTGGCAGGTCGGGTCCGATGGCCCCAAATGCAAGAGCAACCTAGCATTCAGCTATGACTGCAAGGCAACAAAGATGCTTGCCAAAAACATGCATTACCCCCCTTTGGCAGAACACGGGCCGGCCCGAAGGCTGGCCCGTGCGCGGTTGAGCTGGGGATCGGGGGGCGCGTCTCTTTCGCTCCGGTGTGCCGCACGAGGGGGATGAAGTCGGCACCAAGGTCCCGTCGGGGCGAAGAGGCGTACTCCAGCTCTTAGGCGACCGATCCCGTGTAGGGCAGCGACGGTCGAATACTGGAAAATCCAATGCTCGGGAACGGTACGCGGGGCCCGCCCTTACGCCGCATCCCTGTAATCTCAATAAGTCGGGACTTCTGGTCGGCAACATAGGTCACCGCGCCTTTGCGGTTCTCGCGGGCTTTCTCGAGCAGCGTCGTGTTCATGTTATGGCATCTCCTTGGCTTGCTGGGAACTGTCACACTATGAACGGGACGTTGATCGTCCCTTGACTGTTGGGGTTATCCAGAGATCGCCTCTGTTTCGCCCTATAGTTGCTGGTTTTGCGCCAAAACCCGGCGGGAATCGGCCTAGATTGCGGCAATTTCAAGGCAGCCAAGCAAAACAAGGGTTCAGGAAAAAAATCGGTCGAACTGCCGTTTCCCGCCAGACCACAAACGAAGAAGGCTGCCCGTTTCGGGAGCCAATCCGCGACAATATCGCGTGGGCCCAACGCGCCGTTTGCGATCAGTTTCGCAAACGGCGCAACAGGATCACGCGCGATTCGCCCGCATCAGGCCTGCTGCAAAACGCGGTTTCCGTAGAGCTCGGCAATCTGCACTGCATTTAGCGCGGCGCCCTTGCGCAGATTGTCGGACACACACCAGAGGTTCAGAGCATTCTCGGCGGTCGAATCCTGCCGAACGCGACTGATGAAGGTAGCAAAGTCGCCAACGCAATCGACCGGGGTCACATAGCCGCCCGGCTCGCGCTTATCGACGACCATGATCCCGGGCGATTGCCGCAGAATGTCGCGTGCCTCTTCCTCATCAAGGAACTCTTCGAATTCGATGTTCACGGCTTCCGCATGGCCCACGAAAACAGGTACGCGCACGCATGTGGCCGTGACCTTGATCGATGGGTCGATGATTTTCTTGGTCTCAACGACCATCTTCCATTCCTCTTTCGTCGACCCATCTTCCATGAAGACGTCGATATGCGGAATGACGTTGAAGGCAATCTGCTTCTGAAACTTCTCTGGCTCTTTCTCCTGACCCGGCACGTACATGCCCTTGGTCTGGTCCCAAAGCTCGTCCATACCATCCTTCCCGGCGCCCGAGACCGATTGATAGGTCGATACAACGACGCGCTTGATCCGCGCCCGGTCATGAAGCGGCTTAAGCGCCACGACCATTTGCGCCGTCGAGCAGTTGGGGTTTGCAATGATCATCTTGTTGCGAAACCCGTCGATCGCCTCGGCGTTCACCTCGGGCACGATCAACGGCACCTGCGGGTCGTAGCGGTAAAGCGAAGAGTTATCGATCACGAGACAACCGGCGTCGGCGGCGCGCGGAGCATAGGTCTTCGTCGCGTCCGAGCCGATCGCAAAAAGCGCGACGTCCCAGCCCTCGAAATCGAAGGTATCAAGGTCCTTTGTCTTGAGTGTCTTGTCGCCATAGCTAACTTCGGTGCCCAGCGACCTGCGCGATGCAAGTGCCGCCACTTCATCGGCGGGAAACTGGCGCTCGGCCAGGATGTTCAGCATTTCGCGGCCCACGTTGCCCGTGGCGCCAGCGACGACGACGCGATAACCCATTGGTCCTTCTCCTTGGGATAGACGGGCGGCGGTTTAGACCTCTTCACCCGCGAAGGAAAGAGAATAGATTAGGCAGGAATGCAAACCTGGGAGGACCCAATGAAAGCAGCTAAGGATTTTCTGGAAGAAGCCCACGCGGTGGTGCCGAAAATTTCTACTGAAGACGGAATTGCCAAACACGCGGCTGGCGGTTCGGTTTTTGTTGATGTCCGAGATTCCGGACTGATTGCCGAAACCGGAACTATCGCAGGGGCAGAGCGGGTGACGCGTGGGATGATCGAGTTCGTCGCGGACCCCGAAACGCCGTTTCACAACCCCGCGCTTACCCGTGATGCCGACATCGTTCTAATTTGCGGTGCGGGAGGACAGGCCGCACTTGCCGGCAAGACGTTGAAAGACATGGGCTTCAACAACGTCTCGAACGTAGGCGGCTTCAAGGATTGGAAAGAAGCAGGCGGACCGGTCGAGGACTAGATCCTCAAAGGTTGCCATCGCGACACTAAAGCTGAACAAAAAGGGCCGCCCATTGGGCGACCCTTTTTTTGGTGCACCTGATCGGGAATCAGCTTTCGGGCTCCGGCGAAAGCGATGCGATATACGCCCAGACGTCCGCTGCGTCTTCTTCCGAGCGAAGACGGAACGCCATCTTCGAGCGGGCGCGCCCGCCAAGCTCTTCTTCCAACCAAGCCTTCGGGTTCTGCACATACGCAACGAAGGACGCCTCATCCCATGCGGTCCCTGCTTCGCCGACTTCGACGATCGAATCCCCGTAGCGGAACCCGTCAACAGATCCGACGATCCGGCCAGGCAGCCCGTAAAGGTTGGGGCCTGTTTTGGCGTTTCGCCCGGCCAGTGTGTTGCCGTCGATGTCTTGAACGACATGGCAAGTCTGACACTGGTTGAAAACCTTCTCTCCCGCCGCAGCATCGCCAGAGGCATGGCCGGCGGCAAAAGCGGGTGTGTTTAAAGCAGCTATGATAGCGGCCAGAATGGTGGCTCTCATATTTCTCCTCCGGCGGTGCAGTTCGCGTGCGGCCGAGCCGTCGCAAACAATGCGGCTTTGTCGCCATGCGGAAAGCCTGCACCGCCTTGCGCTTGGCCAACCACACGTCGGCAAAGTTTAGCCTGCCGGAATCGCAAATCCAGCGCAGTCACCAATAATTGTTGAATTTTTTGCGCTAGGCACGCAGGGTGCACATACTCACACCGCGCGATGCACCTCAAACACGTAGGAGCGCCCCCGCACTGGTGCGCGGGGGACACGTGTGGCTTCTAGCTTGCTTCGTTGGCTAGAATTTCGTCCGCCATCGCAAAATACTCTTCAAATCGCGCGCGCGCCTTTCCACGCTGGCGCACCTCCTTGAGCGCATCAAGGTTATTGACCTCTCCACACAGGATTAGACCGACCATGCCGACCGTCTGGTGCGGACGGCAATTGTACCCGTATGCACCTTCAACTTCGAACGTTATCTCGATCTCCTCACCGATTTTGCCTGCCCAAGCTTCGGCGCCTTCCGGGAGCATGTCCTTGGACGATTCCGAGTTGTGCCCTTTGTCGGTAGCGACAAAACGCACCGTGTCACCGGGCTTAACGCGCAGCACTGCCGGCTTGAAAATCATGCTTTCGCGTGTGTCCCTATCGCGATTCAGCATCTCGACTTCGTGGGTCGTCGGAGCACTGTCGTCCGCAATCGCGCCGCCCGGCACTGCCATCGCCAAAGCCGTCGCGCCAATGGCGCGAAGCCCATCTCTTCGTGTGATATCCATGCCGATACCTCTCATCTTCCGCAGTTTCAAAAGGATGTGCGGCTGGAAACCCCGGCAAGAAACCGACCAGGTACCTGGCATGCACCGATGTTCTGAGCGGGATTAAACGCTCAAATTACGTTCTTACACCGCGCGGCAGTGCTAAGACGCGCTCAAGCGACTTTCCGAGCGATCGCGCAATGGCTCCACAATTCCGAAAGAGCTTCGACGAGGTACTCGACATCTGCATCCGAATGCAAGGGACCAGGCGTGATCCGCAAACGCTCGGTTCCTTTCGGCACCGTGGGGTAGTTGATCGGTTGCACATAGATGCCCCAGTCGTCCATTAACATGTCCGAGATCATGCGGCATTTGACCGGGTTTTTCACCATGACCGGGATAATGTGGCTTGGGTTTGGCAAATGCGGGATACCGATAGCATCAAGCATGTCGCGAAGCTTTGCCACCTGCCTCCGCTGACGCATGCGTTCCAACTGGCTCACTTTCAGATGCGCAATTGACACCCTAGCTGCCGCTGCCACCGCTGGCGGAATAGCTGTCGTAAAGATGAAACCCGATGCGAACGATCGGACAAAGTCGCACAGCGCCGCTGAGCCAGTGATGTATCCCCCGAAACAGCCGAAAGCCTTGCCAAGGGTTCCTTCGATCAGGGTGATCCGGTCCATCAAGCCCTCTTGCTCCGCCACGCCGCCGCCACGCGGACCATAGAGCCCCACCGCATGCACTTCGTCGAGATAGGTCATTGCGCCGTGCTTGTCGGCGACGTCGCAGATTTCCTTGATCGGTGCGATATCGCCATCCATCGAGTAAACGCTCTCAAATGCCACGATTTTGGGCCGGTCGGTCGGATAGGCGGCAAGCTTCCTGTCGAGGTCCTCGGGATCGTTGTGCTTCCAGATCACCTTCTCGCAGCGGGCATGCCGAATGCCCTCGATCATAGAAGCATGGTTTAGCGAATCTGAGAAAATCACGGCACCTGGAAGCCGCGATCCAAGCGTTGATAAAGACGCCCAGTTCGACACATAGCCTGAGGAAAAGATCAGAGCGGCTTCCTTCCCGTGCAAATCGGCCAGCTCGCGTTCCAAAAGAAGGTGATGATGGTTCGTGCCCGAGATGTTTCGGGTACCGCCTGCGCCAGTCCCGCATTCTTGAGCGACGCGCACCATCTCGGCCACGACGTCGGGGTGTTGACCCATGCCAAGGTAGTCGTTCGAGCACCACACCGTGACTTCCCGGGTGCCGTCACTGGTGTAATTCTCTGCTTTTGGAAAGTTGCCGCATTTCCGCTCAAGCTCGGCAAAGATCCGGTAGTTGCCCTCTTCCTTCAGGATGTCGAGCTGGGCTTCGAAAGCCTTGTCAAAGTCCATGGGTATCCTCACTGAGCAGTGTTTTCTTGTTGGGTTTGGGTGTGGCAACCAGCCAGCGCCATAGTTTCTCGTCCGGCAGGGGCAGCACCATCAGCCAGTGTTCCAAAAGCGCCAGCGCCGTGAGCGCGGCAAGAAGCGCAAAGCCAACCTTGTCCCCTTGAGTGATGGCCGAGGTTGCACGTCCGACCCAGAAGAAGACGGCAAAGGCCAATACTGTGACCGAAACCGGAAAAACCCAGTTCAAGCGAGCGTACCTGAAGTGACTGGGAAGATGCGCAAGAGGCCTTGGCAGGAATTCGATGTTTATCTTGGGCACGCCGAAAAACAGGTTCAGCTTTGCCGACACACGCGCAAAGAACAGCACGCCGAATGTGAGCACAGCAATCTGGTTCAGCGCGCCGATCGACGCCCATGCGATCGCAGCAAGGCTGGCTGCCAATAGTGTTTCGTGGTGCGCAATGGTGCCCCATGCGCGCAGAAAACGATCCCAGGGCTCGGCGTCCGGAGGGCAGACTTCCCTGTTCGGACCCGTGATCACACCCGATAGAAATGACAGTTCAACCCATCCCCAGATCGCAAGGGCAGACACAAAGGCAATGTAGGCACCCAGCACAGTTGTGTCGGCGAGTGTGAGCGACAGCCCCGCGATGCCCAACGCCAGAACGGGCGTGGCAAGAAACAGGCCCCAACCGTGGGCCGCCCCGGCAGATTGGTCGGTTCGCATCACCGCCCAGAGGATCGCCCCGGTCGAAAACCACCAGACAAACAGGGCAAACAGGCCCGCGATCCAGGGCGAAGCCAACATCAAGACATCCCCGCGCCGCCGGATCGCGGCGCGCGGTTCCAAGCAGATGCTGGAACGCTCAGGAGCAATATCGCGAACTGAAGTGTCAATACATGGGCTCCAACCGTGTTTTTGCCGGTACGCGGTTCGGCACCGAAGGGATCGAATAGAGCGATAAAAACGCCAGCGCCGCACGCGCGCCGCCAGTGATCTTGCCGATCGTCCCTGACAGGCCCCCACGTTTCTTGGCCTTGTCCAGATCTGCGTTGGCCTTTTGCAACCGCTTCAGGCTTGGCATCCAACGCGGATGGTCGATGTCCAGGGTGATCGGGAAGACCTGTTTCGAGATCTCGGAGGTTTTCCGAAACACTTCTTGCCCGTACCAGTCCGGGTCGACCCCCAAAGCTTTGTGAAATGCGGGGCGCTGATGGTCGCGTACGAACATGGTCCCGTAGACAGCCGTCAGAAAGAACTTAATCCACCAGACATTGCGTCCCGAAGTCAGATTGGGATCGGTCTTCATTAGTAGTGCGAAGGCCTCACCATGGCTGAACTCGTCGTTGCACCACTCGCGGAACCACTTGAAGATCGGGTGGAACCTGTATTCCGGGTTCGCCTCGAGATGCCGGAAAATCGTGATGTAACGCGCATAGCCGATCTTCTCGGACAGGTACGTGGCATAATAGATGAACTTCGGCTGGAAGTAGGTGTATTTCTTGGCCTTCGTCAGGAAACCCAGGTTTACGGCGATCCCAGCCTCGCGCAGCGCATCATTGATGAACCCTGCGTGCCGCGCCTCGTCCCGTGCCATAAGCTGAAAGAGCTGCGTGATATCCTTATTGGCGCCTCGCCGCTTCATTTCCTTATACAGCACACAGCCCGAAAACTCGGCGGTACAGCTTGAGATCAGGAAGTCAATGAACTCTTTCTTCAGTTCGGGTTCCATCCCGTCCCAGTCGATGTGGTCCCAATCTTCATTCTTTTTGAAATGGCCCCTGTTCGGATCTGACACCATCTGCGCGATCAGCTCGTCCCAGTCAGCGCGGACGGAGGTCACATCGATTGCATCCATCTCATCGAAATCGGTCGTATAGAAACGCGGCGTCAGCAGCGTGTTCTGCATCGCGACGGCGGTTGCCGTTTCGCTGTCATGGACGGCTTGCGCCTCTTGAATGGCCAGGCCCTCTTCGACCGTTGTTGCGTCGGCCGTGTGTTTTGTCATTGTCTGCACATTCATAGCGTCGCCTCCTCGCTGAACGAGAATTCGCAAAGTTCCATGAACTCCAGATCGCCGGTCATCCGCGTCCACCAGCGCTCCAATCCGCTTGCGCGTGTGATCCGGGCTTCGCGTTGCTCTGTGACGACTTCGCCGTAGGGCGCCATGACTGGAGCGCCTTTTACAAGCACCTCGTCGCCCGGATGCACGACGGCCCCGTTGTCGAAACGGACATGGGCGTGAAGGCTGTCGAACTTGTGGCTTACTTCAACAGTGCAAGGCACTGTCTCATATTCGCGTGTTAGAAATCCCATCTTTCAGTTCCCTTTTTTTTGGTTATTTGAAAAGACGTGTGAAGTGGCGGGTGTTGCCCGCGCCAAACGACGACAATTGCATGTCCCATCCGGTCGCGGGATCGTAGAGCGTAACGCGGCCAGACTCCCATTCAGTGATCGTGACGGGCGGGTTGCCCGCAATACGGTGCATCCGTCGCGCACGCTCCAGACCCTGGCGTACGACCGTCACGAAGGCGCCGTGATCTGTGTTAAGCAGTACCTCGCCATCTGTCCGAACGACCGTCGCCGCATTGCCCTCGCCGCCGATGGTCACCACGTGCACGGCAAGTGCTGGCTCCTCGGGCGCGACGCCAACAAGTGGGCGATCTGTCGCCACCGAAAAGGTGACCAGCCCTAGTGCCAAGGCGGCAAGCCCAAACATGCCCCACACAAGACGGGCCGGGATCATCTCTTGATCGCGCACCCGCATCGATTTGCGTTCGGCATCAAGGAACAGTTCCGCTCCGGTTCCCCCTCTGGACATCGTTCCCTCCTATTCCGCTGCAACGGGCGCGACGGGGCGCGCAGTTGCGATTTCGGGCTGGCTGACCCGGGTTTCGGCAGCGTCTGCAAGAATGCCCGCTATCCGCGCAGCGTCGGGTATCGCCCGCAAGCTCGGTTGGGGTTTCTTCATCCGCCAGGGACGGACATGCGGCCAAAGCACAAGAAAAGACAGACGCGCATCTCCCAGCGTTCTAA
Organism: Pseudomonadota bacterium; assembly: GCA_038744785.1. Classification (GTDB taxonomy): domain Bacteria; phylum Pseudomonadota; class Alphaproteobacteria; order Rhodobacterales; family Rhodobacteraceae; genus Ovoidimarina. Next base: position 49,314 of record JBCDLX010000015.1, read on the forward strand.
CCGCGATCGTTCCCGTCCCGTCCCGGCGTAGCTTCAGATCCGCCCCCTCAATTCGGGAAAACGGGATATTCAACGTCACAGTAAGCGCCGCCCCCACGCGCATCGCCACACGCGCTGTTGTAATTGTGTAGACGGTGGTACGCGCGAGTACGGCGGCGATGATGTACAAAACCCCGGCGGCGACAGCCCCGAGGACCAAGAACGGCAGGGCAAGTGGTAGCGCTTCCGCGAACGGCATATCGGCAGACGAAACGCCCACCCGCCAAACAGACAGCAAGACGAAATAGCCCACAACCCACCAGAGGTTCAGTGCATCCCGCGCCAGCGCCAGTGCGGATGGGCGGCCCTGCCAAAGGATGAACTCCCCCTCAGGCGGGTGTTCCGGCAGGCCGTTTATCGGCTCAACAGAGAAATCATCTTGCACATGCGGCATGGCTGATGCCCTTTCCGTCCCTGTATAACGTCCCGGGAAGCAGGTCGTGCGCGCCCCGGGATCCGCTCTTTGGTTAGTGCGAATACATCTTGCCGCCCGCATAGAAGGCGCAGATCTTTTCCTCCTCGAGCTTGGTGATCTGACCCTGGCCGCCGATACGCGGCACCCGGTCGAAATCCTTCGCAGCAAGGGATTTTACCAGCACCCAGCGCGGCTGAACGCGTGCAAGGGTGATCGGGACAAGCCGTGTACCGGACCCCCATTCGGGTTCGAGTGTGTATTCAAGATAGCGAACCTGCGCCTCGCCCGCGTCGATCCACATTTCGCTTACATGACCGACGACCTGATCATCCTTCGACAAGACTGGCATTCCGCGCGGATCCCGGCCTGCGGAAACGAAGAACGCTTCATGGCCCCCCATCGGCGTGATCTTGGCGTGTCCATGGCCGTCCAGTTCCGGCTCATCCTTGCGCGGCGCCCAAGAGGCCGGTCCCACGCCATCGGCCATCGGATCACCCGTCGGCGCCAGCGGGAACCCCCCGGCCTCGGAGGTCCGTGCCATGGCCAGGTCTTGCCGCCGGTGGGCATTCTCATGCGCGGGCGACGGCACCGTCACCTCGCCTTTGCCATTCGGCAGTTTGAAGGTCTTGGGGGATGGCACCGGAAACGGCCCTTGGTTGGCGGCGACGTTTCCATCTTCATCCTCTAGGGGATACCCCTCGCGCATGTTTTCGGTCTGCAGATAGTAGATCAGCCCGGCGAAGAAGATCCAAAAGCCCCAAATCGCAAGGCTCGCGAGATCAAAATTACCAAAGAAGTTTACACCGACCATTGTTGATACCTCCGGTGGTTAGGTTGGGAAGTCGGCAAGGCCGATCTTGCCGTCATCAGTTGGATTGGGTTGAGCGGTGAGATGGCGCAGCCTTACAAGCGGGCCAAGAACGATGAGGGTGGCAAAGAGAAGCCCGATCTCGATGTGGTAGACCATCGTGTAGCCTGTGGCCGGACCATCGAGCGCTGGTCCTAAAGCACCCGAAAGCGCCAATGCGTTGATGCCGTCCCGGATCGCGCCGCCCATCGCAATCGATAGCCCCGCAGCCGTGGCCTGCGCGGCGCCCCATGCGCCAAGGGCCAGTCCACGGCCCGCAAGCCGACCCGATGGCATCGTCATGGCCGCTGTCAACGTGGCTACAGCAAAGAGTCCACCGCCAAATCCGATCCCGGCAGACCCGGCAAAGAACAGCGCTGGCGATGACATCGGCGCCGAGAACACGACAAAGCAAAAAGCGGCAATCCCGAATAGAAGCCCGCGGGCGCACATCCGGTAGGGGCTAAGCCCGTGTGAAAGCCACCGTGCGGCGAAACCGAAGCCGACAAGCGCGCCCGCGGCCCACAGGGCAGTCAGGACCGTCGTGGCAGAAACCGAAAGACTAAGGACTTCACCGCCATAGGGTTCCAGAAGCACATCCTGCATGTTGAAGGCCATCGTTCCGATGAACACCACCGCCAACAGGCGTCCCGCGTCCCCGCCTTCCGCGAAATCCGCCCAGGCATCGGCGAAGCGGGGGCGCGGCGCTTCACGCTCCTCCCGGCTCATTGGCCGCACCTGTTCCTGCTTCCAAAGCGCGACTAGGTTAAGCAGCAGCGTCACCACGGCGGCCCCCTGCACAACCTGGATCAGCCTTAAGCCGCTAAAGTCACGCAGCAACCAGCCCACGATCAGCGCCGATCCGGCCATACCCGCAAGAAACATCACATAAAGAAGGGCGACCACGCGCGGCCGGGTGTCGTCCGTCGCGCGGTCGGCGGCCAGCGCAAGTCCGGCCGTCTGCGTCATGTGCATACCCAAGCCCGTAAGCAAGAACGACAGCGCAGCCAACACCTCGCCCGCGAACGGGACGTGGTGCACACTGTCGCCGGACAAAACGAGAAGCGAAAACGGCATGATCGCCAGCCCGCCCATCTGCCAAAGCGATCCGAACCAAAGATACGGGATACGCTTCCATCCGATCGACGACCGGTACGTGTCCGACCGAAATCCAAGAAGGGCCCGAAACGGGGCAATCAGGACCGGAAGTGCGATCATCACGGCCACCACGGTCGCCGCGACGCTCAGTTCCACGATCATCACCCGGTTCAGAGTGCCAAGGATCATCACCCCGGCCATCCCAACCGAAAGCTGGAACAGCGACAGGCGCAAAAGCTGCCCCAGAGGCAAGCCTTCGCTGGCCGCATCCGAAAACGGAAGCACTCTGAGCGACGCCTGCTTTATGACCGCCTTCGGAATGATCATCGGCGAAGCTCCAGGCACTCGGCAATGTAGAAGCCGGAATGGATACGCTGGCCCTGGGTCAACGTGCCCGTTACCGCCGCAGCCAGTGCCGCGTAGGCTTGGGGCACCATGACAGGCGAACGATCTGATTTCGGAAATGCCCGGCCAGCCCACCACATCGCCGTAAGGACGGGCGTGCGCGGTGCTACGGTGAAGACGACCTGCCCTGCGCGCGCGCTTAAACGGTCCAGCGCTGAAGCAAGATCAGGGCGAGAATAGTAAATCAGGCTGTCCATCGCGACGACGGCGTCAAATGTGCCGAGGCCCTCGGCCAACATGTCGCCCGTCTCAAACCGAACGCGCGACCTGTAGGTGTCCGGCAAACGCGACTGCGCAATCTCGACCAGCTGCGGCGATAGATCGACGGCGGTGACCATGGCGCCCCGCGCCGCAAGCTCGGCCGTCATCTGTCCGGCGCCGCATCCGGCATCCAGCACCGAAACGCCCACCAAATCCGCCGGGAGCCGCGCCAGGATGGCGGCCCGCATCTTATTGCGGCCTTCGCGGACGGTCGCGCGAATACGGCTGACAGGGGCATCCGACGTCAACCGCGCCCAGGCGTCCGTCGCGGTGCGGTCAAAATAGGTTTCGACACGCGCGCGGGTCGCTTCGTAGTGGCTTCGCGAGGGACGCCCCGGATCAAGCCCGGGCCGCGCTGTGCTTATCGCCGAAGGTGGCGCCATCAATCGAACCCCAGAAGTTCAAAAATTTCGCGGTCGGGCAGCGGGTCGGGCGCCAAAGGCTCGGTTCCCGCAAAAAGTGTCTCAGCCAATCGGATGTACTCGGCCCGTGCCAGAACGATGTCCTCGTCGTCAGGCATCTCGAACAAAGTCTTCTTCTTCAGTCGCGATCGCCGGATGGCATCGTAGTCGGGCATGTGGGCGATACGCTGGAAGCCCACGGTCTTACAGTATCTATCGACCTCGTCGGTTTCCCTGCTCCGGTTCGCCACGCAACCCGCGAGCCGCACGGCATAGTTTTTCGACTTGGCCTGCACCGCCGCGATGATCCGGTTCATCGCATAAATCGAGTCGAAATCGTTTGCGGTTACAATCACGGCGCGATCGGCATGCTGAAGCGGCGCGGCAAACCCACCGCAGACCACATCGCCCAGGACATCGAAAATCACGACATCGGTGTCTTCAAGCATGTGATGCTGCTTAAGAAGCTTGACCGTCTGGCCCACGACGTAGCCACCACATCCGGTCCCGGCTGGCGGTCCGCCCGCCTCGACGCAGTGCACGCCGCCCCAGCCTTCGGTAACGAAATCCTCGGGTCTCAGTTCCTCCGCGTGGAAATCGACCTCCTTCAGAATGTCGATCACCGTGGGCTGAAGTCGGCCGGTCAACGTGAACGTGGAATCGTGCTTCGGATCGCACCCGATCTGCAAAACCCGCTTTCCGAGCTTTGCAAAGGCTGCCGAGAGGTTCGAGCTTGTCGTCGACTTCCCGATCCCGCCTTTCCCGTAGACCGAAAACACCTTGGCGCCATCGATCTTCAGGCTAGCATCCTGATGAACCTGGACCGAGCCTTCCCCATCCTCGCCCTTCAGGACCGGGGGCGAGGTGAGTCCCCGCGCCTTTAACCCATCCCGTTCCCGCGCATTGGCCCGCGCCGCAGGCGGATGTCTGGTATCGAGCGGGCTCATATCAACCCTCCCCAGAGATTTCGGCAGTTCCCCTTCATCCTGGTGGAAATACTTCGGGGGGGTTGGGGGGCTGGCCCCCAAACCGGTCGGCGCGCCCGAGGCGCGTCGAAGCCAAACTGCACCGCATACATCATTCTGCCGCCACTCCTTCCAACCGGTCCTCAAGCGCATCCGCCGCTTCTTGCAAAGCATCAAGCGTCTCGGCATCGGGCGCCCAATAGGCCCGGTCGGATGCTTCAAGCAGGCGGTTCGCCATCCGGGCTGACGCCTTTGGATTGAGCGCTGCCAGCCGTTCGCGCATGTCGTCGTCGAGAACAAACGTCTCGGAAATTCTCTGGTAGACCCACGGCTCGACCTGACCCGTGGTCGCCGACCAGCCCATGGTGTTGGTGACCTGCGCCTCAATCTGCCGCACACCCTCGTGCCCGTGCTGCAGCATCCCTTCGAACCATTTCGGGTTCAGGCTGCGCGACCGGGTTTCCAGTGCCACTTGCGCCTTCAGCGTGCGCACTTTTGCGGCACCCCGCGTCTGATCGCCGATATAGACCGCTGCTTCAGAGCCTTTCGCCCGTTTCACGGCGCGCGCGATCCCGCCCAGTGTATCGAAGTAGTGGTCAACGGTCGTGACGCCGAGTTCTACCGACTCGAGATTCTGATAGGCAACATCGACGTCCTTCAGCGTCCGCTGCAGAAGCGCAGCATTGGCCTCGGACTTGCCGTGCCGTGAATAAGCAAATGATTTGCGCGCCTCGTAGGCGTCGGCCAGTTCGTCCTCGTCGCCAAATGCGGAACTGTCCACAAGTGCGTTGACGTTGGCGCCATAGGCGCCTTCCGCATTGGAAAACACCCGCAGCGCGGCGGTTTCCATGTCGCAGCCTTGCGCCTCGGCATGGGCCAGCGCGTGGGCGCGCACGAAATTCATCTCGGTGGGTTCGTCGGCGATCGCAGCTTTCCAGGCCGCTTCCGCAAGCATGCGGGTCTGAAGCGGCAGAAGATCGCGGAAGATACCCGAAAGTGTCATCACCACATCCACCCGGGGACGGCCAAGCTCGTCCAATGGAACCAGATCCGCGCCCGCGAGCCGACCGTAATGGTCGAACCTCGGCCGCGCGCCCATAAGCGCCATAGCCTGCGCGATCGGGCCGCCATCGGATTTGATGTTGTCCGATCCCCAAAGCACCAGTGCGACCGTGCGCGGAAGGCTGTCATGGGTCTCCAGAAGCAACTGCGCCTGGCGCGCCCCATCGGCCATCGCAAATGCCGTGGGCATCCGGAACGGATCGAAGGCGTGGATGTTCCGGCCCGTTGGCAGAACCTCGGGCGACCGTATCAGATCTCCGCCCGGGACCGGCGGCACGAAATGCCCGCCCAACGCGCGCAGGAGCGCAGGAATCTCATCGCTTTCCTGCAGAAGCGCTTCGATCTCGGCCCGCCGCACCGGGTCGGTCTCCGGCAAGGTGGCCATATGCGCGTCAAGCGCCGCGCCCTTGATCGGCCGTCCAAGCACATGCAACCCATCTGGGATCAGGGCGTCTTCTGTTTCCAGCAATTGAAGCCAGAGGGCGTCAGGATCCGACCCGTCCATATCAACCGCCTCGGCCTGATCGACAATCAACCGGGCGAGCTCATCCCGATCGGGATGATCGGGCAAGAGCCCGCGCCAACGCGACACGCTGTCCTTCAATTCCAGAAGCCCCTTGTAAAGCCCCGATGCCGCCAGGGGAGGTGTCAGGTGCGTCACGCAGATCGCATTTGCCCGCCGCTTCGCCAGCGTCGCTTCGGACGGGTTGTTAGACGCGTAAAGATAGATGTTCGGAACTTCGCCAATCAGTCGATCCGGCCAGCAGGTTTCACTCAAACCAGCCTGCTTGCCCGGCATGAACTCAAGCGCGCCGTGCATCCCGAAATGCAAGTAGCTATCGGCCCCGAAATCATCGCGCAACCAGCGATAGAATGCGGCAAATGCATGGGTCGGTGCAAACCCGCCCTCAAACAAAAGCCGCATCGGATCGCCTTCCCAGCCAAAGGCTGGCTGAACGCCGACGAACACGTTCCCAAACGTCGCACCCAGAACAAACACGCCCCGCCCGTCCGATTGCACGCGCCCAGGCGCTGGCCCCCAGACCGCTTCGATCTCGTCCAGCCAGGGACAGCGTGCGACGAGGTCATCGGCCGAGATATGAGCAGCGACGTTGGCCTCTTGCCCGTACCGGGCCGCGTTGCCTTCAAGTACGGCGGCCTTCAGCGCCTCGATCGTATCAGGCGGATCACAATCGTACCCGTCGGCTTTCAGCGCATGGAGGGTCGCGTGAAGGCTTTCGAAAACGGACAGGTAGGCTGCCGTTCCCACGGCGCCGGCATTGGGAGGGAAGCCGTAGAGCACGATCCCCAGTTTGCGCTCGTGCGGGGCGGATCGGCGCAGACGGGCAAGCCGCATGACCTTCTCTGTTAGCTTTTCTACGCGCTCAACGCACGGCGCCATGGCCCGGGCCGAAACCCCGGCCACGCCAGCCGTCTCATAGCTATGCGCATCATCGCCACCGTGCCGCCCGGCAAAGACCGTCGGGTTTGTTGCCCCGTCGATCTCGGGCAGTGCAATCAGCATCGTGGTCTCGACCGGCCCCAAACCGCCAGATGAGGCCTCCCATTGGCCGAGCGTCTGGAATTCCAGCGGATGGGCGGCGATATAGGGCACATCCAGCCCCTTAAGCACCTGAACGGCCGCTTCACTATCATTGTAGGCCGGTCCACCAATCAGCGAAAAACCGGTCAGCGAAACAAGCGCATCGATCTTCCCTTGGAAGTACGCCTCAATCGCTGGCCGACCATCAAGTCCCCCGGCAAACGCGGGAATGCACCGGATCCCCTTGGCTTCAAACGCCCGTATCACCGCGTCGTAATGTGCCGTATCGGACGCCAGAACATAGGAGCGGAGCATCAAGAGCCCCACCGTCGCCACCGGCGTCTCAGGCATCGGCAGACCGCCCGGGTCAGTCGCGATCCTGTCGCGCAGGCCCGGGTGATACAGACCGACCTCGGGATACTCTATCGGTAGATCTGCTGCTGCGCCGCGCCAGTCGTCTCTGGTGGCGTAGCGCGACACCAAAAAGCGCACCATGCGTTCGACGTTATCGTCCGATCCCCCTAGCCAGTACTGCATTGTCAGGAACCAGGCGCGCAGGTCCTGGGCCTTGCCGGGAATGTATCTCAGGATTTTGGGGAGGCGGCGCAGAAGCCGCATCTGTTTTTCACCAGAGGTGGCGCTTGGTTTCGCTGACCCCCGCAGCTTCTTCAGAAGGGCAGAGATCCCGCTTGCTGGGCGGGCCAAGTCCAAATCGCCCATCCGCGTTAGCTTCACAACAGCGGGGTCAGCAATCACACCGATCATGGCATCGCAATCATCGCGCCGCGACTCAAGGTCGGGCAGGATCGCGCGGATGTGCTCTTCGATGAACAAAAGGTTCGCAACGACAATGTCGGCCCGCGCGACGGCGTCGCGCGCTAGATCGAGCGCGGCAGGGTTTTCAGCCCATTCGGCTGCGGCATGAACCGACACAGACAGCCCGGGGAAAACACTTGCAAGCCGCTCCGACACGCGGGCCGCGGGCCCAGCGGCATGGGCGTCCAGCGTGACGATCACCACGCGGTAAGGCTTATGCATCACCTCATCGCGCATAGTGGGCCTTTGCCTCGTAGAGTGTTTCTATTCCGATCTCTGCCAGACCGCGTTCTGCAGCGAATGCTTCGGTGTTCCGGCGCGCCTTTCCGCGCACGAAAAACGGGACCTTCCGCAATTCGCGCTCTGCCGCATCCTGCCATTGCACAGTCTGGCCAATTGAAGTTTCGCCTGACCCGCGATCCGCCGCCGCGAATTGGGGTTCCTCGGGCGGCGGCGCTGCGAGGTGCCCGTGATGACTTGGACCGGCCGCATCGTGGAACTCGAAATCTTCGCGGAACATGTGTAGAAGATGTTCTTCCAGCCCCATGACAAGCGGATGCACCCACGTATCGAAGATAACATTTGCACCCTCCCAACCGGCTTGTGGGCTGTAGCGTGCAGGAAAGTCCTGGACGTGCACGGGCGACGAGATAACGGCGCATTGTATGCCCAGCCGCTTGCCGATGTGACGCTCCATCTGGGTGCCTAGGATTAGCTCGGGCTGCAAAGCCTCAATCGCCTGTTCCACCTCAAGGTAGTCGTCCGTGATCAGGGCATCGACGCCGTAGTCTCTGGCCGCCGCGCGCACCGCGCGCGCGTATTCACGGTTGTAGCATCCCAGCCCCGCAACTTCGAAACCGATCTCATACTTTGCGATCCGGGCGGCGGCGAGCACATGGGTTGCATCGCCGAAGAGGAACACCCGCTTTCCGGTGAGATAGGTCGAGTCGACCGATTCCGAGTACCACGGCAAACGCAAGCGACTGTCGTCGGTCGCGGATGTGGACCCGGTCAGGCCGCGCACTTCTTCGATGAAATCGCGCGTTGCGCCGACACCGATTGGAACGGTCTTGGTATAGCTTTGGCCAAACGTCCTTTCGAGATACCGCGCAGCGCCTTCGCCCGTCTCGGGGTAAAGCAGAACATTGAAGTGCGCTTCGGGCAGCCGCGCAATATCGGCAGGATCGGCGCCCATCGGGGCCACCACGTTCACTCCTACTCCAAGGTCACAAAGGAGCGCGGTTACTTCGGCGATATCATCGCGGTGGCGAAAGCCCAGCGCTGTTGGGCCCAAAATGTTCGCCGTCGGCTGGACTGTTTTGGGACGCGGTGAGGCGAGATGCCTGACAATCTGAAAAAAGGTCTCGTCAGCGCCGAAGTTTTCCTTGCGCTGATAGCTTGGCAGTTCGAGCGGGATAACCGGAACAGGCAGACCCATGGTCGCGGCAAGCCCGCCCGGGTCATCCTGGATCAGTTCGGCCGTACATGACGACCCGACAATCAGCGTGTCTGGCTTGAACCGCTCATACGCATCACGACAGGCGGTCCGAAACAGGTCAGCAGTGTCTGCCCCCAGATCACGGGCTTGAAACGTTGTGTAGGTCACGGGCGGTCGATGACCGCGGCGTTCGATCATCGTGAACAGAAGGTCGGCGTAGGTATCGCCCTGCGGCGCGTGCAGGACATAGTGGACGCCGCGCATTCCGGTCGCGACCCGCATGGCCCCCACATGGGGCGGTCCTTCATATGTCCACACCGTTAGTTTCACGGGCACCACCGCAGCGAGGGCCAGCCCCCGCACCCAGAGAGTAATTCGGTCAAGATGAAGAGACGCGCGGTCATTCCGCAGCCTCCAGCCGGAGCGCCGCCCTGCGGCGCAGCGGTCGGGCAAAAAGCTCGGCCAGATCGCCAGCTTGCTCGTAGAAATGGACAGGAGTGAATACCAGTTCGATCGCCCACTTTGTTGTGAGCCCCTGGGCCTCGAGCGGATTTGCGAGACCAAGACCGCAAACCGTCAGGTCGGGGCGCGTGGAGTGGGCGCGGTCAAGCTGGCGGTCGACGTCCTGACCTTCCGAGATCACCGCGCCGGGCTCGATCAGATCAAGTTCTGGACCCATCAGAGCCTTGTGGATAAAGGGCGCGCCAATTTCAGTTGCGTGCATTCCACATTCCCGGGTGAGAAAGCGCGCAAGTGGTAGTTCAAGCTGACTGTCGGGAAAGAAGAACACCGATTTATCGCGTAGCGTCTCAGCCCGCGCTGCAACAGCCTTGCGCGCCCGTGCTCTGGGTGCGGATGTCACGCTGTCGAAATATGCGCGATCGACCCCAAAGCTATCGGCGATTGAAGCGAGCCAGGCTGTGGTGCCTTCCTCGCCGAATGGAAAGGGTGCGTGGATCGGCGAAGCGCCGCGCCGGATCAGGGCAGAATAGGTGTCGCCCAAGAAAGGTTGAGTCAAAGCGAAGACGGTGTTCGGCCCCACACGCGGCGCCGCATCGGCGCGCCGTGCCGGCAAGACCCGCACCGGGCCGATCCCGAGCGCATCAAGAAGCGACAGCGCCTGGTCTTCAACGATGTCTGGAAGCGCCCCGACAAGTAGAAGCTCGCGCGTGTCTGTAGTTTCCAGTTCCGGCACCATCGCGGCAAGACACGCGTCCTCGCCCTGGGTGAATGTCGTCTCGATGCCAGAACCTGAATAATTTATGACCCGTACGTGCGGCGCATGGCGTGCGCTGAGGCGTTCTGCCGCTCGCGCAAGATCCAACTTGATCACCTCGGACGGGCAGCTTCCGACCAGGAACAATTGTCGAATGTCAGGCCGCCTTGACAGAAGACGATCCACTTCTCGGTCAAGTTCGTCCTGCGCATCGGCAAGTCCGGCAAGGTCCGATTCCTCGAGAATCGCCGTGCCAAACCGAGGCTCGGCAAAGATCATCACGCCGGCCGCCGATTGCAGAAGATGCGCACATGTGCGCGAACCTACGACCAGAAAAAACGCGTCCTGCATCTTCCGGTGAAGCCAAATGATCGAGGTCAATCCACAGAAGACTTCGTGCTGGCCCCGCTCTCGCAAGATCGGAGCACCCCGGCATCCCGGAGCAAGCGGCGGAGGGGTGTGGTCGTTCACGCCGCCACCCCCGCTTCCAACCGCGCCGCGCGCAGTTTCCACAAGAACTGTCCGGCGTTTACAACATAGGCCGCATAGGCCGCCAATGCGATCGCCATTTGACCACTAGCATCCACGGAACCGATTGAAACTGCACAGATATATGCGGTGTGAAGCGCGATCACGACAAAGCTAAAGACGTCTTCCCAAAAGAACGCCGGCGCAAAAAGCCAGCGCCCGAAGACAACTTTTTCCCAGATCGATCCCGTCACCATGATCGCGTAGAGGAAGGCGGTCTTGACGAAGATTGAGATAGTCGCGGCAAGGTAACCTTCGCCGGTGGCGAGGTAGCGCAGAACGAAGGCAAGCGAGACCAGGAATGCAACGAATTGAAGCGGTGCAAGAACGCCCTGCACGACGGTCCAGACCGATGCATCACGCCGCGCACGCTCGGCCTCTGAATAGAGCTGGCGTGGGGCTCTACGCTCTGTGCGCATGCCGGACATCCGGACCTCCCAGGAATACCTCGCACGGGCAAGGTTAGCCCTCTGCTCACGAAAGTGTCAATTATAACTTACACTCATACCGTACAGAATTCATTACAGGTTGATGTGGGGATACGTGCGGGTAAACCGCCCTAAAGGCATCTGGTTTTTATCAGATTTCTACCCTAGCGTGCTCTCTTGGCGCCTCACTCTCGCATCAAGACTGTCAGTTTACTTTGACAATTTGGCCCAAAAAGCCGACACTCTGACGTGCGTCATCTGCGCGACTCACCCCGAAGGAGCGCGACTGCCAGGGGCCCCAAGGACTTTAAGAATGACCGATGGACAGGGACCGTACGGCCTAAAGCCTGAGGACAGCACGGAAAACACCGTCGCGTCTCTTGCATCCCGGGCTATTGCGGTGCTTGCCTCAAAGCGTTTCCACGGCCGCTCACCGGCATCCGAAACCTTGATTCTTGATCTCGTCGACGCTGCGCGTAGTGGCGGTGAGACGGCGCTGAACCAAGCGATCGCCAAGCTTTCACGTGCGGGCATCCCGAACGAAGAGATCATTGACTTTTACATTCCCGAAGCTGCGCGTCGTCTTGGAGACGATTGGTGCTCTGACGGGCTGGGATTTGCCGAGGTGACGATCGGATCGGCGCGCCTTCAGCGGGCAGTTCGGTCTTTGTCAGCACCACCGCGCTACGCCGACACGGTCGGGGACGCCGAACGGTCGGTGCTGGTCGTAGTCATGGAAGACCATTTTCATACCCTTGGCGCGATGGTGCTGGCAGAGCAATTGCGGCGGCTCGGCGTGTCGGTCCGACTTCTTCTTGGAGAAACCGAAAGACGCGTGCTGCATACTGTTGCCTCCGGAAACTTCGACGCTATCTTTTTTTCTGTGGCGGTTGTCGAGCGTCTTGCTGGCCTTCGAGAACTGGTTGAAAAGACAAGAGACGTCTCGCCGGATCCAGTGCCGATTGTTGTAGGCGGCGCAGTGGGGCATCTCGGAACGGACGTCAGGAAGGTAACAGGTGCGGACCATACTGCTACTGATCCGAGAGAGGCCCTTCGGCTGTGCGGTCTGAAGGTTTCAACACCCGGCGCAAGTCCACTGCGCGAGACGAGCCGGTAGACGATGAGACGCTCCCGCCATCCGGACGGTCAGCCGTGAGTTCGCGGGGAACCAGATACTGGAATTCGGGGTCAATTCCACTTATAGGACCGGATGTTCTGGGCGATATCATCGCAACGGCATCGGACCTTGGGATCGTCATCTCGGATGTCGGTCAAGTCCTTAGCGTACTGATCAATCCCACGCATCCCAGCTTTGGCAATCTCGATCACTGGGAAGGGCGGAACATTCGCGACTTTCTAAGTTCGGAATCCATCGCAAAGCTTGACACCCAGCTTCATGATTTCGCGACCGGCTCGCAAAGCTGGCGGGCGATGGAGTTGAACCACACCGACAGTGGCGACTGGGAGTTCCCGATCCGCTACACGCTTCATCAGATTGGCCCTGACGGCGCGTTGCTAATGTTAGGCCGGGATTTGCGCCCGATCGCCGAGATGCAAAAGCAGCTCGTCAGCGCGCAGATGGCGCTAGAGCGGGATTACGAAACACAGCGCGAGTACGATACTCGGTTTCGTGTACTTATGGACAGTGTGCGCGATGCGACCGTGTTTGTATCGATGACATCGCGGCGCATTACCGACATCAATGCCGCGGCCGCCGCGCTTTTGGGCGGCAGTTTGGCAGAGTTGCAGAATTCGCCTTTTGGTCAAGAGTTCGACCATCGCCGAAAGAGTGAGTTGGTTGATGCCTTGGCCTCGGCAGCCATCGACGATGCCGCAAAACCGTTGGAGCTTGCAGCGCGACGGTCGCGCAAGCGGCTACTCGTTACGCCAAAGCTATTCCGCGCGGCTGGTGAACGGTACTTGATCTGTCGTATCGAGAACGCCGACGAGATAGAACCCGCGACAGACGAACTCACAGAGAACCTCAACGGACTTTATCAAGAAGGCAGCGACGCAATCGTCTTCACTGATCGCGACGGCGTCATCAAATCAGCGAACGAGGCGTTCTTGAACCTGGCGGATGTCGCGCACGTCACGCTTGCGCGTGGCAAGCCGGTTGCGGATTATCTGTCGCGGGGCTCGGTTGATGCAAAGGTACTGATCGACAATGCCACGCGGGCGGGACACATGTCGATGTATGCCACGCGCCTTGTTTCTGAGTTCGGTGGCGAGACGTCGGTTGAGATTTCAGCCACCTATCTTAATGACCGCGCGAACCCCGCGCTGGTTCTTGTAATTCGAGATGCCAGCCGGGTCGAAGCGGTACGTCGTCCGGGCGTTGGGGTTAGCGACGATGGGATGAAGAACGTTATGGAGCTTGTGGGCTCCGCCACGTTGAAAGACATCGTGTCGGACACGACCGACGTCGTCGAGAAAATGTGCATCGAAACTGCCGTTGAGTTGACACGTAACAATCGGGTGGCCGCAGCAGAGATGCTGGGTCTGTCGCGCCAAAGCCTCTATGTGAAACTCCGCAAATACGGCCTGCTCAGCAAAGATCCAAGCTGACGAACTTGCTTTAGGTCGTTGGCTCAAGGCCGCATAGTCTTTCAAAGACTGAGCGGCCATCCTTGAGACGTTTTGCCCCGCTTCCACGCGCTTGTTCCACTTGTGCGACTCATTCTGTCAACTTAGTCTGACATAATGAGTGTCAGCGCTTCGATACCCCCACGCAGTACGCCCGACCCGGCCGCCTTGATTACTCTCCTGAAACCGGTGACGTGGTTTCCGCCGATGTGGGCGTTTCTTTGCGGTGTCGTTTCGTCGGGCATTTGGCCGGGCGACAAGTGGGCACTTGTCGTTTTGGGCTTGATCCTCGCGGGTCCCGTGATTTGCGGGATGAGCCAGGCGGCGAACGATTGGTGTGACCGGCATGTGGACGCAATCAATGAACCTGACCGGCCTATCCCATCGGGCCGGGTCCCCGGGCGGTGGGGGCTGTGGGTTGCGCTTGCGATGTCTGGACTTGGGCTTGCGATCGGCTGGCAACTGGGGCCCTGGGGCTTTGGCGCGACCGTGACGGCAGTGCTGGCGGCTTGGGCCTATTCCTGTGAACCGGTACGCCTAAAGCGCTCTGGCTGGTGGGGCCCTGGGCTCGTTGGCCTGAGTTACGAGACGCTCCCGTGGTTTACGGGTGCTGCGATCCTGACGGTTGGCGCGCCGTCGTTTGAAGTCGTGACCCTTGCCCTGCTATACGGGCTTGGCGCCCACGGGATCATGACGCTGAACGATTTCAAGGCGCTTGAAGGGGACCGGGCGACCGGCGTCAGATCCCTACCCGTCGTCCTGGGCCCTGAAGTTGCGGCCAAGATCGCCTGCACTGGAATGGCTCTTCCGCAGTTTGTGATTGTGCCGCTTCTTCTGATTTGGGGACGGCCCTGGCACGCTTTGGGCGTTGCCACTGTGCTGGTCCTTCAGCTTCTTGCCATGCGGGTGCTGTTTCGCGATCCGCGTGCGAAGGCGCCTTGGTACAACGCAACCGGCGTTGCGCTCTATGTCACCGGCATGATGATCGCGGCCTTCGCCGTGCGGAGCCTTGGCACATGACCGGGCTTGGATGGGGCAGTCTTGTTCGGCTCTGTTTGGTCAATGCCGCGATCGGCGCGATGGCGGCGCTGCCTGTGAACCTATTCAACCGATTGATGACGGTCGAACTTGCCTTGCCCGCTCTGTTGCCGGGCCTTCTGGTCGCGCTGCACTATGCCGTACAGCTTAGCCGACCGGCTTGGGGTCACCGATCTGATCGCGGCGGACAGCGCACACCCTTTATACTGGGCGGGATGGCCGCGCTGGGCTTGGCCGTCTCGCTGGCCGCTTGGACGGTTGGAGTTGCGGAAAGTTCTGTGGTGTCGGCCCTGATCCTTTGGGTTATCGCCTACACGATCATCGGGTTCGGCGTTGGGGCGGCGGGAACATCGTTTCTTGCCCTTCTTGCCGCTGCCGCCCCCGAACGCCGAAGGGGCGCCGCGGCAACGCTGGCTTGGCTCATGCTGATCGCCGGCGCGATCGCGAGTTCCGTTGGCGTCGGCTCGGCGCTGGAGCCGTATTCGCCCGACCGTTTGACAACCGTTGTCGCTGTCGCCAGCCTGCTGGCCCTCGTCGTCACCTGGATCGGGGTCTTTGGCATCGAGCGACGCCTAGGACCCCTTCCCGCCCCGTCCGAAACCCGCCTTGCCGCTGCACTGCGCGCGGCCTGGGCGGACCCGCGGGCGCGCAGTTTCACGGGGTTTGTATTCCTTTCGATTCTTGCGTTCTACTTGTCGGAGCTGGTGTTCGAACCCTTCGCCGGCCACGTACATGGGTTGGCTCCGGACCAGTCGACTAAGCTTTCAGGCGGTAAGGACGGCGCGGCGTTGATGGGTATGATCGCCGCTGGCCTTTTGTCCACACTCCGAATTGGAAGTCTCAGGTTCTGGGCGATCGCGGGATGCGGGATCTCGGCTGCGGGCCTTTTGGCCCTGGGGACAGGGCTGCCGTTGGTACCGGCGACCGTAACGCTGGGCGTCGGCAACGGGCTCTTCGTTGTGGGAGCCGTCGGTTCGATGATGCGACTCGCCGCAGAAGAAACCGGGGCGACAGGCACGCGCATGGGTGTCTTCGGCGCGGCACAGGCCATTGCCGCAGGGCTTGCCGGGCTTGTCGCTACCGGCACGCTCGATGCGCTGCGGTGGGGGCTGGAGGATGCTTCTGCCTATGGCGTTCTATTCGCGACCGAGGCTGCGCTCTTTATTTTGGCTGCCCTGGTGGCGCTTTCCGTTCTGCGGACGCCCGCCCCCGCTGCCGTACCGGGAGAATGACGATGATGTACGATGCGATAGTGGTCGGGGCTGGCCCGGCCGGGGCCACCGCAGCCGAGGATTTGGCGCGATCCGGCCGTTCGGTGGCCTTCGTCGACCGAGCGGGCAGGATCAAACCTTGCGGCGGCGCGATCCCGCCGCGCCTGATCACCGATTTTGATATCCCCGACAGTCAGCTTGTCGCCAAGATCCAGACGGCGCGGATGATTTCGCCCACGCAGCGCCACGTCGATATTCCAATCGAAAACGGATTTGTCGGAATGGTCGATCGTGAACACTTCGACGAGTTTCTGCGTGTTCGTGCGACCCGCGCCGGGGCGCATCGTAACACCGGCACGTTCAAGCGGATCGAACGGGACAGGGAAGGCACCCACGTCGTCTATCGCGACAAGGTCTCGGGCAACGAGATGCGGCTGAGCTGTAAAATCGTGATCGGGGCGGATGGCGCACGTTCGGATGTGGCACGACAGGAAGTTCCAGGCGGCGACACCATTCCTTATGTGATCGCCTACCACGAGATAATAAAGGCGCCCGGGAAGGTCGGCCAGTACGATCCGGAAAGGTGTGACGTGGTCTATGATGGGACAATCAGCCCGGATTTCTACGGCTGGGTGTTTCCCCACGGCGCAAGTGCATCAGTCGGTATGGGATCGGGCGTAGACGGGGTGGACCTCAAGAAAGCCACGGCAGACCTGCGTGCCGCAAGCGGGCTTGAGCATTGCGAAACGATCCGGAAGGAAGGCGCCCCGATCCCGCTTAAGCCGCTCGACTGTTGGGACAATGGGCGGGACGTCGTACTGGCGGGCGATGCTGCGGGCGTCGTGGCACCATCGTCGGGCGAGGGCATATACTACGCCATGATGGGCGGACGGGTCGCAGCCGAAGCGGCGATGGCCGCACTGGCGTCCGGTCGCGTCAAGGACCTTGCCCTCGCACGACGCGCATTCATGAAGGAACACAAAACCGTCTTCAAGGTCCTGCGCGCCATGCAGGACGCTTACTATCGGTCCGACGAACGGCGGGAAAGGTTTGTGTCCCTGTGTCACGATGTCGATGTGCAGCGCCTGACATTCGAAGCCTATATGAACAAGAAGCTCGTCCGCGCGCGCCCCATGGCACATGTGAAGATCGGGCTGAAGAACCTTGCCCATTTGACGCGACTTGTGCCGGAGACGTTTGCATGACCGACTTGATACCCGCATGGGTCGATGGCGTCCTGAAGCCCTATGACAAACTTAAGACCCATCAGTTGGGTCTGAAGCACAAAGCCGTTTCGGTGTTTGTAATGTCGGGGGAAGACGTCCTCGTCCAACAGCGCGCCCTGTCGAAATACCACACACCGGGGCTTTGGGCGAACTCCTGCTGTACGCATCCGGCCTGGGGCGAGACGCCGGTCGATTGCGCGATCAGACGGCTTCGAGAGGAATTGGGGATCACAGGGCTTTATCCGTCCCACCGTGACCGGATCGAGTACCGGGCCGACGTGGGGGCCGGGATGATCGAACATGAGGTGGTCGACTTGTTTCTGGCGGACGCCCCGCGCGACCTGACCGTATCACCGAACTCAGACGAAGTCATGGCGACGCGCTGGACCGACATATACGAGCTCTCGGCCGAGGTTGCTAGGCGACCCGAACTGTTTACGCCATGGCTTCGAATCTATCTCGAAGAACACCGTGATCGGATCTTCGGACGGCTGGTGCGCGCCTAGGATTGGGCGCGTGCCTGTCCGACGGGCAAACTGACCACGCCCATCGCCTCAAGCGCCGTTCTGGCGATCTCCTCCGCCGTTAGTCCGGCATCGGCATACATGGCAGCCGGGCTTGCCTGTTCGATGAACCGATCGGGCAGGGTCATGGTGCGAACCTTCAGACCCCGATCCAAAGCCCCCTTGTTGGCGAGATGGTGAAGCACGTGCGCGCCGAACCCGCCTTGCGCGCCCTGCTCAACGGTGATCAGCGCCGCATGGTGGCGGGCGAGCTGACCGATCAAGCGGGTGTCAAGCGGCTTGGCGAAGCGGGCATCTGCCACAGTTGCGGACACCCCCATCGCCGACAATTCCTCGGCGGCACGAAGACATTCTGATAGATGCGCGCCAAATGACAGAAGCGCGACCGTATTGCCTTCCCGAATGATGCGACCCTTTCCGATCTCCAGCGGTTCCGGGGTTTCCGGCAGATCCACTCCCACGCCCTCGCCGCGTGGATATCGGAATGCAATGGGGCCTTCGTCGTAGTCCGCCGCCGTCGCAACCATCCGCACCAGCTCTGCTTCGTCACCCGCTGCCATCACGACAAATCCGGGCAGATTGGCCAGATAGGCCACATCGAAGGCGCCTGCGTGGGTTGCGCCATCGGCGCCAACCAGGCCTGCGCGATCAATGGCGAAGCGGACCGGAAGCTTCTGCAGTGCCACGTCGTGAACGACCTGATCATAGCCGCGCTGAAGGAAGGTCGAATAGATGGCGCAGAACGGGCGCAGGCCGGAAGCCGCCATACCGGCGGCGAAAGTCACGCCATGTTGCTCTGCAATTCCGACGTCGAACACACGGGCGGGGTAGCGCTTTTCCAGAATGTCGACCCCGGTGCCGGACGGCATCGCCGCCGTGACAGCGACAATACGTGGATCGGCCTCTGCCAAGCGGGTCAGGGTCTGACCGAAGACCTTGGTATAGGCCGGTGAATTTGCCTTGCCCTTTCGTTGCGCCCCAGAAACCACGTCGAACTTCGAAACGCCGTGATATTTGTCCGCGCTGGTTTCTGCTGGCGTGTATCCCTTGCCCTTGACCGTGCAGCAATGAATCAAAACAGGACCTGTCGCGCGCGCCCGCGCCGCGCGCAAGACAGGAAGAAGTTGCGACATGTCGTGCCCGTCAATCGGGCCGACATAGGAAAACCCAAGCTCTTCGAACAAGGTACCGTCACCGCCGACGGCGCCTGTTACAAGCTGCCGCGCCCGACGCGCGCTGTCGCGGAACGGACCCGGCAACGCCGCTTCAAAGCCTTCCGCCATCTTCTCAAGCGCGGCGACACCTGGATTGGCGTAGAGACCCGAAAGGTATTTCGACATGGCGCCGACCGGCGGTGCGATCGACATTTCGTTGTCATTCAGGATAACGAACAGCCTCCGACCCTCGTGGCCAGCATTGTTCAGCGCTTCATAAGCCATCCCGGCACTGATCGAGCCGTCGCCAATCACCGCAATTGCATCGCCTGTGGACCGACCCATGTCCCGACCAACGGCAAAGCCCAGGGCCGCCGAAATCGACGTCGAAGAATGTGCCGCGCCGAACGGATCGTAGTCCGACTCGCTTCGCTTAGTGAAGCCCGACAGCCCGTCTTTCTGTCGCAAGGTTCGTATCTTGCCACGACGGCCTGTTAAAACCTTATGAGGGTAGCACTGGTGCCCGACATCCCAGATCAGCTTGTCGAATGGTGTGTTGAAAACCGCGTGGATTGCGACCGAGAGCTCGACAACACCCAGCGAAGAGCCCAGATGACCACCCGTCTCGGACACCGCCGAGATCACCTCGGCCCGCAACTCGTCCGCGAGCTTGGCAAGCTCTGCGTCGGACAGGGCCTTCAGATCCTGGGGGAAGGCGGCGCGGTCAAGTGTAGGTGTGACGGGACGGGTCATAAGAACTCTCCGCTGGATGAAAAAGACGCCGTCAGAGCATGCTCCGACGGCGTCAAGTCTCCTGTAGCCAACAGGAAGGGAACCGGGGTGTGGAGACCCCGAGGATCAGGCGCGGCTAAGCGCCCGAACCGGTGTGGGCCGGCGGTTTGCACCGCCCGGCCCTAGACCAGCGCACGAAGTGTGCGCTGGCCTGCGTCAAGCGCAGCAAACGGATCTTCGGGAAGGATGAAACCGATCGAGCGAATGATCAGGATCACCGCTATCACCCCGAAGAACGCGAGCGCCGCATAGACCGCACCCATAGCCATCTGCCGGAAGATCCAGCCGTGAAGGTTGGGTTTGGGGTCGTTTTCGAGATACCAGTGCTTGTCATTGGACATCACGCGTCACTCCTGTGGCGGCAGATAGGGCTTGAAGTCTTCCGGCGTCGCAGCCGGCACATAGTTCTCTGCCGCGCCGTAGCCGTGTTGTTGCGCCCAGGTGAACCAGTCGTCGACAACCGTGCCAGTCAGCAGAATACCGATTCCGCCGGTCAGTGTGGTCAGAACCGCAAACCACCAGGCCCAGCGATGGATACCTTCCATCGTCGCGTTGAACCCCATCGTCCAGCGCCAGAATAGGCCAGCACGTTCGGACGCGGTGCCTCGGTCTGCGATCTGTTCAAGCTCGCGGTCGCCCCCGAAACGGGTCACAGCCAGGATCGTCGCACCATGCATGGCGAACAAAAGTGCTGAGCCATAGAGGAACGCAATCGAAAGCGCGTGGAACGGATTGTAGAAAAGGTTCCCGTAAGTGAGCGAGAAGAGGTTCGTCCAATCGAGGTGCGTGAAGACGCCGTAGGGCACCGCCTCGGACCAGGACCCCATCAGGATCGGGCGGATCAGGCCAAGGACCAGGAACAGCCAGATCGCGCTGGCGAAGGCGTAGCAAACGTGCTTACCCATACCCAGTTGGTTGGCCAGAACCCACGATCTGATCCACCAGCTCATCACCGCGATCAGAAGGAAGAACGACGCAATTAGGTAGTAGCCGCCTTCCGCCAGCGGCGGGAACGACAGACCATATTCCGGCGACGGCGGATCAAGCGACAGCCAGAAGAGATCCCGCAGGAACACAGCCGGGCTGTAGCCTGCCTGTCCCCAGAACCAGAAACCCACCATCACGAACCAGGTGACGCCGGAGGCAAGCGACAGAACGCCCCAGGGACCAAGGTAAAACGGGCCAAGTTGCGCATTCCCGAACCAGCCAAAAAGCTGGCTGAAGCTTGCGCTCTGCGACCGGTCGCCAAGGTCGGCATCCTCGACCATACCCATTTCGGGCGGCCCCTGGACCTGCACCTGGGTGAAAATGTTCTGATACTCGCGGTCGGGCAGAAATCTAGCCATTGACGCCTCCCTCGATGTCTACCCACCAGGGCAGTTGCCAATACCAATCCCACCAAGCGACCCACTGGTCGAACCAGACGGTGCCCGAGATAACGATGCAGACCGCGCTCCAGAATCCGGCGTTCAGGGCCAGAAAAAGACCCAGACGGTGGATGCCAAGCGGCCCAATCGAATACCCGATAAAGTCGCGGAAGAACGTGTCCTCGTGCTCCGGCGAACGCATCTCTTTGTCCTTTTCAGGGTTCGCAGCGGAAAGGATCAGCGAACCATGCAAGGCCAGTGCCAGACACGTCGTGAAAAAGAACGTGATCGCAATCATGTGGGCGGGGTTGTAGTGAAAGTTCCCATAAAGGTAGCCGGTGTAGCTTACCCAATCGAGATGGCTCCAGATGCCATAAGGGAACGCATGCCCCCAGGCTCCCATAAGAACCGGGCGGATCACCTGAAGCGTGAAGTAGGCAAAGATCGCGACGCTAAAGGCAAAGGGCACGTGGAAGCCCATTCCAAGCTTGCGACATATCTCGACCTCGCGAAGCGCCCAGCTCACGAACGCGCCGTGCGCGCAGATTGTGATGATCTGCCACAAGCCCCCTTCGTTTAGCGGTGCAGCGCCCAAGCCATAGGACAGGGGTGGCGGGTTCACCGATATCAGCCAAGGGTTCCATGTGCCCTGCATCGAGGCGGAATAAAAGATCAGGATTGTCCCGAGCGCGGCAAAGAAGATCGTCGTGACACCGAAGAAGCCGACGTAAAAGGGTCCGACCCAGAAGTCGAACAGGTCGCCGCCCACGAGCGTGCCCCCCGGCACGCGATATTTTCGTTCGAAGCTGAGCAAAGCCATACTTCTTACTCCGTTTCATTGGCGGCTGGGCGCAACGCCCCTCTAGCGCCTGGTGTTTGGTTTGCCGTGGGCGGGTTGCCCCGCCCACAGCTTTGTCGCTGACGGGTCTAGCCGCCGCTGCGCGCCATGGCGGCGTCCTCGAACCAGTTGATGCCGTTTGACAGCAGCACCAGATGGATCATCGCAGCCAACAGGAAGAGAAAAACGCCCTGCGCCACGAAGACGCGGCGGGGGTCGAAGATCAGCCAGATCCTGTAGAATTTGGCCATCTCTTACCCTCCCCAGTTGCTGAACCAGGGGCGGTAAATGTACGTCGCAACATGAGCGACGATTGCGACGATCACAAAGACCTGAAGCCCGCTCATGTACACGGCGTGCAGTTCCTGCGCCTGCTCGTCGGTGAGACCTGTGAAAGACAGGTCGGTTCTATCAGCCATTAACTCTCCTCCGGATCGTTAGACTGACGCCGCGTCCCCCGCGGCCGGGTTCCAGGTTCGGCTTTGGACACCGCCCTGGCATCCGCTCCCCCGAAGGAGGTACGGAACTCGGGTTCGGCCCTTTAAGGGGCCGAGAAAATCATTGGCGTGATAATCCGCGCCTGGCTCCAGGCCCGGGCCCACGGCCCTTTATCGGTCCAGGACCCCGATTTGAGCGCCGCCAGAGCCCACGTCAGAAACGCAAGTGGCAGCGTCGCCAGAAAGATAATGGCGAAGTAGACGTAGAATTCTGTTCGCGGCGGCTTGTGCGTCCGCGCGGCGACAGGGATATCGGTTGTCTGATCCGTCATTTGGGTCCTCCTTCTTTTCCAGTGGTGGCCAGGGCCTCCACTGTTTCTTTGACCACCCGCTCTGCCCCTGCTTCGAGTGCGGCGCGCTCGGCGGCGTCTCGTAGGGATTTCGCGGCGGAAATGCGTGTTAGGACGGGATGCGTGGCAACGATGCGGTCGAGCGCCTCTTGCGCGTCGGCATCCCAGGGAAAATCGCGGCGCAACGTGGTGGGCGTGGCGTCAGCCCCATCCAGCTCGCTGCCCAGTGGTAGAATATGGAACAGCGCGTCAAATAGCCCGTTGCAGACCTCTTGCACCAAGTATGTCGCACCCGCGTATCCCATAAACGGGGTTCCCGTGGCGCGCCTGATGGCGGCACCAGGAAAGCCAGCAGGAATGAAGGCCGGGCTTGGTCCATGCCCTCCCTTCAACTCTGCCAGATACATCTTCTCGTTGATCGATCCCATAACGATCAGCGGACGGTGCTTCGCCAAGAGCGCCCGCACTTCATCGTTGTTCGTCTTCTTCCCGGCGACGCGTGCAACAGCGAAGGCACAAGGCAGGCCGAGATCCGTTTCCAGAAAATGCCGGATGCCGCGCGCGTAGGTCTCGCCTGCAACGATGCCGAAGCTGGCCGTCGCAAAGAAATCCTGTGTGACAGAACGCCAAAGGTCCCACACAGGTTTGATCGTCGAATGCTTCTCGCGCTTGATGAAGGGTTCGGGATCGAGGCTCAGCATCTCTCCCAACGTGCGAAGGAACTTCGTCGTCGACGCTATCCCGACAGGGGCCTGAAGGTACGGCTTGCCCAAAAGCTCGGCCAGCCCGCGCCCGAACTCGCGGTACATCACGACGTTTGCGTCTGCGTTCACCAGCCCCCGCATCTCGGCCAAATGCGCACCTTGCGGCATAACCATGTTGATCTCGGCACCGATGCCTTCGACCAGTCGCCGGATCTCTGCCAGATCCGAGGGCATATTGAACGTGCCGTACATCGGACCAAGGATGTTGACCCGGGGTTTCGCATCCGCATCCCGTTTTTTCTCGGGCGGCATCCGGCCTTTGGTCATCCCAAACTCGGTGAAGAGCCATGTCATGGCCCGATCGGCGGCTTCCCACTGATCCTCATCGATTGTGCGCGGCAGGAAGCGCTGAATATTGGTGCCCTGGGGCGTCACCCCGCCGCCGATCATCTCGGCAATCGAACCGGTGACCACCACTGCAGGAAGCGCCGGATCAAGCGTACCCCATGCCCGCCTCATCGCGCCTTCGGTACCGTCCCGTCCCAGTTCTTCTTCGCCAAGACCGGTCGTCACGATCGGCAATTCGTGCGGCGGCAGCGCGTCGGTGTAGTGCAAGACGCTGGTAACCGGCAGATTCTCGCACCCCACCGGCCCATCAATTACAACCTGCAATCCCTTGACGGCGGTGAAGGCATATACGGCGCCCCAATAGCCGCCCGCGCGATCATGGTCCTGGATCAGCATGGCGTGGTCCCCCATCGCAGGGGTGTGAGATCGCAGCCGACCGCGCCCTTCGCATCCGCCCAGAGTAGCGCGTTATGCGAACACCTCACCATCATATCATCTCTGCGGCCTTCGCCGCCTTGGCTCGCTTCTCGAGCTTCTTCTGATGCTGGGCACGGAACTCCGGTCGAAGGTTCGGATCGCCTTCCCACACACCAGCGGTTTCGCCCGTACCGACACCCTCGAAAAACTCCCGCATGTCCGCCATACGGTCCTTATTGGCGATCGCAGCGTTCACGACCTGGGCCAGGCTACCGGCCCCGGCCGGACCCATCAGGGGACGCGCCGAGATAAGATTGGTGAAATAGAGGGCAGGAAGCGCAAGCTCCTTGGCCTTTTGCACCACCGGGGTCGTCCCAATTGCCAGATCGGGTTTCACGGCTTCGACGGCGGAAAAATCGTCTTCCAACGAAGCACGGAACCGAACCTCGGCTCCTTTGGACTGCAGCCAAGCCAAATCGTCTTCGACCACTGCCGTCCGGGGGCACGCGGTGCCGACGTAAGGCACTCGCGCGCCGCTTTCGATCAAGAGACGCGCGACAAGCAACTCCGAACCCTCATAACCCGATACGGTGACCGTTCCGTCGATACCGGCCCCAGACAGGGCGGCGTCTATGGCCGGAAGGAACGCGTTCTGCGCCGCTGCGATCTGATCCGTCGCGACACCGCACGCCTGCCCAATCTTTCCAAGCCATTCCATTGTACCGTCGCGTCCCACCGGGGCAGAGCCGACAATTGGGCGTCCGGCCGCCTCGAATTCACGCATGGACGCGGTGTAGAAAGGATGGATCGCGCCCACGGCCGCGCAATCAAGCGCCGCGTACAGCTCGCGCCACTCACGCGCCGGAATGACTGGGCCAGCCGCAAGGCCCATGGGCTCTAGCATTGCACCGATCATGACCGGATCTGCCGGGAACATCTCGCCCAAGAACGTGACCGTCGGTCGGTCGGATTTGGCTTGCGCGGGTGCGGCAACTGGCCCGGCTTCGATCTCTTTCCGGGCATAGTTCAGCATCGCACCGGCCAAGACATCCTTGGCCTCGGCGTGGGTCGGAATACCGAAACCGGGCACATCGATCCCAATGATCCGGACGCCGTCGATTTCGTCCGGCAGGAGCCGAAGCGGTACTCCCGACGCCGTCGGAACGCACAGGTTCGTCACGACGATCGCGTCATACCGGTCGGGATCGGCCAGATCGTGGACAGCCTCGCGAATGTCCTCGAAGAGCTTGCCGGTCACCAGCGTTTCGGAATTAAACGGGACATAACCGACCGACCGGCGCGCGCCATAAAAGTGGCTGACGAAACTCAGCCCATAGACGCAACACGCCGAGCCCGACAGAACCGTCGCGACCCGTCGCATTCGCAAACCCACCCTAAGACTGCCGAAGGCAGGGCACATTGACTGGGGTTTATCGTGGGGGCCTTTGGGATAGTCCGCCGCATAGCGATCAAGCGTTTCTGACGCACCAGCGGCGCGCGCTGCTGCTTCCATCTCGCCAGCAGGCGCATGGCAGCCGGCACCGCCGCGGACCTCAAGCGGGGCCTCGCTACGATCCTCGCCCCGGATCACGCGCGCCTCTGCGGCAGCGTCGTATGTGACTTCGCCGGTCAATTCAGCCTCTGGTACAGCGCTGTGGCTTTGATCGCGGCAACCAACTGGCGGATTTGCTCTGGTGTCGCGCGATCCATGAGCTCGCGGATTGCTGGCAAATTGGGTTTGGCGTGCTCATGCGTCGTCATAGATCACCTCTAGCGACGCTTTCGGCGCAGTATTGGCGCCTCTCATATCGGCATCGGTTGCCGGTTCCAGCACAACATCCGCTCCGGTTTCGGACGCGGAGAAGAGCCCCAGAAGTTCGTCCTGGGACAAGGGTGTGGGCCGAAGCGGCGGGGCATCGGCCACGTTGCCCGCCAGCTCGCCAAACATATCGCCCCAAGGGCCAGCACTGGTCCCCACAATCTGATAATTCGCTGATTTCCGCCGCAGATCCTCATCTGCCGGGATCGATGCTAGGATCGGGATGTCGACAGCCTTTGCAAATGCGGCCGCCTCACCGGTTCCGTCGTCCTTGTTGATCACCAGCCCCGCAACTCCGACATTGCCGCCAAGCTTCCGGAAGTACTCGACAGCCGAACAGACGTTGTTTGCGACGTAAAGCGATTGCAGATCGTTCGACCCGACGACGATCACCTTCTGTGCCATATCCCGTGCAATCGGCAGCCCGAACCCGCCACAGACGACATCGCCAAGGAAATCGAGCAGCACATAGTCGAAATCCCAGTCGTGGAAGCCCAACTTTTCCAAAAGCTCAAACCCATGAATGATCCCACGACCACCACAACCTCTGCCGACTTCAGGGCCGCCAAGCTCCATCGCGAAGACACCGCCGCGCTTGAAGCAAACATCGCCGATTTTCACCTCTTCGCCCGCCAGCTTCTTTGCCGTCGACGTCTCGATGATCGTCGGGCACGCTTTGCCGCCGAACAGCAGGCTTGTCGTGTCTGACTTTGGATCGCAGCCAATTAGCAGCACACGCTTTCCCATCTCGGCCATCATGTGGCTGAGGTTCGCCAGCGTGAATGATTTACCGATCCCGCCCTTGCCGTAGATCGCAATGATCTGGGTTTTCTTGGTCGGTTCCTCGGCAATAAGATCAGCCAGATCCTCGTGCGCCTCGTCGCGCAGCCGCTGGTCGAAGTCTTTGAGATTTGGGACGTCGAGTGTCATGCGGCATTCCAATCAAGGATCATTTTCAGGCAATCGGCATCACCGAACGCCGTTTGGTATGCTCCGGCCGCCGCTTCAGCGGGCTGGGTGTGCGTGATCAGCCCGTCAAGCGACAGCGCCCCCGCCTCAACCAGTTGTCTGGTGGCGGCAAGGTCATCATGGGTCCATTCGGCCGCGATCCGGAAGCGCGCCTCTTTCATGAACGCGGGCGGAAAGGCGAAGCTGATCGGGTCAGAATAGAAACCGGCCAGGACGATCTCGCCGCCCCGCTCGATGTGACCGATCAGATGGTTCAGAAGCCCAGCATTGCCCGACGCGTCGTAAATCGCGCGATAATCGCGCCGCGCGTCGGTTTCGGGGTCGACGACGTCATATCCGATGGCGCCCCCGCGACGGGCAGGGTCGATTTCCCAGACGGTCGGTGCCGGCGCACCTGCGGCAATCGTCAGACGCGCAAGAAGACGTCCAAGCGTGCCATGCCCGACGATCAGGTCCGGCGGCGTCTTGTCAAACCCGGCAATTGCGTGGCGCGCCGTCGCGGCAAGCGCCAAAAGCGCGCCTTGGGCCCCAAGTTCCGGGTCGATTCGCGTCACGCGGTCCGCCGCAGTAACCAAGCGCCGCGCCGCGCCGCCAAAAAGCCCAAACGCGCCATCGAAACAGGTCGCACCAGGAACGAACACGTGGTCGCCCACGCGGTATCCGGTATCAGGCCCGGCTTCGACGATTTCGCCCGCCGCCTCATAGCCCGGCACCAAAGGATACCCCATTCCCGGGAAGGGCGGCATCGTCCCGGACCAAAAGAGTTTTTCGGTCCCTGTCGAAATGCCAGAGAACGCAACGTCGACAACCAGATCCTCGGGACCGGGCGTATTCAACGCCAAGTCTGCCAATCCGATTCGCTTCGGTCCTTCGAGGATCACAGCTCTTGTCTGCAAGCCCAACATTCCCTCTCTCTCGTTCGGCGCCTCGGGTGGTACCCGGCATAACTGCGCCAATACGTCGCACATGTCAGTTTAGACTGACACTCTTATCTGTCAATTACTTTAGACAGTTCGTGTCACGTGCGGGCGCCAGCTTTTTCGGCGGCCACCACGCTTGTCACAAAAGGGCGATGGGTGGGGACAGGGCGTACAGCCGTGAACCCCGCGTCAGACAAAAGCGACGCGATCTCGCGCGCCGATCGTGTTTTCCCGGTTCCCATCGCCAGCGTGTACACAGCAAAATAGGCGTCTCCCGCCCGCGTCGGGCGTGCACCTCCGGACATCGGTTCGGACACAATCAACCGGCCGCCCGGCGGCAATGTGGCGTGAACCTTTGCCAAAAGCGCCCGCACAGTGTCGTCAGAATGGTCGTAGAGCACACGCACCAGACTGATCGCATCGGCGCCTGCAGGCAGCGGATCGTCACGGAAACTGCCCTCTGCCGTCGAAACCCGCTCTGTCAGCCGGGCCGCTGCGATTCGCTGTGCGGCGCCGGAAACGACCTCCGGCAAATCGAACACCGTCACCCGCGCCTCTGGTGCGACCGCCGCTGCGGCAATCGCGAACGCACCCGTGCCGCCACCTACATCCAGAAGATGCCGCACGCCCTGTAGCGATACCGCGCGAAGCGTTTCCTCGGCCACAAGCCCCTGGCTTTCCGCCATCAGGTCTGAGTACCGCGCAGCAACGCTCGGGTCCGACGCCGAACCCGCGCCGAACACATAAGGCCAGAACCGCGAAAGTTCAGTATCGGACCCGTCGCGAAAGAAATCTGCAGGATTTTCCAGATCGCGGTAGAGGACGCGGTGGTGCCGGATCATATCTGCGAGCCCGGGAACGCCCACCAAGGCGGCACCGCGGCGCGTCAATCCAACACGGCCCCCGCGCTTCATACGCAAGATGCCAAGCGCGGCACCCGCGCGAAGAAGAACCAGGGCGCGCGGTTCTGGCAGGCCTGTGCGCGCCGCGATCTGCCCCACTGGCAGGGGGCCATCCAACAGCATGTCGGGAATGCTGAACTCGACGAGCGCCCCAAGAAGTTGGCTGTGCACGAAACCTGCAACGAGATCGAAAAGCGCCTCTCCTTCGGCGCGGGCCACACGGCGCGTTAAAGGGAACCGGCTTGCCCAACGCTGAAACCCGCGCGAGGCAATCAGGCGCGTCCACCATCCCGACAGGCGCCTATCCGGGCGCGGTGCGGCTCCGCCCGTGAGGGTTGCGTCACTCACCGGGGACTGTACGCGCGCCAACGGCGGGCGTAAGCCGTTCGGCCGTCTTGCGCACCATTTCCGCAAGCGCCGCCTCACCTGGACATGACGGGATAGACGCGATTGCCCCCGCCAGGATCGCCTTTAGCCGCTCTGACGCGCCCTCGACCCCAAGAAGCGTTACGGCATTGGGCCGGCCGTGCAGATCGTCCTGCCCACCCGGTTTGCCCAAGGTCTGCTCATCATAAAGCGCATCACGCAGGTCATCGGCCACCTGAAACGCCTCGCCGATGCGTGCGCCAAGTTCGAACCATGGTTCGGCCTCTTGCCCAGCTGCCACCGCGCCCATCTGCGTCGCCGCAATGAAAAGGGCCCCGGTCTTCGCCTGATGGTAGGCGGATAGATCGACCTCGGCCTCGCTTTCCCAACCCTGGCCCGCGCAAATCCCGCCTGGCATCCCGGTCCGGGTTGACAGAATGCGGATCAGCTCAAGGGCAGCGGCCGGGTCGCCGCGCCCAGCGCGCGCAATCTCGTCGAAGGCCATTACAATCAGGCTGTCGCCTGTCAGAACCGCAAGCGGTTCTGAATAGGCCAGATGAACAGTCGGCTTGCCGCGCCGCACATGCGCGTCGTCGAAACATGGCAAATCGTCGTGCACAAGGCTGGCGCAATGCATGATTTCCAGTGCAGCGGCGGCGGCATCAGCAAGCCTTGGATTTGTGTCGCCACACGCCATAGCAACCGACAACAGGATCGTGGGCCGAATACGCGCGCCACCAGGCGTGAGGGCATAGTCAAGCGCCCCAGCCAGCCGCGCAGGCGGCGTTCCCGCCTGCCCCCGCGCAATTGCGCGCCCGATGGCCGTTTCGATCCGTCCGCTCAGGGTCATGCGCTGCGCCTCTTCGTGGTATGTAACGTATAGATTACATGTAAGTGTAAATCATAGTGGACATATGCGTTGCGCGAGTCAACAATTCCACGATGAGCCTGAGCGCAAAGAAGATTATCATAATCGGTGCCGGAATGGGCGGGTTGGCCGCAGCAATTCGGCTGACCGCAGCCGGGCTTGACGTCATGGTCGTCGAAGCACAGGCCGAACCTGGCGGCAAAATGCGCGCACAGCCCACTCAAGCCGGACCTGTGGATGCCGGTCCGACTGTGTTGACGATGCGCGCTGTCTTCGACGATTTGTTCGAGGCCGCGGGCACATCGCTTGATGACTGGGTCACGCTGAGACGTGCACCGCTCCTCGCCAGGCACTTCTGGCCGGATGGCAGCACGCTGGATCTCTTTAACGACTCTGATCGCTCGGCCGAGGCGGTGGCGGCATTCGCCGGGCCCCGCGCAGCAGCTCAATTTCGCGCCTTTGACGCCCGGACAAGTCGGCTGTTCGATGGATTCGACGGCCCGATTATGCAAGCCCCTGCACCCGGTCTTGGGGAGCTTGCACTACATGTCGCGGCGCGCCCCCGGCTTCTGGCCGCGTTGGGTCGGCCCGGCGCGACGATGACCGACCTTCTTACACAAAGTTTCGACGATCCGAGGCTGCGCCAGCTTTTTGGTCGCTATGCAACCTATGTCGGTGGCTCGCCTTATGCCGCACCCGCGCTCTTGGCCCTGATCTGGCAAGCCGAAAGCGCAGGGGTTTGGGCGGTGGACGGCGGAATGCACCGGCTTGCGGTTGCCATGGCCGATCTCGCGGCGCGGCTGGGCGCGTCGATCCAATACGGCGCCAAGGTGCTGAGGATCGAACAGCAATCGGGGCGCATCGCGGCGATACATCTGTCAGACCAAACCAGAATTACGGCGGATTATGTGGTCTTCAACGGCGATCCGCGCGCGCTTGCAGAAGGCTTTTTGGGCGATGCACCGCGCCAGGCGGTGGAACCACGGGCAAGCGAACCCCGCAGCCTGTCAGCAAACGTTTGGTCCTTTGCCGCCACCCCGTCAGGCGCTGAACTTGCGCATCACAACGTATTCTTCGGCGCCGATCCAAGGACCGAGTTCGATCCGATCTCTCGCGGATTGTTGCCCGAGGACCCCACACTCTACGTTTGCGCACAGGACAGAGCTGGCGGTGCAACGCCGAACGACCAAGAGCGCTTTGAGATAATCATGAACGCCCCGCCACTGCCCGGCGGAGCCCCGGAGGACACAGAAGCATGCCGGACACGCACATTCCCGATCCTGAAAGCCCGTGGTCTGCGGTTTTCCCCGGAACCGCCGGACAGCGCGCTGACAACGCCGCTGGGCTTCGACACGCTTTTTCCGGGGAGCCAAGGGTCGCTTTACGGGCGCAGCCCGCATGGGATGCTAGCAGCGTTCGCCCGACCAACGGCGAAGACGTCGCTGACCGGTCTGTACTTGGCGGGGGGCGGGACGCATCCGGGCGCCGGCGTGCCGATGGCGGCGCTCTCCGGCCGGCACGCGGCCGCGGCGATACTGACGGACCTTGCTTCCACATCGAGGTTCCGCCGGACGGCTACGCCTGGTGGTATGTCGACGCGATCAGCGCGGATGGTGCCCGCGCCGTCTCGGTCATCGCTTTCATAGGATCGGTCTTCTCACCCTGGTACCGCTGGAGCGGGCGTCGCAGGCCGCATAACCACGTCTGCATCAATGTGGCAACCTACGGGCCCGGTGGGCGTTTCACCATGACCGATCGCGGGGAGGCCGCGCTTCGGACCACTGCGGACACGTTTCAGGTCGGTCCGAGCGCACTACATTGGCGGCAGGGACGGTTGGAGATCGATGTCAATGAATTGTCGGCCCCGCCCCTGCCCGGTCGGGTGAAGGGGCGCATCACGCTAACGCCCGCCACCGTTACGGGTGTGGAATTGCCGCTTCATCCAGCAGGGACACATGTCTGGCGACCATTCGCGCCGTCGGCCCGGATCGAGGTGGACCTGAACCGGGGTTGGCAATGGACGGGACACGGTTATTTCGATGCGAATTTCGGCACGCGGGCACTGGAAGATGATTTCAGCTACTGGACCTGGGGGCGGTTCCCGACACCGGGCGGTGCCACATGCTTCTACGACGCCGACCGGCGCGACGGGTCAAGGCTTGCCACCGGGATCCACTTCTCTGACACGGGCGAGGTACGCGAGATCGATGCCCCGCCGCGGACCCGAATGGCGCGGTCACTTTGGACCGTTCGGCGCGAAACCCGCGCAGATCCGGGCTACAACCCTCGGCAGGTCAAGGCGATGCTCGACGCGCCGTTTTACAGCCGCTCAGCCGTTCGCACGCAGATCGACGGGCACGAGACGGTCGGCGTGCATGAGGCCCTAGATCTTAACCGCTTCGCGTCTCCGCTTCTGAAACCGATGCTGGCCTTGCGTGTCCCGCGTCGGCCAAGTTGGAGTTTCCCAGCCGAAGGCTAGCACCGGCTTACCGCAGGCGGGGTGGCCGGAGCACAACGAACGGCGCCTACCTTTGCGGCGCGCGCTGGCGTTCCAACTGCACAGCGAGGATTGCGACGGTAATGATCGCGACCCCAATCAGATCAAGGGGTCCCAACGCCTCGCCCAAAAGCGCCGCCGCAATCGCGACGCCGAAAAACGGGTTAAGGAAATGGAACGTGGCAGCGCGCACGGTGCCGATCCGATTGACCAACATGAACCATACCCACGTGGCCAGAAGACCGGGCACAAGCGTGGTGTAGGCAAACGCCAATACAAGCGGGGTCGATAATCGGACAAACGGGGTTTCAACGAACACCGCAACCACGGCAAGGATCGCGCTTCCGACAAGCATCTGGAGACCGACGATCATCATCACATTGCCGCCTGACGACGCGCCCCGAACAGCCAGTGTCGCAAAGGTCAGCGCCAGAACCGCGATCCCACAATAGACGACACCAACGGCATCCACACCGCCCGATAGCCGCGTCCCCATGATCAAACCGACACCCAGGAAACCGGCGACAAGACCCGTAATTGCCAGCCTACTTAGGCGCTCCCGGAAAACCAGCCAGCCCGCCAGCCCAACCAGAAGCGGCAGGGACGAGGCAATAATCGCTGCAAGCGACGCCTCGATCGTCCGCATCGCCAGAAAATTCAGTCCAAGGTAGAGGGCGTTTTGGCACAGACCGAACAGGATCGTCGCTTGCCATTGTACCGGCGTTAGCCGCCAGGTCTGGCCCATTGCCCGGGCTATTGCGACGCCGATGGCCCCCGAGATCAGGAAGCGAAGCGCCAGGGCGTGAAGCGGGGCGGCGTCCACCACGATGATCCACGCCGAGGTAAACGCCGATGACCACATCAGCGCAAAAGCCAACCCCATTCCAATCGCGCGAAGGTCCATGCCGTCTCCAGTATCTGCCGCCACGCAACGCATGCCGGGTGCTCGGGGTCAAGCCCCTGAAGGCGGCAAGTGTCGGACACCATTGAACTTGTCGGCCTGCTCGTCCATGACGTGGAGAGCAGGACAGGAAGGCGAGTGATGCAGTTCAGCGCAGTCATCCCGGTCTACAACGGTGCTGAAAAAATTGCGGCGACGATCCGCGGCATGCTTGATCAGGTCTCGGTCCAATCTGGTAAAGACAGTGTCGAGATCATCGTGGTCGACGGCGCGTCTTCGGACGGGACGGCGGATGTGGCGCGCGCCTTCGGCCCCGATCAGGTTTCGGTCATCAGCGAGCCGGACATCGGCATGTATGATGCATTGGCAAAAGGTCTGTCACGGGCCCGAGGCGAGGTGACATGCTACCTGCCCGCCGGCGAGACATATGACCCGCACGCCTTTTCCGTTGTCTCAGAGGTTATGTCCGAGAACCCCCAGATCAAGTGGCTCACAGGCCGGGGAACGTCGCGCAACGAACGTGGCCAGATTACATCGTCGCGGGTGCCCCACCCCTACCATCGCAATCTGTTCCGGTGCGGCGCCTACGGAGATCCCCTGTGGGCGCTGCAGCAGGAAAGCACTTTCTGGCGCACAGAGCTTCATTCAGATCTGGATATGGACCGTTTGCGGTGCCTGAAACTCGCAGGAGACTTCTTTCTTTGGTGGAGTTTCGCGGAACGGCACGAGCTTTATGTGGTGAACGCGATCCTCAGTGCGTTCACGTTCGAAGAGGGGCAATTGTCGCGCAGAAACCCCGGCGCCTATGAAGCTGAACTGCGCAGCATCGCGCGGGCGCCCACGCTGCGCGAGCGCTGGCAGATCGCCAGAAGCAAGCGCCCACAACGGCGCATAATCCCGCGCGTAAACTCTGCCCGGTTACTGTCCTGGAGCCACGAAGAGCATCGGTGGCGGCTGGCCCGCGATTAGCGGTGAAGACAGGCGCACGATCAGCTGCGCCGATAGGAACAGCTGCGCAGGCCGAAGGGCAGGCCTAGAGCCTGCGGCGACAGCGGTCAAACTTTACGCAGAACGCCCCCTTCGAAATAGGACACGCCATACCCGAAATAGTCGGTAACCGCCTCAAATCCCTGCGCTGTTTCAAGCCAATCCCGCAGTGCCGCGGCAGGGTTTGACACCATCATATCCGGGTACTTCTGGCTGGGCGTACCGATCGGGGTATCGCCCAGATGCGCAAATACCGTGTCAAAAACGATCAGCATATCGCCTGGCCGAAGAAGGTCGCCGTACTGGTCCAGTTCCTGGATGACATGTTCGCGATTGTGATCGTCGTCCAAAGCCACAAGGCAAGGGCCATCGGTCGCGTCGCGATGCCTGCGCATCACGTCCATAGTCGCGGGAGCCGTTGCATCACCCTCAATCACATCCAAAACACGATGCGCAAAGCGGTGTTCAGACAGATTCTGCGTGGCCTCCGGCAGAATGTCGATATCGATCGATACAACACCTGCATTCTCATCGCCGTGCAGCATATCCAGGAGTGACGCGAAGAACAGAGTCAAACCTCCGAACTTCGTACCCGTTTCGATTATCAGACTTGGCTTCAGGTCCCAAACGATGCGCTGAAGGCGCACAAGGTCATCGGGCAATTGCCAGACCGGAACACCCATCCAGGATTGCTGGTACCAGTGTTCGTTCGCCGCAATACGCATATAGGTGCGCCGCAGGTCGCGCAGAACATACTCAGGCACAGGTTCGGTCGGTGTACGCAATTTCATAGCTTCTTCCCTTCGACGTTCAGGCTCATATGCGTTCCTGTGTCCTTTTGCATATGGGGCAGGTACGCCTGTGAGTAGTCGTCGATGTGCGCATGCTCTGTCTTTCGCCAGTCCCACCGGCGGATGTCGTGCATTCCAGCCTCTTCAAGTTTGGCGCTGAGCAGCCGAAAATCGAACACGCTCTTGTGATAATCGTATGCATCCCTTTGCCCACCGACGAGCAAACCCACGAGCCCCGAAAGCCCGTCCTCAAGCCCGTTCTCGTAGTACAGCTTCGCGCATTTATCAAAATCGGGAACAGCAACCCGCAGGATGCCGCCCGGCGCAAGGAGCCGCGACCATTCCTGTAGAACGCCGTCGACTTCCCACCTCCCAAAATGTTCGAGCACGTGGCACGCATAAATCAGGTCCGCGCAACCGTCAGGAAACATGTTAAGGTCGCGCAAGTCTGCGACCACGTCGACAATGCCAGATTGCTGAATGTCGACGTTCACAAAGCCCTCAAGCTTCTTCGGCCCACAGCCCAGGTGCAGCTTCAGCGGACGATCCATTGTCGACAGCGCACCATCTGCAGGTGCATCTTGTTCGGTGGACATCACACCCGACCCTCCAGCCAGCTGCCCGGACGCGAAAACCCGGCCCGCTCCGGCAACGGAGTCGCTTCTTTCTTGACCGAGCCGCTCAGAAGCCGCCCGTTTTCGCGTCGGCGCAGACGGACATCCTCGATCGGGAAACCGGCATCAACCAGCCATCGCCCAAGAACTTCTTCATTGGGAGCGTACCAGTTCCATCCATATTCCAGCGTGCCGCTGTACCCGCTCAAGCTACCCGGCGCATCAATCGCTTTCGTTTCAAGGATCAGACGTCCACCCGGTTTCAGGTAGGCAAAGGCGATGCGGCACAAAAGCAGCGGGTCCGTCACGTGGTAGATGACGCCGCTGCAGTAAACGACGTCAAACTTACCCGCCCAGTCCTGTCGATCGCTGAACAGACTGTCGGTCAAGATCGTGCAATTGGCGCCAACCAGATCGCACAGAAACTCTGCCGAGGCGGCTGACTTCTTGTGCTCTTCAATTGCAGTAAGCTGGGCGCCCAAGCCCGACAGCAAAAGCAGGTCACCCCCTGACCAGCATCCGACGTTCAGGATGTTCATGCCCGACAGATCTGTCGGCAAAAGACCGTACTCCATACATTCGCCGATAATCTCGATGTGTCGCGGCCCCATCGCGCCAGAGCGGGATACGCCATGGCCGAAATCATGATTGTGGCCCCATGCGAAGAAATCCACGAAGGATTCCGAACTGCCTTCGGTCCAATAGGCGTCGGGCGGATGCTCGTCGGGAAATTTCTCTTCGGATCTGCGCAGCCAGCTTTCGGCTTCGGACTGGGTCGGCGCGGTCCACCGGGCCCATGCGGCCTCAAGCCGAGCCTGAACCAGAGACGCGCTTGCAGATGGCTCTGCGGTTATGAATTTATGGTCTGCCTTGTCCCGCTTGGACCGTTCTACAATCGGCATTTGGCCCTCTTTCTCTTATGTTCTATCTGCTGGTTTCTTCGTCCGTGCGAGGCCAAGAGCCCACTGGATACGTTGCGCAAAGTCTGTGGTCCCCGCGTTCTTACTGTGTCCCGGGGACACAGAAGTGATCGGCCTGGGAAGGTTTCGCAGACGCGCCATTATTGCGGTCACCTTCTGGTCATTCAGGGCCATCTACGATCTGCTGCTGCGGTCGTCCATCGGGGATATCGGAAATTCCCTAGCTGGCAAGAAAGCGCTGAAGCCAGGGCTTCGTTGAAAAGCCTGACCGCGTCGTCTTGGGGGCGTGCTGCCACAGTGCGGCGTCTATTTTGCTTGCAGCCTTCCTGTGACCCGGCTTGGCAAACCCCAGGTCGGCGACCCGTGCCAGCCCCGACAACAGCGCCGCTGCATATCTTGACTGGCTCGCGGAAGGTGCCGAGGATTGAAGCAATCGCGTCAACGCTTGCGCCCTCTCAAGCATCGTGTCGGCCTCTTTCTCCAGGTTGCGCCGCCACCGCATCGCCACTTCGCGCCGCACAGTGTCACCAAGGGAGTGCTGAACCCGGGCCGGCACGCGGGCATGATCGACCATGTGGCAATAGCCATCATAAAGATCCACCACCGGGGTCAACGCGGTCGCAGCGTTCGTGAAAGGCTTGGGGTCATCCACGCGGCGCGGCCAGAAATCCGAGCACAGCCTTGCCACGTCCTCTTCGGTCCGGACATGCATCTTCCGGCGATACGAGCGTGTGTCACATGGCAAAATCTGCCCATGCAACGCGATCTCGGCCAGATAGATCTGGTCGGACGACATTTTCGACCGAATGGGATAGACGTTGTCCAGAACACTGCGGCGGATAAGCCCGTAAATCATGTGGCCGCTTTGAAATTTCTTGATCAGGTTCGCAACCCGGTCAAGCGGATCGACTTGGTCCAGTGTCGGGTATTGATCAGGCTCCGGTTCGACATGCGTGGCATACACCAGTGCAGCATCGGGGCTTTCGTCCAGCATCC
Source organism: Pseudomonadota bacterium (assembly GCA_038744785.1). Classification (GTDB taxonomy): domain Bacteria; phylum Pseudomonadota; class Alphaproteobacteria; order Rhodobacterales; family Rhodobacteraceae; genus Ovoidimarina. Next base: position 87,318 of record JBCDLX010000015.1, read on the forward strand.
CGACAAGGTCCGTCAACTCGTTCTCAGCGGATACATCGTTGGCGCTTAGCAGCCGAACGTAGTCAGCCGTGGCCCGTTGCAAGCACCTGTTGAAGTTCATGATCGGACCTACGTTCACGACATTCGAAAACACGCTCATGCGCGGGTCGCCCGACGCACGGTCTTTGCAAATCTCGAGCGAGCGGTCGGTCGAGGCGTTGTCGACGACGATCAGTTCAAAGTCGCTGAAGGCCTGTCCCAGAACAGAGTCCAGAACCTCTTCCAGCATTACTTCTTCGTTGTAGACGCTCATCACGATGGAGACACGGTGCATAAGATATCTCCAAATGGTGTTTCGTGGTGGACGTGCCAGGCGGTGCGCCACATGCCTACACCGACCACGAAATCTCTGGCTTCCGCCTATAGCAGCTTGCCAGATTTGTATGCAAGGTGCTCAAGCGGTTGCCGGGCGGCACCGTTGGATTGCACAGTTGCGTTCAAATGGACCCCCGAGTAATACGATTCAGCGCCACCGAGATGGCCAAACCGGGGCGCGAATGACGTTGCCTGCCAAGGAACGTGGTTCATGCGATGAGACGCCTCTTACCTTCGATAAAGCGCCGGACCTTGCGCCTTTGGCTTTCCCTGCACGAACGCCTGCTGGACCTGCCAACTGCTGACACCGGGGCCGCACGTGGATTGGCTTTATCAAGGCTTGGCTCTGACTATGGCGGATGGACGGTACATGACGCACCAAGCCTGAACGACGGGTTGGTGATGAGCGCGGGCCTGGGCGAAGACGGTTCGTTTGATACCGAACTTGCCCGGCGCTTCGGCGCAAAGGTAGTGATCGTGGATCCCACGCCGCGGGCGATTGACCACTTCGCAGCGATTGCGGCGCGCGTCGGCCAGCCGGCCCAGTCCGGGTGGTCGGATGGTGGCCAGCAGCCCCCCGAAGCCTACGACATGACGGGTCTTGTTCCGGGTCAGCTGGCACTGCAGCCGGTCGCCCTGTGGGACAAAGCTTGCGAACTTCGGTTCTTTGCCCCGAAGAATCCGGATCACGTGTCTCATTCAGTGGTCGATTTACAGAACGATTACGCGATGACCGGCGCGCATTTGTCTGTTGAAGCGCTGACACCAGCCGAGGTTCTGGCGGCCTGCGGCGAGAGCCCCGACCGGCTTGCTTTGCTCAAGATCGATATCGAAGGCGCCGAGGTCGAGGTTTTGTGCCACCTGGCCAAAACCGATCTTCGGCCCGCTCAGATTGCCGTCGAGTATGACGAACTGATCGCCCCGACAGTCACGGGGCTGCGCCGCGTCAGCCGCGCGCACAAGGCGCTTTCCGGTGCCGGGTACACCTGCGTGCACTGCGAAGACACGAACTTTCTTTACATCCACAGAAGCGCGATGCCATCGCGGGCCGCGTAATGCCCACCCTTGAGCACATTCCGCACGTCACGCACCTCAGTCAAAGTGCCGGTTCCGGCGGCGCCGCGATTGCCGCGATGCGGCTTTTGAGAGCGAGTGTCGCTGCGGGTCAATCTGCCGACATGATCGTGGCCGGGCACAGGAAGGAAACACTGAATGAGGGCGGGGTACGGGTCACGACCCTTCCCTTTAAGCGCAGCCTTCGTCGAACGATCGGCCGGAAGCGAAACCGGGCGTTGCTTCGCGCGGACACGCGGGATGAAATCTTGTCGCTCGGTCTGATCCGAAGCGGGCGACTTGCAGCGATAAATGCGCTTTCGGACCGGATCCTGAACCTGCATTGGATCAACTTCGATACAATCTCGATCCGAGAGATCGGAAGGATACGCCATCCGTTGGTGTGGACGTTGCACGATATGTGGGCGTTTTCTGGCGCGGTGCATTACAGTGAAGACCCCGATTGGCGCACCGGATACAGCACACGCCCGCGTGACGATCTCGACCGGCGGGTTTGGCGCGAAAAACAGCGCGCGTGGTGCACCCCGATGCAGATCGTCACACCGAGCCGCTGGCTGGCAGACTGCGTGCGGCAAAGTGCTCTCATGTCCGAATGGCCGGTGGAAGTTATTCCCAATGCCATCGACCTTTCAATTTGGGCACCCATGCCGCAAGTGAACGCGCGCGCAGCCCTTGGTGTGCCGCCGGACGCTCAGGTGATTGCGTTTGGAGCCATGGGGGGCGACAGCGACCCGCGGAAGGGGTTCACGTACCTTCAGGACGCGCTGAACAGGCTGCGCAGCGCGGGGCGCGAGGTGACGCTGCTGATCTTTGGGTCGGATCGCGGATCAAGCGACCTGCCGTTTACAGCGCGCTATATGGGCGTCCTGGACGACCCTGACGATCTGCGCCGTGTTTATGCCGCGGCGGACGTCTTTGCCCTGCCATCCCGCCAGGACAATCTGCCCAATGTCGGTGTCGAGGCGCTTGCATGCGGAACGCCGATTGTCGGGTTCGACATAGGCGGCCTGCCGGACCTGGTACCCTCGCGCGACGTGGGAGCGCTTGCAAAGCCGTTCGACGCGGGCGACCTTGCCGCCGCTCTGGCTGTGGTACTGGACCGCCAGCGTGGCGCGGGTGCCGGATCCGGCCCATCGGCGATGGCCCAGGCGGCGCGCGCCCATGCTGCTGAAAGCTATGCCGCCCCGATTGTCGCCGCAAACTATGCGAATCTCTATGAACGGGTGTTCGAAGGGACCCACCGTGACGCGTACTGATCCCGGCGGAGATCGCGCTAAAGCAGACCGCGTTCCAACGCCATCCTGACCCGGTATTTCAGGCGCCGCTTGAACGGCTTTCTTTGCTGGCTAAGCAGATGCGTCTTGATGTGCCTCAGCGCGTTGCGATCTTCCGCGACCCGCGACGGAAACGCAATCTCCGTAATTGCAGAAATCGCCTGCTCTGGCACAGACATCCCGTCCTTGAAGTTTGTCCCCGACCCATCCATCCCGATGTTGTTCACAAGGCTTGCCCTTGGGTTTAGGCAGAGGCCGTTGTTTTCAAGAATGGTTGCGGCCCAAAAAATTGCCCAGGTTCTGATTTCGCCGTTCGCATTACGCTGGATCTGGTTCCAGAAATCCGGCCATGCGCCGTCTAGGGTGAAACGGTCCACCATACGGAACGTCCATGTGTCAAGAATGTGCGCGGGGTCCAGCCGAAAGTGCTTCCAGCGATCGGCCCATGTTCCCCACCCCCAGCAATTCATCCCGCGCCACAGGAAACTATCGCTCCCGATGTCCTGCGCGATCGGATAATTCCAGCCAGAGACATGCCAGACTTTCGGAACCTCCCGATAGTGGTCCAGTGCCCGATTCAGATAGGTAAGGAAGGCCGGGCTTACGACAATGTCGTCCTCAAGCACGATGGCGCGCCCCCGATCTTCCACGATCTCGGACACGCCCTCTGTGATACTGGTTCGCAGACCGGCATTCTCTATGCGTTCGCGGATATCGATCGAGCGGAAACCGTCGGCGGCTCGGGCCACATCAAGTACGGCCTGCACCTGCGCGACATCTTTGGCGCCCCGTGGTCCGTCGCAAAAGATCGTGATGTCGGACTGTTCAGCCAAGGGATCTGCCCGCAGGGCAGCCAGAACCTGAGACAAGTGCCCAGGTCGGTTAAACGCAAAAAGCACGATCGGCGCTGGCATGGCTGCGCCCTATCAGAATGGCCTGCCCGCCGCCAGACCGGGCCGCCAGTACGGTGCGGCTTGCGCAAAGCTTTGGTCTTGCATGGATGGTGGTGCATGCTGCAGACGCGGAAAGAAGAAAGGGCGACGCCAGGCATCCTGTGGCACCGCCCCCAATAACTGTACGTTGACCTAGCCGTTCACGCTGTCCTTCAACGCCTTGGCGATGGTCATCTTGACGACCTTGTCGGCATCCTTGTGGATCTGCTCACCGGTGGCCGGGTTGCGAACCATACGTGCGGGACGCTCGCGGCAATAAATCTTGCCAACGCCCGGAAGGGTCACGGCACCACCGCCGGCGACCTCTTTGGTGATAATGCCTGTGATGGCGTCAAGCGCGGCACCGGCCGACTTCTTGTCGGTGTCCATTTCTTCCGCGAGCGCGGCCACGAGCTGCGTCTTGGTCATCGGTTTCGCCATTATATGTCTCCTCATATCACCCCTTCTGCTTGGGGCGTCCTCCGTCAATTAAACGTCATATTGATAGCACACACAATCTCTTGTGGTAAGAAAATAAGGGCTATCGGTGCGATTTTAACACTTTTTACGTGCATTTAAAGAAATGCTGTCTCTTCAAAGCTGCGAAGTTTGCGCGAATGGATGCGTTCAAGCGGCATGTCGCGGATCACTTCCATGGCGCGAATCCCGATTTCCAGGTGCCGCGAGACCTGCGTCCTGTAGAAATCAGACGCCATTCCGGGCAGCTTCAGCTCGCCATGAAGCGGTTTGTCGGACACGCACAGAAGCGTCCCGTAGGGCACACGAAACCGGAACCCGTTTGCAGCGATGGTGGCGCTTTCCATGTCAAGCGCGATGGCGCGGGACTGGCTTAGGCGCTGAACCGGTCCCGATTGGTCCCGCAGTTCCCAATTGCGGTTGTCGATCGTGGCGACAGTGCCGGTACGCATGATCCGCTTCAACTCGTAACCGTCGTATTCGGTCACCTCGGCAACGGCGCGCTCCAGCGCCACCTGGATCTCGGCAAGCGGCGGTATTGGAACCCAGACCGGAAGGTCGTCGTCCAGGACGTGGTCTTCCCGAAGGTACCCATGCGCAAGGACGAAATCGCCCAGTTGCTGTGAGTTGCGAAGCCCCGCGCAGTGTCCGACCATCAGCCACGCGTGGGGTCTTAGGACCGCGATATGGTCTGTCGCGGTCTTCGCGTTCGACGGACCGACACCGATGTTCACCAGCGTGATGCCCTGCCCGTCCGCACGCTTCAGGTGATAGGTCGGCATCTGCGGCAACTTCTCGGGCACCTCCATCGGGGCACGAAGATCCGTCAACTCGACATTCCCCGGGCCCACGAAGCCAGTGTAGCCACTGCCGGGATCCGACAGCGCCTTGCGTGCGAAGGTTTCAAACTCTTCGATGTAGAATTGGTAGTTCGTGAACAGAACGTGGTTCTGAAAATGTGCCGCATTGGTTGCGGTATAGTGCGACAGCCGGGCAAGCGAATAGTCGATCCGCTGTGCCGTAAACGGCGCAAGGGATCCGGCCCCGTCCTCGAACGCGAAATCGTAGCCATTGACGATGTCATCGTTGGTCGTCGCCAGATCCGGAACATCAAAGACATCTCGCAACGTGAACGCAGTCGCGCCGTCTTGAGGCACGGTGACGCTTGCGTCGTTGGCAACAGCAAAGTGCACCGGCATCGGTGTTGTGGATGGCCCGATATGCACCGGAACACCGTGATTTTCGATCAGAAGCCCAATTTGCTGTGTCAGGTAGTTCTCAAACAAGTCAGGCCGGGTGATCGTCGCAGCATAGATCCCGGGCTCGGCCACATGTCCGAATGACAGACGACTGTCGATCGCTGCAAAACTTGTCGTGGAAAAGCGAACCTCGGGATAAAATGCCCGGTATCGCGCCGCTGGAGCCCCCTCGCGCAAGGCCCGAGCGAACTGACTGCACAGAAACTCTGCCGCTTCTGTATAGAGCGTGCAAAGTCGCGCCACAGCCTCAGCTGGGTTGGTGAACGCCTCGTGCGCGGGCGCGTCTGGCGTCACAAGCGGCAAGTTACGATGCGAATTCATGCCGTGCCTTCCAAGAGCTCGGTCAGTTCGAAAGTGCGCACATCGACAAGGCCCAGATCGCTGATTCGAAGCTCGGGGATCACCACCAGCGCAAGAAGCGAGTGCTGCATATAGGCATTGTTGAGCGAACAACCGCAGGCGGCCATAGCAGCTACCATATTCTCGGCCTTAGCCGCGACCTCGGCCGCGGGGCTGTCTGACATCAGACCTGCAATAGGCAGCTCCACCAGTGCGATCTCTGCCCCATCCTTCCAGACGGTGACGCCGCCGCCGACCTTTTGCAAACGCGCGGTCGCAGCAGCCATATCCGCGCGACTTGTCCCCACGACGATCATATGGTGGCTGTCATGCGCTACGGTCGACGCGATTGCCATCTGGCCCTGATATCCAAATCCCGACACAAATCCATTCACGACCCCGCCCGTTCCGCGATGCCGTTCCACAAGGGCGATCTGGCACACCGCATCCGCGCCCTCGACCACCCCGTCAACCACCGGCAGATCGGCTTCCAGGGCCTTCGTCGGGGCCTGGTTTTCCACAACGCCGATGACTTTGGCGCGCACGCGGTTCGCGCCTTCCGGCGCTTGAACCTCAAAATCGGACGCAGCAATGGCCCGGCCCAGGTTTATCGACCGGCGAGCCCTGTCCGGCCAATCGATATGTGGACACGTCGCAAGGCATGCCCCCATCTCGGCCACTTTCGCACCGCGTGCCCAAACAGTTTCTATCGGCAGCGTTCTGAGGTCCGACGTCAGGATCATGTCCGCGCGCCGACCCGGCGTGATCGACCCGATCTCGCGCTCTAGCCCAAAATGGCTGGCGACATTAACCGTCGCCATCTGCAGCGCAACCAGCGGGTCGGCGCCGCAGTCGATTGCATGGCGCACCACACGGTTCATGTGGCCGTCGTTGACCAGCGTGCCAGAGTGGCAATCGTCGGTGCAAAGAACGAAGTTCCGGGGATCAAGCCCCCGTTCGGTCACCGCAGTGATCTGCGCTTCCACGTCATACCACGCGGACCCCAGACGCAGCATCGCCCGCATGCCCTGGCGGGCGCGGGCGACGGCGTCGGCCTCTTGCGTGCCTTCGTGATCGTCGGCCGCCCCCCCGGCGGCATAGGCGTGGAACGCCGGGCCCAAATCCGGTGACGCGTAGTGCCCGCCCACGGTCTTGCCCGCGTTCATGGTCGCAGCCATTTCTGCCAGCATCTGCGGGTCACCATGCACAACGCCAGGGAAATTCATCATCTCTCCCAGCCCAATGATCCCCGGCCAGTCCATCGCCTCGGCCACATCGGCTTCGGTAATCGCGAAGCCCGTCGTCTCCAACCCCGGCGCGGATGGCGCGCACGATGGCATCTGTGTCCAAATGTTCACCGGTTGCAGAAGCGCCTCGTCATGCATAAGCCGGACACCTTCAAGGCCCATAACATTGGCGATCTCATGCGGGTCGGTGAACATCGATGTCGTCCCGTGCGGAATGACGGCGCGTGCGAACTCGGCCGGTGTCAGCATCCCGCTTTCGATATGCATATGCCCATCGCAAAAGCCTGGGATCAGAAAGCGTCCTTCCGCCTCAACCACTGTTGTGCCGTCGCCGATTGTGTGCTGCGCGTCAGGCCCCACATAGGCAAACCGCCCATGCGCAACAGCGACGTCCCAGTTGTCCAGCACCTCGCGTGTTTGGACATTGACCAGCCGCGCGCTGCGAACGACCAGATCGGCCATTTGGCGCCCGGCCGCAACAGCCACAAGATCGAGGGCGGTGTCGGCCCAGGTATGAACGGGAGAAGCAGGGGCGTTTGGCATGCACCTAGGTGGCATGGCAATTTCCGTCTTGCAAGACGGACCAATTTGAAACTTCCTACAAAACCATGGACTACGAGACGATTTCCGCCGACGCCTTCGGCGCATCCTTGCGCGGTCTGGGGCTGAACCTTCTGGTTCGCGACGTGGTACGGGAGGTTGCCTTTCTAACCGACGTGATGGGCCTTAGCGCCGACAGGGTCAGCGCGGATTTCGCGATCATGACATATGGCGATCAGGTATTTCAGCTTCACGCTGATCGCACGTACAGCCAAAACGCGCTGCTCGGATTGATGCCAGAGCTGCCGCCTCGGGGCGCTGGGGTAGAGTTGCGGCTTTATGATACCGATCCCGATCTCACCTGCGCGCGCGCCGTGACCAAGGGCGCCGAGATCCTTGCCAAGCCCGCCGACAAACCACATGGTCTGCGCGAAGCATACATCCTGTCGCCCGATGGCTATGCCTGGGTCCCGTCGCGGCCGCTGGACTAGCCCCTTGTTCTTGGAAGCAACCCGCACGATCTAGTTGGGATGACGCAAACACTTCTGACATTCGGACATGGGTTCTCTGCCGCAGCCCTGTCACGTCGCCTGATCCCGGACGGCTGGCGGGTGATCGGCACAACGCGGTCGGCCGAGAAGGCCAAAGCGCTTCAGGCGAACGGGGTGGAACCCTTGATCTGGCCCGGCAGCGATGCAACGAAAGCGTTGCGTGACGCAAGCCATGTGCTTTTGTCCGCCGCACCGGGTGAAAACGGCGACCCGGTTCTGACGGCGCTTGGCGATGACGTTGCGAAGAACGCGGACCACATCGAATGGCTGGGATACCTCTCGACCACGGGTGTCTATGGCGATCATCAGGGCGATTGGGTCGACGAAGATACGGATCTGACGCCTGCCACAAAGCGCGGTCAGCAACGGGTTCGGGCCGAAGCGGCCTGGACCGCGCACGCGCGCACCCACGGCCTGCCGCTTCACATCTTTCGGCTGGCAGGGATCTATGGGCCGGGCCGGGGACCGTTCGCAAAGGTCCGCGCCGGTACGGCCCGCCGGATTGTGAAGCCGGGGCAAGTGTTTTCACGTATCCACGTCGACGACATCGCGCAGGTCCTCGTCGCCTCGATCTTACGTCCAAACCCGATCCGCGCCTACAACCTGTGTGATGACGATCCTGCGCCGCCGCAGGACGTAATTGCACATGCCGCCCGCCTTCTTGGCTTGCCGTTGCCGCCCGAGATTCCGTTTGACGAAGCAGAGATGTCGCCCATGGGCCGAAGCTTCTACGCCGAGTCAAAGCGGGTGCGCAACGACCGCATCAAGGATGAGCTTGGGGTTAAGCTTCTTTATCCTGACTATCGGACCGGCCTTGCCGCCCTTCTTGCAGAAACCGACGAAGCGCCCACGCAACCGCACTGAACAGCGCGAGAAACCCAAGCCCGGTCGCCCCGGTCGTGGCGTAAAACATCAGGCGCTCTGCGAACTCCATGCTGTTGAGAAACGGATAGGGTAGACCGTCGGTGACAAGACCGACGGGTGTGTCGTTGAACCGGCCCACGAACGCCTCGGCCCATGTCACATAGAGAAGCGTCAGACCAAGCAGCCAAGGCACCGCGCGCAATGGGCGCCGAAACCCGCCCCGAATGAAAAGCGCGTCTATCCATTGGAGAAGCGGTCCAAGCCCATGCAGGTAGTAATCCAGCCACCATGGTAACGGGCCGCCTGAATTTACTAGGGCCGGGTCTTCGAACCAAAGCCGCCAGTACACCAGAACCACCAACGCGTTCAGCACCGCCGTGACGGCCACAAGCTCGGGCCAGTCGCGCGTGCTGCGCCGCTCGGTGAGCGCAAGCATCCGGCTGGCGCTGAAGAACGACAGCATCAGCGCCCAAATCGTCAGATACCGGAACGGCCCGCCCGGATCGGAATAGTCGGCAGAGAAAACCAGCTGCCGCAACGCAAACCCGGCCGCCAGCAGGAAAACAATCCAACGATAAACCAGAACCCAGCGCGCGTGCGGGTCCACGGGATAGCTCACGCGCGGCGCCCGACCTGCTGGATGCCAAGGAGTGCGAGCACCTTGTCCTCGATATCCGCCGCGTTCAGCCCGGCTTGAGCATACATGTCTGCAGGCGCGGCCTGATCGATGAACGCGTCGGCAAGAACCATCGAACGGAACTTGAGACCCCGGTCAAACACGCCCTCGTCCCCGAGCAGCTGTGCAACGTGCGACCCAAACCCGCCCACGGCCCCTTCCTCGATGGTGATCAGCCCGTCATGGCTCCGGGCAAGATCAAGGATCAGATCGCGATCAAGCGGCTTGGCGAACCGCGCATCCGCGACGGTCGGGACGATGCCTTTGGCCTCCAGCGCCTCGCAAGCTGCAAGCACTTCCTGCAGCCGAGCGCCGAAGGAAAGAATAGCGACGCCTTGGCCTTCTTGGATGATCCGACCCTTGCCGATCTCAAGCGGTTCGCCCCGTTCCGGCATCTCGGCCCCGACGCCTTCGCCGCGCGGGAACCGAAACGCGATTGGGCCGTCATCATGCGCGGCCGCCGTCGCCACCATGTGCCGCAATTCGGTTTCGTCCGCAGCCGCCATCAAGGTGAACCCCGGCAGGTTCGCGAGATAGGCAATGTCGTAGCTTCCCGCGTGCGTCGCGCCATCGGCGCCAACCAACCCCGCGCGATCGATCGCGAACCGAACCGGAAGCCGCTGCAGCGCCACGTCGTGGACAACCTGGTCATAACCACGCTGCAGGAAGGTGGAGTAGATTGCGCAAAACGGTTTCATTCCGCCTGCGGCAAGCCCCGCGGCAAAGGTCACGCCATGCTGCTCTGCGATGCCCACATCAAAACAGCGACTTGGGTACCGTTCCGCGAAGAGCTTTAGCCCGGTCCCGTCAGGCATGGCCGCTGTAACGGCAACGACCTTTTCGTCCTCAGCCGCCTCTTGGATCAGGCTTTCGGCGAATACCTTGGTGTAGGACGGGGCGTTCGATGGCGCTTTTTTCTGCTCACCGGTGACAATGTCGAACTTCGAGACCCCATGGCCTTTGTCTCGGGCCGCTTCGGCAGGACCGTAGCCTTTGCCCTTTTCAGTGACGACATGGATCAGGATGGGGCCAGTAGCGCGGTCCTTAACCGTGCGCAGTACCGGTAGAAGCTGGTCCAGATCGTGCCCATCGATGGGACCCAGATAAGAAAAACCCAATGCCTCAAACAGTGTGCCGCCAACGGTCATATGCTTGACCATGTCACGGGCCCGGCGCGCGCCCTCCTGAAACGGCTCGGGCAAAAGGCTGACCGCACCCTTTGCTGCAGCCTTCAGTTCCTGAAACGGGGCACCTGCATATAGCTTCGACAGATAAGCCGAAAGCGCGCCGACAGGCGGTGCAATGCTCATCTCGTTGTCATTGAGCACGACAATCAACCGCTTGCCCAAATGTCCTGCGTTGTTCATTGCCTCAAACGCCATGCCGGCACTCATCGCGCCATCGCCGATCACGGCAATGCAGTCCCCGATCCCGTGTTCGGGTGCGCCGCCCAGATCGCGGGCGACGGTAAAGCCGAGCGCAGCACTGATCGACGTCGAGGAATGCGCCGCACCGAATGGATCGTAGGGGCTTTCAGACCTTTTGGTGAAGCCCGAAAGCCCGTCTTTCTGGCGCAATGTCCGGATACGGTCGCGTCGGCCTGTCAGGATCTTGTGCGGGTAGCACTGATGACTGACATCCCAGATGATCCGATCTTTCGGCGCGTCGAATACGGCGTGCAGGGCGACCGTCAACTCGACCACACCCAAACCAGCGCCCAGATGCCCGCCCGTTTCACTGACCGCGCTGATCGTCTCGGCCCGAAGTTCGTTGGCAAGCTGATGCAGATCTGGGTCGCTCAGCCCGTCCAGATCGGACGGCACATTGACCCGATCCAGCATCGGCGTCTGCGGTCGCTCGTTCATCGTCTCTCCTTCGGCCACAGGCCTAGCGGTCGCGTGAGATAACGAACCGCGCCGCCTCCCGCAAGGAGCCTGCCGCATCCCCGTAGGGCGCCAGGGCCTCCTCGGCTTCAGCGACCAGCTGTGCCGCCCGCGCCCGCGCCCCGGCAAGTCCCAACAGCGAAACGAATGTGGCCTTACCCATCCCGGCGTCCTTCTGCAGGCGTTTTCCGGCAGTTTCCTCGTCACCTTCAACATCCAAGATGTCGTCGGCAATCTGGAAGGCAAGGCCCAGCGCCGCGGCGTATCTGCGCATGGGATCTGGGTCCGCGCCGCCCAGAATCGCCCCGGCCTCTGCCGACCAGCGGATCAATGCACCAGTCTTATTGGCTTGCAATTCGGTGATCTCGTCCAAAGATAGGGTGCGCCCCGCGGTTTCGGCAGCAATATCCTGGGCTTGCCCAAGGACCATTCCCTGAGCGCCCGCTGCTTTAGCTAGCGTCGCGACCAATTCCGAGCGGACGCCACCATCCGAGTGCGTCATCGGATCCGCCAAAAGCGCAAACGCTAGTGTCTGTAGGGCGTCACCCGCTAAAACCGCCGTTGCTTCATCCCACTTTGTGTGAACGGTCGGTTGGCCGCGCCGCAGATCGTCGTCGTCCATGCAGGGAAGGTCATCGTGAACAAGGCTATAGGCATGGAGCGCCTCGATCGCGGCGGCCACCTGCAGGGCCCGGGCCTCGGGCACGTCAAACAAAGCCGCGCTTTCGATGACCAGGAAGCCACGCAGCCGTTTGCCGCCTGAGAGCGCATGCCGCATCGCATCGATCACGTCACTGGACCCAAGGCAGCTAAGCCGCCTATCAAGTGTGTCTTGGATCAGGGCCGCACGGGTCCCAAGCCAGTCGCGAAAGCCGGTCACTTCACCTCGAACGCCTGAGTGCCAACCGCGTTGCCGTCCGCGTCGGCAGTAATCGTTGCCACCTTTTCCTCAGCCTCTTTCAGCTTTGCGTCGCAATGCGCCTTAAGCTTTGCACCGCGTTCATAAAGCGCAATCGATTTCTCAAGTTCGACCTCGCCGGAATCGAGTTGCCCGACAATGGTTTCCAGCTCGCGCATCGCCTCTTCGAAGCTCATCTTCTCGATCGGTGTGTCGCTCATCCGCCCCGCTCCATCAGAACCCTTACATGCGCCGCCGCGCTGGTGCCCAGTGCGTGCAGATCATAACCGCCTTCGAGTGTCGAGACCACGCGCCCGCCCGCATGGGCATCCGCCACGTCGCAGATCGCACCCGTCACCCAGGCGAAATCCTCATCGGTCCAGTTCAGATTGGCAAGCGGATCGTCCCGATGCGCATCGAACCCGGCCGATATAAGAACCAGTTCCGGCGCGAAATCATCTAGCGCCGGGATCGCCTCGTCACGGTAAATTCGCCGCATCTCGACCCCGCCCGTCATCGGTGCGAGCGGCAGATTGATGACGTTGTCATGGGCGCCGCGTTCGTTCGGGGCGCCGGTCCCTGGGTAGAGCGGCATCTGGTGGCTAGAGATAAATAGCGTGCGAGGTTCGTCCCACAAAAGGTCTTGGGTCCCGTTGCCATGGTGCACATCGAAATCCACGACCGCGACACGGGATAACCCATGAACATCAAGCGCATGTTTGGCCGCAATTGCGACATTGCCAAACAGGCAAAACCCCATCGCCGTCGCCCGTTCCGCGTGATGGCCGGGGGGACGGCAGGCAACGAACGCTGTTTTCGCTTCACCCGACAAAACCGCGTCAACGGCCGCGACGCATCCCCCGACCCCGCGCCACGCGGCAGTCAGCGAACCCGGGCTTAGATGCGTATCGGCATCGAGCGAAACCCAACCCTCCGCGGGAACCGCGTCCTTGACGCTCGCGAGGTAGGCTTCGGTATGACATCGCAGGACATCGTCCGCCGTCCCAAGGGACACCTCGCGGCGGTCGAGATGATCGAAACCGGCCAGGGCGGATCGGATTGCCGGCAGGCGTGCAACCTGTTCGGGGTGGCCCGGTGGCGTGACGTGGTCGTCGCAATCCTCATGCATGTAGAGAAGAGTGCTCAAGGGCCGCGCGCTCCTTTCCGAAGTGTGGATGTCAGTCTAGAAGCCGCGGCCAATCGGACCCGAAGTTTGGGCGCATGGGTCATGTATCATCATCGCCGCGGTAAAGGGTATAAAGCTCCTGCGGCCCCTTAACGCCGCGCAGCAGATAGCGACCGAGCGACACCAACTCGTCAGCCCGCCTTTCGACCGCCCGTGCGACAGGCGTTGAAAGGATCAGACGACGATCCAGTTGTCCGCACATGCCCTGGATGCGCGCAGCGGCGTTCACGGCCGGCCCGATCACGGTAAAATCAAGACGCGCCTCGCCACCGATATTGCCATAAAGGACCTCACCTTCGTGCAGGGCCAGGGTAAAGTTCGTGATTGGCAACTCCGCAATGGTGCGTTCAGCATTTAAGCGATCGACCGCGCCGCGCAACTCCACCGCAGCTTCCACTGCCTGATCTACGGCCTTCGAAGACCCGCGTTTGTCGAAGATCGCCAATAGCCCATCGCCCATGAACTTCAGGACATTGCCACCTTGATGCTCGATCGCGGCAACAGCCTCGCCGAAATAGGCGTTCAGCATGTCGATCATGGCGACGCCTTCGATCTGCTCCGAAAGCTTCGTAAACCCTTGCAGATCGAGAAACCAAATCACTGCGTCGATGCGCTCAACCGACCCGCGCTGGATTTCCCCCGACAGAACGCGCGCACCAGCATCGGCACCAAGGTAAGTTCCGACAACATCGCTTGCCATTTGCCGGTTCGATGCGGATTTCAGGGCAAGCCCCAGTGTTGGTGTCAAGGAGCGCAACAGCTTCAGATTGGTATCCGAAAAGCCATCCGGCGCATCCGACAGAAGCGAAATCAACAAACCTTCCGGAGGATCGTCGGGGTCCACAGGTTCGTCTTCATCCGGTTGGCCGAATGTCACGTTTGTCGCGAAATAGTCGGTCGCACCGCGCGACCGAAAATCGTCGAGTAGCGGGAACTGCCCAGCAGTGTCTTGTTCGACCAAACAGATCCGAATCTCGCGAAGACTGCTTGCCAACATATGCCGAAACGGACTTCGCAGCCACTGTTCTCCAGGTTCGGCGGCGCGACCGTATTCCTCTCGCCCTGCCCCCTTGTCGCGCCACCAATTGAATCCAATGGCCCCGAATTGCGGATGATAGGCCCGGTGGGCGATATGCAGGCGGAACATGGGCACGCCGGCCGCAATCAGTCGGGCACAGTAGCCCTCCATAAGCGCCTCAGGTGATGTGCCATCGATGCCCTGCTGGACTATCCAGTTCGAGATCGCAACCGTAGCATCATCTGGGTTGGCCTTCAGCATGTCATCCGCCATTAGTCTGGCGCCAGCATGTATCCCGCCCCTCGGACGGTCTGAAGGTAGCGGGGCTGCTTCGGGTTCGTTTCAATCTTGCGCCGAAGCCGAGTAATTTGAACGTCGATTGCCCGCTCTTGTGCACTTTCCCCGTTCTCCCCCCCACCACGGCCAAGATCTTCAACAAGCTTCGCGCGACCGACGGCTTCGCCGGGGTTGGCCGCGAAAATGCGCATCAACTGACTTTCCGTTGCTGTTAGTCTGACCGGTGTTTCGCCTTCCCAAAGCTTGCCCTTTTCCACATCGTAGCGGAGCGGCCCAAGGTTCAACATCTTAGGGCCCGCCTCGACGTCGTCCTCTGGCGGAACACGTCGCAGGATCGCATTGATACGCAGAAGAAGCTCACGGGGTTCAAAGGGCTTTGACAGATAATCGTCAGCACCTGCTTCAAGCCCCAGAATGCGGTCGCCCGTATCGCCCTTGGCCGTCAAAAGAAGGATTGGTGTCGCACAGTCCTCACGCAATGCGCGGCAGAAACTGATCCCATCTTCCCCCGGCATCATCACGTCGAGCACAATCAGATCGAACTCAAGGCCTTCCAAAAGTCGTCTTGCATGGGCCGCATCGCGCGCCGCTGAGACCCAAAAACCCTGCCTCGCCAGAAACTTCTGTAAAAGTCCCCGTATGCGTTCGTCATCATCGACGATCAGAAGATGCGGGTCTGTATCCGACATTACACCTGCTCCTTTAGGTCACCGTAATGGCGGCGCATCTCGGGGTCCATCATCGCTTCCAGAACGTGACGGAAACCCGCCACCGCTTCGGGCCCAGCCTGCCGGTATGCGGCCCGCATCCGGCGCCGCTGTGCCTCGGACAGTTCGCGCTCAAGCGTGATCCCTGCCTCGGTTAGGTGCAAGTGCCGCTCGCGCCGGTCGCGGGTACCAACTCGAACCTCGACCAGACCGTCAGCGATTAAGGTTCTAAGGACCCTGTTCAAGGATTGCTTGGTCACGCCAAGGATAGTGAGCAGGTTATTCACCGTCGTACCCGGAAATCGATTGATAAAATGAACCGCACGGTGATGCGCGCGGCCATAGGCATAGCTTTCAAGAATGCGATCGGGATCGGCAGTGAACCCCCGATAGGCAAAAAACATCGCCTCTATGCCCTTGCGAAGCTGTTCGTCTGTCAGGAACAGCAAGCTTTCGCCGGAATGCCCGCCACTATCGGCCATGGTGTCCCCCTGCTTGTCCCGGCCATTTTATGTCAGCCTTGTTGACATTCCAAGACCGAACTGTTAGCGAGTCGCCGGTTTGGCGCAATAATGTGTCCGAACCGGACGTATTGGACGCAACATCTGTAAAGGATTGGGCCAATGGCTGGCGCTTACGACGATCGCGACGGGATGATTTGGATGGACGGCAGCCTGATGCCGTGGCGCGATGCGAACGTGCACATTCTGACCCACGCGATGCACTACGCGTCTTCGGTTTTCGAAGGAGAACGCGCCTACTCTGGCAAGATCTTCGAAGGCGTGAAGCATTCTGAGCGTCTGCACCAGTCCGGGGAAATGCTGGATATGCAAATCCCTTGGACGGTCGAGCAAATCGAAGAGGCCAAATACGCCACCCTGAAAGCCAACGGTCTGGAAGACGCCTATGTGCGCGTTGTCGCGTGGCGCGGCGCCGGCGAAGACATGGGTGTTTCATCGTCCAGAAACCCGGTGCGCATGGCGGTCGCGGCCTGGGAATGGGGCGCCTATTACGGCGACTCGAAATTCAAGGGCGCAAAGCTTGATATCTCCAAGTGGAAGCGGCCTTCGCCCGAGACGATCCCATCCCACGCAAAGGCCGCAGGGCTGTACATGATCTGCACGATGTCCAAGCACGCAGCCGAGGCAAAAGGATGCTCGGATGCAATGATGTTCGACTACCGCGGCTATGTGGCCGAAGCGACGGGGGCCAACATCTTCTTCGTGAAGGACGGCGAGGTGCATACGCCCGATCCAGACTGCTTCCTTAACGGGATCACCCGTCAGACCGTGATCGGCATGCTGAAAGACCGGCAGGTAAAGGTTCACGAACGCCACATCATGCCCGAAGAACTGGAAAGCTTCGAGCAATGCTGGCTAACCGGCACGGCCGCCGAGGTCACGCCGGTGGGCCAGATCGGCGACTACAATTTCGAGGTTGGCGCGCTTACACACGACATCGCGGAAGGGTATGAAAAGCTCGTGCGGCGTTGATCAGAACGCGGGTGCCGCCTCGGTTTCACGCGTTGCAATAAGGTGCTGAAGAATCCGTCCGTAATTCTCTTCACCTTGTGCCCCGGTCACCAGGTTCTGGCGATCAAAGATCATTGCCGGCACGCCGGTGATCCCGCGCGAGGTCCAGAACTGCTCTTTCTGGCGGACAAGGTCGGCTTTCTCGCCCGTCTCCAGCATTGCCAGCGCCGCATCGCGGTCGAAACCAGCACCCGCAGCAACATCGCCGAGAACATGAAGATCGTTCAGGTTTTCTCGCCGGGTGAAGAAGGCGGAAAAAAGCGCCAGCTTCATCTCATGCCCTCTCCCCTGATCATCGGCCCAGTCGATCAACTGATGCGCGCGAAAGGTGTTCACCATGCGCATATCGTCGGCATAGTCGAACGTGAACCCAAGCGCAGCACCCATCGCGGTCAACCGTTCACGCGCCTCGCGCGATCCGTTCGGCGTCGTCCCGTATTTCGCGGCAAGGTGTTCTTGCAGGTTCTCGCCCTCTTCCGCCATATGCGGGTTCAGCTCGAAGGGATGCCAATGCACCTCGACCGGAATACCGGTTTCGGCAGACGCATTGGCGAGTTGAAAGTACCCAATTGCACACCACGGGCAGACGACATCTGACACGATGTCGACTCTCAATGGGTCAGTTGTCAGGGTCATGTCCACGCTCCTTTCACGCCTTGGCATCGTCTGCAAAGCGGGCCGCATTCTCTTTCAGAAAGCCACTTACATCTTCGCTAGCATCCCAGAATTGCGGCTGCGCCTTCGGGATCGTCAGCGCTTTCTGAACCATCGGCCGCGCGTCGAGCCGGTCAAACCAGGCTTTCAGGTTGTCCAACCCGTCGATGTCGACAATAGCCCAGATATAGGCGCGCGCCCACGGATAGGTCGCCATATCCGCAATAGTGTACTGATCCGCCGCCAGCCAGTCCCGTCCCGCAAGCCGGGTGTCCAGAACCTCGAGCAAGCGGCGGGATTCCTTGACGTAGCGGTTGATCGAAAACGGCTGATCGTTGCCATGCGCCGCCACGATCCGTTGGAAATACATCGCCTGCCCCATCATCGGCCCGATGTGGCCCACCTGAAAGAACAGCCATTGCATCACTTCGGATTGCGCAACGGGATCTTCCGGTAGGAATTGCCCAAACTTCGTTGCCAGATGCCAAAGGATCGCACCGGACTCAAAGATCGCCCGACCTTCTGCCCGGTCATAGATCGTGGGGATCTTACCGTTCGGGTTCAGCTTCAGGTAATCGGGGGCCTTCTGCTCCTGTTTCGAGAAATCAATGAACGTTAGGTCGTAGGGAACCCCTGCCTCCTCGAGGAAGATGACCGGCTTGTAACCGTTCATTGTCGCGGCGGTATAAAGATGGATGTCAGGCCGCGGCATGTTCGGACCCTGAAAACGCCGATATCAGATGCGCTTCGAAGCGTTCGAAATCGGCTTCGATTGTCGGGTTCTTCATCACGTCAAAGGCACTGAAACTGGGCAATGGGGTCATCCCGAAGAACCGGGCGTTCAGGTGTACCGGGCGTAGGAGATCATCAACGCTCGCTCCCTGAAAGAATTTTTCGCCCGGATCGTCAAAAGCTTCGGCGGGCGCATTGAACGTTGTCGACAACATATAGGTTTTTCCGATCAGCGTGCCGCCCATCCCGTAGTTCGCCTTCGGCGCATCTGTTGTGCGCCCGTCCCCGTTGGATAGGCGCCCGTCCATGCCCGCCGTATAAACCTCGTCCATGTACTTCTTCAGGATCCAAGGGACCATCATCCAATTGACCGGGAACTGAAGGATGACGGTGTCGGCCCAAATATGGGCATCCACTTCGGCCTCGGTGTCGTAACCCTTGGCCACGGTGGTGATCCGCACATCATGACCAATCCCTTCAAGCAGCGCTTGCGCGCGGTCCGCAAACGCGGCGTTCAGCGTCCCCTTGGCAAAGGGATAGGGCTGCGCGCCATTCACAATCAGAATGTTGGCCATGCTATCAAAGTCCTTGTTTCAACGTGAGTTCATCGCCCCTCGGCCCGGGGAGCAAGAAAGATGTGGCCTTTAGGAACCAAAAACAACTAGTATACTTTTAGTAACCTACTTTGTGTTTGGGGTTAGGGACGACACGATATGGACGCGCACATTACAGAAGACCCGAAAGGCCGCCGGCTTGCGCAAGACATCTGTACAGAACCCTGCGCAATTGAACGCGGAATGCGCATCATCGGCGGGAAATGGACAGGCTCTGTCCTTTGGCATCTGAAAGACGGGCCGGTCCGCTTCAACGATTTGTCGCGCATGATTGGTGGCGCGTCAAAGAAGATGATCACGGAACGGTTGCGCCAGCTTGAGGCGCACGGACTGGTTCAACGCGAAGTCATGAACACGTCGCCCGTTTCAGTGAACTACGAGATCACGCCACTGGGGCGCACCGCACTAGGATTTCTTGATCAGCTAAGGCTATGGTCCGAAAGCCTGCCAGAACGCTGAGTGCGCGCGATCCCGATCTATGGGCGCGCGACCGACTTCAGCCCCAGCAAAACCGCCGCAATAATCATGAACCCGCCGCCGGCCCGTTCGATCCAAGCCTTGGCCGATCCGCGGAACCGTTTCGAGACCCAGCTTGCGCCATACCCGTAGGCCGACAGGAAGCACCCGTCGATCACGAGATAGGTGAGTGAGATGATCAGAAACTGGGGCCAGAATGGCGCTTCAACGGAAATGAATTGCGGAAAAAGCGCCGCAAAGAACACGACCGCCTTCGGGTTTGCCGCCGAGGTAATGAACCCCTGCATCCAGAGCTTCCCAAGGGACGCCTTTGGTGGTGCACCTTCTGCATCCGCCGCTTCCGGGCTGGCACGGCGGATCATCCGGAGACCCAGCCAGATCAGATAGGCCACCCCAGCCCATTTTATTATCGTTAGCGCCGCGCCCGAAGCGGCGATGATCGCCGCCAGACCAAGGCCAGCCGCAAGCATCTGAAGCGTGTTCGCAGAAAGATCGCCTGCTGCCGTCGCAAGTGCCCGCCGAAATCCATGCACTCCGCTGTTCGACAGCATCAAAAGCTGACTGGGGCCCGGCGTGCTCATCAATGCAAGCACTGTCGCGACGTAAATCATCCACGTCTCGATAGGCATCAAACCACCTCCTACTGCCAGCCTTTCGCCCGCACTTTACCTTCGGTCGCGCGCCTGAGCCCAAGCTGCCGCTCTCGCAGGAAGATCGCAACACCGGCGCCGATAATAAGCGCCGATCCCAGAAGCATGGCAACGGTGGGCACCTCCGCGAAAACAAACCAGCCGATCAGAATGGCCCAGACCATCGACACGTATGTGAAGGGCGCAAGCACGCCGGCCTCGGTCCAGCGATAGCTGGCCGTCAACATCAATTGACCGCAAACGCCAAAGCATCCCGCGCCGATCAAGAACGCCCACTCCCACCCTTCGGGCCAGACCCATCCAAATGGCACCGTAAGTAGCGCAAGAAGACTGGCCGTCAGGGCAAAGTAGAACACAATCGCCGGCGTCGCTTCGGTCCCGGTCATACGTTTGACGAAGATCTGTGCGAACGCGGCACAAAGCGCCGATGCAAGCACGATCCCGGCCCCGAACAATTCCACGGACGATCCTTCGACCGTCAACCGTGGCCATAAGATCACAAGAACGCCAAAGAGGCCCACAGCAACAGCGCTCAATCGGACGACCCGGACACGTTCGCCCAGCATAAGTGCGGCAAGCACCACAATCATGATTGGCGTGGCAAACCGCAAGGCTGTTACCTCGGGCAGTGGCAGATACTTGAGGCCCCAAAACCCAAGACCCATCGCAACTGTTCCGACAACACCCCGCCACGCATGGCCCTGCCAGTTCGAGGTGCGCAGCGCGTCCACAATCTGCCCTTTGGCGCCAAACCAACACAAGAGAAGCGGTACGGTCACGAAGGCCCTAAAAAACACCGCCTGTCCTGCAGGCACGCGGTCAGCCGCCTTGATCAAAGACGTCATCACCGTGAACAGCGTCACGGCGCCAATCATCAGGAGTATTCCGCGCCCGGGGCGAGGATCGGTCGGATGCAAGGCCATGGGCCCCGCTTATCCGCTCTGGCGCGCCCGCACCAGCGGATCAGAGCGCGGCGCGCTCGATCGCCAGGAAACGCCGGACGCGTAAGCTCGACGACAGACCCTTGGGCATTCGCCGCATCACGTCGACCTGCCCCCGCACCTTACGTCCCCGCATCCGTTCAACCACCGCGTACCGCCTCAGCCTTGTCCCGCGGGTTCCATGTGCCTGGTCGATGATGTGCTTCATCGTGCTCTCCTCCCATAAGGGAACCAAAACGTATCACGATTTCCGCAACCGCCCAACAGCCCATCGCGCTGCATCTGCGACGGCCGCGTCAGGATCGTCCACTAGCCCCTTTGCGACGGCCCCCAATTCAGGGCTGTCAGAATTTCCGATTGCGTAAAGGACGTTCCTGACAAACCGATTGCGCCCGATCCGCTTGATCGGTGAACCAGAGAATCGCGCACGAAACGCGGCATCATCCAGTTGCGCAAGCTCCGCCAACGGCGGCGAGATCAGGTCCTGACGCGCGGCGTACCGGGTTTCCGTGGCCGTCGTTGCGAACTTGTTCCAAGGGCAGACCGCCAGGCAATCGTCGCAACCATATATGCGGTTGCCAAGCGCTGAGCGCAAAGGGACATCTATCGGCCCTTTATGTTCAATTGTCAGGTAGGAAATACAACGCCGCGCATCAAGCTGGTACGGCGACGGAAAAGCATCCGTCGGACAAACATCCAGGCAGGCTCGGCACGAGCCGCAATGATCGGTCTCCGGCGTATCAGGCTCGATCTTCAACGTCGTGAAGATTGCCCCAAGAAAAAACCAGCTCCCAAGCCGGCGGCTGACAAGGTTTGTGTGTTTGCCCTGCCATCCCAGGCCTGCCGCCTGCCCCAGAGCTTTCTCCGGCACCGGCGCAGTATCAACGAACACCTTGATCTCGCCTCCGGCCTCACCGATCAGCCAACGGCCCAAACGCTTAAGGCGCTTCTTGATTACATCGTGATAGTCCCGCCCGCGGGCGTAAACACTGATGTTGCCCGCGTCAGGCTGTGATAGCCCGCTGAGCGCAGGTTCTTCTGGCGCGTAGAGATCAGCGAGAAGAAGGATCGATCGCGCCGCAGGCCAAAGGCTGGCGGGCCGACCACGCCACTCTTGCCGGTCCTCAAGCCAGGCCATCTGCCCGTGGAAACCGGCTGCGGTGAAGGTTCTTAATGCAGATCGGACATCGACCGCATCCGGGCGACAGATCCGCGCTTCGGCAAAGCCTACGTTCAGCGCCTCTGCCAGAAGCCGGGATTTCAGCGTGTCGCCCAAGACCTAAAAGCCCCTTCATCGTGGCGGAAATACTCTGGGGGGAGGCCGCCATTGGAGGGCGGGGGAAGGCGCCCCCCGCAACACCCGGATCTAGAAATCGAGATCAGCATAGTGTTGCGGCGGCGGAAATCCCGGAACGTGATCCGCAAGAAGCCCCCGAAACGCAGGACGGGATTTGATCTTGGCGTACCATTCCCTGACGTTCGCGGAGTGGGCCCAGTCAACGTCAGAGATATAATCCAACGCCGAAAAATGCGCCGCGGCTGCAAAATCGGCAAGCGACATCGCGTCTCCCGCAAGCCAGCGACGCTGGTCCAGAAGCCAGTCCATGTAGTCAAGGTGAAAGCGGATCGCCTTTGCACCCGCTTTGACATTCTGCGAATCCGGGTAGCCGGTTTTCTGGATCTTCTTATTCACCCGCTCGTAAAGAAGCTTCGACGTCACCTCGCTATGAAACTTGTCATCGAACCACGCCACCAACCGACGTACCTCGTAGCGGTCGTCTGGAGTCTTGGGCATCAGGGCGGGAGTGGGGTGTGTTTCTTCCAGATATTCACAGATCGCCCCAGATTCCGGCATAACGCGACTGTCGAGCTTCAGAACCGGGACTTTACCGGCAGGATTGCGGCGCAAGAAATCGGTGTCCTGTTCCCAGTAGCGCTCTTCTACAAGGTCGACCTCAATCTTCTTTTCCGCCAATACCAGTCGAACCTTTCTGCAGAAGGGTGACAGCGGAGTGTGGTATAGCCTGTGCATCATCGGTCTTTGGGTTGCCCGGTCGACCCGTCATAGCGCCGTTCCGCCCAATCCTTCAACAGGTGGTCGGGCGCGATGCTCTGGCCTGCGATCCGGCGTGCAGATCGGTCACTCTTCACGTTCGGTTGTGAAGGTCAGGGGATATCCCTCGGACGCACCTGCCTCTGTCGCGGTCCGTGCCTTCTCTTCGGCCACCTCTCTGGTAAAAACGGCCACAACCGATGCACCTTTCTGGTGGGCAGCAAGCATGACACTAAGCGCCTCACCCTCGGTCATCCGGAAAATCGCTTTTAGCACGGCCACAACAAACTCGCGCGGCGTGAAATCGTCGTTCAGTAGGATCACCTTATAGAGCTTCGGCCGCTCGGTTTGCGTCCGACTCTTAGTCTTGGGCAGGGTGACGCTTTCGCTCATCTCAAGCGATTCTCCTCGCTCACAACACTACCACGACCGCGAGCGACTACTCAAAACACGCAGCCCGCCCATCTGCAGCGATCGTTGCGGCACCGTCTGCAATCTGGGCAGCGCGACGCAGCACGAAATCGGATGGTTGCGACGCGGAACGGCCCTTTGGATCGGGAAGGATCGCCGCAAGCCGCGCAGATTGGATGCCCGTCAAATCGGATGCAGGGACGCCAAAGTAATGTTGCGCCGCCGCCTCGATCCCGAAAACTCCGCGATCAAACTCGGCGACATTCAGGTAAACCTCAATGATCCTTTGTTTCGACCAAATAAGTTCGACAACCGGCGTCAGAACGGCCTCCAGCGCTTTTCTGGGCCAGCTTCGACCCTGCCAAAGATAGACGTTCTTGACGGTTTGCTGGCTAAGCGTCGACGCACCCCGGCTTGCCCCATCTTCCAGCGCCGCCCGGATTGCCGTCATGTCAAATCCCCAGTGAAGGCAAAAATTGGCGTCTTCCGCGGCCACGACTGCGCGTGGCATCGCCGGGGCGATTGCCTCAATGGGGACCCAGCGTCGTTCGACGGATCCAAGGCGGAACGTCTCGGCCAGGACGTAGGGCGTCGTGGGCGGCCTAATCATCGCGAACAGGGCAACAAGCGCCAGGACCAATGCGCCGACCGCCAGGCCAATGCGCACAATCCAACCGCGCAGCCCCACCGTCTGTCGCGTTTTGGCTGGTTTGCGGTTCGCGCGTTTGCCCCGCCTCCCCGATTTTGCTGTTGCTCGTTTTGCCATCTGACCCGCAGGTCGCACGTCGCACCTGTTCGCGCAAGGGCAGCGGAACTCGCGCGCCTTTTGAACTTGTCGACCTTGGCCGTGGTTGTGGCATCATGATCCGCAGACGATCATCAGCCGAGGTGCCCATGGAATTTTCTTTGTCGTCCGCTTTCACGATCGGCGGACTTGTTGGCCACTTCGCCTACCTGTTGCTAATCCTGTCGATGATCATGCGGAGGATCGTTCTTCTGCGGATCCTCGTCATCGCCTCTGCACTGGTGGCCATCCTCTACGCAGTCGTCTGGTTGAAGGACCCCGTGTCAGCATTTTGGGAAGCGTTGTTGGTCGTCGTAAATGCCACCCAGCTACTTATCACCTGGCGTCAGAACAGCCGTGCCCGCTTCACCGAAGAAGAGCTTGCCTTTGTTGATCGCCGGTTCCGGGGTCTGCAACGGGGCGAGCAGCGGCGCCTTTTGGATTATGGCACTTGGACTTTTGTCAAAGAAGGTACTGCGTTTACCTTAGAGGGCCAGGCGCCGGATAGCTTATTCTTCCTGACGGAAGGGAATGCTTCTGTTGAAGTTGGCGGTCGGCCGGTCGCGGCGTGTGGACCAGGAAGCTACATCGGAGAGATGTCGCTGGTGGGCGGTCAACCGGCGTCCGCCACCGTTCGTGCCGTAAACGCAGCTCGTGTTTGGCAGATCTCTAGGGTCCAGTTGACCGAGTTTGACCGAAAACATCCAACCTGGCTTGCAGTAATCGAAGCCGGTATTGCCCGCGACATGCGCGACAAGATTGTCTTGGCAAATACGGGGAAGCTGACCTAGGGGTCTTCGTCCTAGATTTAGGGGGTGGACGAATGGCGAACCGCACATCCCATATGCATGTGGCACAACACTTTGTGAAAAGCTGTGATCGAGCGCTTTCCCGAGGCGATTGGGATATACGTGGTCACGTCCCGCCAATTGCCTGGTCGATTGCCCGTTTCACGGTGTCTCGTAGACCCGCGTTGGCATTCAGGATGTCAGCCATTCGGAAGATATCCAGGGGGCCCGCACCTGCGGTGTCTGGAACCAGCAGAACGTCAGGTTTCCGAACCTCAAGGTCTCGTAGGTTGATGTTCTTCATCATGATCCTCAATGCACCCATTGCAGCGTGGCGGCGGCCCTCGCCCGAACCAGGCGTCGGATAATCAAGAACATCCACAGCTATCGTAAAGCCCTCGGGCAGGCTTAAGACCGGAAGGTTTCGCACCAGACCGCCGTCCATTAGTGTCCTGCCTTCGAACCGGACCGGCGCGAAGAGCCCTGGGATGGCGATAGAAGCAGAAACGGCCGGCCGAAGTGGCCCCTTGGCGTACTCAACACAGGAATGCCCGTAGAAATCTGTCGCAATCGCGGTGAACGGAATGACGAGATCCTCGAACCGCGCCGGCATACCTTCAGGAACGCCCAGATCGTAGAATGCTTCGGGATCGATCAGGCCACCCCGGTTGCGCGGATCGCGGATTATCTCCCACGCCGTGGCGGCCTTTCTTGCCGAAAGGCGACGGACGTGCGCGCGAAGCTCTGCTCCGGAGAACCCGGCCGAATAAGCCGAACCCACGAGCGCACCGGCTGACGTGCCCGCGATTGCCTTGGGCCTGATCCCAAGGTCGTCGAGCGCTTCCAGAACACAGATGTGACCCACGCCCTTTACGCCGCCTCCGCCTAGGGCAAGGACGACGTCCATCGCGCTATTCTGCCGGTACCGCCTGATCCTCTATCCCCAAAGGCGCGGGTAATTTGCCCAGCATCTCCTTCGGGCAGACCTGGACGAAGCGGGCGCGCTCAGCCCCCCAATTCTGAAGCATGTCGGCGGCGCGCAAGCTGCCAGTTTCGTCGGCATGCCGCATCACAAGCGCCTTTAACTCCGCCTGCCAATGATCGACGGTCACCGAGCACGTCACCAGCGTTTCCATGTTCATCATGGCTTCGGCAATGCCATCGGGATCGTAGAGATAGGCCATTCCGCCGGTCATCCCGGCACCGAAGTTTGCACCAATTGAGCCCAAGATCACGGCAACGCCGCCGGTCATGTACTCGCACCCGTTTGATCCGCAGCCCTCGATCACAACCTTTGCGCCTGAATTCCGTACCGCAAACCGTTCGCCCGCGCGGCCGGCGGCAAAGAGATAGCCGTCGGTCGCACCGTAGAGTACCGTGTTGCCGATGATCGTGTTTTCATGTGCCACAAGGGGCGAAGCCATATGTGGTCGCACAACGATCACGCCGCCCGACAGACCCTTGCCGACATA
Organism: Pseudomonadota bacterium; assembly: GCA_038744785.1. Taxonomy (GTDB): domain Bacteria; phylum Pseudomonadota; class Alphaproteobacteria; order Rhodobacterales; family Rhodobacteraceae; genus Ovoidimarina. Next base: position 114,002 of record JBCDLX010000015.1, read on the forward strand.
GTCGTTGGCGTCGCCTGCTACCTCGAGCTTCAGCCCCGGTGCAGCGAAAGCACCAAGGGATTGGCCCGCCGATCCCTGAAGTTTCACCGTCAGATGGTCCGGCTGAAGTGCGTTGCGCATCCCGAACCGCTTCACGATATGGCTCGACGTGCGGGTGCCGATGGTACGATGCGTGTTTCGAACAGCGTAGGACAATTGCATCTTCTCGCCGTCTTCAAGGAACCGTGCAGCGTCGCGCACGATTTCGGCATCAAGGGTATCGTCCACCGGTGTCCGGTCGCGGTTGCGGTCGAGCGCGATGTGCTCGGCATCATCCACGGTGATCAGAAGCGGGTTTAGATCCAGATCGTCCAAATGCGCCGCCCCCCGACTGACCTGGCTCAGCAGGTCCGCGCGCCCGATTACGTCGTCCAAGGACCGCGCCCCGATCGAGGCCAGGATCTCGCGCACTTCCTGCGCGTAGAACGTGATCAAGTTGACCACCTTGTCCGCGCTGCCCGTGAATTTCTCACGCAGCCGTTCGTCCTGTGTGCAGACACCGACCGGGCAGGTGTTCGACTGGCATTGCCGCACCATGATACAGCCCATTGCGATCAGGGCGGCGGTGCCGATCCCGTATTCTTCGGCCCCCATCATCGCCGCCATCACGATGTCCCGACCGGTGCGCAGCCCGCCATCGGTGCGCAGCGTGACCCGGTCGCGAAGATCATTCATCGACAGGACCTGATGCGCCTCTGTAAGGCCCATCTCCCAAGGAAGGCCCGCGTATTTGATCGACGTTGCGGGACTTGCCCCGGTGCCCCCATTGTGGCCCGAAATCAGGATCACATCCGCCTTGGCCTTGGCTACCCCGGCAGCAATCGTGCCGACGCCAGAGGATGCGACCAGCTTCACTGTGACCTTGGCGCGCGGGTTGATCTGCTTGAGATCGTAGATCAGCTGCGCAAGATCTTCGATCGAGTAGATGTCGTGGTGCGGTGGCGGGCTGATGAGTGTGACGCCCTTGGTCGAATGCCGAAGCCGCGCAATCAAATCAGTGACCTTCATGCCCGGCAACTGGCCGCCTTCGCCCGGTTTCGCGCCCTGGGCCACCTTGATTTCAAGCTCTTCACAATGGTTGAGGTATTCCGCCGTCACACCAAACCGGCCGGACGCCACCTGCTTGATCTTGGCAGATGGGTTATCGCCATTTGGCTCGGGCACGAAATGCGCGGGATCCTCGCCGCCCTCGCCCGAATCCGACTTGGCTCCAATCCGGTTCATCGCCACGTTCAGCGTCTTGTGCGCTTCGGGGCTAAGGGCACCCAGGCTCATCCCAGGTGTCACAAAACGCTTCCGGATTGAGGTGATCGATTCTACCTCGTCGATATCGACGGCCGGACCAATCGGTTTGATGTCCAAGAGGTCGCGCAGATGGATTGGCGGGTTCGACCGCATCTTGGCCGAGTACTGCTTCCACATCTCATAGGATGCGCGCCCCACTGCGGTCTGCATCATGTGCATCGACGTTGCTTCCCAAGCGTGGGTCTCACCCGACCGGCGCGCCTTGTAGAAACCGCCAATGGGCAGCACATCCGATCCGCCCTGCCAGCCAAGCTGGTGGACCTCTTCCAGCTTCTGTTGAATGCCCGACACGCCGATCCCTGAAATACGACTATGCATCCCTGGGAAGAATTCAGCCACCATCGCCCGGGACAGCCCTACGGCCTCGAAGTTCAGGCCACCGCGATAGGACGAGATCACACTGATGCCCATCTTAGACATGATTTTCAGAAGGCCCGCGTCGATCGCGGAGCGGAACCGCGACACGGCCTCGGTCAGCGTGCCGTCGATCAGGCCGCGTTCGATCCGGTCGGCAATGCTGTCTTCGGCAAGGTAGGCATTGACCACCGTCGCCCCGCACCCGATGAGAACGGCGAAGTAATGCGGGTCGATGCATTCGGCAGACCGTACGTTCAACGAACAGAACGTGCGAAGCCCCTGCTTGGTCAGCCAGCTGTGCACGGCGCTGGTCGCAAGGATCATGGGCATCGGGACCTTGTCTGGTCCCTGGTGCTGATCGGTCAGCACGATATGTCCGGCGCCCGAACGCACGGCGTCCTCGGCCTCGGCCCGGATCCGTTCAAGCCCCTGACGCAGCGCGCCCGAACCCGGCGTAACCTCTCCCGGTTCGAAGGTACAATCGATTTCGACCATCGGCGCATCGAAATGGGTCATCAGAGCATCGAACTGCGCATTGCCGACGAACGGGCTGTCCATCACCAGGATCTCGGTCTGGCTTGAGTTTTCGTCGAGCACGTTCTTCAGGTTGCCGAACCGGGTCTTAAGGCTCATCACCCGATACTCGCGCAGACTGTCGATCGGCGGGTTCGTGACCTGACTGAAGTTCTGGCGGAAGAAATGGCTCAGCGGACGATAGCGTTCAGACAGCACCGCCGACGGGGTGTCATCGCCCATTGACGCGATTTGTTCTTTCCCGTTTTCCGCCATAGGGGCCAAGATCTGTTCAAGCTCTTCCAAGCTGTAACCCGCCGCGATCTGGCGCTTTCTAAGTTCGGCACCCGCAAATATTGCAGTCTCGGTCACCCCTTGTAGGGCATCATCCAGCTCATTGATCTTGCCGACCCATTCACTGAAAGGCAGTGCCCGGGCGAGTTTGTCCTTTATCTGGGTGTCGTGGAACAGCTTGCCCTTCTTCATGTCGATGGCCAGAAGCTGACCAGGGCCAAGGGCCCCCTTCTTGACAACGCTCGCCTCATCCACCGGGACCATGCCAGCCTCGGACCCCGCGATGACCAGCCCATCGCCGGTCACGACATAGCGCATCGGGCGCAGCCCGTTTCGGTCAAGCCCAGCGCATACCCAGCGCCCATCGGTCATCGCCAGCGCCGCAGGACCGTCCCAGGGCTCCATGACTGCATTGCAATACGAGTACATGTCGCGCCACGCCTGGGGAAGCTCGCCCGCTTGCTTGGACCAGCTTTCGGGAACCAGCATCGTCTTTGCCATCGGCGCGGACCGCCCGGCACGGACCAGAACCTCGAACACGGCATCGAGCGCCGCCGAATCCGACGACCCGTTTGCGACGATCGGTTTGATGTCGTCTGCCATCTCGCCGAACGCGCCCGACGCCATCCGGATCTCATGGCTCTTCATCCAATTGACGTTGCCCTTCAGCGTGTTGATTTCGCCGTTATGGGCGAGCATGCGGAACGGCTGCGCAAGCCACCATTGGGGAAAGGTGTTGGTGGAGTACCGCTGGTGGTAGATCGCAAAAGCGCTTTCGAAGCGTTCGTCCTTAAGGTCGGGGTAGAATTCTGCCACGTCCTGGGCAAGCATCATCCCCTTGTAGATGACGCTCCGACAGGACAGCGAGCACATATAAAGTTCCCGCACTTGCGCCGCAGCGGCGGCCTTTTCGATGCGGCGGCGGATCACATAAAGCTCGCGTTCAAAAGTCTCTTCGTCGACGCCTTTCGAGTTCGACAGGATAATCTGTTCGATCTCGGGCCGGGTGGCGTTGGCCTTGTCCCCCAGCACGTCGACATTCACCGGAACGTGCCGCCAGCCGTAGATGTAGTACCCCATCCGAAGCACTTCAGTTTCAACGATGGTTCTGCAGGTTTCCTGCGCGCCAAAATCGGTGCGCGGCAAAAACACCTGTCCCACCGCCAGAAGCTCGCCCGCACGCGGTTCGTGCCCGGTCCGCTTGATCTGGGCTCCGAAGAACTTGTGGGGGATCTGCACATGGATGCCCGCCCCGTCGCCGGTCTTGCCATCGGCATCCACGGCGCCACGGTGCCAAACCGCTTTCAACGCGTCTATCCCATGTTGCACAACAGTACGCGAGCGCGATCCATCGACCGCCACAACTAGCCCGACGCCGCACGACGCATGCTCCTCGGTGTCCGCATAGAGGCCATGTTCGGCCATGTAAGCGCGCTTGGCCTCTTCGCGGGCAACCCATTGGGCGTCATACTTTGTCATGGCTGTTCTCCTTGGCGGGGCAATTTAGTCAAGCTCCGCAGTATGCTGGTTCGCGGCCTCATACTCGGCCTGCGTTTTCCGCCGATGGTCCCCGGCAAGACGGCAGGACGCAAAGGCCCGATCGATATAAATCTCCGAGATCAGTGGGTAGTCGCGTGCGTCCTCGAACGCACCAACCATAAATTCGTACTCTTCACCCGGATTGCGAAGCCAAAGCGATGTTCCACAACGGGGACAAAAGGCACGCTCTGCGATTTTGCCGGCGTAGATCGCTACCTCGCCTTCAATGATAACCTGGTCAGGTTCCGCAGAGAAGGCGTTATAGGCAACACCCGTCCACCGCCTGCAGCGGGCGCAATGGCATGCGCCCACTTCGGCACGATGCCGTCCAACGCACATTCGGACAGCGCCGCACAGGCAGCGTCCTTCAATAGCATCGGCGTAAACAGGGTTCTCGAGTGACATGTCTTACGGCGCCTTGGTTTCGCCCGCTTCGATGGAGGCGACCATCGCCATCACTTCGGCCTCGGTCATCCGAGTGTGATTGCCCGCGAAATCATACCCCTTGGGTTTGTGGTCGATAAACACTTCGCCCGTTAGCTCCAGCCCCTCGAGGCTATCAAGTGTGCCGGCTGACAAGCTGTATAGCCCGTTCATCTTGCCCTCGGCTTTCAGTTGCCAGAACAGACTGGACCCGCAAATCTTGCAGAAGCCACGTGCGGCCCATTCGGACGAATTGAACGTGCCGATGTTTTCCTCGCCCTCCCAGGCGATCCCGCCGGGCATCAGTTCAATGCCCAACTCAATGCCACCCGAAAACTTTCGGCACATCCCGCAATGGCACGCCCCAAAGCCCTTGGGCGGCACGGCCAAAGTGTAGCGTACCTTTCCACAGAGGCATCCGCCCGTCGTTGCAATCTCGGTCATCGTCCTCTCCTATTCGGCGGCGACTTTCGCCGCTCCGGCAAGGTAATCAAGAATCGCATCTGCCGCTTCTCGACCGTCGCGGATTGCCCACACGACCAGCGATGCACCGCGCACGATGTCGCCAACGGCGTAAACCCCGTCAAGCGACGTGGCATGAGTGCGGAAATCCGCTTTGATCGTTCCCCAACGCGTGACTTCCAGACCGTCCGTACCCCAAAGCTTCGGTAGATCCTCAGGTTCGAACCCTAGCGCCTTGACTACAAGGTCGGCTGGCTCGTCGAAATCGGCACCGTCCACAACTTCCGGCGAACGACGGCCGGTTGCATCAGGCGCCCCAAGCCGCATCTGTTGAATCTTGACGGTGCTTACTTCGTCGCCGACAAACCCTTTTGGTGCCGAGAGCCATAGAAATTCGACACCTTCTTCTTCAGCATTGGCAACCTCGCGCTGCGATCCGGGCATGTTTTCTTTGTCCCGACGATAAAGGCACTTCACACTTTCCGCACCCTGACGGATCGCAGTTCGGACACAGTCCATGGCTGTGTCGCCGCCACCGATCACGACGACGCGCTTGCCTTCGGCATCAAGCTCACCCGAATCGAATTCGGGAACCGCATCGCCAAATCCCTTGCGGTTCGACGCCGTCAGATAGTCGATCGCCCGCACGATTCCTTCCGCGCCAATGCCCGGTGCCTGCAGGTCACGCGATTTGTAGACGCCCGTGGCGATTACGACCGCGTCGTGCTTGTTGCGGATGTCGTCAAAGCTAACGTCAGCACCAACATCGCAGTCCAAAACGAATGCGACGCCACCATCCTCCAACTGCTCGATACGCTGCATCACCACGGGTTTCTCCAGCTTAAAGCCAGGAATTCCATAGGTCATCAATCCGCCAGCGCGATCGTAGCGATCGTAGACAGTCACTTGAACCCCCGCGCGCCGAAGCCGGTCCGCAGCTGCGAGCCCGCCGGGTCCCGCCCCGATAATGCCGACTCTTTCACTGCGCTCGGCGGATGGACGGATGGGCTTTACCCAGCCCTCGGCAAATGCCGTATCGGTCAGGTACTTTTCGACCGATCCAATAGTAACCGTGCCGTGTCCCGACTGCTCGATCACGCAGTTGCCTTCGCACAGGCGGTCTTGCGGACAAATGCGCCCACAGATCTCGGGGAAGGTGTTGGTGGCCTGGCTAAGGTCGTATGCCTCCTGCAGACGCCCTTCGGCCGTCAGCATCAGCCAGTCAGGAATATTGTTGTGGAGCGGGCAATGCGACTGGCAGTAAGGCACGCCGCATTGCGAACAGCGGCCGGCTTGTTCGCCAGCCTTCTCCCGGGCGTATTCGCCATAGATCTCACCAAAGTCACGCGCGCGCAGATCGGGCGGGCGCTTATCCGGCATATCCCGCTCGACAGTCACAAATTTCAGCATGGGGTTGTCGGCCATGGCGGTCGCAAGCTCCTGCAAGATTTTGGTAAGTCCGCGCTTAGTAGTGCGGTGTCGCGTGAAATAAAAGTCAGAAGTTCTGTCTTATTTAGGTGAAATTCCGGATCCTAGATAGAAAGAACCAGATGAGGTCTGAAAATTATATCAGTAAGAGTTACCTAAAAATCATGCTTTCCATTAAAATCCTCTGCTTTACGGTTCGCCAGAACCGTAAGGCCGCAGGCGCACCGAATGCCCATCCTCCAACTTCTTCTGGTCGCCGTGATCCAAGGCATTACCGAGTTCTTGCCGGTGTCGTCCTCGGGTCATTTGATTCTTCTGCCGAATCTGGTGGGGTTCGAAGATCAGGGCTTGGTGATCGATGTTGCCGTCCACATCGGCAGTCTTGGTGCGGTTGTCCTGTACTTCTGGACGGATGTGAAGCGCATACTATCGGGCCTTCCAAAGCTGATACGATGGCAGATTGACGGTCCAGAGGCCTGGCTGGCCTTGTGCCTGGTCATCGCGACCATACCCGTTGTGCTCTTGGGCCTAGTGCTGAAGCTTACTGGGCTCGACGAGGCGATGCGCTCGATAACGGTCATCGGATGGACTATGATCATCTTTGGTCTGCTTTTGTTTTGGGCCGACCGCACAGGAACGGAGGAGCGAACCGCAGAGCGCTGGTCGCTTCGCCACGCGCTATATATGGGCCTCTGGCAGGCGGTTGCACTGATCCCGGGAACTTCGCGGTCAGGAGTCACAATCACCGGCGCCCGAATGCTTGGCTATGCCCGCCACGATGCAGCCAAGCTCGCGATGCTGATGTCAATTCCAACGATCTTGGCCTCGGGCACGCTGTTGGGAATCGAGGTCGCAGCAACTGCAGATGCCGGCGCTGCCCGCGACGGGCTGATCGCGGCGGTGTTTGCCTTTTGGGCCGCCTATCTGGCGCTTACGCTTATGATGCGGCTTTTGCGAACCGTCAGCTTCACGCCATACGTGGTATATCGCTGTATTCTGGGTGCGGTCCTGTTGTGGATCGCCTATACGTGATGCGCGACGAACCTAGGGTTCGGACTTTAAATTCTTGGCAGAGTTTGTGATCGCATCGTATTGGCCCTGCGGTCGGAACCGCCACAAGTATTCGGGCAACACGGCTTCCATAGCGACGGGCGTGATCCCTAGATCGTCAAAACCCCGCATCGATGCCGACACAACATTGTCGCGGGCCAGATTGCGTACCTGATCCCGAGTGATAGGACCCTGTATCAATCCCCCAGTCAGTCCATTTAGAAGATCGAACCCGCCCCCCATAATCCGCGCGATCCAAAACGGAATGTTCACGACCAGCCGGCGCCGCAATATTACGGAGAGCATTTGGACCATCAGGTCACGGAAGCTTGCCGTCTCCGGCCCGCCAAGCTCGTACACACCTGGTTTGGCCTCGCCCATGACGCCCAATGCTGCGGCTTTCGCGACATCGTCGACATAGACCGGCTGAAACCTGGTGTCCGCGCCGACCACGGGCAGAAGCGGGCCAAAACGCGCCATCGATGCGAAGCGGTTGAAGAATTCGTCCTCTGGCCCGAAGATGATCGACGGGCGCAGGATCAAGGCCTCTGGCATATGCTCAAGCACTGCCGCCTCGCCCAGCGCCTTTGTCCGCGCATAGTCGCTGTCGCTTTCCGGGTCCGCACCAATTGCCGAGATATGCACCATCCTAGTAATCCCGTCTGCCGCAGCGATCCGGGCAACACGCCCCGCGCCCTCGGCCTGGACTGCGTCGAAAGAGTTTCGACCGCTTTCCGCTAGGATGCCGACGCAATTGACGACAGCATCTGCCCCATTAAGCACCGATGCGACACTGGCATCGTCGCGGATGTTGGCCAGTACGGGCTCGACTTGCCCCACAACGCCGTAGGGCTTGACGAACATTGCTTCGTTCGGGCGGCGCACCGCGACCCGAACACGCCAGCCTTCCTGCGCCATCTGCCGCGCAATGTAGCGACCGACAAAACCAGAACCGCCGAATATCGTCACAAGTTTAGACATGAGCCCGCCTTGAACGCTTCACCTTCACGTCTTGGAAATAGTGCCGCGCCGCGCAGTCGACAAGTCGGGCGCATGCTGCCTGATCGCCCGTTGACAGAGGATCGCTGCCGGAGTATCCCGCCGCTTCACGACACCGGCCCAGGTGGCGGAATTGGTAGACGCGCCAGCTTCAGGTGCTGGTGTCTGTATGGACGTGGAGGTTCGAGTCCTCTCCTGGGCACCAAATGATCCCGCTTTTTCTATATTTTTCAGATGTTTAGCGTTTTTAAAGCGCGCTGTATCCACCCAAATGGCCACCTTGCCAGGTCGTTGAAGCTTGTTTCTCGCCCTGACCCTTGGGGGACATATGGGGGACAAGTGAGTTGGTTTTGGCTCGATCAGACCGAGATGGGGCGAGCTTCCATGCAACTGTCGGGTATTCGGCGGGATGGGTCTTTCGGGAGCAGCATTTTCGTTGGCTGCTGTGTTGCGCTATTCACGGTTTAGGGCCATCCTTAAACCTACACCCTCAAGGTGAATTGCGATGGCAAAAGTAACAGTTCGCTTCTTCAAGATAGAGAAGGCGCATCAAAACGCTCCTGATCTGGATGCAGCGCTCAAGGCGGCTTTCGAACTAGGCGACAAGGCGGCGGATCGAGAGCGGCAAGTATTCGACCAAACGCTGCGGCTTGAGCGGCTTTCAACCGATCAAACGTTCTACGCCGGTGAGGTGGTCAAGAAGCAGACTGACGATATCCCGCCAGAGGCAAACGACAACGGCCTTGAGAGATTGACGCTGTCCGAAGGTGGTGGCGTCGGACACTGCATAGCGTTCAGGTATAGCGTCGCCTTGCGGGCGCTTGCTATTCAGTTTGATAACCGCAAAGTGTCAGTAAACCGACTTCTGGCGTATCTGCGAGAAATTGATCCTACGTATGACTATCGAGCGGAGCCTATTGTCCGCGGGGACGCTTGGGAAAAGTATAATCGAGGGCTGCCCACCAAACTGGAACTGGAAATAGCGCAACCTCAAGACCTTAGCGTTGTGGAAGGCAAGGCTGCGTCTGTGATCGAGGCAACGCGCAATCTTGCTGACGCGACGAACGGCCCCGTGATAAGCGTTACGGTAAAGATGGGAAGGCGCAAGGGCAGTCTGGCGAAGGATACAATTGACGCGATTCTGAATCACTTCTCTACAGGAACTGGTGGCTCAGAGGACGTAAGACGGCTTCAGGTTACAGCAAGCGACGAAGATGGAGCAGAGGTTATCAATTTTTTGAATGACTTGCTTCGGGAGAGTCGTGATATTGACGTTCCCGAGGGCGATCCGGAAGGGCACTACGAGCGCCGGCAGCGTTGGCTGAAAACTTGCTTTGATGCGCATTTTGAATATATTTCCAAGGTGTACGGGAGCAGCCAGGTTGTCTAACATCGAGCGTTATGGACCAATAGTATTGGCTTCGACGGCCTTCTTGGCGTCGTGGCTGTTTCTCGGAGATTGGAACGCCTACCTGTCTGCGCGTGGACAGGAATTTGAGAACGCTTTCAGCCCGGTTTTTGATTTCGCTACGTTCTCTGCCGGGGCTTTGTTCGCGATATACTTTCTGGCGCTATCCCGGTCAGATGGCTTCTTGGGCCGGATATTCGAGACCCAAACGTTCCGCAGGTTTCACGCTTACGTCTCGTGGAGTGTTGTCCTAAATGTCGCCCTCTCTTTGTGGACGGCTGGATTTATGATCGTCGGCCTCACAGAGAACAGCGGCTTCCTGGCAGCGGCATGGATCGGATTGGTGGCGTGGTCACTTCTGGCTTCTGCGCGTGTGGTCATTATCTTTCTAATGATGGTCAGGGTTAGAAGCCGCCGCCCTTTAGCTTCTCCATCATAGGCGACCCAAGAGACGCTCATCGCAAGGACGCTGCTGGCGACCCCACAGATGAAACTAATGACGACTAGCGGGGTGGTTCCGACTCTAGGAAATCAGGTTACTACACCTTCCCGCCATTCAGACCACCATGCCGGTAACCCACCGTCTCCCATCACCCCCCGCGCAACAACAAGCGGCGGCTCCTCCGGAAAACTCCTGACATCGAACCACTTGAACCAGGTGCCGTCGGCGTTCCGCTTGTCCCCGTAGCGGATGGGGTAGCCGTTCTGAGCGTTGCGGATCAGCCCGGCACGGAA
>JBCDLX010000016.1:0-120404 GCA_038744785.1 Pseudomonadota bacterium
ATTTGATAAGAGAGGGTTTCTGGCTCATCGTAACCACCAAGGAGTGGAGATGAGAAAGAAACCCGGAACACGTAGGAGCCACGGTGAGAAGGTCGTAAAAGACATTCGCCGTGCAACCCGCAAACAGTATTCAGCGGAAGAGAAGATCAGGATCGTGCTGGACGGCCTGAAGGGCGAGGACAGCATTGGCATTCAATCACAGTGTCTGAAATCTCAACTCACTCTGACCGCAATATGTCCAACTGACCGGCCCACCAGTCTGCCATCTGCACCCTTTCCTCCCAATGCTCCCCGCGCGCGTAGACCCGCCGCACGACGTTGGTTTCAACATGCGCCAGTTGCCGCTCGATGGCGTCGGGATTTCAAAGGCAGCTTTCGTTGGCCAGCGTTGAAAAGGTCGCGCGGAAGCCATGAGAAGTCATTTCATTGCCAGTGTAGCCCAATCGACGCAGCGCTGCGTTCAACGTGTTTTCGCTCATCGGTCTTTGTACCGACCTGAGGCTTGGGAAGAGATAGTTCCCGTGTCCAGTGAGCGGTTGAAGCTTTTCCAGTAGTGAAAGAGCCTGGCTTGGCAGAGGCACGCGGTGCGGGCGGCGCATCTTCATGCGTGCCTCCGGTATCGACCAAACCGCCCCTTAAATGTCGAATTCTTTCCATGTCGCGTGGCGAAGCTCGCCTGGGCGCTGGGCCAGAAGCGCAAGAAGCTGCAGGGCGATCCGCGTGGTCGTCTGGCCGTGGAAAGCATCGATTGCGCGCAGCAGCCCGCCCAGAGCATTCTTATCCGTGATTGCCGCGCGTGATTTGACCGTTGGCGTGATCAGAGCGTCGCGCAAAGCGTACGTCGGGTCGGCTTCTGCGACACCATTGGCGACTGCGAAGCGGAATACCGCACCGATCTTGGCACGAAGGCGGCGGGCGGTTTCGTAGTTGCCTTTGGCCTCGACCCTCTTGAGGCATTCCAAGATCATCGGAGCGTTCACGTCTGTGATTGGCTTCGATCCGAACGCCTCATTCGCCATCCCTAAAAGCCATTCGGTCTTGTCCATCGTGGACTTCGCGCGACCTTCTTTCCGTGCTTTCTCCACAAAAGCTTCAGCCTGAACCGCGAACGTTATTCCAAGGCGTTCACGCTCGGCTCGCTTCTTTTCTTGCTTCAATGCGCCGGGGTCTTCGCCTATCGCCAATCTCGCCCGCGCTTTGTCCTTCAGGCTTCTCGCATCAGCAAGTGAAACGCTTGGATAAGCCCCGAACGAAAGCCGTTTTTCTTTGCCGTCAAATCGATACTTCAGATGCCAAAGTCGCGAACCAGTCGGCGTGACCGTCACATACAATCCGTCGAAGTCGCCCAACTTGTACGGCTTGTCCTTTGGTTTTAGCGTTCGATTCCTTGCATCTGTCAGGGGCATAGTGGGGTCGTTCGCGATGCCCCCAGAAAACGCCCCCACTTCTGGGGCATTCTGCGAAACTTCGTTGGACAGTATGAAACAACCGACGCATCCTAGGCCTCTATTAACAAGGCCTTTCTGGATGTCACTGGGCTTGGTTGTATGGGAAAGTGGTGCCGCTGAAGGGACTCGAACCCCCGACCCCATCATTACGAATGACGTGCTCTACCAGCTGAGCTACAGCGGCGCCGAGCGGGTCAATAACAGGCGGCTCGCAGAAGGGCTAGCCTGATTTTTCGCCCGGCTGTGAAAGTGCGCCGTTGGCGGTTTCGGGGATTGGTGCCTCAAGAATAAGAGGCGACGAGGCGTCGGCTTCCTCCGCCGTCAAGGTTGCCGGATCACTATCCACGACCTCGGCCTCCCCGCCTTCACCGACGATCATCGGGATCATAGCGCCGGTCATGGCCTCGGGCTCCTCGCGCTCGGGCGGCACGCGCCAGCTCATAGCGTCGAACGCCCCGCAGTTTGTGCAGACCGGCTCCCACCGTCCCGGGATGCTCTGGCACTTGTCGCACACCCATTGGGGACCTCGAGCCGCGGTTACGGCCCGCGCAAGATATCCCCTGACAACTGCATCATCTGATGCCTCGCCCCGCTCGATCGCAGCCATGATCGTCAAGCTGCGCGCTGTGGGATCTGTTTCGGCAAGACTGCCGAGTGCCCGGCGCGCGCCTGCATAGTTTGCGGCGGCAATTTCAAGTTCGGCCTTCAAGAGACGGGTCTCGGGGTGATCTGGGTGCTGGCGCGTAAGCGCAACGAAGCGCTTGACCCGGTCTGCCGGTTTCTCATCCGGTTCGAGAGCTGCGAAGGCCACGGCCAGATCCGGGTGTGGTTGCGCGGCCCATGCCTTGGTCAGGACCCGAGCAGCGTTCTTCACCTGTCCCTTGTCGAGATAACTTCCGGACGCCATCACGGCTGCAGGAACAAGATCAGGCGACAGCTTGTTGGCCTGGATCGCAGTTTCACGCGCCTCGATCGACTTTCCGTCATCGACAATCGAACGGGCTTCTCCAAGCGCCAGTACAGCGTCCCGGCGGCGATGCACATCACGCGGCAGCGCGCCGTATTTCAGCTTCGCGCCAAGCGTCGTCCGGGCACCTGACCAGTCGCCCTTGTCAGCCTGAAGGCGTAGAAGAACATCCTGCGTTTCCTCATGCCTTGGCTTTAACGCGAAAGCTTTTTCGGCAAGCTTGAAGGCGGTTTCGGTATCGCCCTGCGCCAGCTTCTGTTTCATAATGCCGCGAACGCCAACAAAGCGTGTGCGATCGTCCTGTAGAAGCCGGCGGTACACTTCTTCTGCCTTCTTCGCGTCACCGGCGATTTCCGCAGCCTGTGCAGTAATTAGATTGGTCAATTCGGGGCGCTTAAGGTAGCGCTCTGCCTTCGCGGCTTTCGCCATCGCCATGCGACCCTCGCCCGAGGCAAGTGCCATCAGACCATCAGCCAGGGCTTCGAACCCGCGCCGTTCTTGGCTGCGGTTCCACCACCGCGACAACGCGGTCTCATCCCCATTGGCAAATCTGAGGATCGCCACTGTCAGTGAGGCCAGCTTCAAAAGCGCCCATAGCGCGACCAGAAGAACCAGAAGCGCCGCGACGGTCTGAAGTGGGCCGAGGTTAAACTCGACCGTCCCGACGGCAACACGGACACCGCCACCGGTTTCTATCAGAATCCCCGCACCCCAGGCCAGAAGTGCGATAATGCCGAAAAATAGGACGAATTTGATCAGCGACCACAACATGTCGGCATCCTCAGTTCGAATTCAGTTGGCCAGAGACGGCGGTTGCGGCTTCTATCGCTGCAATACGCGCGCGGGCCGTCGCCTCCCAATCAGCGAGCGCTTCGCGACCCGGCCCATCCAGTGCTTCAAGCTCCTGAAGCGCGACTTGAAGATCACCATTTCGAAGCGCGCCCTCGACCCGCGACAGAATCGCGTCCGGGTCGTTTCCTTCGCGCGGCGAAAGCGATCTGACCCCTGATTGAACCCTTAGAAACGAAGTCAAGCGGTCGATTGGCGCATCGCCTGTACTGGCGCGTACTGCCGCTTCGAGTGCGGTGCGCGCCGCATCGGGATAGGCCTGTTGAAGGCTTGCAAGGGTTGGAACGCCATCCTGTGCGCGGTCGGCCAGCGCCTGCGGAATCTCGGTACCGTTCAATTCGCTTAGCGTCGCCAAGGGTTCTGAATATCCGGTCCCGCTTTCCAGCGCTGTGGTGACTTGGCCCCACGCCGCACGGGCCAAAGCTGCCTGTTCAGCGCTATAGGCCTCGTCCGAAATGCGCGCGGCCTCGACACGCGCCGCCTCGATCTCGGTCTGAGCGTTCGAGATTGCCGCATTCAGCTGTTCGCGAAACTCGCCGAGGGCAGTATCGAACTCGTCGGCTTCGATACCTGTGGCGGTCGGTCGCATCGCAATCGTTTCTACCCGTTCAGCCAACTGCACAAGCTGGTCGGAAAGCGCGGCAATGTTCGCATCCGAGCTCGTAAGCGCGTCCACGACCGGGGAAACTGCGGCGTCAGCGGTAGCCTGCATGTCGCGGGCCGCCACCTCGCCGAGGGTTGCGTCGACCGTCGCAAGGCGCGATTCAACAGCCGCCAAGGCAGCCGCGTTGTCGGCTGGGGTTGGCCCATCAGGCGTGTTGGCCAGATCGAGCTGACGCGCCGCGACAAAACCAAGAAGCGCCGCGACGATGCCACCGCCAACGGCGGCGATGAAAAACGGAACCAGGCTAAGCTCGCGCGGTGCCACTTGCTCCGGCGGGCTGGGCTCTGCGTCTACCTGCGCCGCGGTCTCTTCAGTGGCCGGCTCTTGCTCCTGTTCGTCAACACCGACTTCATCTAAGGCGTTCCTATCTTCGGTTTGCTCGTCTGCGTGGATGTCAGCGTCATCGCTTTCCTGGGCGGGTTCCGCCTCTGAGCCATCATCCGCCGTGCGATCTTGCGCTTTGGCCGCCGCATCATTTCTGGCCTCGTCTGGCGACGTCGTATCTTCGGTTGCCTCGGTTTCTTCGGTTGCCTCGGTTTCTGTTCTGCTGTTGGTTGTCCCCACGACCGGATCAGAGGATGTATCGGCGTCTTTCGCCTCTGCCGCCTCTTTCGACGCGTCATCCGCAGCAGTCACTTCTTCGATGATCTCTGCGTCTTCTACGTCAGAGGACGGACCGGTTTTGGCCGATGTCGATGTGGTCTTGTGCGTGTCCGCGGAACCCGCGGCGGGTCTTTTTCGTGATCGGGCCAAGGCAGCTGAACCTTCCACTTTTTCGTCCGTCCGGGCGCGCACCCGGTGCTTGGGCCCTAGACTGCACGGTCAGGGCGAACATTGCGAGTCGGAATCTAGGGCTTTCACGACAGCCGCCACCATCGACACAAGCGTTGGCGACTTCGCAGCCGTCACATTGTCGGCATTCCGTGGCCAGGCGGTTGCGACCGATGGGCTGATGGCAATGAGCGTTATCGGCCGATCCGCTGGAATTTCCTCGGAAAGACGCATCGCACTGCGTGCGGAAAACACAGGCGCAAGGACACCGGATGCGTTTTCTATGGCGGCCATGGTCCCGGGCGAGATCGGCTTATCTACCTGCCGGTAGACGATTTTCTCTTCGACCGCGAGCCCGGCATCCAGAAGGTGTCGGGCGACATCGCCCACGGCCTCCTCCCCCCGAAGATAGAAAATCCTGCCAGCAGGGCGGTCTTGCAAAAGCATGCTGATCAGATTGTCCGATGTGCCTTCGGCAGAGATCGCATGAAACCCCGCGCGTTCCGCCGCCTTTGCAGTTGCCGCACCCACGCAATACGCGGTCTGGCGGTTGCGGGACCGTGCGCGCAGAACCGCCTGTGCAGAAGTAAAGACGACGGACGCATCCTTGGGTATGTCGACCCGGGGTCCCAATGGCTTTGTCTCGATCACGGGAGCGATTAGAACCTCGGCCTTTCGGCGCGCCAGAAGGGCCCGTGCAAACCGCTCCGATGCAGCTTTGGGCCGGGTTACAAGAACAAGCGGCGCCGAATGGGCCATTGCGACCTCGCTGTTGTGAGCGTCTGTCCCTGGTGTTACCTGCGCGCTTGGGATCATACAACTGAACCGCAATGACCGATGACCTGACTGTTCTGGCGCTGGAAAGCACGTGCGATGACACCGCGGCCGCGGTCATCAGGCGTGGCGCGCCATCTGACCGGATTCTCTCGTCGGTGGTCTTCCGCCAGGGCGATCTGCATGCCGATTTCGGCGGAATCGTGCCCGAGATCGCTGCCCGTGCGCATGCCGAACGGATGGACATCGCCGTTGAGGCGGCCCTGCGGGATGCGGGAACGCCGCTTCATCAGGTCAATGCGGTCGCCGTGTCTTCGGGCCCGGGCCTGATCGGTGGCGTGCTGTCAGGTGTTATGTGCGCCAAGGGCATCGCAGCTGCGGCCGGGCTGCCAATCATTGCGGTGAACCACCTAGCGGGACATGCCCTGACGCCTCGCCTGACAGACGACGCTGCCTATCCTTACCTAATGCTTCTTGTCTCGGGCGGGCATTGCCAGTTTCTATTGGTCGAAGCGGCAGACAGGTTTTCGCGCATTGGCGGCACCATTGATGACGCGCCGGGCGAGGCATTTGACAAAGCCGCGCGCCTTTTAGGGCTGCCGCAGCCGGGTGGACCCGCGATCGAAGCTGCCGCCGCCCTTGGAACCCCTCGTTTCGATCTGCCCCGCCCGCTATTGGATCGCCCGGGATGCGACCTGTCATTTTCAGGGTTGAAGACGGCAATTCTTCGCGCGCGCGACGCCTGCGTTGCAGAGGCCGGGGGGTTGCGGCGCTCCGATCAGGCTGATCTTGCGGCGTCTTTCCAAGAGGCCGTCAGTGAAGTTCTGGTTGAGAAATCCCGCCGCGCAATATCGCACTATGTGGAGACATCCCCGCCGGAACCGGTCTTTGCTGTCGCCGGTGGCGTCGCCTCAAACTTAGCAATTCGAGCAGGGTTAGAGACTGTTTCTGCCGATCTCGGCGTAGGGTTTCTGGCTCCGCCGCTGCCCCTTTGTACAGACAACGCGGCAATGATCGGTTGGGCGGGGATCGAGCTTCTGGAAAGCGGGCACGCGGACGACCTTGATTTCGAGGCTCGACCACGCTGGCCCCTTGACCAGAACCAGGCCCCTATGCTGGGGTCCGGAAAACGCGGTGCGAAGGCGTGACAGGAATTGTCGTCCTTGGCGCTGGCGCGTTCGGGACAGCGCTCGGAATCGCCCTGTCCGCTGATGGTACCCCGGTCACATTGTGGGGCAGAAACGTTGACGCGCTGAGATCCTCCCGGGCTTCGGATCGGCTGGAAGGGGTGCGGATTCCAGAACACCTTGAGGTGACCAACCGGCTTCCCGCAGAGGATACCGTGCTTCTGGCCGTGCCGATGCAGGCGCTTGGACAGTTTCTGGACGATCACGCGACATCTTTGAACGGCAAGACGCTTGTCGCCTGCTGCAAGGGCGTGGATCGGCAAAGCGGGCTTGGCCCCGTTGCCTTGATTGAACGTCGTTTTCCCGAAGTAACGGCGGCCATACTAACGGGCCCGAGTTTCGCAATTGATATCGCGCGGGGGCTTCCGACCGCGCTGACCGTCGCCTGCCGCGATATTTCGGCAGCCCAAAGGCTGCAATTAGCGCTTTCCCGTGAACCACTCCGGCTTTACGCAACCAATGACGTTGTGGGCGCCGAATTAGGCGGCGCGTTAAAGAACGTGATCGCAATTGCAGCCGGGATTGTGATCGGCGCGGGGTTCGGAGAAAGCGCGCGTGCGGCTTTGATTGCACGCGGGTTTGCCGAGCTGCAGCGCATCGCAACCGCATCGGGCGCGCGTCCGGAAACCCTGGCCGGGCTGTCGGGGCTGGGCGATCTTGTGCTGACGTCAACGTCAGAGAAATCCCGAAACCTCAGGGCCGGCCTTGCTCTCGGTGCGGGCGACCTGCTTCCACAGGGCGAGACCATTGAAGGTGTAGCCACGTCGCAAGCGGTTGCCAAACTGGCGTCTGCGAAAGGGCTGAACGCCCCGATCATATCAACAGTCGCCGATATTGTGACGGGCCGCTTGTCGCCGCTGGACGCGCGCGACAAATTGATGGCGCGACCTTTGACAGGTGAATAGGGGCTGGATGCGATGAGGTATTGGTTGTTCAAATCTGAACCTTCAACATGG
This sequence comes from Pseudomonadota bacterium, assembly GCA_038744785.1. Classification (GTDB taxonomy): domain Bacteria; phylum Pseudomonadota; class Alphaproteobacteria; order Rhodobacterales; family Rhodobacteraceae; genus Ovoidimarina. The sequence continues at coordinate 7,617 of JBCDLX010000016.1, forward strand.
TCGTGGGACGACCAGGTGGCGAAGGGGGACGCAGGCGAAGAATGGGATGGTGTACGCAACTATCAAGCACGCAACCACATGCGGGACATGAAGCTTGGGGACCGGGGGTTCTTTTACCATTCTCAATCTGAGAAGGCTGTTGTCGGACTTGTTGAGGTCTGCGCGGAATCCCATCCTGACAGCACGACCGATGATGCGCGCTGGGACTGCGTCGACATCAAGGCACTGCGCGCGATGCCAACGCCGGTAACGCTACAGACTTGCAAGGAAGACGCGCGGCTGAAGGATATGGTTCTTGTGAACAATACGCGGCTTTCGGTTCAGCCCGTCACTGCCGATGAATGGGATGTGATCTGCGAGTTGGGCGAGCTAAGCGACCTGTCCAAATGAAGAAGGAGGGTTCCGGCAAGCACGGAACCCTCCTTTCCCCACGTGTTTCCCCTCAGTCCCACGCGTCTATCGGAAGTCCGTGCCATCCTGGCCGGTCAAGCAAGGGATACGCCGAATCGCACACGCCGGGCAATCACCGTTTGCCGACAATTTCGCTCAACTTGGCGGCAGAGTTTAGAGATACGCATTCTCTCGGCGAAAGTACCGGGTCAGCAAATAGTATAGAACAGCGCGGTACTTCCTGGGCTCGGCAGATCCGTAGATCGCGATCATCTCCTCAATGGCCTCCTGCAACTCCGGACCATCGCGCAAGTCGAGTTTTCGAATAAGGAAATTCTCCTTGATCGTGCTCAATTCGGTCGCATCTTGGCCTGCCACGAGCGACGCATCGGGATCGTAAATCGCCGGGCCGCAACCGATAGCTACCTTTTCGAGAAGGTCCATGTCAGGTTCGACCCCGCATTTCGTGCGCAGATCTTCTGCATAGCTTTGAATCAGAGTTCCCCGGCGTCCCATACTTCCCCCATCAAGTCACACACCTTTCCGCAAGGTAACAGGGCAATATCAGGCGGAATAGGGTCTTTTCGTCCACCGGGTTCGACTTGGGGCGCCGATGCAGGACCGGCGCCCCGATCGCTTAGTAGCGGTAGTGTTCCGGTTTGAACGGCCCTTCTGGCGCGACACCGATATAGGACGCTTGATCGGTATCCAGCTTTGTCAGCTTCGCGCCAATCCGGCCCAAATGCAGCATGGCCACCTTTTCATCGAGATGCTTGGGCAAGATGTAGACCTTGTTTTCGTACTCATCGCCTTTGGTCCACAGTTCGATCTGCGCCAGAACCTGATTGGTGAACGACGCAGACATCACGAAGGACGGATGTCCGGTGGCGTTGCCAAGGTTCAGCAGCCGGCCTTCGGACAGAAGGATAATCCGATTGCCCGAGGGCATCTCGATCATATCCACCTGTTCTTTGATGTTCGTCCACTTGTGGTTTTTGAGGTTTGCAACCTGGATCTCATTGTCGAAGTGGCCGATGTTTCCAACGATCGCCATGTCTTTCATGGCGCGCATATGCTCGATCCGGATGACATCCTTGTTGCCCGTCGTTGTGATAAAGATATCGGCGCTGGATGCTTCATCTTCGAGCAAGGTCACCTCGAACCCGTCCATCGCAGCCTGAAGCGCGCAGATCGGATCGACCTCGGTCACCTTAACCCGTGCACCCGCGCCGCGCAGGCTGGCCGCCGAGCCCTTGCCGACGTCGCCATACCCACAAACAACCGCAACCTTTCCAGCCATCATCGTGTCGGTGGCGCGGCGGATGCCGTCAACGAGCGATTCCTTGCAGCCGTATTTGTTGTCGAATTTTGACTTGGTCACGCTGTCATTCACGTTGATCGCGGGGAACGGAAGCTGTCCGTCGCGCACCAGCTGATAAAGCCGATTCACACCGGTGGTCGTTTCTTCCGACACGCCCCGGATCTGATCGCGGGTTTTGCTGAACCAGCCCGGGCTTGCGGACATCCGTTTCTTGATCTGCGCCTTGATCACCTCTTCCTCTTCCGAGGACGGCACGGGGATGATGTCTTCGCCGGCTTCCGCCCGCGCGCCCAGAAGAACGTAAAGCGTCGCGTCCCCGCCATCATCGAGGATCATGTTGGGTCCGTCTTCGAACATGAAAGAACGGTCCAGGTAGTCCCAGTGCTCTTCAAGGGTCTGGCCCTTCACGGCAAAAACCGGAACGTCGGCTTCAGCGATGGCCGCTGCCGCATGATCCTGGGTCGAGAAGATGTTGCAAGACGCCCAGCGCACGTCAGCGCCCAGCGAAGTCAGCGTTTCGATCAAAACCGCAGTCTGGATCGTCATATGCAGCGAGCCGACAATGCGCGCGCCTGCAAGCGGTTTCGCATCACCGTATTCTTCGCGGATCGCCATCAGGCCCGGCATTTCGGTTTCCGCGATATCCAGCTCTTTCCGGCCAAAGGCAGCCAGAGAGATGTCTTTGACGACGTAATCCTTGGGCATTGCCCGGTCTCCGCAATCTGATTTCAGGTCGCGGGCGACTTAGCACCTAGCGAGGCCAGCGGCAACGCCGCTTAGCCGGGAATTCCAGCAGGTGTCTCGGGCAAAGCTTCACGCCAGTCCGTGCCCGCCGCCATCACGCAGGACTGGCCGTTGGGCTGGGTCATAATGATGGTCCAGGTACCTGTCTCGGATGACATCCAAACCTCGAAGATGCTTTCCGAATTTCGCAATCCGCCGCCGGCGAATTTCTCGCCATAGGTCGCTTTGAGCCGCTCTGTTATTTCGCCGCGGTCCGCGCAAAGATTGGTCTGTGCCTGTATTGAAGTCGGAGCCAAGATGGCCACCGCCAGAAGTGCTGCTATTATTGTGCGCATTGGGTCTCCTTTCCGCGGGCCCTGACGGGTCCGCATTGCGCCTTGAGCATTCTCCCTGCCTGTGGTCTTTCAATAATCGTGCTTTTGACTTACGACGTAATCCAAAGAATTCCCTTAACTCGCCGGATCACGTGATCACTCGTGAATGATCGTAGCACGATTGTTGCAATAACATCAGAAATGCTCAAAAAATGGGCATTTTGGGGAGAAGATCGTGACGAAGAAGCCGCGTGCCTGGCAGCGCATGCTTTCTGGACGGCGGCTGGACCTTCTTGATCCAACGCCTGTCGACATTGAAATCGAGGATATTGCCCATGGCCTCGCATTCGTTGCACGCTGGAATGGGCAGACGCGGGGCGACTTTCCTTATTCCGTCGCAGAGCATTCGCTTCTGGTCGAGGCGTTGTTTCGCCGGATCGATCCGGCGGCCCCGCCGAAGTGGTGCCTTGCTGCTCTGCTGCACGACGCGCCGGAATACGTAATTGGCGACATGATCTCGCCTGTTAAGGCGGCCGTCGGGGCCGGTTACGGCGAACTTGACGCCCGGCTTGCCGCCGCGGTGCATTTGCGTTTCGGACTGCCTGCAACCTTGCCGCAGACTGTCAAACGCAAGATCAAACGCGCCGATCGGGCTTCTGCCTGGATGGAGGCGGTGCAGATCGCCGGGTTTTCCGAAGCCGAAGCATCAAGGTTCTTTGGGCGCCCGGACGAGGCTTTGTTGTCGGGTCTTGCGATTGACCTGTGTACGCCGTCCGAGGTCAGGGCGCGGTATCTGGAACGCCATGCGTCGCTTCTGGAGGCCTGCTGATGATCATACGTGCAGCCGAAGACCACGATGCGGACCAGATGGCCGCGCTTCTGAACCAGATCATCGAGGTCGGGGGGACCACGGCAATCGAACGAGGTGTTACAATCGATGACCTGCGGGCCTGGATGTCGCGGGCACCGGGCCAATCCATTTGGACAGTTGCCGACGACGATGGCGCGATCCTTGGTTTCCAATGGGTTGAACCGCATCCAAACCTGCCACGCGACGCGGTCGATATCGCCAGTTTCGTCAAGATTGGGGTCACAGGAAAGGGCGTGGGCCGGAAACTGTTCGAAGCGACGTGTGCAGGGTGCCGAGAACTTGGACTGAAGTGGATAAACGCCGCAATCCGGTCCGACAATGAAAGCGGGCTACGCTACTATCATCGGATGGGATTTAAGGATTGGAGTTCCGACCCAACCGTCACCCTTTCTAACGGTACGGTGACCGGAAAGACTTATAAGCGCTTTGATCTTTAGCAGGGGACGCCCGCAACTGCAGATCCGCCGCGCGCCGTCGGATCGGCCCATCCTGCAAAGGCCCCGTTAATGAAGTACATCGTCAATCCATCGGACCAGGACGCACGGCTGCAACGCCCTTTCGATATTCGGTCTGCGGGCGGTCGCCCCAGAAGCTTTGTTGCAGCCTCTATTGCTCCCGCCTCAGCCCGGCCAAATCCGATCTCAAGACCGGTGCCGCCCACATCGAAGCCATCGGCTGTGGGTACCAAGGGGCCCGGCGCCACCGACTGGGGAGAGGGCGCACACGCCGCAATAACAAGAAACGCGCCAAGACCCCGTGTCACTTCGGGCTGCGTTTGGCCAAAATGCGCTGCAGGGTTCTGCGATGCATATTCAGCCTGCGCGCAGTTTCGGAAACGTTGCGGTCGCATTGCTCATAGACCCGTTGAATATGCTCCCACCGGACTCGATCGGCCGACATCGGGTTTTCCGGAGGCGGCGGCAATTCATTGTCCGATGCCAATAAAGCCGCGGTAATGTCATTGGCATCTGCCGGCTTCGACAGATAGTCGGTCGCCCCGATCTTTACTGCCGCCACAGCTGTTGCAATGGCGCCGTATCCGGTCAGCACAACAACGCGGCTGTCCGGGCGCCGTTCGCGGATCGTTTCAACGACATCCAAGCCGTTGCCATCTTCAAGACGAAGATCGATCACGGCATAGGCCGGAGGGCGCGCCGTCGCGATCGCGCGGCCAGCGATCACCGTTTCCGCGGTCTCGACCGAGAACCCTCGTTTTTCCATCGCGCGCGCGAGCCGTTTGAGGAACGGCTCGTCGTCATCCACCAAAAGCAGCGTGCGGTCTTCGCCGATCTGCGGCTCTGCAGCAACTTCCGCCATCATGTTCCCTTCCGGATTATCGTTTTGATACACGGTAGGTCGCGGGGGCGGGTGGGTCAAATTCAGGTTGCCGCGTCGATGAAACAGGCCATCTTGTCGGCCATATCCTCGGCCGATGCGTCGCGGCGAAAGAACTCTACAAACCCGTGCCCGGGCAGCATGAGGTAGCTGAAGGTAGAGTGATCGACGAGGTAAAACTCACCGCCGCCGTCGTGCGCACGGAAGTATGCCTTGTAAGCCCCTGCCGCCGCTTCAACCTGATCCGCCGACCCAGTTAGCCCAAGCATATCATCGTGAACGAGATCGGTGAATTCGCCAAGAACTTCGGGCGTGTCACGCTTGGGATCGACCGAGATGAACACAGGGCGAACCTCGTGCCCTTGGTCGGCAAGCAGGTCGACGGCATCCGCGTTTCGCACGGTATCCAAAGGACAAACGTCTGGACAGAATGTGTATCCAAAGTAAATGAGCGCCGGGCGATCAATCACATCCTCGTCAGTCACCGTCTGTCCGGTTTCAGACACCAGGGTAAAGGGTCCACCTATCGTTCCGACACCACCCGCAATGGTTGTGGCCCGACAGGGATCGAAGGGATCTCCAGACGCCTGCAGTGTCACCGCATAGGTCAGTCCCAGACCCGCTACAACAGCAAGTGCGGCAGCTCCTGCAACATACTTCATCATATCTCAAACCTCGATTGGCATTGAACCGACGATGCGCCTCGCCCTACGTTTGGGACATGGCGGCAGCTCGCCCGTCTAAGGTAATTTGTACTATGGCTAATCCAACCGCTGGATTATTCAATGCACGACACCGTGTAAACTGGGTCCGGCTTCGCACCATCATCGTCCTGCGCTGGATCGCAATCGGCGGCCAATTGGGCGCGATAACGGTGGCCCAGCGGCTGTTCGACCTGCAGCTAGAGTTTGGTCTGGCGTTCTTGGCCATTGGTGCCTCTGTCACTGCCAACCTGATGGCGATCTTCATTTATCCCGAAAACAAGCGCCTAAGCGAAACAGAAGTGGCGATGCACTTAGTTTTCGACATCACCCAGCTTTCGTTTCTGCTTTATCTTACGGGCGGCCTGCACAATCCCTTTGCGCTACTGATTCTTGTGCCTGTCACGGTTTCGGCAACGGCGCTTCAAGGCCGGACAACGGTGGCAATCGGTGCGCTCGCCATTCTATTGGTTACTTTCGTTGCAGCCGTCCATATTCCGCTGCGCACCGATCTTGGGTTCATCATGCGGATGCCTTCGGATTTCGTGTTCGGATTCTGGGTCGCGATTGTAATCGGGGTCATCTTCCTATCTGCTTTCGCACAAAGGGTCACAAGCGAAGTCCATGCAATGTCCGATGCGTTGGCAGCCACGCAAATGGCATTGGCGCGTGAACAAAAGCTGACCGACCTAGGCGGTGTCGTTGCCGCCGCGGCGCATGAACTCGGAACGCCACTTGCTACCATCAAGCTGGTAAGCTCAGAGCTGATCGAAGAGTTGGGCGACCGGGACGAATTGCGAGAAGATGTTGAGCTTATCGGCAATCAGGCCGATCGGTGCCGCGACATCCTTCGCTCGATGGGTCGCGCAGGTAAAGAAGACCAACATCTTAAGACAGGGCCGGTCGCAGCGGTCGTCCGCGAGGCGGCCGAACCCCACGGCGACCGTGGTGTCCGCATAAATTACGATGTTGCCCCATTTGAGGGGGCCGATGGGCGCCAACCGCTGGTGGATCGGCGACCCGAGGTAATTCACGGTCTTCGAAACCTGATCCAAAATGCAGTTGACTTTGCAGTGACAGATATCTGGATCGACGTTCGATGGGACAATCGCCAGGTTGCGATACGCATTATCGATGATGGTCCCGGGTTTCCCCAGAGTGTGCTGGGCCGGATCGGCGACCCATTTGTCCGCCCCCGAAGAACTGCTAGCGCAGGTCCGCGCCCGGGCTACGACGGAATGGGGTTGGGCCTTTTTATCGCCAAGACTCTGCTTGAGCGGTCCGGTGCGGAGTTGTCTTTTGCGAATGGCAGGGATCCGTTCGACGATCCGCCAATTGAAAGAACGCGGTCCGGCGCGATCATCGGCGTGACCTGGCCCCGAAGCGCCATCGCATCGGACGAAACCCGCGCGATCCTTGGCGAGAACCGTCCGTTGGAAGCCTGATCCAGACTCGGATCGGCCGCCGGGTCTCGGGTTAACCGATCATTAACCAATCGCACGACATTCTTGGTGCCGTGGGACAGGATGAAAGGTGGCTGTGGTGCTTGGGACGGCGCCCCTGTCGATGATGTCTTTGGTCGGTGTCGTGGCAGGGATACTTACGCTTGGTACGGGCGCTTTTCTGGCGTGGCGCAGGCCCGCACGCAAAAAGGTGCAAGATCCCGTCGACGTGTCGAAAGTATTTCTCTTCCACGGAACAGATCTTGTAGATGCCAATCCGCGTGCCGAAGAACTTTTGACCCTTGCGAAATCTGGTGGATCAGACTGGGCACGAATGATGTCGGTGTTGACCCATCACTTTCCAAACCTCGCCGATCGGCTGGGCGATTTGGATGACCGGGGCAGTGTTGGTCTCAGGTCGCGCGACGGGAACGAACAACTGATCGCCTCTGTGATTGGCGACCGGATCAGGATCACACTCACTGGAACTGAAGACGACGAGCGACGTATTCTTCTAGAACCCTTGGTGTTTCGGTCGACCTTGCGCGAGCTTGAGACACTGCGCTACGCGACAGATGCCCTTCCTTTCCCCGTTTGGCGACAAACGCCCGAAGGTGCCCTTGTCTGGGCAAACATCGCCTATCGCCAAGCGGTTGGGGCCAACGGGTCCGGGACCGGCGCTGACGCATGGCCGTTGCCCGCGTTGTTCGACGCCGACACGCTGCGTGATATCGCCAACCGTCCCGCGGCGCCGCGCCGGGTGCCACCACTTCGCGACCCGGCCGACGGGTACCCAAGCATGTACGAATGCACAGTGACGCAGACAGAAGACGATTTGCTGTATTCGGCCGTCGGGATCGATGCCACGGTCGAGGCGGAAAATCAGCTCCGCGCCTTTATGCAAACGCTTACAAACACGTTTTCGCACCTGACAATCGGGCTCGCGATATTCGACCGCCAAAGGCGCCTTGCGATGTTCAATCCGGCACTCACCGATTTAACAGCCCTGCCTGTGGATTTCCTGACTGCGCGCCCGACGCTTTACAGCGTACTTGATCGGCTTCGAGACCGGCGGATGATCCCCGAACCGCGCGACTACGGCAGTTGGCGCAGGCAGATTGCCGATCTTGAAGCGGCAGCGCTAGACGGCACCTATTCTGAAACGTGGTCCCTTCCGAACAATCGAACATATCGTGTCACCGGGCGACCGCATCACGGTGGAGCAGTCGCATTTATCATAGAGGACATCAGCGATGAGATTGCGCTAACCCGCCGGTTCAGATCCGAGCTTGAGCTGGGGCAGGCAGTAATTGACGCGATCGAAGATGCGATCGTTGTGTTTCTTCCCTCGGGCGACCTGTCGATGGTAAACTCGGCCTACCAAAAGTTATGGGCCACGGATGTGGGGGACACCGTAGACACGCCCACAGTGACCGAGATGTCGCGGCTTTGGATGGCCAAGGTCGCGTCGCCCGTGTGGGGCGAGATCCGAGACTTCGTTCTCCACGGTCGAGATCGCGCCGCCTGGGAAGATACGGTCATTCTGGGCGGCGGCGGATCGCTTGAATGTCGGGTGGCACCGCTCGCCGGTGGATCGACCCTTGTCAGCCTGCGAGGAGTAGAGACCGCGCCTCCGGCGCGCTTGCGCGAGGCCTAGACCGGGGTTGCGAAGGCTGACCCCGGCGGCCATTGTCCGAAAATGGACAAAAAAAATCGGATCACCTTCTTTTCAGAGGCCGATACCGCCACTTTCGCGCGCGCGCTTGCGCCGATTCTGGGGGCAGGCGACACGATCCTGCTTGCTGGCCCCGTCGGTGCGGGCAAAACGCTTTTTGCGCGTGCGCTGATACAGGCCCGGCTTCGGGCCGTCGGGCGTATAGAAGACGTGCCGTCGCCGACATTCACGCTGGTGCAGACCTATGACGACGGCAAGGTAGAGATCTGGCACGCCGATCTCTATCGGCTTAACGGCCCGGGCGATGTCATCGAGCTTGGTCTGGACGAGGCGTTTGAAACTGCGATCTGCCTGGTCGAATGGCCCGACAGGTTGGGAAGCTTTTCACCTTCGGACGCACTGACGCTGACCTTCTTGACCGGGTCGTGCGACACCGTCCGCGAAGTCGAAGCAACCGGCCCAAGTCCCTGGCATACGCGACTTGCCGATATACAGGATCTGATCCTTGCCAATTGAACCTGGCCCCGCCTCGGTATTCCTTGAGTTCGCGGGCTGGGGCGCGGCGATTCGAAAGCCACTGGCGGGCGACGCATCAAGCCGACGGTACGAACGGCTGAACCGCGCAGGTGAAACGGCCATTCTGATGATCGTTCCGCCAGAAAACAGGGATCAGATCCATGCATTTCTTCGCGTCGGACGGCATCTAAGCAGCATCGGGCTGACCACACCTCGGATCATTGCGCGCGCGCCGTCGGACGGTCTTTTGCTGATTGAAGATCTCGGAGACGATTTATTCGCCTGCATGGCGGACGCCGAAACCGGGCTAGAAACGACAATGTACCGCGCCGCGGTAGAGGTGCTTGCACATCTTCATGCCCAGCCAACCCCGAAATGGGCCGTTCCCTATGACCAAAGCGCACTGGCCGAACTCGTGGCTCCAGCGTTCGATTGGTATGCCGGTACGGCGGCTTCGAAGGCTGTGAAGGCAGAGCTTGTGACTCTGTTCAACGAAACACCCGGGCTCACAGACGTTCTGATCCTTCGCGACTATCATGCCGAAAACCTGATCTGGCGACCGGCGGAACAAGGGCTCGCCCGGACCGGGATACTCGATTTTCAGGATGCGATGGCTGGACACCGGGCCTACGATCTTGTTTCGCTTATTGAAGATGCCCGCAGGGATCTCTCCCCTGGTCTGGGATCCGAACTGATGGACCAGTACCTTGACCTTACTGGCGTAGCCGAGGTGGCGTTTCGGCGGGCCTACGCCCTTCTGGGCGCCCAGCGCAATCTTCGGATCCTTGGTGTCTTTGCCCGGCTTGCGGTTCGCGATGGCAGGCCCGGCTACGTTTCAATGATCCCACGCGTCTGGGCCCATCTACAGAACGATCTGTCGCACCCGGCACTCGCACGCCTGCGCGGTCTTCTAGATTCTCAACTGCCGCCCCCAGACACCGCACAACTCGAAAGCCTAAAGGACACATGCGCCCCGACACAGTCATGATCTTTGCTGCAGGGTTCGGCAGGCGCATGGGGGATCTCACGGCCGATCGACCCAAACCGCTCTTATCAGTGGCCGGCCGGACGCTGCTTGACAGGACGCGGGATCTGGTCCGTGAGGCCGGGATTTCGCGGACCGTCGTGAACGCGCATTATCTGGCCGATCAGATTGCTGCTCATCTGCAAGACACCGATTGCATCGTCCTCCAGGAATCGCCCAGCATTCTTGATACTGGCGGCGGCTTAAAAGCGGCCGTGCCGGTTCTTGGCGATGCGCCGGTTTTCACGGCAAATCCCGATGTGATCTGGTCTGGTCCAAACCCGTTTACGTTTCTCGCGAACGCCGCCTCTACAGAAAACGAAGCGACCCTTCTACTCGTGCCGATAGAGCAGACTACAGGCTCTAATTCTGGCGATTTCGACTTGATCGACGGGCGACCATGCAGAAAAGGCAACTACCTTTACACAGGCGTTCAGATCATTCGACCTCAGGCAGCGGCAGCAGAAAGAGATACTGTTTTTTCGCTGAACCGGGTTTGGGACAGACTGATCGCGCGAGACACGCTCGGAGCAGTGTTATACCCTGGCATGTGGCATGACGTTGGATCGCCGGCAGGCCTAACGCGCGCCGAAGCGCTGTTTGCCAGTTCTGCCGTATGATCGAGCCTGGCGTTTACGGGGCGCCGCCCGGCGCTGATTTTCCGGCAGGACTGGTGCGCGCGCTGACCGAATGGTCTGCCGAAAGATCGCCCGCCGCGCTCGCAAGGATCACGGTTTATGTTAACACAAGGCGGATGCAGCGGCGAGTTCGCACGCTCTTCGATAAGGGACCGGCCTTGCTGTTGCCCCGCGTGCGATTGGTGACCGAGCTTGATCGCGACCCCGCCGTATCGGGGCTGCCGCCCACACCCGCACCGCTTCAGCGCAAACTGGATCTGGTTCACCTGATCAAGGCGCTGATTACAGCCGCGCCTGACATTGCGCCCGAAAGCGCTGCTTTTGATCTGGCGGACAGCCTTGCCGCTCTTCTTGACGAAATGCAGGTCGAGGGCGTGTCGCCGGCAGCCATTGAGCACTTAGATGTCTCCGACCAGTCCGGGCATTGGGCGCGCGCGCAGAAGTTCCTTTCACTTGCCACCGATTTCCTGGCGGGCGATGCGCACCGGCTTGATCCAGGCGCCCGCCTCCGTCTGGCGACGGAACGCGTGATTGCCCACTGGAGTGCCAATCCACTCAAGGCGCCGGTCATCTTGGCCGGATCTACGGGCTCACGCGGGACGACTGGCATGCTGATGGAGGCTGTCGCAAGGCTTCCCAACGGCGTCGTCATTCTTCCGGGGTTCGATTTCGATATGCCTTCGTCGATCTGGGAAACCTTGCGCACCGACCCAACGACCGAAGACCATCCGCAGTACCGGTTCGCGCGCTTTCTGGATCAGTTGAATATGGATCCTCGCGACGTGCAGCCCTGGCCTGGTGCGGATACGCCTGATCCGACGCGAAACCGCCTTATCTCGCTCAGCTTGCGACCCGCGCCGGTGACCGATCAGTGGTTACGCGATGGGCCGGCATTGGGCGATCTCCGCGAAGCGACACGCAACGTGACCCTGATTGAAGCGCCCAGCCCCCGCAACGAGGCCCTGACAATTGCGCTGATCTTGCGCGGAGCTGCCGAGGATGGCCGCCGCGCCGCGCTGGTTTCGCCCGACCGGATGTTGACGCGGCGTGTTGCCGCCTTGCTGGATCGTTGGGATATCGAAGCCGATGACAGTGCCGGTCGACCCCTTGCCTTGTCGGCACCCGGTCGCCTTTTGTTGCAGATCTCGACCCTCTTTCAGCGCGAAATCACCGCGGCAGAGTTTGTTTCGCTTCTCAAGCATCCGCTGTGCCACTCCGAAAAAGACAGAAACCGGCATCTACTGTGTACCCGCGAACTGGAGCTCGCCCTGCGGCGCGATGCTCGCGCACTTGTATCTGCCGAAGCGCTCGCCGGGTTTAAGACGGTGCAGGATCCTGATGGAACGTGGGTTACGTGGGCGACCGAGCTTTTGCCTGAGATTGTCCATGATCCTATGGACCTGCACAATCGCGCAACAACCCTTCTGGAGCTTGCCGAACTTTGCGCGGCGGGTTCAACGGCAGGCGAAGCCACAGAGCTCTGGCGTAAGGATGCAGGACGCAAATCGCGCGCCGTTATGGAAACGCTTAGGAATACGGACGCCGTGAGGACCCGCGTCACAGCGCTAGAGTTTGACCACCTTCTCCGGTCGCTGCTGGATGCTGAAGAGGTCAGGGACCGCGACAAACCACACCCGTCCATCATGATTTGGGGCACGCTTGAGGCTCGGGTGCAAGGTGCGGATCTTGTTGTTCTTGGCGGGCTAAACGAAGGAAGCTGGCCGGAACCGCCCGCGCCCGATCCGTGGCTTAACAGGGCGATGCGCAGAAATGCGGGTCTATTGTTGCCCGAACGGCGGATTGGTCTTGCAGCCCATGACTATCAACAGGCCGCTGCAGCGCCAGAAATCGTACTTAGCCGTGCGATACGAGCAGAAGATGGTGAACGCTTGCCATCGCGATGGGTAAACCGCCTGATCAATCTTTTGGAGGGCCTTGCCTCGGCCCGTGGCCCTGGGGCGCTTGCTGCGATGCGCGAGCGGGGAATGGTGTGGTCGCAGCACGCCGCACGGCTGGAAACGCCCGGAAACGTCATTTCGCCGGAAACGCGACCTGCACCTCGGCCGCCGCTCGAAGCCCGGCCCCGATCGCTTTATGTCACGGCAATTCAGCGCCTGATCCGCGATCCCTATGCGGTTTATGCGCGCTACGTTCTGGGTCTGCGCAAACTGGATCCGCTTGCGCCCGCGCCCGATGCGCCGCTTAGGGGCCAAATCATCCATGACATTCTCGATACCTACATGCGGCAGGTTCAGATACACCCCGAGGTGTGCGGAACTGCAGCCTTGCTGTCTGTCGCGGACCAGGTACTGGCCCGGGACGCGCCATGGGCCCTTGCACGGCAGCTGTGGCGGGCACGGATCTGCCGATTTGCCGACTGGTTTGTCGAAGACGAGGCGCGGCGCGCCGGTTCGACGTTTCTATCCGCCGAGGTCGATGGCAAAATTGATCTTCCAGAAGCGGGCTTCACGCTTCGGGCGAAGGCAGATCGCGTAGACCGGGTCGCAAACGGGGGGCTTGCCGTCATCGATTACAAGACCGGCGCGCCGCCAAGCGCAAAGGAAATCGAGCATTTCGACAAGCAACTTTTGCTTGAAGCCTTGATCGCGGATGCTGGGGGATTTGACGACATACCTGCAGCGCCGGTTGATCACGTGGCCCATATAGGCCTGGGCCTCGAGCCAAGGTATATCGAACATGCTCTAAGCGATGAAGGCGGCCACAACTTTGCCCTTCCCACGGTCAGGGCGTCGCTTGTGCGACTTCTAATGGCCTACAGCGACCGCTCCCGTGGCTACGCAGCGCGCCCGGCCATGCAAAAGGTCCGCTTCGAGGGCGATTACGACCATCTTGCGCGGTTCGGCGAGTGGGACGAAACCCAGCCCCCAACGCCCGGAGATGTCGGTTGACCGCGCCCGACGACGCGACCCTGAACCAACGTCGGGCGGCCGATCCCGCTGCTTCGACCTGGCTTTCGGCGAATGCCGGTTCGGGCAAAACGCGCGTTCTGACGGATCGCGTCGCGCGCCTCTTGCTGGCCGGAACAGCGCCCGAAAATATTCTATGCCTGACATATACAACGGCCGCGGCCGGAGAAATGCAGAACCGGTTGTTCCGTACGCTGGGCGGATGGGCGATGCTGGACGATGCGGCATTGCGCGAGGCGCTTGTCGCACTGGGCGAAGAGGGGCCTTTCGATCTCTATCGGGCGCGCACGCTTTTTGCCCGCGCAATCGAGACACCCGGCGGGCTGAAGATCCAGACAATCCACTCGTTCTGTGCTGCGTTGCTGCGCCGGTTCCCGCTTGAGGCAGGTGTGACACCCTATTTCAGGGAAATGGATGACAGCGGCCAGAGGCACCTCCTTGGCGAGGTCCTTGAGGACCTGGCGGGTGAAGACCCTGGAGGGTCGGTTTCCGCGATAGCCGGGCATTCTGTCGGCGACGATCTAACCCCACTTGCGCGCGAGATCGTGGGTGCGCGGATGTCCCCACCAAGCGAAGAGCAAGACTCTGTCTGGGGTGAATATGGCCTGTCGCCCGGATTGACGGAAGCAGATGTTCTTGCGGGCCTCGGCCTTGAAACCGCGGGCCTGAATCAGCTCGTCGCCGCCTGCCAAAGCGGGTCCAAAACCGATCGATCCGTCGCCGAGATGTTGAGTGGCGTTTCACCAGACGCCGATGCCGCACGGAATCTCGATGCTTTGGAACAAGCGTTTCTAACGGCGAAGGGAACGAAGAAGGCCCGGTTTCCGACAAAGGCGACCCGGGCTGCACTTAGTGCAAATGCGGTGCACTTGGATCGCCTTATGGACCGCGTTGAAGAAGCGCGGCAAACACGCTTGGCTCTTGCGGCCTTGGAACGTACCCGCGCGGTCCGGCGCTTTGCCGCAAAACTGCTCCCTGCCTACGAGACGGCGAAGCAGGACCGCGGACTTCTTGATTTCGACGATCTGATCGAACGCGCCCGGATGCTTCTGGAAGATCATGCAGACGCGCAGTGGGTGCTCTATCGCCTTGATGGCGCGATCGATCATATCCTTGTCGACGAAGCGCAAGACACCAGCCCAGCGCAATGGCGGATCGTCGAGCTTCTGAGCCGAGAATTTGGGGCGGGCGAGGGCGCGCGTGAAGCAAACCGCACATTGTTTGTCGTGGGCGACAAGAAGCAGTCGATCTATTCGTTTCAGGGCGCCGACGCGCAGAAGTTTGACGAGATGCGAGATGCCTTTGCTTCAAGACTTCAGCAGACCGGGGGCATGCATGCACGGGAGCTCTTGCATTCCTTCCGCTCTTCGAGCGCGATTCTGCGAGCTGTCGATGCCGTTTTCGAAGGCGATGCCGGAGCAGGATTGGGGCACGATGTGCGCCACATCCCTTTCTTCGGAACCAAGGCCGGGCGCGTCGATCTTTGGCCGGTTGTCCCCAAAGCAGCGTTGCAAGACGACGCGCCTTGGTATGAACCTGTCGACGCCCCGTCGCCAGAAAATCCCACGCGCATCCTGGCCAATCGGATCGCCGAAGAGCTCTATCGGCTGATCAGGATCGAGCGTGCAGTGATCCCGGACGGGAACGCATCTCGCCCGCTGACTGAAGGCGACGTTCTGGTCCTTGTTCGCGGACGAACGGGATCCGGCGATCTGTTCCAATCCCTGATCCAGGCCATGAAGTCCAAGGGGCTGGCCGTTGCCGGTGCGGATCGTCTGAAGATCGCGGCAGAGCTTGCCGTGCGGGACCTGACGGCCCTTCTGTCGTTTGTTGCGCTTCCCGAGGACGACCTTTCCCTGGCGGCCGCCTTACGATCGCCGCTGTTCGGCTGGACCGAGGATGCCCTTTTTCGCGTGGCCTATGATCGTGGTAAGATGCCGCTATGGGCATCGCTGCGCAGCGCCGCTGGCGCCAAAAACACACTTGATGTTCTACAGGATTTGCTGCGTCAGGCAGACTTTCTTCGGCCATATGAGCTGTTGGAGCGAATCTTGGTCCGCCACGACGGACGGCGGCGGCTGTTGGCCCGGCTGGGCGAAGAGGCGCGCGACGGTATCGACGCGCTGTTGGATCTGGCCCTGGCTTACGAACGACATGAGAGTCCCAGCCTGACGGGGTTTCTGACATGGCTCGAAGGCGAGGCCGCTGAAGTTAAGCGCCCGGCGGATGCTGCGGAAAATCAGATACAGGTCATGACCATCCATGGTGCCAAAGGACTGGAACGGCCGGTCGTCATTTTGGCCGACACGCTACGGGGCGAAGACCGGACCCGTGGTGCACTTCTTTTGGATGATAAACATCGGCCACATTTACGCGGTCGAACGTCCGAAGCACCGGCACTTCATTCAAGGCTTCTGGAACGGGAAGCACGACGCGCAGCGTTGGAACGTCAGCGTCTTCTCTATGTTGCCATGACGCGGGCCGAAAACTGGCTGATCGTGTGCGGCGCAGGCGAAGAAAAACCGGACACATGGTACGCGGACGTTCGTGCGGGGTTAGAAGCTGAACGCGCGACGGCACATACGTTTGCGTTTGGCGAGGCGGGGTTGCGGCTGGAAACGGGCGATTGGTCAGCCACGACGAGCCCAGGGGCGCACTCCGGGGCCGAAGCTGATGCCGCTTTACCCGATTGGGTATGGGCGCCTGCCCCGCCCCTTCAGGACAGCGGAGCCACGCTTTCGCCCTCTGACCTTGGTGGGTCAAAGATCTTGTATGGCGAGACCTGGGACACAACGGACACGGAAAACGCCTTGCGTCTTGGGCGTCAGATCCATCTGCTGCTGGAACATCTCCCAGAATGGCCGGAAGAGGACCGAATAGGCCTTGGCCAGAAACTTCTTACAACCAGTGACACGGCATCTACCGCCGAAGAAGCGGCGCGCCTGACCAAAGATGTGGCGCGTCTGCTTGCCATGCCAGCACTTGCCCGGGTATTCGCAGCCGACGCGTTGGCCGAGGTCGATGTTACCGCGGCGCTTCCAGACCTTGACGGCGCACGCATACATGGAACGATCGACCGGCTCGTAGTCGAGGAGGACCGCGTGCTTGCGGTCGACTTCAAGACCAATCGGATCGTGCCCGGTAGCGCCGAAGAGACGCCCGACGGGCTATTGCGTCAGATGGGGGCCTATGCCGCCGCGCTGCACCAGATCTTTCCAGACAGGACCATCGACACTGCGATCCTCTGGACGGCGACCGGAACACTTATGCCGCTTCCGCACGACATCGTGATGGCAGCCTTGCGCTCGGCCCCCGTATCTTGACGATTGGCGCGTTGCTTCCTAGGTTCAGCCCTCGAGTTGATGGAAACACTCGATCCAATTCCTGAGGAGAGCTGCTATGGCCACCGTCGCCGTAACGGACGACACCTTCGAGAGCGAGGTGAAGCAGTCCGAAATTCCCGTCGTCGTCGATTTTTGGGCCGAGTGGTGTGGTCCTTGCAAACAAATCGGCCCGGCACTGGAAGAGATCGCCAGCGAGTACGCCGGCAAGGTTAAGATCGCCAAAGTTAATGTGGACGAGAACCCGAACTCGCCGGCCCAGATGGGTGTCCGCGGGATCCCGGCGCTGTTCCTGTTCAAAGATGGCGAAGTTGTTTCGAACAAGATCGGGGCCGCTCCGAAAGCGGCCCTTGAAAGCTGGATCAATGACGCGATCTAGGGCGGGTTACGACCCCACGTGATGCAGGGCGCCCCTTTGCGGGCGCCCTTTTCACGTTGCGGGACAGGTGCATGACCGCCATACAGTACGGCGCAACTTGAAAGGTGTCCCATGTCTGAAGACTTCCCAGGTTGGCACGGCACAACAATCATCGGTGTCCGCAAGGGTGGCGAGGTTGTAATTGCAGGCGACGGGCAGGTCAGTCTGGGCCAGACTGTCATAAAGGGCAGTGCGCGGAAGGTTCGGCGGCTCAAACCAGGCGGGCTGGAGATCGTCGCGGGCTTCGCTGGATCGACGGCAGACGCGTTCACACTTCTGGAGCGGCTCGAAGCCAAACTGGAAGCGACGCCCGGCCAGTTGCAGCGGGCCTGCGTGGAGCTTGCGAAGGATTGGCGCACCGACAAGTATCTGCAAAAGCTGGAGGCGATGCTGATCGTAAGCGACGGCAACGAACTTTATGTGGTGACGGGCGCGGGCGATGTGCTTGAGCCCGAACACGACGTCACCGCTATCGGGTCGGGCGGAAACTACGCGCTCGCTGCGGGCCGCGCGATGATGGACGGCGACTTGAGCGCCGAGGATATCGCACGTCGGGCCATGGCAATCGCTGCAGACATCTGCGTCTACACCAACGGAAATCTGACGGTCGAAAAGATCGGATCATGATTGACAAGGACGATGTCCGGGCCGCTGTGGCGGCGGGCATTCTGGACGAGACGCAAGGAGCGCGACTGATCGCCCTTTCCGACAGCCGCAGGGGCGCGCGCGACCAACTGGCACCTGGTGACGAGCCGTTCGAACTCTTCAAAGGCTTCAACGAGGTTTTCATCGTTGTGGGCCTAATAATCCTGGCTATGGGGTGGACCGCAGTGATCGGCGCGATGGCTGGCAGTGCAGTGCGGGACCTTGCGAGCTTTGGCACCAACATGGCGGCGGTTTCTGCAGCGGTGCTCTGGCTTCTATCGGAGTATTTTATCCGC
Organism: Pseudomonadota bacterium; assembly: GCA_038744785.1. GTDB lineage: Bacteria > Pseudomonadota > Alphaproteobacteria > Rhodobacterales > Rhodobacteraceae > Ovoidimarina. The sequence goes on from JBCDLX010000016.1 coordinate 26,215, forward strand.
CGCCGCCGTATGGTTGCCCCAGCGATCACGTTGACGTTGTTCTGGGCCGCCAATGCAGTGACAGGTTCAATGGCCGCGTTTTCGGAACCCTTCATGATCGGGCAGGGCGACTGGACAAGCATGGCGACGCCCTTTGCCCTGTCCACGGGGATTGTGTTGCTACAGTGGTGGCGGTTTCGGGTGCCGATTGGCCTGTCGGTCGCGGTGTTAGGTTTGTTTGCCGCACTGGCCACGGCAACCCTTCGACCGGAAACGCAACCCGATACGCTGCGTGAGTTCTTTCTTTTGTCGGGCGAAGGCCCCATCCCCTGGATCACGCTAGGGTTAGGTCTTGGTGTCTTCGTTCTCGCAATGGCGTTTGACATGTCCGACCCACACCGCGTGACACGGCGGGCAGCAAACGGGTTCTGGCTTCACATTCTTGCGGCACCAGCGATCGTCAACACAGTCGCGCTGACACTTCTGTCGGGGAACGCCAGCTACGTGTTGTTGGTTTTGTTTCTGGCTTTGGTTGCCATCGTCGCCATTGTGATCGACCGGCGATCGTTTCTGATTGCCGGTGTGGGGTACGCGGTTGCGATGGCCACGGCGATCAGCGGGGCTGAAGGTGCGGCCTGGACGATTTTTGCGCTTGGGGCAGCGCTCGTTCTGACCGGCGCGTTCTGGGAAGTTATCCGCGCAAGGCTTTTGAGGCTGCTTGGCCCAGCCCTGCCACTGGACCGATTGCCGCCGTCGGGATGACGGCGGCGAAACGGCGTTCCCTTGGCACAGATCTTCACCACAACTGCACTGATCCCTGACGGGTTCTCTGCGAACTAGTTGATCTTGGCCACGCCAAGCGGAACGTTGAACCGTTCGCACCAGATCCAGACTTCATTGTAATTGCCGGTGTCGATCCCGGCGGGAACCTTGTAGCTTTGTTTGCCAGAGTTTGACTGCAGCGCCCCCATCAGGGTCGATGAATCGTAGCCGTTGTTGCCCAGCGCAACCTTGGGATCCGGCGCCCCGTCGAAAGTGAAATCGTCCAGAAGTGTAATCGTGTCGCCCGCAATTTCAGCGGTGCCCGTGGTCACGTGGTTGCTTGCGCCAACGAACGTGCCGAGACGGCCGTGGCCGCCGGCAAATGCCGGACTAGCGGCAAGCGCCGCTGCGGAGATAATGAATGTACGGCGGTTTTGCATGTTGGGTATCCTTGTATGGACGATGTCGTTCGACCGACATGACCGTAAGAGCCGCATTTGGGTAGCCCCTTCACCGCGAGTTTACCAAACCTTGCATGTCGATTGGGCTGCGCGCACGGCTTGCGTTTCGGCTGATCTTCCTTAACTAGCGCTTGTCCCGCAGTTGGAGCTTGCCTTGACCGATCTGACCCCTCGCGAAATCGTGTCCGAATTGGACCGCTTTATCATCGGACAGAAGGATGCAAAGCGTGCGGTCGCGGTCGCGCTGCGCAATCGTTGGCGGCGAAAGCAGCTGGCCGATGATATTCGTGACGAAGTTTATCCGAAGAACATTCTGATGATCGGCCCGACTGGTGTCGGAAAGACCGAGATCTCGCGTCGACTGGCCAAGCTTGCCCGGGCTCCTTTCCTTAAAGTGGAAGCCACGAAGTTCACCGAAGTTGGATATGTTGGCCGTGATGTCGAACAGATTGTTCGCGATCTTGTCGAGGCCTCGATCACAATGACGCGCGAACACATGCGCGAAGACGTGAAAGCTAAAGCCCAGACCGCCGCGGAGAACCGCGTTCTAGAGGCGATCGCCGGAAAGGACGCGCGCGAGCAAACCCGCGAAATGTTTCGGAGTAAGCTGAAACTCGGTGAACTGGACGATACGGTCATCGATCTTGAAGTCACAGATACCTCCAGCCCCTTCCAGGGCATGGACATTCCCGGCATGCCGCCCGGTCAGGGCGGAATGATGAACCTTGGCGACCTGTTCGGTCAGGCGTTCAAGGGCAGGACGAAGCGTATCCGCACAACTGTCGCCGACAGTTATGATCTGCTGATCGGCGAAGAGGCCGACAAGCTTTTGGACGACGAGACCGTGCAGAAATCCGCGCTTGAGGCCGTCGAGCAGAACGGCATCGTGTTTCTGGACGAGATCGACAAGGTTACGGCCCGGTCCGAAGCCCGCGGTGCCGACGTCAGCCGCGAGGGCGTGCAGCGCGACCTACTGCCTTTGATCGAAGGCACCACCGTTTCGACCAAGTATGGCCCAGTCAAGACAGACCATATCCTTTTCATTGCGTCGGGCGCGTTTCACATTGCCAAGCCTTCGGATCTGCTTCCCGAGCTTCAGGGTCGATTGCCGATCCGTGTCGAGCTGCGGGCGCTGACCGAAGAGGATTTCGTGCGTATTTTGACGGAAACCGACAATGCGCTGACGCTTCAGTACACGGCGCTTATGGGCACAGAAGACGTCGAAGTCCGCTTCGACGAAGACGGCATTGCGGCGCTGGCCCGTATTGCAGCCAGCGTGAATCAAAGCGTCGAGAATATCGGCGCGCGACGTCTTTACACGGTGATGGAGCGCGTGTTCGAAGAGTTGTCTTTCACCGCCCCCGACAGATCCGGCGAAGCGATCACCGTCGACGCGGATTTCGTGGAAGAGAATCTGGGCGAGCTGACGCGCAGTGCGGATATGAGCCGTTACGTGCTCTGAACCTTCGTGGTTTCCTTTGGTCCCCAAACACGTCACTGAGGGCCAATGGGTACGGTCGAATTCCTGCGCCGAAATGCGCCTTTCCTTTCTGTCGGCGCGCTTCTGACCTTCGTTTCTTCGTTCGGGCAGACCTATTTCATTTCGATCTTTGCGGGCGAGATTCGGGCCGAATTCCGACTAGGCCACGGTGATTGGGGCGCGATCTATGCGGCCGGAACGATGGCGTCCGCCATTGTGATGGTCTGGGCAGGCGCGTTGACCGATGTGTTTCGTGTTCGCCGACTTTCGCTATTCGTTTTGATCGGATTGGCCGCGGCCTGTTTGGCAATGGCCGCGCTTCCGGCTGTCTGGCTTCTTCCGTTTGTCATTTTCTGCCTCCGTCTCGGCGGGCAAGGAATGTCAAGCCATATCGCGACAGTCGCGATGGCGCGATGGTTCGTGGCCGCGCGCGGACGGGCGCTTGCTATCGCATCCTTGGGGTTTGCGCTGGGCGAAGCGTTCCTGCCGTTGATCTTCGTCTGGGCGTTGGGCTTTTGGCATTGGCGAGCACTTTGGGTCGTGGCTGCAGGCGTGGTTCTCTTGATACTTCCCGTCGTCGTGCGGCTTCTGCGCGAAGAACGGACGCCGCAGTCAGCCGCAAAAGACGGCGCGGCCACAGGAATGCTGGGACGCCATTGGACACGATCCGAGGTTTTGCGCCATTGGCTGTTCTGGGCGATTTTCCCTGCGGTCCTTGGCCCCTCGGCCTTTGGAACCGCGTTCTTCTTTCAACAGGTGCATCTTGCCGAGGTAAAAGGGTGGGAGCATCTGGAACTTGTGGCCCTGTTCCCGCTTTACACAGGGGTCGGCATCCTTTCGATGCTGGGTTCCGGTTGGCTCATCGACCGGATCGGAACAGGTTGGCTGATGCCCTTAGCGCAACTTCCCGTGGCCGCGGCCTTTCTTGTTCTTGCGCAGGCCGACAGCCTGGGCGTCGCCGCGATTGCAGTGAGTTTGATGGCGGTCACATTCGGGGCGGGTGCAACGCTTCCCGGGGCATTCTGGGCCGAATATTTCGGCACCCGCCATCTTGGAGCGATCAAGGCACTGGCCACAGCCGTGATGGTTCTTGGTTCGGCAATTGGGCCCTGGATCACAGGTTCGCTGATCGATTTAGGCTACGACTTCCCAGACCAAATGGTCTGGATCGGCGCCTGGTTTCTTTTGGTTTTCCTGTTGGTTGCTTTTGCGATGTCGCGGGCGCGGTGCGACCTATCGCCGGCGGCGCAGGTAGACATAGTAGGCTCCTGATCCGCCATGCTTCCGGTGCGCGGTGGCAATGTCCAAAACCGCGCCGGCAACTGGCCCAGACATAAGCCAGCCCGGCACCTGGTGACGCAAGACACCGGTCCGGGTCGGGATCGGCCCGCCTTCGTCGCGGTCCTTACCCTTACCGGTGATAACCAGAACCAGGCGTTTCCCATCCGCCTGCGCGCCAAGAATGAAGCGGGTCAAGGCGGAGTGTGCGGCAGCCAGCGTCATCCCGTGAAGGTCTATACGTGCCTCTGGTTCCAGCTTTCCACGGGTCAGGCGGCCGTGTTTTTTGCGATCCATCCGTGGCTTTCCCAAGATGCCGTCTGGTTTCATTGCCTGCATGGTGTTCGGCGGCTTTGGGTTCGGGGTTCGTCCAATGCCAAAGCCATCTGGAATACGTGTCTCAGTATCCGGCGCAGAGAGCGGGGGTTTTTTCTTGGGGGCAACCTTGTTGCTTGCGCCAGGTTCGTCAGAGGTCTGCGACCGCGATAGTGGCGTTGCTTTCTCGACCACCTTTTCCCAAAGCGCCTGTTCATAAGCCGTCGGGCGCCGGCCTGACGTCTTGCGAGACATCGCCGTCAGCTGTCCTGCGCAAACGCCAAGGCAACTTCGATCGGCAGCAGGACAGCCATACGACCGCCGTCCCGAATTCTACCTGCACGGCGCCCCGCCTCGGCACCTGTACCAAAAAAAATGTCGGCCCGCTGTGCCCCCTTGATCGCAGCCCCCGTGTCTTGGGCGATTGTCAACCGGTTAAGCGGTTCTTGCCCTTGCTTCTCAATCCAGACCGGCGCACCCATCGGGACATGATCTCTGTCAACAGCGATAGAACGCATTGCCGTGATTGACCGGTTCATAGCGCCAAGAGGGCCGGCATCGGCCGGGACCTGAAACACCTCGCGGAAGAAGATGAAGCTTGGGTTGTGATGCAGAAGCCGGGCACCTTCGACGGGATTATTTCGGACCCAGTTCCGGATCGTACCTGCAGAGACCTGATGGCGTTCGAATAGGCCGCGCCGCACCAACTCGGCACCGATAGACCGGTATTCGTGGCCGTTTCGACCTCCAAATCCAACGCGAATGGCGGTTCCGTCGCTCAGGCGGATACGCCCGGATCCTTGCACTTGCAAGAAGAACACATCGACGGGATCGTCAATCCACGCGATTTCAAGACCGCGTCCCTGCAGAAGGCGGTAATCTTCGATCTCGCCGCGTGTGTACCATTTCACACCACTGCGAACCTCAGGCGGCTTGCGGTAGATCGGCCAGCGGTGCGTTCCAGTTTGCGTGCGTGTGCCGTCAAGCTCTGGCTCGTAATAGGCCGTAAAGAGCGCAGGGTTTCCGTCCTCGATCAGAACCGGACGAAAGAACATCTCGAAAAACGCTCGGCCCGAACCGGGTGTCTTTGCCTGGGTTTGCGCAACGGCACAAATCGCAGCCCAGTTGGTATCATCGATATCGCCACAAGTCTGGATAAATGTATTCAGGGCCGCGTCGTGATCGTCGAACTCCCAACCTTGAAGGTCGGTCCAATCCAGTAACGTCCGATCCGGTTCAGCCACCGCAACTGCTGCGGCACAAAGACCCGCCGCGATCACCGCGATCCGTTCGATCATTCGCCCGTCGCAACAAGGGCCCAATTGGGGTCGTTCGTTCCCATCGTACGGCTGAATGTCCAAACATCGCGCTGACGCTTGATCTCGTTCGGATCACCCTCGACAGTTTTGCCTTCCGCGTCACGCACAATGGATGTAAGTTCGGCGGTGAACCTTACGGTAACATCACCTTCGCTGGAGTCGCGGTCGAACGCAGCGTCGTGAAGCGCTATCTCGCGCAGGCCCACAAAGCTCGCCTCAATCGTCAAGCCCTTGGCCTGACGGTCGGCGATAACCGTATCAAAGGCTTCGGCAACTTCTTCCGACAAAAACCCGCGCACTTCCGAGAGATCGCCGTTCTCGAACGCCATCAGTATCATCTCATAGGCTCCGCGAGCACCTTCCAGGAACTCGGAGACGGAAAAACCCGGTTCCGCCATCTTCATCGCTGCCAGCGCTTTTGCGGTATCCGACCCGTCCTCGACATGGTCTGTGATGTCGCGGTCCGGGCCACCCTCGATCACGTCAAATTCTGGACGTACGCGACGGCGGGATGATTCGCCATCCGAGACCGACGCGGGCGGCTTTTCGAACCCGTCACGCGTGCCCAAAACACTGCGCAGACGTAGAATCAAAAAAACAGCTATGCCAGCGAGAACCAGCAATTGGATGATCGCGGAGCTCATCAGAACCTCTCTGTCGAACAGGCGCGGGTTGGTATTGGCCGCCTGTGCCCCTTATGTAAGGTGAGGCTGGGGTCAAGTCCACCGCAGCACATGAGTAAGTGAGAATGCGATGCCGCTGTTTCTACTGTTTCTTGCAGTTCCCCTGATCGAGATCGGATTGTTTATTCAGATCGGGGGCTGGATCGGTCTTTGGCCCACGCTTGCAATCGTGGTGGCGACAGCCGTTGCGGGCACCTACCTTGTGCGCAGCCAGGGGGGCGCAGCGCTGCGACAGTTACAAGGGTCCATGAACGAACTCCGCGACCCGACCGAACCGCTCGCGCATGGTGCGATGATCCTGTTTTCCGGGGCACTTCTTCTGACGCCTGGCTTTTTCACTGACCTGATCGGCTTCCTTCTCTTGATACCTGGCGTTCGGCTATGGGTCATGCGCTATATCCGGTCCCGGATGGTGACGGCTGAATTCCGCTATGGTTCCACGACTTCGGCTGCTCAACAGCCGGGCGTTATCGATGGTGAGTTTGAAGAGGTCGACCCCCCAGAAGTCTATGATGGAAAACCGCAGCGGGGCTCGTCGGGTTGGACACAGCATTGAGGGTCACCTAAGGCTCTGCTAAGCCGCGCGCGACGAATTCAAACTTTGGGAGACACCCATGACCGACACCGCCAACGGTGGCGAGCAGCCGAAAGATACCGCGGCAACGCCTGAACCAGCGCAACCCAAATTCCAGGTTCTCGGCCAGTTCATCCGCGATCTTTCCTTCGAAAACATCGTAGCGCAAAAGGGTGTCCAGGGCGACGTGAGCCCGGACATCCAGGTTCAGGTCGCGCTTGACGCCAAGAAGAGGACCGCCGAGAACCAGTACGAAGTGATCACAAAGTATAATATCACCTCAAAGAACAAAGCCGACAGTGCGACTCTATTTGTTCTTGAGATGGAATATGGTGGCATTTTCCTCATCGAGGGTGTGCCTGAAGATCAACTTCACCCCTTTCTGCTGATTGAGTGTCCGCGAATGGTTTTTCCCTTTGCGCGACGAATTGTTAGTGACATCACGCGTGACGGCGGGTTCCCTCAGCTGAACCTAGACAACATCGATTTTGTTCAGCTTTATCGTCAGACGCTTCTACAAAGACAGGCTGAAGCCCAGGCGAAAGCCACGCCTCAAGCGTAGGCCTTACCAAATGGACGCGTCGCCCAAATTCTTTATGAACTTAGTGTGAGCGACGCGTTCTTCCTCGGAAAGGCGGGGGGGAAGCGAATTTGCGCGTGCTGGCGGTCTCCAGTCGCCGCTGTCGCCGCCAGTGCTAGCCGCAGCGATGGAAGACAGGGCGAAATCGGGCTGACGTCCGCCGATAAGTTCCAAGTATACCTCGGCCAGAATTTCACTGTCCAGAAGCGCGCCATGCAGTGTTCGGGACGAATTGTCGATCGCGAACCGGCGGCAAAGCGCATCAAGTGAGGCGGGTGCACCAGGAAATCTGCGCCGCGCTATTGCAAGCGTATCAATGGCGCGCTCCTCTTGCAGCCGGGGGCCGTTCATCCACGACAGTTCGGCATTCAAGAACTTCATGTCGAACGCCGCATTGTGAATAACCAGTTTCGCATCGCCGATAAAATCCAGAAAGGCTTGGCCAATCTCGGCAAACTTGGGTTTATCCGACAAGAATTCGTCGCCCAGCCCGTGCACCGCGAACGCATCCTCAGGCATGCTGCGTTCCGGGTTGATGTACTGGTGATAGGTGTTTCCGGTCGGAACATGTCCCACCAGTTCGACGGCACCGATTTCGACGATCCGGTCACCCGTTGCGGGGTCAAATCCCGTCGTTTCCGTATCCAGCACGATTTCGCGCATGCGCCCTGTCCCCAATGTCCCGAAGAACAGCTTGGACCGAGGCGCGGGCAGCTTCAAGTGTACCGGTATGGATCACATAGTCGGCGCGGGCACGTTTTTCGCTATCGGGGAGCTGTCGATCAAGAATAGCATCGAGACGTTCGGGTGTCATGCCTTCCCGCGCGAGGACGCGCTGTCGCTGGATGCTTGAATCCGTTGTAACGACAACGGTCGCGTCCATAAGACGATCTGTGCCTGTTTCAAACAAGAGAGGAATATCAAACAGCAAGATCGGCGCGTCCGAAGCGGCGATAAAATTCAAACGGTCAGCAGCAACCAGCGGGTGTACGATCGCCTCGATCGCCGACAAACGTTCCGGAGAGACAGCGATCCACTTGGAAAGGATATCGCGATCTACGGACCCCGTTCCGGTCGCTTCTGGACAAAGCTTCGAGATTTCAGGAACAGCAGCACCGTTCTTTTCATAGAGCCTATGAACTGCTGCATCTGCATCCCAGATCGGAACACCGGCATTGGCGAACATCTTGCCAGTCGTGGATTTGCCCATACCAATAGAGCCCGTAAGCCCGACCAAATACGGCTTGCCTTTCACCCAATTACCGCGCTGCGTGCAGCTGCGTCGACTTCTGGGGTATGGCCAAACCAGCGTTCAAACCCAGGGGCAGCCTGATGAAGGAGCATCCCAAGCCCGTCCACGGGCGTTGCACCGGCGGACTGGGCCGCTCGGATCAGGTCGGTCTCAAGCGGAGCATAAACCAAATCTGTAACGACCGTTCCTGGTTCCAGTGCATCCAGTGGAACACGAAGGCTGGGCTTTCCCGTCATTCCCAGGGACGTCGTGTTCACTACAACGCTCGCACCGTCCAATGCATTTCCGGCCTGGACCCAGTCGAACACTTGGATCTTGGTGCCAAATTCAGACGCCAATGCCTCTGCCCTCGCCCGCGTGCGGTTTGTAAGCCGGATACTTGGTACCCCGGCCCCCAGAAGGGCGGTCAGGATCGCGCGTGCGGCACCGCCAGCGCCCAACACGGCTGCGGGTCCTATATCCGGCTTCCAATCAGGAGCTCCTTCTTGAAGCGATGCAAGAAATCCGTAGCCGTCTGTATTATCAGCAAAAATCGTGCCATCGCGTTGAAAGGTGAGTGTGTTTGCAGCGCCGATTAAAGCCGCCCGGTCAGAAACAAGATCGGCGAAACTCAGAACTGCGATCTTATGTGGAATCGTAACGTTTACTCCTTGAAAGCCCAATTTCGGCAGAACCTTTAGTGCTTCAGCTAAATCGGATTGTTCGATGTCCATCGGGATATAGTGACCGGGCAAGCCGAAGCGCCGGAGCCAGTGTCGGTGCAAGCGGGGCGACAAAGAGTGTGCGACTGGTGATCCAATCACCCCGGCAAGGGGAATGATAGCATTGGTCATGTCTCGATCACTCCCTTCTGCGACAGGTAGGCCAGAATCTCTAACAGCGGAAGTCCAAGAACAGCAAAGTGGCTGCCATCTATCTTAGTGAATAGGCGGACGCCTTCCTCCTCAATCTTGTAGCCACCGACACTGTACTTAATGCTGTCCCAATTGCGACCGACATAAGCTTCGATGAAGTGGGGTGACAATTGCCGCATCGACATGGCAACTGTCGCGACATGTCGCCAGACGGGACGTGCGTCTTCGAAAATGACAGCGGCGGTGTGCAAGTTGTGCCTTTTGCCGGCAAGCGCGGTCAGCTGTGCAATTGCATCTTCTTGCGTATCAGGTTTCGATATGAGCTGTCCCTCACTATCAAGAACCTGATCCGATCCCAGGACAAGCCGATCAGGGTACTGACCAGCTATACGCGCGGCTTTGGCTTCTGCCAGCGCATCCGCAATGTCGCGCGGAAAATGACCTGCGGCTACCAGTGAAGCTTTTATGGTTGCTTCGTCCACGCGTGCGGGTTTGGTTTCGAAGGCGACGGCTGCGTTAATAAGCAGATCGCGGCGGGTCGCTGAAGCGGATGCAAGAATGAGCGGCTGATGCATCATCTATAGTGTCTTGGGGTAACCCTGTGGAGGAACTGGCGCAAAGATGGGTTTAGCCCAAGGTAAAATCCAGTAACAGGGGGCGATGAGACAGTGCTGTGAAGCATGGCTTTCCGACTCGGCCCAATTCAGGGTGTTTCGTCCCCGGTGGGCCGTTGGGATACCAGTCCTGTGGATAAATTCGATTAGATCAACAGTGGCGTTCTCGTTGGCACCTGTCTGCAAAATAAGATACTGATATAAATGCGCTTATCGTCCGTCCTGTAGAGTGGTTTGCTTCCACTGCGTTCTCGGACTAGGGGATAGCGCTGTTGATATCCAAATAATCCCCATTGTTCATAGGGTCTACTAAGACAACATCTTTTCTTTATCTCTTTCATTAAGTTAGGAGATAAGGGGATCAGTGCGAGGTGTGATGGCAGACTTCTTGTCAGCGGTGTATCCTTGGACGAAGAGCTTACATGTGATTGCTGTAATCGCATGGATGGCGGGTCTCTTCTATCTTCCGCGTCTGTTCGTCTATCATGTTGAACAGGTTCAGCCGGGCAGCGAAACAGACGAAATGTTCCAAACCATGGAGCGTCGCCTTTTGCGTGCGATTATGAACCCGGCCATGGTTGCCACCTGGGTGTTCGGACTGACGGTGGCCTTCACGCCTGGAGTCGTCGACTGGGGCGCGGGTTGGCCCTGGATGAAAGCGCTGGGTGTGATTGGCCTAACCTGGTTTCATCATTGGTGTGGACGCTGCCGGTCGGAATTTGTTGCGGGCCGGAACATGCGTACCGGCCGGGACTTCAGGATCATGAATGAGGTTCCAACAGTGATGCTTGTTATAATTGTCGTTGCTGTCATAGCGCGACCTTTTTGAGAACATTGACAGACAGCGCTTGGCTTTTTAAGTACGCACCGCCGACCGTCCGGACGGCGAACATCCATCCGTTATAAAAATACCCCTCGGCCTTTTCGCGACCGAATAGGGAAGGATAAAGCCCATGAGCTCTGACCGTTTGAACCTTTCCGACCTGAAGGCGCAGAGCCCGAAGGACCTTCTGGCTTTGGCGGAGGAGCTCGAGATCGAGAACGCCTCGACCATGCGGAAGGGCGATATGATGTTCTCGATCCTAAAGGAAAGGGCTGAGGAAGAATGGGTCATTGGCGGGGACGGCGTTCTGGAAGTGTTGCAGGACGGGTTTGGATTTCTGCGATCACCAGAGGCGAATTACCTGCCCGGACCGGACGATATCTACGTTTCGCCAGATATGATCCGGCAGTATTCCCTGAGGTCCGGCGACACAGTTGAAGGCGTGATTCGGGGACCGGCAGAGAATGAGCGCTACTTCGCGCTGACGAAGGTCGAAAAAATAAACTTCGAAGAGCCGGAGAAGGCGCGCCATAAAGTGGCCTTTGACAATTTGACGCCGCTCTATCCCGATGAGCGGCTTAAGATGGAGATCGAAGATCCCACCATCAAAGATCGCTCTGCCCGGATTATCGATCTCGTCGCACCGATTGGTAAAGGCCAGCGTTGTCTGATTGTCGCGCCGCCCCGCACCGGTAAGACCGTCCTGCTTCAGAATATTGCCCACTCGATCGAAGCGAACCATCCCGAGTGCTATCTGATCGTTCTTCTTATCGATGAGCGGCCCGAAGAAGTCACGGACATGCAGAGGTCAGTGAAGGGAGAGGTCATCAGTTCGACATTCGACGAACCGGCGACGCGACATGTAGCGGTGTCGGAGATGGTCATCGAGAAGGCGAAACGTCTGGTCGAGCACAAACGGGATGTCGTGATCTTGCTGGACTCGATCACGCGCTTGGGGCGCGCGTTCAACACTGTGGTGCCATCGTCTGGCAAGGTTCTGACCGGGGGCGTCGATGCAAATGCGCTTCAGCGGCCGAAGCGTTTCTTTGGCGCAGCGCGAAACATCGAGGAGGGGGGGAGTCTCACTATTATCGCGACGGCCTTGATAGATACCGGAAGCCGAATGGACGAAGTGATCTTTGAAGAATTCAAGGGCACCGGTAACTCCGAGATTGTGCTGGACCGTAAGGTGGCTGACAAGCGGGTCTTCCCGGCTATGGATATTCTGAAGTCGGGCACGCGAAAAGAAGACCTGCTTGTTGACAAGGTCGATCTCCAGAAAACGTTTGTCCTGCGGCGCATCCTGAACCCCATGGGGACGACAGATGCGATCGAGTTCTTGATCTCGAAGTTGAAACAGACAAAGACGAACTCTGAGTTCTTCGATTCGATGAACACCTAAATATCTGATTTTATGGAATAATAATGGAAACGATCTTCTCTCTTTCCAGCGCGAGCGGAAAGGCCGGCGTTTCCGTAATCCGGGTATCGGGCCCTAAAGCGCATGACACTGTGCTGCGGCTGTCTGCCGCGCCGGCGCCAGCACGCCGGGCTGTTTTGCGCCGCTTGGTCGGATCGTCCGGGCAGCATCTTGATACTGGCCTTGTCCTTTTTTTCCCGGAAAATCAGAGTTTTACAGGAGAAGATGTCGCAGAGTTTCAGGTGCACGGAAGTCAGGCGGTTGTGGCGGCGGTTCTGGCTGAACTTGGAGCAATGGATGATTTGCGGCCAGCGGAGGCGGGCGAGTTTACGCGGCAGGCGTTTGAAAACGATCGTCTGGACATGGCGCAGGTCGAAGGTCTTGCTGACCTGATCGAGGCGGAAACTGACGCGCAACGGCAGCAAGCCTTGCGCCTTCTGTCCGGGGAGTTAGGGACGCTGGTGGAAAAGTGGCGGACTTCCCTGATTCGTGCCTCGGCGCTCTTGGAGGCGAGTATGGATTTTGCGGATGAGGAAGTGCCGGAGAACGTTGGCCCAGAGGCAGAGATGTTGCTGTCTGATGTCCTGGACGATTTGGAAACAGAGATATCCGGTGCCGCGGTGGCAGAGCGTATAAGAGAGGGGTTTGAGGTTGCGATTGTCGGACGTCCCAACGTTGGTAAATCCACACTTCTAAACGCCATTGCGCGACGGGATGCGGCGCTAACGTCGGAAATTCCGGGCACCACGCGGGATATCATCGAAGTCCGGATGGATCTGAAGGGTTTGCCGGTGACCCTCTTGGATACCGCCGGTCTGCGCGAGACAGAGGATACGGTTGAAAAACTGGGCGTCGGACGGGCATTGGACCGGGCAGAGCAGGCAGATTTGCGCGTGTTTCTTCTATCCCACGATGGTCAAGATGCCGGTCTGCCGGCGAAGGACGGCGATATCGTCGTGATTGGAAAGGCCGATCTGGGAAATGTTGGCCAAGTGTCAGGTCTCACCGGCGTGGGCGTGGAAGCGCTGATGGATCAGATCTTTGACGTCCTTGATGCGCGTGCACGGGGCGCAGCAACAATTGCGCGGATGCGGCAAAGGTTGGCGGTTTCCGCGGCGATCCCTTATATAGCGGAGGCGCGCAAAGAGCTTGGTGTGGGACCCACGCGCTACGAATATGCAGCAGACAACATCCATAGGGGTGTCGTCAGACTTGACGAGTTGATCGGCCGGGTGGATGTCGAGAACATCCTGGATGTCGTTTTCTCGAGCTTCTGCGTTGGAAAATAAGGACGGAGTGTTTCACGTGAAACATCAGGACCCGGAAATAGTCGTGGTCGGCGGCGGACACGCAGGGTGCGAGGCAGCCCATGCCGCCGCGCGCCTTGGCGCCGCAGTCAAACTGGTGACACTGACCCGCGACGGAATCGGCGCAATGTCGTGTAACCCCGCGATCGGCGGTCTTGGAAAGGGCCACCTTGTCCGCGAAATCGACGCATTGGACGGCGTGATGGGCCGGGCCGCTGACGCAGCGGGCATCCAGTTTCGACTTCTCAATCGTCGCAAAGGTCCCGCGGTTCAGGGACCGCGCGCCCAGTCTGATCGCCAGCTTTATAAAGCGTTTGTTCACAAAGAGCTTTCATCCATTCCGAACATTACCATCATCGAAGGGGAGGTTGTTGATCTTACGGTGACACGGGGCAGGGTGACTGGTGCGGTACTCTCTGATGGTAGCGTCCTTTCTGCAGATGCGCTTGTTTTGACGACAGGAACGTTCCTGGGTGGCGTCATTCATATTGGAGAACGTCAAATTGTCGGCGGCAGGATGGGTGAAAAGGCGTCTCACCGGTTGTCCCGAAGACTTCGGGACCTGGGACTTTCGATCGGTCGCCTTAAAACAGGAACCCCGCCACGGCTTCACCGCACGACGATTGACTGGGGCAGCCTTGAGCTTCAGCCTGGCGACGATACGCCTGAAATGTTCTCTTTCCTGTCGCTCAATCCCGTTGCCCGTCAGGTGTCTTGCGCGATAACGCATACGAACGAAGCGACACACGATGTAATACGCGCAAACCTGTCCAGATCCGCGATGTATGGCGGGATGATCGAGGGTGCGGGGCCAAGATACTGCCCGTCCATTGAGGACAAAGTCGTGCGATTTGCAGAGAAGCCCTCGCATCAGATTTTTCTTGAACCCGAAGGCCTGACTTCGGATCAGGTCTATCCCAACGGAATTTCGACATCGCTTCCGGAAGCCGTGCAAGAAGCTTATGTGCGCACCATTCGCGGCCTCGAGCGGGCCGAAATTGTTCAGCCAGGTTACGCAATTGAGTACGACTACATTGATCCAAGGGCGTTGACGCAAGATCTGGAATTAAAGAGCCTACCGGGTTTGTACCTGGCCGGACAGATCAACGGGACGACGGGTTACGAAGAGGCAGCGGCCCAAGGCCTGGTCGCTGGATTAGCGGCGGCTGCGTCGCGTTCGGGGCGAGACAGGATGGTATTCAGCCGCAGGACATCTTACATCGGCGTGCTGATTGACGATCTGATTTTGCGCGGTGTGACCGAACCATATCGAATGTTCACCTCGAGAGCAGAGTTCCGGCTGTCACTGAGGGCGGACAATGCAGATCAACGGCTCACCCCCGCAGGTATTTTGACCGGCTGTGTCGGGGCCGAGCGTAAAGCGGCCTTTGAGGCGAAGATGGCCAAACTAACCGATGCTCGGGATCAGCTGTCATCGTTGGAATGGACGCCATCGACGCTTATCGCAGCGGGTATACCGGTTTCAGCAGATGGGGGGCGAAAGTCAGCTTTCGCGCTTCTCAGCTATCCAGAGATTGATCTGGAAACGCTTCGACCTCTTTCACCCGAACTGGGGTCGATTGATGCCGAAGCCGCCCGGCAAATTGAAAGGGACGCGATGTATGCCAACTATATTGCTCGGCAAGAGCGGGATGTGCTTGCTATGGTTCGGGACGAAGCGCTAACCATCCCTCCAAACATAGATTATTCCGCGATTTCAGGCCTTTCTGCAGAACTAATAGCAAAGCTTAGTCATGTCAGGCCGCCTTCGGTAGGCCATGCGAGCAGGATGGAAGGGATGACCCCCGCTGCATTGACCGCCATCGTTGTGCGCCTGCGACAACTGACCCGCATGTCGGCATAATGACGGCGAGCGATGCGCGCGACCTCGGCCCGCTACGCAATGTTTCACGTGAAACACGGGATAAGCTGGAGCTCTATGCGGATCGGCTTGATACTTGGTCCCGTCGCATAAACCTTGTGTCGCCCAAAACACTTCCGGAAAAATGGCGTCGGCATTTCGCCGATTCCGCGCAGCTCTGTGAATTAGCCCCCGAGGGCGTGCATACTTGGGCGGATCTAGGGTCTGGTGGCGGATTTCCAGGGCTGGTCGTGTCGCTTTTGCGTCCTGAAGTCACCGTTACTTTAATCGAAAGCGACAAGCGTAAAGCCACGTTTCTTCGCGGCATCATTCGTGAAACCGGGGCAAACGCGCACGTTCTCGCAGAACGGATTGAGCATGCGATGCCCCAGGGCGCGGATGTCGTAAGCGCCCGCGCGCTCGCACCTTTGGACCGGCTTGTCGCCTACGCTGTGCGTCACTTGGGGCCCGACGGAACAACCCTGTTTCTGAAGGGCCGTCAATTCCGGAGCGAACTTCAAGAAGCGCTTGAATCTTGGCGGTTCGACTGCAAAACCACTCCAAGCCGAACAGAGACCGGCGCCGTTATTCTGACCCTGACGGAGATAACCCGTGTCTAAGAAGATGCCGTCGCCACGCATCATCGCCGTTGCAAACCAAAAGGGCGGTGTGGGAAAGACGACGACTGCGATAAACCTGGGCGCGGCGCTTGCAGAGGTCGGCCGACGTGTTCTGATCATTGACCTTGATCCTCAAGGAAATGCCTCGACCGGGCTTGGTATTGGGTCGTCAGACCGCAAACACACAACATATGACCTTCTTCTGGATGATGCTGATCCTGCCGAGATCATTCGCCAGACGAATACCGAAGGGCTCTGGCTTGCACCAGCAACGACCGACCTCAGTTCGGCTGACATCCAGCTTGGCGCCAACGAAAACCGAAGCTTCCTACTCCATGACGCCCTTCGTTCACAAGCGGTCGCGACGTTCGCGTTTGATTTCATTCTCATCGACTGCCCGCCCTCGCTGAGCCTTTTGACCGTGAACGCGATGGTCGCGGCGCATGCCGTCCTTGTGCCGCTCCAATCAGAGTTCTTTGCTCTGGAAGGCCTGTCGCAACTGATGCTGACGATCCGCGAGGTCCGCCAATCTGCCAATCCTGACCTTCGAATTGAAGGGATCGTGCTGACCATGTTCGACGGGCGAAACAACCTGAGCCAAATGGTCGAAAGGGACGCGCGCGATACGCTTGGCGAGATGGTATTTGACACAATCGTCCCTCGCAATGTCCGCGTCAGCGAAGCGCCATCGTTTGCATTACCTGTTCTCGAATACGACACAGCGTCAAAGGGAAGTGCGGCCTATCGCGATCTCGCGAATGAACTCGTAGCAAGACATTCTCCGGGACACAGATAGGGAGGGGACAGTGGCTGCCAAGAAAGACAAAAGAGGATTGGGCCGCGGCCTCTCGGCGCTCATGGCGGATGTCGGCGTCCCCGAAACCGAAGAAGCACACGCGCCTTCGCCGGCCGAGACTGTTATACCGGTTGCACAGATTGTTCCCAATCCAGATCAGCCGCGTCGGCAGTTCAAACAATCGGCCTTGGAAGAGCTTGCGGCGTCGATCCGTGAAAAGGGCGTGATCCAGCCGCTGATACTCAGACCTGACCCGTCTGATGTCAAACGCTACCAGATTGTCGCGGGCGAACGTCGGTGGCGCGCGGCGCAGTTGGCGCAGGTTCACGATCTTCCCGCTATTGTGCGGACGCTCGACGATGTCGAGGTGCTGGAAATCGCAATCATTGAGAACATCCAAAGGGCCGATTTAAATGCGGTCGAAGAAGCGCTCGGATACCGCCAGCTCTTGGATCGGTTTGGCCACACACAGGAAAAGCTTGCTGAAGCGCTTGGGAAAAGCCGCAGTCATGTTGCCAATACGTTGCGCCTGCTCGGCCTGCCCGACGAAGTACAGAAGATGCTGGCCGAAGGCCGGATCAGCGCAGGCCACGCACGGGCGCTTCTGACTGTCGCCGATCCGATTGCGCTTGCCAGGGAAATCGAGCGACGCGACCTTTCGGTCCGCGAAACCGAACGCCTGGCCAAGTCTGCGCAAGCTGGGAAAAAACGGAGGGGTGCAAAGCACACGCAGTCAGAAAAGGACGCGGACACGCGGGCGCTTGAAGGAGATCTGATGGCAGTGTTGCGGATGAAGGTATCCATTGACCACAAAGGAACAAACGGTGGGACCGTTTCGATCCGGTATGGTTCGCTCGATCAGCTGGACCGGTTGTGTCAGCGCCTGTCAGCAACCGCCGATGTGGAGTTTGACTGAGGCGTTTCACCCGTGTCGCAATCTGTCAGCGAACCCGGTGCGGAACCCCATTCCGGCGATGGGGGTCCCGGTCATCCTCAGTGGTGCGTGAACAACGGAACAGCTGGTATTCAGGCCAAAAGCTCCCGAAGCACAGCATTCAACACCGGCCGACCGGCATCCGTCGCCCAAAAGCGCCCGGCTTCCGAACGAACCAATCCAATATCACTTAAAATATTGATTTTATTAATTATTTGATCTCCCCCGGGGACGTCTGGCAGATCGGAGAAGGCAACACCGTCAGTAATTCGTAGCCCCATCATCAATCGCTCCGCCAGCAAGTCATCGCTGGTCAACTCCCTCTGCAGCGTCTCTCCTGTCTGCCGTGTTTTCACAGCATGCAGCCAATCGGAAGGGGCAAGCAGCGTTTCCGTCGCGATCCGGCGGCCCGCGCGCGTTATCCGCCCATGCGCCCCTGGGCCGATCCCGGCATAGTCCCCACCAGTCCAGTAGATCATATTGTGCCGCGACTCTGCACCGGGTCGGGCGTGGTTCGAGATCTCGTACGCCTGAAAACCGGCATCGGCGGTTTTGGCCTGGGTCAGTGCGTACATGTCCGCTTCCAGATCCTCGTCCGGCAGCCCATCCAACGACCCCCGTGCGTAGCGGGTACCAAAGGCCGTGCCGGGTTCTATTGTAAGCTGGTAAAGGGACAAGTGGTCGGCGGCCAAGGTAAGTGCTTCGTCCAGCTCTGCCTCCCAAGTTTCAAGCGTCTGATCTTGCCGTGCATAGATCAGGTCAAAGCTCACCCGATCGAATACGGATTTCGCGATATCGATCGCCACTAGCGCGTCATTCTTGCTGTGCAGACGCCCAAGCCGGCGCAGATCGGTGTCGTTTAGCGCCTGGACACCCAGCGACACTCGATTCACCCCGGCTTCGCGATAGCCCTTAAACCTGTGCGCCTCGACCGAGCTTGGATTGGCCTCCAATGTGATCTCGACATCATTGGCCGATGGCCAGGACGCCCGGATGCGCGAAAGGATCGCATCCACGGTTTCGGCATGCATAAGGCTCGGGGTGCCACCCCCAAGAAAGATCGACGACACCACGCGAGGGCCTGTTTCCTGCGCGACCCTATCGATCTCGGACACGTACGCGTCAACCCATACCGCCTGATCGATGCGATCTGCAACGTGGCTGTTAAAATCGCAGTACGGACACTTGGCCGCGCAGAACGGCCAGTGAATATAGATTCCGAACCGTTTGAGCTCACTCATGGCGCTGCGACAGCGCCTCTAGCAGCTTTCCAAAGGCGGCCGCCCTATGCGACATACCGTGTTTCTTTTCGGGTGCCATCTCGCCAAACGTGTCGCGTTCACCATCGGGCAAAAACATCGGATCGAAGCCGAATCCGCGTGTGCCCCGCATAGGCCACACCAACCGGCCATCGGCGGTGCCTTCGAACACCGCATCGTCCCCGTCAGGCCAAGCCAAGCACAAAACGCAAGTGAACCGCGCCGTCCTGGGCTCGGTGGCGCCCTGCTCCTCCAGACGTTGCCAGACTTTCGCCATCGCCATTGGAAAATCTCGGCCCGATGGGGTTTCCGCCCAATCCGCAGTGTACACGCCCGGCGCACCGCCCAGCGCATCGACGCTCAGACCACTGTCGTCCGAAAGCGCCACCAGTCCCGATGCACCTGCCGCTGCGTGGGCTTTAATCTTAGCGTTGCCCTCAAAGCTGTCTTCGGTTTCATCAGGCACAGCAAGGCCAAGGTCTCCAGCCGAGACGACCGCGACGCCAAGCGGTTTCAGAAGATCACCGATCTCGCGAACTTTGCCCTCATTGTGGGACGCGATGACGATCTTTGTGCCCATCGATCGCATTAGGCGGCTGCCGCAGCCTGTGCGACCTGAAGCTTTTCCACACCCGCGGTGGCAAGATCAAGAAGCTCGCTCATTTGTTCACGGGTGAACGTCGAACCTTCCGCCGACATCTGAATTTCGATCAAGCGCCCGCTTCCGGTCAGGACGAAATTACCATCGACACCGGCTTCGCTATCTTCGGGGTAATCCAGATCAAGCACGGCCTGGCCCGCATAGATACCGCAAGACACTGCCGCGACGTGATCCGTGATAGGGTCGGAAATCACATCCCCGGCCTTTATCAATCGGTTCAAAGCCAATCGCAGGGCGACCCAGCCGCCGGTGATCGAGGCGCAGCGTGTTCCTCCATCCGCTTGGATCACATCGCAATCCACTGTAATCTGGCGTTCGCCCAAGGCAACCCGGTCGATCCCCGCCCGCAGGCTTCGTCCGATCAGCCTCTGGATTTCCTGCGTGCGGCCCGATTGCCCGTTTTTTGCTTCGCGCCGCATCCGGGTGTGCGTGGCTCTTGGCAGCATGCCATACTCTGCCGTCACCCATCCCAGCCCGGTGTTTTTCAGAAACGGCGGCACGCGCTCGTCAACGCTCGCGGTGCATAGAACGTGGGTATCCCCGCAACGAATCAAACACGATCCCTCGGCGTGGCGAGTGACATCGGTCTCGATTGAAATCGGGCGCATCTCGTTTATCTGACGTCCGGACGGGCGCATTGTCTGCTCCTGGATACTGCGGAAATGCCGCCTGATAGGCTTCGGTCCGTAACATGGCAACCCCGAGCGATCGGCGGATTGACGCCCCGGCTCCCGGGCATTTTAGTGTCATGGCCGATGACCGACGGATCACATATGCTCGACGACCTGAACGACCGAAGCCGCGAGGTGTTTCGGCGAGTCGTCGAAGGCTATCTGGAATCGGGTGATCCGGTCGGATCCCGAACGTTGACGCGATCGATGACTGAAAAGGTCAGCGCTGCAACGATCCGCAATGTAATGCAAGATCTAGAGTATCTGGGGCTGCTCGACAGCCCCCATGTATCAGCAGGCCGTATTCCGACCGAGCAAGGCTTGCGGATGTTCGTCGATGGGCTCTTGGAGATTCGCGATCTTGATCTCGATGATCGGGAGAAGATCGACGCGACACTCGTAAGCAACGAGCGTGACGTGGCGACCATGCTTGACCGCGTGGGGTCTGCGCTTTCGGGGTTAACCCAGGGCGCAAGCCTCGTGCTAACGCCGAAACGTGAGGCGCCGATCCGCCATCTTGAATTTGTTTCGCTCGCACAAGATCGGGCGCTCGTTGTATTAGTGTTCGCAGATGGTCATGTCGAGAATCGCGTTTTCCGACCGCCGCCCGGACAAACACCGTCTTCAATGCGCGAAGCGGCGAACTTCTTCAATGCCGTGGCAGAGGGTCGCACCCTAAGCGAGCTGCGTACCTCGATCCAGTCCGAGATTGCGGCACGCCGGCGCGAACTCGATATTCTGGCCCGAGATATGGTCGAGCAGGGATTGGCGATCTGGGACAATGAAGGCGAGACGACCGAACGCCTGATCGTGCGCGGTCGCGCAAACCTGATCGATGACGCTGCCACGGGCGAAGATGTCGAACGCGTCCGGTCGCTTTTCGATGATCTTGAACGCAAGCGGGATATCGCTGAGTTTCTTGAGTTGACCGAGGAAGGGGAGGGCGTCCGCATTTTTATTGGGTCAGAGAACAAGCTTTTTTCACTTTCCGGTTCATCTCTGGTCGTCTCTCCCTATATGAACGCGGATCGAAGAATCGTCGGCGCGGTCGGGGTCATTGGACCGACCCGTTTGAATTACGGGCGCATTGTGCCCATTGTGGACTACACCGCTCAGCTTGTCGGTAAGCTGTTGTCGGGAAAGGATAAATGAGGCGAACATGGCCAGTACGGAACAGCAAACCGAAGCGGATGTGACGACGGCAGACGCTCCTGAGGGACCTATCGACGATATCGGGACCGAAGCCGGCCTTGAGGTAGAAGAAGAGCTCGAGCAGCTTCGCGCCGAACGAGATGACATGCGTGACCGGTTTATGCGGGCTTTGGCGGACGCAGAGAATGCGCGAAAGCGTGGCGATCGCGATCGCCGCGAAGCCGAACAGTATGGCGGCTCAAAACTGGCCCGCGACATGCTGCCGGTTTTTGATAATCTGCGCCGCGCCCTGGAAGCCGTGCCGGAAGATCAGAAAGACACAAACAAGGCGTTGCTTGAGGGTGTCGAATTGACGATGCGAGAGCTTCTGAACGTGTTCAAGAAACATGGGATAGAGCCGATCGAACCGGAAGTCGGGGATACGTTTGACCCTCAAACGCATCAAGCCATGTTCGAAGCGCCCGTGCCCGGCACGAAAGCTGGCGAGATCATTCAGGTCGCGGCCACGGGCTTCATGCTCCACGATCGGCTGCTTCGTCCTGCGCAGGTTGGGGTGAGTTCGACGCCATCCGGCTAGCCTGACAGCGCTTTGGGGTTTGTCCGCGCCGCGATGGGCGCTATAACACTGCGAAATCTGCGATGACCTAAAGGAACCGTGACGAGTTCGAAGGGCGCGCTGGTAAAGACGCATGGCTGGAGGCGGCGAGCGATGATCAAACACATAACAGCAGGATTGGCGGTTGCGGTTCTTTCGGGACTGACGGCGATGGCGACAGCACAGGACTCTGCCGGAAACCAGGTTGCAGCCAAGACCGATTGGTCCGTGTTTATTGATGACGACCCAAAGATCTGCTGGGGCGTCTCTGCCCCAAAGGAATCAAGAAACACGCGCGATGGCAGGATCGTTTCGGTCAGCCGCGGAGACATTCTCCTGTTTGTAACTTTCCGGCCTGGTGACGAAGTGGCCGGAGAGGTTTCATTCACTGGTGGGTATGAATTCGCAAATGGCTCGACAGTCAGCGTCGATGTCGGGGGTACGACATATGAGCTCTTCACCGAAGGCGAATGGGCCTGGCCGGCGAACGCATCGGATGACGCAAAGCTTCTCACATCGCTAAAGCGGGGCTCTCAGGCGGTCGTCACCGGTGTTTCAGAGCGGAGCGGTACCACTACGCGCGACACATTCTCACTATTGGGTTTTACAGCCGCTTTTGAAGAGGCCGAGTCCCGCTGCACCGGTTAAGCGGTGTTTTCAGCGACATAACTTTCCTATATGTGCCGCTGATCCACTCCGAGGCCAGACACCGATGACTGCCACCGCGCCGATCACGCAAGACGTGTTGACGATCCCCCGGAAGCATCCGCAGGGGCCGGTGAACCTTGTAGGACTGACGCGCGATGGTTTGCGTGCCGCGTTGATTGCAGCGGGTACGCCCGAAAAACAGGCCAAGATGCGGGTCGGCCAGATATGGCAGTGGATCTACCAGAAGGGCGTCCGCGATTTTAGGGCAATGACCAACCTTTCAAAATCCTACCGCGCGGAACTTGCCGATACCTTCACCATTGAAGTGCCCGAAGTCGTCACCCGAAAGATCTCTGAGGACGGGACGCGGAAATATCTTGTCCGGATCGCGGGCGGGCACGAGGTTGAAACGGTGTACATTCCCGAAGAGGGACGGGGCACGCTCTGCATTTCCAGCCAGGTCGGTTGTACGCTCACTTGCTCGTTCTGCCACACCGGCACTCAGAAACTTGTGCGCAATCTGACGACGGCAGAGATCGTGGGCCAGATCATGGTTGCGCGCGATGATCTTGGTGAATGGCCCGGACCCGGCCGCGCGCCCAAAGATGAAACGCGTCTTCTGTCGAACATCGTCCTGATGGGCATGGGCGAGCCCCTGTACAATTTCGAGGCTGTTCGCGACGCAATGAAGATCGCCATGGACGGCGAGGGGATCTCGCTATCGCGCCGTCGGATCACCTTGTCGACGTCGGGCGTCGTCCCAGAGATTGCACGGACGGCAGAGGAAATCGGATGTCTCCTGGCGGTTTCATTTCACGCCACAACCGATGGCGTGCGCGACAAGCTGGTTCCGATCAACAGAAAGTGGAACATCGCGGCGCTTCTTGATGCGCTTCGCGACTATCCGCGGCTTTCGAACTCAGAACGGATCACTTTCGAATACGTGATGTTGAAGGACGTAAACGACAGCGATGAGGATGCTCGGCGCCTGATCGAGCTGATCAAAGGCATCCCGGCAAAGATCAATCTGATTCCGTTCAACGAATGGCCCGGCGCGCCCTACGAACGGTCGTCAAACAATCGCATCCGCGCGTTTGCCGATATCATCTACAAGTCGGGCTACGCCTCGCCGATCCGGACACCCCGCGGCGAAGACATTATGGCGGCCTGCGGGCAGCTTAAGTCAGAGACGGAACGCCTCCGGAAGTCACGTGCCGAGATCGCGGCAGAGGCCGGGCTTTCCGAAGCTTGATCGTTCCTTTTCTTGGCGACGCAGACCGCTTTGCGCACCGACCGTGACCTGAGCAGGCAGTGGTTCGTTTCCGACACCAATTCACACAGCGATCCGGGAAAAAAAGTGCTTTCCTTAAAAGCTATGGACAACGCCGCGCCTGTGGGCGAGGTTTTTTGCATATACAAATTCTGAAACGAGATCCGAACACGGGTCCGCATGAGGCAGAGAATGGCAGAAACGAACGCCCTATCGGGCGATCTTATCCGTACACGGTTGGCAGAGCTCGCCGAACGGTCCCGGACAGCAAAAGCACTCGTTCCGACTCCGATTGTCCGAACCCGGCCCGAGGCCCGGCCAAAGCTTGCCGCCCAGGAAGCTGCGATTGTGTACACCGATACGCCCAACGACGCTCAGACCCGGGATGAGCCGCGTCGGCGGGGCCCGCAAAAGACACCGACGAAAGAGCAGATCTCAATTCGCCTTGATCCCGATCTCCTTGCCGCGCTCAGGGCCGGTGGGCGAGGCTGGCAGTCGCGCTTAAATGACAAGCTGCGCAGCCTGCTCAATCTCGACAACGATGGAGAGGCGACAGCGGGAGACATTCCTGGACGCGCGCCGCCCAGCGGTCCGACGGTGGTTTAGCATCGCATGGGCCCTCGGGAGGCGGCTGGTCCGATGCCATAGAGCCTTGGATCACCGCCCGG
This sequence comes from Pseudomonadota bacterium, assembly GCA_038744785.1. GTDB lineage: Bacteria > Pseudomonadota > Alphaproteobacteria > Rhodobacterales > Rhodobacteraceae > Ovoidimarina. The sequence continues at coordinate 51,051 of JBCDLX010000016.1, forward strand.
GGATTTCGCAGCGTTTGATGCCAGCATTCTCCCAGCCATCAATTTCTGCGACCGCTTCTTCTGCGGTTTCCACGAACCTAAACAGGTCGAGGTCGTCCGACGAGATCGTACCTGCGTCTGCAAGCGCATCCCAGTTGATAATCTTCTCCCAGAACGCCCGCCCAAAAAGCAGAATCGGCACCTGTTCCATGCGCCCAGTCTGAACGAGCGTCAGCGTTTCAAACAGCTCGTCAAGGGTTCCGAAACCACCGGGGAAAACGGCAACGGCGCGTGCCCGCATCAAGAAGTGCATCTTGCGAATTCCAAAGTAGTGAAAGTTGAAACACAACTCGGGCGTGACAAACTCGTTCGGCGCCTGCTCGTGCGGCAGGACGATATTCAGACCGATTGATACGCCGCCCGCATCCTGCGCACCCCTGTTTCCGGCCTCCATCACGCCGGGACCACCGCCGGTTACGATGACGTCGCGCTTGTGGTCGTTCTGGCGGCTGCGTTCGGTCATTATGCGGGCGAACGTGCGTGCCTCATCGTAATACGAGGTCAGCTCAGCTAGGGTTTTCGTGCGTGCTGTGTCGCTGTTTTCGGGCCGCGGAATACGGGCTCCACCAAACAGAACGATTGTTGATTCAATCCCGGCCTCAGCCTGCAAGAGCTCTGGTTTGAGCAATTCAAGCTGCAAGCGGACAGGCCGCAACTCGTCACGACAAAGAAACTCGGGGTCGTCAAAAGCCAGACGGTATGCAGAAGACCGCGTCTGCGCTGTATCGCGCAACCCTTGGGTCGATTCCACGTCCTGATGGGCGTCCCGAAACACCCGCCCCCGATCGTCTTTCATGTGCGGTCTCCGCTTCGTTGCGTGCTTCGCCGAACCCGACTATACGCCAGCGAAACCAGGGCTCACCTAATATATTGGAGATCACAATGTCGACTGCCGCGTTGGAAACCGCGATTGAAGCCGCATGGGAGGCGCGAGATCAGATTAGCCCAGCCACCCAAGGTGTGACCCGCGATGCAATCGAAGACACGCTCAATGCTCTTGATGGGGGGGCGCTGCGCGTGGCCGAGCGGGGATCGGATGGTACCTGGCATGTGAACCAATGGGCCAAGAAAGCGGTGCTTCTAGGATTCCGTCTGAAGGATATGGAATTGCAGGGCGGCAGCCCGCAAGGCGGTTCGTGGTGGGACAAGGTCGACTCGAAATGGAAGGACTGGGGCGAAAATCGCTGGACAGATGCGGGTTTCCGCGCCGTACCGAACGCCGTCGTTCGGAAATCCGCCTATATCGCGCCGGGCGTCGTTCTGATGCCGTCTTTCGTGAATCTTGGCGCCTATGTCGATAGCGGCACAATGGTCGATACCTGGGCAACCGTCGGATCGTGCGCCCAGATCGGCAAAAACGTTCATCTTTCGGGTGGCGTCGGCATAGGGGGCGTCCTTGAGCCCATGCAAGCCGGACCCACTATCATCGAAGACAACTGTTTCATCGGCGCGCGGTCCGAAGTTGTCGAGGGCTGCATCGTACGCGAAGGGTCGGTTCTCGGAATGGGTGTGTTCATCGGCAAATCAACGAAGATTGTCGACCGCGACACTGGCGCGGTGATGTATGGCGAAGTACCGCCCTATTCGGTGGTGGTAGCCGGCTCGATGCCGTCTAAGAACGGAATTCACCTATATTGCGCCGTAATCGTTAAACGGGTCGACGAACGGACCCGTGAAAAAACAGGGATCAATGATTTATTGCGCGATTGATGGAAACGCTGTGTTGCTGATTGGGGCCTAATATGCCCGCGAAATGCCACTCACAGGTCCCTGCCGATCGGTTTATTCAGGGGTATGAGTGACAGTACGAGTGTTGCGGTAGGTTTCCGCAGCTTGCAGGCGATACATGATCTTCGTTGGATGGCTGCAAACACAAGCCAACGAACCCTAAGCCGATTGGCCACGGGGACCGGCGCCGCGATGACGGCGTCGGACCTGCGGCATGTGATCGATGTCGATGGGTGCCGGTTAACGAAACCCATGGCCGAAGCTGTGCATTCGACCCTGCTTCTTGCGGCGACGTTGCCAGATGACGACTACGATGCTTTCCGGGCGTCGACGGCATTCCTGATCGCCGACCGGCTGCAGAACGGTGCGGGCGATGATGATCTTTTTTGGCATTGGGATGCGTTTCAAGCGCATTACCGGACACTTCCCGGTCAGGATCGGGCCGCCGTTCTTCAGGGGTATCGTCAGTTGCAGGATGACGGTCGGATCGCTCTCTACGATCCGCCAGAGGGCGATTGGGTCGCAACAGAAACGACTGCCACCGTCCGCCGCGAGCTAGAACCGATTGCACACGACGAGGTTTCCAACCCGGCTTCACAGCTTGCGGGATTGGTCCTGGACGCGCTCGATGGCGGCGATGCACTAACGGCCTCGGCGCTGGCCTGGACCAATGAAGCGCAGGTGATCCTCGCACTTGAGCGGCATTTTCGCAGTCCTTTGATCCGTGGTTTACGCCACATCTATGAGAGCCGATCAGACTGGTTGGCCTACCCTGGACGCCTGTTTAATCCCTCGGAAACGCTGCCTCTGATGATCCCGGTCATTCCCTGAAGCGGTGAGCCGACTTCTCTGGATTGACCAAAATGCGCAAGTGGCTTGCCAACCCGGCGGGGCGTGTGCAATCGCGGGAACATGAAGAAGGAAAAACGCCAGAGCGAGGTTTACACCTTACTGGTCGAGGTCGGTCGAAAGGCTGAAGACGGCTTGCCAGACGGTGCCACCGGAGCCGCGCTGATCTGCTATGCGGCGGGTGCGTCGGAGGATGAAGCGGTGCGCGAAACGGTCGCTGTTCTTAAACAGGCTGGGCTCGCGCCGCTTGATGCAACGGGCTACGGCACCGCTTCGGAGCGCGAGGGCCAAGGTCACGAGATCGGGACAGAGGAAAGAGATCTTATGGCACGTGCCCAGAAGGAAAATGCGGTGATCGTGGCAGAGCACCAGGTACTTTACGCCGAGGATCAGGCCGCGGGCTTCAGCAGCGACCCCTCGTAGGCTTTCAGCGTTCGGCGGGCCGCGGGTCCGTATCCTGCGCCAGTCGTGGGATCCAATTCGGGAAATAGAGTGCGTAGCTCGTCCAATGCGTCCGCCTCGAACAATCCGCTCGTTTGCGGGCCTGGCAAGAAGCTTTCGGTGGGCAGCCCGGCTGACCAGACCACCTGATGATCGTCAAAAAGAAGGTGAACGTAGTCCACCCAACCCCCTTCAACGCGCTGCACTGTGCGTCCATTAATCAGATCCCGCGCAGCAACCAGGACTTCGGTTTCGCCAAAATACAGTTCTGCAAGCGGCCCGCGGACCAGCACCCGGTGCAGCGGCGAAACCAAAAGCCGATCGTGCGCACCAAAACAACCGGCTTCAATCCGGATCGGCGCCAGCTTTCCACGCGCCTTGACCAACCGTCGCCCCGCCCAACGCAAAGGCTGAAGACCGTTGTCGCGTGTATGCACGAGATCGCCGGGGCACAGCTTCTCGGCTGCCAAAGAACCAGTATCGGTTCGGATTGGTGTGCCGGCGGTGAAGCAGGGCACAGTATCGTAGTTAACAAACCCCGTATCCGATTCACCGGTGCTGCTTGTAACAGTGTAGGTAAAGGCAACTTGCCCAAGGTCCGAGTCCGTTGTCGCCGTCACTGTGCCGTCCGCATTCAACGTCACGGACTGGCCTTCAGGCAGGGCGATGGTGTCGCCTGCCGCCACGGGCTGTCCGTTGATATGCGTGATGACCAATGTGCCGCCGGTCTCGTTTACATCGTTCCCCAGAAGGTCGATGACCCGGGTGCCATCGGGAAAGAACGTTCCCGTGTCATCTATCGCGATCAACGTTCCCTGCAGCGCGTCCGCCGCAATCAGCAAGTTCGAATCGTAGTTGCTGTCGGCGACATCGGCGACGCCGATCTTGATCTCGTTCACCTCACCCGGCGTGACCGGGAAAGTCAGTGAAAGTGTGACGGTGAAGCCGTCCATCTCGGTGTTGAACTGGTCGTCGGTGTTCGAGATGAACAAGTTCTCGCCATTCGATGGGCTGACATTCGATACGCTCACATTACCGTTCCCGACGGCCAGTGGCACGGGCGCGCCGTCGACCCAGACCCCCACGATGTCGTTGTAGATCGTGTTCGAGAACTCAGGATACTCCTCGGACGAGAACACAAAATCGATCGTCATCGCCGTAACGCCGGGATCCGGAATAAACTCGACTTCCAGAAAGGATGCGTCGAACGTGCTTCGCCCTGCCAATGCATTGAAGTCCGGATCGTTGTTGGGCCCGGTGTTTCCGGTCGTCTGGCTGGGGGTCGCGTTCGATTCAGGCCCGTTGCGCGTAAAGCCCTGCGCCTGACCTGTCGACAGGATAACACCGGTGTCGCCGGGAACCACGCCCGGGGCGAGATCACCATCAGAATAGATCGCCGACGCGCGATTGTCGCCTGTGTAGCTTGCCGAAACAACAGTGGACCCTGACCCAAAGATGGTCTGCGCCATCTGCAAGGCCGTCGCGCCAATATTGTAGGTCAGCTCGACCCCTGCAACCATAACAGCCCCACCGTTTTTGCGCCATCGTGATCCGTGGCGCTTTATCGGACCAACTTTGTTCCGTGTCCTGTTGGTAGCGAACGTGATCCATCCCGTGGCGATTGTGAACCCGTCAGAATCTCGGGGATTGTCCCGTGTTATCAACACGCCACAGCTACAACCGATTGCGCCTGTCTTCGCACCGGGGTACGCAGCATCGTCATGACCCACATTCCTGTCGATCCCGTCGATCTTAGCGCCCGCCTGATCCGCTGTGCATCTGTGACACCGGCAGACGATGGGGCTTTGGATCTCCTTGAAAAGGCGCTTTACGATGCAGGGTTTGAGTGCAGCCGCGCAGATCGCGGCGAGGTACGTAATCTCTACGCCCGTTGGGGACCGAAAGGTCACGGACGCACGTTCGGGTTCAATGGGCACACGGACGTCGTCCCTCCAGGAGACCCATCTGATTGGACAGTCCCACCATTTTCCGGTGAAAGCCGGAACGGGCAACTTTGGGGACGCGGTGCGGCCGATATGAAATCTGGAGTGGCAGCCTTTGCATCCGCCGCGATCGACTTTGTCCAAACCGCGCCTCCCGATGGGTCAATTGTGCTTGCCATCACGGGTGATGAAGAGGGGACGGCGGTGGATGGGACCGCGGCCCTCCTCGATTGGATGGACAGCGCGGAAGAGGCGATGACCCATTGTCTGGTGGGCGAGCCGACCTGTCCGGAACAGATGGGCGAGATGATAAAGATCGGCCGACGCGGATCGATGTCGGCATGGTTTACTGTTACTGGCGTGCAGGGGCATGCCGCCTACCCCCATCGCGCCAAGAATCCTGTTCATGCGATTGCCGCGCTTGCCCACAAACTGTCATCTTCAGAGCTCGATTCCGGCACGGAACACTTCGACGCATCCACACTGGCCGTCACCACCATTGATGTCGGGAACGAGGTCACCAACGTCATCCCGGCAACGGCGCGGATGGTCGTGAACATCCGTTTCAACGACTGCCACACCGGGGAAAGTCTGGAAGCCTGGCTTCAAAAGGAAGCCGACCTTGTGGCAGTGGCTCGGGGCGTAGAGATCGACATGGACGTCAGAATCTCTGGCGAGAGCTTTCTGACGCCACCGGGCGAGCTGTCAGATCTTGTGGCGCGCGCCGTCACGGCCGAAACAGGTGTCGTTCCAACGTTGTCTACAACAGGCGGTACGTCGGACGCGCGGTTCATCAAGGATCATTGCCCCGTGGTGGAATTCGGGCTGGTCGGCGCCACGATGCATCAGGTCGATGAGCGGGTTGAAATCGCGCATATCCATCAACTGAAGGCCGTCTATGCTCGAATACTCAGGGACTACTTCGCCTGAACATGCCCCGGACCGTCATCGTTATGGTGAAAGAGCCTCGACCGGGCCGGGTCAAAACCCGCCTGGGTCGCGACATCGGAATGCCAGAAGCCGCTTGGTGGTTTCGGCACCAGGTTGCCGGGCTATTGCGGCGGATATGCGACCCGCGATGGCAGGTGATACTGGCTGTGTCGCCTGACCGCGACGGAATGCTCAGCCGGGTCTGGCCAAGGGGCTTTGCCCGGATCCCCCAAGGTACCGGCGATCTGGGTGACCGGATGGTTCGTGCAATGCACGCTGCCCCGCGTGGCCCGGTCGTCGTGATTGGTGCCGATATCCCTGGGATTACTCGCGGCACGCTGGCAGAAGCTTTCGCTGCCCTCGGGTCGGCGGATGCGGTGATTGGGCCCGCATCAGACGGCGGTTACTGGCTGATCGGTGCGCGTCTGGCGTCGCTGATGCGGCGGGGCGTTCTTGGGAATGTTCGTTGGTCGACCGAACATGCGTGTGCCGATACCAGAACAGCGCTGTCGGGGCTTAGGCTTTCCGAGATCCGCGAACTTTACGACGTCGACAGGGTTGCCGACCTGGCTCTGCGATAATCCACATGACGCGCCTTGGCCAAAATGCTAGCGCAGCGCTATGGCCCGCATTCCTTCCCATGAAGAAGTCCTCGACTGGATTTCAAGCAATCCCACTAAGACGTCGAAGCGCGATATCGCAAAGGCCTTTGGAATCAAGGGATCTGATCGGATCGAGTTGAAGCGGATACTTCGCGATTTGGAAGCCGACGGCCATCTTGAAAAGCGGCGCAAAACTTACCGCGATCCCGACAAGCTGCCATCCGTATCTGTTCTAGAAATCTCGGGTCCCGGATCTGATGGCGACCTCTTTGCCCGACCGATGGAATGGCGCGGCGACGGGCCAGAGCCCAAGATCCTGATCATAGCGCGCGCCTCTGACCCTGCGCTGGGCCAGGGCGACCGCATTCTTGGGCGCCTGACCGAGGTAAAGGGCGAAGATCATGCCTATGAGGCGCGCTTGATCCGGCGGATTGGCACCAACGCCCGCAAGGTTCTTGGGGTGTACCGGAAAGGGGCTGAAGGCGGCCGGATCGTTCCCGTCGATAAGGGTACGGCGCGCGAGTGGCGGGTGTCCGAACGCGACGCCAACGGGGCCAAAGATGGCGAGCTAGTCGAGGCAGAGCAGGCCGGACCCAAAGATCGCATGGGTCTGCCGCGGGCGCGTGTCATTCACCGTCTTGGCGATCCGGCTGCACCCCGCGCGGTGTCGCTTATTGCAATTCACCAATACGGTGTTCCCGATGATTTCCCCGATGATGCAATGGCAGCTGCGGACCGAATGGGTGCGGCCACTTTAGGGGACCGGACCGACCTGCGCGATATCCCGCTGATTACAATCGATCCGTCCGATGCACGGGACCACGATGATGCGTGCTGGGCCGGTCCGGACGACGACCCCCAGAACACGGATGGTCACGTGATCTGGGTCGCGATTGCAGACGTCGCCCACTACGTGCGCCCCGGAAAAGCGCTGGACCAAGAGGCGCGGCGACGCGGAAATTCGACCTATTTCCCCGATCGTGTGGTACCGATGCTACCCGACAAGCTGTCGGGCGATCTGTGCTCGCTGCACGAAGGCGTGGACCGGGCGTGCATTGCGGTCCGTATGCAGATCGACGCGAACGGCCGAAAGCTGTCGCATCGCTTTGTGCGCGGGCTGATGCGGTCTGCGGCGACGCTTCACTACGAAGAAGTGCAAGCGGCGCAGGATGGTCGGCCCAACGAACGCACCGGGGAGCTGGCAGATAAAATCATAGCGCCACTTTACGCCGCCTACGACGCATTGACCCGCGCCCGCGCGGCCCGCCAACCCCTGAACCTCGACCTTCCGGAGCGGAAGATCGTGCTATCGGATGATGGGCGGGTCCGGTCGGTTGCCTTTCGCGAGCGTCTGGACGCGCATCGCATGATCGAAGAGTTCATGGTTCTGGCCAATGTGGCGGCTGCCGAGGAACTGGCCCGCCGCCGTCAGCCCCTGCTCTACCGTGTCCATGAAGAGCCATCGCCAGAAAAGCTCGATGCGCTTCGCGAAGTGGCACAGGCGTCGGGTCTGACCTTGGCGAAGGGTCAGGTGCTTCGGACCCGGCATCTCAACCAGTTGCTGTCTCAAGTCGAAGGCACGGATCATGACGAGCTGATCAACCTGACCACGCTGCGTTCGATGACACAGGCGTACTACAGCCCTGAAAACCTTGGCCACTTTGGGCTGGCGCTGACGCAGTACGCGCATTTCACCTCGCCGATCCGGCGCTATGCCGATCTGGTTGTTCACCGTGCTCTGATCGCGGCCCATGGCTGGGGTAAGGATGGCCTGATGGTGGAAGAGGTCGAGATGCTGGACCAGACGGCACAGCACATCTCGGACACAGAACGGCGATCAATGGCCGCCGAACGTGATACGATCGACCGCTATCTCGCCAGTTATCTGTCCGAAAGAGTGGGCACCGAAATGACAGGCCGGATATCGAATGTCGCGCGTTTCGGCGCCTTCGTAAAGCTTGATGAAACAGGTGCAGACGGGCTGGTCCCGATCCGCGAGATTGGGCGCGAGTTCTTTCATTTCGACCGGGCAAGCCAAACTCTGCAGGGTGCCGATACCGGCATGATCGTTGGTGCGGGACAGCGTGTGACAGTGCGTCTTACCGATGCCGTACCGGTGACCGGCGGGCTGTTGTTGGAACTTCTGGAGATCGAGGACCGGGCGCTTCCTGCCCCAGCACTGCCCCAACGCGCAAAGCGCGGCGGCGGACGGAAGGTGACGCGGCGAAGGCGGCGTTAGCGGCGGATCGCCCATATCCAAGCCACAGAGTTCCCGCAAAGCGCGGCCTGCGCTATACTTAGTCAAGAGCAGGAATGACATGACAAGAGGCACACCATGCGATTTGCGCTGGCCGCAGCGGGCTTTTGCCTTGCCGCTTCACAGGTCGCCGCGTTCGGGCCCGATACGTCGCTTCGGCCGCTACCAAGGCCTGTTTCGATGATGGTCGAGGCCTCTGTTGCGAACATCTCGTTTCGGGAATGGCTGGGCGCGTTTCGGGAACGCGCCCTGTCGCAAGGCATCTCGACAGAGACCTTGGATGCCGCGTTTTCCGAAATGCGCTATATGACGGATGTGATCGAAAAGGATCGCAATCAGTCAGAATTTACCAAGCAGATCTGGGTCTATCTGGAAAGTGCTGTGTCTGAGGCACGGGTCACCAACGGTCGGTCGGCTTTAGCGAAGCGTAGGGACCTTCTTGATCAGATCGAAGGCGAGTACGGGGTCGAGGCCGAGGTGGTCACCGCGGTTTGGGGGCTGGAAAGCGCGTACGGTACGTTTCGCGGTTCAACGCCCGTCGTTCCGGCCTTGGCAACACTGGCGTTTGACGGTCGACGCGGTGCCTTCTTTGAGGCGCAGCTTGTGGCCGCGCTGCGGATTGTGGATGCCGGCGACACCGCCCCGTCCCGTATGACCGGGTCCTGGGCTGGTGCTATGGGGCATACGCAGTTCATGCCCACCTCTTACCTTGATCACGCGCAGGATTTCACAGGTGATGGTCGGCGCGATATCTGGTCGGACGACCCATCGGATGCACTGGCCTCGACCGCGGCCTATCTGGCGCACTTCGGCTGGACCAAGGGTCAGCCTTGGGGGATTGAGGTACAATTGCCAGCCGGGTTCGATTTTTTGCAATCGGGCGAGCGGATTAAGAAACCTGTCTCGGAATGGCTGGCGCAGGGTGTGCGCGACGTGTCAGGCGCAACGATCCCCGAACACGGGCGCGCGTCGATCCTGCTGCCTGCGGGTGCGCGGGGTGCTGCGTTCATGATCTTCGACAATTTTCATGTGCTTGAACGCTACAACACCGCAGATGCATATGTGATTGGCGTTGGTCACCTGTCCGACCGGATTGCCGGCGGCCCACCCTTGAAGGCAAGCTGGCCGATCGACGACCGGAACCTCAGATTTTCCGAGAAGCAAGAAATGCAGGAACGCCTGACTCAGGCGGGCTATGACACAGAAGGCGTGGACGGAATTATCGGACCGAACACGATTCAGGCGATCCGCGAATTTCAGGCATCGATGGGTCTGACCCCCGATGGCTACGCAAGCTACGACATTTTGCGGCGCCTGCGCGGATCATAGGTTCTTGCCGTGCAGCCAGCAGGTTCTGGCGTGATCGTTCACTAGTCCGATGGCCTGCATGTAGGCGTATATGATCGTTGTTCCGACAAAGCTCATCCCCCGCTTTTTGAGGTCCTTTGACAGAGTATCGCTGATCCCAGTACTTGCCGGAATGTCCTCGGTTGTGGCCCAGTCACCCACCAGCGTGCGGCCGCCGACCCAGTTCCAAAGGTATGTGTCGAAAGACCCTAACTCGGCCTGAATCGTCTGAAAGACCTGCGCATTCTTGCGGGTTGAGGCGACCTTTTGCCGGTGGCGGACGATGCCGGGATCGGTCAGCGCGTCGGCGAGGTCCGCGTCGGACATGGCCGCGACGCGGTTGACATCGAAGTTGTGAAACCGTGCGCGGTATCCTTGGCGCTTTTTCAGAACGGTTTCCCAGCTTAGGCCCGCATGCGCGCCTTCGAGGATGAGCATCTCAAAAAGCGTGCGGTCGTCGTGGACTGGAACACCCCATTCGGTATCGTGATATGCGGCGTAAACTGGATCGTGTGACCCGAAGCAGCGGGGCTTGTCGTCGACTGTCATGGCTTTTGATACGGTCCCTTTCGGCGTCTGTCAGTCCATTGCGTGGGGTCCTGCTGACATTGTGTGTCAGCAGAGATCACTCCGTCCGTCGTTTGTCCCGCATATCGGTACGTATCAGACCTGTTGCATCGGAAAAGCGCGACGGGATTGGGTTGGCGTTGCGGGGGTGGCGACCCTGTGGGGCATGGGCAAGCGTTTTCCGCAACGGCGGCGCGGCAGTTCTCGCCGGTGGTCCTGTGTCGGCTGTCAGCCGGGCGCGGAGAAACGCCATCGGATGTTTGCGCAGTGTCAGCCGCATGGCGACGTAGTCTTCAACGACCTCTTCCCCTTCGCTCATTGCGGGCAGATGCGCGGCGGGCTCGACAATTCCTTCGCCATCCATATCGCCAGCAAAAAGCGGAAGGGGCTTTTCAGTCGCAATCGCCTTGGCCGCCCAAAGCGCGTCACGCCGCGACAGTCCGAGCGAGGCAAACGCATCGGCTTCTGCCAGACGGTGCAGCGTGCGGGGATCGACGCCTGCACGGCGCCACACATCCTCGACCCCGCGAAACCCGTTTGCGCGCGCCGCTGTGATCCAGGCCGCATCCTCCTCCCGCATGGCCTTGATCTGCCGGAACCCCAGGCGCAGGGCCAACCCCCCATCACGGGTGGGTTCCATTACATTGTCCCAGTACGAGGTACTGATATCCACGGGCCGCACCTCGACCCCATGCTCGCGCGCATCACGGACGATCTGGGCGGGCGCATAAAACCCCATCGGCTGGGCGTTCAATAGCGCGCACGCGAAGATGCCGGGATGGTGCCGCTTCAGCCAGGCCGAGGCATAGACCAGAAGCGCGAAACTGGCGGCGTGGGATTCCGGAAAGCCGTAACTGCCGAACCCCTCAATCTGACTGAAACAGCGCAAGGCAAACTCTTCATCGTAGCCGTTGGCGCGCATGCCCTTCAGGAACCGACCCCGGAATTCGCTAACGTTGCCGTGTTTCTTAAACGTCGCCAGCGACCGGCGCAGGCGGTCCGCCTCGTCCGGTGTAAACCCCGCGCCGACAATCGCGATCTGCATTGCCTGTTCCTGGAAAAGCGGCACGCCCAGCGTTTTTCCCAGGACCTGCCCCAATTCGTCCGACGGGAAACGGACCTCTTCTTCCCCGTTTCGGCGGCGAATATAGGGGTGCACCATGTCGCCCTGAATTGGGCCAGGCCGAATAATCGCCACTTCGATTACAAGGTCATAAAAGGTCCGGGGCCGCATCCGGGGCAGAAAGTTCATCTGTGCCCGGCTTTCCACCTGAAACACGCCCAGGCTATCGGCGTCACAAAGCATGTCGTAGACGGCCGGATCCTCGGGCGGCAGCGTCGAAAGCGTATAGTCGATGTGATGGTGCTTCCCGATCAGGTCGAACGCCTTGCGGATACAGGTCAGCATCCCTAAGGCCAGAATGTCGACCTTCAGGATACCGAGCGTGTCGATATCATCCTTGTCCCAAGGGATGACCGTGCGATCGTCCATGGTTGCGTTTTCGACAGGCACCAGTTCATCCAACCGACCCTCGGTCATGATGAACCCGCCCACGTGCTGGCTTAGGTGCCGGGGGAAGCCCTGGATTTCAAAGATCAGTTCCATCGTCTGACGAAGTCGCCGGTCCTCTGGATCAAGCCCGATTTCGCGCAGCCGTTCGTTTTCTAGGCCTGTCGTCGCGAAGAATCCCCAAAGCTGCGAGGACATCGCACTGATCGTGTCCTCTGTCAGACCCATGGCGCGCCCAACCTCGCGCACTGCACGCTTGCCGCGGTAGTGGATCACGGTGGCACATAGCCCCGCCCTGTGGCGTCCATATCGCTCGTAAATCCACTGGATCACCTCTTCGCGCCGTTCGTGTTCGAAATCGACGTCGATATCGGGCGGCTCGTTCCGGGCTTCGGATACGAAGCGTTCGAACACCATTGTCCCGATTTCCGGGCTGACCGATGTGACGCCAAGGCAGTAGCACACGACTGAGTTTGCCGCAGACCCCCTGCCCTGACACAGGATGTCGCGCGATCGGGCAAAGGCCACAACATCGTGGACGGTCAGAAAGTAAGGCTCATAGCGCAGCTTGCCGATCAGGGTCAGCTCATGCTCCAGCATCGCCTGAACTTTCTCGGGTGCACCCGAAGGATAGCGCCAGCGCAGCCCTTCGAACGACAAACGGCGCAGACGGTCCGCCGGGGTTTCACTGCCGGAAACCTCGGAAGGATATTCGTAGCGCAGCTCGTCCAGTGAAAACGACAAGGCCCCAAGGATCTCGCCGGCCCGCGCGACGGCAGCTTCGTGACCTGTGAATATCCGCAGCATCTCTACCTCTGAGCGCAGGCATTGCTCGCTGTTGGCAAGCGCGGCGCGGCCCAGGTCATCCACCCTGACCCCTTGCCGGATTGCAGTCAGCACATCTGCCAGCTTTCGGCGTCGGCCGCGGTGCATGCGCGGCGTAGCGGACGCAACCGTCATCAGACCCTGTTCTGCCCCAATTCTGGTCAAACGGTCGAAGCGTGGACTGTCATGGCCATCGTATCGAGGCGATAGCATCAGATAACAGGCGCCCGGAAACCGCTGCGTCAGCCGTTTTGCCGCGCCCTGCCAATCGGCCTCTGGGTGGATCAGAAGAACCTGCCCTTCCCCCCAGTCGACAAGATCGTCGAGCTGCAGGTCACACGTTCCCTTGTCAGCCCGAAGTCGCCCTGCCGAGATCAGGCGGCACAGCCGCCCCCAGGCGATACGATGCTTGGGAAGAACGGTTACCGTCACGCCATCCATCAAAACGATCCGGGCCGCCGGGATCAGGCGTGGGATATTCAGAATGTCGGCCGATGCTGGACCCGATACGTGATCGGGACACGGGGGGCCGATTGGATCTGCGGCTTTCCGCAGCTTCACCACCCGCGCAATCTCGCGCACTGCCGTATGCGCGCGGACGATCCCGGCGACCGAGTTTTCGTCCGCAATCGCCACAGCAGACAGGCCCAGAAGTGCCGCACGCTCTATATACTCTTCGGGATGCGAGGCCCCGGTGAGGAAAGTAAAGTTCGAGGTGGCGCAAAGTTCGGCGAACATCGCACGACTATATTCACGTTTTGTTCTCATGTGGAGTCCCGAAGTTGTCAACTCCAGTCCAGCACCACCTTCCCGGACGACCCAACCCGCATCACTTCGAACCCCTCCACGAAATCCGCGACCTTGAAGCGATGGGTGATGACCTCGCGCACGTCCAGCCCGTTTTCCAGCATCGCAATCATCTTGTACCAGGTCTCGAAAATCTCGCGGCCATAGACGCCCTTGATCGTGATTGCCTTGAACACGATCCGGCTCCAGTCGACCGGGCTCTTTCCGGGTGGAATACCCAAAAGTGCGATGTGGCCGCCCATGACAAGCGCCTCGACCATCTGGTCAAGCGCGGCCTGACTGCCGGACATTTCCAGCCCAACATCGAACCCTTCGCGCATCCCAAGATCAGATACAACTTCGGCCAAATCCGCATCTTTTGGGTTCAGGGCTCGTACACCTGGCACGACCTTTCGTGCCAACGCCAACCGGTCTTCGTTGAGATCCGTTACAACGATATGCCTTGCGCCCACGTGGCGCGCGACGGCAGCCGCCATGATCCCGATGGGACCTGCGCCAGTGACAAGAACGTCCTCGCCCACAAGATCGAAGCTAAGCGCGGTGTGAACCGCATTGCCCAGCGGATCAAGGATCGCCCCGATCTCGTCATCGATGGCATCGGGCAAGGGGACAACGTTAAACGCCGGCAGGCGCAGGTATTCGGCAAAGGCACCTGGTTCATTCACGCCGATTCCGCGCGTGGCCGGGTCCAGGTGAAACTTGCCTGCCCGGCTCTGGCGTGACGTTTTTCCAATAAGATGCCCTTCACCAGATACCCGCTGGCCGATCCGCAGACCTTCGACGTTCCGACCCATATCCACGATCGAGCCCGCAAACTCGTGACCAGTTATTAGCGGTACCGGTACCGTGCGCGCCGCCCACTCGTCCCAGTTCCAGATATGAATGTCCGTGCCGCAAATCCCGGTTTTGTTCACCCGGATCAACACATCATCCGGCCCGATCTCTGGTACTGGTCGGCGCTCCATCCATAATCCCGGCTTGGCCTTCGCCTTCACAAGTGCGCGCATTTCGTTTTGCATCAGATCGCCCCCACTTCGCGGCCTGCGGCTTTGAAGGCTTCAAGCCCTCTGTCAAGGTCGTCGCGCGTGAGGGCTGCATTCATCTGTGTTCGGATCCGCGCCGTGCCTTTCGGCACGACTGGAAAGAAGAAGCCCGCGACATAAACCCCACGTTCAAAAAGCGCCGCTGCCATATCTTGGCTCAACTGCGCATCTCCCAGCATGACCGGAACGATCGGGTGTTCGCCGGGCAAGAGATCAAACCCGGCATCTGCAAGGCCCGCGCGCCAGTAGGCCGCGTTCTCAAAGAGTTGCCTACGCAGATCGTCGCCAGCCCCAACAAGCTTGAGGGCCTCAATGCCTGCTGCGACCACCGCGGGCGGCAGTGAGTTCGAGAACAGATAGGGCCGGGCCCGCTGCCGAAGCAGGTCGATTACGGGTTGTGACGCCGCGATGTAGCCCCCAATCGCGCCGCCCAGTGCCTTGCCCAAAGTTCCGGTCAGGACGTCCGCCCTGACCCCAAAATGCGCGGGAGTCCCCGCACCCTTCGGCCCGATAAACCCGGTCGCATGACAGTCATCGACCATCAGAAGCGCGTCATATTTGTCTGCCAAGGCGCGGATCTTATCGAGCTTCGCCAGATACCCGTCCATCGAAAACACGCCATCGGTTGCGATCATCACAAAGCGTGCCCCGTCGACACGCGCCGATTTCAACTGAGCTTCAAGATCGCTCATATCCGAGTTGGCGTACCTGTATCGCTTGGCCTTGCAGAGCCGGATCCCGTCGATGATCGAGGCATGGTTCAGCGCGTCCGAAACGATTGCGTCCTTTGGCCCCAGAAGCGGTTCGAACAAACCTCCGTTTGCGTCGAAACACGCAGCAAACAGAATTGCATCGTCGTGCCCAAGGAAGTCCGCCAATGCTTGCTCCAACATCCGATGCAAATCCTGCGTGCCGCAAATGAACCGCACAGACGCCATCCCGTAACCATGGCTGTCCATAGCCGACTTTGCCGCTGCCTCTAGGCGGGGATCGTCGGCAAGCCCAAGATAGTTGTTGGCGCAAAGGTTCAGCATATCGCGCCCCGCGACATCGATATGCGCCCTCTGCGGGCCCGTGATAGATCGCTCGCGCTTTGTCAAACCAGCGGCTTCAATCTCGGCCAACACGCCATTTATATGTTCTGTGAAGTTTGTCACGGCATGCCTCCGGGCAATCACACCTTCAGAATAGCAGGGGGACCGATACCCGTCAGGCTGGAAGCGACCGCTTGCATGCCTGCCCGCGACGTGCACATCATTGCAACTGAAACGATCCATCCTCGGGCTTCTTGTGACAACGTTCGTTCTTGACCGGTTTCTACCCTATCAGCTTGCTGTCGCTGCCGGTCGGACAAGCCGCGAGTTCTCGGGTCTTTACAGGGACCGATTTGGGATCGGGATCGCCGAATGGCGGGTAGTGGCCCATCTCAGCCAAGGCGGGTCGGTCAGCGTAAGAGAGATCTTCGAACGGGTCGATATGGACAAAAGCCGGGTCAGCCGTGCGGCCGCGCGGCTTGAGGCATCCGGCTATGTGCTGAAGCGGGTAAACGAAACCGACCGCAGGCTCGTCGAGCTAAGCCTGACCGATAAGGGCCGCCAGATGATGGACGAGATTGCGCAAATGGCCGAAGCCTACGAAGCTGACCTTGCACAAAGACTGGGGTCAAACTCGAAAGCATTTCGGGCAGGTTTAGAAACGATTTTTCATGCAACTGAAGGAAATTCATCATGACAGAAGTGGTCATTCTGGATGGCGCAAGAACGGCGATCGGGACCTTCGGAGGCACTTTATCGGGAACCCGGCCGATTACACTCGGCGCAACTGTTTCGAAAGAGGCCATGGCGCGTTCGGGCGTTGACGGCGCGCAGATTGGCCATGTGGCGTTCGGCCATGTCATCAACACCGAGCCGCGCGACATGTACCTGTCGCGTGCCGCGGCGATGGAAGCCGGGGTTCCTGACACCACGCCCGCGATGAACGTGAACCGATTATGTGGTTCGGGCGCGCAGGCGGTGGTATCAGTGGTTCAGGCACTGCAGCTGGGCGATGCCGATTTCGGCCTTGCGGGCGGTGCCGAAAGTATGAGTCGATCACCTTATATTCTTCCGCACGCGCGGTGGGGCCAGAAGATGGGCGATACCGGCGCATCGGATATGATGCTTGGCGCCCTCAATTGCCCGTTTGGAACCGGTCATATGGGCGTAACGGCGGAAAACGTTGCAACCGAACATCAAATTGGTCGTGACGCACAAGATGCATTCGCGATGGAAAGCCAAACCCGCGCCGCCCGTGCAATCGAAGAAGGAAGGTTCAAGGAACAGATTGTACCGGTAGAGGTTCGCGTCAAACGGGACACTGTGACGTTCGACACGGATGAACATCCTAAAGAAACCAGTCTTAAAATGCTTGCGGCACTGCGACCCGCATTCAAAAAAGATGGATCGGTGACCGCTGGGAATGCTAGCGGTATCAACGATGGCGCCGCAGCCCTGGTTCTTGCGCGCGGCGAAGTCGCAGAAAAGGCTGGCCTGAAACCGCGCGCGCGCATCCTAGGATACGCACATGCTGGTGTGCGTCCTGAGGTAATGGGCATTGGGCCTGTGCCGGCGGTGGAAAAGCTCATGGCACGAACCGGCATGAACGCGGAAGACTTTGATGTGATCGAGTCGAACGAAGCATTCGCTGCACAGGCACTTGCGGTCAGCGAAGGCCTTGGATTTGATCCGGCAAAGGTCAACCCCAACGGCGGCGCAATCGCGCTTGGCCATCCCGTCGGGGCGACAGGTGCCATCCTTGTAGTGAAGGCCCTTTATGAGCTCGAACGCACTAATGCGTCGAAGGCGCTTGTGACCATGTGCATCGGCGGCGGTCAAGGCATCGCGATCGCACTGGAGCAGGTGCGTTGACGCGTTAACCGATTAATCCGTTCTTTACTCGGCCTGCTGATACTTCCCTGAAAGTTGTTCCGGGGAGCTGCCGCATGATGGAAATGGACATGGCCAAGGAAAGCTTGCGGGCGCGTCTGGCCACCGAAAGCTTGCTGACGCAGCGGCAGCGCGAGCTGACAGTGGCAAATACGCGGATCGCCGCCCATGCCAAGGCCCTCTCGACCGAAGTCATCGAACGACGTGAGGCAGCCGAACGTGCCCAGGCGGCGGCTGAGAACCTGAAAGGCGAAAACAGAGAGGCTCTGAAGGACCTGCGCAAGGCACGCAGCGACGTGCAGATTGCAGAGCGCAGGCTTTGGGCATCGCTGGAAACAATTGAAGACGGTTTTGCCGTGTTTGATCGCGACCACAGGATTGTCACGTCCAACGCTTCGTTCTTTGGTCCTTTTGAAGATCTGGAATGTGTTGGAATTGGCGCGAGTTACGAAGATCTGGTTCAAATCGCGCTTGAGGAAGGGATCGTTGATCCTGGGACGATGGCGCCGACCGAGTGGCTGCGGTGGATGAAGGCGCGCTGGATGACGCGTACGATCGAACCGGTAACCTTGCGTCTATGGAACGATCGCTTTGTGCGCCTGACGGAGCGGCGCACCAATGACGGCGATATTGTCATGCTCGCCACAAACATGACCCAGACCATGCGGCGTGAGCAAGAACTGGACGACGCACGCCATCGCGCAGAGGCCGCAAGTCGCGCGAAATCGGCGTTTCTGGCGAATATGAGTCACGAAATTCGAACGCCGATGAACGGGGTTCTTGCGATGGCCGACATTCTTGGGGACGGGCCGCTGAACGAAGAGCAGAAGCTTTGCTTGGACACGATCCGCAGTTCCGGTGAAGCGCTTCTTGTGATCATCAACGATGTGCTGGACTACTCCAAGATCGAGGCTGCGAAGCTTTCGCTGGTCGAGGAGCCCTTTGACCTGGAACGCGCGATCAACGAGGTCGCGACACTTTTGATGCCCACGGCACGAGAGAAAGATCTTAGCCTCGTCGTGGACTACGACATGTTTCTGCCGACCCGGTTTCTTGGCGACAAGGGTCGGCTTCGGCAGATCCTGATGAACCTTGCCGGTAACGCGGTGAAGTTCACCAAGACAGGCCATGTTCTGATCCGGATCGTCGGGCTTCCGGATCAGGGGGGGTCGGGCTGGCGTCTACACGTGACGGTCGAAGACACCGGTGTTGGCATTCCCCGTGAAAAGCAGGACCATATCTTTGGCGAGTTCAATCAGGCCGACGATGCGATGACCCGGCAGTTCGACGGCACCGGTCTGGGCTTGTCAATCACGCGCCGCCTAGTGCAGATGATGGGCGGCGAAGTCTGGGTAGATTCCACGCCCGGCGAAGGATCGGTCTTCGGCTTCCGGATTGTCCTGACCCCCGACCCAAATGCGCAACCCGACGACGCCGATTTGCCGACCGAGGGGCGGCGGCTTGTTGTCAGCGATCCGGATCCCACAAGTCGCGACGTCCTTACAAAACAGCTGATGGCGCTGGGCTTGCGTCCTGACCGTCCGCCGAACACGGCGGGCGCCGCGGTTCCAAAACCCATAGAGACCACAGACCTTGTTGTCGTGAGCGAGCATGACGGTCCAACCGGCCGCGTCCGCCTTGGTATTGGGCCGGATGTCTTGGAACCGGACGCGCCGGGCACCCGCATATTGCAGCGGCCGGTGCTTCGTCAGGATCTGTTTGAAGCGTTGCGTGACGTGCTGAGCATGCCGCCAGAGACGCCGCCCGTTGCGCGGCCAGAACCCAGCGCGCCAGAAACGGTCGTGCCGCTGCGGCACATGCGTGTTTTGGCTGCAGAGGACAATAAGACGAACCGATTGGTGCTTGAGAAGCTCCTCAAGTCGCTCGACATCGATTTGGACGTTGCTGTTGATGGCGCCGAGGCGGTGGACCGGTTTCGCGCTGCGCCGCCCGATATTGTGTTCACTGATATCTCGATGCCGAACATGAACGGCAAGGATGCCGCGCGCGCCATGCGGGCGCATATTGCAGAGGCCGGGCTGGACGCCATCCCGATCATCGCGATGACGGCGCATGTGATGGAAGAAGACAAGGCTGAAATCCTTGCCGCGGGCATCGACGCCGTCTTAACGAAGCCGCTAAAGAAGGACGCGCTAATCAGCGCGATCGAAGATGCGCGTCCCAAAACCGCCATTCCGCCTCGAGGCGCTGGTTGATACGCGGCATTCCAAGGGACCCTGACGGACAGCTGACCCCGCTGCTTCCCCCAAGCGCAAATTTCGGCCTCTGCCGATGCCTCGGGCCGAAGGAGAAACGATCTAGGCTGCGGCGGTTTCGGGGTGGTCGCGAATGAACACTGGCACATCGGAGGATGACCGCGCCCGGTCGAGCCGATAGCCCCCGGACTGAAACCCCGCGAGATCGTCTGCCGTCTGCGCGCGTGTTTCCATCACGAACCGCGCCATGGCCCCCCGCGCCTGCTTTGCGAAAAAGCTGACCGTGCGGGCCGCGCCGTTTCGCTCTTCAAGAAAGACCGGGGTAATCACCGCCAATCCAAGCGCCTTAGAATCGACTGCCCCAAAGTACTCCTGGCTGGCACAGTTCAGAAGAATCCCTGTGCCTGCCGCTTCGGCATCCGCGCGCAGGCTACGGGCGATCCGGTCGCCCCAAAAGGCATAAAGCGACGCGCCTCGGCGGGATTTCAGACGTGATCCCATTTCAAGCCGGTATGGCTGGATTGCGTCGTCGGGGCGCAGCACACCATATAGCCCAGAAAGGATTCGCAGATGATCCTGCGCCCAGCGCCGCGCGTCCCCATCTAGCGTTGCGGCCTCAAGCCCGCGATATGTGTCGCCCGCAAACACCTCGACAGCGGCACGGGTCCGTTCTGGTCCAGGCGCCGCCTGGTAATCCCGGAACCTGTCCCGGTTCAGACGTGCCAGATCATCCGAGAGTGCCATAAGCGCCTTAAGCCGCGCCAGCGACAATTGCCGCGCGTGGCCTGCAAGCGTCGCCGCCTCTTTCAAGAACGCGGGTTCCGTTTCGGCGGGCCCGGCACCATCCCAATCAAGCCGTTTCGCAGGGGAGATTACGACGAGCATCTTTGTTCCCTTCCTCGTACACCACGTGATCTAGCGGCATGCCGACAATGCTCAAGTGGCCCGCAGCACATCCAGAAACGCCGCGCCGAAACGCTCTGTCCGCCGGTCCCCAAGCAGCCGCGCCAAGGCACTACCATCGTTTGGCCCCAAGGCCGCCACCCGCGCAATTAGCGATGCAGAGCACGAGAGGGGCTTGTCCCTTCCTTCGGGGCCCCGGATTAACGCCGCCTGCGCTTCGAGAAGCCTGTCATAGATCCGTCCGTCTTCATGACCGGCAAGCTTGCGACGTGCTGGGTGCACCGGCGCCGCCGTATCTCCAACAATCACTTCAAGAAAGGCGCGCCCGAAGCGGTCCAGTTTCTTCGCCCCGACACCACTGATTGCCGCCATCTCGTCAAGCGTCCCGGGCCGGCGCTCGGCCATCTCGATCAGTGTCTTGTCGGGGAAAACTACATAGGCAGGCACGCGCTGCGCCTCTGCCAGTGTCCGCCGCTTGGCCTTGAGGGCCGACAAGAGCGGCGCATCTTCTTCTGAAACAAGGGCGCGCGCGCCGCCGCCCGCGCCCTTTGCCGTGTCGCGGCGAAGCGTGATCCCGGCTTCGCCCCTGAGGATCGGGCGCGCGGCTTCGGTCAGGCGCAGGGCGCCATGGCGTCCGGGATCGGGCCGGACAAGATCATGGCCCATCATCTGCCGGAAGATTGCCGTCCATGCCCTACGGTCGATGTCTTTTCCAACTCCGAATGTCGGAAGCTGATCGTGCCCTCGCGCTCGGACCTTGTCCGATGCGTTTCCGATCAGAATTTCGATCAGGTGCCCCGCGCCAAACCACTCGCCCGTTCGCAGAATTGCGGACAACGCTTTTTGGACGGGCACTGAGCCATCGAAAAGGTCCGGCGACTGGTCGCAAAGATCGCAGTGCCCGCAGGGATCTGGGGCCTCGCCAAAGTACTCCAAGAGCACCTGCCGGCGGCATTTTTGCGCTTCGGCCAGGCCTAGAAGCGCGTTCAGCCGCCCGTGATCCGCGACCTTCCTGTCGGTTGGCGCAAGTCCTTCGTCGATCTGGGCGCGCCGAAGCCGGATGTCATCTGCCCCATAGAGCGTCAGGGTTTCAGCTGGCGCACCGTCCCGCCCCGCGCGGCCAATCTCTTGGTAATAGGCTTCGATCGACTTTGGCAGATCAGCATGCGCGACCCACCGGATATCAGGCTTGTCGACCCCCATGCCGAACGCAACGGTGGCTGTCACGATTAGCCCATCTTCCGTCGCGAACCGCTCTTCGATCGCCCGGCGGTCGGCTGCATCCATACCACCATGATAGTAGCAGGCCGCATGCCCATCCTCTCGCAGCGCGGCGGCCAGGGTTTCGGTCTTTGCACGCGTGGCGCAATAGACGATCCCCGACTGACCGCTGCGCGCAGACGCAAACTCAAGAATTTGGCGTCGCGGCTGGTCCTTTGCGGCGAAGGTCAAGTGGATGTTCGGCCGATCAAACCCGCGCAAAAAAGTCGCGACCGGTGCGCCGTCGAACAGGCGCGCCACGATTTCTTGCTGCGTGGCCCTGTCTGCGGTTGCGGTAAAAGCCGCGAGCGGCACGTCAAGCTTGTTGCGCAGTTCTCCGATCCGAAGGTAGTCGGGTCGAAAATCATGCCCCCACTGGCTGACGCAATGCGCTTCGTCCACTGCGATCAACCCAACGCCGATCCGGCGAAGAAACGAAACCGTCCCGACAGACGACAGACGTTCAGGTGCAAGATATAAAAGCTTCAACGTGCCGTCGCGCAGGGCGAATTGCACGGCATCCGTCTCGGCGTCGGTATTGGTCGAGGTCAGGGCACCCGCCGGGACGCCCGCTGCCTGGAGTCCCCTGACCTGATCGCGCATCAGAGCGATCAAGGGAGAGATAACAAGCGTTACCCCTTCACGGCAAAGCGCGGGAAGCTGAAAGCACAGCGACTTGCCGCCCCCCGTTGGCATGATCGCCAAAGTGTTGCGTCCGGCCGTCACGGCGTCGACGATTTCGGCCTGACCGGGGCGGAACGCGTCGAATCCGAATACAGAGGCCAGAAGGGCCTGCGAGTCTGGCATGGGTCCTGTCGGGCGTTGGTTGAACTGCTCTTATTTGAGCGAAGTCTGCCAGATCAGGAATCGCGGAACAAGCGCCGTTCCACGGCCGCGTTCATCAGAACGCAAAGAATATCCTGGGCACCAGAATATCCCGCAAGATAATGACCACCAGAAACGCAACCAGCGGCGCAAGGTCGAGCCCGCCCGTATTCGGAAGCATGTTCCGGATCGGGCGGTAAACGGGTTCCAGAAGCCGGTTAAGCCCATCCCATATCTGGGCCACCAGCGGTTGCCGCATGTTCAACACTTGAAACGTGATCAGCCACGAAAATACGATATGAACGATCATGATGAAGAACGCGACGTTCAACAGCAGTAACAGGATTTCGCCGATTGCGGCCATGGGCCCGCCTTCCGTCAAAAGATTGATCTTTCGGCAAATAGGTAAGCCGAGCGTTTGCCAAGGGCAACCCGCACTACCCGCCGCGCAAATTCGCCATTCGCGAACGCCTGTGGATCTGCTAAAATTACCGGAACAACTATACAGAGGCCGAGCAGCAGTGATGATCCGAACTCTCCTTGCGGCCTGTGCCGCTTCGCTGGCGATGGCCGGGCAACCGGCGACCGGTCAGACATTGGCGAAGCAGCTTTTCGGGGCGGAACGGGTGGGGTCACCGCACAAGCCCGCCCCGCTTGGCGGCTATTCGAGGGGCTGTGTGGCAGGGGCCGAGGAATTGCCCGAAACCGGACCCACATGGCAAGCGATGCGCCTGTCGCGAAACCGCAACTGGGGCCACCCCGAGGCCATCCGATTTATCGAGCGTCTTTCTGCGCAGGCCGCTAAGCTGCCGGGGTGGAACGGGCTATATATTGGCGACATCTCCCAGCCGCGCGGCGGCCCGATGCTGTCGGGTCATCGGTCGCATCAGATCGGACTGGATATCGACATCTGGATGCGGCCTGCTGACAACCTTCGCCTGTCGCGGAACGCGCGTGAGAACATCTCTTCAATCTCGATGCGCCGGAACGAAGGCGCGTTCGTAAACTCGAACTGGACCGGTCAGCACCACATGCTGTTGCGCGCGGCAGCCAAGGACAAGGCCGTGGCTCGGATTTTTGTGTTTCCGGGTGCGAAGGTGCAGATGTGCCGCGACGAAAAGGGCAACAAGGCGTGGCTTCGAAAGATCCGGCCGTGGTGGGGCCACCACTACCACTTTCACGTGCGCCTTGCCTGCCCGAGAGGTGCCAAGGGGTGCATCAGCCAGGATGCACCGCCGCCGGGTGACGGATGTGGCGAGGCACAGCAATGGGTCAACAATATCCTGAACCCTCCCCCGCCGGATCCGAATGCGCCGCCGGTTCAGGCACGTCGTGAGTATGTGTTGGCCGATCTGCCCAAGGCGTGCGGACAGATCCTGTCCCGCTGACCGGCTGTCTCGTACGGCCTGACTTGCCAAAGCTGTTCTTGACGCCTACAGAGCGCCGTCCCGCAGGGTGCGGGGCCAAGTCTCCGAACACCTTGTCAAAACGGAAGCGAAACATGTCCAGACAAATGCTTGCCGGCATCACGGCGATGGCCGCCGTGGTTGTGGCGTCAAACATCCTTGTTCAGTTCCTCTTCGGTCAGTGGCTGACCTGGGGTGCCTTCACCTATCCGATTGCGTTTCTCGTGACCGATGTGATGAACCGCGTTTATGGCGCGTCGAAAGCGCGGCGCGTCGTCTTTGCAGGGTTCCTGACGGGCGTGGCGTGTTCACTGATCGGTACGCAGATCGTTGGTGAATTCGGTCCGCTTGTAACGCTACGGATCGCCATCGGATCCGGCATCGCGTTCCTGACCGCGCAGCTTCTGGATATTTCGATCTTTGATCGCCTCAGGGACGGGTCCTGGTGGCGCGCGCCGTTAGCGTCGTCTTTGATCGGATCGTCTGTGGACACCGCGCTGTTCTTCACCATCGCGTTTTCGTCCTGGCTGGTGTTCATCGAACCTGGAAATGACGTGTCCTGGGCCAACGAAGCTTTGCCCTTGCTTGGTGTCGGACCGGTTGTCCCATTATGGGTTTCGCTTGCCGTCGCGGATTGGGGCGTGAAGCTTGGCCTTGCCCTGCTCGCTTTGTTGCCGTTTCGCGCAATTGTGGGTCGGCTTGCGCCACGGATAGCGTAATTTCATTTGACAGATACGATATCTGTGCCCAACCTCCAAGTATCGGTTAACCAGAGAAAGGAGGTGGTCCAGTGTCGAGAGTGATATTGGAGAGAGGTGTCGGAACAGTCAGGAGGACCGGCTGACGCGGGCAGCCCCGCGTGGGAAAATGCTTCTGATTGGGCGTTCAGTGTCCTAACTGGCCCATCTCTAAAGATCTCGGAGGGCCGCCTGATCGGGCGGCCCTTTTCGATTGGGGGAACATCATGCGGATCAATGACCGGATCGAAATCGCGGATTGGGAGATTACCGAACAGTTTGTGCGCGCCTCGGGTCCGGGAGGGCAGAACGTGAACAAGGTGGCTTCGTCGGTAGAGCTCCGGTTCGAAGCCGCGCGGTCCCCGAATTTGTCTGACGCGGTGAAACGACGGCTGCGCCGGCTTGCAGGGCGACGCTGGACGAAGGAAGGCGCGGTCGTGATCCAGGTAAGCGAAGAGCGCAGCCAGGCCAGAAACCGCGACATCGCGCGGGCGCGCTTGCGGGATCTGATCGGCAAAGCGGCAGAAGCGCCGAAGAAACGCTTACGGACGCGCGTTTCTCTGAACCAGAAGCGGAAGCGCGTGGACGCGAAAAAGCGGCGAGGAGCGGTGAAAGCGCTGAGGGGGAACGTGGAGGGGGAGGAGTGAGTTCCGGATGCCGGGTACTGGGATCGCAAATCCTGTTCGGACTGGATAAATCGGGGGAGAAGTTAAGGATAGGTCTCGTTAAATTTGGCGCGGCATAAGAACTGCGAGTCAAATCAGGGGCTTAGGTAAGCCTCTGACTCTTAACAAAGAATCCACAAGCTGAGTTTGACGCACAAGCCCATTGTCGTTATGCTTGGGGTATGTAGTTGGCCCGCTGACCAATACATATGCCATGTGTGACACGGTGATATTCTGCCGGCCGTAGCACCACTCGCGGGTGGGAGCGCATTGTGGGGTTCAAGGCAGGCCCCACCACATGGCAGCCAACTACGCCCAACCTTCTCTCAGGACAGCGCCACGCCGTAGTAGTGCTTTCGTTTGACGAGGCGCCGTGCGATATAGAGTCTTCACGTATGTACGCCTTCGGTCTTCAGTCACTTTGACGACAGACTTGTAACGCGCTCCGTCGATTTCGCAACTTATGATGGCGTGGGTGGGCCGATGGTCTGCCAGCCAAAGCCCCGTAAATAGGATTCTCGGCAGCAGTCTGAGCTCCCGGTTGGAGATATGGTCTCCGTGCATCTGAACGATATGACGGACGCTTTGATCGGACAGGTAAATTATGTCTCTCGAACAGCCAAGATAGCGGCGAGCCTCATGCGGAAGGGTACCGATCTCAAGCTCGGGTCGACGAGCGGCCAACAGCTCAATCAAATCAGTGTCTGAAACCGCAATGAGATAGTCGCTCTCCACCTCTATCGGTCTAGCAACCCAAGAGCGAAAAATCGACTGATACTCACCCTAAACCACCACCTCCACCGCCTCCTGCGCCCCTACCCCGAACACCCGTTTGTAGCGTGCGATCTCGTCCTCCGGCCCCATCGCCTTTCTGGGGTTGTCCGACAGCTTCACCGTGGGTCGTCCGTTCGCCGCGACCGCCTTGCAGACGAGCGAGAACGGGGCCAGCGCGTCGTCTTGCGCCAGCCCGCGGAAGTCGTTTGTCAGAAGCGTGCCCCAGCCAAACGATACCCGAACCCGGCCCGCAAACCGGGCGTGAAGGTCGATGATCTTGTCGACGTCGAGCCCGTCCGAGAAGATCACCAGCTTCTCCTTCGGGTCCTCGCCCCGCGCTTGCCACCAGCGGATCGCGGTTTCGGCCCCTTCAGCGGGATCACCGGAATCGATGCGGATGCCGGTCCAACCCGCCAGCCAGTCGGGTGCATCCCGCAAGAACCCTTCGGTGCCGTAAGTGTCGGGCAGGATGATCCGCAGGTTGCCGTCGTGTTCTTCATGCCAGTCGGCCAGAACCTCGTACGGCGCGCGTGCCAGTTCGGCGTCGGTTTCGGCCTGCGCGGCATAGACCATCGGCAGTTCATGGGCGTTGGTTCCAATGGCTTCCAGGTCGCGGTTCTTGGCGATCAGACAGTTAGAGGTGCCAATAAAAGCCTGCCCCAACCCTTCGCCCATCGCCTGCACGGCCCAGTCCTGCCACAGGAACGAGTGCCGTCGCCGCGTTCCGAAATCAGCGATCAGAAGCCCGTCGATGTCGCGCAGCTTTTCGATCTTTTCCCAAAGCTTCGTCATCGCACGGGCATAAAGCACCTGAAGCTCGAACTTTCGCATGCGACCCAGAACGGCGCGGCCCCTTAGCTCCATTAAAACTGCAAGTGCGGGGATTTCCCACAGCATGACTTCGGGCCACGAACCTTCAAACGCCAGTTCATACTGATCGCCGACACGTTCCAGATGATACGGCGGCAAGGTCAGGTTTTCGAACCAGTCCATGAAGGCAGGGGTAAACATCTGCCGTTTACCGTAAAATGTGTTCCCGCGCATCCAGGTGGATTCGCCGCGTGCCAGTCGAAGCGTCCGAATGTGATCAAGCTGTTCCCGTAGCTCGCCTTCATCGATCAGCTTTGCCAGCGGGACCGCGGATGTCCGGTTGATCAGCGAGAACGTGACCGTTGTGTCGGGCCGGTTCCGAAAGACCGACTGACACATCAGAAGCTTGTAGAAATCGGTGTCGATCATCGAGCGGACGATCGGATCGATCTTCCACTTGTGGTTCCAGACGCGCGTGGCGATATCGACCATGGCATCCCTCCCTTGGCGCCTCTTTATGCGAGCGAGGGGCGGAAGATGTCCAGCGGTGTCCGCCTGTGTGTTTCAGTGACCGTTTCCATGGAAAATTTACATAATTGCCCACAACTCGCACGATCCGGGCAAAGTTTCGCCGTAATCGTTTCGGATAAGGAAACCATCATTAGGGGGATAACAATGCGGGGAGCTTTCCATGTCCCTGGAGTATGATTTCGATATTGTCGTGAGTGAGGACGGCACACAGCTTGCTATGTTCCGCAGCGCCGACACGGCGAATGCGCTGCGCGGGGCAGACCCTGCGGTGCGCGATTACTTTGCGGCGTCAGGATTTGGTTTCGATACACACAACAGTGGCGCGGGTCCAGGATTCTATCCTGCGGATGACGAAGTGCTGCGTGTGGCGTTGATCGAACGGCTTAGCGACAATCTGTGGCGTGTGGACGTTACGAAGGCCGAGATGAACGGGTTCGATTTCGCAGCGTTCATGACGCATTTGACCGAAGCGGAACCTATTGAGATGCAGCGCGCAGCATTCAAGTTTGGGCTTCCCGTCGACCGGCTGATCCAGACGTTCCGGGCACAGCGACCCACGCGCACCACGGGCTGAATTCAACCGCAAAACCGTTTCTGTTTCGGCGCAATTCTGCCCGATTCCACCCCCATTGTTCTGTTGGAACACGTGTGTTTTGGGGACTGAAATGGGCTTAAGTTACGATTTCGATATCCACTGGCTGGTGCCGCGAGAGCTGTATTCTAACGCGCAGGCTTGTGCATTCGAGGAAGAGACCGGCGAGACGGCAGATGTGCGTGGCACCTATCGCGCGCTGTTCCGCGAAACTGAAACGGCCAGCGCGCTTTTGGGTTCGGACGAACCTGTCCGTCGCTTTTTCGAAGCCGCCGGATTTGGGTTCAACGTCTATGACAGCGGTGCCCCGGCAGGTCGCTATCCACAAGAAGATGAGACCGCACATATCGATGTCATTGAGCGGCTGACCGGTGCGCTTCCCGGTTTCGACCCAGAAGCACACAACATGAATGGTTTTGATTTCGAGATGTTCCTTGAACACCTGGCCACTGCCGAGCCTTGGGTTCAACCAGCCCCGGCGGCGCCGAAAAGAACGCGTCGAGCTCTTCCGGTGCTTCCGCTGAAGGCGGCAGCTGTTCTCGTGGCAGTGATTGGATCCGCGCTGCTTTGGCAGACGGGAGGAGACCTGATCTCAGGTCAGTTCGACACCGGCTTTCTGCATGCCTTCACGCGCGGCGGCGAGTGAACCGTCCATGTCGATTGCCCGGCTCAGGCTTTCGATGACCCGCACCGTGAAGCCGCATTTCGCCGCGTCCACCGCCGAAAAATTGACGCAGAAATCTGTTGCCAGGCCGACAAGGGTCACGGTGTCCACCCCGCGGTTGCGCAGGTAGCCTTCAAGCCCCGTCGGTGTGCTTTGGTCATTCTCGAAGAACGCCGAGTAGCTGTCTATTTCGCGCCTAAAGCCCTTGCGGATCACAAGATCGGCGGCGTCGACGTTCAGATCTGCTTGAAACGCGGCCCCGCCTGATCCTTGGATGCAATGGTCGGGCCAGAGGACTTGCGTTCCGTAAGGCATCTCGGTCAGCTCGAACGGCTCTTTGCCGGGATGTGAAGATGCGAACGACAGATGCCCGGCCGGGTGCCAGTCCTGGGTCAGCACACGTACCGGAAACTCGGGCATCAGCCCATTGATCGGGGCCACGATCTGATCGCCACCGGCGACGGCAAGCGCGCCGCCCGGGCAAAAATCGTTCTGCACGTCGATCACGATGAGCGCTTCGTTCTGGGGGCGCATAGATGTCTCCGCATTTGGCAACTCATCGATAGGGCCCAATTGCCTATGCGGTGTCAACTTGCGGGGACCGGGCCACAGGCGTAATCGGGGTCCCATGTTTATTGTCGCTGCGCTCTATAAGTTCACTCCGTTTGACAATCCGGGTGCACTGAAACCCGCGCTTCTGCAGCGTTGCCTTGCAGAAGGTGTGCGGGGCACGCTTCTTTTGGCGAGTGAGGGGATCAACGGAACGATCGCGGGCACACCGGAAGGGATCACAGCCGCTCTTGATGCTGTTCGCGCTTTGCCGGGTTGCGCAGATATCGAATGGAAGGAAAGCACGGCGGTAGAAATGCCGTTCAATCGCATGAAGGTGCGACTGAAGCGCGAGATTGTGACGATGGGGCAACCAAGTGTCGACCCGACCGCTGCTGTCGGCCGCTATGTCGACGCCGAAGATTGGAACGCCTTGATCGCCGATCCCGACGTGGCCGTGATCGACACCCGGAACGATTACGAGGTTGCGCTGGGCACGTTCCAGGGCGCGGTCGATCCCGGCACGGCGAGCTTTGGGGAATTTCCGGCATGGTGGAAAGAGAATTGCGACCGGTTTAAGGGCAAACGGATCGCGATGTTCTGCACGGGCGGAATTCGGTGCGAGAAATCCACGAACTACCTTCTGGGGCAGGGCGTGGAGGAGGTGTTTCACCTCAAGGGAGGCATCCTGAAGTACCTTGAAAATGTGTCGGAAAAAGACAGCCGCTGGACGGGCGAGTGCTTTGTCTTCGACAAACGCGTTTCGGTTGGACATGGGCTGGCCGAAGGGCCGCATGTGCTGTGTTATGCCTGCCGGATGCCACTTGCGCCCGATGACCTTGAGCGTCCGGAGTACGAGGCTGGTGTTAGTTGCCATCATTGCTTGGCCACGCACACAGAGGCGGATCGTGCACGGTTTCGGGAACGTCAGCACCAATTGCATCTGCGCGACGGTGCCACCTGACGATCCGATCCTCAGATCATTCGAATGACACCTTTTTCTATGGCCAGTGTGTAGCCCTGCTTGGCAATGGTCTTGATTAACAGTTCGGCGACCAACTGATTGCCTAAAGCGTCGCGCAGCCGTTTGATCCGGGTGGCGCCTGCGGCCTCTTCGCAATCTGCGGCACTTCGGCCTGAGATGACGCCCTCTAGTTCTGCACCCGACAAGATCTCATCATCCATACGCGCCTCGGCCAATGCCGATAGCGTCTCGACCATCGCGCCGGTCAGTTTGAATTCCATATTGTTCAGGTAAACCGTGTTCTCCCCACGATTGATGAGCAAGGATGAGACTTGAATACCTTGCCGCTCGATCTCGCCCATCCGGCGATTAAGCACAATGATCGTCACAAGAAACACCAAAGACGCAACCAAAAGGCCTGTGGCGAAGATCATCAAAACGAAGATCACCACACGGTAGCTTGCCAGTGTCTCGGAAAACGCTGTGCCGGATTGGGCAAGGATTTCCAGCAGTTTGATCTCGGCATTGCTTGTCAGATCATCGTTTTCGACAAACAACTGTTCAACCCTTGCGTTGAACGCATTCGCATCGGGCAGATTGACGAACAAAAATACCGCCGCGCCGCCCAAGATCACGACAATGGCGATGATTCCAATTGTAACGATGCGCGTCCCCGCAGCCCGGCTTTCAGAAGCGGAGGAAGAAGTCTCCGGCACTTTGTCTCCTTTGGTCGAGCCCATTGTCGCCGAATGTTGAGACGACATTAAGCAGCGTCCAGCCGCCGCGCGCGACCTTTGCGGCAACCTCGGCTCGCGCCCGGCCTGCATTCCCGCACGCTGAATCAGAGATCCGCACCACGCCATAGTGCAGCCGCAGCGGGTTATCCATCTTGGCCTTGTAATCCGCATAGCAGGCCGCCTCTGCCGTACCGCCGACGGCGAGGAGCAAGCAGGTTATGACAAGGGCACGCTTCATGCCCGCACACTGCGCGCAGCTGTGCGGTAATTCAATATCTGGGACACTTTTCGGCGCGGATATCCGATAGCAATCCCGCGATATGGCTTAGCCCAGGCGTTCGCTCCAGCGTTCAGACATCGATACCCGGCATCGTGATCGGGGCGTCCCAAAAGAACGATCTGAACGAAAGGAACCCTTCAATGAAACGCCTGATTCTGACAGCCATCACAGCCCTGTCACTTGTTCTGGTGCCCGTAACTGCTCCGGCGCAATCGCGCCTCGAAGGTCAGGAACTGCTCGGAATACTTCTGGGCCTCGGTGCCTTGGCGGCAATCGCCAAGGAAGTGCGGGACCGGGACGACGAGAAGGAGAAGGCGCGGGCGGCGCGTAAACTGGCGCCGGTCCAACGACACAAACCATCGGCACCCGTGTACGACGAATTTCACTACGACCACGACTATCGCCGGCCCGTCCGCCATTCCGACTTTTTGCCCGCGAACTGTCGGCGCGGGGATGTGCGGCTTAAGGACAATAGCCGTGTTCTTGGGGCGCGCTGCTTGCGCCGCTTTGACGTGGAAACCCGGCGCCTTCCCGAACGCTGCCGCCACCGGGTTACAACCCAGGGTGGGCCCCGCACGGTGTTCGGTATTCGGTGTTTGCGCCGGTCAGGATATGAGGTCGCACGCCTGAACTGAGTGTGCGGGTGGTCCGGCGCGGCGTGCGTCCCCGTGCCGGACCCCAATCCGGAGACCAGAGGTGCGCAGGCCGCCTTTGGTCTCCACCCTGTTTCATGCTTGTGAAGGTGGACCCGATGCGCCTATTTGCGCCAATGACCCCCGATCTCAGCTTTGAAACAGCGCTGCGCCGCCAAGGTGTCCACCGCGTTGCCGGGGTGGACGAGGCCGGTCGTGGACCTTTGGCCGGACCCGTGGTTGCAGCGGCTGTTGTTCTGCGGGGGAAGGTCCCGCCCAAGGGGGTCGCGGATTCAAAGAAACTGTCTGCCGCCCGGCGTGAAGCGGTATTTGAACGGATCGAAGCCTGCTGTCATGTCGGCGTAGGAATTGCGAGCGTCGAGGAGATCGACAGGCTGAACATCTTGCGGGCCAGCCACCTGGCTATGTGCCGTGCCCTTGAGTCGCTGCCCATTCCCGCCGACTACGCGTTGATTGACGGAAACATGGTGCCGCAGGACCTTTCCATCCCGGCAGAGCCGGTGGTCAAGGGCGACGCGCGCTGCGCGTCCATCGCCGCGGCATCGATTGTAGCCAAGGTGTCGCGCGATCGCATCATGGTGGACCTTGCGCAACAGTACCCCGACTACGGCTGGGACAGGAACGCTGCCTATCCGACCCCGGAACATCTTCGCGCGCTCCGAGATTTTGGGGTGACCCCACACCATAGACGTTCATTCGCGCCGGTACACAAGATATTGGTCGAGAAAAATGATTAACCTCCTGATTCAAAAAAGAATTTGACCGCGAATCACCTTTGACTCATGGTTTGGGTCGACAAGCGGGGCCGCAAAAGGACCCCGGGGACAGAGGCAGAGATGACGGTTCAATCGACACGCGGGGCGCGTTCGCTTCCGCTCAACCAGATCGTGGACGGGGACTGTATTGACGCAATGCAGGCTATGCCCGAGGCGTCGGTGGATCTGATATTTGCCGACCCGCCCTATAACCTGCAGCTGCGCGGTGATCTGCACCGGCCTGACAATAGCCGCGTCGATGCGGTCGATGACGCCTGGGACCAGTTCGCCTCGTTCCGCAGCTACGACAAGTTCACCGACGCCTGGCTGGCGGCTGCGCGGCGGCTATTGAAGCCGCATGGCGCAATCTGGGTCATCGGCTCTTACCACAACATCTTTCGCGTCGGCGCGAGCCTTCAGAATCAGGGTTTCTGGATTTTGAACGATGTGGTCTGGCGGAAATCGAACCCGATGCCCAATTTTCGGGGCAAGCGTTTCACGAACGCACATGAGACCATGATCTGGGCATCGAAATCTGAGGGTGCGAAATACACGTTCAACTACGAGGCTTTGAAGGCCCTTAACGAAGGCGTTCAGATGCGATCGGACTGGGTAATGCCGATCTGCACGGGCCATGAGCGCATAAAGGACGAACGCGGCGAGAAAGCTCATCCCACGCAGAAACCAGAGGCGCTGTTGCACAGGGTTCTCATCGGAACAACGAACCCTGGCGATGTGGTCCTGGATCCGTTCTTCGGGACGGGGACCACCGGTGCCGTAGCAAAGGGGCTGGGCCGCGATTTCGTTGGGATCGAACGCGAGGCAGCTTACCGCAAGGTGGCGGAAGCGCGGATCGCGAAAGTTCGGAAGTTCGAGGTTGATGCGCTGAACGTGAGTCAATCGAAGCGCGCCGCACCGCGCGTTCCCTTTGGCCAACTTGTCGAGCGTGGGATGCTTCGTCCGGGCGAGGTTTTGACCAACCCGCGCGGTCAGACGGCAAAAGTGCGGGCCGATGGAACCCTGATCTCTGCCGATCACAAGGGATCCATTCATCAGGTCGGTGCAGCCCTTGAAGGCGCGCCGTCGTGCAACGGCTGGACGTATTGGCATTACAGCCGCGAAGGCCAGCGCGTGCCGATAGATGCGCTGCGTCAGCAGATCCGCGCCGAGATGTAGGAATTCAGTTACCGCCTGTGCCTGTGGCCATCCACGGCACACCTTTGCCCCGCCGCTCATCCCGGCGGGGCCTTTTTTTAATGCTTGCGCTGTCCTCCATTCGCGCGATGGAAATCATCAGGACGCCGGAAAAGCTAGCAAACGCAGGATTCGCAAATGGGCCGGCTGGTGCGCCGGTAAAACGCTCTCTGTCGTGGTTCAACGATCTCCGCTAGAAGGGGCAAAACCGCGGATCGAGGCGCCAATATGAGCATCCCCAAACCAGTCGTTCTTTGCATTCTTGATGGTTGGGGCCTTCGCGAAGCTACGTCGGCGAACGCTCCGGCCCTTGCCAACACGCCGACCTATGACCGGCTTGTGGCGACCTGTCCCCACGCAACGCTGATCACTTATGGGCCCGATGTCGGGCTGCCGACCGGGCAGATGGGCAATTCAGAGGTGGGTCACACCAATATCGGGGCGGGTCGGGTTGTTGCGATGGACCTTGGGCAGATCGATCTTGCGATCGAGGATGGCAGCTTTGATCGCAGACCTGCACTTCTGGATTTCATCACAGCGCTTCAAGCCACCGGTGGAACCGCGCATCTGATCGGGCTTGCGTCCCCCGGCGGCGTCCATTCCCACCAAAACCATATCGCGCACGCTGCAACGGTGATCGCATCGGCGGGCATCCCGGTCGCCGTTCACGCGCTGACCGACGGGCGGGATGTCGCGCCGAAATCTGCGGAACATCAACTTGAAACGTTAGCGGCGGATTTGCCTGACGGCGCCCGGATCGCCACGGTCACCGGGCGCTACTTTGCGATGGATCGGGACAATCGGTGGGATCGGGTCGAACAGGCCTATCGCGCCATGGTTCTGGGCGACGGCGCAGCGCACCCGGGGCCGGCCGCCAACGTCGCCCGCGACCAATATGCGCAAGACGTAACCGACGAGTTTCTTCCGGCGACGGTCCTGGACGGATTTCAGGGGATCAAGGATGGCGATGGCGTTTTCTTCATCAACTTCCGCGCCGACCGTGCGCGCGAAATCCTGAGCGCAATTGGTGCACCGGACTTTTTACAGTTCGATGTTGGGCCGCGACCCAAGCTCGCGGCGCTGCTTGGGATGGTGGAATATTCCGAAGGGCACAACGCCTACATGACAACCGTCTTCCCGCCTCGCGATATCAAGAACACGCTTGGGGAATGGGTATCGGCGCAGGGACTGACACAATTCCGTCTGGCCGAAACTGAAAAGTACCCGCACGTGACCTTCTTCCTTAATGGCGGGAAAGAGACACCAGCACCCGGCGAAGACCGCTTTATGCCGAAATCACCCATGGTGGCGACCTATGACCTTCAGCCCGAGATGTCGGCTGGCGAGGTGACGGATCAATTCGTTGCAGCGATTGAGGCTGACTATGATCTGATTGTCGTGAACTATGCGAACCCCGACATGGTGGGGCACACTGGCGATCTGGATGCTGCCATTGCGGCGTGCGAGGCTGTGGACCAGGGATTGTCCCGCGTCGTTGCGGCGCTTGAGGCGGCGGGTGGAGCGATGGTCCTGACCGCCGACCACGGCAATTGCGAGACGATGGTCGATCCAGAAACCGGCGGCCCACATACGGCCCATACAACGAACCCGGTGCCAGTGATCCTATATGGCGGTCCTGATGATGCCGCGTTGGCCGCCGGGCGCCTGGCCGATCTTGCACCGACAATCCTTGAACTGATGGGGCTTGAGAAACCGATGGAAATGACCGGGCATAGCCTGATTCGCCGATGATCCGCGCCCTGATCTTCGCCTTTGCGGTCACGGGTCCCGCGGCTGCGCAAGACACGCCCCGCGCGGCGGCGGACCGTGCTGCGCAGGCAATGCAAACTGCGTCTCTTCTTCTCGACGCTGCAGATGGTGCGCGGGACCGGGTGGCAGCGCTCACCGAAGCCGTTCGGGCTTATGAGATCGGATTGGCCGCGCTCCGTGACGGTATCCGGCGATCAGCTGAAGGCGAGCGGGCGCTGAAGGCCCGGTTCGAAGCGAACGAAGCCCAACTTGCGGTGCTAATTGGGGCGTTGATGTCAATGCAGGTTTCCCCAGAAACGGTGACGCTCTTGCATCCATCTGGCCCGGTTAGCTCGGCCCGCGCGGATATGATCCTGGGCGCGGTTACTCCCGAGATTGCAGGACAGGCGGCGGGGCTTCGGCGGGATCTTGAAGAGCTTGCACTGATCCGTACCCTTCAGGGCAATGCCGAGATCATTTTGCGCCGTGGGCTGGCCGATGCGCAGGATGCCCGCACCGCGCTAAGCCGCGCGATTTCGGACCGCACCGAACCGCCTGACCCTGCTGCGACCGATGCTGCGGCGATGGCCGCGCTGGTTTCGGGTGCCGATACGTTGCAGGGATTTGCCGACAGCCTGACGGGATTGCCAGGCGAAAACACCGGCGATGGCGGGTTCTCGGCGCGCAAAGGTCGGGTTCCGCTGCCCGTCGCGGGTGCGCCAATAACCCTGTTCAACGAGACAGGCGCAGACGGAATCGCCCGTCCAGGATGGGCGCTTGCCACCGCACCGCAGGCGCTGGTCACAGCCCCACACGGTGCGTCAATTCGCTACGCGGGCCCTCTTTTGGACCTCGGGCAGGTCGTGATTTTAGAGCCAGAGCCGGGAATTCTGCTGGTTTTGTCTGGGCTTGCAGAGGTATACGGCGCTCCCGGCGCACTTGTCGAGGAAGGCGCGCCAGTTGGGTTAATGGGCGGCCAGATCGCGAGCGCTACTCAGATTTTGATCGAATCCTCGCAAGGAACAGGTCAAGATCGTCCCGAAACACTCTATATAGAGATACGACAAGGCCAGGAACCGGTTGATCCGGCGGAATGGTTTGCCCTGGTACAATAGACAGGACGGTAGGGAATGAAGAAATCGATCATCGCGGCAGTAGGCGGAACGATAGCAGGGGTTCTGCTGTCTACCCAGATCGCCGGCCCTTTGCTCGCGCAAGAACGCGAGCGCCGGGCATCGGTCTACGAACAGCTTGATCTGTTCGGCGACATATTCGAGCGGATTCGTGCGCAATATGTCGAAGATGTCGATGAGGAAGAACTGATCGAGGCTGCGATCAACGGGATGCTGACCTCGCTTGACCCGCATTCCAGTTATCTATCTCCCAAGGACGCGGCTGACATGCGTGTACAGACACGCGGAGAGTTTGGCGGTCTTGGGATTGAAGTTACTCAGGAAGAGGGCTTTGTGAAGGTCGTGTCGCCTATCGATGACACCCCCGCCGATGAGGCCGGGATTGAGGCAGGCGATTACATTACTCATGTCGACGGCGAAAGCGTGCTGGGTCTGACCCTGGATCAGGCCGTCGAGATGATGCGCGGTCCGGTAGGATCAGAAATCCTTATCACCGTTGTGCGTGAAGGCGCCGACGATCCATTCGATATCTCGATTGTCCGCGATACGATCAAGCTGACCGCTGTGCGCCACCGGACCGTCGGCGACACGGTGGTTTTGCGGGTCACTACGTTCAACGATCAGACCTACCCGAACCTCAAAGAGGGTCTTGAAGAAGAGGTCGAGGCGCTGGGCGGTCTGGATAATGTGAACGGCATCGTTCTGGATCTGCGTAACAATCCCGGCGGGTTGCTGAATCAATCGGTTCGCGTCTCTGACGCGTTCCTCGAAGCGGGCGAGATCGTTTCGACTCGTGGCCGGGATCCGCAGGACGGTGACCGTTTCAATGCAACACCGGGCGATCTTGTGGACGGCAAGCCAATCGTGGTGCTGATCAATGGCGGCTCGGCATCAGCGTCCGAGATCGTGGCTGGCGCGTTGCAGGATCATCGCCGGGCGATTGTCGTTGGTACCAACAGCTTTGGTAAAGGTTCTGTTCAAACTGTCATGCCGCTCCGCTCTGACGGCGCGATGCGGCTGACCACGGCGCGGTACTATACCCCTTCGGGCCGTTCGATTCAGGCGCTGGGCATATCGCCGGATATTGTCGTTGCGCAGCCGCCGCGTGTACCGGGGGAGACCGCTGAAGATGAGGATGAAAGCGCATCGGCGCGGTCGCGGTTCGAAAGCGATCTTCGTGGCAGCCTAGGCAATGACAGCCTGAGCGAAGACGAGCGCCGCCAAATTGAAGCCGACCGCGCCAAAGCAGAAGAGTCGGCGCAGCTTCGTGAGGACGACTACCAGCTCGCTTATGCGATCGACATCCTCAAGGGCCTGTCGGCATTGGGCCCTGAAGAGCAATAGACTTGGATAAAGCTGTCCTGCCCTACCGCCCCTGCGTCGGCGTTATGCTGGCGCGTGGCGATGGGCGTGTCTTTGTGGGCGAGCGCATCGACACACCGGGTGCCTGGCAGATGCCGCAAGGCGGCATAGACAAGGGGGAAACGCCGTCGGAAGCTGGGATCCGAGAGTTGGAGGAGGAGACAGGTGTTGACCGGCACCTTGTGTCGCTAGAAGCCGAGACAACGGATTGGGTGCGCTACGATCTGCCAGATCACCTGTTGGGAAAGCTCTGGAAGGGCAGGTACCGGGGGCAGGAACAGAAGTGGGTATTGCTGCGGTTCACCGGTGTTGACGAAGACATTGACATCCGCACCAGCCATCCGGAGTTTTCCCGGTGGGAATGGTCGGATGCGAATGACCTTCTGCGCCGGATCGTTCCCTTCAAAAGAGAAGTCTATAAAGCCGTTCTGGATGAGTTGGGCCCAAAGCTCTGAGCCCAATCAGAGATGTCGGGATAGAAACGTTTTCGCCAGCGCTTGACCTGAGGGTTCATCATCCGACGCCAAAGCGGCGGCACCATCGCTGCGCTTGTCATCACCGGGTATCCAAAGGGCAGTTGCGGGGTCGTGTCGGGGTCGCCAGACTGCAAAAGCGGGAACGGTCGGGCCGGTTTGTAGTGATGATCAGAATGGCGCTGAAGATTGATCAACAGCCGGTTCGACGCCATCCGGTTGGCGTTCCAACTGTGATGTCTGGCGACAGGTTCGTACCGACCTGGAGAGATCTCCCGGCGCTGTAGCCCATAATGCTCGACATAATTCACAAGCTCCAATTGCCAGATCGCGATGAGGGCTTGGAACCCAAAAAGCACGACACCAAAGGGTCCGGCCAGCGCGAACGCCGCGATCAGGAATGCGGCCTGCAATGCCCCGTAGCGCCAGAATGGGTTTGATCTGTGCCACGCGT
Source organism: Pseudomonadota bacterium (assembly GCA_038744785.1). Taxonomy (GTDB): domain Bacteria; phylum Pseudomonadota; class Alphaproteobacteria; order Rhodobacterales; family Rhodobacteraceae; genus Ovoidimarina. The sequence goes on from JBCDLX010000016.1 coordinate 90,549, forward strand.
TCAGACCCTTCCTTGCAAGCATCGCACGTTCTGCGCGAAACGCAGAGATCGGGCATTCAACCAGAACCCGCATAAAGAAACGGTAAAATCCCTCTCCATAGCGGGCCGTCACCGCGTCGCGTGGTGTCGCGACATGTCGGTGGTGGACCAAAAGATGCTCTGACCTGAAATGGTTGTATAGGACCATGGCCAGCAACATGTCTGCCAGCCAACGGTCGAGCCGCGCGCGCTGATGCATCAATTCGTGGGCATAGTTTATTCCAACCGTGCCCGTCAGCACGCCCATGCCGAAAAATAACCCGAACTTCTCAGCCACAGACAGTTCGGGCGCAGCCGGTACGGTCGCCAAGAGCCAAACCAAAAGCCCTGCTTGAACGGCTGGCCAGATCAGTGTGACAGCGCGATACCAGAACAGGTCTGACTGCGCGGTATCGGGATCGATATTGGTTTGGTCGTCGCCAATCACGGCATCCAATCCTGAAAAAAGCACCCAGGTGCAGGCCGGGATCAACGCGATTGACCAGCTGCCCGTCTGCGCGACGATGATCACCAATGGAATGAGCGCGAGCGAGGCCCAGAACGGGGCGGCATCGGCAAAGCTGGGGCGTTTTGAACCTGCACTCATATACTGGACCGTAGCGGTCCCGGCCCTAGCGCTCAATATTGGCAAAGCTCGCTGATGCAAGGTCGAAGGCCTTCCGCATGACGGTCGGCAAATCGGACGGGCGAAAATTGTGCCGCGCAACGAACTGGCCAGCGGTTGGTCGCGAATCTTGGTCCAGGACAGCAACTCGCAATGCGAGCCGAAGGTGAAAGTGCGTGAACGTGTGCCGAACCTCTGCCCCAGGGTCACGCCATTGTCCCAGGGCGGGCGGGTCTTCGCCGGGTGCATCTGACCAGTCGGACCCGGGCCAGCCAAGCATTCCGCCCAGAAGCCCTGTGTCAGGCCGTCGCTCCAAAAGCCAGGCACCGTCCGTACGCTGCCCTATATAGGCAATTCCATAGCGGGTCGGCTTCGGCGGTTTTGGTGTTTTCCTCGGCAGATCGGGCGCAATTCCGGCGGCCCGGCCCGCACACCTTTGTATCAACGGACACAAGCCGCAGGCCGGTGATTTCGGCGTGCAAATGGTGGCGCCCAGATCCATGACTGCTTGCGCGTAGTCTCCGGGACGCTCCTTCGGGGTCAATCGCGCGGCAAGCTCTGTCAGCTCCCGCTTCGCCGCAGGCAGAGGCGTTTCGACCGCGTGAAGCCGCGCAATGACCCGTTCGACATTGCCATCGACAACGGTTTCGGACCGATCGAACGCGATGGCCGAAATCGCGGCCGCCGTATAGGGTCCGATGCCCGGCAAAGCCAGAAGCGCATCGTGGGCGTCGGGAAACACCCCGTCGTGGTCAGCGACCACCTTGCGCGCGCATTTCAGCAGGTTGCGGGCGCGGGCATAGTATCCAAGCCCGGCCCATTCGGCCATCACCGCCGCGTCGTCAGCGGCGGCGAGATCGCAAACGGTGGGCCAGCGTTCCGTGAACCGCAGATAATATGCGCGCACGGCGGCAACGGTCGTCTGCTGTAACATGATCTCTGACAGCCAGACGCGATATGGGTCTGGGCGCTGGCCTGTCTGCCGATCTAGCGGACCCACCCGCCAAGGCATGACACGGGCATGGGCATCGTACCAGTCCAGAAGCTCGGCGCTTGCGTCACGCATTGTTTATGTCACCCTGTCTGATAGCGCTGGCCAGCACCGCGCTAAGCCCTAAAATAGTGCCCGATTTGCAGAAGGGGAGCCATGGCCGACGCGGCGGGTAGAGTGAGAAACTCAAAAGGGTTTCGGCAGGCTGGAAGCCTTGTAGAGCGCGACATTCGCACCGTAGGCGAAGCGCGCGGATTTGCTGTGTCGAAGCTTATGACACATTGGGGCGAGATCGCCGGGGAAGGCCTCGCGGGGCGCACGCGCCCGGTAGAGGTTCGCTATGGGCGCGATGGGCTGGGTGCGACACTGACCGTACTGACAACCGGGGCAGAAGCGCCGATGGTCGAGATGGCCAAGGAAAAGCTGCGCGAACGGGTCAACGGATGCTACGGATACAATGCAATTGCGCGCATTCGAATCACCCAGACCGCCCCCACGGGATTTGCCGAAGGTCAGGCAGATTTCGACTACGCAAAGAAGAAGACCCACGCCAAGGCCGAGCCCGATGCGGCCGACATCGCATCTGCTGCCCGGGCGGCAGGCCCCGTCAAAGACCCCGACCTACGCGCCGCCCTTGAAAATCTTGGCGCGCGCATACTATCTCGCCACAAGTAACCGAATAGGCAGGACATGAACCGTATACTCGCACTCGCCGCTGTGGCCGTTATCGGTGCCTTCGGCGTCTTTCTTTGGACGAACAGCCAACCGCAGGCGCCCGGCATCTCGTTGGGCTCTGTAAACGCGCAGACGGCGGAAGATGTTGATACATCCGCTGTCATCGATATGACGATGGGCAACCCTGACGCGTCCGTCACGGTGATCGAGTATGCCTCGTTCACGTGCCCTCATTGCCGAACATTCCACGAAGGCAGCTTCAAGGATCTGAAGGCCGACTACATCGACACCGGAAAGATCAACTTCGTTTACCGTGAGGTTTATTTTGATCAGCCGGGTCTGTGGGCTGGCATGCTGGCGCGCTGCGGCGGCGAAGACCGCTACTTCGGGATCGTCGATCTAATCTATCAGAACCAAAGCAACTGGGTGGCCGGGGATCCGGCGACCATCGCAAACAACCTGCGGCGGCTTGGCCTGACGGCGGGCCTATCTGAGGATCAGATCAATTCTTGCTTGCAGGACGCAGATATGGCGCAGGCCATGGTTGCCGCTTACCAGCAAAACGCAACGCGGGATGGTGTTCGGTCGACGCCGTCGTTCATGATCAATGGGCGGCTGCATTCGAACATGCCCTATGGCGAGTTCTCTGCCCTGATAGACGAGGCGCTCGGCTCCTGATGCCAGCGCCGCTCTACGGCCTTAAAGTCGTTGAACTTGCACGTATTCTGGCCGGCCCCTGGGCCGGCCAGACGCTTTCGGATCTAGGTGCCGAGGTTATCAAGATCGAAAGCAAGACCGGGGACGACACCCGTCAATGGGGTCCTCCCTTTGTCGACCGAGACGGTGACCGGTCGGCGTCGTATTTCCACAGCTGCAATCGCGGTAAGTCGTCCATCGCGCTGGACCTGTCCAATGCTGAAGATCTGTCAATCGCGCGACGGCTGATCGCTGACGCGGACGTTCTGATCGAAAACTTCAAGCTTGGTGGGCTGGCGAAGTTTGGACTGGATTACGCGTCGGTCGAGCGCTCGAATCCCGGTTTAGTTTATTGTTCGATCACCGGTTTCGGGCAGACCGGGCCTTACGCGCATCGCGCGGGCTACGACTATATCATTCAGGGCATGTCCGGTCTGATGTCCGTCACCGGTGATCCTGCAGGTCAGCCCCAGAAGGTCGGCGTTGCAGTAACGGATATCTTCACCGGGCTGTATTCTGCCACCGCTATTCTTGCAGCGCTTCGACGGCGCGATGAAACCGGCCGGGGCCAGCACATCGATATGTCCCTCTTGGACGTGGCCGTGGCGATTACCGCAAACCAGGGCATGAATTACCTGACAACCGGCGTCGCGCCCGAGCGGATTGGAAACGCACACCAGAACCTGACGCCATACCAGGTTTTTGATTGCAAGGACGGTTGGATCATCATTGCGACAGGCAATGATGCGCAGTTCCAGCGTCTTTGTAAGCTTCTGGATCTGGCGGAAATGGCCGACGCGCCCGAGTTTCTGACCAACGCCGATCGGATCGCGAACCGGGCCGAGATGACCCGCCGCCTGACCGAGGCAACGTTAACGCGCGACAAGGCCGATTTGCTTTCGGCGTGCGAGGCGGCGGGCGTACCCGCGGGACCGATCAATGACCTCGCCGAAGTTTTCGCTGATCCGCATGTCAAAGCGCGGCACATGCAGCAACTCGTGGGCGGCGTCCCAACGGTCCGCGCGCCCTTCCTTTTCTCGGACGCCATACTGGATATCCACCGGCCCGCGCCACGGCTTGACGAAGACGGCGAGCGTATCAGGGCGCAGTACGTTGCGCCAGAACAGGCGCAAGAACCTGAGTGATTGCCTCTGGCACGTCAAACTGCAGGCGAACAGGGACGGTGATTACCTTTCGGCGCACGTCATTTGGAAGCCGGACGGCGTCCTTTTCGGTAGTGATCAGTTGTGCGCCCAGCGCCTCTGCCTCATGCGCCAATCGCCGCATCAGCGCGGGGGTAAGTGGTTGATGGTCCCCCAAGGGCACAGTTCGCAAAAGCTCGACGCCTTCGGCCCTTAGGGTGTCGAAGAATTTTTCGGGTCGACCGATGCCAGCAAAAGCAACCGCGCGAAGTTCGCGCAACTGCATGCCTGTGGGTAATGGCGCCAGATGTGCGGTCAGGTGCGGAATGCCAATACGGTCGCCCCATCGCGCTTGAAACTGCGATTGGGCGTCCGAACCGCCGATCGAAAGCAATGCATCCGCCCTGTCCAGTCCCGTCGTCACGGGTTCGCGCAATGGTCCGGCGGGGATCACGCGCCCATTGCCAAAGCCCACCGACGCATCGACCACGACCAACGACAATGTTTTGGCGATGTCGGGGTTTTGATGCCCATCGTCCATCACGATCACATCCGCGCCAATTTGATCTGCCAGCTCGGTGCCCGCCGCCCTGTTGCGCGAGATCACAACCGGCGCAAAAGCCGACATCAGAAGCGGTTCATCGCCAACATCGCTCGCATCGTGCCGTGCAGGATCGACCTGAATGGGTCCTTTGAGTGCTCCCCCGTGACCCCGGCTGACGATTGCCGTGCGTAACCCACCGTCCGAGATAAGAGCTGTCAGGGCAAGCACAGTGGGCGTCTTGCCGGTGCCGCCTGCATTGATGTTTCCAACGCAGATCACCGGCGCGCATGGATTGTAGTTTGCCGGTCGTGCCACGCGCCGGGCTGTTGCTGCAGCGTAGATCGCGGCGAATGGCGATAGGGCGTAGGCCGCGAGGCTCGGTTCTGCGCTGTTCCAAAAGCCAGGCGGCCGCATCAGGAGACGCGTTCCCTAATCAGCCGGGACACGACACTGACAACCCGATCCGAGGCTTCGGCGCCCTGGAAAGTCGTTTCCCAGGCTCTGTGGGCTTGTTTTGCGGCGCGGTCAGGCGAAAGGAACTCTGAAACGGCGCTTCCAAGCTGCGCTCCGCTGGCCACGAGCCGGGTTCCGCCACCCTCGGACAGTCGGCCGAATTCGCGTTCAAAATCGGCGACGTACGGTCCATGCAAAATCGCTGATCCCAGCGCGGCGGGTGCACCGGGGTTGTGGCCGCCGCCTTCTGCTGCAGTGAGCGTGGAGCCAATGAACGAGATCGGGGCCAATCTGTACCAAAGACCAAGCTCCGCTTCTTCGTCGGCGATGTAGACCTGAATCTCAGGCTCTGGCTCTGCCCCGTCGCTCCGAAGTCCGGTCTGCCAACCTTGCTCTTGAAACCATCTGGCCATCGCTGGACCGTCGTTGGGCGTTCTGGGCACTACGATTAGCAGAAGCCTATGCGACATTCGACTTGCGGCACGTTGTGCTTCTTCGATCGCCGGAAGCTCACTCTTTAGTGCCAACGCCGCCAACCACGCGGGCCGCGCGGACATTAGGCTGGCCAAGGCATCCCATTCCTGCTCATCGCAATGCAGGACGGGCGCGGCTTCTTCCAAGGGTCCCAAAATTTCGATCCGGTCTGCTTCAGCACCTAAGCGTCGCAAATGCTGCGCATCCTTTGAAGAGTTTGCAAACAGATGATCCAGCCGCCTCACGCGACTGCGTAGTCGAAACTCCTTCCAGCGCCGCGCCAAGCCGGATAGCGGTTGCGTATCGCCGCAAACTAGGACTGTCGCGGTCCCGGCAGACGCACAGGCGTCGATCGCCGAGGGCATCAGGCCCGATCCCGCGAAGACAGCAACTTGGGGCCGGTTCTCGGCAATGAATTTTTCCATAGATTGGCGCAGTTCGATCGGCCGGTCGGCATAGGACACGGTCGGCCTCAGATCTGCGGGCAGGTCCGTTCCGCGCGCTGCAGTCAGTGTGACCGTGACACCCCTGTTTTCGGCTATAATTCGGTCCAGAAGATGCAGTACCGGTGCCATCGCGATGCCAGGCGACACGTCGCACCAAATATGCCGCGAACGGTCGGCTTGCATCGCGCTTAGCCTTCGAATTCTTCGGTTGTCGACGCTTCGGCTCCTTCGTCCCGAAGACGATGGATGTGCGCGATAAAGTACCGCATATGGGCATTGTCCACGGTGCGTTGGGCTTCAGCCTTCCACGCGTTGTAGGCAGAGGCATAGTCTGGAAACATTCCGACAATATGAATGTCGTCGACATCTTTGAATGTTGTCTTCGTCGGGTCGACAAGTTCGCCACCGAAGACAAGGTGCAGGCGATTGGTCATAACGGTCCCCCGGAAATCGGATCGCCGCCAACCTATGGGAAGGGCCCGAAACGGTAAAGCACGCTAGGCGGCCGTGTCGCCAGCCGATTGCCGGATCAGCGCGGCAATTTCCGCCGGGACTTCTTCATGTGCAAGGTGCCCGATCCCCGGTAACTTCGTAAGCGTTGCATTGGGCAGCTTATCTGCCGCTCGGACCGATGTTTCCGCCGGAACGGTCCCATCCTTGTCGCCAACGATCAGATGCACCGGCACCGTGATCTGATCCAGGCGGTTCAGAAGGGGGTCGATGTTCCACTGGGCCATCATCGCCAGTGTTCCATCGATGTGGTGCTTGTCGGTCATGAGTTTTCGATAAAGGGTGTGGCCTTCGGCATTGATCGTCGAACCGGTGGAGGCCAACAGTTCGGCGACCCGGCGTTCGCCGCCAGCCATGCGCGCAAAGAGCGGCGGGATCAGCGGGTTAATGGCCATAAACTTGGCCATCAGCGGAAATAGCCAACCCGCAATGCCTTCGAACTTACCCAAGGCTGCGTTTATGCAGACCACCTGTTCCGGGTCCAAGTAACGTGTGAGTTCCAGTGCTAGGACAGCGCCCGCCGAATGCCCGACGATCCATTTCGGGCGCCACCCCTGGGCTTCGCACAGCCGTGCCAGATCCTCTGCGATCGGGCGGTACCCGCAGCGCATCCGTGTTCCCATTCGTGTGAAACCCTGACCGGGAAGGTCGGGTGCAACAACATAAAAATCACGTGCGAGTATCGGAAACAGATCCCGCCAGCTTTGTGTTGCACCGCCGGCGCCATGCAGAAGCAACATGGTGTCGCCCGAACCGGCCGTCTGCACGTGCCAATTGTGGGGCTTTACGTCAAAGAATTGCGACGCCTCGGCATTGGGCCATATCGCCCGGTCCCGCGCCCAATCCATGGTCCTATTCCGGCATTGCTGCCATGACAGCAGAAGACAACCGGTGTGCGTCTGCCCGCGGCAACGCAATGTAGCTGCCCCCCGCCGCGACGGCCAAATCGGATAGCCCGCGTTGTGGGCGTGGCGCGGTATCGATGATCAGGGCCGGTGTCCCCATCGCGCCGAAGGATCTGGCAACGCGGTCGGCATCCGCTCCGGCTGCTTTGCGGTTCGCAGTCCCGTCAAGTGCGATATTTGCACGCCCGTCCGTCAGAAGCGCCAGTGTCGGGGTCATGCCTTGACGGGTCGCATGCGCGGCGATCTCGGAAGCAAGACGAAGGCCTGCCGCCAACGGCGTGCCGCCGCCGCCGGGCAGGCCCTGAAGTCGGCGCTTGGCTTGCACAAGCGATCGTGTGGGTGGCAAAAGCAAATCCGCGCCCTCTCCGCGGAAACTGATAAGTGCGACGTGGTCCCGCCGCGCATAGGCCTGCGCCAGCAAAAGCTCCACCGCGCCCTTCGCCTCTGCCAGCCGGGTCATCGCCTGTGATCCCGAAGCGTCGACGGCAAAGATCAAAAGCCTGTCGGACGTTTCCTGAAAGCGGCGCACACGAAGGTCGCTACGACGGATGTGGATGCGGTGTTCAGCGGATGCGGCGACGCGGCGCATTGGCTGCCAGGGTGCCGCGGCACGAAGGGTCGCGACCAGATCGATGCGGCGTTCCCCGTCCGGCACACCCGGACGCGATGGAAGCGGACGCCCGCGTCGATTGCCCTTCCTCTTGCTGCCAGAGCCTGCAGCGCCGGACCGTGCGCGGGCCGCACGCCCCTCGGCCAAAGAGGCGAGGACGTCGGACGGAAGAGCTGTGCGGACCGCTTCCAACAACACGTCCGCAGGGATTTCATTCGCTGTACCGTTCGTTTCCGGGTTCTCAGCTTGTTGCAGATCCTCCTCGTCGCCTTGGGGCGGGGCATCGTCCTCTGCCGGAAGCACCGTGGCGCGGTGTGCCAAAACCAGTTCCGTTGCGGTGGTTAAATCATCCAATGTGACCCTGTTTCTGCCGAAAAGCGCGGCATTTGCCCGCGCCGCTGCCAATCCCATAATGGGTGCACGAAGCGATCCGATACCAAGGACCGTCGCCAACTCGACCAGATGTCGGACATCGGCGTCCGAGTGCTCTATGCCGTTAAGCCTGTCACGCGCGGCGAAGACGGCATCGCTTTTGGCGAGGTCTCCAATCGCGCACATCGGAATGCTGTTCAGACCCACGAATAGCCCCAACCGCTCTGTCAGGGCTGGCGGCGGGGTTTCGTCGGGCTCAGCGCCCTCGTCCAGCGCGATAACCGGGTGAGTGCCGGTATCGCAAACCTGGCCCAAATGCGCTGCAAGCCGCGCCGGGCACCGCTCTGCTAAGGTCAGAATCAGGGGTCCGGGCGCGGCCAGAAGCCCGGCCGATTGCACCAGCCTGCCGGCATCGAGGGTGGCCGACAGGTCAAGCCCGCCAAAGAGTTGTTCCTCCGCAATTGAAGGATGCAGCTTGCGTGCCGCAAGGTTTAGCATATCCAGCGCGGCGAGTATCTGGTCGCGCGCAGGTCCTGACCGTGCGCGCAGCCAAAGGCCCCCGACACCTGCAGGATCGACGGCAAAGATTTCCATCGCCCGAACGGCTCTGTCCCAATCCGTCGTGGTGGGGGCGTCCACCATCACTCGGCGGCGGTCTGGAAACTGCCGAATAGGTTGCCCATTGCACGCGACACGCGCTGGGTCGATCCAGCCTCGTCCAGCGGATCACGGCGAAGACGGTGGCGCAGGGCCGACGGTGCGACCTGCCGAAGATGGGCCCGGGTGACCTCTGCGGCATCTTCGAAGGCGGCGAGGGCGCGTGCGGCACGCAGAAGCGTCAACTCGCCGCGCAACCCGTCTGATCCGAGGACAACGCACAGCTCGGCACAATCAACCAGCGTCTGTTCTGGCGTAACGACACTGCCAAGTGCCGCGCGCGCGCTTAGGATGCATTTACGAAGCTTTGCGTCCTGTCGCCGCCAGCGCCGGAGGAACGAATCGCGATCTGTTTCATAGGCGTCGCGGCGCCGAATGACTTCGACCCGCGCGTCTATGTCGGTCGGCGAGGCGACCTCCACCGACAGCCCGAACCTATCCAGCAATTGCGGCCGCAACTCACCTTCTTCAGGGTTGCCGGATCCAACCAGAACGAACCGGGCCGGGTGACGGATCGACAGCCCCTCTCGTTCGACGACGTTCTCCCCGGATTGCGCCACGTCCAGAAGAAGATCGACGATGTGATCCTCAAGAAGGTTCACCTCGTCGATGTAAAGGTAGCCGCGGTTTGCGCGCGCTAGAAGCCCAGGTTCAAAGGCCTTCTCGCCACGGGTAAGGGCGCGTTCAATGTCGAGTGCGCCAACAACCCGATCCTCGGTCGCCCCAAGCGGCAGGTCGATCACCGGTGTTGGACGTTTGACGACCCGATAAGACCCAATTTCAGCCCAATCCGGGCAATCTTCGCGCTGCTCGGAGTTTACGGGGCACCCTGCCACTTGCCGGATTTCGGGCAAGAGGGCTGCCAGCGCCCTGACGGCTGTGGATTTTCCAGTACCGCGGTCGCCGAACACCAGCACACCACCAATGCCCGGGTCGATTGCGGTCAGCACCATGGCCTGCTTCATCTCGTCCTGGCCGACGATGGCGGAAAACGGAAACGGCGCGGTCATGCAGCGATCCTTTCAAGATTGTCGAGCGGACTGCGTCCCCCCCAAGTGCCCGCGTCACCAAGGATGCGGAAGCGGGCGTAAAGCTCTTCCCGGAACCAGCCTTCGTCGCGTACGGCTCGGATCGCGCGGGCGTGCGGTCCGCTTTGTCGGGCAAATGCCGCCATCGCTTCGGTGTCGGGCCATATGGAGAACGTGACCTGATGAAACCACGGGACTTCGCCAATTCCGATCTTGAAGGCGACATTCGGATCGTCGCCAATCACGTCCTCGATTTCCGGCACGCGACCCCAAAACTTTCGGAGAACCTGGGGTCTTAGCGTCGCACGGGTAAGTGCCGCGACTGGCCCTTTGATGCGCTCACCGCTTGCGTGAAATGGTGAAACACCGGACCAACTGCCGCGGGCAGACGTGGGTGTCAGAAATACGGTCCAGGTTTCTTCGGCGGCATTGCGCCAACGGCGATAGACAGGTGCACCCCAAGTGCGCGCCCGTGCCGTCTGTTCGTCCGGCCAAGTTGCAAGGATTGCCCAGACCGCCGTGTTCGGCACGGGCGTAAAACCTTCACCCGTCCCAGATCCGCACAGCTTCCAGAATCCTACCTCGTCCATGCGCATGAACGACAGACGTGCAGCGCCCATCTGTCCGAGAACCCACAATCGATCCCGGGCCGATGCGAATCGGTGAACACTGAGGCTAACGGTCTGAATCGGTGCGGCTCCCCGTAAGTGTCAATAAAGTGTGACAGATAAAACCTGTCTACGAAAGGCGACTATTTGTTTCACAAAGGGATTATGTCAGCATATTGTAAATCTGACTAGACAGTGCGAGCATTGCATCATGCTTCAGACACCCGACCTGTCCGCTGCCGCTTTTGGCCACCGGGACCATGCCGTCGTGATCGGCGCGGGTCTTGGCGGGTTGGCGGCCGCGATGCGTCTGGGCGCCAAGGGGTACCGCGTTACGGTGGTCGATCGGCTGGATACAGCCGGTGGGCGCGGTTCAGCCATTGTTCAGGATGGGCACCGGTTCGACCTTGGACCCACGATCGTGACCGTTCCACAGGTTTTTCGCGAGCTTTGGGCGGCTTGCGGGCGAGATTTCGATGGCGATGTTGATTTGCGTGCCCTCGATCCGTTCTACACCATCCGTTGGCCGGACGGGTCGCACTTTACCGCCCGCCAGAACACCAATGCGATGCGGGCTGAGATCGCGCGCCTGTCGCCGGGCGATCTTGCGGGCTACGATAAATTCCTTCGCGACAGCGAGCGACGCTACTCGTTCGGGTTTGAAGATCTTGGACGTCGTCCGATGAACGAGCTGTGGGAGTTGATCAAGGTTCTTCCCACGTTCGGGATGCTGCGCGCGGACCGGTCGGTCTATGCGCATGCGGCGCGGCGGGTGCGGGATGAACGCCTGCGCATGGCGCTGTCGTTCCATCCGCTCTTTATCGGTGGCGACCCGTTCCACGTGACGTCGATGTACATCCTTGTCAGCCATCTCGAGAAAGAGTTCGGTGTTCACTATGCAATGGGCGGCGTCGCGGCGATTGCAGATGCGATGGCCCGGGTGGTTCTGGAACAGGGCGGGCTGATCCGGTTCGGCTGCGAAGTGGACGAGATCCTGATGCGTCAGGGTCGCGCGGCTGGTGTGCGCCTTGCCAGCGATGAGGTGATCGCTTCGGATATTGTGGTGTCGAATGCCGACGCGGGCCACACCTATGACCGGCTGATGCGCAACGCACCCCGCAAGCGGTGGACGCAAAACCGTTTGAAAGGCTCGCGTTGGTCGATGGGTCTTTTCGTCTGGTACTTTGGCACGACCGGCACGAAAGGCATGTGGCCCGATGCAGGCCACCACACAATCCTGAACGGCCCACGCTACAAGGGCCTTGTGCGGGACATATTTATCAAGGGCAAGCTGGCCGAAGACATGAGCCTTTATGTCCACCGTCCATCTGTCACCGATCCAAGTGCGGCGCCCGAAGGCGACGACACCTTCTATGCCCTGTCCCCGGTGCCACATCTGGGGCACGACAACGGCGTCGATTGGCGCGAAGAGGGCGAGGTCTACCGCAAGCGGGTCGAAGCGATGTTGGAAGACCAGCTTCTTCCCGGCTTGTCCCGACACATCAAAACAAGCCTGATCTTTACACCGGAAACGTTTCGGGACCGCTATTTGTCACCGATGGGCTGCGGTTTCTCGATCGAACCAAGAATTCTGCAATCCGCCTGGTTCCGGCCGCACAATGTCAGCGAAGAGGCGGCGGGCCTGTACCTTGTGGGCGCGGGCACGCATCCCGGGGCCGGCTTGCCGGGCGTGATTTCTTCAGCGGAGGTCCTGGAAAAGCTGGTTCCGGCGCCGCGCATCGTCCCGCATGCAGAACGGATGGCCGCCGAATGACTGCGGACGAGGATCTCGCCCACTGCGCAGAAGCCATAAGGCACGGCTCGCTTTCATTTCACTCGGCGTCCAAGCTTCTGCCGTCGCGTCTGCGTGATCCGGCTCTGGCGCTTTATGCGTTCTGTCGGCTCGCCGATGATGCGGTCGACCTTCACGAAGAAAAGCCTGCCGCTGTTCTGCGCCTTAGGGATCGGCTGGACCTGATTTATTCCGGCGTCCCACGGAACGCACCTGCCGACCGCGCCTTTGCCCGTGTGATCGAACAGTTTGAAATGCCGCGCGCACTTCCCGAAGCCCTGTTGGAAGGTCTCGCCTGGGACGCGATGGGCAGGCGCTACCGGACGTTGTCGGAACTTCGCGATTACTCCGCGCGTGTTGCGGCGGCGGTGGGCGCAATGATGTGTGTCCTGATGAAGGTGCGCGATATGCACGCACTGGCGCGGGCCTGTGATCTGGGCGTAGCCATGCAGCTTACAAATATCGCCCGTGACGTGGGCGAAGATGCCCGCGAGCGGCGTATGTACCTGCCGCTCGACTGGCTTGCCGAAGGCGGAATTGACCCCGACGCCTACTTTCAGGACCCGCTGCCCAACCCGCATATCCGGGGCCTCGTACAACGTCTATTACGAGAGGCCGACAAGCTTTACCTGCGTTCCGAACCGGGGATTTCGCTTCTGCCGCGCAGTGCGCGCCCAGGCATCTATGCGGCCCGTCATGTCTATGCGTCGATCGGCGGGGCGATCGCCCGAAACGGGCACGATACGGTCAGTTACCGGGCCCGAACCTACAAGGCGCAGAAACTTGGCTGGCTCATGGTCTCGCTCGCCCGAAGCGGTGTAACGATGGTCACGCCGGTACCCCCAACGCTCTATGCCCGCCCGCTTTCCGAGACGCAGTTTCTGGTTGATGCGGCGGCGCGGGGCGCACCTGCGCTCTCCGGGTGGGGTGAGGGCCGGTCCGGCGCGCTTCTGTCCGTTTTGGCGCAGCTCGAAGCGCGCGATCGCGCACGCTCTGCAAGCCGGGACGGCCTGGGCGCGGCCTAGTTGTTCATGGACTACTCGCTATTTCTCATCTTCTTGGCAAGCTGTATCGCAGCCGGATCAAGCGGCGCGGCCTTTCCGCCAGGGAGCTGGTACGAAGGCCTGGAAAAGCCTACCTGGACACCGCCCAACTGGCTGTTTCCGGTCGCCTGGACGACGCTTTATTTGTGTATTTCGGCTGCAGCGGCCCGGGTCGCGGGCGGCGACGCATCCGGCCACGCAATGGCGTTCTTTGCGCTTCAGATTGCGCTGAACACACTCTGGACACCCGTCTTCTTTGGCCTGCGCCGCCTGGGCGCCGGTCTGATTGTTCTGATATGTCTCTGGCTCGCGGTGGCGGCGACGCTCATCGCTTTTTGGCGGATTGATCTGCTCGCGGGACTTTTGTTCGTGCCGTACCTTATTTGGGTCTCTGTGGCGGGCGCCCTGAACTGGTCGGTATGGCGCCTGAACCCTGACGCGCCACTAACCGACACCTAGTGCCTACTCGACCTAACCGATTGGGCCTCGGATTCCGCCTGTCTGCGCGCGGTCCAGCAAGAGGTGGTCCAAGATGACGGCGGTGGCCATCGCTTCGGCCACCGGAACGGCACGGATACCGACGCACGGGTCGTGGCGGCCCTTCGTGACGATCTCAGCCTCTTCACCGGAACGCGTGATGGTCTTTCGTGGCGTCAGGATCGAAGAGGTCGGCTTAACTGCGAACCGGACGATGATCTCTTGGCCCGTCGATATACCGCCAAGGATCCCGCCGGCATGGTTCGAACTGTATTCAGGGCCGCTCTGGCCCATGAATATCTCGTCGGAGTTCGCCTCACCGGTAAGGTGCCCAGCCGCCATGCCTTCGCCAATCTCGACACCCTTTACCGCATTGATGCTCATCATCGCGGCGGCAAGATCAGTGTCGAGCTTGCCATAGATGGGCGCGCCCAGACCCGGAGGACACCCATGGATCGAAACCTCGATCGTGGCGCCAACGGACGATCCGGCCTTGCGGAGCCGATCAAGATAGTCGGCCCATTCTGACGCCGCGGTCGCATCGGGAACCCAAAACGGGTTCTGCGCAATCTCGGCCCGGTCGAAGCGGGCCCTATCGATGCCATGGGTGCCCATGCCCACCATGTAACCGGTGACCACGACATCGGGCGCAAGCTTTGCCAGCGCTGCGCGCGCCACGCCACCGGCGGCGACCCGTGCAGCGGTTTCGCGGGCCGATGACCGCCCGCCGCCCCGATAGTCGCGGATCCCGTACTTCTGCCAGTAGGTGATATCTGCGTGACCGGGGCGGAACTTGTCCGCAATCTCGGAATAGTCCTTCGATCGCTGGTCGGTATTACGGATCGTCAATTGGATGGGTGTTCCGGTTGTGACGCCGTCGAACACGCCCGACAGTATCTCGACAGCGTCCGCTTCCCGCCGCTGCGTGGTGTAGCGGTTCTGCCCGGGCTTGCGCCTGTCCATCCAGACCTGGAGGTCGGCCTCGGCGAGGGGGACACCGGGCGGACAGCCATCGACCGTGGCGCCCAGTGCGGGGCCATGGCTTTCGCCCCAGGTCGTGACACGGAAGACGTGGCCGTATGTGTTCAGGCTCATGGCGCGCGCGCTCCTTCTTGGCGCTGCCGGTCTAGCCGTCCTCGTGCGCGGATGGAAGACGGCGTTCCATCAGGATCTTGTTGCCGTCTCGCGCTGTGACGATACAGCCCAGCCTTTCGTAGAAACGTACGTTCCGTTGCATCCGGGCGTGGGTCGCAAGCTTGAGCTTCTGCACGCCTTGCCGGGCGGCGTTGGCCTCGACCGCCCGCACAAGCGCAGATCCGATGCCCCGACCCCCTGCTTCGGGAGCCACGGCCAGGTTGACCAGGTGTATGTCCTGGTCGCGGACGCTGGCGACCACGATCCCCAAGGGACGGCCATCGAGCTCTGCGATCCAGACGGATCCTTCGGCGATTTCCTCGGATATGCCGCCCGTCACGTCAGGCAGGTCGTCAAGCTCCGCACGCCACGGGGCGTAGGCTGCGCGGATCAGCGCAACGATCGCCTCTGTGTCCCCCGGGCGGGCCGGACGGATTTCGGGATCCATGCGCGTCTCCTTCATCCTGGCAAAAATACTCAAACGACGCCGGTCAAGACTGTACAGCTTCTCATGTCTTGTCCACGACCCGCCCCCGGTCTAAAAGGCATCGTACCTCGGGGTGCCCGAAAGGGCTGAGATGCGATCGTCGCGAACCCGTAGAACCTGAACCGGTTAGCACCGGCGGAGGGAAGGCAGAAGACATCTCTGACCTTATGACCTTTCGCCCGTGCGAGAATGGAGGAAGAGATGCGTATATCCATGATCGCTGCGGGATTGTTGGCGGGCACGGCGACCTTCGCTGATACACCCGTTTTGACGGTCCTTACATATGACAGCTTCGTGTCGGACTGGGGCCCTGGGCCCGCTGTCGAATCGGCGTTTGAAGCAACCTGTGGCTGTGATCTGCAGTTTGTTGGCGCCGGCGATGGCGCGGCGCTTTTGGCACGGGTGCGGCTGGAAGGCGCGCGCTCGGACGCTGATGTGGTATTGGGGCTTGATACAAACCTTATGGCCGCTGCCCGAGAGACCGGGCTTTTCGCCCCGCACAATGTGACCGTACCGCCCCTCGATCTGCCGGTTACGTGGGAGGATGACACCTTCCTGCCTTTTGATTGGGGATACTTCGCCTTTGTTCACAATAGCGAGGCCCTGCCTACGCCACCTGCGAATTTTCGGGCGCTGGGCGAAAGCGATGTGTCGATCCTGATCCAGGACCCAAGGTCCTCTACCCCGGGCCTTGGCCTTCTGATGTGGGTAAAAGCCGCATATGGCGAGGCGGCGGGCGAGGTCTGGGAAGCGCTGTCCGACAACATCGTCACGGTGACGCCGGGCTGGTCCGAAGCCTACGGTCTGTTTCTTGAAGGCGAAGCGGACATGGTCCTGTCGTACACGACATCGCCTGCCTATCATCTGATTGCAGAAGAGGATGCGACGAAAGCGGCGGCGCCCTTCAGCGAGGGGCACTACCTTCAGGTCGAGGTCGCGGCAAAGCTTGCGGCTTCGGACAGGCCGGATCTGGCGGATGCGTTTCTGACGTTCATGCTATCGGATGAATTTCAAACAGTTATCCCGACGACGAACTGGATGTATCCGGTGCGCGGCCCGGTTCCCGATGGCTTTGACACCCTGATCACACCGGACCGCGCACTTCTGGTCGCTGCCGACAAAGCGCAAGCGGTGCGCGACGCAGCCCTTGCCGAATGGCGCGCGGCGCTCGCACAGTGAAACTTGGGATCGCCGCAGGCGGGGTCGTGGGTCTTCTGACCCTCGGTCCCCTTGTGGCGGTCATCCTCCGCGCGGAAGGCGGCGCGACCCTCAGTTATTCCGATTGGGCGGCGGTAAGGTTCACCGTCACGCAGGCCGCCCTGTCGGCGGTTTTCAGCGTCGCGCTCGCGGTTCCTGTTGCGCGAGCCCTTGCGCGGCGGCAGTTTTCCGGACGGGGTCTGCTGATCAGTCTACTGGGGGCGCCATTTATCCTTCCGGTCATTGTTGCGGTTTTGGGTCTTCTTGCCGTGTTCGGGCGGGGCGGTGTCCTCAACACCGGACTGGACGCCTTGGGCCTTCCGAGCGTTTCGATCTATGGTTTGCACGGCGTGGTGCTGGCTCATGTCTTCTTCAACATGCCGCTTGCGGTTCGGCTTATTCTTCAGGGCTGGGCCGAAATCCCAGGCGAGAGATTCCGGTTGGCCGCCGCACTTGGCTTCGGTCCAAGTGCGATCTTCCGTCAGTTGGAGTGGCCGATGCTGAAGGGCGTTCTGCCCGGCGCGATCATGATCGTCTTTCTGATCTGTCTTGCAAGTTTCGCGGTGGCCCTCACGTTGGGCGGCGGGCCTAGCGCGACGACCGTTGAACTTGCGATTTATCAGGCTTTCAGGTTTGAGTTTGATCTGGGTCGGGCGGCGCTTCTCGCCCTGATCCAGCTTGCTCTAACTGCCGGGGCGGCTTTCGCTGTTCTTGCTTTAAGCGCAAGAGCCGATTTCGGAGCAGGGCTCGACCGGCCAGTGCAGCGATGGGATGCAAACCGAACAGGTCTGCGGCTGGCCGACTGCGCGGCGATTGCGATTGCCGCTTTGTTTCTGATCTGCCCCATCGCGATGATTGTGCTGCGCGGCGTACCTGCCCTTTTGACTATACCTGAGAGCGTCTGGTCCGCGACGCTTCGGTCGCTTGCGGTCGCAGGCGGTACCACGGTGTTGACACTGGCGCTTGCGCTTCCGCTTGCAATCACCTCCCGTCGCCTTGGGTGGGTCGAGACGTTCGGCTACCTGCCGGTTGCGGCGTCGCCGATGGTCATCGGAACGGGGCTGTTTCTGATCCTGTTTCCGTTGGTCAATCCGGTGGCTCTGGCGCTGCCTTTGACCGCGGTGGTAAACGCGCTGATGGCGCTTCCGTTTGCGCTGCGTGTACTGGCGCCAGCCTTGGCGGGGATCGAGGCTGATTTCGGGCGCCTCGCCGATAGCCTGAACCTTACGGGCTATCGACGTTTGCGCTGGTTAATCTTGCCGCGGCTCTACGCACCTTTGGGCTTTTGTGCCGGGCTGGCTGCGGCCCTTTCGATCGGTGATCTTGGCGTTGTCGCGCTTTTTGCGGCTCCCGGCACTGAGACGCTGCCACTTTTGATACAGCGCCTGATGGCCGCATACCGGATGGATGCGGCGGCTGGGGCGTCGCTGATTCTTATGGTCGCTAGCTTTGCGCTGTTTCGTTTGTTTGACGGATGGGGACGAACGCGTGCTGCAATGTGACGGACTGATCCTTGAGCAAGGGACGTTTCGGCTTCGGGCAGAGGTTGACGTTCCGGGACCCGGGCTTGTGGGCATTCTTGGGCCGTCGGGGTCTGGGAAATCAACACTTCTCGCAGCAGTCGCCGGGTTTCTGGCCCCGAAATCGGGGCGTATTCTCTGGGATGGTGACGACATCACAGGGCGCGCACCAGGACAGCGACCCCTGTCCATCCTGTTTCAGGACCAAAACCTATTTCCGCACCTAACTGTTCGGCAGAACCTTGGTCTGGGTCTGTCTGCGAACCTGCAGCTGACTGTGACTGACCGGCAAGCGATCGATGCTGTCCTGGAGAGAGTGGGACTTTCGGCTATGGGTGACCGTCGTCCAGCTGCGCTGTCGGGCGGTCAGGCGAGCCGGGCGGCGCTGGCCCGCGCGCTTCTTCGGAAACGGCCGCTCGTGCTTTTGGACGAGCCATTTGCGGCGCTTGGCCCGGCGCTAAAGGAAGAGATGCTGGCACTTGTGGCGGAAACACTCTCGGATGCGCTGGTCTTAATGGTAACCCATGATCCTGCCGATGCGCGTGGCGCCCCGCATGCGTTGACAATCCTAGAGGGCGAGGTTGCCGGTCCATTCGCGACCGACCAGCTACTTGCTGACCCGCCACCCGAATTGCAGGCCTACCTTGGGTCGAGGATGTAGGCTCTCTCTGCCGAAGCACCCCGAAAAGTCGCGGCAGAGGCACAACATCGATCGCAAAGCAAAAGGGGCGCCCCCGTTAGAGCGCCCCCCAAATCCCATAGCTGCCGGTTTACTCGGCGGCTTGTGCTTTGGCATCCTTCTTCACCGGCGCCCAGATGCGCTTGTTGGTGAGGTAGAGAAGAACCGACATCACGGCCAGCATCAGGACCGCAGTAAACCCAGTCTGCTTGCGCGCCATCATTTTCGGCTCGGCAGTCCACATCAGAAATGCGGCAACGTCCTGTGACACAGACTCGATATCTGTTGGCGCGCCGTCGGCGAATTCGACATCGTCGCCCCACAACGGTGGTGCCATCGATATCCAACCACCGGCAAAGGCCTTGTTCTCGTAAAGGATCGTGCCGGCTTCTTCCTTTTCCTCACCGGTGTATCCCGCTAGCAGCGAGGCGATGTATTCTGCCCCGCCCATGCCCTTGAAGAGCTGATTGATGCCAAGCCCATAGGGCCCGTGGAATCCGGCGCGCGCCTTTGCCATCAAGCTTAGGTCCGGCGCCGATTCCATGCTTGAATGCGGGAAGTGATCGTTCGGGGTCGCTGTGCGATAGTCGCCCTCTCCCCCGTTTAGGCTACCATCCCAGATTTCCAGGAAGTCAGCGTAGGCGCGCACCTGATCTTCCGGCAGGTGCGGACCGCCTTCGTCCGCCAAAGTCCGGATCGGGACATAGCGCAGGCCGTGGCAGGCGGAGCAGATCTCGGTATAGACCTGTAGTCCGCGCTGCAGCTGATTCTGGTCGAACGCGCCGAACGGACCTTCAAACGAGAAGTCGTAATCCTCGATATGCTGGTCATAGGCGCCTGCCGCGTTCGCTGCGCCGGACCCAAGGCCCAGTGCGATTACGGCTGACAGTGCGAGTTGTCTGAACATTGTCTCAGAATCCTATTACTCGGCCGGTGTCGGCGCGGTGGCACCGCCATCAGCGTCCGGTTTGCCGTAGTGTTCCTTAAAGTCGTCCTCGATGGTCGCCGGCTGCGGCAGCGGTTTCTCAAGGACACCCAGAAGCGGCAAGATCACCAGGAAATAGGCGAACCAATACGCCGACGCGATCAGCGCGATGTAGGGGTAAATGCCTTCTGCTGGCATCGCTCCGACCCAGGTCAAGACAACGAAATCGACGACCAGCAGCCAGAACCACCACTTGAACATCGGACGGTACCGGCCAGAGCGGACCGACGACGTGTCAAGCCAGGGCACAAGGGCAAGAACAACGATCGCGCCAAACATGGCGATCACGCCAAAGAACTTGGCATCAACGATGCCACCGGTCACGAAGTCGACCGCGATCACGACCCAGACCTCGGAATCGAAGGCCCGCAGGATCGCGTAGAATGGCAGGAAGTACCATTCCGGCACGATGTGCGACGGCGTCTTAAGTGGCGTGCCTTCGACGTAGTTGTCAGGGTGTCCAAGATAGTTCGGCATGAAGCCGACGACGGCAAAGAAGATCGCCAGAATGATCGCCAAGGCATACAGGTCCTTGATGACGAAGTACGGCCAGAACGGCAGCGTATCGCGCTCGGCCTCTTCCTTCGACGCCCGCCGAACTTCGACCCCGGTGGGGTTGTTGTTGCCGGTCGTGTGGAACGCCCAGATATGAACGATCACAAGCCCCAGGATGATAAATGGCAGCAGATAGTGCAGCGAGAAGAAGCGGTTCAAAGCCGGTTGACCGACCGCGCCTGCGCCCAGAAGCCAAGTTTGAAGTGCTTCGCCGACGAAGGGAACGGCGCCAAACAGGCCGGTGATCACAGCCGTGCCGTGGAAGGACATCTGGCCCCAAGGCAGAACATAACCCATGAAAGCGGTGCCCATCATCAGAAGGTAGATGAGCATACCGATGATCCACGTGACCTCGCGCGGTGCTTTGTATGATCCGTAGTACAGCCCCCGGAAAATGTGCAAGTAGACCGCGAAGAAGAATAAAGACGCGCCATTCATGTGGATATAGCGGATCATGTGCCCGCCATTCACATTGCGCATGATGTGTTCGACCGAAGCGAAGGCCATATCGACATGCGGCGTATAGTGCATCACCAGCATAATGCCGGTGACGATCATCATGACCAAAGTGAACGTCAGAACGATCCCCCAGATCCACATCCAGTTCAGGTTCTTGGGTGTGGGGATCATGATTGTGTCGTAGATCAATCCGACAATCGGCAAGCGGCGGTGCAGCCACTTTTCACCGTTGGTTGATGGTTCGTAATGGTCGTGGGGAATTCCGGACATGCGTGGCCTCCCTTAACCCAGAAGAATTGTGGTGTCGTCGACGAAGGATGCCGCCGGGACAAGCAAGTTTTGCGGAGCCGGGCCTTTGCGAATGCGGCCCGCAGTATCGTAGTGCGATCCATGACACGGGCAGAACCAACCACCATAGTCGCCCGCTCCGTCACCGATCGGAACACAACCGAAGTGTGTGCACAGCCCAAGCATCACCAGCCACTCGCCATTATCGTCGAGCGCCCGGTTCGCGTCCGCTGCATCGACGTCGCCCAAGTTGTCGTTGCGAGCGACATTGTCGATCAGATCGCCTAGGTCGACTTCGCGGGCAGTTTCGATGTCTTCCGCGGTACGGCGGCGGATGAAAACCGGCTTGCCCTGGAACAACACGGTGATCTGGGTGCCCTCCTCGATGCCAGAGACATCGACCCGCATGGTCGAGGCGGCCTGAACATCTGCCGACGGGTTCATCTGATTGACCATCGGCACTACGGCCGCGCCCGTTAGAACGACACCAGCCCCCCCGGTGGCGTAGTAGAGGAAGTCACGGCGAGAGCCTTCATCATGATCTTCTGCGGTAGACACGGGTCTTGCGCTCCTTTTGTGGGTGCCTCAAACGCGTGCACCTATATTCTTCGCTGCGATCATTTGTTTCGCAGGCTTTGAGGGTCGTTATAGGACTGACACCCCAATCGTCGAGGGGACAGATCGGCGCAATAGAGTCGCATTTTCGCCATCCCCCGCGCGCTTTAGCCGACCTTTCGGCCGCGCTGCAAGCCGATGGTAACGCAAACAAGTCCACAATGATATGGATCGAGCCGCTTTTTGTGACGCCTTACCAACCCTGTTCCAGCAACATCAGATGCAGAAACGCAGGGCCGCACGGTCGTGAATTGTGGCCGTTCTAGGCGGCTGCGAACTACGGCGGTGGTGGCCGCGTCTGGGCCAGGGCCGGCCGATCTGCTTCCTTGGCCTCCCACGCTGAAAGCGCATCATGGCCTGCTCGCCAATTCCGGTCATCAAGGCGGAGGTCCAGATATCCCAGCGCACAAGCGATCGCGATATGACCCATATCACGCCGGCCATGAAGATGGCTCATCCAGCGCGCTTCGATATGGTCAAGCGCGCCAACGATCTTGGCCCACTGCCCATCGACCCAGGGCGCAAAGCGCATTTCTTCTGGCCGAAGCCGGGCCTCGTAGACAATGGCCAGCGCCGCTTCCATCACCGCGTCCGCCGTCGCTTCAAGCACCAGCGTGTCCCAAAGCCGCGGCGGATCGGGGTAAAGCCCCGCCCCTTTTCTGTTGTCGAGGAACCGACAGATCACGCGGCTGTCATAAAGCGCCGGGCCATCCGTGCGCTCCAGCACCGGGATCTTCGAGGTTGGATTCAATGCGGTGGGGTGGGTGCCGGGATCAAGTGCGTTGCCCGATGTGTCTATGATCTCGACCTCTTCGGACTGGTTCGTCTCGATAATCAGAGCCCGCACTTTGCGGGCGAACGGCGACGCAGGGGAGGAGTAAAGCTTCATAAGGCATCCTGACTGGCTGTGTACTCTGACGGGAAGGGACAGCGCACAACGTACCAGGTCAAGCCCGGCAAGCGCGAGGTCCTGGGGTCAGGTCCCGTCGTCCATCAAACGGGCCATGTCGGCAATCTCAAACCCAAGCGTCGAACCCGCCAAACCCTGTATGGCGCCGTCGCGGGCGTCGTCTGGCTTGTTCTGTGAGAGCTTCCAGGTTGCGTCGATCCGTTCGATATGAAGCCGAAACGGCAGGATCATGCGCATCATCCTGCTGCGCGCGGTCTCGGACATCTTGTCCATTGTCCAGGCAGGTTTCGGCGCGAGGCGCGCCTCGTAGGCGGCGGACTGTCGGTCTAACACGTCGCGAAGAGCCGGATCTGGAAGCCGGACCAGGCGGCCAGACAGATGAACCGCGACGTAGTTCCAGGTCGGGACCTGATCCGACACCCCATACCAATCCGGGGACAGATAGGCATCGGGACCTGACACCGCCAGAACTGTGGCGACATCGCCCAGCCGCGAAATGGGATTCGACCGCACAAGGTGAAGATCGGCAGATGCTCCATCCTCTGACAACAGGAATGGAACGTGGCTAAGTAGGGGCCTGCCGTCATGCGAGACCGCCAGCGTTCCGAAACCGCGTTCGCGCGCGAACGCGAGGTTTCTTTCATGCGGTGTAGCGCGGAAAGCGGGATTGGGGTGCATCAGTGACACTCCTGTCTGGCCGGAGATGCGCAGGCCCCCTGGGAGGTTGGCATCTGACTAATGGATTAGACGGTGAGGTGCCCGCCAGTCCGACCGGCGATCCTGACCATCTCAATCTGTCCCGTCGGCCGGTCATGCCCAAATCGAACTTCAGTGAATTGCTCGGTACGGCCCATGCGTGGACTTTCCATCAGGACTTTGTGTGTTACGCCAACTTGAGCCTGAAGGTGCCGGGCCACCGCGTCCTCGCCTGTGGCCCGTAATCGCGCTGCCCGTTCGCGGATCTCCGGGCTTGCGACTTGTGGCATCCGCGCCGCAGGGGTTCCCGGTCGCGGTGAATAGGGGAACACATGAAGCCATGTCAGCCCGCACTCGGCGACTAGCGCCAGCGACCGTTCGAACATCGCATCGGTCTCGGTCGGGAAGCCCGCGATGATATCGGCGCCGAACGTCATTGTAGGACGCAGCCTGCGCGCCGTTTCGCAAAAGCGGATGGCATCGTCCCGCAGGTGGCGGCGCTTCATACGCTTCAGGATCAGGTCGTCACCCGCCTGCAGCGAAAGGTGCAGGTGCGGCATCAGCCGTGGTGCCGTCTCGACCGCCTCGAGCAATGCGTCGTCTACTTCGATTGAATCGATCGATGACAGACGAAGGCGCGGAATGTCCGTCAGTTTGAGAATGCGCATGACAAGATCGCCAAAGCGCGGCGCCCCGGGCAGATCGGCGCCCCAGGAGGTCAAGTCAACGCCGGTCAGAACCACCTCATTGTACCCGCTTTCGCACAGGCGGTTGATCTGATCGACCACGACGCCCGCCGGGACCGAACGCGAGTTGCCGCGTCCGTAAGGGATAATGCAGAAGGTACAGCGATGATCGCAGCCATTCTGGATCTGCACATAGGCGCGCGACCGCGTGCCAAACCCGTCGATCAGGTGGCCTGCGGTTTCGGTGACAGACATGATATCGTCGACCTGCACCGGTTCGGTGCTGCCCGTGGCCAGGCCCACCCAAGTTGCAGGCGCCATCTTTTCGGTGTTGCCAAGGACCTGGTCGACCTCGTCCATGGCGGCAAACGTTTCGGGATCCGTTTGCGCAGCACAGCCCGTGACCACGATCCGCGCGCCCGGATGCTTACGCCGAAGCTTTCGGATGTCTTGCCGCGCCTTCCGCACCGCTTCTGCCGTCACCGCGCAGGTATTGACGATGACCGTGTCTTCAAGCCCGGCACGGTCCGCCAGATCCGCCATCGCATGGCTTTCGTAGGCATTTAACCTGCAGCCATGCGTGGAAAACACCGGAACCTTTCGATCCATCACAGCGCCCCCAGAAATTCGGGCGTCAGGGTGCCGGTGAAAACATGGGATGTCGGGCCCGTCATCCACACGCCGTCCTCGCGCCAGTCGATCGCGATCGGCCCGCCGTCGAGGTCAAGGATGACAGACCGGCCTGTCAGGCCACGACGGTGTGCGGCCACCGCGACAGCGCAGGATGACGAGCCGGACGCAAGGGTAATGCCTGTGCCACGCTCCCACACCCGCATTCGAATGCGATCGGTCCCGGTGAGCGTGGCCACCTGAACGTTTGTGCGCGCGGGGAAAAGCGGGTGGTGTTCATGCCTGGCACCGAAATCGGCAAGGTTCACGGCCTCTGCGTCCGAGACAAAGAACGTGCAGTGCGGATTACCCATACCCGTCCCCACGGGGTCGCCGTCGATTGGCAGATGCAGCGTGTCGACGTCCTTGGACAAAGGAATCTCTGCCCAGTCAAGGATCGGGGTTCCCATGTTCACAGACGTTTGGCCATCGCCCGCGTCGCGCGCCGCCAGCAGACCACGTTCGGTTCGAAGTGTCAGAGAGCCCGCACCACGCACCGCCATTTCATGGGCCGCAATGCAGCGCGTCGCATTTCCACAGGACGCCGACAGCGACCCGTCCGGATTGTAGAAGGTCAGGGCAAGGTCGGCCTCGGCATCCTCGGTCACCACAGCCAGTTGATCGAAGCCAACGCCCCTGTGACGATCTCCCAGCGCCCGTGCAAGCGCAGGTGTCACGACAGGCGCACGCCCGCGCTCGTCAATCACGACGAAGTCGTTGCCAAGCCCGTGCATCTTCAGAAAGACATGGGCATCTATGCCACCGGAATGCTGCATGCGCCGCCATATAGAGAGAGTTCCGCAATGATGGAAGCCGCTCTCGGGATTCGGTCTTGACGCATGTGGGGCGCCGCTTTAGGGAAGCGGCTTGCGTGGGCCGTTAGCTCAGTTGGTAGAGCAACTGACTTTTAATCAGTGGGTCACAGGTTCGAATCCTGTACGGCTCACCACTGAAAAATTAACTATTATCAGTTACTTGAGGCCCGCGAGCATCGTGTGCCCGCCCGAGCCACAAGGTTCAGTTTTGAAGTAGTAGGCATATAGTAGGCGCGGTGAAGCATTTCGCTTGGTGAACGGAACAAGGCCGCAGCACAGACGGAAGCCCCCGATTCCTATCGGAGCATTAGGCCCTATCGTTTCAGGAGAGCTGCTTCCTTCGGATCATAGAAGTAGCTGGCGATGCTGCCGTCTTTGATCCTCTCCACCGCTTTATCGATCACGAACAATGGGACTAGGAACCATTCGCGCGGTACAACAGGCTTCCCAAAGCGATCCTTGATCTCAATATCCAACTTCGCCGCCGCAAAGATGCGGTGGATCAGTTTCTCCAGCTTAGTTCTATTGATGTTGTAGAGCTCATACGTCGCGACAATTTCGACGTTGGCCATTAAGAACGTGGGCTGGAGATGCGCTCCGGCAATCCGCTTCTCCACACTCATGTTGGTCACGCCGATCTTATGCACCAAGTCCCTGTTTTGAGCGACAATCGGGTGATCGGACTTGCTCCGAAGGACATAGATAGTGCCGCTAGCCTCATCGCCCTCGATCGACTGATCTGAGAATAGTGGACCAGCAGTTGGCTCTGTGATCCGTCTCCCAGCCTCATCCTTGTTGAGAGCGCGCTGAAGTGAGCGCATCAGCATGTTGCTCTCTGTTCCGTTGTCAAAGATCACACGAAGACGTGCGTCGGTTCGACCTTGGTCAGTGATGGTCGTTTCACCTTTTTCGGCAACGAAGGCCTTCTGACCACCGACGATGAAGAAGCGCCCCTTCTCAATCTCGGCCTTCATCTCGAAAGGTCTGGTGTCGCGAAGACCGGTATCGAGCTCGTTCTGCACCTTCTCAAACAGTGGCTTAAACTTCGAAAAATCCTCACACTTCTGTCGGTTAGCGACTTCTTCGGCTGCCCGCTTTTCGGCACTTGATCTAACATGTGTTAGCTCTGTGATTGGTGGTGTCTCAGCCTCGATACCTAGCTCGGCGTGTAAGGCATCATCGTCGAGGTCCTCCTCATCATCGCTTACCTCTAGCTCCTCGCCCAAGAGACCTTGATTATCGAGGGGTAGAGGAAGCTGTCTGTACTCATCGAGCTGGCGTAGCCGATCAAGCCGAACGGCATAGAGGCGCTCAAAAATGTCATGATCTTCGCCGTGCCGAGGAACACGGCCACGCTCATCGTAGAACCGCTGTATGTCCTCGAAGCCAGCAATGATCCGCTCCTCGCGCGGGGTCCTTGGGGATACCTTCTTCTTCTCTACCTCGACACCTAGCTCGGCGAGTAGGGCGTCATCTTCATCAGTGAATTTAGCCATCTCCCGCCTCAGCTTTCATTCGAGCCAGATAAGCGACACCTTCGGCCATCCTTTTCTCCCAGGCATCGGGCGAGGTGATCGATGGTAGTCGACCGCGTTCCTGCTTGAACTTCAGGGCTCGCTTGGCCAAGTCTCGGGCTTCTTCAGGTGTCAACTGAACCTTCTTAGCAGCGATGACGGATGCGACCTGTCTTAGGCTCTCTTCGCTCATCGTTTTGGCCAGGATTGAGTAGGCCTCACTGAAGGGGTTGATGCGATCGATGTCGAGTTCCCGAACATCCATTGCGAACTTTCGAACACCGTCGATCAAGGCCGTGTTAGGCGAAGACTCATCATCATCGATGCCAAGTGCCACTTCTTTCGCCTTTTGAGTGAGGTTCAAAGCCGCGACTGCGTGCTGTCTAAGCGACTCTTGGTCGTCGTCATCAAGCTCTGGGAACTTGTCCTTAATGATCTTGCCCATTTTGACCTGGGTGAGTTCCTCCGGAACGAGTTCCTCATCAAACAGGCCTTTCTCAATTGTTGTTTTATCCTGAACAAAAGCTGTGATGACCTCGTTCAGGTCCTCTTGCACTATTCTCTTCGCTTCAGCGCTCTTTGGTTCGGTTAGCCCCTTGATCTCGATCTGAAGCTGACCGCTCTCCTCGTTGAAACCGACATTACACTTCTCTGGATCGTAGCCGTCCTCGCTGTAATCGAAGCCCTCTATGGGGCCGCTCTCGGCCCTCTTCGGCGTGAAGTTGAAGCGGGGCGCAAGGACCTGCTCCATCAATAAGCTGGCTGCGATTGCCTTGAGGGTATCGTTCACGGCGTCCGTCACGTCTTGCTCAGACGACGCATCGGGCTCTGCAATCAGGTTCGTGAACCGGGCGTTAGACTTTCCCGCAGCGTCTCGGGTGGCTCTGCCGATGATCTGTACAATCTCGGTCAAGCTCGCCCGGTAACCGACTGTTAGGGCATGTTCACACCAGACCCAGTCGAATCCTTCCTTCGCCATGCGGAGTGCGATGATGATGTCCACATGATCCTTGTTGTTCTTCTGATCCGGATCCTTCCATGCAGCTGAGACGCAGTCGCGCTTTGTCGGATCATCGTCAACCAGATCAGCTATCCGAAGCACTCGGCCCTCAGCCGTCTTCACCAGCTGAAAGCCAGTCGCGGAATCCGTGCCCTGCCAGTCGCCAAACTCATCGATGATGTGCTCAACTTCCTTGTGTTTGTCCTTAGTGCTCTCTCTCTCGAATTTACCGAGGGGATATGGATGATTGTCTTTTCTTCTGGATCGAGAACTTCCAGGATGTCGTCCGCATATGCTCCAGAGTAGAAGAAATGACCAATATCTAGTGATTTCCGATACTTATATCCGTTGAGCTGTTCGTAGTAGGTGTAGTTGACCGTATCAAACTTGGCCTCATCGTGCGGAAGAAGGACTGGCTCTGCATCCCCACGGAAGTAGGAGCCAGTCATCGCCACGATGTGGACCTTGTCGCGGGTGATGAACTCGGCCAGGTGCGCACCAAGCTTGTTGTCTGGGTTGGCTGAGACGTGGTGGAACTCGTCTACTGCAATCAGCCGATCATCGAATGCTTCGACACCAAACTTGTCTACCGCGAAGCGGAAGGTTGCGTGAGTGCAAACCAATACCCGGTCGCCGCTGTCTAGGAATGTCTTTACCGAATTGACTTTGCCGCTTTCGCCGCCTGGCGCATTGTAGAGGTTCCAGTTAGGCTCCACTTCCCAGTCTGCCCAGAACCCGAAATCGCTCAAAGGCTCGCTATTGAAGCTGGCACCGATCAACTTCTCGGGTAACACAATTACCGCCTGCTTCAGCGCCTGGTTCTCAAGTTTGTCGAGGGCGATGAACATCAGCGCTCGGCTCTTGCCCGACGCTGGGGGCGACTTGATCAGTAGATACTGTTCTCCTCGCTTCTCATAAGCACGTTCCTGCATAGGGCGCATGCCAAGCTCGTTGGATTTGGTTGAGCTTCCGTTCTTGGCGTAAGTCACCGAGACTGACGGAACTGCTCTCTCTACTCATCCCTTACGCCTTCATTCTTGAATCTTGTTTCATCAAATTCTTGGGGTTGGTCATTCTGGTGTAGAGCTCGAAGAGCTTCTCAAGTCGCTCCGTGTCATTGCCGAAACGGCGACCGATGTAGAGACGTTCCAGGACCTCGTCGTTACGCTCATGTGCAGCGCGGAGGTCGCTGGGCATCTGCTCGGGTTCATAAAGGTCTGCGATCGTGGCGGGGAAATGAGCTTCACGTGCCAACAGGATTTCTGCGGCACTGCTACTAAGATCTTGCCTGTTCTTTTCGGTCAAAGGCGGGCCTGGAAAAGTGTTTCATCCGAGTGTGTTGGAGTAGGAATAGTCAGTTCTCATCCTGTCTATCCCCCAGTGTCCGGGCCACTGATGAGGGGTTTCTCTAATAGGGTTTCTGGAACGGGCGGGCGCATATTGAGTGCCTGGTGCGGCCGGGTGTGATTGTACTGCCTGAGCCAATGATTGATGACGATCTGAGCTTGTTTTGTCGTCGTGAACCACTCTGCATTGAGAACCTCTCGCCGTAGTGTCCCATTGAACCGTTCGTTGTATCCG
>JBCDLX010000017.1:0-120346 GCA_038744785.1 Pseudomonadota bacterium
CGCCTGCATATCCGCCACCCATTTGTCATAGACGGGCTGGGCCAGTTCGCGCCAGCGGGCCGTTTCTTCCTCGCTGATCGTTATGATGTTGTTCCCCAGTTCCTCGGCGATGTCACGCGCCGGACCGTCCGACGCCGCCTGGGTGACCCCGGCGAAAATCGAAAAATCCAAACCGGAGTTATCGTCGATCACCTTCTTAAGGTCATCTGGAAGAGCGTCGTACTTCGCTTTGTTCATCGCAAGGACAAACGTGATATTATAGATCGCCGGGCCCTCGAACTCGGTGTGGTTGTCGACGAGTTCAGGAACCTTGAGCGCAGTTGTAACTTCCCATGGGATCGCGGCGCCGTCGATCACGCCCTTGGACAGGCCTTCGGGGATTTGCGTTACCGGCATTCCGACCGACGTGGCGCCGAGTTCGTCCAACAGCTGGGTGACCATCCGCGACGCACCGCGGATCTTCAGGCCACGCAGATCATCAGGCGTTTCTACGGGTTCGCTGGTGTGAAGCATCCCGGGCCCATGGACCCAAGTCCCAAGGATGTGGACGTCCTTGAAGTCAGTGTCTTTCATATGCGTTTCGAACATCTGCCAATAGGCCGACGACGCGGCGCCTGCGTCAGCCGTCATGAACGGAAGTTCGAACACCTCTGCGCGCGGAAACCGGCCTGGTGTAAACCCATTCACGCCCCAGACAATGTCAGCTACCCCGTCAATGGCCTGATCAATCAATTGGGGCGGCGTGCCACCAAGCTGCATCGACGGAAACCGCTGGATCTCGATCCGGCCGTCTGACGCGTCCTCGATTGCGTCGGCCCAGACATCGAGGACCAGCTTCGGCACATTCGCCTGCGGTGGCAGGAACTGATGCAGCTTCAACGTCACGTCTTGGGCAGCTGCGGGTAAGGCGGTGGCGGCCAGGACAAGGCCCAGCACTATTCTACGATTTATCATGCGGTCCTCCCTGACCGACAAGAGCGTGGTTCCACGCCCGTTAGGTTTTAGCCGACTTCGCGTCGTCTGTTATCGATTCTCGCCCCGGATGTTACGCGACTTCCCGGTATGGGAAAGCGCGATTGCAGCGGTTTAATCCGCCCTTTTATTAGCCGACCGTCCGGTTGGTCATACATTGACTGCATCCGACTGGCAAGCCGTTTCCATTGCTTCTTTGTGGCCATAAAGCCATCCCAGCGTGTCATACCAATCGTTCGGTGACTTTGCCCGCATCACACTGTCCCGCAGAGCAGCATGTGCGCCACCCGGGTGATAGACGTGGTGGCCAATCTCGCGCGACTGAAGTTGTACCCGCGCGGTCCGCAACCGTCGACGGTCTGCATAGGCGGAAAGCGCGGCGGGAACCTCATCTCCCTTGCCCAACTCATCGGACAGCGCCACGGCATCTTCCATCGCCATGCAGGCGCCTTGCGCAAAATACTGCAGCATTGGGTGCGCGGCATCGCCCAACAGCGCCACGCGGCCCTCGGTCCACCGAAGATGCGGTTCGCGGTCACATAGCACCCAAAGCCTCCAATCCCGCCCCATCTCGATGACCTGGCGGATCTTAGGCGAGACATTTTCGAAACCGCGCCGCACCTCATCGCGGGGCACCGGCTTTCCGGCAACCGGTTCCGGCGCATCGTTGTGGTAGGTCACAACAAGGTTGAACTCTGTCCAGCCCGACAGGGGGTAATGCACGATATGACAGCGCGGACCGGCCCAAAGCGTGGCTGCATTCCACCGAAGGTCGGCTGGCATCTGCGCAGCGGGGATCACGGATCTGTAGGTGGTATGGCCCGAAACGCGCGGCGGCCCATCGCGAACAAGGCGCTGGCGGACGCGAGACCAAAGCCCGTCCGCGCCGATCAGCGCACGGCCCTCGATCCGTCCGCCGTCTTCGAGGATCGCGATCGCGGCGGCGCCGGTCTGATCGTAATCGGCAACAGCTGCGCTAGTCCGAAGCTCTACCAGCGGGTGGGCGCGGCAGGCATCTAGAAACACCTTATGCAAGGCGCCACGGTGGACGACCGCATAGGGGTTGCCGAACCGGGCACGGAAATCTTGATCGAGCGGGATGTGGCAAATTTCTTCGGCAGACAGCGCATCCATCAGTCGAAGCGCGTCGACATAGACAGCCATCTTCCGCGCCGCATCGCCTACGCCCAACGCGTCAAAGGCATGGAACGCATTCGGACCGAGCTGGATCCCCGCCCCGATCTCGCCCAGTTGCGATGCCTTTTCGAGCACAAGCGAAGGCAGGCCCCGTTGCGCAAGGCCAATCGCGGTCGCCAGGCCACCGATGCCACCGCCCGCGATCAGAACGCGGTCACTCACCGAGGACGCTCTTCATAATATCCCAGCTTCTCCTGCAAGGGACGGTCATGAACACGGATCAGGTAGGCATCGGTGTCGGTCCGGTGGTCGAGATCAGCGAAGACCGGCGCGGTGAAGGTGTCTTTAGGGCCCCAGGCGATTGTTTCGCCATTTATGGTCGTCTGGCCATGCCCCTCGATCACGTGAAACGCGCAAGAAGATGACCGGCGCGGCGGCGCATGGTCCGATCCCTTTGCAAGCCGCATCGCTGTGAACCCCATCACCGGAAGCACATCCTGCCCAGTTTCCGGGTTGATATAGTCAAGCTCCGCAGGGCCGTCTGCGTAGGGCGCCATCGCATCCAGCGCCGCGCGCGTCCGCGACCAGGGGTACCTGACCTGAGGATAGCGCGGGCGCGGGCCGTTGCCGTTCCGTGACGGCGCAAGCCCGGCTGCCCGGTATTCGACCTGGCTGGCATCGGGGCGGTTATTTTGGGCCTGAAGCGCGCCTTCCTCGGCGTAGGAGCCCTCAAGATAAACAAATAGCGGCAGGTCCAACGCATCGAGCCAAATCACAGGTTCGTCCCCATCGTGCCCGTGATCGTGCCAGTCGCCCCCGGGTGTCAGCACGAGATCGCCCTCTTCCATCGGAAGCTTTTCGCCTTGGACCACAGTGTACCCGCCCGCGCCCTCGACGATGATGCGCGCTGCAGACGGCGTATGTTTATGAGCAGGCGCGCTTTCCCCCGGCAACAGCAATTGAAGTCCCAGGTAGATCGAGGATGTCGCTTGCATCGCACCGGTCCCGCGCCCTGGATCGGACAGCACCAGAACACGGCGCTCGGCCTTCTCTACCGGAGTAAGCGCGCCCGCGCGCATCAAAAGCGGCCTGACGTCACCATAGACCCAATGACCCGGCCCTGTGACGGGCTGCGGTGCACCATGCGGCAGGACATTGCGCATCATTGGCCAAAGCGGTGCCACCCCTGCAGCGGTCATTGCCGCACGATAGTCTTCTGGAAGCTCTTCTAGTGTTCCAAGCTCGGTCATCGGGTATCCTCCCTCCCGGTCCGGCATTTAGTAAGTACAAATATCGTTTTCCTGTCAAACCCAATCGCATCAAGCGACATGTTGCCCCCGAGGTGCGTTTGCGGGAAGTTCGGGCGACATGCGCCAAAGCCTTGAATGAAACCTGACCCTGACTTGTCCCGCGTCCTGGCCTGTCGCCAATGTGACGCGCTCTATCCCGGCGCTCCGCCTTTGCCAGGCGAGCGGGCGGAATGCCCGCGCTGTCATGCCGTGATCGCCGCGCCCCGCAGACAGGCTGGGATTTGGATCATCGTGGTGTCTTTTGGGATCCTTGTCCTTGCGGGTCTGGCGATGTTCCTGCCGTTTCTGTCGATCCGTCGATTTGCGATTGGCAACACCGTATCGCTGTTCGACACGGTTGCCTTCTTCGCACCGGGCGGGCTGGCGATCCTCGTGTCGGGCCTTGTGCTTGGCGTACCTCTCACACGCGCGGTGATAAACCTTTACGTTCTCGGCCCCCTCGTGGCGGGCCGGGCGCCAGCCTTTCAGGCGAGCAGGGCTTTCCTGATAAGTGAACGTCTTCGCCCCTTCGCCATGGCCGAGATCTTCGTAATCGGGTGCGCAATTGCGCTTGCCAAACTTGGGAGTTTCGCCCGTGTCGAGATCGGTCCCGCGTTTTGGATTTTTGGCGGCATGGCCGCATTGACGGTTCTTGTGGACCGCATGACGTGCAGTTGGACGATATGGAACGCGCTAGACCAGACCACCCGATCCTGACCGCGCGCGAGGCCGGTCTGGTATCGTGCAAGCGCTGCGCCCGCGTCTGGCCCATTGCGACAGAGCGATGCGGTCGCTGCGGTAGCAAGCTGGCGTCGCGTGTTCCCTACAGCTTGGCGCGTGTTTCCCTGTGGCTCGCCGCTGGGATCGCCGCCTACATTCCCGCCAACCTCTTTCCGATCCTCAGATCGCGGCGGCTGTTTTTCACCGACGAGGTGACAATACTTGGCAGCATTGTCGAGCTGTTTCAATCCGGGGCATTTGGCCTCGCAGCAATCATTCTGACGGCAAGCGTGGTGATCCCGATCGCGAAATTCGCGGCAATCGGCGCCTTGGCCCTATCGGTCGGGCGCAGACACGCCTTGTCGCCTGCCCGGCGGCATCTTCTTTACGAGGCGGTCGAACTGATTGGGCGGTGGTCAATGATCGACGTCTTTGTCGTGGCCCTTCTTGCAGCCCTGGTCCGGCTCAGTGTGCTTGCAGAAATCGTGCCGGGGCCTGCGAGCTTTGCATTCGCGCTGAGCGTGCTGTGCACGATGATGGCGGCCCGCGCGTTCGACCCGCGTCTTCTGTGGGACAGACCCGAACCCAAAAAGAGCTAGGGCGCGTCCTTTTCAATCCTTTGCGAAACAGGATAGGTTTGCGGCAAACAAAGACAAAACAATGGGAGAGCCTCCATGAAGTTCAAAACAACCCTATCTGCGCTTGCCATGGCAACCGTCGCCGGCGCGGCCTGGGCCGACTGCGATACCGTAACCTTTTCGGATGTTGGCTGGACCGATATCACCGCGACGACCGCGGCCACGACCGTTGTGCTGGAGGCGTTGGGGTACGACACCGATATCAAGGTTCTTTCGGTCCCCGTCACATATACGTCGCTTGCGTCCGGCGACATCGACGTCTTCCTTGGCAACTGGATGCCGACGATGGAGGCTGACATCGCGCCCTACCGTGAAGCTGGCACTGTCGACACCGTTCGCGCCAATCTGGAAGGCGCAAAGTACACGCTTGCTGTGAACAAGGCGGCGGCCGATCTGGGGATCGCGGATTTCGCCGACATCGCGGCACAGGCCGACGCGCTAGAGGGCAAAATCTATGGGATCGAACCCGGCAACGACGGCAATCGTCTGATCCAATCCATGATCGATGGCAACTCTTTTGACCTGTCGGATTTCGAAGTTGTCGAAAGCTCCGAACAAGGGATGCTGGCTCAGGTCGCGCGCGCTGACCGTCGCGGAGAGCCGGTCGTGTTTCTTGGATGGGAACCCCATCCGATGAACGCAAACTTCGAGATGTCCTATCTGACCGGTGGCGACGACTACTTCGGTCCCAATCTGGGCGGGGCAACTGTTTATACCAACACGTCTGCCGGATTTGCCGACACCTGCCCGAACCTTGGCAAGTTCCTGAATAACCTTGAGTTTTCGCTCGCGATGGAAAACGAGATCATGGGCGCGATCCTGGACGACGGCAAAGAACCGGCGGAGGCCGCAAAAGAATGGATCGCCGCGAATGCCGGTGCGCTCGACGCCTGGCTGGACGGCGTCACGACAAAGGATGAAGGCGACGCGCTTGCGGCCGTCAAGGCCGCCATCGTCCAGTAAGCCAATCGAAATCGGCAGACCGGGCGGATCGTTTTCGCCCGGTCTTCTGTATCCAAATGACAGGACCGGACGCCCATGGAGTGGTTGACCGAAACGAAGATCCCCGTCGGCGCGGCGGCCCGGAATTTCTTTGATTGGCTCCAGATCAACGGGGCTTGGTTCTTTGACGGTATTGCGGATGCCGGCGAAGCGCTGATCGATGCGATTTTATGGTGCCTTCAGACACCACACCCGCTCGTCATCGTAGCGTTTTTCGTGGCCCTGACCTGGGTCCTGCAGCGCAGCTGGAAGACGTGTCTTCTGATCCTTGCGGGCTTTCTGTTCATTCTGAACCAGGGATATTGGGAAGAGACCACCGAAAGCTTGACGCTCGTTCTGTCGGCGTGTGTTGTCTGTATGGGCGTGGGCGTGCCAATCGGTATCGCCGCAGCGCACCGGCCACGGCTATACGCCGCGATGCGGCCGGTTCTGGACTTAATGCAAACGCTGCCGACGTTTGTCTACCTGATCCCAGCAATTGTCTTCTTTGGAATTGGTATGGTGCCCGGGCTTCTGGCGACTGTGATCTTCGTTGTGCCTGCACCGATCCGGTTGACCTACCTTGGCGTTTCGTCGACCCCGACCCCGCTTTTGGAGGCTGCCCGCGCCTTTGGTGCGACACCCCGCCAGACGCTTTGGAAGGTCGAGCTTCCCTACGCATTCCCGCAGATCATGGCCGGTCTGAACCAGACGATTATGCTGTCTTTGTCGATGGTGGTAATCGCCGCCCTCGTTGGCGCGGACGGGTTGGGCGTACCGGTCGTGCGCGCCCTAAACCAGGTCAACACCGCGCTAGGATTTGAAAGCGGGTTCATCATCGTCGTGGTCGCGATCATGCTGGACCGGATGCTTCGGGTCGAACGCTCATGACCCGCACCGCCGTAGAATTTCGCAACGTTTCCATCGTGTTTGGCGATACTCCGGCCAAAGCGCTTCCCCTGATGGATAAGGGCCAGAGCCGGGCAGAGGTTCAGGCAGCGTGCGGTCAGACACTTGGCGTCCACGATTGTACGCTAGCGGTCGACGAAGGCGAGATCCTTGTGCTTATGGGGCTGTCGGGGTCGGGCAAATCGACGCTTCTGCGCGCCGTGAATGCCCTGAACCCGGTCGTCCGAGGCGCGGTCCATCTGCGCGAGGGCGACGAGATGGTCGATGTCACACATGCCCCCGCGAACGTTTTGCGCCGTCTGCGGCTGTCGAGCGTGGCCATGGTGTTTCAGCAATTCGGCCTTTTGCCCTGGCGAACGGTGCGTGAAAACGTTGTCTTCGGGCTGGAACTTGGCGGTATGGCTGCGCGCGAACGAACCGCCAAGGCTGACGAGCAGCTGGCCCTGGTCGGCCTTTCCGATTGGGCGGACCGCAAAGTCAGTGATCTGTCAGGTGGCATGCAACAGCGCGTCGGGCTCGCCCGCGCCTTTGCAACGGACGCTCCGATCCTTCTGATGGATGAACCCTTTTCAGCGCTCGACCCGCTTATCAGAACCCGGCTGCAGGACGAACTACTGGAACTGCAACAAAGACTTAAACGCACGATCGTCTTTGTTTCCCACGATCTGGACGAGGCCTTTAAGATCGGCAACCGGATTGCGATTATGGAAGGCGGGCGGATCGTCCAATGTGGAACACCGCAGGACATTTTCACCAATCCGGCGAACGACTATGTTGCTGATTTCGTGGCACATATGAATCCGCTCGGCGTGTTGTGTGCACGCGATATGACCGAACCGGCGGCCGCAGACCTTCCCGTCGTCGTGGATGCCGCGACACCAGTGAACGAGATCATGGACCGCCTGGACGACCAAACCCCGGCCATTGGTGTCACCGACGGCGGCACGCTGGTCGGACAAGTCACACGCGACACGGTGCTCGCCAAACTCGTTAATCCGCGCGGGTCGCCGGCGGGGTATCGAGAGCAGTAGATTTATCGGCGGAGACCGTCGAAAGCGACATGCGCGCGTCGATTAAGGCAAAGACTTCGAACGCGGCGAGATCACATTGGGGCGAACCCAAGGCTTGACCCGATGCGCCTGCTGATTTCGTTCGCTGCCCTCTTTCTATCCGTCATCATGCTTCAGCTTGGTTCGGGCGGCATTGCGCCCCTTGATGCAATCTCGGGCCTCGATCTTGGCTTCACCCGGGCCGAGATCGGCCTTCTGGGTTCGGCGCATTTCGTGGGATTCTTCATCGGTTGCTGGTGGGCACCGCGGGTGATGGGTCAAGTTGGCCTCAGCCGCGCGTTTGCCGCCTTCACCGCTGCCGGAACAATCGGGATCATGGCCCACATGATGCTGGTCCATCCGCTGGCCTGGGCGGGGATGCGGGTCTTGTCGGGTTTCTGCATCGCGGGCTGCTACACCATTATCGAAAGCTGGCTTCAGGCCAAGGTCACGAACGAAACGCGGGGCCGGACAATGGCAGTCTACCGCGTGGTCGATATCGGCGGCTCTCTCGCGGCGCAGCTTGTCATCAGCGTGCTCGAACCGGCCTCTTATGTCGCCTATAACCTCCTGGCCATCGTTTGCTGTGCCGCACTGCTTCCGCTAACGCTCACGACCGTCAAACAACCCGAAATTCCTGCCGCACCGCGGCTAAGACCCGCACTTGCCTGGACACGCTCGCCCCTTGCAGCCGTCGGCGTGGTGGTCGCCGGACTGACCACCGCAGCCTACCGGATGGTGGGGCCGGTTTACGGGGTCGAGGTGGGCCTGTCGACGGACCAGATTGCCTGGTTTCTGGCCGCCTTTGTCCTGGGCGGTGCGCTCGCACAATACCCCGCCGGCTGGCTTGCAGACCGGTTTGACCGGCGGTGGGTGCTGATCTGGCTGTCCATCGGTGGGATTGCGGGATCCGGCGTCACGCTGCTTCTCTCTGGCGCGGGGCCCGGGGCAGTGATCCTATCCTCTGGGATCTTCGGTTTTGTGACATTCCCGGTCTACTCGGTGTCGACCGCGCACGCACATGACTTTGCCGAAAGCCACGAACGGATCGAACTCTCAGCCGCGCTTGTGTTTCTTTACGCTATCGGCGCGATCGCTTCGCCTTATATTTCGTCTGTGCTGATCGAGGTGTTTGGCCCCGAAGCGATGCTTGTATTCATGGCGTTGGCCCACGCCGCCCTGATCGGATTTGGGTTGATCCGAATGCGTGCGCGCCCCGCGGTCGAGGATCGAACCCGCTACATCTATGCACCGCGCACCTCGTTCCTGATCGGCCGACTTCTTGGTCTAAGCCGCGAACAAAAGGACGATTAGTTGCGCCGCTGTTTCGCGCAGCTCTGAAAGCTGGGCACGGTCATAAGGTACGACGCGAAGCTTCGTACCCGGCGCGTCGCATGACCGCTGGCCGCCACGCTATCCGGGGCGCGCAGGCCAAACCGAGCTGTGGGTCCTGCCCGACATTGGTGCCTAGCCGGAAAGAAGCGCCTTGGCCGCGCCCCGTGCTTCGTCGGTCACTATGTCCCCGGCCAGCATACGCGCAATCTCGTCCACGCGCGCGCTCGGATCAAGCGGTGTGACTGTGCTCAGCGTTGCCCCGTCGCTAACCGTTTTTTCCACCCGCCAGTGATGGGCGCCCAGCGCCGCGACCTGAGGAGAATGCGTAACGACAAGGACCTGTGCGCCATTGGCAAGCGCGGCCAGCCTGCGGCCCACTGCATCCGCCGTTGCGCCACCGACGCCCCTGTCGATCTCGTCAAAGATAAGGGTTAGGGCGCGGTCGCCGGCGGTCAGACAGACCTTTAGCGCCAGAAGAAACCGCGAAAGCTCACCGCCCGAGGCGATTTTTGACAGCGGACCTGCCGGAGCGCCTGGGTTGGTCGCAATCTGAAACATCACGGCGTCTGTCCCTTCGGGCCCCGCGTCCGCCGACGAGATCGCGGTCGAGAAGACAGCACGCTCCATCTTCAGTGGCGCAAGTTCCCGTCCCATCGCCTGATCAAGGCGGGCGGCAGCGGCCCGGCGCGCCCCGGCCAAGCTCTCCGCGGCCTTTCGATAACCCGTCTCGGCCGTGTCAACCGCTTGGCGCAGGTGCACGATTTCTTCCGTTCCGGCGTCAAGTTTCTCCAGTCTGGCCGAAAGATCCTCCGCGAACGTGCCCAGATCGTCCGCCTGGACGCCGTGTTTCCGGGCCAGCGCCCGGATCGCAAAGAGCCGCTCTTCGACGGCCTCCAATTCCGAGGGATCGAACAACATGGCATCCATGGCGGCTGCGATACCATCTTGCGCTTCTCCAAGCTCGACAATGGTGCGCGAAAGGGCTGCAAGCGGAGCATCAAGCGCACCCTCAGCCCCGTCCGACACGCCTTCAAGCCAACGCGTTGCATCAGCCAAGAGTGTCTCTGCGCCATCGGAACCCAGAGCCGATGCCGCGCGCTTGACGTCGTCCCGAATGCGTTCGGCGGCCTGCATCAGCCGGCGGCGTGTATCAAGCG
The DNA here is from genome assembly GCA_038744785.1 of Pseudomonadota bacterium. GTDB lineage: Bacteria > Pseudomonadota > Alphaproteobacteria > Rhodobacterales > Rhodobacteraceae > Ovoidimarina. Next base: position 10,188 of record JBCDLX010000017.1, read on the forward strand.
CTGCGTCTTCGCCGGGTTCCGGTTCTATCGCATCCAGTTCGGCAACGGCATGGCGCAAGAAGTCTTCCTCGGCCTTCAAGGCAAGCAATCGGTCTTCGGCTTCGGCCAAGGCGCGCCGCGCACCTGACATGCTGCGCCACGCGGCACGCGCGGCCTCCAGTTCTTCCCCGTAGCCTCCGAACGCGTCCAGAAGCGCGCGATGCCCCCGTGGGTTCATCAGGCCCCGGTCCTCCTGCTGGCCATGAATTTCGACCAAAGTCTCTGACAGCGCCCGCACCACCTCGCCCGATGCGCGCCGATCGTTCACCCAAGCCGTCTTGCGGCCCTCAGCCGTGTTGATCCGGCGCAGGATCAAGGTGTCGTCAACAGGCAGACCGGCACCGTCCAGTATCTCGCGCGCGGGATGATCAGGGGTCAGGTCAAACTCTGCCGACACCTCTCCTTGATCCGCACCCGCGCGCACCAGCTCTGCCCGCCCCCGCCAGCCAAGAACGAATCCAAGCGCGTCCAGCAGGATGGATTTTCCGGCACCCGTTTCACCGGTCAGAACGTTCAGGCCGGGTCTGAAATCCAGGGAGAGGCGATCGATAATCAGAAGATCGCGAATGTCGAGATGTCTTAGCACAGGCCGCGGTCCGGGATCAGAGCCACTCGCCTCTCACGGTCTGCCGGTAGATGCGCGACAGCCAGTTGTCGCCTCGCGCCCGTGGTTCAAGCCCGGCACCGGTGAGAAGCCGGAAGCTGTCCTGGTACCAATCGGTAGACTGGAAGTTGTAACCAAGAATCGCCCCCGCCGACTGCGCCTCGGCGGCCAAGCCCAGCGATAGATAGCTTTCCACCAGCCGGTGCAGCGCCTCTGGCGTCTGTGTCGTGGTCTGGAAGTCTTCCACAACAACCCGGAAACGATTGATCGCTGCCATATAGTGACCGCGCTTAAGGTAGTACCGCCCCACTTCCATTTCCTTAGCGGCGAGATGGTCAAAGGCGAGGTCAAACTTCAAAATCGAGGATCGGGCAAACTCGCTGTCCGGGTGTTGTTCGATCACTGTACGCAACGATTGCAGCGCCTGAAACGTCAAACCTTGATCGCGCCCCACATCGTCAACCTGATCGTAGTAGCTGATAGCCATCAGGTACTGGGCATAGGCGGCATCTTCATCCGCAGGGAAGAAATCGATGTATCGCTGGGCCGCAGCGCGGCTATTCTCGTAATCCTGGTCCCGATGGTAGGCAAAGGCCTGCATGATTAGTGCACGCTTCGCCCATTCGGAGTATGGATACAAGCGCTCAACTTCGGCAAACAGTTCGGCCGCGTCGTCGTAGTCGTCGTCCGCGAGCTCAGATTCGCCTTGGCGATAGATCTCTTCAGCCGAAAAGGTTTCAAGCGGTCGGTCCCTTGACGCGAACAAACCGCCGCCGCCACAAGCCGACAAAAGGAGGCAACCTGCCAAACAGACCCCTGCGAGACGGATATGTTCTACGCCGTTCATCTCTTTGACTCACAAGCCCAACTCCGCAGGCTTAGCACAGATAAATCGGGGTGCAAAATGCCGTTTGCCGCAGGTTATGCCGCGACCGGCGCATCGTTGCGAGTAAGACCCGCGCCAGGAAGAGCGGCAAGTCGTGTCTTGTCGCATTCGACCAACCGAAAAGCATCAGGACGCGCAAAAAGAGTGCGCAGAAGTGCGTTGGTCATCGCGTGTCCGGACCAATGGCCCTCGTAGCGTGCCAGAAGCGGAATACCCGCAAGCGCTAGATCGCCCAGCGCGTCCAACATCTTGTGGCGCACCGGCTCGTCGCGATGCCGCAAACCACCGGGGCTTGAGACCCGATCACCATCGAACACAACCGCGTTGATGCCCGGCTCGCCGCCAAGCGCCAGCCCATTGGCGTGCATCGCATCCACATCCGCCTGACGACAGAAAGTCCGGCTATCGCAAAGCTCGTGGACAAAGGCGCCGTTCGACATATTCAGCCGTTTTTGCTGCTGCCCGATGGCGGCGTCGTCAAACTCGATTTCGAACGAGATCTCCAGTGTCGTGGCTGGCAGAAGCCGCGCATAGGCGTCGCCGTTGCGCACCTCAACCGGCTTCAATACCTCGATCGCACGGACAGGCGCGTCCTGGCGCCGGATGCCGCGTTTCAGGATTGCCGAAACGAACGGGGCCGAACTCCCGTCCAATATCGGAATCTCGGGACCGTCGACGTCGATGACTAGATTGCAAAGCCCGGTTCCGGCGATTGCGGCCATCAGATGTTCGACAGTTGACACCGACACGCCGTCGTCATTGCCGAGCTTTGTGCATAGCTCGGCCGAAATGACTGACGCCCAATGCGCGGGGATCATCTGATTGCGGTCACCAATATCGATACGGCGGAACCAGATGCCGGTTTCAACCGAAGCAGGATGCAGCGTCACACGCACCGACCGACCGGTGTGAAGCCCCACACCGGTAAAGGATATCGCGGATGTCAGTGTCGTTTGCAAAGTACAGCCCCACGGCAGGATGATTAACCGATCGTTTACGTTCCGGCCTCCTCGGAACTACGAATGGGGCCCGCAATTCTCAACTCAAAGATTGTAACGCGCTGAAACATGCAAAGATCGGATCGGCAAGAATCCGCCATCCTACCAGCGCAGCCGCCACAACCCTCTGATAAGAAATGAAAAAGACCGGAGCAATCCGGCCTTTCCCTGTGGAAAAGTGACGCTGCGTCAGTTTGCCTGACGGCGTAGGAAGGCCGGAATTTCGATCCGCTCCTCCTCTGGCGACAGCTCTGGCGCGTCGGGCTCGGCCTGCACCGGCGGCTGGCGACGGATTTGCGGCTGGGCCCGTTCGGCGCTGTCGCTGTTGTGCCCCGTCATCCGGCCAATCAGCGAATTGATCCCAAATCGCGGGCGGTCGCCGGCGGGCGCTTCCACCGGTTCGGTGCGCCTTGCGGTTTCGACGGGCGCCTCGCGGACCCCTTCGGGGTTTCGGCGAACGGCAGCTTGTAAGCGTGCCAGCGCTTCGGGCGACGGTGTCCCGGGTTGCGCTTCGCCGTGCGCAACCGGCGCAACGGCTGCGGGCTCTGGCTGCGGCTGGTAGGCAGGCGGCGGGACAGCATCTTCCGCGACCCGCTCGGTCCGGAAGAACGCGGGTTCTTCCACAGGCTGCGGTTCAGGCTGTTCAAAAAGTGTCGGTGCCTCTTCAGCGGGAACACGCGCGGCAGTGGCCTCTTCGACTGCTGGCTCTGCGAACTCAGTTTGGGGCAGCGGTTCGGACATGGACCGTCTCGGCACCGGGATATCAAGAGACGAGCCGTTCGCATCTATGCCGGTCGCAACGACGCTCACGCGCATGTTCCCTTCCATGCCCGTGTCCAGTGTCGAGCCAACAATGATGTTTGCTTCGGGGTCGACTTCCTCGCGAATTCGGTTAGCAGCTTCGTCAAGTTCGAACAGGGTCAGGTCTGTTCCGCCCGTAATGTTAATCAGAACGCCGCGCGCACCCTTCAGACTGATTTCGTCCAGAAGCGGGTTGGCGATTGCCTTCTCCGCTGCTTCGACGGCGCGATTTTCGCCCTGGCCCTCGCCGGTGCCCATCATTGCCTTACCCATCTCGTCCATCACCGCACGCACGTCGGCGAAGTCCAAGTTGATTAGACCCGGGCGTACCATAAGGTCCGTGACACCTTTAACGCCCTGATACAGGACGTCGTCGGCCATCGAAAACGCTTCGGTAAAGGTGGTCTTCTCGTTTGCTAGGCGAAACAGGTTCTGATTTGGAATGATGATCAGTGTGTCGACCATCTTTTGCAGGATCTCCACACCCTCTTCAGCCTGGCGCATCCGCTTGGCGCCTTCGAACTGGAAGGGTTTGGTGACGACGCCAACCGTCAGAACACCCAGTTCACGCGCCGCCTGGGCGATAATGGGGGCCGCCCCGGTTCCAGTTCCGCCACCCATTCCGGCAGTAATAAAGCACATATGAGCACCAGCAAGTTGGTCGACGATTTCCTCGATCGTCTCCTCTGCAGCGGCGGCACCGACTGAAGGCCGCGCGCCTGCCCCAAGCCCTTCGGTGACCTTCACGCCCATCTGAATGCGGTGCGACGCGTCAGATTGCTGAAGTGCCTGAGCGTCGGTGTTTGCAACGACAAACTCGACGCCATCGAGCTTCTTCTCGATCATATTATTGACCGCGTTCCCGCCGGCACCGCCCACGCCAAATACGGTAATCCGTGGCCGAAGTTCGCTCTGTTCGGGCATCATCAAATTCAAAGTCATTTCACCTATCCGCCTGTCATTTTTCCGCCCCGGGCGAGGCGTTTGCCGTGGCGCCCCGTCCCAGGCGCTGCTCCCTCATGCTGTGCGTCACACTACTGTTAACGTCTGCTCAGGTCACCCGGAAAATGGCTCTGACCCGCAAAATATGGGCAAAAGTAAGGCATACCCACGCTTATCTGGACGCACACACAAGATTTAGGGGATACCAATAGGATACAGAACAAAGCTCACGCGACTCCGCCGGTGATTTCACGCCATGGGATAGCGACTACGCGCTCCTTTCAACTTTTGGTGGCTGCTCGGTCTGCCACTGGTCTCTCTTCTGGAGCCTGTGGATAACTTAGCAGATTCGCGGGCGCAGGTCTCGGAAATTCTTCGATTGAAACAATCACCAGTTGTCCTTGAACCATTTCACCGCGCGTTTGAGCGATCGCGCGGGGTATCGGTCTGCTGGCATTTCAAAATCCCACCATTCGTCCTGGGGATGCGCCGCAAACAAACAAAGACCGACGGCCGACGAAAACCCCGATCCCGTTGCAGCCTGCGGAAGCCCATGGACCCGCAGGGGCCGACCGATCCGAACCTGCTGACCTAGGATCTTTGGCGCCAGGACATCCAGGCCCGGCATCTGACTTGCACCCCCCGTGAGAACGATCTGTTGGCTTGGCAGATGATCGAACCCCGCGGCGTCAAGCCGTTGGCGGACGTCTTCCAGAAGCTCTTCGAGCCGAGGCCTAATGATTCCGATCAGCTCCGCCCGGCTTACCGTCCGGCGATCATGATCCCAGTCACCGGTCTCTCCGCCCAGCTCGATCATGTCGCGGTCGTCCATGCCAGTGGCCACGACCCCGCCATGAAATGTCTTGATCCGTTCCGCCACCGTCAGCGGTATTTGAAGGCCTTTTGAGATATCAAGCGTAACGTGATCACCCCCAAGGCGGACTGCGTCGGCATAGATCATGTGTTTCTTTATGAAAACCGAAACGCCGGTCGACCCGCCGCCCATGTCGATGCAGGCTGCGCCAAGCTCCTGTTCATCCTCGACAAGGCTTGAGATCCCGGACGCGTATGCGGACGACGCCAACCCCGCGAGTTCCAGATCACACCGCCGAACACAGTAAAGAAGGTTCTGGATCAGGTCGGTGTCGATGGTCAGCATGTGCATGTCGCACGCGAGCTTGTTCCCAATCTGGCCGCGTGGGTCACCAAGTCCGGTCCGATGATCCAATGCAAAGTTCACGGGCTGCGCGTGCAGGATCTCGCGCCCTTCGCCGTAGTCCGGAACGTCACAGCCCGACAGGACACGCGCCACGCAGCTTTCCGAGACAGGTTCACCTTCCAACTCGATCTCGCCCGCCAAACCGTAAGAGCGTGGCTGACCGCCAGAGATGCAGACGATCGCGTGATCAACCCGAACCATCGCCATCTTCTGCGCCGCCTGAAGCGCCGTGCGGATGGCGCGCTCGGTCTCTGGCATAGCCTCGATCTCGCCCAGGCGAACCCCGCGCGACCGGGTCGTCGACGCACCGATCACCCGGAAAGAAGACTGACCGGCCAAGGATCCGACGCCATCCACGCTGCGAAGCTTGTCCGGTCCGTCGAACCGGAGGATCAGGCACGCGATCTTTGAGGTCCCGATGTCCAGAACCGCCACGACACCACGCTGGATAGCGGCTTGGCGCAGGGCGCGCATGGCGCGCTGGCTCTGGTACAGATCGGTCATTTAGATATCCTCTTCGGGCGTTCCGCCGCCCCGGAACACGGCAGCAGCGTGGGCGTTCATACGAAGCGTCGGGCGTTTCGGGTTGCGCATGTCAACAACGGCGATATCGCGAGACAAAAGCAGACGGACCTGGTCCAGCGCGATCACGCGCTCAAGCGCTGACCCTGGATCGGTTTCCGGCAAAAGGACACGCTGGTCGCGGTCAAGGACCAGGTCCCAGCGTCTTTCGCCGATCCGCAAAAGCCCCCGAATACGGGGGCCCAGCGGCTTCGCAATCTCGAACAACGCCATCGCTTCGGCCACCGCGCGGTCTGCGCCTTCCCCGGCCACAAGCGGCAAATCGGCGCGCACCGAACGCGCGGTCAGCGCGGCAACCCTGTGGCCGCCTTCGTCAAGGGTTCTCAGGCCATCGCGCCCGCGCCACACGACGACAGGGACACGTTCCCCTACCGTCAGTTCAAGAATGCCGCCTGAGCGCACCCGCACAGAAGCCTCCCGCACTGCATCCACGCCCTCGGCCTGTGTCCGGATCGTCGGTAGATCAAGATCAAATGAACTGACCGGCAGCTCGAGGGCCAGAACGTCGCGCAAATCGTCGGCAACCTCGGGTGACGCACCGTCGATTGCCAGGAGTTTGACCATGAACTCTGGCCGTTCCTGCACATCTCGGCGCAACTCAGCCGCCGCTTCGACCAGCGCTGCGCGCCGCCCTTCATCCGCTGCCCAAAGACCCACGGCGACAGCGATACAAGTCACCGGCACGCCCCAGCGTAAGAACAAGCGCACGCCGGGCGTCAACCACAGCCGCTGCAGGCGATAGGCCGACCGCGAGGGCGCCGGGTCGCGAAGCGATTTCAGCGGTTGCATGAGGCATCCTCCACCATCCATCGGCAAAGCGCTCCGAAACTGATGCCGACATGTGCAGCCTGCTCGGGCACAAGCGAAGTCGGCGTCATTCCAGGCTGGGTGTTGGTCTCAAGCACGATCAGACCGTCGACGCCACGGCCCTCGTCCCACCTGAAATCGGTGCGGCTCGCCCCCCGGCAGCCAAGGGCCGCATGCGCCGTCAGCGCGTAGCCCAAACACAGCTGCTCAACATCTTTGGGAATATCGGCCGGGATCGCATGGCGCGAACCGCCAGGCGCATACTTGGCGTGGTAATCGTACCACCCGTCCGTGATGATGTCCGTCACAGCGAGCGCGCGGTCACCCATCACGGTCGTCGTCAACTCGCGCCCTGGAACGTAAGTCTCGACCATCAGCTGTTCCGGCAGATCGGGGGCAAGCGTCGGGGGGCCGTTTGCAGCCTCACTAACGATATAGATCCCGACTGAGGATCCTTCGTTGTTGGGTTTGACCACGTAAGGCGGGGTCAGGACATGCTGCGCTTCGATCTCGGCCCGGTCGGCAATCACACTGTCTGCGATGGGAAGCCCGTGCACGCGATAAACCGCCTTGGTCCGCTCTTTATCCATGGCCAGGGCCGAGGCCAGTACTCCCGAATGCGTGTAGGGAATGCGCAGCCATTCAAGAAGGCCCTGAACACACCCGTCTTCACCCCACCGCCCATGCAGCGCATTAAACACCACGTCGGGCGCAGCATCAGACAATCGCTGGGGCAAATCCGACCCTGCGTCGATCTCTACAACTTCAAATCCTTCGCCCCGCAAGGCAGCCGCGCATTCGCGACCGGTTGACAAGGATACCTCGCGCTCGGACGAGGGCCCGCCAAGTAGTACCGCCACCTTGTGGGATGCCCTGCTCGACATGCCCAACTATCCCTATCCGGGCCGTTTTCGGCCTCGCTTTAGGTCTGCCTCATTCGGGGGCCGGTTCGCCGACCCTCATGATTTCCCATTCTAGCCGTATTCCACTGCTTTGGAATACCTTTTCGCGCACCAACTCGCCCAAATTCTCCAAGTCCTGCGCCGTTGCATCACCCGCGTTGGTCAGAAAGTTCGGGTGCTTCTCATTCATGACCGCACCGCCCAGCCGTGCACCGCGAAGACCCGCATTCTCTATGACTTTCCAGGCCTTCAATTCGTGCGTGTCGTCATCCTTACCTGTCGAGCTGTAGCCCGCGGGGTTCCGGAACGTAGACCCGGCGGTGCGGTCCTTGGTGGGCTGGGTGGCGTCGCGTTTGGCAAGTTGTGCCTCCATCTTCGCTACCAAAGTATCTGGATCGTCCATTTCGGCCTCAAAGACAGCGTCGACCAGCACCATACCTTCGGCGAGATCGCTGGTCCGGTATCGGAAATTCAAAGCGGTGGCGTCCAGTTTAACCACGTCACCCGCCCGCGTGACGGCTGTCGCTTCGACGAAATGATCAGCGACATAGCTGCCATAGCAGCCTGCGTTCATCCGCACGGCCCCGCCAATCGATCCGGGGATTGTACGCAAGAAGGTCAGATCGAGCCCAGCCCCTGCCGCCTTTTTTGCCACATGCGCATCAAGCGCTGCCGCGCCCGCAGTGACCCGGGTTCCATTGACCGAGACCTCGTTAAATCCGCGGCCAAGCCGGATTACCACCGCCCGAATGCCGCCGTCGCGCACGATCAGGTTCGAGCCGACGCCCATAGGGAAGACCGGAACCACAGGATCAAGCGCGCACAGAAACTCTGCCAGGTCGTCCGTGTCAGCAGGCTGGAACAGAATATCCGCTGGTCCGCCGACGCGAAGCCATGTCAGATCGGCGAGCGACCGGCCCGGGGTCAGACGTCCTCGCACGGTTGGAAGGGGCGCCAGAGCGATCATGCTTTGTTGCCCAAACCGACCTGCCGTTTTGTCCAACGCCAGAGGTAGCGCACTGGCCAGCGGAGGATCGATATGCCGGCCAGCGACGCCACCAGTCCGATCCAGATCCCGTGTTCGTAGACCACGAAACCAAGGATCGGCAGACCGATTGTGATCAGGACGTAGGCAGCCGGCCAATGGTGCCGCTTCGACGGAAACATCGCGATGACTGAGGCCACAACGACCCATAGGCAGGCAAGCGTTACCGACAGGCTCACGCAGCGCCTTTCTCAAGTTGCTGCGGCAGGCCGTGGGCCCAGGCCGAGATCGTCCCGGCGCCAAGACAGACAACGATATCGCCCGGCCCGGCCTCGGCAGCAACAAGCGCGGCCAGTTCGGCATCGTCCGAAATCGCCATGGCGTGACGGTGGCCATGACGGCGCAGGCCCGCAACCAGATCTTCGCGTGTTGCCCCCGCAATCGGGTCTTCACCGGCAGCAAACACTTCTGCAATACCCACCACATCCGCATCATTGAAGCAGGCGCAGAACTCCTCAAACAACGACGACAGGCGCGAGTACCGGTGGGGCTGGTGTACCGCAATCACTTTGGCGCCAGGCTCGACCGCTTGCCGGGCGGCTTTCAGGACCGCCGCAATTTCAACCGGATGGTGACCGTAGTCGTCGATAATGCTTACGCCGTTGACTTCACCGACTTTGGTGAAACGGCGGTTGACGCCTGCGAAGTTTGCAAGAGCCTCGCGTATCTCACCCGCCTTCATCCCCAGATGTCGCGCCACGGCCACGGCGGCAAGCGCGTTTGAGACGTTGTGATCGCCTGGCATCGGCAGAGTGCAGCCTTCGATCACTACGCCGTCGTTTGCCAATGCGATGTCGAAATGCGCGACACCCTTTTCGTAGGTCAGATTCACCGCCCGCACATCGGCCTGCGCGTTAAAGCCAAACGTCACGACCCGGCGATCGGTCACTCGGCCGACAAGCGCCTGAACCTCAGGATGGTCGGTGCAAAGAACGGCAAGACCGTAGAAGGGGATGTTCGACACGAAATCCGTGAAACCCTGCCGCAGATTTTCGATTGTACCCCAGTGCTCCATATGCTCGGGGTCAATGTTGGTGACGATCGCAATCGTCGCGGGCAGTCGGTTAAACGTCCCATCGGATTCGTCGGCTTCAACCACCATCCAATCGCCCTGCCCAACACGCGCGTTCGAGCCGTAAGCATGGATCACACCGCCGTTGATCACTGTTGGATCGACCCCCCCCGCGTCCAGCAGCGTAGCGACCATGGTTGTCGTCGTCGTCTTGCCGTGCGTTCCAGCGACGGCAATGTTCGACCGAAGCCGCATCAACTCGGCCAGCATTTCTGCCCGGCGCACTACCGGCAGCCCCATGCGCCGTGCGGCATCGAGTTCGGGATTGCCGTCTTTGATCGCCGACGAAATTACGACAACCTCTGCATCGATCAGGTTTTCTGCCTTCTGGCCGATGAAAACATATGCCCCTTTTTCCTTCAGCCGGTCGGTGATCTTCGACGCCTTCAGATCCGATCCCTGAACCGTGTAGCCGTGATTCAAAAGAACCTCAGCAATCCCCGACATGCCGATGCCACCGATCCCCACAAAATGGATCGGCCCCATTTCGGTAGGCAGTTTGGTCGCGGCTGCTGCGTTCATGTGTCTGGTCCTTTCAGTCCCTCGACCATTTCCACCAGCCGGTCCGTCGCGTCAGGCCGACCGGCCCCAAGCGCGTTCCGGGCCATTGTATCAGCAGCCTGGGGATTGGTGAGAATGCGGGTGATTTCACTTGCCAGCGCGCCAGGCGCAAGTTTTTTTTCTGGGATCAGAATGGCGGCCTCGGCTTCGACCAACTGGCGGGCGTTGGCGGTCTGATGATCACCGGTCGCGGCAGCATACGGCACGAGGATCGCAGGACGCCCGATGACGGACAGATCAGCCACCGATGACGCGCCTGCCCGGCTGATCACAAGCTGAGCCTCGGCCATCCGGCGCGGTATGTGCTCAAAGAACGGCTTTACCTCGGCCGAGATACTGTGGTCATCATAAAACGCGCGCACCCGGGCTTCGTCTTCGTCGCGAGCCTGATGGCCGACCCGGATCTGGGTTCGCAGATGATCGGGAAGCTGGGCGATCGCTTCGGGTACGACATCGGAGAGGATACGTGCGCCCTGACTGCCGCCGATCACCAGAAGCGACATCGGGTAATCCCCGGGCGCGATATAGCCTGCACCGGCACGCTCCAAGACGGCGCGACGCACGGGGTTCCCCGTGTGATGCCCCAAGACGCCCGCCGGCAGTTCGGTGGGCCACGCACCACACGCAACGGCATTGACCCGTGGCGCAAGCGCGCGGTTGACGCGCCCGAGAACGCCGTTTTGCTCGTGGATCATGCGCGGGATGCGCAGAAGCGTTGCCGCAATCATCGCCGGGATCGTGGGGTAGCCGCCAAAGCCCACAACAACCTGCGGGCGACGCGCGACCATCCGTCCCAGTGCCTGCGCCACGCCGCCAGAGATCATGAATGGCATCGCAAGTTTGGCCGCTGCCCCGCCGCGTGCTGGCGTCGATGACAGGACCTGATCCCGCTCAACTTCGACCGGAAAGCCCCCGGCATAGCGCGCGCCCCGAGCATCAGTTGACAGGCGCACCCGCCAACCCTGATCCAAAAGCGCCTCGGCCAGGGCCTGGGCCGGGAACATGTGCCCGCCCGTCCCGCCGGCAGCGATCACACACATGGGCCCGGTCATCCGCGCGCCCGCCCGGTCAGCACATCACTCATACCGCCTTGGGGACGGGTGCGCGTAAAGCTCAACAGAATACCTAGCATAATCCCGGCTGCGACCAGCGAAGACCCCCCGTAGCTGACAAATGGCAGTGTCATCCCCTTGGCGGGCAACAGCCTGACCGCGACCGACAGGTTGATCATCGCCTGTATGCCAAAGGTACATGCTAGACCGGCACCGACTAGCCGGACGAAAGGATCGCGCTCGCGAATCAGGCGGATCAGCGACCGGATCACAATAGTCGCAAAAAGGCCGATGACAAAAAGAACAAGGATCAGTCCGTATTCCTCTGCCGCAACAGCGATTATGAAATCGGTATGCGCATCTGGCAGCGACCATTTCACCCGGCCCTCGCCGACGCCAACGCCAAAGACCCCGCCCTCACGGATTGCGCCTGCGGCATAGCCAAGCTGAGTTGTCGGGTCGACTTCGGGCGATAGAAACCCGTCAATCCGTCGGGCGAAATGCTCGGAGTTGTTGTAGGCAAACGACCCGGCTGCAAGCACCAGAACCGCCAGACCGCAAAGAATGAGAAATGGAGCGCCAGCCACAAAATACATCACACCCCAGGCAAATAGGATCAGCGCGGCCTGGCCGAAATCGGGTTGAAGCGCCAAAAAAAAGCAAATCACAACGGTTATCGCAAGCGACAGGCGCTTGCCCGGTGGCCCTTGCAGATCCGCGCTTGACGCGATCAGCCAACCCGCAACGACGATGAACCCGGGCTTGAGAAACTCCGACGGCTGCACACTGCCGATCCCGATCGAGTACCAGCGCACAGCGCCCTTTCCGAAATCCGTTCCAAAGATCGGCAGGAACGCAAGCGCAACGAATGACGCAAGAAACCCGATTGTCGCAAGCCGCCGAACCTGCTGCGGGGGAAGCATCGAAATCACAACCATCGTGACCAATGCGATCCCGCCAAACAGCGCCTGCCTTTCGACATAGTGAAAGGGATCAAGCCCATTGCGCGCGGCCAGTGGCGGAGACGCCGCAAGACCCAGGAGCAGCCCAACAGCAAACAGCAGCAACACGCACACCAAGGACCATCGATCCAGCGTCCGCCACCACCTGGGGAGAACAGGTTCGCCGCCCCGCATCGGGACCGACCCATGCACCATTTCTGTCATGGACAGACTGCCTCGTTTTACCGCTCTTTGCCCGTTTTCCGGGTCTGGCTACGATGATTACCTGCGTTTGCCGCGCCACGCCAGAAAAAGCGTTCGCGCGATCCCGCTTCGTGGCCAAAAAACGACGCACAGCACCTGACACTGATACATGGCCACGCTAGCGTTCTTACACCGGGATCGGAGAACATATTATGAAGATCGGCATTGTCGGGGCTGGCATGGTTGGATCTGCGGCGGGGTACGCCATAGCACTGATGGGCGTGGCCAGTCAGATTGTGCTGGTCGATCAAGACGTTGGTCTTGCCAAGGCGCAGGCCGAAGATATCGCCCACGCTGTCCCATTCGCTTCTTCCGTGGCTGTAACCAACGGTGATTTTGATGCATTGGCCGGCGCGGATGTGGTGATCCTTGCAGCCGGGGTTTCGCAGAAGCCCGGAGAAACGAGGCTCGACCTTCTGTCACGAAACGCCCAGGTGTTCCGCCAAGTGATTGCTGCGGTCGAACAGGCCGCCCCGCAGGCGATCCTGCTCATTGCGACGAACCCCGTAGACATCATGACCGACATTGCCACCCGCCTGTCGGGGCAGCCACCGGCCCGCGTGATCGGCTCGGGTACAATCCTTGATACCGCGCGGTTCCGCTGGCTTCTGGGCCGCCATCTGGGTATCGCCCCTCAATCGGTGCATGCCTACGTGCTGGGCGAACATGGCGACAGCGAAGTCCTTGCGTGGTCCGCCGCGCGGGCTGGCGCGACACCGATCCGCGCCTTTGCCGCCCAGGTCGGCGCACCCATCACGAAGGATGTTGTGGACCATATCGACACTGGCGTCCGTCGCGCGGCCTATACGATCATCGAGGGGAAGGGCGCGACATGGTACGGCATCGGTGCGGGCCTTGCCCGGATCGTGCGTGCCATCGCGCGCGACGAGGCGGCCGTTCTATCGGTTTCGACGATGACCGCCGAGGTCTGCGGTCTGCGGGACGTCGCCCTATCGGTGCCGCGCGTCGTCGGCGCAAATGGCGTGTCAGCAGAGCTTTTTCCCGATCTTGAAGCGGACGAAACTGCGGCGCTGAAAGCCAGCGCGACACTTCTTAAATCGCTCGCGGACCAGATCAGTCTTTAAAGAAGCTTCTCGACCTCGGCCATGAAGTCCTCGCCCCGCTTCTCGAAATCGTCGTACTGATCGAAGCTAGCGGCCGCCGGCGCCAATAGCACTGTATCACCCGGCTCGGCCTCTTCCGCCGCCCGCGACACGGCTGCAGCCATCGTAACACAAACCTCGTGCGGCACGCCGCCAAGCGTAAGGGCCGTTTCCGCCGCGTGGCGCCCTATGACATAGGCTTTGATCACGTCACCCGCATCTGACGCGAGCGCGCCAAGACCGCCCTCTTTGACCTGACCGCCAACGATCCATCTGATCCGCGGAAAGGCTCGCAACGCCTGTGCCGCACTGTCAACGTTGGTTGCTTTAGAATCATTTACGAACCGAACGTCATCCCGGACACCCACCAATTGGCTGCGATGGGCCAGACCGGTAAAGCTGTGGAAGGCATTTTCGATTATTCGTGGCGAAAGACCCAAGGCACGGACGGCCGCATATGCAGCACAGGCGTTTTGGTGATTGTGAGTTCCTGGCAGACCCGTTACCCCACGGAGGTCGATCGATGCGATTTGCCGGCCCTTTCGCGTCTCGGCAAGAAATCCCTTACGGGCAAGGACCGACCATCCAGGGCCCGACAGCTTCCCCCCCGACGATACTCGGATCACGCGGTCATCTTCAGGCGCCTCGGCCATCTGATTGGCCAGGTAACGGCCCTCGGGCTCGTCGACGCCAATGATAGCCCGGTCAGGTCCGCCTTCGGAGAACAGCCGGCGCTTGGCCGCGAAGTAGCCGCCCATGCCGCCGTGCCGGTCCAGGTGATCGGGGGTTAGATTAGTGAAGACCGCGATGTCCGGGGTCAGCGCCCGGGCCAACTCGGTCTGATAGGAAGACAGTTCCAGCACGATCACACCGCCGTCGCCCGGCGGGTTCAGGTCGAAAACACCCACACCAATGTTCCCGGCAAGCTGCGCCTCGTGCCCGGCATCGGTCAGGATGTGATGGATCAGGGCCGACGTGGTCGATTTGCCATTCGATCCGGTCACGGCGATGATGCGTGGCACTGTGTCATACCGCGCCCAATCCTCGGCGCCGAGTGCCCGAAAGAACAGGCCGATATCGTTGTCGACAGGAACACCGGCAGCCAAGGCCGCGGCAATTGCTGGATGCGGCGCAGGGTAAAGATGCGGGATGCCCGGTGAAACGACCATCAAGTCCAGCCCGTCTGTTCCACCGGGCCTGGCAAAGTCGTGCAGGATCAAGCCAGCTTCCGCCCCCCGGCTCCGACCCGCCGCGCTGTCGTCCCAAGCACGTACAGTTGCTCCGCCTGCAATCAGAGCGCGCGCCGACGACAACCCCGACCGCCCAAGCCCCAGAACGCCAACGGACCGATCGGAAACACCCCGCGCTGTGATCAAAGCCCCTGACCCCTACCCCTTGCCATCATGTCCCTTTCATCCTGGTTTAAATGCCCCCGTGGGTGCTTGCGCGTGCCGCCCCTTACCAAGATCAGACATGTCTAGCGCACCTTCAACGTTGCCAGTCCGATAAGCGCTAGGATCAGACTGATAATCCAGAACCGGATTACAATCTGCGGTTCGGCCCATCCCTGTTTTTCGAAATGATGGTGGATTGGCGCCATAAGGAACACTCGCCGGCCCGTGCGCTTAAAGTACGCAACCTGGATGATGACCGAAAGCGCCTCGACCACGAAAAGCCCGCCGACGATAGCCAGCACGATCTCGTGCTTGGTTGCAACCGCGATTGCACCCAAAGCGCCGCCCAGCGCCAGCGAGCCTGTGTCACCCATAAACACGGCGGCAGGTGGTGCGTTGTACCAAAGGAACCCAAGCCCGCCCCCGATCAGCGCGGCCGTGAACACCAAGATCTCGCCTGTCCCCGGCACATAGTGAACGTCAAGGTATTCGGTAAAGTCGACCCGGCCCACGGCATAAGCGATCACGCCCAGCGTCCCGGCGGCGATCATCACAGGCATGATGGCGAGCCCGTCAAGGCCGTCGGTCAGGTTCACCGCGTTCGCCGCGCCGACGATTACGATCATTGCAAAGGGCACAAACACAAAAGACAGGTTCAACAGCACGTCCTTCAGCACTGGCACCGCAAGGCGGTTGGCCAGTGCGTCAGGGTGCAGCATCGTACACCAAACGGCGGCCATCGCAGCAATTGCAAAGCCGATCGCCAATCGCACCTTTCCGGGCACGCCCTTGTGATCCCCCTTCGAAACCTTGGCGTAGTCATCCGCGAACCCGATCATTCCGAAACCGACGGTGACAAACAGGATCGTCCAGACAAACCCGTTGTCGAGCCGCGCCCAAAGAAGTGTCGAGACCAGAAGCGACGACAGGATCAGCAACCCGCCCATGGTCGGCGTCCCGGCCTTCGCAAGATGTGCCTCGGGGCCGTCATCCCGGATGGGCTGGCCCTTCTTCTGAGTTCGGCGCAAAAGGTTGATCAGCGGCCGCCCGAATATGAAGCCAAAGATCAGCGCGGTAAAAAAGGCGCCACCCGCGCGGAACGTAATGTAGCGAAACAAGTTCCAGACGTCGCCGCCGTCGGAAAAGGCAGTCAGCCAGTATAGCATCGCAAGCCTTTCAAATTTTGATAGGGCGCGGATGGCCCAGGTTGCGTATGGCGCGGGCCACAAGGCTCACACGGCTGCCCTTTGATCCCTTCACAAGAACCACATCGCCCGCGTCGATTAGCGTGCGGGCCTTCGACGCGAGCGCCTCCGCATCATTTGCCCGAAGCCCCCGGCGATGTTCCGGAAGTGCGTCCCAAAGCGATTGCATGCGTGGCCCCACGCAGTGGACCTGCGCGACCGTTTCCATTGCCGGATGATTGGCGATGGCGCGGTGCATCGCGGCCTCGTCGGGACCAAGTTCCAGCATGTCGCCCAGAACCGCTATGCGCCGACCGCGCCCGATCCGTCCGATGTCGTCGACGGGTTGGGCCTCGGCCAAAACCTCCAGCGCCGCCGCCATAGAAGCGGGGTTGGCATTGAACGCATCGTCGATCAATTCGGCCGTCTGGTCGTCCTCAACCGGATCAAGTGCCAGCACCTCTCGGGTGCCCCGTCCGGCGGGTGGCGACCAGCGCCCCAGATCGCCCGTTGCTATCGCAAGATCCGCCCCCGCCGCATCCACAGCGGCCAGAGCTGCGAGGGCATTCATTGCAAAATGGCGACCGGCGACACCAATTTTGAACACTAGGGGCGCGCCGTTCCACTCCGCTTCCACCACCGTTGCGCTGCCTGCAACATCGGCATGAACGATTTGGAAATCCGCGCTGTCGCCGTGACCGAACCGCCGCACAATCGCTGCGTACGCCATGGCGTGCTGCAACAAGATATCCCGCGTTTCGACATCATCGTTGACGATCGCAACGCCGCCCGGTTCGAGGCCCACGAAGATCGAGGCCTTTTCCTGCGCAATGCCCGACAGACTGTCGAATGCTGCCAGGTGCGCCTCTGCGATTGTGGTGATGATCGCAATATGTGGCCGGGTAAGCTGCGCAAGCGGCGCAATTTCGCCAGGGGCGTTCATCCCGATCTCGATGACAGCAAACTCTGTGTCCTCTGGCATACGGGCCAGCGTCAGCGGCACGCCCCAGTGATTATTGTAGCTCGCTTCGGCCGCATGGGTCTTGCCTTGCGGCGACAAGACATCGCGAAGCATCTCTTTAGTCGATGTCTTGCCTGCGGAACCGGTTACCGCAATCACGCAGGCATCGGTCCGTTCGCGCCCGGCCCGTCCCAGATCAGAAAGTGCCGCCAGAACGTCGTCCACGATCAATAGCGGCGCGTCCTTTGGAACGTCAGGCGGCCGATGCGAGACAAGCGCGGCCGCCGCGCCTTTTGCCAGGGCCTCTGCGACGAAGTCATGGCCATCGCGCGTGGCTTTCAGCGCAACAAAGAGGTCGCCCCGGCGAAGGGATCGCGTGTCAATCGACACACCAGACGCTGTCCAGCCTTCGGTCGCCTGCCCGCCCGTCGCTTTGGCCACCGTGTCGGAGGTCCAAAGCATCGTCATGCGACCCGCCCGTCAAGCGCCGAGACCGCGACGCTCGCTTGTTCGACGTCGTCGAACGGGTAAACGGTGTCGCCGATGGTCTGTCCCGTCTCATGGCCCTTTCCGGCGATCAACAGGGCGTCGCCCGGTTCTAACATGTCAACGCCGCGCAAGATCGCTTCAGTGCGGTCGCCGAATTCCTGTGCTTCCGGGGCGCCGTTCAGAACGGCGGCGCGGATGGCGGCGGGATCCTCGCTGCGGGGGTTGTCATCCGTGACAATGCCGATGTCGGCCCATTTGGCGACAGCTTCGCCCATCAACGGCCGTTTCGTCCTATCCCGGTCGCCACCAGCGCCAAACACCACGATCAGCCGCCCCATCACATGTGGGCGCAACGCCCGGGTGGCGGTCACAAGCGCATCGGGCGTATGCGCATAATCCACAAATACAGCAGCGCCGTTCGCGCGGGTCGCCGCGAGCTGCATTCGACCCCGCACCGTGGCCAGCATCGGCAAAGCTTCGAACACCTCTATCGGGGCGCAGCCTGCCGCAATCGTTAGCCCCGCTGCGACAAGCGCGTTCTCAGCCTGAAAACCGCCGATAAGCGGCAAGTGCACCTGCCGAGCGCTTCCGTTCCAGCTGTAGCGCAGCTCTTGTCCGGTCGCGTCAAAGCGTTGATTTACAAGCCGAAGCGCGACGTCCTCGGATCGGCCCACTGTCAGGATATCGCACCCCCGCTCCTGCGCGATTTCGACGATTTCGGGGCCCATCGGATCGTCGGTGTTGACGACCGCTGTGCCGTCTTCGGGCAGAACCCGGTCAAAGAGACCGGCTTTGGCGGCAAAATAGGCTTCGAAGCTTTCGTGGTAGTCAAGGTGATCCTGACTGAAGTTCGTGAACCCCGCGGCGATCAGATTGACACCGTCAAGCCGCCGTTGTTCCAGCCCATGCGAAGACGCCTCCATCACGGCATGTTCGATCCCTTCGGCCGCGATGTCAGCGAGGATGCGATGCAGGGTGACCGGTTCCGGTGTCGTGTGCGCCAGTGGTGCAGCAAAGCTTCCTTCGACACCCGTCGTTCCGATGTTAACCGCTTCGATCCCCATCGCGTGCCAAAGCTGACGTGTGAAGGTCGCAACCGAGGTTTTGCCATTGGTTCCCGTGACGGCCACAACGGCGTCGGGCTGCTGTCCGAACCAAAGGGCGGCGGCATAGGCGAGCGCCTGTCGGGGATCTTCTGTGACAACAACGGGAATACCGGCTTCAGCTATTGCTTCCTTGGCGATCCGCGCACCCTGACGATCCGTCAGAATTGCGCCGGCCTTCATCCGAAGCGCGAACTGAATGAACTCGCCGCCATGAATCCGACTGCCAGGCAGGGCCGCAAACAGATGGCCGGGCTTCACTTCGCGGCTGTCGACCGACAGACCTGTAATCGGCACATCGCCCGCGCCCGGAACCGTCAGGCCAAGCGCGGCCAGCGTCTTGCCCTCTGCCCTGACACCCATGCCCCTCACCCTTTGAACTGCTACTCGTTAGAAGCCAGTGTTACCCTGCCCGGCAGGTCGGGTTCAATGTCCGGCGCAAGCCCCAAAAGCGGTGCGGCCCGGCGGATCACTTCTGCCGCGACTGGGACCGCCGTCCAGCCCGCCGTCCGGCGCGGCTCGGTGCCAGATGTCTCGACCGGTTCATCCAGTGCGACGACCAATACATATTTGGGTTTGGACGCCGGGAAGACGGCGGCGAACGTCGTGATCACCTTATTTTCGTAGTAGCCGCCGTTCGCTTTCGGCTTGTCTGCTGTCCCGGTCTTGCCTGCCACTTCGTATCCTGCAACCTCACCAAAGGACGCAGTGCCGCGCACAACTACCTGCCGAAGCATGTTTCGCGACGTCGCCGAAACTCGCTGGGAGACGATGCGGGGACCAAGTTCCACACGGTCCCGGCGGATCAGCGTGGGCTCCACGCGCGTGCCACCGTTTAGAAGCGACGCGTAACCAGTGGCCAGGTGCAGCGGGCTGGATGACAGGCCATGGCCGTAGCTTATCGTCATCGTGGAAATCTCGGACCAGCGGCGCGGCAGCAGGGGCTTGGCCCCGGCGGCCTCAATCAGTTCAACAGACGTTGGGCTGAGAAATCCAAGCTCGTCAAGAAACCTGCGCTGGCGCTTGGCGCCAATGTCCATCGCAATGCGCGCCGTGCCGATGTTCGACGATTTCACGATCACATCTTCGACCGACAGGCTGTCACCGTAGTTTCGAAAATCGCGAATCTTGTGCTTGCCCCAGCGCAAGGGGCCCTTGGTGTCGATCATTGTCGCAGGATTGACCAACCCCTCTTCCAACGCTTGGGCGGCGGTGAAAATCTTGAAGGTCGACCCAAGTTCATACACCCCCTGGACAGCGCGGTTAAAAAGCGGACTGTCGCCCGGATCACCTTGGATTAGCGGGACGGGCCTGTCGTTGGGGTCAAAATCGGGCAGGCTGACAAGACTGACAAGTTCACCGGAATGGATATCCATCAAAACGGCCGCCGCGCCCTTGGCGTTCATGAGCTTCATGCCGCCGAACAGGACACGCTCGACCGCCGCCTGCACCGACAGATCGAGCGACAGGGTCAAGGGCGCGCCGCCATTGGCCGGGTCGCGCAGCCAACCATCGAACGTCTTTTCGACACCAGCAACACCCACGACCTCGGCGGCATGAACGCCTTCGCGACCGAACCCGGCCCCCCCCAGCACATGGCTTGCAAGGCTGCCATTGGGATAAAGCCGCATCTCGCGGGGACCAAAAAGAAGCCCCGGTTCTCCGAGATCGTGCACCGCTTGCCGCTGAGCGGGCGAGATCTTTCGTTTGATCCAAAGAAACTTCCGGTTACCCGTGAAGTCCTTGCGCAGCCGATCCTCGTCAAGATCGGGGAAGATCCGCGCAAGCTCGGTCGCCGCGCGCAGTGGATCGACCATGATCGGCGGCTGGGCATAAAGCGAATGCGTGGTCAGGTTGGTAGCCAGGATACGGCCGTTCCTATCGACGATATCGGCGCGCTGGTTCAGAATTGTCGTGCCCGACGCGGCTGCGACGGGTTCAACCGGGTCAGATGTTGCAAGCATACCCATACGCCCGCCGACCAGAACAAACGCGCACAGAAAGAAGATGCCCAACACCAGAAGCCGCCCCTCGGCGCGCTGCCGCTCGGCATCGCGGGTTTCTTCGTGGCGGCGGACGAGGTTCTCGCGCTCAATCGCATCGGGGTTCATTCCCTTGGCGCGGGCTTCGAGAATTCGGGCCAAGGGGCGAAGGGGCGTACGTGTCATTGTCCTTCCTCCACAAGATCTCCGCGCAGCAATTGCAAATCAGAGACCGGAGCGACCGGCGGCGGTGGAAGTGCGACCTGTTCTGCCGTTCCGAATTGTTCAGGTGCAAGCGGGAAAAGCTTCAGACGATCGTAATTGAGGTTTGCCAAATCCCGTAGCCGGTCGGGCCGGTTCAGATAGGCCCATTCGGCCCGCAGAACGGCAAGCCGGTCCCGTAGACGTGCCATGTCGGCCCGAACGGCCTGCGTTTCACGCAGCGCCGCCTGTGTTGTATAGTTTTGCTGATAAGCCCAGAAGGCCAGACCCATCACCGCCAATGCGATCAACCCGTAGATCATAGACTTCATCGCTCAGCCCTTTCTGCCAATTGGGGCAGGCCCAATGCGGCGCGATCCGGGGGAATGGGGGACGCCTGTGTCCGCACCCCGATGCGAAGCGTCGCCGAGCGTGCGCGCGGGTTAGCCGCAAGCTCTGCCGCGTCGGCTGTGATTCCCTTGTTTCGCGCAGTCCACCGGGGCGCTGTTTCAACGCGCGCGGGCGCATGGCGGTTGCCTCCGCCGGACCTTGCGCCCTGCTGAAAGAAGCGCTTGACCACGCGATCTTCCAGGGAATGAAAGCTAACCACCACCAGATGGCCACCCGGCCGCAGGACCCGTTCCGCTGCCTCAAGCCCACGCACAAGTTCACCGAATTCGTCATTCACCGCGATCCGAAGCGCCTGAAAGCTGCGTGTCGCGGGGTGGCTTTGTCCCGGCTTTCGGCGCGGAACGCAGCTTTCGACGATCCTTGCGAGATGCGCGGTAGTGATGATCGTTGCTGTGCCCCGCTCTGCCACAATCTGCCGTGCGATGCGGCGTGCCGCACGTTCTTCACCATAGTGGTAAAGAATGTCCGCCAGAGCAGTTTCTTCGGCGCTATTTACAAGATCTGCGGCGCTTGGCCCCGCCTGGCTCATCCGCATATCAAGCGGACCATCCGCCCCGAAAGAAAACCCTCTCTCGGCCTGATCGAGCTGCATCGACGATACACCCAGATCCAAGACAACTCCGTCGATGGGCGGTGTCACATACGTGTCCAGCGCCCCGAATGTCCCTTCGACAAGATGCAGACGCGGGCCATAATCGCCTGCCCAATTCTGCGCCATCTTGAACACGTCCGGGTCGCGGTCGATGGCCGTAACACGGTCTGCCCCGGCTTCAAGAAACCCACGCGTGTAGCCGCCCGCGCCGAACGTGCCGTCAATCCAATGGCCCGCAACAGGCGCGACCGCGTCTAGGATTGCTCCCAAGAGAACCGGGATATGCGGGGACGTTTCGGTAACATGCGCGGCGGCAGCCATCGCGCCTAGGCCTCCTGCCGCTTGTCAAGCAATGTCAACGGATCGAAGTCATCGGGGAACTGGTCAAGCCAGGCTTCGGTTTTCGCCAGTTCTTCTTCTTCAAAGGTCTCGGGGTTCCAGATCTGGAACGTGTCGCCTGTAGCGATGAAATATCCTTCGGCCTCAATCCCGATCTTGCCACGCAGTTTGGCTGACAAGACGATGCGGCCGGTTTCATCGACCGCGACCTTCTGGGACTGGCCGTTGAACAGACGTTCCAACATCCGCCGCTCCATCGAGCCGCGCGGCATCTCGGCAATCTGGGCGTCAACTTCGTTGGCGGCCTCGATTGTGTAGCATTCCAGATAGGCGCGGCGGTGGTCACCGTAGACGATCACAAACTCTGGCGCCTTGCCGTCGGTCCAAGCGGGGTCGCCGGCCTCAAGGACACGACGAAAGTCGGCCGGGATCGACACCCGGCCCTTGCCGTCCACCTTCTGGTGGAATTCGCCTCTGAACCTTCGAACCACTGTCCCGCGGCCCCTTCGTTCGTTGTCCCGTTCTCCAGGTCCCGGAACGGAAACGGCGGATTGAGCTGCTGCCACTGCTCAACCCGCCGCCCTCGTCCCGTTTCCGGGGTAGTCCAGCTGCGCGCGCCACCTGGGGGGATGTCTGCTCGCTCGCGCGCCGGATCTCTTCTTTCGATGAAGCGGGTGCCTGTATGAAACCTGCTCTTATTTTGGGGGGTTGGGGTCTTCCGCCCCGTTTTCCCGTTCATCGCAAGTGAAGGGATGCCATGGGATTTAATGGTAATCAATAGAAAAGTTTGGGACGTGGCTAAAGAGCGTGAAGTAGCACCAACGCGATTCATCAGAGACTATGGGTATTTTTGCGCATATATTGATAATTTAAGATCGATCGGATCAATATATGGACATGATAGTCTGCATCACACATTCCCAAATAATGTCGTGCCTACTGGTAGGAGAGACTGCATTTTAATGCCTGAGACCCATATTCGTTACCGAATCATACCCGGCCTTCGAGCTATTCCCACAGTTTCCCACACCTTGGGGCGAATCTGTTTGCAGATGTGTCGATGCGCATCGGGCCGCGCCCAAATTTTACGGGCGCCAAAATATAGGACGCATCCGCCTACGTGATGTGCACGTACCTCAGATCGCTCATATTTCTGCAACTGCAGCATGCATTGCGCGAGATGAACTTACGTAAACGCCTAAAAAAGCGACATTTTTAGGTATGCGATTGCTGCATGGCAGAAATGCGTCGATAAATATTGTGCGCGTGCAGCGAAGCTCTAAATTGGAACTCGACGGCGCAGGAAACATTGCGCCAGAAAAGATCAGAGGACCCCTCCTCCTCCCTGGGTCGTCTGAGTTTAGCGGTGGCACCGTCCTCCTCCCTGGTGTCACCGCTTTTTCTTCTCCGGAACGTGAATTCGTCAGACTGTCAGGCCAGCTTTGCCCAGATACCCTCAACCCGAACGATCAAAGGACCCGAGCACATAAGGTTTGTGTAGGTCATGATCTCTTCCGGTCGCCGGATGATGCCGGGGCGCCCTACAAGATCTCCGGCACGGCAAAACCGGGTTTCAGCCGCGTGACGCCCGGTCCCGATGATCTGTCCCGCTGATACCACAACATCGGCCTTGGGAAGTCCGCCGCCCAACGCGCCGGCCCGGATCACAACCGGATTGGCCTCCGGAACCATCTCAAGAAACGCAGCGTCCAGTTTCAGCCGATCAATCTCGGTGATTTCATGCAACCGACCCGACTGCGCCCGCACCATATCCCTTTCACGCAAGGCTTGCGCGTGAACCTCACCGAACGAGGTTGCGATGCGTGTCAAGGGGCCGAAACCCGGAGCCTCCCATTGCGCCTCTCGAGGCCCGAGGTCCGCGGTTCCGCCGCCGCGCCGGATGATGTCTTGCGTAATGAATGCCATGGTCTTCTCTTTGGACTTAAACGGATACGTGGCGGCGCCTCGGGATCGACGAAAGCTCCGTGCATTGAGGCCCTTGCGCTAAGGCGGGAACTGCCATTCAAGATTATCCGCTCGTGACTCTGCTCCTCTCAGAAATCTGGGCCAAGCCGAAGGGCCCGGTCGATACTTGCACGCCTCAGGACCAACCCGGAGCGCGCAAATTATTGAAAATTATTGGTAAAGTTTCGATTAATCGCGCCCAGTGCGTCACCTCGCCAATTTTGGGGAGTCGCATAGCCCGTCCGTGCGCGCTAAGGTCAGCGGAATTCAAGGGCCGATCTGTTCAATCTGGCCCGCCTGCCGCGAGGTTCAGAACGGCACGTCCCCGGCTTCGCCCGCAGCGACAACGAATTTCGCCACAACCTTTTTCGACCCGGCCTTGTCGAACTCAATATCCAACTTATCGCCTTCGACGCCCATGATCTCGCCATAGCCGAACTTCTGATGAAACACCCGGTCGCCTTCCGTGAAGGCAGAGACGGCGTTGAGATCTATCACCGAGTTTCGGCTTTCACGAGGCTGGCTCATACCGCGTTCGCCGGAACGTTCTTGCAGTCTGCGCCATCCGGGCGAGTTATAGACATTGGCCTTTGTCGCCGCAGCCTCGAGCCCCGACGAAACCTGCGCCTGCTGCCCGCCGTAAAGGCCTGATGGCGTCAGCACCTCGACATGGTCTGACGGCAATTCGTCGATGAACCGCGACGGCAACGCCGATTGCCACTGCCCGTAGACCCGGCGGTTTCCAGCAAAAGAGATGGTGCAAACTTCTTCAGCCCGTGTGATGCCCACATAGGCAAGGCGCCGCTCTTCCTCTAGCCCTGAAAGGCCGCTTTCATCCATCGAGCGTTGCGACGGGAACAGCCCGTCTTCCCAGCCTGGTAAGAAGACGGCGGGAAATTCCAACCCCTTGGCGGCATGCAGCGTCATGATCGACACCTTTTCGGTCCCGTCATCGGTTTCGTTGTCCATGATCAGGGACACATGTTCCAGGAACCCTTGAAGGTTCTCGAACCCTTCCAGCGCCTTCACCAGCTCTTTGAGGTTTTCAAGGCGGCCCGGCGCCTCGGGCGTCTTGTCGTTCTGCCACATTGCCGTATAGCCGGAGTCGTCGAGGATCTGTTCCGACACTTCAATGTGGTCGTGACCAGCGCGCACCAGCCCGGCCCAGCGCGCAATCCCGTCGACAAGGGTTTGAAGTTCGGCCCCGCCCTTGCCCTTAATCGCCTTGGCCGCCACCGCAAGCCGCGCACCTTCGACAAGGCTGACACCGTTGGCGCGCGCCATCTGCTGGATCGTGCCTTGTGCCTTGTCGCCAAGTCCGCGCTTCGGCGTGTTCACAATCCGTTCGAATGCCAGATCGTCATCAGGCGAAACCGCCAGCCGGAAATACGCCATGGCATCGCGGATCTCCATCCGCTCGTAAAACCGGGGGCCTCCGATCACGCGATAGGGCAAGCCAATCGTCAGAAACCGATCCTCAAACGCGCGCATCTGGTGGCTGGCGCGTACAAGGATCGCGCTCTCGTCAAGCCGCATCGGGCGAAGGCCGCGCGTGCCGCTTTGCATCGCCTCCAGTTCCTCGCCGATCCACCGGGCTTCTTCTTCACCGTCCCAATGGCCGATCAAACGCAGTTTCTCACCGTCGCCCGCATCGGTCCAAAGCGTCTTACCTAGCCGCCCTTTGTTCGCTGCAATCACGCCAGAGGCCGCGGCAAGGATGTGCGGGGTCGATCGGTAGTTCTGTTCCAGCCGCACGACCTTGGCCCCGGGAAAATCCTTCTCAAACCGAAGGATGTTACCCACCTCGGCCCCGCGCCAGCCATAGATCGATTGATCGTCGTCGCCCACACAGCAGATGTTCTTGTGGCCGGCCGCCAGAAGCCGAAGCCACAGGTACTGCGCGACGTTTGTGTCCTGGTACTCGTCAACCAGGATGTACCGAAACCAGCGTTGGTATTGGCCTAATACGTCGCCATGGTTCTGAAAAATCCAGACCATGTGCAGCAACAGATCGCCAAAATCCGTGGCGTTCAGCGCCTTCAGCCGGTCCTGGTACTGCCGGTAAAGTTCGGCGCCGACGTGATTAAACGCACCGGCTTCGGCTGTAGGCACCTTGTCCGGGCCCAGCGCACGGTTCTTCCACCCGTCGATCAGATGCGCCAACTGACGAGCGGGCCAGCGTTTTTCGTCAATCCCCTCGGCGATGATCAATTGCTTGAGAAGCCGGATCTGATCGTCGGTGTCGAGGATCGTGAAGTTGGTTTTCAAGCCCACAAGCTCGGCGTGACGCCTCAAAAGTTTAACGCAGATTGCGTGGAAGGTTCCAAGCCAGGGCATGCCTTCGACCTGCTGACCCAGAAGCGCGGCCACCCTGTTCTTCATTTCGCGGGCCGCCTTGTTGGTGAAGGTCACCGCAAGGATTTCGTTGGGGCGCGCGGTCCCCGTGGCAAGAAGATGCGCGATCCGCGCCGTCAACGCGCGCGTCTTCCCGGTCCCGGCACCGGCCAGCATCAAGACCGGGCCATCTAAGGCCTCGACAGCTTCGCGCTGTGCGGGGTTCAGCCCATCAAGATAGGGCGGCACGGCCCCAACCATCGCTTGTTGCGACAAGGGCACGGCGGCCTCGAATGCGTCATGTTCGTCGAAACTGCTCATTGGCTGCCAAGGTAGCGCGGATTCAGCCAAAGTTAAAGTATTGTTCGCCTTATGTTCCATTGGCATCCCACGATTGCGCTTTTTGGCCCAAGGGTTAGAACGCGGAAATGGACCTGGACCATTCGCACCCGTCGCTCGACGATCTGAAACGACGCGCCAAACGCAGAATTCCCCATTTTGTCTGGGAGTTTTTGGATTCAGGCACGGGCGACGATTTTGCGCATCAGCAGAACAAAGATGCCTTTCGGGCAATCAGCCTGATGCCGGATGTTCTAACCGGCGGGCGAGAGCCCGACTTTTCCACCCGGTTTCTCGGTCACGATTACGGTCTGCCCTTTGGGATTGCGCCCGTGGGTATGTCCGGCCTGATCTGGCCGAACGGTGAGGCAATCCTTGCCCGCGTCGCGCGCGAGACCGGGATGCCCTATTGCATGTCGACGATGGCCTCGATGAGCCCAGAACAGGTCGCGGGCGACTTGGGCAATGGCGCATGGTTCCAGCTTTACCCGCCGGGCGACCCGGATCTTCGGCGCGATATCCTCGCCCGTGCACGCGACGCGGGGTTCAAGACGATGGTTTTGACCGTAGACATCCCGGCTGCCAGCCGGCGCGAACGGCAGCGTCGCGCCGACATTCGCCAACCCGCAACGATCACGCCACGGATAGCGCTGCAATGTGCGCTGCGCCCCGAATGGTCGCTGGGAATGCTAAAGCGCGGTCGCCCGACACTGGCAACGCTTGCCAAGTATGCCGATGTACAAAGCTCCAAGCCGGGAACTGATCATATTGGTTACCGGATCCGCGTTTCGCCTGACTGGTCGTACCTGGAAACCCTGCGCAAGGAATGGGACGGTCCATTGATCGTGAAGGGCGTGATGTCGCCCGAACCCGCGAAGCGTATGGTAGATATGGGTGTCGACGCGATTTGGGTGTCAAACCATGGCGGCCGCCAATTCGACGCCGTGCCCCCCGCAATTGAGGTCTTGCCCCAAATCAGGAGCGCATTGGGACCAGATATGCCGATCGTCTTCTGTTCCGGCGTGCAAACCGGGACGGATGTGCTTCGCGCGATCGGGCGGGGCGCAGATTTCGTGATGCTTGGGCGCGCCTTCCACTATGGCATGGGGGCGTTTGGCGAGCGGGGCGCCCGCCACGTCGCCGACATCCTGAAAGACAGTCTGAAGGCCGACATGGGACAGATGGGTATCACGCGGCCTACGGATGTCCGCGCCCGCCTTGCGCCCTAGCGCAGCGTTAGCCCGCCATCGACCATATACTCCGAACCCGTGACGTAAGACGCTTCGTCCGACAGTAGAAAACACGCCACGGCGGCCACTTCGTCTGCGGTGCCGAACCGGTCGAGGGGCACAGCCCCGCGCATCCGCTCCGTGGCCGCATCCTTCACACCCTCCCCCATGCGATCAAAGAAATCGGTCTCGATCGGCCCCGGGGAGACGGCGTTTACCCGAATGCCGCGGGGCGCGTATTTTCGGGCCCAGCTTCGGGCAAAGACGGCGCACGCGGCTTTCGTGACCGCGTAAATCTCAAGCGTTGTCCCGATATGGGGCGCAACCGAGGCTGTCAGCAAAATGGACCCGCCGAAGGACACCAAGGGATCAAGCGCCTTCATCTGCAGAACGGGACCCCGTACGTTAACCTGGTTGATCCGGTCGAACTCCTCGGGCGTGTCCTGATCCGGGCGCGCACCATAGCCTGCGTTCAAGAACAGGGCATCAATCCCGCCCAGATGCTCTTGCGCCGCGTGGGCCAGCGCCTTGGCAGCCCCGGGATCGCCCGCATCGTTCGCCAGCGCGTATCCGCTTGGCAACATGCCCTGGGCGGCTGCGATCCGTTCGGCCCTGGTCCCTGTGACCATAACCTGGCCGCCTTCGTCTGCGATCCGGCGCGCGGTCGCCAGACCGATCCCGCTGGTTCCCCCGGTGATCAGAACGCGCTTTCCATCGAACCTTCCCATGACATCCCTCCTTCAACCTGCTTCAAACACTGCCCGGTTTACGCCGCCACGGAAACCTCCTAAGCCTAATGCTGCACCTGCAAAAGCGAGCCGCCATGCCAGAATTCCGCAAGATCCTGATCGCCAATCGCGGCGAAATCGCCATCCGTGTGATGCGAGCCGCCAACGAACTTGGAAAGCGGACGGTCGCGGTCTACGCGGAAGAGGACAAGCTGGGTCTGCACCGTTTCAAGGCAGACGAGGCCTATAAGATCGGTGAGGGGCTTGGCCCGGTGCAAGCCTACCTTTCGATCGACGAGATTATCCGCGTCGCCAAGCTATCGGGCGCCGACGCGATCCATCCCGGCTACGGGCTTCTGTCCGAGAACCCCGATTTCGTCGATGCCTGCACTGCAAACGGTATCGCGTTCATCGGCCCAAAGGCAGAGACCATGCGGGCCCTGGGCGACAAGGCGTCTGCTCGAAAAGTGGCGATCAAAGCCGGCGTTCCCGTCATCCCCGCAACCGAAGTACTGGGCGACGACATGGCCGCCATCGCGAAAGAGGCCGACGAGATTGGTTATCCCTTGATGCTGAAGGCGTCGTGGGGGGGCGGCGGGCGCGGGATGCGTCCGATCAACGGACCGGACGAGCTGGAGGACAAGATCCGCGAAGGCCGGCGCGAGGCGGAAGCAGCCTTTGGGAACGGCGAAGGCTATCTGGAAAAGATGATCCTGAAGGCACGCCACGTGGAAGTGCAGATCCTTGGCGACAGCCACGGCCACATCTACCACCTTTGGGAACGCGATTGTTCGGTGCAGCGGCGAAACCAGAAGGTCGTCGAACGCGCCCCTGCCCCGTACCTTTCGCCCGCGCAGCGCGAAGAGCTATGCAGCCTTGGTCGCAAGATTGCAGAAGCGGTTGACTATGAATGCGCAGGCACCATCGAGTTCCTGATGGATATGGCAACCGGCCAATTTTACTTCATCGAAGTAAACCCGCGCGTGCAGGTCGAACACACCGTCACCGAGGAGGTGACCGGGATCGATATTGTCCGGGCCCAGATCCTGATAGCCGAGGGAAAATCTCTGGTCGAGGCAACAGGCGTCGCCACGCAATATGACGTGAAACTCGACGGTCACGCCATCCAATGCCGGATCACAACCGAAGACCCACAGAACAATTTTATCCCCGACTATGGCCGCATTACCGCCTATCGCGGCGCGACGGGCATGGGCATTCGGCTTGACGGAGGCACGGCCTATTCCGGCGCAGTGATTACGCGCTACTACGATTCACTTTTGGAAAAGATTACGGCCTGGGCCCCCACTCCGGAAGCCGCGATTGCGCGGATGGACCGCGCTTTACGCGAGTTTCGCATTCGCGGCGTGTCGACGAATATTGCCTTTGTCGAGAACCTGCTAAAGCATCCGACGTTCGTTTCGAACGAATACCACACCAAGTTCATCGACGAGACGGCGGATCTCTTTCATTTCAAGAAGCGTCGCGACCGCGCGACGAAGATACTTACATATATTGCCGACATCACGGTAAACGGTCATCCGGAGACCGAGGGACGTCCACAGCCCCCCGCAGAAGCGCGCGCGCCGCGCGCCCCGGCGCTGGCAGTTGACGCGCCGCCCGAAGGGACCCGCCAGATCCTTGACCGGGAAGGCGCAAAGGGCCTTGCGGACTGGATGGCTGCGCAAGACCGCCTCTTGATCACTGACACCACGATGCGCGACGGGCACCAATCGCTTCTGGCGACGCGCATGCGGTCAGTCGACATGATCCGCATCGCCCCTGCCTATGCCGCGAACATGCCCGGGCTCTTTTCCGTCGAGTGCTGGGGCGGCGCGACCTTCGACGTGGCCTACCGGTTCCTTCAGGAATGCCCCTGGCAACGGTTGCGCGACCTTAGAGCCGCGATGCCGAACCATTGCACGCAAATGCTTCTGAGGGCGTCGAACGGTGTGGGGTACACCAACTACCCCGACAACGTGGTTGAGTTCTTTGTCCGGACCGCCGCCGAAAGCGGCGTCGATATCTTCCGCGTGTTCGATAGCCTCAACTGGGTCGAAAACATGCGCGTCGCGATGGATGCCGTGATCGTCTCTGGCAAGGTCTGCGAAGGTACAATCTGCTACACGGGCGACATTCTGGACCCCGACCGATCGAAGTACGATCTGAAGTACTACGTCGCGATGGCGAAAGAACTTGAGGCAGCGGGCGCCCATGTCCTTGGGTTGAAAGACATGGCGGGCCTTTTGAAGCCTCGCGCCGCAAGCGTCTTGTTCAAAGCGCTAAAGGATGAGATCGGAATCCCCATCCATTTCCACACACACGATACGGCAGGCATCGCGAATGCCACGATCCTGGCTGCTGCCGAAGCGGGCGTAGATGCCGTTGACGCGGCAATGGATGCGCTATCAGGAAATACCAGCCAGGCGACGCTCGGGACGGTGGTTGAAATGCTTGACCAAACCGACAGGTCGACGGGTCTCGATATCGGTGCGGTGCGCGAGATTTCAAATTACTGGGAAGCGGTGCGCGCCCACTACGCTGCGTTCGAATCCGGACTTCAGGCCCCTGCGTCCGAAGTCTATCTACATGAAATGCCGGGCGGCCAGTTTACCAACCTCAAGGCCCAAGCGCGGTCCTTGGGGCTTGAAGAACGCTGGCACGAAGTGGCCCAGGCTTATGCTGACGTGAACGCAATGTTCGGCGACATCGTAAAGGTGACGCCATCGTCAAAGGTCGTGGGTGACATGGCGTTGATGATGGTCAGTCAGGGGCTGACGCGTGAAGAAGTAGAGGACCCTAAGCGCGACGTGAGCTTCCCCGACAGCGTCATCGACATGATGCGCGGCAATCTCGGCCAGCCGCCGGGCGGGTGGCCCAAGGCCTTGCAAAGGAAAATCCTGAAGGGTGAGGCGGCCGAAACCGAACGTCCGGGCAAGTCACTCGTCCCTGTGGATCTTGAAACAACGCGCGGATCGGTCTCGGCGGAAATGGCGGGCTTCAAGCTCGACGACGAGGATCTTGCAGGCTACCTGATGTATCCTAAGGTGTTTCTCGACTATATGGGGCGCCACCGGATCTACGGCCCGGTCCGCACCTTGCCGACGGATGTGTTCTTCTACGGGATGGAGCCGGGGCAGGAAATATCAGTCGAGATCGACCCCGGCGTCGCCCTTGAGATCCGTTGCCAGGCGATCGCCGAAACCAACGCAGAGGGCGAGGCTAAGGTCTTTTTTGAGTTGAACGGTCAGCCGCGCGTCATTCGTGTTGCCGACCGGTCGGTCCTAGGCGCGACCACGTCCCGGCCCAAAGCCGAGGTCGGGAATCCCGCGCACGTGGGTGCACCCATGCCGGGTGTGATCGCGACTGTGGCCGTGCAGGCGGGGACCGAAGTTAAAGACGGCGATCTGCTGGTCACGATCGAAGCGATGAAGATGGAAACCGGACTTCACGCCGAGGGAGACGGCAAGGTAAAGGTGGTTCACGTCACCCCCGGCGCTCAGATTGATGCAAAGGATCTTTTGGTCGAAATGGAAGTCGTCCCATGAACCAAACTGAGCGGACGGTCCGCCAGTTTCACGAAAGCTGGGACCGGCGCGATCCCGACGGCGGAGCGCTGGTCATCGCCCAAGATTGCCGGTTCGAGGATGTCGCCCGCGCCGAGGCACAGATCGGCCCCGAGGCATACCGCGCCGACTACGAACGCTGGCGGACGGCGTTTCCCGATGGCGAAGTGAAAGTGACGCGGGTCATCACCGAAGGCGAGTGGGCCGTGGTGTAATTTCTGAACCGCGGCACGCAAACCGGGCCATTGCACTCAAGCCTTGGAACCTTCCCGCCCAGCAGAAGTCGCATGGAAGTGCGCTATTGCAGCGTAATGCGCGTGCAAGGCGGGATGGTTGTCGAGGGGCGCGACTGTTACGATTCCGCCTCGATCGCTCGACAGCTTGGCCTGATCGATTGAGTTTGCACTGAATGCCAACCGCTGCGATTTTCCACTTGCAGCCCTGCGAAACTCTTTATATCCACCGCACCACCCAATGGACGCGGGCGTAGCTCAGGGGTAGAGCATTACCTTGCCAAGGTAAGGGTCGTGAGTTCGAATCTCATCGCCCGCTCCAATATTCCGGTCAAACGGCGCGCGCTAGCCAGTCGCCGGATTTCAAGTTCCAGATTAAACAGAAGATCAGTGGATGCGCGCGCATGTTCGGCGCTTAATGCCGCAGCGATATTGATACAGACCATATGCCCGTCTGCACCATTGGGGATTTGGAGATTAATCCTTAATCCGTTTCTTGGACTTCGGGCGCAGGGCGTCCAATTCGAGCGGCGGAATCAGGCCGCGGCCTGCAGCCGTAACGACGCGGCGGAAGTTCGGGCATTCCATATGACTTGGCGCCGGGCACTCAGCTGTGTGCCGCAAGGCATCCTTGATCCTGGTCAGGCGCTTGATCTGCTGTTCGAGATCATCGGCTTTCGCATGGAGCTTTGCCCGGTCGACATCCATGCCGCCGCTGTCACGAAACATCTCGGAGATCTCGGACAGCGAGAACCCCGCAGCCCGGCCAAGCGCAATCAGCGCCAGCCGTTCTATGATTGACGGCTCAAAAGTCCTTCGAAGCCCGTTGCGGCCCACCGAGGCAATCAGGCCGCGTTCCTCGTAATACCGTAGCGCCGATGCCGTTTGACCGGTGCGTCGGGTGACTTCGGAAATATCCAGCATTTCCGCTTGACCTCAAGCTGACTTGAAGTGGCACTATCTTCGTTCAGGCATCGCGCGTCAACCGGAAACCAGGAGATCCGAAGTGGTCGGCCCTGATCTTGATCGGAAAAACAGCCACCTTACCCCGGGTCCGATCGGACCGGGTCGACACGTCTGTGGGCGTGTGACCCCGCATTTCATGGACAGAAGCTTGGCCACTTGGCGGGCAATCGCCCCGGTGTCGGACCGCGTCCACGATGCGTCCAAAGTGACATAAACGGAAGGAAGGTTCAGGATATGACCAATAAAATCCCAGCGCCCAATGAAAAACAGCATGCATTCTGGAATGGCGCGATGGGCGAGCTCTGGGTCCGCGAACAGGCATTCATGGATGGCATGCTGAGATCGTTTCAGACGTTTCTCGTCTCGCATGCGGTATCAAAACGCCCTGATTCCGTTCTTGATATTGGTTGTGGCAACGGGACAACCACGATCGCGATTGCCGAGGCTTTGGGAAGAGACGCGCGTGTGGTCGGTGTGGACATTTCGGAACCGATGATTGCGAACGCGCAATCCAGTATTCCTGCGGGTCTCGACACAGTCCAGTTCGTTGCAGCAGATGCAAGTGCCCACAACTTCAGAGACCAGCGCTTTGATCTGATTATCTCACGCTTTGGCGCTATGTTCTTCTCCGACCCGGTACAGGCGCTTTCGCACCTGCTCGGTGCTGCGCATCCGGGCGCCGAAACCGCTCTAGTCGCCTGGCGTTCACTCGATGATAATGCTTTTATGGCCGCAGGGATTCGCGCGGCGGCCGCGTTTCCACCGACGCCACCGACACCGCAACCCGGTGCACCTGGGGCTTTCGCGTTTGCCGAGCCGGCGCATGTTGAAACCGTGTTCACTTCGGCCGGGTGGATGAAACCAAGTCTGGAGCCGGCCGATCTGCCATGCACGTTCCCTGCCGCCGATCTTGATATGTTCATCGAAAACTTAGCCCCGACCCGTCCCGATCTTGGCGACCTCGATCCCGGGTTGAGAAACGAGGTGCTTGCCGCCGTACGTTCGGCACTAGAGACATTTGTCGATGGTGATACCGTCAAGATGACCGCACGGACCTGGCTAATCAGAGCAAGGGCACCGATCTAGCTCTCTGCAACGAAGATGCGGCGAAGGCCGACCTGTTGGGTCTCAGAGGCTAGAGAAGTTCCATCTCATTTGAACTGAGCGGCACGTTCAACTGGACCGAAGGCGCCTCGGCCTCCCGAACGAAGCGCTGACGAACACGTCCGTTTTCTGGCCAGAACCGGATCTGTCGCGCCTGCGTTCCACCGACGCTGCTTGAGTGACATGGAATCCCTTCGATCCGCAAATATTCGAACGCGAATGCAGCGTTGCGTTCCCCGATGTCGGACAGGCCAGTGACAATCGACGCGCCGCCGAACACTTTGGCCACTAGGCCGGCCCGGTTTGCACCGGACTTCATAAGTGCGTTGATCAGCGTCTCCATCGCGTTGGCCCCGAAACTCAAGGCACGAGCGTCGGAAACGGCCCCTTCCGGGACAAGAATGTGGTTCATTCCGCCAATGCGCAGATCGGGATCCCAAAGACAAACCGACACGCATGACCCAAGGATCGTCGAGATTATCATGTCCGGCAGATCGCCGATCGCCTGTTCGCCTTGCGCGATATAAACACGGTCGGTCTTGCGATTGTCCTTAGGCATTCAGGGTCCGCCGCGTCGAGGATGAACAGGCATCAAGGATCGCGCTGCCAATACCCTCCAGATCGACGGCACGCTCTGCCGCACCGGCCTCGCGCGCGGCGCGCGGCATGCCGTCTACGACACAGGTTTCTCCGGTTTGCGCGATCGTACGGGCACCACCGTTTCTAAGGGCGAGAAGACCGGCCGCACCGTCTCGCCCCATCCCCGTCAAAATGACGCCGACCAGCCGCGGTGCATGTGGTACACCCGAATGGAACAACTGATCGACCGAGGGCACGTAAAGATCGTCCGGGGTCCCTTCGACCAGCGTCAGTTGCAAACTATGCGCGCTCGCGAAACCGGCATGGAACCGGCCGCCGGGGGCCAGAAGCACCGTTCCTTGCGACGGCATGTCTCCTTCGGACACAAGGCGGACGGTTGGCGCGACCAGGTCGTCCAAGCGCTGGCAGAGGCTGCGCAGGAACGCCTCTGGCATGTGCTGCGCGATAATCACAGGCGGGCCGTTGGCCGGAAACACTGAAAGAACACGCTCGATCGCATCGACCCCGCCGGTCGAGCTTCCCAAAAGGACGGTGCGCCCGTTCCAGCGATAGTCCCCGCTGCCCGAGCGGCCGATGGTCTGCTGCTGCGCGCCTAGCCGGGCACACACGCGGGCATTTGCCGCCGCGAATAACGTTTCAGAAAGTCGCAGACGCTGCCTAAGATCGGCCTGCACGCCGGCGACGTCAACACAGTCCACTGCACCGATCGAGAGGGCGCGAACGGCAATCTCACTCCGTGCTTTTGTTCTCGTCGAGACCATAACGACCGGCATTGGCCGAAGCCGCATCAAACGCTCAAGAAAGTCGAGCCCGTTCATCCTTGGCATCTCGACATCAAGTGTAATGACATCGGGCGAAAGCCGTTTGATCAATTCGCGCGCTTCGATCGGATCGGCCGCTTCGCCGACAACACAGAGCCGAGGGTCTGCATCCAAAATTGTGCGCAACAGCGCGCGCACGGTCCGGGAATCGTCGACGATCAAGACACGCCTTGGAATGGTTTGATCGTTCATGTCCGAATATCCCCTGCCACGGATTTGAAACTTGGGATCGGTCGCAGCCGACGTACGACACCGGTCGCCTGAACGATGCCCAGACCCAGAAATACGAACCTGTGAAGTCGCCCCTCCTCGTCGTGAACCGGGAAGAGACCGACTTCGATCCGCCCATCGATCCCGTGAATGGCAACAGATGGCCGGGTCCCGTCACGCCCGGCCCGCATTGCGATCCGATCCCAGGCCAGGGCGTCTTTGTCTTCCCTGGCCACACCGACAAGATTGAGCACGCGCAACCAGTTTAGCCCGACCAGATCCGCCTGGCGGTGCCCGGCCCACATCGCAAGCTGACGGTTCGCTGAGATAAGCCGACCATCAGGCGAGAATTCTGCGATGGGGAGACTGTGATCGACTGCTCCCAGAACGGCGCGCTTCATATGTTCTGTGCTGATATCGCGCCACTCGACCACATATCCCAACACACGGCCCTCAGCATCGTGAACCGGTCCCATGCCGATCGTCAGAACCGTTTCGCCCAACCGCAGCATTTCTGAGATATGTCGCTCCTTGGACAACCCGGCCCGGACCCGGTCGGCCCCTGGAAACAGTGCGACGAGCGAGCGGCCGGTCAACCCGCCTGGATCAAACCTCCAAGCCAACCGATCGAATGCTGTTCGATGTCGTTTCATCAAGTCGGTGAGGCGCGTGTTCGCATAGATGATCGTCAAATCGCGGTCCACCAGCATCAGGGCCGCCGAGGTGCTTTCGAAAGCCGCGCGCTTAAAGGCATTCTCGCGCGCGATCGTCTCGGCCTCGAAAAGCGAGGCCCGAAACGCATCGAGTTGCCGCGCAATCGCCCCGATCTCATCCCCACGGCGGCGATCCGGGATGTCGGCATCGTAATCTCGATCCGCAACCCGCTGCATGGCCTGCCCGACCCGAACCAAGGGCACACTCATCGATCGAGCCAACATAAGGCCAAGCGCAGTCAAAAGTGCCAGGACAACGAGCCCCTCTTCGATCAACTGTCGTCGCTGTGCCGCTGCTGGTGCCAAGATCTCATCTTCGGCTTGCTGTATCATCACGCCGAACAGCCGCCCCATGTACCTTAGCGGAACAAACGCCGTGACGGTCCGACGTCCATCTTCGCCGCGGTGAACCGTCAAACCGGCCTGATTCTTGAACACTTCTGCAACCGGGGGTGCGTCGCGGCCTTCTTTGGTTATCGCAGCCGGTGCAACCCCGCGCAGCTCTGTAATTGGATCCCGGCTTCGTCCCAGAAGGAACCCTTCGCCCGTCTGACCAAGGCCTGCAGGACGTCGCAGGATTTCCGTGTACCGCTCTGCCGATACCCGAACACCCAGGATCGCCTCGACCGTACCGAGGGGGCTGCGAACAGGAACCGCGAACACGGCCGTGTCCGCAGCGGGATAGGCCGGGCTGCGGTCGAACTCGGTCATGATGTCGGTTGAAAACCCAGTTCCCTGGACCACGGTACGAAATGCGTGCGATAACGGGATGGACCGCAAGCCTTCGTCCGTCAGGTTGCGACCAAATGGTTCCTGCTTCGCAGTGGAATAGACGACATCGCCCGACGGCGAGATCAAGAACAGGTCGGTGTAATTCTGCCCCATCACATAGGCTTTGAAGAACGGATGATACCGACGGTGAACATGCGAGTAAGGCGACCCGTCATCGGCTTGCGTCAGCGCAAAACGCCGAGTCTCGGGGTTAGGATTGTTATCGACATAGAGCGTGCGAAAATGCTGCGACGGATCGCCATCGTGGTGTTCCCACGCGAACACAAAGGCCCGAGCCGCCTCTAGAATCACCGGGTTACTGTACTTCCCGCGCATGTCCGCTCGGATCGATTGAAGGTCTCTCAGAACCTCGGCAGCCCTGCTTTCCGCGATGGCGCGCAGGCGCTCATTGCCAGAGTGAGATACTGTCGCCACCGTGCTTTTGTTTGCAATGATTACAGCAAGAGCCAGCGCAACGGCACCGATCAAAACCGTTACCAAAGGGAGCTTTATCCCGATCCTGATCCTGTCGAGCAAAACAGCCTCGCGGACGTGCGTCATCCGGTCCAAAGCCGGTCTCGGATACCATCAACAGAGGGAGTGAATATTCCGTTTAGCCGGGGCCTCGGACCCCATCGGGTGGCGCGAAACTCGATGCATCAGCCCTATGCCAACGTTCGATGTATCCGCCTCCTTGGTCCTCTCCACGCAACAGAAACCCTTCTGGCAAATAAGGGAAAGCATGGTTACCGGATACCATCTTTCCCCCGCGGTCGCGCTGCATGAAATGGTGCGGAAGAAACTCGCACGGGTCGCTCAAACCGGCCGCACCGGCCATTTCTGCAAGCGCCTTCAGGGTGTTGCGATGAAACCGAGCCACCCGCGCTGCCTTGTCGCCGACATCCAGTGCCCGCATGCGCAGCGGGTCCTGAGTGGCCACGCCGACGGGGCAGTGATTTGTGTGGCACGCTTGCGCTTGGATACAGCCAATCGCGAACATAAAACCGCGCGCCGAATTGGCCCAATCCGCGCCAAGAGCCAGCGCACGGGCAATGTCAAAACCCGAGATCAGTTTGCCAGCCGCGCCAATTCTAATCTGATCGCGCAGCCCCGCGCCGCGAAGCGTATTGTGGACAAAGGCAAGGCCTTCAACGAGCGGCATTCCAATGTGATTGGCAAACTCCTGCGGAGCGGCGCCAGTCCCCCCTTCCTTTCCGTCGACAACGATAAAATCCGGAACCACACCCGTTTCCAGCATGGCCTTTACGATGCACATGAATTCGCGGCGGTGGCCGATGCACAGTTTAAATCCCACGGGCTTGCCGTCAGAAAGCGCCCTAAGGCGGCCCATAAACTCCATCATCTCGGTTGGCGTCGAGAACGCAGAATGTGCCGCCGGAGAAACGCAATCGATCCCCATCGGCACTCCTCGTGCCTCGGCAATCTCGGGGGTAATTTTCGATGCGGGCAACATGCCGCCATGTCCGGGCTTCGCACCCTGGCTGAGCTTGATTTCGATCATCTTCACCTGGTCAAGCGTTGCCGTCTCGGCGAACCGGTTGGGGTCGAACGCACCCTGGGGTGTCCGGCAACCGAAATAGCCCGAACCGATCTCGTAGATCAGATCACCACCTCCCTCTTTATGATAGCGGCTGACCCCACCCTCGCCGGTGTCGTGCGCAAACCCGCCTGCGTTCGCCCCTTGGTTCAGCGCCAGGATCGCGTTCGCGGACATCGACCCAAAGCTCATGGCAGATATGTTATAGATCGACGCGTCATAGGGCCGTGTACAATCGGGGCCGCCGACACGCACGCGCAGGTCGGTCGCCTCGACATGGCGGGGTGTGATCGAGTGCGTCAGCCACATATAGCCGCTGTCATAAATGCGCTGTTGGGTCCCGAACGGGCGCTTGTCCTCCTGCCCTTTGGCGCGTTGATAAACAAGGCTTCGTGCCTCACGCGAAAACGGTTCTTCGTCCTGATCGCTTTCAATCAGGTACTGGCGAATTTCAGGACGGATGCCTTCGAAGAGGAACCGCATGTGGCCGAGGATCGGATAGTTGCGCAAAATCGCATGGGACCTTTGCATGACATCGTATGTCCCAACGAGCGAAAGGGTCCCGAAGACGATTGCTGCCAGCCAGAACCAACCGCTCCATCCTGCGAGCGCTATGAAG
This sequence comes from Pseudomonadota bacterium, assembly GCA_038744785.1. Taxonomy (GTDB): domain Bacteria; phylum Pseudomonadota; class Alphaproteobacteria; order Rhodobacterales; family Rhodobacteraceae; genus Ovoidimarina. Next base: position 50,418 of record JBCDLX010000017.1, read on the forward strand.
ACCAAAGTGAGAACCACACAGCCCGCAAAGAAGGCGTACCGTTCCATCGTGCGCACTTGTTCCATCGCATTCCTCCTATGCAGGATCACTAGAGCGGTCGCAGCGTGTTCAAGCAAGACCCGCAAAGGACAAGCGTAGAAAAACACGGATAAAAATCGGATCGCGGCGCGCAGTGGGCAAATACGGACGCTGTCGTCCCAAAAAGCTGTCGAAGATAGCGTGACGCCTCTTGAAACGTTGGTCTTATTCCACTGCGACGCGGACAGCGCCCGTATGGCGTGCTTAGCGCACAGCCAAACGCCTAGGGCACCTCGCTTGGACGAACCAACTCGGGCGTATTTGTCGCGCGCGTCCTGGGCCGTGGCGGCGGCGGCGCAGCCGCACGCGCGGAAGGGGCTGGCACAGCGGGAACAGGCGCGACACTGACAACGGGAGACGCCAGAGATGCTGTAGGTACCGCAAGGGACGGGAGTGCCATGACCCGTACCGTCGACCCATCCATGAGAACTATCTTTTCTAAGCTCCCTGAAATATAGGGCGGGCTCAGGACGGCCAGACGCACCGCGCTGCCCGGCCGCAAGGGCGCGCCAAACACCCGAACCCGTCGCTCGGCCGACGACATGACAAGAGGCAATGGTGTGGCGGTCGCGGTGGCCGGTTCCCTACCGAAACGACTCGGTGCGGTCGGCGCGACATCCGCCACGGGGGGCAAGGTCATGGCACTGATCTGCACCACCGCCGGCAACCGGTCCCATTCAACAACCAATTGGGCGATATCTGGCACAGCCGCATGCGTTATCGCACCATCTCGAGGGCTCCCGGGCGGGTGAGGCAGCCCGCCAGGCACACTCGTTGTCGCGATGACGGCGACATGAACTGCGCTTGCAAGCCCAATCCAGAGAAGGAACTCTATTGCACCTTTCACGGGCGCACCGTGATCAGGCGGACGTCGCGAACACCGGTTGCAGCCAGCCGATCAAGTAAATCCGCAAGATCAGTTGCCGGAACGGCAGCATCAGCCCGAAGATCAAGCGGCCCTTTCACCGCAGAAGCGAGACTTAACGCCCTTGCCCCCGTGACCGATCCGAAACTCGGTTGCCCGTCCGAAGACAGATAAAGGACATCGGCGGTGCCTGCCTTTCCGTCCGACGCACGCCCAAAAGGCAGGGACACGTCCTGGGACGGGCCCGGCACCAATAGGGCCGTCATCAGAAAGAAGACCAACAGAAGAAAAACAACGCTGATCATTGGAACGATGGCCTCGATTGACCTGATCCGACTCTGGCTGGTGGAAAACCTCATGGCGCACGCCCTACGACGGCCAGACGCCGGAACCCCGCATCGTTCATGAGCCCCAAGACATCGACCAACCGTTGCAGATCCACGCCCGCTGCCGGTCGTACGACCACAATGTCCTCGCCGCTTTCGCTTAACCTCAAAAGCTCAAGAAGAAGGGCCCGGGGCGCTAGGTCTACGCCGTTCAGCCGCATCCCGTCGGGCAACACGTCGACGAGCCGAGGCGGGCCCTGATACGCTGCGTCTTCGCGGCCCAGCGTAAGCGGCAGAGCGTCGTCCAGACCGACGCGGGTCGCGAGCATGAAAAAGAACAAGAGCAGAAACACGACGTCGATCATGGGTGTCATGCCAATCCGGACCGGCCGGCGTGGTTCTGCAAAATGAAACACTAGCCCTGACCCTGCGCCGGACCGCGTGTGAAGACGATCGTGGCAACGTCTTCCATATCCGCCTGCACCCGGTCGCACACCGCTTCGAACCAGACGCCCGCAACGACTGCGGGGATCGCAATAGCCATTCCTGCCGCGGTGGTCAGAAGCGCAGCCCAAATGCCGCCCGCCAGAACCGAAGGGTTGGCACCGGGCCCGGCCAATTGGAGGGATTGAAACGCGTCGATCATACCAAGCACCGTGCCCAATAGCCCCAGAAGCGGCGCGATCTGGGCAATCAGATCCAAGGCCCGCAAGCCTGCTCTTGCCCCTCGCAACTCGGCCAGGGCCAAGCGCGTTACCTCTTCGCGGGCCGCCGCATCGTTGAGGGTGCCGTCCCGACGAATTGCCATGGCCACCCGCGCGATGCGGGCGCGCAGACCGCGCGCGCCTTTCAATAGTTCCAGCGCCCCAATCAGATCTCCAGCGACCCAGGCCGACACAGCCGGATCGGCGTCGGTGCCGCCCCAGACACCGATCCAAAGGAACCGCCAGGTTTTCCACAGGATCAATGCAAGCGTCACAATAGAAAGCGCGACGATGACCCAAAGTATTGGGCCTCCGTTGCCCAACGCATCCCCGAGCGCCGCCAAAGGTTGCTCCATTACCCTGCCCCTCTGATCGCCTGACACAGTGCGTCTAGTCCATCGGTCAGCGCGGCTGGACCAGGTTGCAGGATCAGCGGTGATTTGATCTCGGTGATCCGTCCGTTTCGAACAGCTGGCACGCCGTCCCATCCGGGCCGGGTGGCGATCCGGTCCGGGCGGACTTTCTTACCGCACCAGGACGCGACGATGACATCGGGGCGGGCGGCAACAACCTCGGACGGGTCGAGAATGCGGTCCCTCGCCCCGCCGTTTTGGGCGCGGGCGGCGAAAACATCACGACCGCCTGCAATCTCGATCAACTCCGATACCCACCCAATCCCGCAAATCGGTGGATCATCCCACTCTTCGAAATAGACGGTCGGGCGTGGGCCCTTAGCCGAACGGGCGACCTTGTCGAGGCGGGTTTCTAACGACGCCGCCAGCGCATCGCCTTTCTCGGGCACATCGACAAGCGCGCCAATCAATCTGATCATCGCCAGAATTCCGCTGACCCCCCGTTGGTTGAAGGCGTGGACCGCAATGCCAGCCGCGATCAGATCCCGCGCGATGTCCGCCTGCAGATCGGAGAATGTCAGAACAAGGTCGGGCGACAGATCAAGGATCTTCGGCACGTCTGCGCTGGTGAAGGCGCCGACCCTGGGCTTGTCGCGCCGGACATTGGGGGGACGGACGGCGTAGCCGGTCACCCCGACAATCCGCGCCTCTTCCCCCAAGAGGTAAAGCGTTTCGACCGTCCCTTCGGTCAGGCAGACGATCCGTTCCGGCGGATAAGCCATTCCCCAGGTTCCCGTACCACACAGCCGGTCGCCCCGCCCCAGCTTGAGACGGATGGGCCAGCGACGTTTGCCAGTCTTACACTAGAAATAGCCGGATGCAGTAGAACCCGGCATGTCGCAGTTTCTCGAGCATCGGTACACCGCTTCATGGCTGTTCTGAGGAAAACCACGTCGCTTGAACCGGAGGGTGAGACGGCGGCCACGACACTTGGAACCCCAACCCGTGTGGGCGCGTTCGGAAGATTGACGAGCGCCAGCGTTTTACGTCACTCATTCAGGGTCTTGGAAAAGGAGCAATGCCAAGATGGACACGTTCTCGGCCATCAAGTTCTTCGGCGCGCTCTTCGCGATTATGAATCCCGTTTCCAACCTACCTGTGTTTCTAAGTGTGACGGATGGGGCGAGTGCCGCAACACGCCGCGCGATCGCACTCAAGGTCACGATCTATTGCCTGATCCTCGGTGGCTCCTTCGCCATCTTAGGGACGGCAGTCCTTGAACTGTTTGGGATTTCAGTTGACGATTTCCGTGTCGCGGGGGGGCTTGTTGTCCTTCTGATCGGATTGAACATGCTGAACGGAAGCGACAGCACCGCCCACCACGGGACCGAAAAAGAACGGGCCACGTTCCCTGAGGCGTCGACCGTCGCCTTCTACCCGCTGACATTTCCTATTCTCGTGGGCCCCGGCACGATCACAACGTTGATCCTTTACCGCCAGGAAGCCGCGGGCGTCGCAGATCTGGTTGCCTACGCCGCGATTTTCGTGGGCCTTGCAGCGTTGATCGGCCTGGTGTTTGCCCTCTCAGGCAGACTTGAGGGATACTTGTCTGACACGGGCCGGGTCATCATGACACGGCTGATGGGCATGATCCTGGCCGCCATCGCAATCGATATGATTGCATCGGGACTTGTGGTGCTATTGCCGGGGCTTGCTTAACGAACAGCGCCTCTTCCGCAGCGTGCGGATGTTCGCAACTGTTGTCTATTGTTTGAACGAAATCGCTTCCCCATAGAGAACATATGGGGCGAGCACCTTGCCAGACTCTCAACCTGCGATTTTGACTCCAAAATCCGACCTTCCGACGACAGAGTCGCCAAACGATGCGACGAATCCTGTTGAGAGCATGGACCGACACAATATCGGGGCAGATGTTGGCCCTCTGCTTGGCGTTCCTCGGCAGCGTTATATCGATTGCCTTTATCTGGTTCTGGGTTGGTCGAACCGAGGCCCTGGAGCAAGTGCAATACGCGATCGCCGCTCTGGTGGGGGCAATCGGCTCCTTGACACTGTTCTTCCTTTTGAACTTGGTCTGCGCACCTTACCGGCTTCAAGGCGAACGAGTACTCGCAGCCGAGCGTGAACGAGACGAATGGAAGGCAAAGGCACAGACTCACTCTCAACCAAGAGCCCGCAGATTGAATGCAGAACAAAAGGGCTTGCTGGCGTCAGCGCTGCGGGAGAGCGGAGTGCGACCCGAAAAAATGGATGTTCACCATTACCAGTCCGAAGAGTGTCAGGACTTTGCCACCGACACCAGTGATGCCATAGCCCAAGCCGGAGTTGAAAGCTCGGCTTATGCTTATTGGTGGGGCGATCCACACGACAAGGCAGACCGGGGCCTCAAAGTTTACATCTCTCGGCAGAAGACAATTCAAGAGTTTGCAAAGATCGCCCGCGCCAGGCTCGAAAGCTTCGGTTATCCAAGCGAATTGCGGAAAGAAGACAAAGAAAACGCGATCTACTTCTACGTCGCACGTCAGCAAACAAATGAACCCGATGCCTGAACGGCACGAATGCAAAGGGTCGACGGATGGCAAGCTACAAGTGAGTCCAAGACTGTCCGGGGGTCGGTCGACCTGCAGCCACTTGGCTTGGCATGGATCTAACACGAAGAGGTCGCGGCTCGTTTAATGGTAAAGTGGACCACACCAAACATTCCGTGGTCCACTTTCGTGATTTTCTCAATGAAATCAAAGGGAATTTTTGAGAGCATGGTGGGTGATGAGAGACTCGAACTCCCGACATCTTCGGTGTAAACGAAGCGCTCTACCAACTGAGCTAATCACCCCCTAGGCCGCGCACGTTTAGCGCAAGCGCGCCGCCGCGCGCAAGAGGTATGGTGGGTGATAAGAGATTTGAACTCCTGACATCTTCGATGTGAACGAAGCGCTCTACCACTGAGCTAATCACCCGCCGTGGCGCGCTATTTAGCCAAGCGTTTGGCGCTTCGCAAGGGTCGCCGCACGCGCCGGTGTTGCGGAAAACCGATGGCGCCGCCTCCCCCAAGATTGGCGGCGCCATCGGGCCCGCTGCGGTTACCCGCTGCGGATGGCCACTTTTGAGGCCTCTGGCGAAGCCTTGGAGGTTTTGGGAACCGTTACGGTCAGGACACCGTCCTTAAGCCTCGCGTCAATTCCCGCGGGATCGGCGTCGGGCGGCAGCCGAAAAGACCGGCTGAATGCACCGTACTGACGTTCCGAAAAGAACCAAGTTTCACCGCGCTCCTCGCGTTCGGTGCGCTTCTCGCCCTTAAGTGTGACGACCCCGTCCTGGACGCCAAGATCAATGTCCTGCTGTGCCACGCCAGGCAGTTCAACGCTGATCCGGTACGCGTCGTCGGCCCCTGCTGCTTCCGACGCGGGCGCCACCCATTCGGCCAGCCTGGCACCTGCTTGACGCAGCGGATCATACAGGTGCGGCCAAAAGCCCCCGGTGTGAGTTTTCTCTACCATCTCGACACTCCTTGGGATGGATGCTTGAAAGGCTGCGCAAGGATCGCAGATAACGGACATTCTGTCTTTGCGATGTATCAATAGCTCGGGGGCATACCGATGATCCTATCTTGCGGAGAAGCGTTGATCGATATGTTGCCCCGCGTAAGCGACCGTGGCGAAACCGCCTTTGCCCCTTACGCCGGCGGCGCGGTGTTCAACACGGCCATCGCGCTTGGGCGGCTTGGGGCCCCCTCTGGCTTTTTTACCGGTCTGTCGACCGACCTGTTTGGCGAGATGCTGAGCGAGAGTCTGGACGCGTCCCGCGTGGATGCGACGCTGGCGCACCGATCGGACCGGCCAACCACGCTTGCCTTTGTCACACTGACCGACGGCCACGCCAGCTACGCATTCTACGATGAAAACACCGCTGGACGGATGTTGTCACCTGACGATCTTCCCGACCTACCCGACCACGTCACAGCGTGTTTCTTTGGGGGGATCTCACTGATGGTGGAGCCCTGCGCTGCGACCTACGCCGCCTTGATGTCGCGCGAGGCGCCACGCCGCGCAATCATGATTGACCCCAACATTCGCCCTTCGTTTATCAAGGACGAGGCGACCTATCGCACCCGCATGGCGCAGCTTCTGCCGCTTGCCGATATCGTCAAGGTGTCGGACGAAGACCTGGAATGGCTGGAAGGCGCAGGGCCACTTGATGCGCTGGCCAAGGACCTTCTTGCCCGCGGACCAAAGCTCGTCTGCGTCACCCGTGGGTCTGATGGCGCCACGGGATACACGCAAGCAGGTGTCGTCTCTGTCCCGGCAGAATCTGTCGCCGTTGCCGACACGGTCGGCGCGGGGGACACGTTTAATGCAGGTGTGATGGCTGCACTTCATGAACGCGGCAGCTTGACGAAATCCGCACTGGAAAGCCTAGACGAAGACACGGTGCGTGCGGCGCTGACGCTTGGCATTCGCGCGGCCGCGGTGACGGTGTCGCGCGCGGGCGCGAACCCTCCGTGGAGACACGAGATTTGAGAGCACTCGTTCAACGTGTGTCCGAAGCCCGGGTCACGGTAGGTGGGACCGGCGTGGGCGAGTGTGGGCCTGGTCTGATGATCCTCGTCTGCGCGATGGCGGGCGACGGAGAGGAAGAGGCGATCTGGCTTGCGACAAAGATTGCCAAGTTGCGGATCTTTCGTGACGACGCGGGCCGCATGAACCGCTCCGTTGTCGATGTCCATGGATCAGCCCTCGTCGTCAGCCAATTCACCCTGGCGGCCGACACGTCAAACGGGAACAGGCCGGGATTTTCGATGGCAGCCGCCCCAGACGACGGCAAACGGCTTTATGAATGCTTTTCCGCCGCGCTTTCGAGCGAGGGCATACCGGTCGCCACCGGACGCTTTGGGGCGGATATGGCAGTTACGCTAACGAATGATGGCCCCGTAACGATCTTGCTGGACACCAATACCTAGGCCGCAAGGGCGTCGCGATACCGGCTGAGCGGGCGGGCATAGGCTGTCAACTCGGCGATGAAGGTTTCCAGCGAATGAGATTGGTGGCGTGCCCGAGGGTATACAAGGTGAATACCACCCGCCTCTTGAAGATAGTCGCTTAGAACCGTGATCAGCCGTCCAGAGGTCAATTCGCGAAACACAAGGAACTCTGGCAACAAAGCCAGCCCAGCTCCCCCCAAGGCCATGTCCCGCGCCGCGCCGCCCGAGTTGACCAGCACATTTCCTTTAACCTGCCACCGTCGCGCTTGCCCCGCGCGACCAAATGGCCAGCGGTCCTTGTAGGGTGCAACAGTATCGACAATGCAGTTGTGGCGGCACAGCTCTGCCGGGGTCGCGGGAAGCCCCCGGCGCGTGGCGTAGTCGGGCGCGCAGACAAGCGCGAGATGCAAGTCCATCACCTTGCGCGCCATCAAACCAGAGTCAGGCAAGCGGCCCACTCGGACAGCTAAGTCGAATCCCTCCTCGACGAGGTTCTGAACCCGGTCGGACACGTGAATGTCCAGGGTGATCGCTGGATGCCGCATAGCGAAATCCGCAAAAAACTCTTTTGCAAGCACGGAAGACATGAAATGCGGCATCGTCACCCGAAGCGTTCCCGCGAGATCGGCGGATGCCCGACGCTCGCTTGTCACGAGTGCCTCAAAATCCACGACGATCTTAGCAGATCGCGCTAAGACGTCACGACCTTCCGTTGTCAGCCGCAAAGCGCGTGTAGTACGGGCAAACAGCTGGACGCCAAACAGATCCTCTAGGTTCGTCACATGCCGACTGACAGAGGATGTCGACATGTTCAGTTCTTGAGCCGCGGCGGCAAATCCGCCCTGCTCGGCAACTTTCACAAAGACCTGCATTGCTCGCAGCGCGTCCATACCTGCCGTCCCGTTTTCTGCAATTCTGATTTGGTCTGAATGCGTATTCAGTAAGTGCACTGCCTGTATTACGCCGACCCTCACGTTGCGAGACCTGCGAACGGACGCTCACATGATTTTGAGATCCCAGATCGCCGCTCAAGACCAGCGCGGGTCTCTACACCCGAGAAAGACATAAACAAAAGGAAGAGATATGACTTTGCGTATCGGCGAAACTGCCCCAGATTTCACCGCAGTTACCACCGTGGGAACGATCCACTTTCACGATTGGATTGGCGACAGCTGGTGCATGCTGTTTTCACACCCCAAGGATTTCACACCCGTCTGCACGACCGAGCTTGGCGAAATGGCAGGCATGATGGCAGAGTTCGAAGCGCGAGGCTGCAAAGTCATCGGCCTGTCTCCCGACGCCATCGAAGACCACATAGTCTGGACTGGGGATATCGAAGCCGTTTCAGGCCACGTGGTGACATACCCGATCATTGCCGATAGCGGGCTGGATGTTGCAAAGGCATTCGGGATGCTGTCGCAATCCGAAGTGACAAGCGGTCCCCGAACAGTGGCGCAGAACGCGACGGTGCGGTCGGTGTTCGTGCTTGACCCTCAAAAGACGATCCGACTTGCAATGGCTTATCCTTTCACCTGCGGACGGAACTTCAACGAGGTGCTTCGCGCACTGGACAGCCTGCAACTTACGGATGCGGCAAACGTGGCAACACCGGCGAATTGGACGAACGGCGATGAAGTGTTGATCCTTCCATCGGTAACCGATGCTGTTGCCAGGTCGGCATTTCCACAAGGATGGCGGTCGCCGAAGCCGTATATGCGGTTTACCACGCTCTCGCGATGACCTGCCGATGCGGTTTCGTGGTCTGCAAAACCGGGCAGCTATTACGCCTCGCACCACCAAGCATCTCGAACATGCTCTTCGGACAAACGAAGGGGCGCAATCAGCGCCCCTTTTTTGCTCATGCTGCGTGCGCCGTGCCTTCGCAGGCAGCGATCTACTGGCCGACGCGGGCGTGCGGACCGGCCCCGGCGGCGTCAGTCTTATTCCGAAGACTTGTGGCAAGAAACAGATTGGTGAAGGCATCAAGAAGTTTCGGATCATCGCACTGAGATAGCGCGCGGATCAACTGCCGCCCCCGGTTCGACACCATAAAATCCAGCGTTGCTTGCGCCTCCTTCACGGCATAGGCCGACTTGTTCCCAAGGCGCCGTTCAACCTGTGCCAAGACTTCTGAAGGAGCAACATCCAACGCCGATGCCAGTCTCAAAAAACACGAGACCGATAGCCCAGGGCTACCCAATTCGAACCCAGATATCTTCGCCTTTGGCAGCTTTGCGGCCTTCGCCACGTCCGTTTCCGACTTCCCCGCAGACAATCGGTAGAGGCGCAACAGCTCTCCAAGCTCCGCCTCAAACTCCCCCAGCCGGTTTTCGTTCACACTGGTTCTCCCTCACGCGTAATAACATAACCCTCAGGCGCGGTTTCATGTATGCCTGATATTCGCTCGCACCATGTTTTAAGGACCATCGTCGTGGTCAGCGACGCGACCTCAGGGTGGCGGGCCAATCGATCACGAAGGTCTTCAAGGATCTTTTGATCTGCGCATTCGACAAGCACGCGCATATCCACTGATCCCGAAGTAGACCAGCACGACACCAATTCGCTCCAATGCGAGATAGAGGCATAGACCTTGCCGCAGACGTTTCGCTTTAGCCGAACCTCAAAGATCGCTCGGATACCTCCGGGACGGGTCTCGTCCTGCGCGTCGATTTCGATCGTGAAGCGACGGATCACCTTCTCGCGGACCAACTTGTCAACGTGATGCCGCACGGTTGGTCGACTCAACCCCACAAGCGCAGCGATCTCGGTCAGGGACCGGCGCGCATTTTCCCGCAGGAGCTGGAGGATCATCTTGTCTGTGGGACTTAGTCTCATCTTGGAGCACCTCCTCGCCAGACAACCTATAGGTGTTTTTCGACGAAACGAAGAGAAATCTTCGATTCGAAAGCTGAACAACCTGCCAGAACAGCGCAATCCTTTACGAAACGAAGAGCTTGGGGGTGCTGAATGACTAAACTGCTCGACACAAAAGAAGTGCGCGCGACCTTTGCCAGCCCGTGCTGGCAACATGTCGTGTTTAATGAGTTCGAGGCGACACTGACCAGTAAATCCCGCCCATTTCCATGCATTTACGGCGTATCTGGGCTAAAGTCCGGACAGTTGCGGTTCGCATTTGTCGACGCAATCACTGCCGATACCGTGGGCCCGCTTCTGCGCGACTATCTTGGGGACGCGCGCCAAATCGGCAAACTCACTTCGCTGGTGGTCTTCTGCAGACCAGGGCCAGTCCAGTCGATCGAAAGCTACCGGAACCATTTTTGGACACTTCTCGACGATCTGGAAAGAACAGACGAATCCCCGCGCCCCGATGGCATCCCCACCGAGCTTGACGATCCCCATTGGGAGTTTTGCTACGGCGGAGAGCCGATCTTTGTTGTCTGCAACTCCCCTGCACACGTTCTTCGGCAGAGCCGCCGCTCGACCTCCTTTATGGTGACCTTCCAACCGCGCTGGGTCTTTGACGGTATTCTCGACGATGAAAGCCCTGCTGCCCAACGCGGCCTTGAGACGGTGAGACGGCATCTGGAAGCATTCGACGCCATTGAAACCTCGCCCTTTCTTGGCAGATATGGCGACCCCGAAACGCGCGAGTTCCAACAGTATTTTCTGGATGACACCAACGACAAGCCAACCTGCCCGTTCCACAGCCTCGGAGCAGAAGACGACCGCAACACTGAAAAGAAAGGAAAAGTGGCATGAACCAGCATGTGAGATTTGGAGAAGGTGACGCGGCAGATCGCGATTTCCGGATATTTGCGACCCAAGTCGACACCAGTGACCTGGCCCCCCTGATCGAAAAGCTTCTTCCGGACCAGGGCGCCATCGAAGTGCAGCGCGATGTGCCCGGGAAGGAGCATGCCTGGCACAAGCACGACACTGACGAAACGTTGGTCGTCCTTGACGGATCTATGCGCTTCTATTGGGATCAGGGAGAGAAGATCTGTGGACCAGGAACCGTGATCTCCTTGCCGGCCGGCATGATGCACGGTTCGATCGCGCTCGACGACGGCGCCACGTATTTCATTGCGTTCCATTCGGCCAAGCTCAACCACCATGGCTGAGCTGAAAAAAACAATCGGTGCCTGGCGCGGTACAGCAATGATGTTGAACATCGTGCTGGGCGCCGGGCTCTTAACGTTGCCTGGACTGGCGATGAAAGAGGCCGGTGACGCCGCGCTTCTGGTCTGGCTGGCTTGCGCTGCCGCCTCGATTCCTTTGCTTTACGTCTTTGCGATTATTGGACGCGAGCACCCCGACGCGGGTGGAATAGCAACATTGATACGCAAGGGGCTGGGCGACATGGGGTACGTGCCAGCTGTTCTTTTGTTTCTAGGCGCCGTGGCCGTTGGTCTTCCGTCAATCGCGTTGACCGGAGGACACTACGCGGCGTCAGTTTTTGGGGGCTCAGCGGACACCTATGCACTTGTCCTGATCCTCGCCGCATTTGCCGTGAATCTGTTGTCCCCGGAACGTGCGAGCGGGCTTAATGCAGCGCTTGCGTCTGTTGTCGTCGGTTTTCTTATCGCGATCGCCGTAGTCGGGTGGGCGACAGTCAAACCCGATCTTACAAGCATAACTGTCGTTCCGGCAAAAATGCCCGAGTTCTCGACCTTCACTCTCGCGTTCATGATGGTCTTCTTCGCATTTACCGGCTGGGAAGTTGCCGCGAACTTGAGCGGCGAGTTTCAAAACCCCCGGCGGGACTTCCCGCTTGCGATGGGATTATCGTTCGTCGTCGCACTGACGCTTTATCTTGTGCTGGCCGTCCTTGTGGCCGCCTACGGACCCGGCGCGGCCAACGCCGCACCGTTCACCGCCATCCTGGGTGCATCTTTCGGGGCCTGGGGTGAAATACCGGTGGGGATCGTTGCAACGCTCTTGGTGTTTGCAAACCTGACCGCAGCGGTTTGGGCCGTATCAAGAATGGTGTGCTCGGCCGGGCGCGACGGTGTCTTGCCCGGCAAACTCGCCACGGTATCCAAAGGCGTCCCATCGAACGCGGTCGGTCTGACCGGCGCTGTCCTGATCTCGGTTGTCTTCGCCTCGATGTTTGGCTGGGTGCATCTTGAAGAGCTTTTGGCAGCTGCCGGACAGAATTTCATCTTACTATATGCGGGGGCCGCACTGGCCCTTCTGCGCCTGACCTCAAAAAGCGAGCATCGCATACTGGCGCTTCTTTCGCTCGCACTCGTCGCACTGATCGTGTCGGGCCGCGGCCTCGAAGGCATCGTCTATCCCGCAGGGCTTGCCGGGCTTGGACTTGCCATCGCTTTTTGCCGCAACGGCACAATTCGTGCTTTCCGCAGATTGAACAAGGAACCGAGTTGTTGAAAAAAATTCGATCCGAGATTCCGGCGTTAACCGGCCTGCAGGCCGAATCCTTGCGAGCAGAATGCATCGCGAAAATCAGGTCAATGAATCCACGTGAGCTTGAACTGCTCATCAGTTTCGCAGATCAGATCGTGTCGTGCTTCGATCCTGACGCCGTTGACGATTTCCTGAGTTGGCGAACCGACCCAAAAATCGGCAGCCTTCTCCAACTCGCAGCAGCGCTAGACGAAGACCGACGCGAACAGCTTTTGTTTGCAGCGGAGGACTACTTTGTGTCTGACAGCACACGGCATTGACCCATCGGGTCAGACACCATGCGCTCTAAGCCGCCCTAGAACATAGGAACGGAAACGAGCCACTTCGTCGACCGGCGGCACGACGCCCGTGAAAGCGTGGACGTAACCGTCCACCCATTTCAGGCGTTCCTCTGCAGGTTCCGACAGGTCGAGCGCGTAGTAGCCGATCTGCTGAAAGTAAAGCACGCGGGCGCGGATATCCGCCTCGCGTGACGCATACCCGAACCGCTCAAACATCCGGGCGACTGCAGCGTGGCGGGCGTTGTCGCCCCGGTCGATGACCCGCCTGACCGATCCATCGCGCCGGGCCCATTCGCGCACCGCGAAATCCAGCCGATGATTGAACCCCCCGTCGTCAACAAAACAGCGAAACAGGTTCAATACCGCCTCGGTGATCGTCTCCGCAGGCAGTTCGCTATGGTGGATCAGAACACCGGTGTTCGTTTCTTCCCAACGCGAAAGAAGCTGATCAAGCAGGTCCTGACGGCTCTTGAAGTACCAGTAAAAGCTTGACCGCGACACGCCAAGGCGTTCCCCGATGGTCAGGACCTTCACGTCTGACACGCCATCACTGATCAAAAGATCCATCGCGACGTTCAACCAGTCCTCGCGGGTGACCTTAACATTGCCGGGCTGTGGATCCTGATGAACCATCGGGTCAACTCTCCGGCGGCGCGCCACCCTCTGATTCCCGTTTCGCAATGAACCTTCGAAGTGCGGCCCTCCGCTCGGGATCGGGGGAGAAACTCTGTTCGGACACTATGCGTTCCCAAATCGCCGTAGCGCGGGTCGACGCGTCTTGGGCCCCGCGTTCGGTCCAGGTTCCAAAGTTGGACCAGTCCGCAACCAGCGGCTCGTAAAACGCCGTCGCATAGCGCTCCATTGTATGTCCGCATCCGAAAAAGTGGCCTCCGGGCTGCACTTCTTCCAAGGCGCTCCACGCAATTTCAGGCTCCTCGGACGGCGTTGCGGCACAGAGCTCGGCAAGCCCCTGCACCATTTCCATATCGGTGATGAATTTCTCGTAGCTGACCGACAGTCCCCCCTCAATCCAGCCCGCAGCATGGATAACCACGGTGGCGCCGGCAAGGACAGCACCCCACGCGCTCATTTGTGTTTCATGTGCGGCTTGCGCGTCATTGATGTTCGCGGAACAGCCCGCGGCATTCCGCCATGGCAGACCCAAATGGCGCGCAAGTTGACCTGCCCCGAGGCTCGCCTTTACCTGTTCGGGCGTCCCGAAGGCTGGTGCCCCGGATTTCATGTCCACATTCGACGCAAACGCCCCGTACAGCACTGGCGCCCCCGGATTGGCGAGTTGGTTAAGGGTGATTGCGGCAAGTGCTTCGGCATGGCTTAGGGTCAGTGCCCCCGCCACTGTCACCGGGGCCATCGCACCCATAAGGCAAAACGGCGTCACGATCGCCGCCTGACCGTTCCGCGCAAAATCGATCAAGCCCTGTGCCATTGGGATATCGATCTGCCGCGGGGAGTTGGTGTTGATAATCGTGTAACACCACGGCTCCATCTGAAAGGCGTCGTCCGAAACATCCCGGAAATCGCGCAGCATCTCGAATGCGTCCATCACCTGCGGCGTCCCGCGCGAAAAGACGAAGGGGATCTTATCCGACAACTCCAGTTGGCATGCGGTAAAGGCGTAGTGGCGATTGTGGGCAGGGATATCCTGTGGCTCTACGCCCGGGCTTAGCATCTGGATTGCATCGAACGCCTGCACAAGCTTCGTCAGTTCACGCACATCAGACAGGGCGCCCGGCCGGCGGCCGCGCTTAAGATCGGTCACGTTGGGCGCCCCTGCCCCAGACTGAAACGCCAAGGTTCCGAGTTCCATGGTCAGGTCGCGGGCAGGTGTCGCACCGTGCAAGGTGAAGGATTTCGGGGCCGAGGCAATCGCTGCCTCGACCATGTCGCGACCGATGAAGACCATCTCGTTGTCTTCGTCGACCCGAGCGCCTGCAGCCATGTAAAGCGCACGCGCTTCCCGTAGAAGCACTTTGACGCCCAGCTCCTCAAGAACGCGTAGGCTCGTCTCATGGATCGCTTGGAGGCGATCCTCGGAGAAAACGGTCTGCGGTGTGAAAGGATGGCGCAGGCGATGATACGCCGTAGCGCGCTTGGCGGTTTTGCCTTCCGGCGCGCGCCGCCGTCGCGTACGCGCGCCTGCTTCCCGCATCGTCATGCCCGCATGGCCTGACCTTGCGGATCATAGGGCGAAGCGGGAACGACGCGTGCACCCCGTTCCGCACCGACGACATGGACCGAAAGCTCGGTGCCTTCGACGCTTTGCTCGCGGTCAACCAAGGCCATAGCCAGCGATTTTTCAACCGTGTGCCCATAGCCGCCCGAGGTGACGAAACCAACTCGGTCCCCATTGGCCCAGATCGGTTCATAGCCACTTGCATCGGCGTCCTTGGCATCGATTTCCATCGTCACCAGCACCTTCTCGGGCCCGTTTCCGTCGCGTTCGGTGATCGCCGCGCGCCGCCCAACGAAGTCGCCCTTGTCCCAAGCGATCCAGCGGTCCATTCCGGTCATCCCAGGCGTGTAGGCTTGCGTGAACTCTGCCGACCAGATGCCAAAGCTCTTCTCCAATCGCAGCGAAAGAAGCGCGTTGAAACCATACTCGCGAAGGCCCTCGCCCGCGCCCGCATCAAGCAGAATACGCCGCAGCGTGGCGTGGTCGCCCATCCGGCAATTGATCTCGAACCCAAGTTCGCCCGCCACAGACAAACGCGCGACGCGTGTGCGCAAAAGCCCAATGTCAAAGGCCCCACAACCCATGAACGGCAGCGCGCCCACCGGCGCATCTGTCAGCTTTTCGATCACCTTGCGCGAATTGGGCCCTGCGAGCGAGAACCCGGCCATCTCTTCTCCAAGGTCGCGCACCGTGACGCCGTCGTCCATGTGATCGGCAAACCAGCGCATGTGCCATTCGCGCAGATAGTAGGATCCCATGATCCACCACGTCCCGTCACCCCAGTTGAAGACGGTCAGATCCCCCTTCAGCTTGCCGGTTTCTGCCAGCATCGGCGCAAGCCGCGCCCGGCCCGGCTTTGGCAGACGACCTGCCATGATCCGGTCAAGCCATGCTTCAGCCCCCGGTCCCGTAACCTCGTAGCGCGAGAACCCGGTTATATCGAGTAGGCCCACACTGTCGCGGACAGCCCGGCACTCAGCGCCGACGATGTCATGCGCGTTCGAGCGTTTGAGCGAGGGATTCTCTACAAAATCCTCGGACGGTGCGAAGTAAAGCGGGGTTTCAAGGTCCCAGCTCGTTCCCCAACGACATCCCGCCTCCGTCATCGCGTCATGCGCAGGCGCGGTTTTCAATGGCCGTCCCGCTGGCAGCTGTTCATTGGGATAGGTCATCACAAAGCGGCGCGAATAGAACTGGCCGGTGGTCTGGCGGATGTATTCTTTGTTCTCCGCAAACTGGCCGTAGCGCGCCACATCCATGGCGTAGACATCAGCCTCTGGTTCGCCGTGGATCATCCATTCTGCAAGCGATTTGCCGACGCCCCCGCCTTGCAGGAACCCGGCCATAACCGCACATGCGCTCCAGTAGCCGCGTTTGCCCGGAACAGGACCCACAAGCGGGTTGCCGTCGGGCGAGAATGTGAAGGCGCCATTGACCCAGGTCTTCACGCCAACGTCCTGAAGAACAGGGTAGCGTTCGAAGCCCATGATCAGTTCTTTTTCGATCCGGTCGGTCTGTTCCTGGAACAGTTCCATCCCGTAGTCCCAGGGCGCCCCGTCCATCGCCCAATGTTCAGTATCGATTTCATAGATCCCCAGAAGCACACCCTTCTGGTCCTGACGAAGATAGGTGAACCCCTCAAGATCCACCGTCATCGGCATCTCGAAATCAACCTCTTCCAAAAGCGGGATCGAATCCGAGATCAGGTAGTGGTGCTTCATGGGCGATACTGGAAGCTCGATCCCGGCCATCCGGCCCACCTGTTTGGCCCAAAGGCCCGCGGCGTTCACCACATGCTCGCAGGTCACGACCCCCTTGTCCGTCAGGACACGCCAGCCGTCGGCCGTTTGTTCAAGCCCTTCCACCTTGACGTGCTCATGAACCTCGGCGCCCTTCTTCTTGGCCGCACCGGCATAGGCGTGAACAGTGCCCGTGGTATCGAGATAGCCTTCGCGGTCCGCCCACATCGCGCCAAGAACACCTTCGGTCGACATGATCGGACAGCGTTTTTTCGCTTCTTCCGGGGTCATCAGTTCGCAATCGTCAATCCCGATAGACTGGAAAACGCGATAAGCCGATTGCAGCCATTCCCAGCGATCGGGCGTGCCCGCAAGCGTCAGCCCGCCTGTCATATGCAACCCGATATCCTGGCCGCTTTCTTCCTGGATCTCGGTCAACAGGTCGATGGTATAGGCCTGAAGCGCCGCCATGTTCGGGTCGGCGTTGAGCGCGTGGAACCCTCCGGCAGCATGCCAGCTCGACCCTGCCGTCAAAACAGAACGTTCCAGCAGACAAACATCCGTCCAACCAAACTTTGCCAGGTGATAGAGAACAGACGATCCGACGACCCCGCCGCCGATGACGACAACCCGATAATGCGATTTCATCCCTGCCTCCGATGCGCACGAAATCAAAACTCGGGCGACGCTAATCGCGAAGGTCGGGGTCTGTCTAGACAGAAATGTCCAATCGTTCACCGTAAGCGTGGGAACTCTTCCGCCGCGCCCCTAAGACTCCGCCGGTCTCTGCAAAGCTTGGGCCACAGATCTTCGGGGTGAGCGGGCCTTCCAGTGCATTGTGCGAAATACCTGAATCAGTCTTCGCTGCCTGAAATCACAGATTTCAAGGCGATAAGTGATACGTGGAGTTTTCAAGTGTTTCGTCAAACGCGATAAGCCCACCGACGAATGACGGTTCCTAGCCCACTGTGCACGATGGTTATTCCCGCAGGGTCCTTTGGGCCTTGCGTTTTCTTTCCTTCGTACAGGTCAAGACTGACAAGTTGGCGATTGCCTCAAGCGGTGCAGTGACTGGGACTGGTATCGCTGAACTTAACGAGTGCGCAGCAAGGCTGCTTCCTTCGTCAACGCGGCCATTCGAAAGAACCCATGCGCCATCTTTGAGTAGGGCGTCAGTAAGAAAAACGTCAGCACAGCCCCGAGATGGAGTGGCAACACCCACGAAACGGCGCCTGTTCCAGAGACCGCATAGAGCAGAAGGCCGGTGGCACTGACCGCAAACAACAGGAGTACAAAGGCCATTTCGCCACCCCAGACCTTTGGGGCACCGAGGTTGCGGTCAGCCTTGGTCTTGAGCCAAGCGAGACCGGCGGTGCCGACGCAAAGGAGAATTCCCCCCGGGACACCGAGCAGTTTCGGGAGGCTGAAGAAACCGTAGGGTGCCTCCATCCCAAAGCCGTAGTGAAGTACGGTTCCGCTCGATGTCGAGGCGAAGCACATAAGGAACCCGTAGAGGGTCGCCTGATGGAAATGGCGACGCGCCTGACTGAAGCGGTCTTCCTCTTCAAAATTGCATCCGTCGCCATGACCGCCTTCGAGGTTTTTCATGCGACCGGCCGAACGGCAGGCGTCCCAGATGTCGCTTACAGTCCACGCACCGCCATCGACCACGCTCCAGTAACTGCGGATCGACACAGCCAAAGCGAGAAGCGGCAAAAGGAAAGCCGGAGAGAAGACCGCCACCATCAGACCGTGGGACATATAGGCATAAAAGCCTGCACCGCTTTCCGGACGCATTGCTTGAGCGAGCGCAAAAAGGAACGTAAAGGACAGCACGAGGCCCGCACCGATAGCGACGCCCGATTGGTCGAAAAGACTGGCGAAGCCGCGGGGCCAGGCAAAGCTCTTCCAACTGTCATGCCGGACCTCTGCAAGGGCCTTGGGCAGGTTCAGCGCGAATTCATGCGGCTCGGTGTACTGGCAAGCATAATAGCAGCCCCGGCAGTTGTGGCAGAGGTTGGCAAGCTGCGTGATGTCGCCATCACTGAACGCGCGCTCGCGATGGAGTGCTGGAAAAACAGAGCAATAGCCTTCGCAGTATCGGCACGCGTTACAGATCTCGACCTGCCTGCGGGCTTCTTGGATAAGCTCAGTTCGCATACCGGGCGGCCTCCCGACCGGCGATGCGTCCGAAGACGGTCCCAATTGTCATGCCGAACCCCGCAAGATACCCCTGCCCGAGGATCGAACCGGCCATCGTCTCGCCCGCGGCCCACATGTTGCTGACGGGGCGGTTGCCCACCGAACATTGCGCATTCTCGTCCACCTTGAGGCCGAGGTAGGTGAACGTCACACCGGTTCTAAGCGAGTAACCATAGAATGGCGCCGTAGTGATCGGACGGGCCCAGTTCGTCTTTGGCGGCGTGAGCCCAGTAGTCGTGACACCATCAAGCTCGGTCGGGTGAAAGTTGGACGTATCCCCGCACGCGGCGTTGAACGTATCGACAGTCGCGCGAAGCCGGTCTGCGGGCAGCCCCATCTTTTCAGCCAGGTCTTCCAGCGTGTCCGCCTTGATCGGCGGAAAGACCGACGGCATGAACAGGTCAAAGGATTTCGCGTCGATGATGACGTAACCAACCTGATCGGGTTGTTCAGCCACAAGACGCCCCCAGATAGCGTATCGTTTGGGCCAGACATCCTCGCCTTCGTCGTAAAACCGCTCGGCGTTCTTGTTCACCACAATCGAGAACGGCACGCAGTCAAGCCGGGTGACGATCCCGCCATCATATTTTGGCGCCCGGCCGTCGATGGCGACGGCGTGGCATTGGGTCGGGTCACCGACCTGTGCGACGCCTTGATCCAAAAGATCAGCAAGAACCACACCGCGATTATAGGGCGTCCCACGGATCAGGAAGTTCTTTGCAGCCGGGCCCCACGCGCGGACCAGCCAGTCGATATCGGCCTGAAACCCGCCCGAGGCGACCACCACGGCTTTGGGAGACACCTGCCGGTTCTCGCCGTCCTCGGTGTATTCGATGCTTACGATTTCACCATCATCGAGTTCCAGGTGCGTGACCGGAGCTTCGTACAAAACCTCGACACCCAGTTTGTCTGCGGTTCGGTAGTAGGCATTCACAAGACCCTTCCCGCCCCCAAGGAAAAAAGCGTTAGTCCGGGCAAGCGACAAGGTGCCGGAAAGCGAGGGCTGAAATCGAACACCGTGCTCTTCCATCCATGGAAGGCATTCTTCTGACGACCGGATGGCAAGCCGCGCCAGTCCTTCGTCCGTCTTCCCGTCGGTGACCTTCATCAGATCGCTGAAGTACTCATCTTCGCTGTAGCTATCGACAAGGGGCCCAAGTGGGCCAGAATGCATGCAACGAAAGTTCCGTGTATGACGGGAGTTTCCGCCACGGTACGGCTTAGGCGCGGATTCGAGCATCAGGACGCGCGCGCCCGCTTCGGCAGCTGTTATTGCAGCGCAGAGAGCGGCATTCCCGCCACCGATGACGACGATATCGGGCTCGGCCGACATAGGGTTCTCCTTAATTGAGACGTTCCTAGAATGAGCAATCCGAATTGGCTAATGCATCTTTCACGTCGATTGATGCGTTATCTGAGTTAATCTTGATCGTTGCTCGCCTGGCGGACGTTGCAATGGCAAGCTCGCGCGGCGGGATAGTGTTCGTCTTTGTGCGCATGGCCAGATCGAGCGGTTCGAACATGCTTGCCTTGTCTTGGCTGTCCTCAGTTTTGGCAACGCCATTGAGCAAAGTGATCGCCACCAAAAGCTGCAGGCACACGTCGGGCATGTTGCGATCGTCGACAGTTGTGAGCCAGTGGTTGGGCATGATTGGTTCGGTCTTTTGGATTGCGCTCAAATCCAACCCATGTCCGAGAATTTCCATCATACCGTCAGAGCCGCCTGAAGCCACCCGCTCGCGTCGGCCACTTCGACCACTTTGGAGGCTGCAAGGAACAACAACTCTCGTCCTTCCGGGTCCGAAAGCGGCACACCCAAAATTCCTGCTGCGCCATCTGGGCGACCCTACGACACGCGTTCAAACGACAGGCGGGTCTGGCGCACTCACTCGCAAGTAAGGCTAAATTGGAGATTAATCGGCATCGCTGATGTTCCCTACTCTTCTGACTGCAAAAAACGAGATCTCGACGTAGCGATCACCCCAATCACCGAACCCACAACCAGTCTCAAACTCGGCATTGCTACATACAGCATTCGCCTCAGCCCCTACGGCCAAGAATTTTCAAGATGTGGCCGTATGTGCAGTGTACGGTACCGATCCAGCAGAGGCTGCATCGTCATTTGCCCTATCCGAACGCAAGGATTGGCAAGTTCAAGAAACGGATCCAGCGCGCGCGGGATCTTCGACGCCACGTTGCCTGCACTGCATAGTATCGGCACTGGCCTGAAGGCTGTCCAAATCGGTGCACGCCATGCCGTCCCACGCCCGGACGCAACGCGTCGAACCCTGGCTTTGTCTACGAAGCGGTCATTGACCTTGCGGCCACAAAAAACCGCGTTGCTTATGCCAGCGAATCCAGGGCCTAGAAGAACGCTTGCAGCCCGGTGATCGCCCGACCCAGAATAAGAGCGTGCACATCGTGCGTGCCTTCATAGGTATTCACCGTTTCCAGGTTCATCATATGGCGGATCACCTGATAGTCTTCCTGAATGCCGTTTCCGCCATGCATATCTCGCGCAATCCGCGCGATCTCGAGCGCTTTGCCGCAATTGTTGCGCTTGACGACCGAGATCATCTCGGGCGCAGCGTTCGCCTCGTCCATCAGCCGTCCCACGCGCAGCGCGCCCTGCATCCCAAATGAGATATCAGTCAGCATGTTCGCAAGCTTCAACTGCTGCAGCTGGGTCTGTGCCAAAGGCTTCCCAAACTGCTTACGATCAAGCCCGTATTGGCGCGCAGCTTGCATGCAAAACTCTGCTGCACCCATCACACCCCAGGCGATCCCATAGCGCGCGCGGTTCAGGCATCCGAAGGGCCCCTTCAGCCCTTCGACACCCGGTAGCAGCGCCGCTTCGGGCACTTCGACTTCGTCCATCACGATCCCTCCGGTGATCGAGGCGCGCAAAGACAGCTTGCCGTCGATCTTTGGAGCGCTGAGGCCCGCCATTCCCTTTTCAAGCACAAACCCGCGGATTTTGCCGCCATGCGCCTCGGACTTCGCCCAAACGACGAACACATCTGCAATCGGAGCGTTCGAAATCCAGGTCTTCGCGCCGTTCAGCACGTACCCCGATGCAGTCCTTTTGGCCGTCGTCGTCATCCCGGCCGGGTCAGACCCCGCATCAGGCTCGGTCAGCCCAAAGCACCCGATGAGCGTGCCCGCAGCAAGCCCCGGAAGGTATTTCTGGCGCTGCTCCTCTGAGCCATACGCATAAATCGGGTACATCACCAAGGAAGATTGCACGCTCATCATCGACCGATAGCCGGAATCGACCCGTTCGACCTCGCGCGCGATCAGACCATAGGCCACATAGGACGCACCGATCCCGCCATACGCTTCGGGCACGTTAACACCCAACAGCCCCATTTCGCCCATCTCGGCAAAAATGCCGGGGTCGGTTGCCTCGTCGCGGAATGCCTCGATCACACGCGGTTGCAGTTTGTCCTGCGCATAGTCCCGAGCCGCATCCCGCAACATTCGTTCGTCTTCGGTCAGCTGTGCGTCCAAACGAAACGGGTCCTCCCAGTCGAAGGTCCCGAGATCGGGTTTATCTTTCGGCTTCAGCGAAAACGCGGGCTTGTCCAGCATGTTGTTATCTTGCCTCTTTCGGGTGGGGCCCGGACCTCGCGACCCCGACCTGCAGGCCGGTATATAGCGCGGACCTTGCCCCGGGTCACGTGCCCACTGTAGCGACCGAACGCCCGCCCCGGGGGGAAACCAGGGCGGGCGCGACCCGACAAATTCGGGCGTCCCGGCAAAGGGTGATTAAGTCTAGGGGAAGTCCACCCATCCACCGCGACTGCTTCAAGCCCTGCCCGGTGTCCGAGAGCGCCTAAAGCCTAAGTCTGAGATGGGGTCTAGCGGTCATTTTCACAAGACCAGGGCGCCACTATTCGCCCGCTATCCAGAAACGTCTGCCAACAGGACCAAGCCTGACGCGATGGTCGATCCCATCGTCATGCATCTGTCACAAGAGTTCGTCTTTTGGAGCGCAACTCAGGGCACAGGCAGAAAACTGACCTACAGGTCTCTGTTCATTTCGGGCGTCCACCTTGGCACACGCGGATGCTAAGCCAAAAAGCTGCCCGGTTTCTTAAACCATCACGGATACAGGCGTGTTCTCGGGTTTGACGCCCGCCGCAGCGGATGTGAAAGTGTGATCGTGACCACATTTACAGCGCAATTGTTTCGGACCCAAACGGGTTGGCACACCTCAACTGTGGCGACTGGGTCCAGAACTGCATCGGTATCGTCGAGCATCCAGATGGGCAATTCAAGCTGATCGACTGGGCCGCCCGGCAGCGCCGCCGTCGCGCTTTGGAACCCGGTCGTTTGGCAATGACCGCCGACAGCAACCCCGCAAGAGCTGCGGACGGCAGGTGGCGTGACTGACGTCGGAGTTCAGACTGGGGCAGCCGTGCACCAGAACCCGGGGCACACCCTTGCAGGTGCATTGGAACGGGCGTTCAGCCGGATGTTGCGCGGACTTGCCTATACCCAAGTTTGGGAGGACCCATTTACCGATAGGGTCGCGCTGGGGTCGGCCGAGATTGACGGAATTGCAACCATCGCTTCGGGCAGTCGCAACGTTCACTCCTACCTTTCGACGAACCCGCGGTCGATCTGTCGCCTGCTCACGTCGCTCTCGGCAAGTTGATCTTGGCGGGCGCCCGACACCTGCCGGATTTCGACAGCTTCTACCGGTTCTTCGGCGCGGGCGACCACGCCACGAACACCGGCGGGTATGACCGGGTACTTGCGCCGAAGGTGGAGCCCGAGACGCGCGCGCCGTTCGCGCGTCGGATCGGGATCTTAGCGAAAGAGTATCACCACTGCGAGGCGCAGGGGCGCTTCATCGGAACCGCACATCCGATATCGGGAGTACTTGGTGTTGACTACCAGCCCGACCTGGCGTCCAGAACCCTTGAAGACCAACAGGCTTTCTTTGACAAGAAGGTTGCAACCCGTTCTCAGAGCCGCTTCGTCCGAACGATTGCAAACCGACGCGCTTTGCCCTTTGGGCTGGGCATTCCGCCCGCGCAGTGTGACACGTTGAGGAGCGAGAATCACATCGCCGACGTCCTGTGCGACTGGGCGGGTTAGCCGATGTGTGATTTCCAGATTTCCGAGAACTACTTTGCCTGGGCTGCGTTCAATAAGGGATACAATCACAACGAAACACGCCCCGGTCCCCCTATCTGATCCGTGGGAGTTTCGGCTCGGTGAAGTCGGGCACCGCGCGTCACCCTGGTAAACCGGTCGCTAACTCACAGTTTGGCTGAACAGCGCGATGATGCGAAGGATGTATATGTGCCGCTTGATGCCAAGGACTGAATGATGGACGCACAACTGACAGCGCTTTCGTCACAGATTTCACGGACAGGGAAGCCAGGGGCGCGGGTCCTGTTCCGCACCGGAGGCGTCGCCGACAATTTGCACGGGCGCTGTCCAGACGACATTCTCGGCAAGTGGCACTATGATGCCAAGGCGTCGAAGTTCGCAGCTAAAGATGACCGCTCGGCGATCTACTGGGCCTTGCACCTGTATCGGAAAGCGACATGACAGCCCAAAGCGATCACGCCGCGCTTATGGATGCGACCTACCGCTACCAGCGGCTAATCTACGACGCGACCCGAGTGTTCTTTCTGTTCGGACGCAATCGGCTCATCGCGGAAATGGATGTTCCGAACGGCGGTTCGGTACTGGAGATCGCGTGCGGCACCGGGCGTAACCTGGCCCGGATCGGACGACGTTATCCGGGTTCTGTCCTCCACGGGATCGACATCTCGTCCGAGATGTTGCGAACCGCCCGCGCGAAACTGGGCCCCGCCGTCCCGCTCGGAAAAGGCGATGCGCGCTGTTTTGCGGCCCCGGCCCTTGTGGGGAGCGGGACATTTGACCGGATCGTCCTGTCCTATGCAGTCTCGATGATCCCAGACTGGTCACGCGCGGTAGACAGCGCACTTGACCACCTTGCGCCGGGCGGGTCGCTACACGTTGTCGATTTCGGGGATCAGGCAGGCTACCCAGACTTGCTCCGACGCGCCACCACCGCGTGGATCGCGAAGTTTCACGTCACCCAGCGCGCCGATTTCGATGCTGTGATCCGGAATGCCGCGGCGCGCTACGGCTGCACCGCGGAGGTGCACAGCTGGTATCGCGGCTATGTATGGGCTGCCGTGATCCGAAAGCAGGCGGCATGGCGCAGTCCTGATTTAGAAGAACAATCGCCAAACAAAGAACGGCGCGACCTGAAGGGAAGCAATCCCAAGAAAGACCCAACGCCACCTGCTGGCCCTAAATCGTAAGAAAAGGGCAAACGTCGCCCCAATTACGATCGCCAGTTCGATCCAACCGACCACATCACCGCCGCGCGCGCCATCCCAATAACTGATGGGGCTGAAAAACTTCCAATCCGTTAGAGGCCAGAAGTGCATCCGCGCATCATCGGTATGAAACGGAAAATCGAGCGCCAGGTGCAAAAGCCCGGCTCCCGCAAAAGCCACCCCCCAATCAGAACGCCTCCAAAGGCCTAGAACAAGCCCGATGCCCCAGAAGATAAAGCTGTTGTCGACGGCGAAGATCTGTTGCCAAGCGGGCGAATAGTAATACTGGTCGAACACGACATTGGGCGACGTTCCCAACACCAGAAGGTGCCATCCGGCCAGGAGATACAGCGATAGGTCGGGCACCATAGCGCCTGCCAACGCCGCAAGCGTCACCCTCGCCGCGTCCGGCCGCGCGAAGGCCGCGGAACCGATGATCAGATGCGCTGGCGTGTTCAAGACCCGGGCACCGTGGTGTTGCCGGTCTCCAGCGAGGAGCACATCGTACCCAGACCCGTCCTAGCCAAAATCGCGGGTCATGATGGCACGGTGAATCTCACGCCGGACCAGCTTGCGCACGTTCCGCGTGATCCGCTCGCCAAGTTCACCCTGCAATTCAGAGCGAACGATTTCGGCAACGATGTCGCGCAGCGCCTCTTCGTCGATCACCCGATCATCGTCGAGATCTATGCCCGTGTCGCGCGAGCGATCAGGCGCGCGCCGGGTTTCAACTCGCACTGGGTCGAGAGGTGCGGCCTCCGGTGTGTTCGGTGGGACCGAATGGATCGCCATACTCGCCGGTTCTGTCGAAGCGTCCGGCACCGCTTCCGCATCGGCCTGTTCCGCCATAACTTCGGGTGCATTTGGCGATACGTTTTCTTCGGTTACAGAAGCGACATGAGCGGAACCGGCGTCAACCAGATCGTTCTCATCTACCAGTGTCACGGTGGCCCGCGCCTCTTCAGGCAAGGAACTTGGGACGCGGGCATGGCGCGCACCGCCAAAGACAAACTCTGACGGGGTCTCGGTATCGACAGGCTCCGATCCATCGGGTTCCCACCCGTCACCTTCGCCGACCGCCTGTTCAAGCTCTGCAATCCGCTGCTCAAGCGATAGCCGCTCGGCAGTAAGCGTCCGGGTCTGCACCCGTGTTCGACGGTTACCGGAAGGAGAAGGCAGAGCATCCGCAATCACGTCATCTGTCACGCGAAGCGCCGGCGTTAAGAGCAAACGTTCTGGCGCACCATCCAATTCGGCGTCCGGCTCTGCGGCCGACGACGAACCGGACACAACCCGGCGCACCGTGGACAATACCACGTCCGGTTCGCTTCGCAGATGTTTGTCCGACATCTCGGTCTCGATTCTGCCCCTCACGACATATGGTAGGTCATGCGGCCAAGCCACACAACCGAGCGCAAGCTACCCGCCGTTCAGGCGTCGAAGCACCCTGTCCAAGCGTTCGCCCTGGGGACTCACATACACCGTCGGCGCATTCTTGACGGCATTGTAATAGGCGGCCGGGTCGTAGGTTGGGATACCCAGTTGCAAATAATCGACAGTCAGAAGGCCCATCGAGGACAAAACGGTATAGACGGAGAGCACACGGTCGATCTGGTTCGAGACCTGATCCGTCCGGGCATCCAGCAAGTCCTGCTCAAGATCCAGAACATCAAGCGTGGTCCGCGACCCTACCTCGAGTTCCTCCTGCGCACCTTCTAGTGCAAGCGCCGCGGCCCGCACTTCTTGTTCGCTTGCCTGGACCCGCGCGCCCGCAACAGCCAGGTCTGCCCATGTGCTTGTCACATCCAATTCGATCTGCTGACCGACCGTGTAGAGCTCTCCACGAGACGAGTCCCGGCGCGCCTGCGATTGGCGGATCGCCGAAACCAGCGCGCCCCCCCGATAGATCGGTCCGCTCAGGCTTAACCCGATAGACGAAGTGTCTTCGCCGTCATCGTCGATGCCGACGCTCGCAGTGGCGCGGAGTTCCGGGCGCAGCCCGGCACGAGCGACTTCGATCCCGATTTCGGCAGCTGTCACGTTTCGTTGGGCCTCAAGCAGATCAGGGTGGCGGCCGAGCGCAATCACACGCGCCTCCTCCAGGGTTGCAGGTAGCACAGGCGGTGGCGGTGCCGGAGATAGAGATGTCGCCTCAGAGCCGACCACCGCCAGGTACTCGGCCCGTGCCTGCACAAGCGCACCGCGTTCGGCGGCAAGGCTTGATTGCGCCGACGCAAGACGTGCTTCGGCAATCGACACGTCCGTCCGAGTGACCTCGCCCACTTCAAATCGGTCGCGTGCAGCGCGCAACTGCTCGCTGATCACGCGGACGTTGTTTTCGGCGAGATCGACAAACGCGATCTGCCGCTGCACGTTCAGAAACGCCGCGACCCCGCGCAAGAGCACGTTTTGCTCTACCGAGCGCAAGGCTTCGCGCAATGCTAGGACGGTTTCTTTCTGAAAGTCGATTGACAGTCGCGATAGGCCGAAATCGAACAGCAAAAGGCTCGCCTCAAGACTGAGATTGCTGGTCACATCTTCAGCTATGTCCGATTCTTGATACCGAACCGTGCCCAGGTAGTCGATCACCGGCCGCAACGCAGCAACGGCCTGTGCGACGTCTTCGTCGGCGGCTCTTAGAAGCGCGCGGTTCTGTTCGAGCAGCCCGCTGGTGCGGTAGGCACCAATCAGCGAGTCCGCCAGGGTCTGGGCCGCAGCGGGGCCCGCTGCCATCAGGGCCAGCACCGCCGCCGCGGCTGTTCTTCGCATCGCCTTTCGTTTCATGCTCACGCCTCTCATGGATCTTTTATATCTCTATATTACAGTGCGAATGCCTGGTCGTGTTCATATCCTTGCAGCACTGGCGCCGCGGCGTTGAATCCGTCCCGCCAACTGACGGTTCTCCCCGATTTGAAGCCGATCCGGCACACCCCCAGCGCTCCCTCCATAAATACGGCTGCAATCCGGCCGCCATCGAGCAACTGGTCGAGGAGAGCGGCCGGAACCGTTTCCACCCCGCCCTGGACCAGAATTGCATTGTATGGGCCGTGCTGTGGTGCGCCGTCGGCCAAGTCGCCTTCAACGACGGCAACGTTGTCAGCAGCTGCCTCCGCCAAACCGCTCTCGGCCTCCTTCGCCCAGGCCGGATCCGGCTCGACCGCCACGACGGCCTCGGCAAGACGCGACAGAACTGCAGCCGAGTAACCAAGGCCACTTCCCAGATCCAGAACCATCTCGTCCGGCTGGATATCCAAGAGGTCTAACATCTTCGCAAATGTGCGCGGTTCCAGGACAACGCGACCGGCACCCAAATCCACGTTCTCGCCCATATAGGCCGCCTCCCTGAGAGCCGCTGGAACGAAGTCTTCGCGCGGAACCGCCAGCATGGCCTCGATGATCGGAAATTTGGTGACATCGGACGGGCGGACCTGCGTATCGACCATCAGCGTGCGGCGCAGGGCAAAATCTGGCATGGGCGCTAAACTCATCGGTTCAGAAGTGCTTTCCAAGCTGTTGCACAGAACCGCCTGTCCGGCAACAGGAACTGGTCAAACAACCGGGGACTGCCCCCCCCGACATCAGCGAAATCGCCTTGACGCCCGAACCAGCGCCACCTATCACGCGCGGGCTTCGGGCGAGTTGGCGGAGTGGTTACGCAGCGGATTGCAAATCCGTGTACACCGGTTCGATTCCGGTACTCGCCTCCAATAATTGCAATGGCTTGGCGCAGTCTTGAGCGGCTCCCGACCATGCCCTCACACAACTGGTCTACATGTGGGGGACAATTGAAGTCACTTTGGCGCTCTTTCGACTGGTAGCGTCCAACCAGGGTCAAGCCGCGCTTATGAACCAGGAATGCCAGCGTATCTGCGCCAAACCACCAAATTGGCGTTCGTCCTTTACACCCGCTAACCTTCGACATCAGCCAGCGCCGCATACGCCGACTTCCGCTTTGAGGTAAACAGCGCAGCCTTAGACAGGCTAAGCCTCGATCCATAGAGGTTTTCATGTCAATCAGCGATGATCCGTTGCTGTTCGTTCAGGTCGGTCAAGATGGCGGGGATTTCGTCCCACATCGTCTTTCGGGCAGTTTCCAGTCGGTGGCACCCGACTATTGCCGATCAGCCCAACGCAAGGGTGGGTTTGTACCGCTATCGGCTGATTGGAATCCGGGTCTCTCGGGTCAATTGTAGTGGCTGCAGCGAGCTCACTCTAGTCCCCAAAGCGGCGTGCCGCGTGGCAGTTTTGGGGCTCCCGGTATGATATAAAGTCGCGGCATTCGATATGTTGCTTGCGTAAATTGGAACTTACTCGACCAAACAGGCCTTTTCAGGAAGCTGACTATGAGACACGGTTTAGTCATTTTGATCCTGCTTGCATTCGCTGGCCGGACTCTTGCGCAGGAGACAATCATCATTGGTGATGTCCCGATACCGACCGACATCGAAATTGACAATATTGGCAACTCTCCTATCGCCGGAGTTTGGGCGGGACGTTGGGATTCACGAAGAAACCACATTCTCATTGTGGAAGGCCCGGACAACGATGGTCTCCTGGACGTCGTCTATGCGGTCGGGCGCGACCAGTACGGCAGCAGCAACTGGCTTAGGACAGAAGCACGGTTTGATGGCGACATTCTCGTCTTGGAGGACGACGACCTTGCCGTTCGGTACTCGATATCTGGGACGGGTCGATTGCGTGGGATTTTCCCATCACAAGACCGCTTCGCAATTTTGCAGCGTCAATCGCTTTCGGAAGTGCTTGCAGCTCCGACTGGCGACTGGTTTGAAATTGGCGAACGCGATTTCTTGGCGACAGACTTGAGAGAAGACGGAAAGGACGTCGCGCTCGCGGTAGCGGTTTATGTTCCTCCAGGCGAGGGGCCCTTCCCACTTGCGCTTTTCCACCACGGATCAACGGGGACTGGGAAATACCCCGCCGACTTTGAGTGGTTTTTCGCAAACGATTGGTTGGCAGATCTATTGAATGCCCATGGTTGGATCGTCGCTTTTCCTCAGCGCCGAGGACGAGGTGGTTCTGACGGTTTGTATGACGAAGGCTTTTCGGAGAACCGTTCTCAAGGCTACGCGCAAGAAGCACACTTGTCTCTTCCCGGTGCGGACCGCGCCCTGATAGATGCAAACGCTGCTTTGAGAGCTTTGCGCGAACGACCGGATGTTAGCGATGATCCAATTCTGTTCTCTGGAATGTCGAGAGGCGGTGTGGTTGCGCTCATGCAAGCTGGGGATCAACCGGAAGACACGGCTGGTGTGATCAACTTTGTCGGAGGTTGGGTGAATGAGCACACAGGAGCGCCTGAAATTAATCCAACTCTCTTTCGGCGAATAGGAGGTTTCGAAGGTTCAGTCCTATCCATCTATGGTGAGGACGATCCGCTTTATAGCATCGGCCATTCGGAATCGAACCTCGTACAAATCGAAGAGGTGGGTGCGGAGAACGAACTGCATGTTGTGACAGTACCGGGCCACAACAATGGTCACTGGTTGTTGTGGCGGCCGAACCTCTGGGAAAGCACTGTTAGCAACTATGTTCGGCGTATCAAAAGCCGAGATTGAAGCGGCGTACAGAACGACGGCTTCGTCCAGCAGGCCAGTCCATCCTAGGCGCTCGCGGCCGATTTCTGGCCCCGACGTGAGGTACTGGTACTATCTGAGCAATCCTCGGTACTGGCAATTCGTGGTCGCGCTATCGACCAACGCCGACCAATCCTTCAGCGGCGGCCCAACCGCCCCACGAGTGACGCCCTGCCCGTTCAAGGAAGGAGATCAGTGTTCGGCCCACTATAAACGGTCGTCACAGTTGTAAACGGTCGTCACAGTTGTGCTTGGCCGCTGTATGCGCCTTGTCGATTTCCCCTCGAGGAACTGCGGTGTTGGCCATCTTCCGACGTTCCGGCGTGATGTTGGCCGCACGCTGATCGGCAAGCACATGCGCCTGTTCGATCCGGGTATCGAGAAGATACAGAAGGTATTCCCAGCGCTGTTCTACGACAGCACGTGTGTCTGCGATCGCTCCGGCCCGGAAGTTCTTTAGCGCGTCGCGGAAGTCCTGTGAGGCCTCCGAAAGCTGCGCGTCAAACCGTACTAGCAGACCAAATACTAAGAATGCGATGAAGTCGGCCAGAGCTGGAGGCCGCGCCGGCACGCGCGGATCTAGTTGGTCGAATCCGAGCGGCAGGGTGGCGCGCGGGGGTGTAATTTGAGGCTTGGATCCGATACTCGGTCTCTGAGGAAACGCGCAACGTATGTCTGAACAACACCGCAGTCTAGGTGGCGGCCATGTTGAGAATACGACGATCAAGCGCATTGATGCCAACACGGAAAGGTGCAGTGGGTATTTGACAATACGGTTGGTCCCCGTCTTCGTCCCACACGAGGTGTTGCTTCTGCGGCACGGAGAGACGGATTGGAACAAGGAAGGCCGGATGCAGGGCCGTATCGATCGACCGCTGACCGCCCGCGGCCAGGACCAGGCGCGACGGCAGGGTGATCTTTTGGCGACCCTTGCCTCCGGGCCAGACCGGGTAGAGGCATATGTCAGCCCGCTTGAACGCGCCCAGCAAACGGCGCGAATCGCCCTCAGGGGCCGCGATTTTGTGACAGATCCCCGCCTAACGGAAATGGGCTTCGGCACTTGGGAAGGGACCACCCATGCCGAGCGGATGACGACGGACCCCGCTTTGGCCGCGACAGCTCAGAACCTGTTCGAAACGTATGCGAAGGCGCCCGGTGCAGAGCCACTCGATCAGGTTGTTGCACGCTGCTCAGATTTTTTGCGCGAGATCACCGGGCCGGTTGTCGTCGTCTCTCATCGCATGACACTGACCGTGATGCAGGCCGTTCTTACCGGACAATCAAGCCGGATGAATTGCGACTTTGAACCTCCACAGGGCGGCATCCTCTGGATCAAAGGCGGGCAAAGCCGCGTGTATCAGGGTTAGCTTGATGAAAGGCGCAGGTACGTCAACGCAACCCTTGCGGCACATAGCCTACGTCGGCAGCAAACGCGGTTTTTTTGGCCTGCACGTCGGTCCACGATGGCGGTCTAGGATAGACTTGGCCTTTGGCGGCCAAAGGCCGTCGATCTTAGGTCTCAGCTTGGTCAGCGCATGCCCTGCGCCCCGTCATGGCGGGTGCCGCCAAAGTAGAGCATTTCTTCGGCGCATCCCGTATTCCATTTCCTGGCAGTGTTGCGGGTTCTGGTTGTGCTGTGTGTCGAAGCCAGAGGCGTACTGTTCACCTATCGACATGGAGCGAGAACGCGACTCCGCGCGTATCCGACCGAGCGTCGCCGGAGTTAAGCGTTTGGCATATTCAATTGCAAAAAAAAGGCACGGGGACAAAACACGCCACTCACACCGATTACGCGTCCCCGTACCCGACCGAAATTACTTTCGGTCAGCGCGCATGATTTGAGCGGTCGTGCGCGCCTGCATCCCCGAGATAGGTACCTGACGTCGCCCTCGCCTGTGATGCGGCGCCAAATAAGTTTGAGAGTGCGCCAGAGTTCTTAAGTCTCGTATCCGAGAACCGCGGCTTGCATCCCATAGCTCCGTGCAATCGCTTCTTAGAGCCTAGGCACAACACACGCTTTGGTTGAATTCCATTGTTTCCAATACGGCGGTTGTCCGATCCATATGGTCTGGTATCGTGGATCTTGGGTGGGTCTTGAACCCGACTTGGCAAACAAAAAAGCAGGTCCTGGCAACCGATGCCTCAACGCGTCCTGCATAAGGGGGTTCGACGCGATATGACCCAAGGTGTATTTCAATGGCTGTTTCTCGTCGCAGTGCAATTCTACGCCGCCGGCGGGATAATCTATCACACCTATCTTGCGTTCTGACCGGCTGTGGTCAAAGCACCGCCTGCGCTGTCTGGCGCAGTAGGTTCGCGGCGCCCGTTGAAGACAGCCTATAGAAGCTCATCGTAAGCCGCTTGAGGTTCCAAAACGGCTTGCGCACGACGTCGATTGCGCCGAAAACCCCAGAGCATTTGCATGAACCGCTTCAATTTGGGGTCGCCCATGACATCGCCCATTCCAGTCACAGCAGGCCCGCTGACGTTCCAGAACGGCGCACCGTTTGTGTTGATCGCAGGGCCGTGCCAGATTGAAACACTCGATCATGCCCGCCAAGTGGCAACCGGCATCGCAGAAGCCGCAAGTGCCGCAGGCATCGATTGGGTCTACAAATCCTCTTATGACAAGGCGAACCGGTCATCGCACACGTCGCAGCGTGGGATGGGAATGGAACGCGGACTCGACGTATTGGCGCGGATCCGTGAAGAATTTGGCGTTCCCACCCTAACGGATGTCCATCTGCCCGACCATTGCGCACCGGTTGCCGAGGTCTGCGATATCCTTCAAATCCCAGCCTTTCTATCCAGGCAAACCGACCTTCTTCTGGCGGCCGGCGAAACTGGCGCGACCATTAATGTGAAGAAGGGCCAGTTCCTTGCACCGTGGGATATGGCCAACGTGGCCGCCAAGATCGCGTCGACCGGAAACGAAAAGATCCTGCTCTGCGAACGCGGCACCTCATTTGGGTACAACACGCTTGTGTCCGATCTTCGTGCGCTTCCGCAGATGGCGGAAACCGGCTACCCCGTGGTCTACGACGCCACACACTCGGTCCAGCAACCGGGCGGAAAGGGCACCTCGTCGGGGGGCGATCGCAGATTTGTGCCACCCTTGGCCCGCGCGGCTGTTGCCGTGGGCTGTGCCGGGCTCTTTATAGAAACGCATCAGGATCCGGACAATGCCCCATCCGATGGACCGAATATGGTGCCGCTCGATGAACTCGCGCCGCTATTGAGCCGGCTTCGCGCCATCGAAGCGGCGGTTGAAGGCTAGTGTTTTCCCGCGCCGAGATCGAGGACGCCGCAAAGCTGGTCCACGCTCATATGGCGCCGACACCGCAATATGCATGGCCAACACTTGCAGCGCGTCTTGGGACCGAGGTTTGGGTCAAACACGAAAACCACGGACCAACCGGCGCCTTTAAGGTGCGTGGTGGGATCGCGCTGATCGACTGGCTAACGCGGACCCATCCCGATGTGCCTGGCGTTATCACTGCGACGCGGGGCAATCACGGACAATCGCAGGCCCGTGCAGCGCGTGCAGCTGGCCTTCGGGCCGTTGTTTATGTTCCCCGTGGCAACTCACCAGAGAAGAACGCTGCGATGCGAGCATTCGGTGCAGAGTTGCGCGAGACCGGTGCCGATTTCGACGAAGCACGTGAGGCCGCGCTAGCGGCAGCGGCGGATGAAGGGCTTTACTTCGTTCCGCCGTTTCGGCACGAGCTTGTTGTCGGCGTCGCAACATACGCGCTTGAGTTTTTCACCTCTGCCCCCCCGCTCGATACCGTCTATGTCCCAATTGGGTGCGGCTCTGGCATTTGCGCTGTGATCGGTGTCCGTGACGCTCTGGGCCTTTCCACCAAAATCGTCGGCGTGGTTTCGGAGGGGGCACAGACAGCGAAGCTTTCGGCCGAGGCCGGTCGGCCCGTTTCGACCAATACCGCAACCACGTTTGCCGACGGTGTCGCCGTGCGCGTGCCCGTGCCAGAGGCTTTGGCGATTTACGGGCCCGGGGCCGAGCGGATCGTGGCCGTGTCGGACGCGCAGATCGCCGAGGCGATCCGGGTCTATTATCAGGACACGCACAACCTTGCCGAAGGTGCAGGCGCCGCGCCCCTGGCCGCGCTTATGGCAGAGAAAGAGCGGATGAAGGGCCGCCGGGTCGGGGTCATCCTATGCGGTGGTAACATCGACAGCGATTGGATGGGCACGATCCTGTCCGGCGGCACCCCGGTACCGAGGTAGGCCCGTTAGCAAAGCCCAGGACTGGCGGACCGGCGGCATACAGTACCATCAGACCCGACCGTCACATTGCCGAAACTGCGATATGAGGTTCCGTCGGACCCAAGGGTTGTGTTGCCAGCGCGAACGTAGGTCGTCCCATCTGGACCGATGGTCGTGCTTCCAACCCGGCGGTAGGGCTCTCCGTCCGGGCCAATGACAAGGTATCTTGACCGCGCCGATGCCGGGCGTGCTGTTGCCGTCCCGCCAACCACGGCCCCCACACGGTCTGGCGTCTCGAACGTCGGCGGTTCGCCGAAGAAATGGGGCGGGCGCTCGCCCGCACATGCAGGCAGGAAAATCAGCATGCCCATTGCGAGGAATCTGGCCACCCTTCGTCCATACAGGTTTACCGTGGCAATCATTGGGCCGCACCCAAGCTTCCGCGAGGACAACATGCGCTGCGCTTCGGGCCCTGGACTGGACCGGCTTCGACCCGATCAATAATTTTTTCTAACCGTCCCGGCACTCCGCCCTGGGGCGCTGGTTCTTCCATTAGAAGGTTCAGAATTGGCGGGTTCAGTTCAGTCACGATGTAGCGGTTACTCTCGGACAAATGCGGGGCCATGGCCCGGAACACGACGGCACGTTCCGGCATTGCATCGGTTTTGGCCATCAGACCCCACTTTCCGTCGCAGCCTAGCACAAACCGCACAACGCCACCTACATCGCAGCCAATGGGTAACGCGACAACTCTTCGTAGAACGCACCGCCGCTCGTGAGGTGCGAGGCATAAAGCCCAAAACTCTGGACAGAAACCGCCCCCAGCGACAGGCCCGCGTTTCCGGCTATGAACCGCTGCAACTCGGGCGTCTCGGGACCGCCCGAGAACCGGGCCAAAGTGATGTGCGGCACGAACCTACGGCGGGTCAGGTCGACACCAGCATTGTGCGCGGCGCGGGCAACCTTCGACTGGAGAAACGTAAGTTCGGGCGTGTTTCTGACTCCGGCCCAAAGGGACCTCGGCCTGTTTCGTCCGAACAGCCCAAGCCCCTCAACCAAAAGCGAAAACTCGGCCGCTTGGATCGCGTTCAGGGCATCGTGTACATCCACTAGCCCGGAGCTGTCGACGTCTCCGAGAAAGGCGAGGGTCACATGAAGGTTGTCGCCATCCACGGATCTGCCGCCAGGAACGCGTTCAGCAATCGCCTCCAGTGCATCCGGGATCGGGTCCGGCAGCCCGAGCGCCACGAAAGTGCGTGTCAGACCCATGCCCGCGCCCTTTCCTCCAGCGCGCGCAAACGCTCGGTCACTGTTTCGCTCAACTTGCCCTCGCGGGGCGCGTCGCGCAGGGTCGTGAACATGTGCGCGCCGACGTCGCGGACCCGGGCGCTGTGCCAGACAAGGCCCTGTAGGACCGCCTCGGCCTCTGGCGGCAAACGTTCTGGAATTTCGGCGCCTATCAGGGTCGCCCAGACCCCGGTCCAGAGCCGACCCACCGACCACGGATTGTAGCCACCACCCCCGGTTACAAGCATCCGATCCGTCATCGCGGAAAGTTCCGACACCACGTTCCAGTGAGCATTGTTGGACAGGGTCAGCCGGGACAACGGGTCTTCTGCCACTGCATCGGCCCCGCATTGCAAAATGATCGCCTCTGGTTGGAAACTTGCGATACGCGGCGCAATTAGCCGATCGAACACGGCCCGCATGTCGGTATCGTTGAACCCACGCGGCACCGGCAAATTCCAAACCTCACCCGCACCGCGATCCTCGACCTTACCGGTAAATGGCCAGCGACGTTCCTCGTGGACAGAGATCATCAGAACATCCGCGTCATCAGCGAACGCATATTCGACACCGTCAGGATGATGCGCATCGATGTCGATATATGCCACGCGTCGAAGCCCCGAAGCGCGCAGCGACAAGACCGCGAAGACCGGATCGTTAAGATAGCAAAATCCGTTGGCACGATCTGGAAGCCCGTGATGCGTCCCGCTTGCGGGGCTGTAGACGATGCCCGGGTCGCGCAGAAGCTGCCCCGCCAGGATCGAGGCACCGGCGGCGGTCGCCGGCCGGCGAAACATTTCTGGAAACACCGGGTTCGACACGGTTCCCAGCCCATGCCGTTCGCGCACTGCATCGGAAACCTGTCCTGTCCGTTCGGCGGTCTGCAATGCGGCAAGATACTCTGGCGTGTGCCACGCTTCCAAGGCCACCGCGCGTGCGCGTGGGCTGGTGATGTAGCGCTCAGACGGAAGCCAGCCCAGCGCACGAGAAAGATCGACGACCGTCGAGACACGCGGAATCCGCAACGGATGTCGCATGCCGTAGGTCGACAACCGATAAATCTCGGCTGCGATCATATGGGGTTGCGAGGCGGGCAAAGCGTTCAACCTCCTCGGTGTTTTGAGCAAGCCGCATGTGTAGCGGTCAAACCATAGTTACCTCTGGACCTGCCTTCGGAAAGGGTTGCGTCGCCTTTGGACGGGTCATAGGCGCAGAGTGCGATTGACGGGACACGCACTTTGGACCCGGTCCCTTTTTCTGACGTCCACCGACGTGTTTGTCGGCTTGAAGCCGAACCGGACTGTTTTGGTCTGGCACCAACACCCGGCCATTTGCAGCGATTGAACTTTCACGGAAAGCGCATATTTTGCGCCTCTGGTCCTTTTGAGTATCGCGTAATGATCCGCTATGCACTGAAATGCGATAATGGTCACAGCTTCGAAAGCTGGTTTCAATCCGCGACGGG
Source organism: Pseudomonadota bacterium (assembly GCA_038744785.1). Taxonomy (GTDB): domain Bacteria; phylum Pseudomonadota; class Alphaproteobacteria; order Rhodobacterales; family Rhodobacteraceae; genus Ovoidimarina. Next base: position 88,446 of record JBCDLX010000017.1, read on the forward strand.
GTTTGAAAGCCTGTGTGGCGCAGGCCATGTCACATGCCCCGAGTGCGGATCATCCAAGGTCGAAAAGGCTCTGATGGCCCCCCGTGTGCGTCCGGGACGCAAAGCCGCTGCTACGGCAGAGCCGACGCCCCCGGCCCTTTCCGAACCGGACACAGAAAAGGCCCGTGCGCTTGCCGAACTGCGCCAGAAGATCGAAAGCAATTCAGATTATGTTGGGATGAATTTCGCTGCCGAGGCGCGCGCGATGCACGACGGCGAGGCACCACACCGATCGATCTATGGCGAAGCCAAGCCGGACGAGGCGATCAAGCTTCTGGAGGACGGCGTGCCAGTGGCCCCTTTGCCGTTTACTCCGAAGGCGCGCACCAATTGAGTATTCTGATCACGGGCGCAAGCCGGGGGCTGGGACGGGCGATGTTCGATCTTTTCTCAGGATCGGGAAAACCCGTGATCGGTGCGGCGCGGAACCCGCCAGATGGTCCCGACTGGCACGCGATGGATGTGTCCGATCCAAAGAGCATCCGCGCGCTTGCAGGCCACCTGACGGCTGTGCCCATCGAACTTCTTATCTGCAATGCCGGGATCTTCCCGGACAAAGGCCAGTTGCTAGATACGGGGTTTCCGCCCGCGATGTGGGATACCGTCTTTCGCACCAACGTGACCGGCACATTTCTGACAGTGCAGGCGCTGCTTCCGAACCTTCGCGCGGCGCACAGGCCACGGATCGCACTGCTTGCCTCGCGTCTGGGCTCATCCGAGCTGGCCAGTGGAGACCGATACATCTACCGGGCGTCGAAGGCCGCCGTCATAAATCTTGGGCGGAACCTCGCAGTCGACCTGCGTGGCGACGGGATTGCCGTGGGCATATACCACCCTGGTTGGGTGCGCACCGATATGGGCGGACCGTCGGGGGATATCGACGTGGAGACCTCGGTCAAGGGACTTGCTACCCGCTTCGAGGAGCTTGGGCCCAAAACCTCGGGGCGGTTTCAGAACTGGGACGGGCAAACCTTGCCATTCTAGGCTATCGAAGGGGCGCTGCAGCCAATCGCCTAGCGCCTAGCGCCTTTGCTGGCGACATCGGGGGCCGAATGAACCAACGTCAATGAACGTTAACCGGTGCCATGTTGTTCTGCGATGCCAATAAAAAAGCCATCTTACGGTCTTTTACAAACGCCAACCGTTCGCCGTCTTCGCTGTGGACGGCATAGATATGGTCGCGCTCTCCTGCTTGGTCGCGCAGCTCATCTGGCAAATCGGCGACTGACACCGGGCGCACATAGACGATACGGTCGCCGCTCTCTTCGTTCAGATCATATTTCGTGTTCATGGCCTCACCCTTTCTTGATCTCAATCCTCTGGACAACGCGTTCCGGCTCTGCCCGCGCCAGATCGACATGCAAAAGCCCGTTCTCGGTACGTGCACCGGTCACATCGACACCGTCAGCAAGAACAAAACTGCGTTGAAATTGGCGTGCGGCAATCCCGCGATGCAGGAACACCCGGTCCGCCCGATCCTCAGCCTGACGACCACGAACCACCAGTTGCCTATCCTCGACAGTAATTGCCAGATCATCCTCGGCAAACCCTGCCACCGCAAGTGTGATGCGATATCCCGTCTCGGACGTTTGCTCAATGTTGTAAGGGGGATAACCGTTGCCTTCCGCCTTGGCTGTGCGTTCCACAAGCCTTTCCAACTCGTCGAAGCCCAGAAGGAAGGGATGAGATCCCAAGGTAAGTTTCGTCATCGACACGCCCTTTGCATGGAAGCGACTGTGTACCGTACGTCCCCGTTTCGGCAGACGCATGGGACAGTATATGGGCGTCCCCCTGGCCACTCGCAAGGTTGGCGATACCTGCGAATGCCGATAGGATTGCTCTAGAAGCAGCCGGACCGGACCATGGACCCACCTAAGAAATTGGAACATGAAGAGGTTCTGCGCGTGAAGCTCGCAGCGCTGCGCGATGAACATCGCGATCTAGACGACGCAATCACGGCACTGCAAGACCGTGCCACGGCCGATCAACTTTCACTGAAACGGCTGAAGAAGCAGAAACTGGTGCTAAAGGACCGGATTGCGGCGATTGAAGACGAGTTGACGCCGGATATTATTGCCTAACCTTTCCCTGTGCCTATAGTGCGGCGGTTCAGGATACGGGGGGACGGCATGAGCGCGATTGTCGGCATTGTCATGGGCAGCCAGTCGGACTGGCCGACACTGAAGGAGGCGGGTGCGATCCTTGAAGAGCTTTCGGTGCCGTATGAGGCACGGATCGTCTCGGCCCATCGGACACCGGATCGCCTTTGGGACTATGGCCGCACAGCTTCCGAACGTGGGTTGAAGGTCATCATCGCAGGCGCGGGCGGGGCCGCGCACCTGCCGGGCATGTTGGCGTCGAAGACGACTATTCCCGTGATCGGCGTGCCTGTGGAAACCCGGGCCCTAAAGGGTATCGACAGCCTCTATTCGATTGTTCAGATGCCGCGCGGTTATCCGGTCGCGACCATGGCCATCGGCGGGGCCTCAAATGCCGGGCTTATGGCCGCACAAATCCTGGCGCTTTTGGATGCGGGTCTAGCCGAACGGCTTAAGGATTGGCGCAACGCACTGACCGCGTCGATACCCGAGGCCCCTGAAGGATGATTGAACCGCTTCCTCCTGGCGCAACGATCGGCATCCTTGGCGGCGGACAGCTTGGACGGATGCTGGCCCTTGCCGCCGTGCGACTTGGGCTTAGAACCCACGTATTCGATGCTTCGCCGAACGGCCCCGGCGCCCAGGTGGCGACAAATTCGACGACCGCCGCCTATACCGACACCGCCGCGCTCAAAGCCTTTGCGCGCACTGTCGACGTCGTGACCTACGAATTTGAAAACATCCCCACAGAAGCGCTTGATGTGCTTGATGAAATCCTGCCCATTCGGCCGGGCCGCCGCGCGCTGGCCGTGTCGCAGGACCGATTGACAGAGAAAGAATTTCTCAAGGGGATCGGGCTTGCCACCGCACCCTATGCCGCCGTGACCACGCCAGACGATCTGGCGCGCGCGGCGGAACGCACCGGCCTTCCCGCAATCTTGAAAACGAGACGCTTTGGGTACGACGGAAAGGGGCAGATCCGCTTGCAGAAGGCGGATAGCAATGTGGTCGAAAGGTTGAACGGCGCGCCCGCGATCCTGGAAGGCTTTGTTAAGTTTCAGCGCGAAGTGTCGGTGATCGCTGCCCGTGGACTTGACGGTGCGACTGTTGCGTTCGATCCCGGCGAAAACGTTCACAGGGATGGGATCCTTCACAGAACCACGGTTCCCGCCGCTATGCCCCGGGCACGGGTTCAAGATGCTGTCCTGATTGCCGCCCGTATCCTTGAGGCGCTCGACTATGTCGGCGTGATGGGAATTGAACTTTTCGAACATCAGGGGGGCTTGATTGTTAATGAAATCGCGCCAAGGGTGCACAATTCAGGGCATTGGACGCAAAACGGCTGTGTCATCGACCAGTTTGAGCAGCATATCCGTGCGATTGCAGGATGGCCCTTGGGGGACGGCCGTCGGCATTCGGATGTTGTCATGGAAAACCTGATCGGCGCGGATGTCGACCGTGTCGCGGAATTGGCACAGGACGGTGTCGCGCTACACCTTTACGGGAAAACGGAAGCGCGCCCCGGCCGCAAGATGGGACACGTCAACCGCATCACGGGGCGCACGTGAAGTCCCCACGTCTTGCCGTGCGGGGCATTGTGATGCATGGAGATAAACTTCTTCTGGTAAACGCTTGGCCTGGAACGCAAAGCGCACTCTGGTGTGCACCGGGCGGTGGCGTCGAACCCGGGCAGAGCCTGCCCGACAACCTGGTGCGCGAGATTCACGAAGAAACCGGATTGCATGTGACCGCCGATGCGCCGGTACTGGTCAATGAGTTTCACGATCCAAATGGCACCTTTCACCAGGTTGACATCTACTTTCGCTGCACACTGACCGGGGGCAACCTGTCGGACGATTGGCAGGATCCCGAGGGCGTCGTGCACACCCGCCGTTTCGTATCACGATCCGAAATCAGACAGTTGCAGGTCAAACCTGACAGCCTCGCCGACGTAGCCTGGGGTGACGGCGGGATCACCTACGACCCGCTCGAACCGATCGTCCGTTAGCGGCAAAGATGCCAAAGGCGACGCCGCCCAAGACCAACGCGCCGGCCAAAACGGCCTGCAAGGTCAGCGTTTCACCCAAAAGAAGGACACCCGCTGCAACGGCGATCACCGGGACAGTCAATTGCGACAGCCCGGCGACCGAGGCATCGAGTTTCGGCAAAACGGCGTACCAAAGCGCATAACCCATCCCGCTCGTGACGACGCCAGAGGTGATCGCAAGGGCCCAGCCTGACGCAGTCACACCTTGCGTTTCGCCGGACCCGATCCACAAAAGAAGAGCCAACGGGGCGGCGCAAAGAAAGCTTCCCGCCGTTTCGCCCAAAGGTGCCACGGCCCCGCGCCCGACCAAGGAATAGACCCCCCAACCTACCGCAGCCGCAGCCATCAGAGCTGTTCCGGCCAACGGCAGGTTCAGACCGGCGCCCGGCGCAAGTAGCCAGGCAAGGCCCAAAAGCCCGATTGCCATGCCAAGCCAGCGCACCCAAGGCGGCCGGTCGCCCATCGCCAGTGCGCCTGCGAACATGGTTACCTGAACGCCACCAAACAGGATCAGCGCACCGATCCCGGCATCGAGACTGACATACGCGAAGGAAAACCCAAGAACGTAGAGCGTCAGGGCAGCCGTCGTCAACGCGCGCCGAGGAGTAAGAAGCGACATCGGCTGACCGCGCAGCCGGGCAAGAACCACAAGCGCCATTGCCCCGCTTGCCAGCCTGATCGCTGCAAACGCCGCTGGCCCGGCCTCGTCCCCTGCCAACGCCATTCGGTTGAGGATCGAATTCGCGGCGAACGCTACCATGACAAGCGCCACCAGTGCCGAAAGCCGCATTACGCTAGTTCAGATAGGGGACAGGATCGACACTTTCGAAACCGTCCCGCACCTCGAAATGCAAGACCGGCTGACCGGACGACCTAACCTTGGCAACGGGCTGACCGCGCGACACGCGATCGCCTTTTTCAACTGCCAGATCCTCGACGCCCGCATAGACCGTAAGGAGGTTGCCTTCGTGGCGGAGAACAAGAATGGGAACCTGGTCCGTATCGCGCGTAATGGCGGCAACAGTTCCGTTTCCAGCCGCAACCACCGGCGCGCCCGCGCTGGCCGAAATCCGGATCCCGTCGTTTTTGCCTTTCTCGTAAGGTGCCACGATCGAGCCTGACACGGGCATCTGCAGTCGCGAAGACGTACTGCGGTCCTGCGACAGGTCGGGCTGTTCCGGGGTTGCCACAGCAACTGCAGGTTCAATGTCTTCCTCTGGAAGCGGCGTCGCAGCCGAGGGTGGCACGGGCGCCACCGATCCCTGGCCGGGACGCGTGGTTGTATTCGCCGCCGTGGCAACAGTTGCACCCGCAACAGGCACCGGTATCAGCAGAAGCTGCCCCGCCCGAACATCAAAGTTGGAATTTAGCCCGTTCCAATCTGCAAGCGCACTTGGGGATACACTGTAGATCCGCGCGATAGAAAAGGCGGTTTCGCCCGCTTGCACCCTATGGCGACGCGGTTCGGTCCCGGCAGGTTCGATGATCGCCTGGGTCACAGTGCCGGTCTGCCCCGCCCGGTCAATCGCTGACCCCGCGACAGCAGCCACATCCACAGTGCCGACCCGTCCACCACTGTTGGGGATCACCAACGTTTCGCCGCTCCGCAAAGACACACCGTCGCGGATGCCGTTGAACCGCGCAAGCTCGACCGGATCTGTCCCGACGCGTGTTGCAACGTCGGACACCGTATCCCCCTGGCGCGCAATCGCGACCTGGTAACCCGGGTACGAGATCAGACCTTGCGCGTTCGGCGCTGGCCGGGGCTCTGTGGCCAATTGCGCGCCCTCGGTCGTATCGAACCCGTTTCCGAGATTGCGCATATCTATGTCGAAATCACCGCAGCCTGCCAACGCTACCGCGCTGGCCAGGGCCGCAAGAAAAATTTGGTGCCGTGCCGCCATTGCTCTTACACCTCGTTGTCGCCACCCATCTTTGTTGCGGGCGTGCTGCCTGAATTAATCCTGCCCCAGCCCTTCGACCAGAGGCACAAACCGGACCGGGCGCAATTCTTCGTAGTCGTAGCCCCCGTTCATGCGCGTCACCTTGATCAGGTGCTGAACGGAGTCCGATTGTCCGACCGGCAACACCATAATACCGCCCTCCTTGAGTTCCGCCAAGAGCGGACCGGGCGGGTCCTCGGCTGCTGCCGTAACAAGGATGCGGTCAAACGGCGCCTGTTCCGGGTAGCCGCGGCTGCCATCGGCCGTAACCGCAGTAATGTTCGTCAGATCCAGGTCCCGAAAGATCGCTTCTGCAGCCTGCGTCAGCCGTTTGTGGCGTTCGACAGTATAGACCCGGCGGGCCAGCTGGCTGAGGATCGCGGCTTGATAACCGGACCCCGTCCCGATCTCGAGAACTTTGTCGCGCGGCCGCACGTCAAGCGCCTGGGTCATCAGCCCGACGACCGACGGCTGGCTGATCGTTTGGCCACAGGGAATAGGTAGCGGCATGTCCTCATAGGCCCGCTCTGCAAATAGCCCGGTCAGAAAAACCCCGCGATCGATCTTTTCCATCGCCTCCAGCACGCGCTTGTCCCTCACTCCACGAGAGCGGAGCGCAAAGAGGAACTGCATTTTGCGTTCGGCAGTGCTGGTTTCGGTCACTCAAGCCTCTCCCGAAGCTCGGCCAACGTATCATGCGCCGTCAGATCTGCCCGGCATGGCGTCACAGAGATGTAGCCGTCCAGATTTGCCGCCGCATCGGTTCCCGGAGCGGTGGGTGTATGTTGCGGGCCGCCTGTGACCCACATGAACATTCGGCCCGCCGGCGAGACATGCGGTTCAACTGCGAAACTCGTGTCGTCGCGCCAGCCTTGCGCGGTAACCTTCAACCCTTTGACCTCGGACCCGGGCACCGGCGGGAAATTCACGTTGTAGAACAGCCGATAAGCTCCATCGTCCCACAGGCCATCGTCCAGAAGTCTTCTTACCGTCGCAGCGCCCCACGCCGCCGCAGCATCAAATGGGTTCTCCAAATCCGCGTTGCCCGGGCCAAAAAACTGGCTCAGTGCGATCGCCGGAAGCCCTTGAAGTGCCGCCTCCATCGCGCCGCCCACTGTCCCAGAGTAAAGCACATTCTCGGCTGCATTGTTTCCGCGGTTGACGCCAGACAGGACAAGATCCGGTCGGCCGCCCTTCATCACTTGGTAGAGCCCGGCAAGAACGCAGTCCGCCGGACTGCCTTCGGCTGCGAAACGGCGCGGTTCAAGCTTTGCCAGCATGGTCGGATGCGTGTAGCTGATACAGTGCCCAACGCCCGATTGTTCAAAGGCCGGGGCAACCGTCCAGACCTCGCCCCCCGATCCGGCGATCTCTGCCGCAATGGCTTCAAGGACTTTCAGCCCGGGCGCGTTTATGCCGTCGTCGTTGGTAACAAGAATGCGCATAAGGTCCGATCCTGCTGGAAGGTCGGCCCTTCCTAGGCTACCGCGATTGGGGCTTCAAGCGGTCGGGCGCTTCGCGGGACCGGAACGCAACATAGCCACGGCTCGTTCGGGACGGCGGACCAGCTGGGAAGCGGAAACTTCTGACGCGCGTCCCCCCTGCCCTGTGGAGCATAGCCAAGACCTCGTCTTCGCGGAACGCCCGGTGGCCCCATTTCCATCGCAAAAGGGTTGAGCACCAATGCGGATGACTAACAGCCAGGTAGAGCGGACGTCCGGGTTTCAGACGCTCCAAAAGCCAGCAGATCGCCGCGCCCGGATCGGGAAGATGTTCGATGACATGCGCGCAGAGAACGGCGTCGCAGCTTGCTTCGGCAATCCTCGGCGTGCCGATCCCGGCGCAAACGGTCGAAACCGGTGCGCCAGAAAGCGCACCCGTTGCACTGTTTAGCATCGGCTGCGACGGATCCATCAGGATCAATCGGTCCGGCTGGCCCATCGTCTCGACCAAGGCGCGCGAAAACGCGCCCGCTCCGCAACCCGTGTCCAACACATGACCGCCGGGTCGTGTCGGAAACGCTTTCAACAGGGCGCAGTATGCGGCGGGATATCCCAACCGTGCGACAGAGGCGCCCCAGGATCGCGCGGCTTTGTCATAAGCAGTTCGGAGTGCAGTTGGGGTCATAGTGCACCATATCGTCAATAAAATTGACAATATGCGTCGCCTGCAGTTTCGTCAAGTTTCTTGACGGACATCGGCAATCCGCTTCAACCCGTCCCGGAGGTGCCGAAACGCATCGTCGCCCAACCGAAGGCGAAAACGCGCTTCGACCCGCCCCTTTGCGATGTCGATATCATGCAACGCCCGAAGTCCCTGGCCCGTCCAGACAACGCGTCGTTTGCGCCCGTCCCCTTCAAGCGTCTCGCGCCGGATCAGCCCGTCGCGTTCTAGCGAGTCCAGGTGCTGCGCCACCGCTTGTTTGGTAAGCCCAGCACGGATCGCGATTGCGCCCTGCTCGGCCCCATCGCGTCCAATGTGTTCCACAAGGCGGCCACGGGCCTCTGCGAACCATGGATGGCCCGCAGCCACAACTTCGGATTCGAACTCTGCCAGCCAGACCCGAGAGGCGCGCACCAGATCCCACCCGATATGATCGGGCAGATCACTCATAACGTTCCGATGATGCGTGCTGCGACCTTGGCGGGCGGCGTTAAGGCGCCCCGATCCTCACCCGGAAAAAAACGGCCCCGTGTTGCCGTTGGCATCGGGTCCGGCGCTACGACCAACACCCGCGGCCCGATCTTGGCGGTTTCCGTTTGCCAACTGCGCGCCAGCGCAATTTGCGCGGCTTTGGTGGCGCCATATGCGCCAAAGAACTTTTTACCGCCGCAGGCATCCTCGAAGAACAACGCGCATCCGCCCCCGGCCTCCAACAGCAGCGGTTCGATAGCGCCGATCAATAATCCCGTCGATGTAATGTTGAGCTGAACACTTTTCTCCCAATCCTTGCGCGATACGTGCCCAGCAGGCGACAGTGGTGCAGCATGGATCGCCGTATGCGCCCAAAGATCGACCCTGCCCCAACGCGCCTGCAAGCTGCCCGCCAGATTGCCGATTGTGTCTGGGTCTGCGAGGTCCGTGGGTGCCAACGTTGTAGTCCCGCCCTTGGCTCGAATTCTGTCGTCCAGCTCTTCGAGCCCGCCCACCGTCCGAGCAACGGCGACGATGTGGTATTCGGGCACCAAGGCTTCGGCAAGGGCAGAACCCAGCCCGCGCGAGGCGCCGGTGATCACGGCGACTTTGGTCATGGGCGCGGGTGATGCTTTGTGGGGGTGGCAGGGTCAAGGCCGAAATCGCCGTCAACGCTGCACGGTTCTCCAATCGGGATGGATCCAGGGGGCATCGTTCGTCGGTGCAAGAGGCGTATGCCCCAGAATATGATCTGCCGCCTTCTCACCGACCATGATCGAAGGACCGTTCAGGTTTCCATTGGTGATCCGCGGAAAAATGGAGCTATCGGCAACCCGAAGGCCATCAACACCGATCACGCGGGTTTCTGGATCTACGACCGCGCATGGATCGTCCCGCCGCCCCATACGACAGGTTCCGCATGGGTGATAAGCGCTTTCAGCATGTTCACGGATCACCGCATCAATCTGGGCATCGGACTGCGCATCCGGGCCGGGCTGCAGTTCGGCCTTTACATGCGCTGCCATGGCGGGTTGAGCAAAAATCTCACGCGTCAATCGGATGGCCTGGCGAAAATCACGCCAGTCATCCTGGTGAGACATGTAATTGAAACGGATCACGGGCGGCGTGACAGGATCGCCGGATCGCAGGGTGACCGAGCCGCGGGAGGGTGAGCGCATCGGGCCCACATGCGCTTGGAACCCATGACCTTCGGCAGCGGTTCGGCCATCATAGCGGACCGCGAGAGGCAGAAAGTGAAACTGCAGGTCCGGATACTCGACACCTGCCGCGCTACGAATAAAGCCCGTCGATTCAAACTGGTTCGAGGCCCCAGGACCGGTGCGCCGCAGAAGCCATTCAATCCCGACCTGAGCCTTGCCGATAAGGTTCCAATACTTGTAGAGCGAGATCGGCTGTTTGGCCGAGAACTGGACATACAGTTCCAGATGGTCCTGAAGATTCTGGCCGACACCTGGTCGATCCGCAACCACCGGGATACCGTATTCCGACAAATGAGCGGCCGGACCGATACCCGAGAGCATCAGAAGTTTCGGCGAGTTGATCGACGAGGCCGCGACGATGACTTCGGCGCGGGCGGTTACAATCTCGTGCCACCCCCCGCGCTCGATTTCGACCCCCCGCGCGCGTCCGTCCTCGATCACGATCCGCCTGACAAAACCGCGCACCAGATCACAGTTGGGATGCGCAAGCGCCGGGCGGAGATAGGCACTTGCTGTCGACCAGCGCTGGCCTTTGTATGTCGTTTGTTCGAAGGCGCCGAAGCCTTCTTGTTTCCAGCCATTGTAATCCTTGGTTTCGGTGTACCCAGCCTCGACGGCCGCCCCGACGAAGGCCGCGTGCAAGGGATTTTCACGCGTTCCCCTAGTCACGTGCAACGGTCCGTCGTCGCCGCGCCAGGCCGGGTCTCCGCCATGCCCGCGCGGGTCCCAGCATTCCATCCGCCGGAAGTACGGTAAGACATCGGCAAAAGACCAGCCATCGGCGCCTGTCTCGGCCCAGTGATCAAAGTCGCGGGCATGGCCCCGCACATAGACCATCCCATTGACCGAGGACGACCCGCCGATCACCTTGCCGCGCGGCACCGCCATTCGACGATTGTTCATATGCGGCTCTGGTTCGGTGCGAAACCCCCAGTCATAGCGCGCCATGTTCATCGGAAAGCTGAGCGCGCCGGGCATCTGAATGAATGGTCCCCAGTCAGAGCCGCCATATTCGACGACCAGAACAGAGCGACCGGCTTCTGCAAGCCGAAATGCAATCGCAGCTCCGGCAGAGCCGGACCCCACGACAACGTAGTCGGACTCCATCCCCACAGTCATCAGAACGGCGCTTCGACATCGCCTGACGCGACGTAGACCGAGCGAACTTCCGAGTAGTGATGGATCGCTTCCTTCGAATTCTCGCGCCCGACGCCCGACGCCTTGACGCCGCCGAAGGGCGCCTCGACCGGGGTCAGATTGTAGGTGTTGATATAGCAAGACCCGGCGTCGAGTTGCGCGATCACCCGGTGCGCCCGCGCCAGGTCGCGGGTGAACACACCGGCGGCCAGCCCAAAATCGGTCGCGTTCGCACGCGCGATCACGTCTGCCTCGTCGTCAAATTCCAGGACCGCCATGACCGGGCCAAAAATCTCTTCGCGGGCAATCGTCATTGTGTCGGCCACATCGGCAAAGACCGTCGGTTCAATCCAGAATCCGTCACATTCGATCCGGTGGCCGCCCGCAACAAGCCGGGCACCCTCTTGAATGCCCTTTTCAATGTAGCCCAGTACGATTTGCATCTGCCGTTCAGAAGTCATCGGCCCGAAATTTGTGGCCTCGTCCAGCGGATCACCGATCACGGCCCCGTCCAAGCGTTCCGTCAACCGCGCCAGAAAGGCGTCGCGGATCGCGCGGTGTACGAAGACCCGGGTGCCATTTGAACAGACTTGCCCGGAAGAATAGAAGTTTCCATTGATCGCCGCGCTGACGGCATTGTCCACGTCGGCATCCTCGAAAACGATGAAGGGCGACTTGCCGCCGAGCTCCATCGTCACGTGCTTAATCCCCTGCGCGGCAGCGGCATAGACCTTGCGCCCCGTCGGCACAGACCCAGTCAGCGAGACCTTGGCGACACGCGGATCCGTCACAAGCGCTGCGCCCACTTCGCCCATCCCTTGTACGACGTTGAAAACTCCTGGCGGCGCGCCCGCCTCAGTCAGAATCTCAGCGATCTTAAGGGCACAAAGCGGCGTTGTTTCAGAGGGCTTGAACACCATTGTATTGCCACAAGCGAGCGCGGGTGCGCCCTTCCAGCAGGCGATCTGGGTCGGATAGTTCCATGCCCCAATCCCAACGCAGACCCCGAGCGCGCGGCGCATAGTGTAAACAAAATCCCCACCGGGCAATCCCACGTGTTCGCCTGTCAGACTGCCCGCCAGACCACCAAAATACTCCAGCGCGTCCGCGCCCGAGGTTGCATCGGCCACCAACGTCTCTTGCAGGGGCTTGCCGGTGTCCAGCGTTTCAAGAACCGAAAGCGCGTGGTTGCGTTCCCGGATTATATCGGCCGCGCGGCGCAGGATGCGACCGCGCCCGGTGCCCCCCATTCCTTCCCACTCAACCTGCGCCTCGCGCGCCGCCGAAATCGCGCGCTCAACGATTTCAGGCGTCGCTGCGCGAACCGTTGCAATCAGCTCTCCGGTTGCCGGATAGATCACCGGGATAGCAGCGCCAGTGTCATCCTCGACATACGAGCCGGCGACATAGTGGCTGGCCGTGGGTTGGGCATCGCGAGTCATATCTGGACTTTCTGGTTGTGCGTGGACCGGGGCGGGCAGGCCGCAAGGCCCCCCGACCCTGAACCTTACCGTGAATTAAGGCCCGTCGATGCCAGAGCGCGGGGCCGGCGGTCAATCCCGAAAAAATCCGCGCGCGCGCCGTTTGGCCGCGAAAACCTGCACCTGGGGATACCAGTCATAATTCGGATCATCGCGGGTGGCACTCCAGAAAAGCACACCGCCATAGCGCCACGGATCCAGCACGATCCCGTCATAGATCCAACCGCCCTTTGGGCTGATGATCGCCGTGGAATGCTCGATCCGCAGGTTCGTGGCGTTGGTAATTGCCCGGTGGACCTCCAGAGTTTCAAATGCCTCGGCCTGCAACCGGCGTTCGATGTCCTCTGCCCAATGCCAGCACAGGCCGCGCGGCTTGGCGCCAAAGTTGACCTTCGCATTGTGGATGAGAGGCGGATCCTCGATTTGATACTCCGCCTTGAGGATCGCAGCGTACTCGTATGCGATCCGGGCCGCCCGTAGTGCTTCTTGCGGATCAATCCCGGGCCCAAGGCCTAGGAAGGCCGCTTTCAACGCGTGCACATCGACCTGCGCAACGTCATCACGCCTGTCCGACGCCAAAGGAGAACTGCACGCAGCCAAAACCAAAAATGCCAAGAGCGTCAAGAGGTGAAGGCATGTAAGAGGGATCAAAACACTTCCAGGGGATGCAGGCCGTGTTCTGTCGTCGCTACCGCGCCCATATCGGATTGTCGATGTGACCGCAGCGGTCAATTCGATCTTCTCATATGTCCCCACTTTTCGCGCTCTAACCGTAGGGCTATAGAGACTCAGTACGGCCCACCAGCCGAACTGGGTGAAGCAGCGGACTTCTATGCGGAGGCACTAGGGTCCAAAAGAGATGGAGATACAGAGCGACAGGAAACCGGGCCAGAATTGCGAACCGTTTTCCGAACCGTTCCGTCAAGAGAACGGTCCCGTAGCTCAACTGGATAGAGCAAGCGCCTTCTAAGCGCTAGGTTGTGGGTTCAAGTCCTACCGGGACCGCCATCTCCGCCAATTGGCCGTGGCAAACCTGACGTTTCCCGCCATTGCGTTGGGATTGCGGCTTCACACAACATTTCCGAGTTTGATCCACAGACGGCGGAGGATTTGGGCGCCACGCGCGCGGTTGAGCGTCCAGAGCAACTGCCTCTACCCCAGCGCTTCGCTGGAACGAGGCCTTTGTGCTCTCTTGCTCGGGCGACCATCCCGCCTACCGATTTCTCAAAGTTGAGTTCACCTGTGTTCGCTCGGGGGACGTGCGTTGAATGCACACCTAAGTTTCGGCCCCGCCCGAAGAGACGAACGCGGGGCCCGCGTTACCCGATCTACCTCAATACCCTGGCGTCAGAGGCAAGACACCCAAAGACTAGAAGTCAAACGCTACGCCTTGCGCCAAAGGCAGCTCGGATGAGTAGTTGATCGTATTTGTCTGGCGGCGCATGTACCCTTTCCACGCATCCGAGCCACTTTCGCGACCTCCGCCGGTTTCCTTCTCGCCGCCGAATGCGCCTCCGATCTCGGCACCGGACGGTCCAATATTCACATTGGCGATCCCGCAATCGGACCCAGAGGCAGAGACGAACGCCTCGGCTTCGCGCATATTCATCGTGAAAATGCACGAGGAAAGGCCTTGCGGCACGCCGTTGTGGAGCGCCATCGCCTCGCCGAAGTCATCATAACCCATGACGTAAAGGATCGGAGCAAACGTCTCAGTTTCGACGGCGTTCGTTTGTGCCGGCATATCGACAATCGCCGGGCTAACGTACGCTCCGTCGCCGATCCCGGAAGCCGTTCCGCCGCCGTAAACAGTACCGCCTTCCGAAATGGCTTGTGCGAGCATCGCCTGCATCCGATCCGCCGACGCTTGATCAATCAACGGACCAATAAGTGTGCCAGACGCGCGCGGATCTCCGATCGGGAGGCTTTTGTAGGCTGCCACCAGTTTCGTCACCAGGTCCTCTCGGATGGAGTTGTGCACGATCAGGCGGCGCAAAGTCGTACACCGCTGTCCGGCTGTGCCAACGGCGGAGAAGACAATTGCACGAACAGCCATCTCAAGATCAGCCGAAGGCGCAACAATCATCCCGTTGTTTCCGCCGAGCTCCAGGATCGGGCGGCCCCATCTGGCCGACACTTTGGGCCCGACAATCCCGCCCATACGCGTCGAACCTGTCGCCGAGACAATTGGCACATCCGTCGAGTTGACAAGCGCCTCGCCGATTTCAGGACCGCCAATCACCAGCTGGCATAAGCCGTCCGGTGCATCTCCAAAGCGGGCCAACGCGCGGCCGAGAATCTTCATGCAAGCCATTGCTGATAATGGCGTTTTCTCCGATGGTTTCCAGATGACCGGATCGCCGCTGACTAGGGCGAGACAGGCATTCCAGGACCACACTGCGACAGGGAAGTTGAACGCCGAGATGACGCCGCATGGCCCCATCGGATGCCATGTTTCCATCATGCGGTGGCCCGGGCGTTCGGATGCGATTGTCAGACCGTAAAGCTGGCGCGACTGCCCAACTGCAAAGTCGCAGATGTCGATCATCTCTTGCACTTCGCCGAGACCTTCCGAAGTGATCTTGCCCGCCTCGAGCGTTACGACAGCCCCCAAGTCATCCTTGGATGCGCGCAATTCCTCCCCAAGGAGCCGAACAAGCTCGCCGCGCCGGGGTGCCGGGACATTGCGCCAAACTCTGAAGGCCTCTTGTGCCTTGGCGAAGACCAAAGGCATGTCTTCGATCTTGGTTTCGGCAACCTCTGCCACGATGGCCCCATCGATCGGCGAGCGGACTTCCAAGCTGCCGCCGGAGAGTTCGGTTTCCATAAAGCCCGCGGCCTTCAAAACGTGGGAATGGGTCATTGTGGGATCCTTTATATAACAAGGCTGCGCTGGTCATTGCGGCCCATTGAGATCAGAATCGGGGCTTCCGCCTGCAGGGACTGAAAGTCGGATTTGGTGTTCATGCCCCGCCATCGGGCAGCAATCAGAGATTGTGCCACCGCGCCGCCAAGCGTGGTCCCGGGACCGGCGATAATGAAGAGATCAGGAGCAAACTCGCGGGCGGCGACGACAATAGATCGGGTAAAGTCGTAGGTCTCGGTCACCTGATGGCCAAGCGTATACTCGCGCAGAGTGTCGACGTCCGTCGCGCGTGGCCACCAAATGGCGCCCCGGCCATCGATCAGGGGCAACGCGGGTTGACCAAACAGCTCCGGGCCAAGCGCAGCTTTGCCCGCGTCACTAACCGGTGTCATCAAGGATGTATGGAATGCTCCGTGGTTCGGCAGTCGCATGGGAAAGCGGTCCAAAGCCGGCACGGCAGCTTCGAAAGTGGAAAGTCCCGCTTCGTCGCCAGCAAACACCAACATCCCGCCGAAGTCGATCGACACCTTTAGCGTCTGATCGGTTTGGGCATCTATGTCCCGAACAAACCCGAGCAATTCGGCTTTGCGAGCGGCATCAAACGACCAATCCTCCGCCACATGCGGATAAACCAACTGCCCCCCGATCAAGGCCTTCTGCATGAGAGTACCCATGGTATTTGCGACAACAAACCCGTCGTCTGCCGAGACAGCCCCCCCACAGGCCAAGGCAGAGTACCACCCCATCGAGTTGCCGGTGACGGCGACGATCTCGATCTCGTCGCGGATCGACAATCGGTCTCCGAGACTTGCCGCATAGATCAAGGCAGAAGCATTGTCGCCGCGCGTGTGCTTGGCGCTGGAAAACCGCGCCGCGCTGTCGAGGTCGGTGATCGTTTCCTGGCCCAGCGCTGTACGCCGTGCATCGAACACGGCCATCAGATCCGCATCGGGAAATGTGCGGGACAATGTGCCAAGCTCGGGTTTGTTATAGGTCCCCCGCCCCGGGCAAATCAGTACGGCCGACGTCATTGGGATTTCCCTACAAGGGCTCTTGCACCGGCAAAGATGCTCTCTGAAGACGGCATGGTCGCACCGTAGGCAGGACCAGTGGCAATAAAGCTGTCCTCGGCCGCAATGCGAGAAACCGGCAGACCGGTACGCTCGGCAAAAAGCGTAACAAGAGCCTCGGACAAACCTCCTGTTTTTCGCGTTTCGTCGACGACCAAAACGCTTTCTGCCCCTTCTACAGCCGCGACCAGTGCTTGCTCCGGCAAGGGAGACAGCCACCGTGTGTCGACAACCCGGGCATTTATGCCCTCTGCCCGCAGGCGTTCTGCCGCTTGGAGCGACAGATAGTATCCGTTGGCAAAACTGACGATGGCAATGTCCTTTCCATACCCGTGGACCCCAACCTCACCGAGACCAATTGTTTCACCAGGGGACGGGTAATTGGTCAGCCATCCCTCATCACCGACCTCATGAAGGTCACGCATCGGGTACAAGGCGATCGGCTCGAGAAAAACGACCAGGCGCTGTTCCTCGCGCGCCAAGCGGACGCATTCCCGCAGCATTCGGGCAGCGTCGGCCCCATTCGATGGGCAAGCCAGGATAAGGCCGGGGATATCGCGCAGGACCGCGACCGAGTTATCATTGTGGAAGTGGCCGCCAAAGCCCTTTTGATAGCCCAGACCGGCTATGCGGACGACCATCGGGTTTGTGAATTGGCCTTGCGAGAAGAAGGGCAAAGTGGCCGCTTCGCCCCTCAGCTGGTCCTCCGCGTTATGCAGATATGCAAGAAACTGGATTTCAGGCATAGGGATAAACCCGTTCTGCGCCATCCCAATGGCAAGACCCAAAATCGATTGCTCGTCCAGCAACGTGTCGATCATCCGATCGGGACCAAATCGGGCCATGAGCTTCTGCGTGACACCGTAGACACCACCCTTGCGGCCCACGTCTTCGCCCATCATGACGATCTCGGGGTGCTCCAGCATCAAATCGGTCAGCGCCCAATTCAGAATGCGGCTCATAGGCTGTGGACTCGCTTGTGCTTTCAGGTCACCACCCAACGTCGCGGCCCTCTGTTCGGGTTCGGGTCCATTGCTGGGGGCGCATGTCCGCTGTGGCGGGATCAAGCTGGACATGACATCGCTGGCGGTTTTCAAGCGCGGACGCTTTACGACCTCACGCGCGACCTGACTGATCCGTTTGCGTGTTTGTTCATAGATTTCCAGCGCAGCGACTGTGGTCAGAGCACCCGAAGCCTGAAGCAACCGCACAGAGTGAAGCAGGGGGTCGTTCGCTTCATCCGCTTCCACTTCCGCTTTTGGCAAGTATGTCGTCGCGACATCCGCCCCGGCATGGCCGTAAAGGCGCACTGTCCTAAGGTGCAGAAACGCCGGTTTCCGCCGCTGGCGCACGTATCGCGCGGCTTCCAGGGTCGTGGCATAGGTATCGTAAATATCCAGGCCGTCGGCCGCGAAGTATCGCACACCCGGACGGTTGCGGAAGCCGTCGGCAATCCAACCTGCGGGCGTTTTGGTTGAGATCCCAATGCCATTGTCTTCACAGACAAAGAGCAGCGGCAGAGGCACGGACTGATAGCTGGTCCAGCCCGCTGTGTTGAACGCACCCTGCGCCGTCGAGTGGTTGGCCGAGGCATCACCGAAAGAACATACAACTATGGCGTCGTCGCGGTATTGCTTGTGCTCGGGGGGCCGGCGACGGGCTGCTCCAATCGAGTACGCCGCCCCGACCGCCTTTGGCAGGTGGCTGGCAATGGTCGAGGTCTGCGGCGGTATGGCCAAGGCCTGCGAGCCAAGAACCTTATGTCGCCCGCCCGAGATCGGGTCCTCAGACGAGCAGGCGAAACTTAGAAGCATATCCCAGGCCATCGACTGCCCCGGCACCTGAGCACCTCGGGCAATCTGAAATGCACCATCACGGTAGTGTAGAAACGCAGGATCCGTTGGCCGCAGTGCGGATGCCACAGCTGCCATGCCTTCGTGGCCGGACGAGCCGATTGTGTAGAACCCCTGCCCGTCTTTCTGCATCGCGCGGCTTTCGAGATCGAGAGAGCGCGACACACATTGCGCACGATACAAGGCGACAGCCTCAACAGTGGCAAGCGGACCTGCGGGCCGTTTCCCTTCCGGCAAATCGCCCGCAGTCACCCGATTTCGAAAATTCTCCTCGACAATTGCGGCGCGGTCCATGGGTCAGAAGAACGCCTGAAGCCCGGTTTGGGCGCGCCCCAAGATAAGCGCATGAATGTCGTGGGTCCCGTCGTAAGTGTTGACGGTTTCAAGGTTTGCCGCGTGGCGGATGACCTGAAACTCACTGCTGATCCCGTTACCGCCATGCATGTCGCGTGCGTGTCGTGCAATCTCGAGCGCCTTGCCGCAGTTGTTGCGTTTGATCAAGCTGATCATTTCCGGCGCGGCACGACCTTCGTCCATCAAACGCCCCACGCGCAATGCCGCCTGAAGGCCCAAAGCGATCTCGGTTTGCATGTCGGCCAGCTTCTTCTGGAAAAGCTGCGTGCCCGCGATCGGATTGCCGAACTGCTTGCAGTCAAGGCCAAATTGCAACGCGCGATGCCAGCAGTCCTCGGCAGCGCCCATAACCCCCCAACCGATCCCGTACCGCGCCCGGTTCAGACAGCCAAACGGCCCCTTCAAGCCTTGCACGTTGGGAAGAAGGGCGTCTTCACCCACTTCGACATTGTCCATCACAATCTCGCCGGTCACGGACGCGCGCAAGCTGAGCTTGCCTTGGATTTTCGGTGCAGACAGCCCTTTCATCCCTTTTTCCAGTATGAAGCCCCGGATCTTGCCGTCATGCATCTCGGATTTGGCCCAGACAACAAATACATCCGCAATCGGATTGTTCGAGATCCACATCTTCGAGCCAGTGAGGACATACCCGTCGCTGGACTTTCTGGCCCGAGTCTTCATGCTCGCCGGATCGCCCCCGGCGTTGGGTTCGGTCAACCCAAAGCACCCGATCCAATCACACGTCGCCAGTTTTGGAAGGTACTTTGCGCGCTGTTCTTCTGAACCGTAAGCGCAAATCGGATAGATAACGAGCGACGACTGGACTGACATCATCGAGCGATAGCCGCTGTCCACTCGCTCAACCTCGCGCGCGACAAGACCATAAGTGACATACCCGGCCCCCAGACCGCCGAACTCTTCGGGGACGGTTGTTCCAAACAGCCCTGCCTCACCCATTTCGGCAAAGATCTCTAGCTCGACACGCTCGTCGTTGTAGGCTTCAGTCACACGTGGTCTCAAACGGTCCTCTGCAAAGTCGCGCGCGCCGTCGGCAAGCATTCGTTCGTCTTCGGAGAGCTGGTCGTTCAAGAAGAAAGGATCGTCCCAGACAAAGTCATTCAGGTCAGGCCCAAAGCCCTTCGGCGCGAGATCTTTCATAAGAGGTCTTTCTGCAGATATGCACCAAGACGGGACAGGCCCGCCGAGCGCAGCAAGCACCCCGGCCTGGCTGCCCGTCGCCGCACTCGATGTCGATTGCCCTTGAATGGCGACCATAGCAGCAATCAAAGGAGCTGGACCAACCCCCCAACCAATCCGCCATCCGGTCTTTGACCAGGCTTTACTGACCCCGGACACAAAAAGTGTTCGCGACACAAGCTGCGGCGCGGTCGTGACAAAGCTGACAAAGGGCTTGAAGCTCAGGTGCTCATCGATCTCGTCCGAGATGACCCAGACATGGGGATGGTCGTCCAACACCTTCGCAAGTGCGGCTATCTCGGTCGCGGCGTAAATGGCGCCACTCGGGTTAGATTGCGAGCTCAGCATCAGCCACCGGGTGCGCGGTGTGATGGCGTCCGCCAAAGCCTCTGGTGACAGCTTGAATCCCACATCCAAGGAACATGGGACGGTCACAGGCACACCGCCTGCAATCCGCACCATATCAGCATAGATCGTCCAAAACGGCGTTGGCAAAGGCACTTCGTCGCCCGAATCTAGCGTGGCCAGAAGCGCGCTTCGCGAAACCTGTTTTGCCAAGGCGGAAACAAAGACCTCAGGCGGCTGTCGGCCATATTCCCTGGCAATTGCTTCTCGCGATGCAGCCGTCCTCGCTTTCGTCCGGTACTCGGTCCGCCTCGCTTTCAAAGCTGCCTCTGCAGCTTCGATGACAAAGTCGGGGGTCAGAATATCCGGCCCGCCTGTCGACAACGCGATCACGTCGTGCCCTTCACCGCGCATCCACCGGGCGCGCTCTGAGATCGCGACGATCTCAGACAAATCAATGCCGGCCAAGCGGGATGACCGTGTGAAAGCGCCGGGACTATCCAGCATAGCGCGCGCCATTCCTTGTCTTCAAAAATGCCGCAAGGGAAATGTCTTCCTGCTTGAGGAACCCTTGATTTGGCAAGCTGCCATCGCGCACCATCTCGATGACAGACGCGACAGACGCCGCCGTTGTCCAGGCTATCGCAGTGCGATGAGCGCCACCGATTTCCAGCGGAAGCAGCGCACGAACGAATTCCTGGCGTTTCAGAACACCGTTTGTCGTTCCTTCCGCCGAGACGTGAATATAAACCACATCATCCTCGACCGGGGGTTTGGCGTTCACGAGGATCTCGCCCGCTTCTTTCTTGTGGTCGCGCATCAGAAGCTCATGAAAAAAGAAGTTCATGAGCTGAACGTGACCCGGGTAGCGCATCGTCTTATAGTCGATGTTCGGCACGCGACCGTGATAGGTTTCGAACATGGTGCCAAGTCCACCCGAGGTCGTGAATGCCTCCAGCTCAACACCGCCAATGACGATTTTCTCAATCCACTCCATTGGCGAAACCCACTTGTGTTCGCCATCTTCAAGGACTTCGCAATCGTTTAGATATTCATTCACCACACCTTCCGGTGACCAATTGAAAGAGTAGCCCATAAGACCGGTTGGATGCTGCGGCAGAGCGCCAACGCGCAGGCGACAAGATCGGCAGTAGTCGAACCGTGCGATCAGATCGGCAGCGACGATGCCGACAAACCCGGGGGCGAGACCGCATTGCGGCGCCATCAGCCCTTTGGATGACATTGCCAGGTCCAGAATGGCCTTGGTCGTTGGGACATCCTCGGTCAGATCGAAATAGTGAATCCCCAGAGAGTGGGCGACCTGGGCGATAGAGGCATTGAGATAGAATGGCAGACAAGACAATACAGCGTCTGCCCCTTGCAATACCGTACGCAAGGCGTGTTCGTCATTGACGTCCAAGGGCGCGACTTCGACCCTTGTCGGCGACGCTGTCGGCGAAACGTCATAACCCGTGACGTTAAAACCGGCGTCGCGCAACAGCTCTGCTGCCAGCGCCCCAACTTTGCCAAGACCAAGGACTGCAACTGAATTCATGGATCTTCTCTGCTATACGCGGTGGCGACAGTTTGCAAAATTGACTCATGAGTGAAAATAGATGAATCACTCAAGATAACATAACTTGAGGTAATGAATGGAGATCCCATCTCTTTCGGTCCTGCGCAGTTTTGAATCGGCTGCCAAGCACTCGAGCTTTACCCGTGCCGCAGAAGAGCTTCGCGTGACACAAAGCGCGATCAGTCGGATGGTGCGCGAGTTAGAGGCGCTGGTCGGGGTGCCGCTTTTCCGCCCGGCAGGTCGTGGTGTGGCCCTGACCGACGCGGGCAAGAACCTTGCGCAAAAACTGTATGGCGATCTGGACCGATTGCGCCAAACGGTGCGGAACGCGCGTGCAGCCGGTGAAGGACGCCAAACGCTTGCCATCGGCGTCTTGCCCACGTTTGGATCGCGTTGGCTGGCACCGCGCTTGCAGCATTTCCAAGCGGAGCACCCGAGTATTCACATCGCAATTCACAGTCGCGCAAGCCCATTTGATCTTGCGCGGGAAGGCATTGATGTGGCTATACATTTTGGGCGCAAGGAATGGGTGGACGGGACACTTATCGAGCTCTGCCCTGAAGACTTGGTCGCTGTCGCATCGCCCGCGATGGCCGAACGCTACGAAATCAAGCGATCCCACGATCTGGTCCGAATGCCGCTGATGCATCTGCATACCCGCGATACCGCATGGTCCGTCTATTTCGATCACCTGGGCGTTCCTCTGGAACGTGCGCGGCAAGGCGCATTGTTCGATCAGTTCGCCACGATGATAAACGCCGCAATCCACGGATTGGGGGCTGCGATTGTGCCGAGCTACCTGATTGAATCCGAGCTCGCTCAGGGCACGTTGGTGGTGCTTGGTCGGCCGGAAAGCTCAGAAGATCAGTATTACGTGGTTACCCCACGAGGATTGGCGAACCCTGCAGCGACTGCCTTCAAGAACTGGATCGTCGCCGCAGCCCGAGTATCCTCGCGCAAACGCAGCTTGAACTCCGTGCAGCGTTGACGACACCGCGTCGCGGACGGACGCTTGGTTGGGCCGATTTACCGAACCGAATTCACTGTTGAATTGATGTGGAAAACCGATCTGGTTCCGGAACCCAGGCATGCAGCAATGCGACGACGTGATTGATACCAAACACCAGTTTGCCAAGCTGAACCAGCACCGACCGCGCATATGGAAAGAGGTTCGTACACTCGAACAGTAATTCGCCGATGGCGGGCATTTCTGCTTTCAACGTTCGGCAGGCGTCCAACACTACCCATTCAAGCAGCGCGGGATCGAGCGTCTCCCGTGTTTCATCCTCACCAAGATGCTCGGTCGACCAAAATCCCGAATGTGCGGTGACGATCCCAAAAGGCCGCGGCGCAATTATGCTGTGGATCAGTGGGATTAAAGACAAGCTAGAGGCAAGAAACGGAATCGAGATCGAAGCCGATACTTCGTATTGAAAAGCCCAAAGAAATCCACACGATTTCGTCAGCGCCCGCACATGGAGCGACACGGTTTCCGCGTCTGCTTCTTCCAAAAGCAAGCCTTCCGGAATCTGCAGATGGACAGCACCCGGTTTGCCAGGCGTTGCGACCCGGAATGCCCTGCGCAGTATTTCGGGTAATTTGCTGGCGCTCTTGATCTGGATCGACATTTTTGTGACGGGTTCGAACAACCGGGCGCAATCAAGCTCGGTCAGAACGCTACGCCCTTCACACGGCAGGGGGACGTCAATGGTCAGGACAATGACCGGAATCGAAGACGCGTTTGACCTTGCGATTGGCGGCAACGTGTACATGGCACCTGAACCCGAAGGACACTCCCCAACGGCAACACGGTCCGTAAAATGACCATAGGGATCCGCCATGAAACCAGCCGATCATTCGTCTCGCGCCATGATATGCGTGATCTTTTCCCCACGCTCCTGCAGCGCCTCATAGAGGGGCACGTTGGTATCGACAGGCACTCCGAAAATGCTCTCAACCCCTTAGGCGAAAAGCATATCGA
The DNA here is from genome assembly GCA_038744785.1 of Pseudomonadota bacterium. Classification (GTDB taxonomy): domain Bacteria; phylum Pseudomonadota; class Alphaproteobacteria; order Rhodobacterales; family Rhodobacteraceae; genus Ovoidimarina. The sequence continues at coordinate 112,288 of JBCDLX010000017.1, forward strand.
CCAGTATATCCGCTCCGCGCATCGGCCGCTCGCTCACTGCAATGGCGGCACTATGTTCAAACAGAGGAGAGACAACAACACCCAGACCGACGGGGCACGGAAGACACTGTCAGTTCGACGGGATCGGTGACTGGCTGCCGAAAATTCGGAGTGGCGACACTGAACCGCTGTCCACTGGGACTTCATCCATCTATTCGGCATCTCGTTTTGCGAGCATCCGGAATTGACGGTTGCGTGTTTGGAATACCAATTTCTGATAGATGGCTTCGCCGTACCTGTTGTTTCAGGGCGATCTAGGTTCAATACAAGCGTTCCCGGTAGGCGGGTTGGTACAAAGCACCCTAGTCTAATCCTTGATGGCTTGCGCAACGAACTGGGGGCCACTGCTCGAACCGATGAACGAGGGCACATCGCACCCCTCATCAGCGCAGAAAAAGAGAGCCTGTATTGCCGGTCCAGCACGATCATTTCGATCACCAGGCAGCCTTCTTCGGCGCGACCGAAAGGCGACCTAAGCTGAGTGTGTCGCTTTTGTTCAGGAACGGCGATTCCGCCACACTTGAGCGGCAGAACAAAAAGTCTATCGGATATTTCTCTATCTCTCTCTGACTGCACTTCGGCGATAGATCGTTTGCCCGGTCATAACGATCTGCCGGATCGCATCCAGACGCGGCACACCTTGCCCTCCCCGAGCCTTGGCTTGTGGTCGCTTAGTGACAATCTATTCGGGCTTCGGTCGCTTGCTGGAGATGCATTTCCTCCGGTTTCGCGAACACAGCCGAGCACAAAGTCAGGTGGCAACGACATGCCATGTTCGAAGTAACGGAAGCCGTGTAACCCCGACTGAAACGGACCCGCCAATTCCGTCCCAGCGCGTGAGTGGTCGGCTGCGGCCCCAGCCGTCAAAAAGGCAATGCGCACACCACGGCACGGTCTTTACCAAGATCGTTCGACGCAGTAGCGGCTTCCTGAAAATTTGATAAGTTGGGATTTGTATAGAATTGTATGAGTCTCGGGCAGGGTTATGGCAGAGCACCGCGAATTGGACGTCGCTGTCGCGACAAAACAGGATGTTTTCCGGCTGCTCGCCGGCGAAGTCGAAGGGCTGCCCGACGTTTATGATACCCGGGCCCTGACTCAGTTTCTTTTGCCAAACGACAAATTGGCCGACCGCCCGCTTGGGATCGGAGATCATATTGTCCTGGTGCAGCCCGATGGCTCGCTTGTCGTGCTGCTTTACGCGGCAGAAGGCGGATTTCTGCTTCAGTCCGGCGACCTGATCATTCCGGTAAACGAGCTGGTGACGCTCGCGAAACCGGAAGGCGATTGGGACCTGATTGCCGATGCCGATCAGATCGACCTGTCGGTCTTCCGCGACGGCGGACCGCGCCAGCCCGGCTCTTCGATCGAGATCGACCTGCCCCCAGGCGTTTTTCCACTGGAAGGGCTGAACATCGGGGCGCTTCTGGACCCGACCGAGTTTGCCTTTCCCACCTTCGAGGACGACGAAGTCGCTGGCGGAAGTGACCCTGACGTCGGGATTACGCTGGTCCGCCCGATCCTGCTTGCAGAAACAGACAGCACGGTACCGGTCCTGATCTCGGATTTTGTCGAGATCGAAGCTGGCAATGCGGCATTCGGAGAATTCATCACCGAGGTTGGCCTGACCGTCAGCAACCTTCCGGCCGGGACGATTGCGTCGGCTGGTTCGATTTCTGGGGGCACGCTGACCTTCCTCGGTGACCTCGCGACCTTCGAAACTCTGACCCTGACGTTTCCGACAGATTTCTCGACGGAAAGCCGGATTGACGGGGTGCCCGGGGATTTGCCGGCAGAGGTGTTTGCAAATTCCAACTTCGGTGCGGGCCCTGTATCGAACTTCTTTGTTCGCCTTACGCCAGAGGCCGACCTTGAAATGGCGGGGCCCGGACGGATCGACGCAGTCGAAAGCACGACCGATGACCCGCTTACCTTCCTGCCAAGCGACGCGGTCTTGCCGACGGCGACAGATATCGACGGATCAGAGGTTGTAACGTCGGTCGCGCTTGTCCTGAATGGGCTTCCGCCGGATGCAGATGTGTCCTTCGACGGCGGGACGACGTTTCAGGCGGTCACGGCCCCCTTCACGTTCTCCGGCAGTCTGGCCGATTATGCGTTGATCGTTATCCGGGTCTCGTCTGATTTCTCGACCGAGAATCCGGCGTCATCGATCACCGGCGTGGTGACCGCCAGCACCAACGAGGGTGGCCGAGGCGTCCGGCCGTTTCAGGTCGAAATCGCAGCGACCCCAGACATCGAGATTATCGCGCCAGCCGATCTTGCCGCCGTCGAAGATGACAATGGCGCAGACGGATCGGGGACCACAGTCGATCTGGACCTCGACATCGCCGTTACTGACGCCGATGGGTCCGAAGACGCAACAGTCGTGACAATCGCTTTCGGCGGACTGCCAGGCGGAAGCGGCGTAAACACAGGTGTTCTTGTCGGCTCCGTCTGGACGGGAACGGTTGCGCAGGCGAACAGCCTTCAATTGAGCTTGACGGGGGATTTCTCCGGGACGGTCACAACGAATATCGTCGCAGCGAATGTCGAAGGCTCTGAAAGCGCAACGCAAACGATCACGGTTACACCGGAAGGGGATGTCGACATCGTCGTGACGCCGCTGACAGGCGCGGAAACCGATGCCACGGTCACCCTGGTTCCGTCGCTTGCCTGGCAAGTCTCTGTCAGCGACTTTGATCCGAACCTTCCGCGCGAAACATTGACCGAAGTTCGTTTGACGTTGAACGACCTTCCGGCAGGCGTGACGGTCATCGCGGGCGCAAGCGGTGTCGTGGTCTACGATCCGACGGCAGGCGGGCCGCTTAGCTTTGTCGGAAGCGCAGCTGACTATGCCGCACTTCGGCTGACCTTTCCGACGGATTTCTCAACCGAAAGTCGCAGCGATGGACCCGCGCCGGGCCCGATCACCGGAACGCTGGAAGCGACCTCGACCGAAGGCAGCAATGGTCCCGTCCCCGTTTCGTTAACGATCACACCGGAAGGCGACGCGCGGATCGACGACACCCTTCCGGACATGGTCCCGGACGAAACGGACGGGCCGACCCCGCTGACACCCTCAACGCTGCTTCTGCCCGAGGCGACCGACGCGGATGGTTCCGAGGCGATCGAGCGCCTTGTTCTGGTGGTCGAGGGGCTCCCAAACGATGGAACGTTCGGGCTCGGCAACCTTTCTGGGGTTCCGGCCGGGGCAGGAACGGCTTTTGCAGTCGCCGGCGATGGCTCGCAGACCCTTACGATCACCCTAGACGCGGCGGCTGTCGGCGATGTTGTTGTGGCTTACACCGGCATTTCTATCGAATTGCCGACGGATTTCTCGACCGCCAATCGCAACGATCTGACGACAGGCACAACCCGCCCCATCGACCTGGAACTATCGATCCAATCGGACGAAGACCAGAACCCTGCCGACGACACGCCCGTCGACGGGACCGTCGTCGGGACCCGTCGGGTCGAAATTGATTTCGAACTTGATGCCAGCCTGATGGCGGACGCAAACCCGACCGGTGTGGAAGATGGCGGCCCGGGTGCAGGCGTCACGATCAGTCTGGGGATCGTTGCCGCCGTCACGGATATCGACGGGTCCGAAGACAGCGCGGTCGTCCAGATTGACTTCACCGGGCTTCCGGCCGGCGCCCGGACCGTCGATGGCGGCGGCAGCGATACCGGCACTCTGACCCCCGGCGCGGGGACGACAGCCACATGGCAGGGGACCCTTACCGAGGCCAACAGCCTTAGCCTTGTGCTGCCAGCGAATTTTAGTGGCACGATCGACACGACAGTTCGTCTTTTGTCTCCGGAAGGCGCGCTTCAGACGGATCAGACGATCGACGTCACCCCGACGCCTGACATTGTGTTCGACATTGATCCATTGGTCGCAGTCGAAACCGATGCCCCCCTTACGATCCGTCCGTCCGACGAATGGGCGGTGACCGTGGACGACCCAGATGGCTCTGAGATGCTGGAGGAGGTGACACTCACGCTGACGAACGTGCCCGCCGGCGTGACGTTCACCGGTGCAGGCAGTGTCTCCTACGATGTCGCGACAGGCGGCAGTTTCACTTTCGTTGGAACACCGGATCAGTACGCGGCGCTGACGCTCGATTTCCCCACTGATTTTGCGACAGATACCCGCAATGACGGACCGACGCCCGGCCCCATTACCGGAACTCTTTCGGCGACCTCAAACGAAGGATCCGCTGGTCCGGCACCGGTTCAGTTGACGATCGAGGCCGAAGGCGACGCACAGATCACAGACACCGGCGCCACGCTTCCGGACGAAACAGATGGCCCGACCCTCGTGACACCGGGCACTTTGATGCGCCCTGCGGCGACCGATCTGGATGGGTCCGAAAGCATCTCATCCCTGGTGCTTGAGGTCGCGGGCGTACCGGGTGACGGCAGCTTCACGCTGGCGGATGTCACGCTTCCTGCTGGGGCGACTGCAACGCTCACGCCCGGAACCGATGGTTCGAACACGCTGCGGATCGAGCTTCTTGCCGCAGGGGTCGGCGATGTCGTTATGGCCTTCGACGCGCTTTCGTTCGAAATCCCAGCGGATTTTTCGACCACCAACCGAACCGATCTGACAGGCGGGGCAGTCGCACGGGCGCTGGACCTTACCCTTGCCATCCAGACCGACGAAGATCGCGATCTTAGTGCCGACACGGCGAATGACGGGCAAGCGGTTCTGACGCGAAGCCTTGAGATCGCTGATACGCCGGACGTTTCAGTCAGTGCAATTTCCCTGGTCACTGCCGAGGAAGACGGGGGCGTTGTCGGCCCCCCAGCGCCCGGCGTGACGGTCAGTCTTGGGATTGACCCGACCGTTGACGACGCGGATGGGTCTGAAACCGAAGATCCGTCTGACCCACGGTTTGCGGCCGTCGTCAGCATCGATTTCACCGGGCTTCCGCCAGGAACCAGGACGGTTGACGCGCTAAACAATGACATCGGCGTCCTGACGCCGCCGACCGTCCTGGGCGATCCGGCCAGCTGGACCGGCACGGTGGCCGAGGCGCGCGCCCTGCAGCTTGCCCTTCCCGGCGACTACAATGGCGAGATCATCGCAGACATCACGGTGACGACGCCCGAAGGAGACGCATCCACATCGCAGACGATCAGGATCACCCCGGTTACCGACGCGGTGATCCAGGGCGCGATTTTGGTCGATGAAACGGATCTTGGTACCGATATGCTCGAGATCCTGTTTTCGGATTTTGTCGACATTTTTGTCAGCAGCCCGACCGAGCGTATCCGCGAGATTGTCATTACCCTGCCGGGTTTGCCCACGGGCACGCAAGCGGTCGACGATATGGGCGTCCCCCAAGGGTCGTTTACGACGGATGCCGTTACCGGTCTGGAAACGTTCACCTATTCATTCGATGACGCAGATGGCGATGGGCGCGACGATGCGTCGGGCAGCGATCCTTCTCAGCTTCGCCTGATTGTTCCTGGCGACTTTTCGACCACAAGCCCGAACGCCCCTCTATCAGCCCAGATCGAGGTTCGGACCGATGACGGGGGGACAGTCGTTCCACCTTTCTCCGCGCCGCCCTTTAGTGCCGCGATCCCTGTTACGATTACAGCGGAAGGTGACGTTCGGATCGACGGCACGGGCCCGGTCGTGGCGGACGAAACCGATCTACCGGTAACCTTCCGCCTTGCGGATCAGTTTACACCGATGGCGACCGACGCAGACGGATCTGAAAGCCTAACGTCGATCGTCGTCGAACTGTCGGGATTGCCTGCCGGGACCAGAATTTCGCTGAACGATGGCACTTCGTTCACGGTTCTTCCCGGCACAGATACAGTACAGACATTCGCAAGCCTCGCCGACTACGCGGATTTCATTGTCGAGCTTCCGGCAGACTTCTCAACGGAAAGCCCTATTTCGGCCCCTTCCGGAAGGATCGTCGCGACCACGAACGAGGGCGGTGTTGCCGAAACCACGTTCGTCATCACAGCTGAGGCCGAAGGCGATGTTGCGGTCGATATCGTGAACGGTGGCGTCATCGATCTTCAGGAAAATGACCCGCCGGGTCCGCCCGACGAAGACAGCACGTCCGTCGCACCTGTCGAGTTCAGACCATCGGACGTCCTGACAGCACGCGGGACCGATGCGGATATGTCCGAGACGATCTCTCAGGTCGACATTACAATCCGCGAACTGCCCGCTGATACGCTCTATGATCTGGGCGACGGCCTGGGGTTTCGCGGCATCGGCAGCGGCACAACCCTGTCGCTGAGCGGACTAAGCGACGCAAATTACCGTGCCCTTACGATACGCGTTCCTGACGACTTCTCGACGACAAGCCGCAGCGATGTGCCGCCTGATCGTGACATCGATGGAACCGTCCGGTTCTTCACAAACGAAGCCCTGATAGCCGGGGAAACCACGCCGTCGGGCACCAACGGTGTGATCGACGCGAACTTCACGGTACGGATTGACGATGAAACGGACGTTCGCATCTCGACCGCCGACACGACCGTTTCCGAGGGCTTTGTCGGCCTTGAAAACCTGGGCCTTGGAGCGCTGGTCGTCGATGAGGATGGATCGGAAGCTATCAATGCGCCCATCACCATTGTGTTCAGCGACCTACCGGCCGGCCAAGTGGTGTTGGATGATGGGACAGGGACGCAGACGATCCTTGAAGGCGGCGGGAACGACACCTGGACCGGGGACGCCACGGGGCTGGCGGCGTTGTCCCTCGTCAGTGTCCCGGCGTTCTTTTCCGGGATTATCCCTGGGCAGATCAATGTCCCGACGAACGAAGGCCCTGCCCCGGCGGTGGACAGCTTTGACATCATCGTGTCGCCTGTGGCCGAGCCGACCATTGAGCTTTCCGTCGAAGCGTCCGAACCGGGGACAACCGCGCGCCCGGCCGAACCCGCGGACGCTTGGGAACGGTTCAGCACCAAAGAGGATGGCTCCTTCCTTTTGACGATCGACGCCTCGACGCCCGATCTCGATGGCAGCGAACGCCTGACCGAAATTGTGATCAATAACGTGCCGCCGACATGGTTGCCCGATGGCGATATCACCGGTTTTTTCGAAAGCGGCGGCGCCGACATCGCAACGGCCGACAAATCCGGCGAAACGATCACGATCGTCCTGAACGGCGTACCCGGGGTCACCAGCTTTTCGGCCGGTCTTCGCGTGACACCCGACCCGAACGACGACCGGGACGCTGATACGATCGTCGGCACCGATATGGTGGCAACCGTTAGTGCGGTAGACACGGCCCCGGGCCTTCCGCAGGCCACGGCAGATGCATCGGATGGGACCATCGTGGACGTAGATGCGGTGGTCGACGGCCTGACAGTCGACACGCGAGGCCGCGGATCGGACGAAAATGTCCGAGGGACGCGCAACACCAACGTCCAGATCAGAAGGTTTGAGCTTGAGGATCGCGACGGATCGGAAGTCTTTGACCGCGTCGAAATTTCCCTTTCGGTCGTCAGCACCGAAAGCGATCCGCTTGATCCGAACGATCTTGGCCTTCGCATCCGCTCGGGCAGCCTTCGTGGCTTCGTCGATATCACCCGCAGCCCCACCGATCCGCTCGATTTCATCCTGACACCGACGCCGGGCACTTCCTTTGACGAATTTGAAAGCGCTGTGCGGCAACTTCAGGTCACCGGAGCCGTGCATGTCAGCGCCGTGGTCGAGGTTTCGGGCGAAGCGTTTTGGAACGAAACCACCACTGGTGATGGTGAGTTCGACCCACTTGATAACTTCGCGAGCGAGACCTTCGACAGCACGGTTGAGATCCGACCCATCGCCGAGGCAACGCTGACAGCGAGTGTCTTTGTGCTGAACGCGGGCGAGGTCAGCAGTGGTAGCCTTCTTCGGATCGAAGAAACCGCTGTGTCGACTGTCGGGAGCACAGGGACAAGCGTTGTTGCTGGCGACACGTTGACACTTTCCGAAAGCACGGCAGATGGGTCCGGTTTCGGCGACGTCCGGTTTTTTGTCGGCATTGACGCCTCAACCCCC
>JBCDLX010000018.1:0-111367 GCA_038744785.1 Pseudomonadota bacterium
CAGCGCAACAGGGGTGCCTTCGGCGGCATCTGTGGTGCCCGAGAAGCTGACCGCATCGTCTTCTGCGTCGTCGACCGCGTCGTCGCCCGTCACCGGGTCGATTGCAATCGTCGGAGCCGGGGTAGGCGGCGCAAGCTCGAAGGTCCGGGTCTGGGTGGTTGTGTTCCCGGCAGCATCGGTGGTTGTGGCTTCAAGGGTATAGGTCGCGGCCGTTGCCAGGTTCGCGAGATCAAGCGCGCCGGTCGTCCAGTTTCCGCCCGAAGCGATTGCCGTATCGCTCAGCCCCGTGGGCACGCCCGCGGGATCGAGAACGCGGACCGTTATGGAGGCGCCGTCAGGGGCATCGGTTGTGCCACTGAACACAACACTGCCAGCCTCGCCCGTATCAATCTGATCATCGCCCGTGGCCGGCGCGATTGCGATTTCGGGCGGCGTGGTGTCAGGAAGACTAAAGGGCTGTGTTTCGGTCGCAGTTCCGCCACCGTCGGTCGCGGTCACTTCAAGGCTATAACCGTCGCCATCGACCAGGTCTCCTAGGTCGAACGGCCCTGCGCTCCATGCCCCTGAAGTTACGGACACCGTGGTGGTCAAACCAGTCGCCGTGCCGTTTGGATCGAGAACGCGAACCGTGACAGGGGTCCCATCTGCGACGGTCGCCGTGCCCGCGAAGGTCACCCCATCGTCTTCGCTGTCATCGACAATGCCATCGCCGGTCGCCGGCGCAATCGTGATTTCGGGCACAGTTGTATCAATGACCGTCACGGCGACGTTGCTGGTTGTGCTACCACCCTGTCCGTCTGAAACGGTGAAGCTGAAACCGGCTGGGCCAGCAAAGCCGGAAGCCGGTGTAAAGAGGACGTTTCCGTTGGGTTGCAGCTCTGCTATACCGTTTGTTGCCGCGCCCAGACCGACAACACTCAGGGTTCCACCGTCGATGTCGCTTGCATTTGCAAGGACGTCGATGACGGCCGGTTCGTCTTGACCGGTCGATGCCGTCTGCGGGGGTGCAATCGGGTTGGCGTTCACGTTGACTACGACCGTGCCCGTTGTCGTTCCGCCGTTCCCATCGGTCACCGTATAGGTGAAGCTGTCCTGCCCGGTGATAAAGTCCGTGTCGGGCGTATAGGAAATCGTTCCATCCGGGTTGATCACAGCCTGACCATTCACCGGATCGGAAACGGCCGTGAGCGACAGTGTGTCCCCGTCGACGTCGCTGTCGTTTGACAGGACTGCGATCGCGACCGTGCCATCCTGGTTCACTGTGCCCGTGTCGGCATCTGTTTCCGGGATCTGATTGATCCGAAGCGTCACGCTCTGGATCTCGGACGTGGCGTCTTGATCGTCGGTGACTGTGAACGAAAAGGTGTCGGTTCCAGTGAAACCGGGTCCGGGTGTGAACGTGAATGCTCCGGTTGTCGGATCGTCCAATGCAACCGCGCCGGTGGCCGGTTGACTCACAATCTGAAACGTCACGGGATCGTTGTCAGGATCCGATCCAGACAACGATCCCGTAGCTGAGGCGCCGTCCAACGTTACGAGCAGTTCGCCGCCCGTAGCCACCGGCGGGCTGTTGGTCGGTAATGGATCAGGGGTTGGATTCGGCGCGGGATCCTGACCCGGCGCTGGATCCACCGAGCCGGGGTCCGGAGAGGGCTCGGGCGCAGCTGGAGGGTCGGAAACGGTTTGCGTTTCCTGCTCCGGAGCTGTGCCGGTTGTCGGAGCCGCTGACGCCGCCGATGCGGCGGACTGTTGCGGTGCCGAGGTCGTCGCCGTTGCAATGCTTGATGGCGGTGACGTGTCCCCCAAACCGGACCCCGGGCTTCCGGCCGGACCGCTTCCGGGAAGGCTGCTGCCCGGTGATAGCGACGTCGAGGAGCTTGTTCCGAGCCCATCGTCGCCAAGGCTGTTGCCAGACTGCAGGAGCGAACTGTCGCTGCCAAAGCCATCCTGAAAAGAGGAACCGGTGCCGAACCCGTCAGGTGCAGGTGTGCCTGTTCCGGTCGATGTGATGCCCGGCGCGGCGTCAAGGGCATCGAGCACTTGGTTAAGCTCTGCCGTCGTCAGGCCATCCGCTACGCTCACGGGGTTCGGTATGCCGGTGCCAGTGCTGGATGGTCCCGAAGTCGCCGCCTGGCCATCTGCCGCGGTGCCTGTGGGACCGATTCCCGGGCTTGCTGAAAGGGCGCCGGAATCGGTCGCTCCACCTGGGCCAATACCGGGAATCCCCGCTTGCTGCGATCCGCCGGCCGAACCCGGCACCCCTGTCTGGTCGTTGGGATCTGCTGAGCCCTGAGTTTCCGGACCATCCGCGCCGTCGCCTGACCCGGTCCCAGCGTCCTCCGGCGCAGTGCCGTCGCCGCTGGCAGGCGGCGCGCCGTCCCCAGGTCCCACGCCGTCAGCGTTCGGTGCGGATTGCGGCACGCCCTGACCGGGGACCAGGTCGCCTTGGTCGGCGCCGCTTCCATCTTCTCCCGTTGGTCCGTCGGGCTCAGGTGCCAGTTCCCCAGCGTCTTCCGTGACGCCTTCCTGAGGGGTTTGAGGGCCCGGAGCCGGTGCAGGGGCGTCTGGCTGTGCACCGGGCGCTTGCGGTGCGCCGCCACCTGATCCTCCGTTTCCGTTGTCGGGGCCCTGGTCGTTCTGGCCACCGCCACCCGGCGCAGCGTTGTCTCCTGGCGTCCCGCCGCCTGTGCCTGAAATGATGCTGCCACCGCTTTGAATGCGGAGTTGAACGATTTCGTTGGCGGTGATCGCGTCGCGCACAAGCTGCGGATCGCTAAGTGCTACGACGACGTCTTGGGAAACTTGTCGGGTCTGGCCGTCTTCCGGGGAAACGATCCAAGCTTCGTTCTCTTCCACCAACGCCGCCAAAAGCGTACAGCCGTCCAGACCTGCCCCCGGCAACCGGTCGCACGCGTCATAAGCGTCGATCTGGCCAACGCTTCCATCGGGGTCAGCAAGCAGCGAGATCAGGGTTTCCACAACGCCGTCCTGAACCACCATCTGGATCAGTCCAGTGGTACCGCGGATACCAAGGGTTGAGGTGGGGGTGTCGATGGCAATTCCGCCGGTACGCGCAACCTGGCCCGCGATGAACACGAACCCGCCTTCGATCAAATCAAAAGTGGCAGAGTTGTTATCGGCGTCTGGATCAAAGATCACCTCGGTCAGGACCATGCGCGCGCCCGGGCCGACTGAAAAAATCGTTCCGTCGACGAAGGTCAGCGAGACACGCGCCTCTGCGCTGGTTTCGACCGCATCATTCTGGAACAGAAAATCGCCGTCAGAGAGAACTTCGATGGTGCCATCTGTACGGGTGACCGTTACTTGGCCTTCGATCGTTTCCACTTGGCCAATGGCTTCGGTTCGCACGACCGCGTCCTGAACGAGCGCGCCGCTTTGTCCGCCGCCGGGGCTGTCATGCAAGAACGCGAGCCTTGCATCGTCCTGCGCGCCGGACAGGCGCACAACGTTCTCGCCGCGAAGGATTGCGCCGTTCGGTGTCGCCAGGTCCGGCGGCGCGGCGTACTCAAAGTAGCCTGCCACGCGGACGGTTCCGGTCCCGTCTAGCGAGATCACAAGATCCTGGCCGTCCTGCGCAAAGTCAGAGCGAAATAGACCGTCCGCGTCGGGCAGCTCGACGCGGTCTGGCGTTGCCAAGACAATCTGTTCTGCCGAGGACTGATTGTCCCCGGAAAACGCCCCCAAAGTCATACCAGCAGCCCCAAACTACCAGACAAATCGGCCCCGTGCGGTCCACAGGCGCCAAATACTCTTTGTTTTATATGCTCGCGTATCCCCGCGGTCGATTACAACTGTTCAAGCTCAGGGTTTCAACAAAAAACGCCCTATGCACGTGTTCTAAAGGGACTTTAGCGTTCGCGTAGGGCCTCGTGCTGCGCGCGCAGCACCGGTTGGACGAGATATTCCAGCACGGTTTTTCGACCGCTTTGAATGTCGATGCTCGCAACCATCCCGGCCGAGATATTTAGCGGGCCTTCGTCGCCTTCGAGGGCCGTCGTTTCGGTTCGTAGCATGACCTGAAAAAAAGGCTCGCCCTCGGGCGACTGGATCGCATCCGCGCCAATCCTTTCGACTGTGGCGGACAGATCGCCGTAGCGCAGGTAGTCGTAAGCGGTGATCTTGACGGATGCGGGCGCGTCGACCCGGACAAACGCAACGTCGCGTGGTGTCACCTCTGCCTCGATCAGAAGCGAGTCTTCAAGAGGGACAATCTCGGCCAGGATCATCCCCGGCTGGACCACCCCGCCAATCGTCGTGACATTGATCCGGTTCACTGTGCCGCGGACGGGTGCGCGCAGCACTGTTCGGGATACCCGGTCGCGAGCCGCACGAAGTGTTTCTTCCACCACGGCAAGATCGCCAAGGACAATCGAAATCCGTTCGCGGGCCGCAAGCCGATAGGATGACATTACAGAAACGATCTGCGTTTGGATTTCTTGCACGCCGGCTTTTAGACGGCTTTCGGAGGCTTCAAAGACCAGAAGATCCCCCTCGAGCTCGGCTAGATCGGCGCGCAGGCGCAGGATTTCGATCTCGGATAGCGTGCCGCCCGCATAGAGCCCCTCCGAGATTTCGACCTCGCGTCGCAACGGCGCCATAACTGCTTTGATCCTATCTTGCTGCGCGATCAGCTCCTCTAATTCGGCTTGCCTTTGCTTGAGCCGGTCACGCAGAACATCAAGCTCCAGCGCCAGTTGATCCCGCCGAGTCTCGAAGATCGAGGTTTCGGCAGCGACGAGCCGCGGGTTTAGCGTAATTTCACTCGGAAATGTGAGCGCCTCTGCTGCGGCGGCTTCGGCCCGCAGCCGAACAAGCTCTGCCGTATGGGCCTGAAACCGTTGTTCCAATTCGCCCAAAGACGACTGAACGCCCGTATCGTCGATCTGAAACAGGATTTGCCCCGGCTGTACCTCGTCGCCTTCAGAGATGTCGATCGCCGCGACGACACCACCATCGACGGTCTGAACAAGCTGGACCTGCGAACTTGGAACAACGCGGCCCGAGGCACGGGTTACCTCTTCGATCTCGTAGACGGCGGCCCATAGGATGAAGGCAACGATCAAACCCAGAACGCATATGATTAAAAACCAAAGACCGCTTCCGGCGTCCTGTCCGCCGGGGCGGTTTATGTATTCTTCGTCAACTGCGCGCATCGAAAACATCAGCGTTCCTCCGCCGAAGCGGCCGCGCTTTCGGTCAAACGCTTCATTACCTCGTCCTTTGGACCGTCGAGAATTTTGCGGCCCTTGTCGATCACGATGAAACGGTCGGCGATGGCGGCAAGGGACATCCGGTGAGTCGACAGAATAAGGCCGGTGCCTTCGGCCCGAAGTTCAGCCAGCCGGGCGGTCACTAAACCTTCGGTCTGATGATCCATTGCGTTCGTAGGTTCATCGAGGAACAGGAACTTCGGTTGCCGCAAAAGAACGCGCGCCAATCCGACTGCCTGTCTTTGCCCGCCCGAAAGGCGTTCGCCTTTCTCGCCGGCAAAGAAGTTCAATCCATCGGGTAACTCGGCGACAAACGTGTCGATGCCTGAGAAGAAAAGCGCGCGCATAATGTCGTCGTCACTGGCCGCCGGCATTCCGACGATCAGGTTCTCGCGCAAGGTACCTGTGAAGAGAACTGGGTCCTGCGGCAGATAGCCGATCCCGTTTCGCAACTCGGCGGGTTCGTATTGCGCGATCTCGTGCCCATCGACCAGGATCGTTCCGCTGTCCGCCCGGTACGTGCCGTTGATCAGCCGTCCTAGCGTCGATTTTCCCGATCCGATCCGGCCAAGAAGGGCGGTCGCGGTGCCGGGCTCAAAAGCCGCCGAAAAATCTGTCACGGCTTGCACCTGCGCGCCGGGATAGGTGAAGTTGATCCCGTCCAGCGTAACCGCACCGCGCCGCACCGAAAGATCGCTGCGTAACGCTTCGCGTTGTTCCACCTCGGTCTTTAGGAACATATCGATCGAGCGGACTGACCAGATTGCGAAATTGGCCCGGAAGATTGTCTGTGCAATACCGGCAAGGGGCGCAAGGGCCCTGCCCGCAAGTATATTCGCCGCCACAAGTGCACCGAGGCTGATTGTCCCTTCCGAAACCAGGAAGACGCCCCAGACGATAATTGTCACACTGACCGCCTGCTGGACGAAGGCCGTGGCAGAACTTGTAAACGTGGACCAATTGCGCGTTCGGGCGTTCACCCGGGAAGAGGCCGCAACCGCGTTCTCCCACTCGCGTTGCAGGACCGGTTCCGCGCCGACGCTTTTTACCGTTTCCAGGCCAGCCAGCGTCTCGATCAAAACGACGTTGCGCTTGACGTTCATCTGTTGCGATTGGCGCACCGATCGCGCGATCGGCACTTGGGCGATCAGCGCCATGATCAAGATCACGGGAATCGCTGCGGCAGGTACCCACGCCAAGGGGCCGACGATGATCGACAGGACCGCGATAAAAACGCCGATGAAGGCCAGGTCGATCAGCGAGACGACGGTAGATGATGTGAAGAAATCGCGCACCGCCTCGAAGTCACGAATATTCGTGATCGCGCCCGCCGCGCCGCCTTGTCGCGACAGGATCCGTTGGCGCATCGCAATCGCGAAAAGCCGCGAGGCAAGCGCAAGGTCGGCCCGACGCGACACGCGTTGGATGATTGCGCCGCGCAGGAGCCGGAGGATCAGGTCTAGGCCCAAAGCCAGCGCCACGCCAATCGCAAGGGTGACAAGCGTGACGAACGCAAGGTTCGGGATGACGCGGTCAAACACATTCATCACAAAGATCGGCACGGCAAGGCTTGCCAGGTTGACCCCAAGGGCGACCAGAAGGACCTGAAGCCAGGCTTCGCGATGGCGGCCCAGCTCGGACCACAGCCAATGACCTTCGCCCGTATCAATGGCGGCCGCATCGGGGCTGAGCCGCGAGGCGGTGACGGCTGTCTTCGGCGCGGTTAGCAAAACCTTTCGCCGGACCAGGCGTCGAAGCTGGCGGAACGACAGCTCTTCGGCGTCCTCGGTCACGGGATCGACGATCACTGCTTGTTTTCCTGCCGCGTCGAGGCCCACCAGGATGGCGTACCGGCCGTCCCGCCGGATCAGGACGGCGGGCAGGCTACCTGGGTCGATGCGGCCGAGGCTTCGGGTCAGGACCCGTGCTTTCAGGCCAACCGCCTCAAGCGCACGAACCAGCCCATCCGGACCCTCAGCCCCAAAACCTTCGGGCAAGCGGTCGCGTACCGCAACCTCGGAATATGGCAGGGAATGGTGCCGCGCCATCCACCCCGCTGTGTTCAGGGCGTTCCCTTCGGCCCCAAGTGGCGTGTTGGACGAGCCATCCAAATCCGATTGCCCCTATTGAAGGTCCGGGGTTGAGACGTCGAAGCTAGCGCGCGGCGCCGCCCGAACCCGTGCTTCATAGTTGGGGACTAGGGCGCGCCCTGCATGCGAAAGCCCGAAATGCGATGCCAGCGTGCTTTGTGCGGCAAGGAGCCGATATGACTGGAAGGCCGCGGCAGCATCAGCATTCACAAGTCGCACCCTTAGATTAAAGAGATCGCGCTCTGCCTCAAGCACTTGCAGAAGTGGGCGTTTTGCTGCCTCGAATTCTTCGCGATAGGCCTGGGCGAGTTGTTCGCCTGTGGTCACCGAGGGTCCAAGGATCGCCCGCCTTTCGGCAGCGGTCATAAAGCTGATCCATGCCCGCCGTGCAAAGTCGCGCACTTCGTCTTCAACCTGCTTCTTGCGGTAGACTGACCGCATCCTCAGGTCGCGGTTGCGTGCAATCGTTTTTTCTCGCGTCCCGCCTTTGTAGAGTGTCCAGTTCAGACGGACCCCGGCCCTAAGGGCCGACTCGTTTTCGTCCGTGCCGTCCAGGTTAGAGCCGACATCTCCGCCCGCATATAGATCGAGCGACGGTTGCCAATCCGCGTCGTCGATCCGTTCCTGATAATCCTGCGCGTCTATCTCCTTCTGCGCCAGATGGAGCTGAAAACTGTTGGCGACGGCTGCACGCTCCAGCTCTGAACTTGATCGGGGCAGGGGCGGGCTTCCGGGCATTGTCAGCGCGTCTGAGGGGCTTTGGCCGATCACAAGCTGGTAGTTCGAGATCGCCTCGGCGAGCGCACTTTGTGCTTCTGTTCGGGCTAAGCGTGCTTCCAGCAGTTTCTCGCTGGCCCGAAAGCTATCGGTGGACGACAGACGGCCCGCGCTGACCTGTGTTTCCACCTGACCTCGAATGCGAGCGTGCACATTCACATTGCGGGCTGCAAGCCTGACGACCTGCCGGTGCCGCACGACATTTATGTATGCCTGAACGGCGTTCAGGGCGATCGTTTCGGTCTCGTCGGACAGCCTTATGATTTCGGCGTCAAGCAAGGTCGCCTCGCGAAACACCGTGTTCAGCGAGCGCATTCCGTCAAGAAGCGGATACTCGGCTTCGATGCCGATTTGACGGGCGAACCGCCACTCTGGGTCCTGCAAAGAGCCCAGCGAGGACGGATCGTCGATCCGTTCGGCCGCGGCACGACCAAAAAGCCGGACGCTAACGCCCCGCTCACCTTGCGCTATGCCAACTGCTCCGCCTTGCGCTTCGATCGACTCGATTGCCGCCTTTTGCGCGCTGCTTGATGCTATGGCTTGGCTTACGGCTTGCCGAAGCGACGCCGACGCAGCAGTCTCGACGGATGCCAACAGAACGATGGCCACTCCCAGTGCGGCGGATTTGCATACTTTGCGAAGTTTAAAGCTGGCGCTATTCAATGTGCTTACTCCCGCGGTGCGACCTGACAAAACGTGACACGTTTCGCGACGTTTCTGTGGATGCTGTCCCGACGCGAAGTCGCGACCTGCCACACCGCTGAATTCCCTTCTCTGAGCGGCAAAGCGCCGGGCCATTTCCCGGTGCAGGTTGTAAACTGTATCGCCGCGTTTCCCCCGACCCAAGCAACAAAAAAAGGCCTAACCAAGTCAATGATTTTGGTCCGGTTTATGCAGTTTGGCGCTTTTGTATGCTTTCGCGCAACGTGTTTTCCGTGTGCGGCACCGCCATTCCTGAGAAGGTCGCTGAGGAATGGGCGGGGTTCCTTACTTGGCCAATCGCAGTTAGCCTCGTCGCAGGTTATCCCATCAGAAGCCGACATCTGCTCTGCCAAATTGTGCATCCCTCGCCCCAATTTGGTCTGTCGCGCAGTGCCCCGATTTTATGATCTTACCGCGATTGGATGACAATCACCGCAGATTTGCCGATCTGTTCGCGGGTTTCAGACCCCGTTTGTTTAGGGGCAAACTACTATAAAATACTGATTTTAAATGAAAAATTTCTGATCTCACGTGCGTGTGGTGAGATCTGGCAAAAATTTGTACGAAATGCGGCGAGATTTGGGCTAACGATATCGGGCCGCCGGATTGCGGTAGAGTCTGCGAGTAATGAGTATGTGCCTGGATTTGCCGTCCGACCTGTCTGAATTCTCCGTTACGGTGCGGAATTGGCTCTCTGACAATGATGGTGACACGGTGTTGGCCAGCGATCCTGTGCCGGTCAAACGCAAGACGGGCGCGGTCCAGGCGCAGATTGCCCGGCAGATTGCCGAACGGGCGCTTGCATTGAAGGCCACGCCTTGCGCGGGGGTGCAGGCGCCGCGTCGTTTCGCGGATAACCTGGCAATTCTGAGCGAAGCGCTGCCGGTCGATCCTGATCGGGTGGGCCTTGGAATGGTGGATCCCCGGGACACACTGCCTGCCCGAAGCCGAAACTTCGCCGATGGCATGGCAATCCTAAGTGCTGCGATCCCGGAAAAGCTCACACTTGCCGACATCTCCGAGAGCCCACGATCGTCTGGCGAACGCGTAAAGGCCGATACGAAGCAATCGCAGTGCTGCGCGACCGCCCAATCGACGGGCGAAAGATGCAGGTTGAAAGCGGCCAAGGGGCGGTTGGTCTGCCATCTTCACGGCAGGCGCGCCAGCACCTGAAAACATGTTGCTTTTCCCCGTGCCTCAGCGAACGTTTGAGAAAAAGCCGAGCAAAGTGCTTTCCGGCGTTTTTTCCCGGCGGGTGCGATCACGAACCCCCGAAAAGGCTTTGTAAGCGGTGCTCCTAGGGCGAGAGCAGTAGTTACGCACCTCGCAACAGCGCAGGTATTTTGGTTTCTAACACATTGGACCCTGACCTAAGGTTCGTCCTGTGTCGGTGGCGCGCCGAAGTAGCGGCGGCCTTCGGCAAGCTCCTTTAGCGCGGCAGCAGTGTCGTCGATTTCGACCGAACCGCTTCTGACGGTCTCCATAAACTCGACACCGCCCAAGAGCGCCATTTTCGAGTTCTCGCGAAGGACACCCAGCGGCTGCGAAATTCGGCGGGCAAGCATTAACCCCGCGGCCAGCGTACATGCGGTGACCAAGAGAGCCACGCCTACGAGCATCAGCATAACGCGCCCCGATTGGCCGATGGTGTCAGCCTCTGGAAAAATCGCGACGATCTGCCAGGGCCAATTCGTTCCGGGGATGCGGCCGATGGTGACGATGAAATTGCCATCGCTGGACCGGTCCCGCCATACGGCTGGGGGTTCGGTTGCTGGCTGTTGTCCAAGGCGGGCGACGATCTCATCCCGGATCGACGGTGCGATGCCCTCAAGTTCTCCGATCTGCATAAACCGTGGCGCATCCCCATCGCCCGAGGAGTTTTCGAGCACCGTGTCGAACTCGCTATGCGAGATCACATCCCCGCCCGCGCTGATGACAAAGGCAAGTCGCCCCTCGCCGAATGCGAACCGCTGAAGGTAATCCGATATCTGATCGATTTCGATGTCGACCCCGATCACGGCCATGACATCGTCGGTTCCGTCCATGACCGAGATGGCTGCCGTGATGCCTGGCTTCCGTGATGTGAAAAAGATGTAAGGATCTGTCCAGGCCACTTCATCGGCTTCAAGCGCTCCTTTGTACCAAGGCCTGATCCGTGGATCGAACGCGTCCTCTGGATCAAACGCCGTTTCCACGGTTGCGTAGCCCGCATCGCGCCAGGTCAATTCGACCGTCCGTTCCTCTCCGTTTATGCGGATGATTTTGGTCTGCGTTCCGCCGCGGGCGACGTCTTCATTACGCAATACGTAGTAGAACTCCCCGTCTGGGTAACCGAAGAACAGCCCGTCGAATTGCGGCCATAGCTGCAACTGATCGTGCAGGTAGCGCACAAGCTGGTTCTCCCGGTCGCGTGTGAGGATCTCTCGTGAAACCAGGCCTTCCGCCGCACGAACCGCGGACTCGAAGGGTCCAAAATACGCTTCCGTCGCCGCGACCGACCGTGCGACCGTTTCTTGTGCGCCAAACTCGGCAAGTTGGTTCAGCTCTGAGCGAAACAGATAGTAGGACCACCCGATGATCGCCGCCGCAGAGATAAGCTGCACAAAGACGAGGCCGAAAAGAAAGCTGCGAACGACGGGCATCGCGGTTCACTCCAGTTGTCAATCCGCTCCGGGCAGATGTGCTCGGAACCTGAGACTGCGGGCATGCGCCGCAGAGGTCTTGGGTGCTCTCGGAAGCCCAAACGATGCGCGCACATGTCTACGCTATCAAGAATTCCGGTCAATGCACGGGTATTTGGACAAGACGGCCAGATACATCTGATTGCACCGCCTAAAGATATCGCGCAATACCCCTGAATTCATCAGCAGCGTCCGTGCATACCCAGGTGGATTGCCGGTCCGGTCGGGGAAACGACAGTGTCCAAGGTCCGAAACCACAGCCTGACGATCCGAGTCTACTATGAAGACACCGATCTTGCGGGAATAGTCTACTACGCGAACTATCTGAAATTCATCGAGCGGGCGCGCACCGAATGGGTCCGGTCGCTTGGCATCGACCAAAGCGAACTAAAGTCACGCGACGGGATCGTTTTTGCCGTACGCAGGGTGGAGGCGGACTACCTTATGCCCGCAAAGTTCGACGATATGTTGGCCGTCACAACGCGAGCCGTTTCCGTCGGTGGGGCGCGTCTTGTTCTGGAGCAGTTGGTGGGTCGCGGAAACGAGATACTTTTCTCGGCCGAAGTAACTCTTGTGGCACTCACGGAAACGGGCGCGCCAGCCCGTTTTCCAACGGATATTCGTGCCCGGCTTTTGCAAGCGGGGTAACGCCGAGCACCCGTGGCATTGATGTTGGCTTTCCGCACGCGTCTGCGGTATGGTCGCTGTAATCAATGCCGCGGAAAACAAGCGGCCGGTCATGTACAAAGAGCAGGCTGATGGAAACCGAGACGCTCGCGCTTGCGCAGGAGATTGATTTCTCCATGTGGTCGCTGTTCATGCGCGCCACAATCACCGTCAAACTTGTGATGATCATGCTCGTCGCTGCGTCCTTCTGGGCGTGGGCGATCATCATCCAAAAAGGCATCGACTACCGACGCGCCCGCCGGGACGCGGCGCGCTTTGATCGGGTGTTTTGGTCGGGCGAGCCGCTCGACGACCTTTACGAACAGATCGGCGAGACACCGCGTGGTCCCTCGGAACGGGTGTTCGTATCGGGCATGGTCGAATGGCAGCGCAGTCACCGCGACGACGGGGGGCTGATTGCCGGGGCGCAAAGCCGGATCGACCGATCGATGGATGTTGCAATCCAGAAGGAGGCCGAGGGCCTGCAAAAGGGCCTGCCTCTGTTGGCGACTGTTGGATCCACCGCGCCGTTCATCGGGCTTTTTGGCACGGTGATCGGGATCATGCACGCCTTCATCGAGATCGCGAAATCGCAAAACACGAACCTTGCTGTCGTGGCCCCGGGGATCGCCGAGGCGCTCTTGGCCACGGGGCTTGGGCTTCTCGCGGCGATCCCGGCCGTGATCTTCTACAATAAGCTCTCTGCCGATTCCGATCGGATCGTCGCGGGCTACGAAGCGTTTGCCGACGAGTTTGCGACAATCCTTTCGCGCCAACTGGACCGCTAGCGATGGGCGCGGGAGTTATGCAGCGCGACGCGGATGAAACCCGACGTCGCCGTCGCCGCGGCAGAGCAAGGCCTATGGCGGAAATCAACGTGACACCGTTTGTGGATGTGATGCTAGTGCTTCTGATCATTTTCATGGTCGCGGCCCCTCTTCTGACCGTCGGCGTACCTGTGGAGTTGCCGGAAACCGCTGCCGAAGCCTTGCCGACAGAACAAGAAGAACCGCTGACCGTGACGATGACTGCAGAAGGGTCGATCCAGATCATGACGACCGAGGTTCCCGAGACGGAGCTGGTGCCACGCCTGCGCGCGATTGCGACAGAGCGCGAAGGCGACCGTGTCTACCTGCGCGCCGATGGCGCGATCCCTTACGAACGCGTGATGCAGGTTATGGGCGCACTGAACGCGGGCGGTTTCGGGGCCATTGGGCTTGTGACGGACACCGGCGGTCCGCGGCTTGACGGGTCCGGCGGGTAGCGGGTCTTGACAACCGGCGCCTACATATCCGGCGCGGCCCATGTCGTGTTCCTTGCGTTCCTGCTGTTCGGAGGGCTCTTTAGCCGTTCGCGTCTGCCCGAGCTTCCGGTCGCAGATGTTTCGGTGGTGACGGCAGAGGAATTCGCGGCCCTTGCCCGCCCTGAGGAAGCGCCTGACATCACAAGCGAAACTGTGGCCCCGCCTGCGCCGGACCCAATCGAGGACGCCCCCGAGGTCGCCGCGCAACCCGATACGCCACCAGAAACCCCCGAGGTTGCCCAACCGGATGCGCCCGACCCCGCAGAGGCGCCCGCCGAGATCCCGTCGGAACTGACGCCCGAAGCAGACGTGACCGACGTCCTGCCGCCCTTGGAGGCACCGCCCGTTCTCGATGATCGACCGGACGCGCCCGAGGCGGCCACGCCGGCGCCCGCGCCACGCGTCGCCCCCGAACCCGCCGCGCCCGCACCGCCAGACGTCGAAACCGCGCCTGACGTCGTGGAACGGACCGCGCCAGACGCGCTGCCAACTGAACCCGAGCCGCCACAGGAAGCCGCGGCACCGGAAGAGGCGACGACCGAGATCGTGACCGAAGCGGAAACCCCCTCGCTCGCGCCGGCCGCTTCCCCGCGTCCGCGCACACGCCCCGAACGCCGCGCCGCTGCGGCAGAACCAGCTGACAACAAGGCGGAAGACGCGCCCTCCGATTCAGTGGCCGAGGCGACCGAGGCACCCGCAGTGCCTTCCGGTCCGCCGCTGAGTTTTGGCGAACGCGAAGCGTTCCGCGTGGCGGTTTCTGCGTGCTGGGACGTGGATGTAGGTGGGCGGTCGGCGGATGTCACTGTGGTCGTCGCGGTTGCCATGAACCGGGACGGCACCGTGATTGGCAACGAGGTGCGGCAGGTCTCTGCGTCGGGCGGCGATGCATCTGCGCAAAGAACCGCGTTCGAAAAAGCGCGCCGGGCCATCCTGCGTTGCCAGCGCGGTGGTTTCCCGCTACCGGCGAACAAGTTCGACCGCTGGCGCGAGATTGAGATAACCTTCAACCCCGAAGGAATGAGGCTTAAATGATGCTGTTTCGTATTCTTGCTCTCGTTGTTTGCGGCCTCGCCGCGCCGATCTATGCGCAGGACGGGCCGCTGCGGATTGAAATCACCGAGGGCGTGATCGAACCCCTACCGATTGCGGTCGCGCCCTTTGTCGCTGAGACGCCGTCTGCGGCAAGCTTCGCGAACGATATCTCGCAGGTGATCGGCGAAGATCTGGCTGGTACCGGACTGTTTCGGCAGATTTCCCAATCGGCATTCATCAGCCAGGTTTCGAGCTTCGAGGCGCCGGTCCAGTATGCCGACTGGAAAGCAATAAACGCCCAAGGTCTGGTCACGGGCGCAGTCGGCGTGTCGGCGGATGGGCGGCTCACAGTGAAGTTCCGGCTGTTTGACGTGTTCTCTGAAGGTCCGCTTGGCGACGGTCTTCAGTTTGCGGGCACAACGGCCGATTGGCGGCGCATCGCACACAAGGTGGCCGATCAGGTCTATTCGCGGATCACGGGTGAAGGCGGCTACTTTGATAGCCGTGTGGTCTTTGTGCGCGAATCCGGCCCCAAGAACGCGCGGCAAAAGCAAGTCGCGGCTATGGATTACGATGGCGAGAACCTGCAACCCCTGACCGATGCCAGTGCAATCGTATTGGCGCCACGGTTCTCGCCGCAAGGCGATCGCATTCTGTTCACGAGCTACGAAACGGGTTTTCCCCAGATTTACGAGATGAACGTTTCGACGCTGACGCGCCGCGCTCTTGATGTTCCGGCTGAAACGATGACCTTTGCCCCGCGTTATGCACCGGACGGCCAGACGGTTGTGTTTTCGCTTGCCGAAGGCGGCAACACCGACATCTATAAGCTTGATCTTGCCAGCAATCGCCGCACCCGTTTGACCGCGACGCCGTCGATCGAGACAGCGCCGTCGTTTTCGCCTGATGGCACCAGGATTGTTTTCGAGAGTGACAGATCGGGAACGCAGCAGCTTTATGTGATGAACGCCGACGGATCGAATCCGCAGCGGATCAGTTTTGGCCAGGGACGTTATGGTACGCCGGTCTGGAGCCCGCGTGGCGACCTGATTGCCTTTACCAAGCAAAACGAAGGACGGTTCCATATTGGCGTCATTCGGACGGACGGGTCGGAAGAGCGGTTGCTGACCGCCTCTTTCCTGGATGAAGGCCCGACGTGGTCGCCGAATGGCCGGGTGATTATGTTCACCCGCGAAACTGCAGGTGCCGATGGCGCGCCCGCCTTGTTTTCGGTTGATATCTCAGGAAGGAACTTGCGCCGCGTGCCGATCCCAGGGGCGGCGTCTGATCCTGCATGGTCGCCGCTTCTGCCGTAGAATTGCGTCGGTTCCAAACGCGCTGGCCTCATGCTATGGTTGACAAAAATAAAGCAGAAACAGGCAAACGGGATTTCAGACGATGACACATCTGACGAAGGTGGCTCTTCTTCTTGGCGTACTGGCGCTTGCGGCATGTTCCACTTCGGCCGACCGGTTCGGAACGGACCCATCTGGCGGTTTTGGAGCGGACGGCATAGCGTCCTCAGGGATCGGGGATCCGACCTCGGCGGGTTACTTCCAGCAGCAGGTCGGGGACCGAGTGCTGTTTGTGGTCGACACGTCGGATCTAACGCCGCAGGCGCAAGACACGTTGCGCGGGCAGGCGCAGTTCCTGATGTCGAACGCAGGATACACTGCGATTATTGAAGGTCACGCCGATGAACGCGGGACGCGCGAGTACAACATTGCGCTCGGCGCGCGTAGGGCGACGGCGGTGCAAGATTTTCTTGTTTCCCAAGGTGTTGCGCCGAACCGGCTGCGCACAGTGAGCTACGGCAAGGAACGGCCGCTTGAAGTGTGCTCGGTCGAGTCGTGCTACGCGCAGAACCGGCGTGCCGTAACCGTTCTTGGCGCCGGAGTTGGAAGCTAGGACATGAACGGCTTTCTAGAAACTCTTGCGTCCGCAAAGTCTTCTAGAAGATTTTGCGCCGTCATTGCGGTTTCACTCGCCGCGACAGGCGCGCTGGCGCAAAGCGGTGACCAGACGCTTGCGGATATCCGACAGGATCTGACGGTTCTGAATGTCGAGGTGCAGGGGCTTCGTCGCGAGCTATCGACCACCAGCGCGCCTGATGTGCCCAACCTTCAAGGCACATCCGTGCTGCAAAGGATCGACGCGATCGAAGCCGAGTTGCAGCGTTTGACCGCGGCGACCGAGGCTCTCGACAATCGCGTGAACCGGATCGTTCAGGATGGCACTAATCGGATCGGTGATCTGGAATTTCGGCTGATCGAGCTCGAAGGTGGCGACATCAGCACGGTCGGCACGACACTTCCATTGGGTGGAGGTGAAGATCTTCCGCCGGCTCCTGCACCGGCCACAGAATCCGGTGCAGAACTTGCGGTGGGCGAGCAGATCGATTTCGACCGAGCCCGGGAAGCCTATGACGCGGGCTCGTATGAAACGGCAGCGATCCAGTTCGGAACATTCACAGAAACCTACACGACCGGCCCCCTTACAGCAGAAGCGCATTTCTGGCGGGGTCGATCACTTAGCGCGTTGGGCGATGTGTCAGGCGCCGCGCGCGCCTATCTGCAAAGCTTCTCCGGCGACCCAGCGAGCGCCATCGCTCCACAGTCTCTCTTGCAACTCGGTCTCGCTCTTGATGCGCTCGGCCAGATGGAGGAGGCCTGCGTGATGCTAGGAGAGGTCACTAACCGGTTTCCCGCGTCAGATACCTCGATCGAGGCGCAGACCGCACGGGCAGATATGGGCTGTCTGTGACGGATGATAATTCGGCGGCGCGCGATGCCGTCGTACAGTTCTATTCCGAGCACCCGGTCAACAGGCTTGGCGTTGCCGTATCGGGCGGGTCCGACAGTCTGGCCTTGCTTGTTCTGTTGAAAGAGTGGGGTGGCGCAGATCTTCACGCGATCACTGTGAACCATGGACTGCGCCCCGACGCAGCGAGCGAGGTGCTTCATGTCGCGAAGGTTTGCAGGGACTTGGGCGTTCTGCATTATGTGCGCGAATGGCAGGGATGGGACGGAAAGGGCAACCTTCAGGCCGAAGCGCGCCGCTCCCGATATTCCCTGATCGGTCATTGGGCTCGGTACACCGGAATAGATGCGGTCGCGGTCGGACACACCCGCGATGATCAGGCGGAAACGGTTTTGATGCGTCTTGCGCGTGGCGCGGGTGTCGAAGGGCTGGCAAGCATGCGCGCGGTGGTAAAACGCGAAGGGTTTGCATTGCATCGACCGCTTTTGCCGATTTCACGGGTTGGCTTGCGCGACATCCTGACTAAGAAGGGCATCAAATGGGTCGATGATCCATCGAACAAAGACGAAAACTATGAGCGGGTTCGGGTCCGGCAGGCTCTTGAGGTACTAGCGCCGCTTGGGGTTGACGCATCTGCGCTGGCGCGCGTGGCCCACAACCTGGAGGATGCCCGATTTGCAATCGCCTGGTCGCTGGCAAAGTGGGCGGAAGAGGGTGTTAGGGTCGATGCGGGCGACGTGATCTTTGATCGGACGCGGCTTCTCGGACTTCCGGCCGAGATGCGGCGGCAGGCGGTTTCGCTGGCGCTTCGCTGGATCTCTGGCGCGGATTACGCGCCGCGTAGTGATGCATTGACGGGTCTTTTCGATGCAATCAGAAACGGCGAGAATGCGACGCTGCACGGTTGTTTCGTGATGAACAGCACGATGACCGTCCGTGCGACCCGCGAGGCAGCCGCCGTGGCAGGCGTCAAAAGCCCGGCCGCTTCGATCTGGGACGGTCGGTGGCGTCTTGACGGTCCGCACGATGATAAGATGGAAATTCGTGCGCTTGGCCAGGCGATTAGTCGATTTTCCGATTGGCGCGAAACCGGCTTGCCGCGCGCGACGCTTCTGGCGTCGCCGTCGGTTTGGCAAGACGATACGCTGATTGCCGCCCCTGTCGCCGGTCTGAGCGGCGGTTGGACTGCAAAGGCAGGTTCCAAGAGCGATTTCGTCGCGTTCCTCATCTCACATTGAACATATTTGCTACGTAGCTATCTTATGGGACGGGAAGCGCGTTCCACGGCATGGTGCGCGGCCCCGTTCTTACGGGAGAGAATCTTGGGCAACGCACGCAACATAGCCTTCTGGGTCGTTCTATTTCTTTTGATCCTGGCGCTATTCAACCTGTTTTCGGGTGGCCAATCGACGATTTCTTCGCGCTCGATCAGCTATTCCGAGTTCGTAGAGGCAGTCGATGCGGGTGACGTATCGACGGTGACGCTTGATGGTGAGCGGGTGATGTTCCGCGACGCGGACGGTAACGACTATGTGACAATCCAGCCCGAGGGCGCCGACATCACCACACGGTTGATTGAACAGGGCGTGACGGTGAATGCCAGACCGCAAGAGCAATCGGGCTTCACGACCGTTCTGATGACTTTCCTGCCGTTCATCATCCTGATCGGAGTTTGGATCTATTTCATGAACCGGATGCAGGGTGGCGGACGCGGCGGCGCGATGGGATTTGGTAAGTCCAAAGCCAAGCTCCTGACCGAGAAACACGGCCGTGTGACGTTTGACGATGTTGCCGGGATCGATGAGGCCAAAGAAGATCTGGAAGAGATTGTCGAATTCCTGCGTAACCCGCAGAAATTCTCGCGCCTTGGCGGCAAGATTCCCAAAGGCGCCCTGCTTGTAGGTCCGCCAGGGACCGGTAAGACACTGCTGGCCCGGGCGGTCGCGGGCGAAGCTGGTGTGCCGTTCTTTACTATTTCGGGATCTGACTTTGTCGAAATGTTCGTTGGCGTCGGCGCAAGCCGCGTGCGCGATATGTTCGAACAAGCCAAGAAGAATGCCCCCTGTATTGTGTTCATCGACGAGATTGACGCGGTCGGCCGGTCACGCGGCGTTGGCTATGGCGGCGGCAACGACGAACGCGAGCAGACGTTGAACCAGTTGCTGGTGGAGATGGACGGGTTCGAAGCCAACGAAGGGATCATCATCGTCGCGGCCACAAACCGTCCCGACGTGTTGGATCCCGCACTTCTGCGGCCGGGTCGCTTTGACCGCCAGGTCCAGGTTCCGAACCCGGACATCAAAGGGCGTGACAAGATTTTGGGCGTTCATGCGCGCAAGGTGCCGCTTGGTCCGGATGTCGATTTGCGTATTATTGCCCGCGGGACCCCCGGTTTCTCGGGCGCCGATCTGGCCAACCTGGTCAACGAATCTGCTTTGATGGCGGCGCGCGTGGGTCGTCGTTTTGTTACGATGGAGGATTTCGAGAACGCAAAAGACAAGGTTATGATGGGGGCCGAGCGTCGGTCGATGGTCATGACCGAAGACGAAAAGAAGCTGACGGCTTACCACGAAGCTGGCCACGCGGTCGTCGGTCTGAACGTTCCGCAGCACGATCCAATCCACAAAGCCACAATCATTCCACGGGGACGCGCGTTGGGGCTGGTACTTTCGTTGCCGGAACGCGACCAGTTGTCGGTCACGCTGACCAAATACAAATCCAAGATTGCGATGGCGATGGGCGGACGCGTCGCTGAAGAATTGATCTTCGGAAAAGAGAATGTGACCTCTGGCGCGGCGTCCGATATTCAGCAAGTGTCCAAGATTGCGCGCGCCATGGTGACGCAGTTTGGCTTTGCCGAGGAACTCGGCTATGTCGATTACGCAAATGAGCAGCAGTCTTATCTTGGCGCCTACCAGGGTGGCTCGGCCCATTCTGATGAAATGCAAAAGCGCATTGACGCCAAGGTCAAGGAACTGGTCGACGAAGGTTACGAGACTGCAAAGCGCATTTTGACTGAGAAAGCCGACGATCTGGAACGGTTGGCGCAAGGTCTTCTGGAGTACGAAACGCTTACCGGCAGCGAGATCACTCGGGTTATGGCCGGGGAACCATTGAACCGGGGCGACGACGAAGACGTGCCGCCCTCGGGGAACGCGTCGTCCGTGACCGCCATTCCTAAAACCAAACCGCGCTCAAAGCCAAGTGGCGACGGCCCGATGGAACCGGAACCGACCTAAGGAGAAACGCCGCCCCTTCAGGCGGCGTTTTTCATTTGCGGCCTGTGTTCACGCTGGTCGGCAACAGATCGCGCGCGACGAAACCCGGTCTTGCGTGCCCACCAAATTCGGGCAACCTTTCCGCGTGTCCCCACGCCGGAGCTGTTTTTGCCTGCCCTAAAGCCCACGGAACATGTCGCCACGATCCGCTGGCTCGGCCGTGTGCCTGACCGTGCAACGTCCCTTGTGGCGATCCCGATCCAAAGCGCCCAACTCTCCTTTGGGGGATTTCAAGGCGAGGCACATGCAGGGCTGACACGGCCCTCTTGTTCGCGTGTTCGCGCGTTACATGCTGTCGGCACTGAAATCGCGAACACACGACAACTGAGTATTGTTTCAGTCGAAGAATTAGAGGCGATTGCGCATGCAATGGGTATTGATCGACTGGCCCCTTCGCTTGTGGGGGCTTCCATGATGCTGGAGGGCCTGCCCGACTTTACCCACTTGCCACCTTCATCGCGCCTACAATCCGAGGACGGCGCAACGCTTGTCGTCGATATGGAAAACCGATCCTGTCATCTGCCCGCCGCACCGATTAACGAGGAAGGGCCCGGAAACGGCGATCTGTTTCGTGCCGCCGCAAATGGACGCCGGGGCGTAACCGCATGGGTCGAACGCCAAGGTGAATTGCGCGTGGGCGGCACGATGCGGCTCTTTGTTCCCGACCAACCGACCTGGCAGAACGCCTGAATCAGTGCACCGCCGCATCCGGAACGCGACATGTCGGAAACCGCCGTGTCGCGCCATGCCCGCCGGGTCTATAGGCGTGACAGCCCTTCAGCCCTAAGGAACCCGAAATGGCCGTCAAATCCGATATCGAAATCGCCCGCGAAGCCACGAAACGCCCAATCCAAGAGATCGGCGCGAAGATCGGCATCGGGTCGGACGATCTTCTGCCCTATGGCCACGACAAGGCAAAGATCTCGCAGGACTTCATCGAAAGCACGCGGGCGCGCGAAAACGGTAAGTTGATCCTGGTTACTGCGATCAATCCCACTCCGGCGGGCGAGGGCAAGACGACGACCACCGTGGGTCTTGGTGACGGTCTGAACAAAATCGGCAAGAATGCGATGATCTGCATCCGTGAGGCATCGCTCGGGCCGAACTTTGGGATGAAAGGCGGCGCGGCCGGTGGTGGCTATGCGCAGGTCGTTCCCATGGAAGAGATGAATTTGCACTTTACCGGTGATTTCCATGCGATCACGTCGGCGCACAACCTTTTGTCGGCTATGATCGACAATCACATCTACTGGGGCAACGAACAAGAGATCGACACCCGCCGCGTGGTATGGCGGCGCGTCCTGGATATGAACGACCGGGCGCTCCGCGACATCGTCACGTCGCTTGGTGGCGTTGCAAATGGGTTCCCGCGTCAGGCCGGGTTCGACATCACCGTCGCATCCGAGGTGATGGCGATCCTTTGTCTTGCTTCCGATCTGGCGGATCTGCAAACGCGCCTGGGCGATATGATCGTGGCCTATCGGCGCGACCGTTCGCCGGTTTATGCCCGCGACATCAAGGCCGATGGGGCCATGACCGTGCTTCTGAAAGATGCCATGCAGCCCAACCTGGTGCAAACGCTGGAAAACAATCCCGCCTTCGTGCACGGTGGCCCATTTGCCAACATCGCCCATGGCTGTAACTCGGTGATTGCGACGACGACAGCGCTGAAGCTTGCTGATTACGTTGTCACGGAGGCGGGCTTCGGCGCGGATCTGGGCGCTGAAAAGTTCATGAACATCAAATGCCGCAAGGCCGGCCTTGCCCCCGATTGTGTGGTTCTGGTCGCAACCGTACGGGCGATGAAGATGAACGGTGGTGTCGCAAAGGCAGACCTTGGGACAGAGAACGTCGAGGCGGTTAGGGCCGGTTGTGCCAACCTTGGCCGCCATATCGAGAATGTAAAATCCTTCGGCGTGCCGGTTGTCGTCGCGATCAACCACTTTATCACCGATACGGACGCCGAAGTCGCGGCGGTCAAAGAGTTTGTGACCACGCAAGGATCGGAAGCCTATCTTTGCAAGCATTGGGCAGATGGCGGAGCGGGGATCACCGAGCTCGCCACCCGGGTTGCCGAGATTGCGGACAAGGGCGAAGCAAATTTTGCGCCAATTTACCCCGACGACATGGGCTTGTTACAGAAAATCGAGACTGTCGCGAAACGGATCTACCGTGCGGACGAGGTGCTGGCTGACCAGAAGATCCGGGATCAATTGAAGGCGTGGGAAGAACAAGGATACGGTAACCTGCCGGTCTGTATGGCCAAAACTCAGTACTCCTTTACGACGGATCCGAACCGCCGGGGTGCACCGGACGGACATTCGGTTCCGGTCCGGGAGGTCCGGCTGTCGGCCGGGGCGGGATTTGTCGTCGCGATCTGTGGAGAGATCATGACGATGCCGGGGCTGCCGCGCGTGCCCTCGGCCGAGTCGATCAAGCTAAATGCCGATGGCGACGTTGAAGGGCTGTTCTAGTT
Source organism: Pseudomonadota bacterium (assembly GCA_038744785.1). GTDB lineage: Bacteria > Pseudomonadota > Alphaproteobacteria > Rhodobacterales > Rhodobacteraceae > Ovoidimarina. The sequence continues at coordinate 22,997 of JBCDLX010000018.1, forward strand.
CACTGGCGCGTTTGGATTGGCGGCTGGTTGCGATGTGCAAACGATGGAACAATCCTGCGACCACGGGTAGGTCGCCGAAACGTGCTCGGGTGTTCCTTGCTGCCGTCGGCGCGCAACGTCTAGCATGGTCGGCACATCATTTGCCGGAGGCCCCATGCGATACGTGATCTTCTTTGCCGCCCTGTTTTTTTCGTCCGTCACCTACGCTGCCGAGCGGTATGCTGGCTACTACTTCCCGGGCATCACGTCCGAAGAGGTTTTTGACCGAACGATCATTGACGTGCCACCCCCAAGCAAAGAAGTACGGGTCAGGTTCGTCAATACGATGACGCTGTCACAGCTTGATGCGCCAGAGCCACCGCGATTTGCGATCTTCGCCAAAGGGACCAACAGCGACACGTTGATTATGACCGCGCTTGATGACGAGATCTTCAAGACGCTTTATCGCGCGCGTGCCCAGATGGCGCAGTTGACCGCCAGTATGCGCCAGACCGACTTTTTCCGCGAACTGAACCTTGATGTCGAAGGCACCTTTTTCGACATGCTCCAGATCATGAAATTCGACGACCTGGTCGTCACCGATGGCGAAACCTGGTCGCACCGGGTTGATTTCGTCAGGAACTGAGAAGGAAACCCGACCTGTGACTGCATCCATTATCGACGGCAAGGCATTTGCTGCGACCGTCCGCGAGAAAGTGGCGGCCCATGTGGCGGAACTGAAGGACGCGCATGGAATCGCACCCGGGCTTGCCGTGGTTCTGGTGGGCGAAGATCCCGCCAGTCAGGTCTATGTTCGCTCAAAGGGCAAACAGACCGTCGAGGTCGGCATGAAGTCCATCGAGCACAAGCTTGACGCTAACACGACCGAAGCCGACCTCTTGGCTCTGATAAAAACGCTGAACGATGATCCAACGATCCACGGAATTCTGGTGCAATTGCCGTTGCCGGATCACCTGGATGCAGATCTGGTGATCAATTCAATCAATCCCGCGAAGGACGTTGACGGATTTCATATCTCGAATGTGGGCCTGTTGGGTACGGGCCAAAAATCGATGGTTCCCTGCACACCTTTGGGCTGCCTTATGATGCTGCGGGACCTCCACGGAAACCTATCGGGGCTGGACGCGGTGGTCGTCGGGCGCTCGAACATCGTGGGCAAGCCTATGGCCCAGCTTCTTTTGGGTGACAGTTGCACCGTTACGATTGCCCACAGCCGAACGAAGGATCTCCCGGACGTCGTGCGGCGCGCCGATATCGTTGTCGCTGCGGTAGGGCGACCAGAAATGGTGCTGGGTGAATGGATCAAACCCGGTGCGACAGTGATCGACGTGGGCATCAACCGGATTGACGCACCGGAGAAGGGTGAAGGAAAGACCCGGCTTGTTGGCGATGTCGCATTTGCAGGCGCTTCGGAGGTTGCGGGCGCAATCACGCCCGTGCCCGGAGGGGTGGGGCCGATGACGATTGCGTGCCTTTTGGCGAACACGCTAACCGCCTGTTGCCGGGCGAACGGCTTGGACGAGCCGGAGGGGCTGACCGCATAGTCCCCGCGCGCGCGGCGCCTGACCGCGTTCCCCGGTAGTGTAGCCTTTGTTTGGGCTGCGAAATCGCATCAGACAGACGCTGGCGCACCGGGCTGTGCCAGGACAGGAACCATGGTTCCGGTGAGCAAGGCCACGTGGCGACGAGTTTCCCCGAGCGCATAGACATCTGATTGCACCACCACCAGACGCCGACCCGGTCGGATGACGCGACCGACCGCCACCAACCGGTCACCGGTTGCGGGCGCCAAGAGGTTGATCTTCATCTCGGCAGTGACCACCTCGGCCGCTTTGGGCATCAAGGTCAGTGCTGCGTATCCCGCTGCGCTGTCGCCAATCGAGAACGTCAAGCCCGCATGGGCAAAACCCTGTTGCTGCCCGGTCTCTGGTCGGATCGGGGCCTCGATCGTGCAAGAGCCCGCGGTTACTTCTGTGATCTTTGCGCCAAGCGTTGCCATCATCCCTTGGGCGGCAAAGCTTGCCTGAACCTTCGCGGCGATTTCAGGGTCAAGCTTGCTCATACCGAGACCGCCCCGGCGCGCGGGACAGGCACGGCGCGTACCGTGTCGCCAAGAAGTGCAGCCTGCGCACCGCCCGGAAAAAGCCGGCTTAGCGCGGGATCCGTCCACAACAGCCCGCCTGTGTAGGTGCCGTAGGCTGGCATGACTAGTCTCTCTGCATCCCACATAAAACAACGCCGTGATACCTTGCGCCCGCGCGCAATCAAACCGGCCTTGGGGTGGTAATGGCCTGATATCTCACCCGTAGCACTGTCCTGGGCGATGTGGCGGAAAACCAGAGGTCCGATTGACAGTTCGCCCAGATGCGTCCCGCCCAGATCCATCGGGCCGGGATCGTGGTTTCCCTCGATCCAGATCCAGCGTCGCCCGGCCTGAAGCCGTGCAATCCATAGCCGCACGTTCTCACTTAGCGCTTCGGCCGCCCGACGATCATCGAAGCTGTCCCCTAGACAGACAACAGTTCGGGCGTCTGTCGTATGAAGCTCGGCTTCCAGCCGGGCCAGCGTATCCTCGCATTCGTAAGGTGGGAGCATTGTGCCACTGCGCCGGGCGATGCGTTCGGACTTGCCCAGATGTAGGTCTGACACACAAAGAAGCGCCTCTTCGGTCCAGTATAGCGACCCGGACCCGGTTAGCGTCAGCTGCGCCCCGGCAAGTTCGATGACAACATCGTTCATGCTTCGTTCCTGCCAGTCCGCGTGTCAGTGCGCAAGCCTCAATAGGGTACGCGCCACGTCTTCCTGGGCGGCCTATCTTCGATCCCGGCGGTCTCAATCAGCCGGTTAACCTCTTCAGCCAGAAGGCGTTCGTTCGCTGCGCCGTGAACCGGAATACGCCCGGGTTCGAGGAACAAAGGTGCGGCCAGCGGCGTGACACGGTCCAGGTGAATGTGGTCGATGCGCCCCGCCGTCCTGACCAGCATCTCTTCAATCCGGCCGAAATCGACCAGACCGCGCAGCGCCTCTTCACGGGTGATCTGAATCATCAGGTGGTCGGGATCGTACTTGACCAGCGTGTCATACAGGATGTCTGATGAAAACGTCGCTTGCCGTCCGCTTTTCCGCTTTCCTCCGGTGTTTCGTTCAAGCAGCCCGGCGATGGTTGCCGAGGCCTTGAACGTCCGTTTCATCACCGCGTTGCCGGTCAGCCAGCGTTCGAACCCTGCGCGAAGCGTGTCGGGTTCAAAAAGTGGCGCGGGATCTTCTACACTGTCGAGCCCCCAGATCAGCACCGCATAGTCAGTCGATACAAACCCCATAGGTGCAAGCCCTTCTTCCTCCATTCGTGAGGTCAGAAGAAGCCCAAGCGTTTGCATCGCGTTCCGCCCGGCAAACCCATAGACGACCATCTGCGCACGACCATCATGGGGGAACGTTTCAACAAGGATACGATCGGCCTCGGGCAACTTTGAGCGGTCCCGCTGAAGGCGCAGCCAATCTGCGGTGTGGTGGGGAAGGGCGGGCCAATCATCTTGCCGAAACATAGTCAGGATGCGCTGCGACAGCTGGGTCGAGGTTGCAAATTTGGTTCCCATGAACGTCGCGATCTTCGGCGGTTTGTCCGCGCGGCGTGTAACCTCGACCGTCATCTCACGCAGGCCTTCGTATCGGACGACCTGCCCGCCAATCAAAAACGTATCTCCGACACTCAGCGTCGCGGCGAAGCCTTCCTCGACTTCGCCGAGGGGTTTCCCCCCCATCCGGTTTCTCAGCCGCACCTTCAGTGTGTCCGTGTCCTGGATTGTGCCCAGGTTCATCCGAATACGCGCGGCTGCGCGCGGGTCGCGCAGCCCCCAGCGTCCGTCCGGAAATTGCTTCAACCGTTGCCAGCGATCGTAGGCGCGAAGCGCATAGCCGCCTGTGGCCACGAAATCGAGACATCCGTCGAACTCCGCGCGCGTAAGATCGGCATATGCGCCAGCCGACCGCACTTCTTGGAACGCGGCGTCCGCATCGAATGGTCCGGCGCAGGCAAGGATCAGAAGCTGCTGGCACAATACGTCGCGCGGCCCGCGCCCGCGCGGGTCGCCGTCCAGGTCATGGTCCCGGACGGCCTGAAGCGCGGCGACGCATTCGACGACCTCGAACCTGTTTGCCGGGACGAGAAGTGCCTTGGAAGGTGCGTTGTAGTGATGGTTTGCCCTGCCGATCCGTTGCACCAACCGCTTTACATTTTTTGGCGCACCGACCTGGATGATCAGGTCGACGTCGCCCCAGTCGATACCCAGATCCAGCGTGCCTGTGCAGACGATCGCCCGAAGCTCGCCCGCCACCATTGCCGCTTCGACCTTTTCTCGCTGTGCCCGGGCAAGAGACCCGTGATGAATGCCTATCGGCAGCGCGTCGTCGTTCTGCAGCCAAAGTTCGTGGAAAAAGATCTCTGCCTGCGCCCGTGTGTTATGAAAGATGAGCGTGGTCTTGTGTTGCCTGACCGCTTCAAGCACCGCCGGAATCGCGTATTTTCCGCCCCCTCCGGACCAGGGCGGGCGGTCATTCGTCTCCAGCATGCGGATCTCGGGCTCGGGGCCTGGGTCCGCCTCTAGGATTGTGCAATCCGTTGCACGATGGGCCAGGTAGCGGGCAATTGCACCGGGGTCCTCAACCGTGGCCGAAAGCCCCAGCCGCCGCAGACCGGGTGCGAGCGTTTCCAGCCGCGCAATCCCAAGCATCAACTGGTCGCCGCGTTTCGATTCGGCAAGCGCATGGACCTCGTCGACCACCACACGGCGCAGACCTGCGAACATGCGCGGCGCATCCTCGTAACTCAGCAGCAAGGCCAAGCTTTCCGGTGTTGTCAGAAGTATATGCGGCGGATCTGCGCGCTGGTGCTTTTTTTGGGTTTGCGATGTATCCCCGGTCCGGTCCTCAATCCGTATCGGCAGGCCCATTTCCGCAATCGGGGTGGACAGGTTTCGCCGAATATCGGCTGCAAGCGCCTTCAGAGGCGACACATAGAGCGTATGCAGGCCCTTGTGCGTCCCGTCCTTAAGATCGACGAGCGATGGTAGAAATCCGGCCAATGTCTTCCCTCCGCCGGTCGGCGCAATCAGAAGACGGGCCGGCGTATCAGAGCGTACCAGCATCTCCAGCTGGTGCGGATGGGGCTGCCATCCGCGCGCGGCGAACCAGGCTTCAAATGCCGGCGGAAGCGTGGGTGCACGTGCATCCATTCCCGAGAACATAAGGCGAACCTGTCGACTGGTCGAGACCGGTGCCCGATTTCATCCTGGAAAAATACTCTGAAGAACGCGAGGAGTAGCGCCCCTCGCATCGGTTGGATCGCCGCAAGCCGATCTGAATCTTATCGAACGATCGACTCTTCCTTGACGAACATGTTCGCCCAGGCGCGATCAACCAGTTCAGGGCTCATCTGATAGGGGATGCCCTCGAACTCGCAAATTGCAATCATCTGGTCGATCAGAAAGATCGGTTGATAATTCGCGTAGATGTTGTCGATCTCAGGGTACTTGTTCTTCATCAGGTGAACGAGCGTTTCCTCATCCAGCGGAATCTTCCGCTTCTTTGCGACCATCGCAAAGATTTTCAGGTAGTCTTGCTGGTTCGGACCGTCGATTTTGATCTTGTAGAAAATCCGCCGCAACGCTGCTTTGTCGAAGATCTCGTTGGGATGGAAGTTCGTCGAGAAGATTACCAGTGTGTCGAATGGCACCTCGAATTTCTCGCCCGATTGAAGCGCAAGGATATCCTTCGATTCTTCCAGAGGGACGATCCAACGGTTGACGAGCGCCTGCGGCGGCTCCTCCTGGCGCCCAAGGTCATCGACGATGAAGACGCCACCTGTCGATTTCAGTTGTAGTGGCGCCTGATAGGTGCGCGCCGTCGGGTTATAGACTAGGTCCAGCATCGACAGCGACAGTTCACCCCCCGTGATCACGGTCGGACGATCGCAGAGTACATAGCGCGTGTCGTAGCGGCCCGAAGTCCGGCGAAGCGAGTTTGGGTCGTCTTCCTGTTCCTCGGCGGCCGAGTGCACGATCGGATCGTAGACCGTAATGACCTGACCGGAATACTCAATCGCGCGTGGGACATAGATCTTGTCACCAAGCGCATCCCGGATGCCGTTCGAGATAGAGGATTTCCCGTTGCCCGGCGGACCGTACATCAGAACCGATCGCCCGGCGCTGACCGCAGGACCAAGATGGTCCATCAGTTCGTTGGGAAGGATCAGGTGACCCATCGCTTTCATCAGCTGGTCGCGCGTAACCTGAATGTTTCGGATCGATTGGCGGGCGACTTGCTCGCGATAGACATCCAGCGGAACGGGCATTGCGCCATAGTATTCCGATTGCGCCAGCGCATCGAGTGCGCGGGACTTGCCTGCTTCGGTCAGCTGATATCCCATCTCGCCGCCCGAGTTCGCATGAAGCGTACCAGTGGCCTCTATCAGTTTCTGATCCCGGCCAAGATCGATCAGTTCCTGGGTCACCGATCGCGGCAGGCAGATCCCTTTCGAGATCTCGCCGACCATGTCCAGGTTCTGGCGAAACATCGTCTTCAGGACGATATCCCGCATCATGACGATGGGAAGCTGCATCTCGGACAATCCGCGAGGGGCGGGTGGTGCGATCACGTTGGTGGTCTGCATGTTCATGGCGCGAATTCCAGTGCTGACGACGCTTGGTATTGTGCCGTGACTGCCAGCCCGGTCCAATTTCGGTCCGATCCGATGACAACGGCGTTCTCGGAGGGAGATTGACCGGTTAATGTGGCCAAAACGTGGAAAGAGGTGGGGCATGAGCAGGCCCAATCCCCTAAATCTCGCTGTTTTTGTGGCCGGACTGCTGGTTCTTGGCACACTGCCCGCAATCGTGAAGGGTGGGTTGTACCTTACGAACTACGAGGGCGACGCGCTTCATCTGGCAGATATCGTCCTTCGGATGGCGGCGGGGCAGCGCCCGCATATCGACTTCATGACCCCCCTTGGGGTCTTTTCGGTCTGGCCTATTGCAGCGGTTCATCGTGCAGGCGTTGACGTTGGACAGGCGTTTGTCCTGGCGCAGGCTGGCTTTGCCGGCCTAGTCGGGATCGTAATCTGGTGGTCTGCGGTCACCCGGCTACCGCGCTACACGGCCTATGCGTTTGCGGCCTCTTCGATGGCGCTTCTGACCTCTCTGGCACATGGGTACGACGTGCCAAATCTGGCGGTATCGATGCACTACAATCGTTGGGCTTGGGGTCTCACTTTTGCAGCTGTTCTGATGGCCGCCTTGCCGCCTGTTGGAGCGCCGCGACCTCGTACCGAAGGCGTAGTTATGGCGGTGATCGTCTGGTGTTTGGCGTTCCTAAAGGTCACCTTTGCCGTCGCGCTGGCACCCGCAATTCTTCTGATTCTGCTGATCAGGGGCGAAACACGGACTGTGTTGGCTGGTGTCATGGCGGGCATTGTTCTGGCAGCGCTGACGCTGGTGGTCCCCGGATACTCCAGTGTTGCGGCCTATGTCGGTGATCTATTCGCTGCCCTACGCGCCCCGTTGCGCGGCGCGCCAGGGCTCCCATGGAATGCGCTTCTGGTTTCGCCTGCGTTCTTGGCACCTTCCGCGGTTTTGACGGGCTCGGCGATATACCTTCGCAACGCGGGGCACCGGGCTGAGGGCCTATCGCTTCTTCTTTTGTTACCGCCCTTCGTCTTCATCACCTGGCAGAACTTCGGGAATGCACCGCTCTGGCTGATTCCTGTCGCGGCGATCCTTGCGGCAACCTATATGCGGGACCCGACGGGGCTGCGGCCTGTAGGTGCAGCGGCCATCGTCGCCGCGGCCCTGTCCATTGCCCCCGTGGTGGTGCATGGGGGTTCGGGGATACGCCTCCTTGCGATCGATACCTCTGCTTACACGCCTATGGTCCCAGGACGCGCCGAGCTGGACGATATGCATGTCGCTGCACTGCCTGCACAACTTCTCCGCGCGCGCACCGTCCTGAACGATCCGGGGCGCGCGTTCGAGGATGTTAAGGTGGACCGCCCCGAGCCAGAACAGATCGGCGGCGAGGAGCTTTCGGAATGCCAACTTCTGACGGGGATAAACGCTGCGCTTGAAACGCTAACCAACGAAACTCCCGCCGAGGCACATCCGCTTTTTGTGGCCGATGTCCTTTCGGGACACTGGCTTTTTGGCGGCGCGCCTTTGCCGGGTGCTGCACCATGGAACTACGGAACCCTGCATGGTTTTGAGAATGCGGACTATGTACTGGTACCGCTATGCGCGGTTGATATGCCGGCCCGGCGCGCGATCCTGGAGCAGTTCAACGCATCGGATGCGTCGTTTCGAATGGTTCAGCAGACACCACGACACTGGCTCTTGCAGATCGACTAACTGCCGAACACGGCACCTAGTACAAGATAAAGTGTGATCGTCGTCCCAAGCGCCAGGCCCATCGGGAATTTTGGATGGCTCCAGCTTTCCCAGTCGGGGAACCGCGCGCGCACCGCCGGGATCGCGCGAAACAAGCGATGCGTGGCAAAAGCCGCCAACAGCATCGACGCCATCAACATCACAAGAAGATTGAAGTCTTGGGGATCGGCGTAGGGTGCCATGGCTGCCAGAAACTTGGCATCGCCCGCGCCCATCGCACGGGCCATGTTTAGCACGAAGCCAACCGCCAAAACGGCGATCGCTGCGACCCATCGCCAGACGTAGGTTTCGAAGGGCAGCGTAAGGAGCCCCAGAAATACAAAAACCCCGAACAGGACAATAACCGCCCGGTTCGGGATCTTCATGAATTTCATGTCGTTCCACGCAACCCAGATGCCGATCGGCACCACGAAAGGCAAAAAAACAAGGGCCGTTACGGCGTCTATCGCCATGACGCCGTGCATCGTCGTCTAAATCAGATCTCGCTTTCCAGCGCGCTCAGGCTGCGCGCGGCCGCTTCGAAGTGCTGGGGATGCGTGTCCAGGGCACTGCGAAGAAGGCTCTTCCCCATGACGACATCACCCTGCTTAATCGCGCCCAAAGCTGCAGTGTGCAGAAGCTGGGCACGTTCGACCTGGGTCATGTTTACGATCGGCAACTCGTAGTTGCGCTGTGCTGCGCGGGCCAAAACCAGGTTGTTCTTGGCGGTGAAGAGGTCTGGGGAATAAACCAGCGCTTCGCCGAACAGACGTTCCGCATCACGATAGTCGCCGCGGGTGAGCTTTGAGTATCCCCAGTTGTTCAGGACGCTTGAAGGCTTTGTGGTCAGCCCCAACGCTGTCTCGTAGAACACGTCGGCGTTCTTCCATTCCTTATTGGAGTCGGCGACCATCGCCTCCAGCCTGTAACGCTCGAACGTCTCATAGGTCGGTGGGATAGAATCAAGTGTGGTTTCCGCCGCGTCCCAATCGCCGGCACGGATTTGAGCCCCGGCCAATGCCACGCTGTCTGCCGGGGTCCCATCGGGCGACGCAACAAGTTCGCTTAGGACGCGCACGGCTTCGGTCGATGCACCGGCGCGCGTCAAACTGATCCCAAGACCCCGCTTGAAGTCGGCGCGGTCGGGCTGCTGTAGCAACGAACGGCGAAAGTAGTTAACCGCTTCATTCGGGTCGGCCGAATTCAGCATCAGGTCGCTGAGATTGTTGTCGTCCAAAGCGTTCACGCTTTGTAGCGCGCGTTCGACCTCGGCCTCGTCGGCCCGGTCACCGCAGGCCGACAAGAGAAAAGCCGTGCCAAGGCACAGCACACTTACGGTGATTTTCCGCATCGGATGCCTCAATCCTATACTGCTCGGGACCGGCCCCCGGGTTTTTATGTCACGATCCGGTCAGAAGCAGATATTCGCCCTGGCCGCGTCGAACGAGTGAGGGTCCGGTCGTAATAGGTTCAGAATAAGCGCGATTTTCGGTTTTGGCGAGCGCGAGGGACAGATTGTCTCGGATGTCGGCACTTTCGCCACTATCCAGTGCAAATGCGCGACGAAACACGAGCGCGGCCTCTGGATAGTTTCCCTGTTCCATGAGTACGACGCCGAGGTTGTTCCAGGCAGGAACCGAGGTTTCGTCCAATTCCACGGCCCGGCGCAGAATGTTCTCTGCCTGTCCCAAGCGCCCGAGTTTCAGGTTGGCCGACCCAACTGCCGACAAGACATCGACGGTGATCCCCTGTTCCGCGGCGGCACGACGATAGGCTTTCAGGGCCAGTTCGTATTCACCCGCTGCCATCAGCCGATGACCGACAGTCAATCCGTCCACGGCTTCGCCCCGCGCGACGCCAGGGGCGAACGGGCCGTTCGCTTGCGCGCCAAGGCCGCCTGCGTCGCAAGCGGCCAAGGCCAGGAATGGTGCGATCAGGCCCGGCCCGATCAGGATATGTCGCATGGGCGCCTAGAAGAATGTGGCGGTATTCAGTGTCTGCGCGATCCCGTAGATCGACGGCCCGATGAGAATGATCAGAAGCGGCGGAACCGTCAACATCATCGTGGCAAGCGTCATCTTGGTGGGCAGTTTATTCGCGGCTTCCTCGGCCCGCATCACACGTTTGTCCCGCATTTCCGAAGCATAAACCCGCAACGCTTCGGAGATTGAGGTGCCGAAGCTGGCCGATTGGATCAACACCGTAACGAAAGACGACACGTCGGTGACACCAGCGCGCTCCGACATGTCACGCAGAACGCTTGTCTTGTCTTTACCGGCCTTCATCTCTTGCGCGACGATCTCAAACTCGTCCGCAAGGGCAGGGTGGCCGGAGCGAACTTCTTTCGACACCCTCTGAATCGCCTGGTCCAGCGATTGCCCGGCTTCGACGCAAACCAGCATCAGGTCGAGCGAGTCCGGAAAACCGTTGGTGATTTCTTCCTGGCGCTCTTGCTGGCGCTTAGTGATCCAGTACTTGGGCAACATGTACCCGACCCCACCCGGAATCAGCACGTACATGATAAGGGTTGAGGTCGACGGATCGCTCGTACTGGATTTAACCACCGCGTAGATCGCGCCCAAGATCAGCAGCCCCAAACCAAGCGCAAACTGAAGAAAGTGGTACGTCCGGACCGCGTTCTTCGATCTGTAGCCTGCTTGCAAGAGCTTCAGGCGTATTGTCGAATACTCTTCCTCATCCTGCGGTTCGAGAAAGTTCGAGTACCTGGAAAGCTTATCCTGCTTGCTTCCTGCCGTCCGAAGAGCTTGCTTTTTGCCGTCGACTTCTGCCGTTGCACGACCCTTTGAAGCGTCTTTGAGCTTGTCTAGCGGATCTCTTTGCCGCTTCAGAAGGACCGGTAAGGTCAGGAGGATCAGGAACAGACCCAGCAGACCAACCACCAAGAGCGGGCCGAATTCGCCGAAACGCTCTGTCAAAATTGTGTTGATTGTCTCAAGCATTTCAGGGTCCTACACTTTGATGTTCACAAGTGCTCTCATCACAAAGATGTTCGCGATAAGAAATCCTGCGACAACGAAACAGGCCGGAATGAAGTAAGCGGTTTCCCGCACTTCGTCGTAGTAGTTGGGCTCGATCACGTTGATCATGATCAGCGCAACGATCGGGAAGCCGGACAGGAACATGCCCGACCACTTGGCTTCGGCTGTGATCGCCTTGACCCGGCGGAACAGCTTGAAGCGCGCCCTGATCACCTTAGCCAGACCTGCAAGGATTTCCGCCAGGTTACCACCTGATTGCTGCTGGATGGTCACGGCGACTGCGAGGAAGCGCAAATCCTGCATGTCGATGCGTTCCGCCATGTTCTTCAGAGCCTCGGAGACGTCGCGACCATAGGCCGCTTCGTCCGAGATCACGCCCATTTCAGAGCCCAGCGGGTCAGGCACTTCCTTTGCCACGATCTGAAGCGCGGACGAGAAAGGATGACCAACGCGCAGACTGCGCACCATAAGTTCTACGGCGTCCGGAAGCTGCTCTTCGATCATGCCGATGCGTTTCTTGGCCTTGTTGTTAACCCAGACAAAGATGCCGCCGACGCCCATCACAACCGAAACGATAACACGAATCGGCAATGCAGCAGCGGTCCCGAACGTAAGCCCTGCGAAGGCCACCATGCCTAGTAGTATCATCAGAAGGATCAGTTGCTTTGGCGTGAAGGCGATGTTTGCCTTTTGCGCCTTGTCGGCCAGGATCGAGTACAGTGGGATCGATCGCGTCCTCATGTGCTGGCTCATCTCCTTGCGGAGTTGTTCCAGCACCTGTTCGCGTCCGGCGCCCTTTTCCAGCATCTCGAGCCGGCGGTTCACACGGCTGTTTAGGCTGATGGATTTGCCAAATACGGTGAGATAGATCCCTTCGACAAGGACTAGGACACCGATGAAGATCAGACCGTAGATTAGCGGTTCTGCGCTGATGGTCATAGGAGCCTACTCCGCAGCGAATGGTTCAAAGATCGACGGCGGCAGATCGTAACCCCACATCCGGAAACGCTCGGAGAAATGGCTGCGGATCCCGGTTGCGGTGAAATGACCGATGATCTTGTTGTCCGGTGTCAGGCCAACGCGCTGGTAGCGGAAGACCTCTTGCATTGAGATTACTTCGCCTTCCATACCGGTCACTTCCGTGATCGACACCATACGGCGCGACCCGTCCTGTAGACGGGACGCCTGCACGATTAAATTTACAGCCGACGAAATCTGGGCGCGGACGGCCTTGATCGGCATCTCGATCCCGGCCATGGCAATCATGTTTTCCAAACGGCTTACACCGTCGCGGGCGCTGTTGGCGTGGATGGTAGTCATCGATCCATCGTGGCCGGTGTTCATGGCCTGTAGCATATCGATGACTTCCTCGCCCCGCGTCTCACCCACGATGATGCGATCTGGACGCATCCGCAGGGCGTTTCTAAGGCAATCGCGCTGGCTGACCGCGCCCTTGCCCTCGACGTTGGCGGGGCGGCTTTCCATTCGGCCCACGTGGGTCTGCTGAAGTTGAAGTTCCGCCGTATCCTCGATCGTCAGGATGCGCTCGTCGTTGTCGATGAAGGATGAGAGTGCGTTCAGAGTTGTTGTCTTACCAGACCCCGTACCACCCGAAACAATGACGTTCAGCCGGGTGGCGACTGCCGCCTGCAGATAGGCCGCCATTTCTTCGGTGAAGGCACCGAAGTTCACCAGATCGTCGACCCCAAGCTTCTCCTTCTTGAATTTCCGAATGGACACAAGGCTGCCGTCCACGGCAATCGGAGGCACCATTGCGTTGAAGCGCGACCCATCCTTAAGGCGGGCGTCAACATAGGGGTTCGATTCATCGACGCGGCGGCCGACGGCCGACACGATCTTGTCAATGATCCGAAGAAGGTGCCGTTCATCCTTGAAAGTCGTGTCCGTTAGTTCCAGGCGGCCAGCCCGCTCCACGAACACCTGCTGTGGCCCGTTTACCAGAATATCGTTGACCGTTTCGTCCTTGAGAAGCGGTTCAAGAGGTCCAAGTCCGGTAACCTCGTCGTATAGGTCCTGGTTCAAGGCCGACCGCTCTTCGCGGTTTAGCACCACGCCCATGTCTTCCAGAGCTTCGCTTGAGATTGCGATGATCTCGGCGCGCAGATCCTGTTCGCTCGCGTTTTCCAGCGCGGCGAGGTTCAAGTTCTCAAGTAGCGCCTTGTGCAGTTCCAGTTTCAGTTCCGAAAGACGTTCTTTTCGCCGCTTCTCTTTGTCGGCAGAATTGGCTTGGGCAGCTACTTTTGGGGACGCCGGTTTGCGCATGGTCGGTGCGGGTTGCGGTGCCGCCGCCTCTTGCTTGGGGGCATCGCCGGCGCCGCCGTCAATCGATTGCAGCTGAGGTGTGCCTGCGGGTTTGCCACCATCGCCCTTCTTGTACTTCGAAAACATCTCTCTACGACCCCTTTGTCCCTACTAAGTCAGCCCGCAGTCGCTTCGGACCGGTTCAGTTCATGAACCGATTTGGCAAGCTTCTGAATCTCTTTGCGGACGATGTTTTTGCCGGCAACCTCCGCGAGCGGCAGGCCATGATCGGACGCTTCTGTGATCGCGCGACCACCATCTGGGATTTGAACTTCAATCTTAATATCAAGACTCTCGCCCATTCTCTTGACCCGGCTCTTTCCCGACAGATCCATACCCTTCGGGGCCCGGTTCAGAACGTAACGCAGTTTTTCGACTGGAAGTTCTTCGCCCTTGAGGGCACGGATGAGACGCAGGGTGTTTTGCGCAGACCGCATATCCAATTCCATTGTGGCAAAATAGACATGCGCCGCGCTCAGCACGGTTTCGGTCCAATGCACAACCGAGCTGGGCATATCGATGATCACGTAATCGAACTGGTCGCGCGCAATCTCGATGATTTTGTCGACGTCTTCCTGGCTTAGCAGGTCCAGCGGAAGCATCTCTGTAGGCGCGGTCAGGACGTGAAGCTTTTCATTGAAGGTTTGGATCGCCTGCAAGAATGCGTCGGTGTCAGCGCTGCCGACATCCTGCAGAAACTCGAACACGGCTTCGCGGCGCGGCAAGTCCAGGAACGTGGACGTTGAACCGAACTGCAAATCTAGATCAAGAAGGCAGACACGCGGCGGTTCAGCGACATCGATGTCCGCCAGTTCCCATGCCATGTTCACTGCGAAAGTGGTCGATCCCGTGCCGCCTGCAAGACCGTGGACTGCAAGAACCACACCATCGCGCCCACCGCCAGCTGGTTTCGCTTCTCCCTTGTCGCCGCCCCGTGCGGCCCGGTTGCGCATAGCTTCGATCGCATCGTGTAGCGCGCCGTCGGGCAGAGGGTAGGGTACAAATTCTTCGGCACCAAGCTGTAGCAACTGATGCAGCGCAATCGGGCTGACGTCCTCGGCGATCACCAGGACTTTGACGCGCTTTGCTTTTGCCGTCTTGATGACATCTGCGACAAGGCCAATGTTGTCCTCGTCTTCCTCGTCAATCGCTATGGCGACGAACTCCAGGTGCTGGCTTTCGTCCTGGCCAAGGAACATCGCTGCGTCGTCGAATGAAAGATCGCCCCAGCTTTCACCAAGTTCGGCTTCCATGTCTTCAATAAGAAGATCGAAGTTCTGCACGTCCCGGCTGATCGTGCATGCCACGATTGGGGAGGGTTCAGGCTGCACTGCGGCCGAGCTACTCATTTTGCCTCACGTCCTTCCGTTGCCAGACACCAGCGGGTTGCGTCGCCCTGCGACAGGAAGTGCCGCCCGCTGCCGTTCCGCCTGTATCTGCGCCCACGTTCCCAGGAATCGCGGACGCCGTTACCTAGTGCGAAGTTGGCTGCCAATATTGGCGACATTGAGGCCAAAAAACCGTAATTATTCGTTTTCCCAGAACGGAGACGAAAGGCGTTTCTGCAGGGATTTCAGTGTTCTGAGATGCTTCCGAACGAAAACAGCCCCGGCGTTGCGCCGGGGCTGTATCAAGTCGGAGAGGTTGGGCTAGAGCTTTGCTACTCGCTCGCTTCAAGCTGGATGCCAAAGTCTGGCGGCGAAGTCGCCGAGTCAACGTATTCGCGGAAGATGACCTGAGCGTACTTGCCGTTGAGTTGGCCATCGCAATGCACCCGGTAGATCGGACGCGATTGCGTGCTGGTTGGGTCAAGCACCACGAGTGGATCCGTTGCAACGCCGTTCTTGCCACCCTTGCCGCCCGGACCATAGCACATCTGCGCCAGAGTATTGTGGACGTTGGCTTCGCCGAACCAGCCGTCGTCAAGCTGTGAGCCGACTTCGCCCGGTGCGCACCCGGCGATACCGAGAGCCACGATACCGAGGGAGGCGAGTTTCAATGGGTTCGTCATCTGTTTCACTCCATCACGTAGCCGAAGGACCCCGAGAAGTCCTGTTTGGCGACTTCACGCGCTGCACCTGAAGTCAGGGCGCTGTTGCCCGCCGTCCGTCCAAGAAGGAACAGTTCCGACTCTGTGGGCAACCGAATGCGGTCGGTCGGCAACGCCAGGGCCTCACCCCGTGTGGGGCTTACCAGGTGCGGCGTCACGATCACAACCAGTTCGGACTGATCGCGCTGATAGCTGGACGACCTGAACAAGGCACCCAGAACCGGAACTTCGCCGATCCAGGGAACTTGGTCCACCGCATCCTCGAAATCGTCGAGGAGCAGACCTGAGACCGCAAAACTCTGACCGTCGCGCATCTCGACCGTGGTCGAAGTTTCCCGGCGGCGGAACGCCTGAACCGAGATACCACCAGGCTGCGAGACCGTAATGTTCGGATCGAGCGAACTCACGGCAGCGTTTAGTTGAAGGTTGATCATACCCGCATCGAGCACGCGCGGGACAAACAACAGTTCGACACCGAACGGTTTGAACTCGATTTCGATGTCGCCATCGCCGTCCGAAACGGGGATAGGATATTCACCACCCGCGAGGAAGCCTGCTTCCTGTCCCGATAGGGCTACAAGGTTTGGCTCTGCGAGAGTACGAACAAGTTGTTTGCTTTCAAGTGCTTCCAGGGCAGCTTCGAAGCTCAGATTGTCGATGTCGAAGCTTTGCAGGATGCCGCCTACAGCATTTGAGCCGAGGCCGGTGAATGCTGACGTAACCAGGCCAAGTCCACCGTCGTCCGCGCCGACAGTAACCAACCCGCCCGAGCCACCGCCCAGAACCGTGTTGTCGTTGCCGCCGACCAGGCCGCCTTGGAGACCCTTTGAGATCGAGCGCTCCATCTCAACAAAACGAACCTTGAGCTGTACTTGCTGCGCGCCGCCAACGACCATCAGGTTCGACACCCGTTCAGGCGCATAGCGGTTTGCAAGGTCCAGGGCCCTGTCCAGTTTCGTGATGGACGACACTGTACCCGAAAGGACAATCCCGTCATTTGCAGTGCGAACCTCGATCGCCTCTCCCGGCAGGATTTGCCGAAGGCGCTCTTTGAATTCCGCAACATCAGGCGCCACCGCGACTTCCACATTGGCGATCAGGTTCCCTTCGGGTCCCAGAAGCGTCAAAGTGGTGCGGCCTGGCGCCCGGCCCAACACATAAATTGTGCGATCCGACAGTGTTGAGATATCCGCAATGCCAGGATTGGCGATCGACAGTTCGGCAAAGGGTGTCTCCGCCTCAACTACGACCGCGCGATTGATCGCTACGTTTAGGGTACTCGATGTCTCGCCGCGCAGAACGCGAAGAGTCTCTGCTTGTGCCACTGGTACAGTAGTCATCGTAACAGCGAACCCCAACAGGGCCGCCTTCAGGAATCGGTTTTTCATGTGACCTGCCTCTCCGATCACGCCTCGTTGCGGGTCTTGATGCCCGTGATTGGCGCCACCATGCGGGATGTCCGGATTCAATTCAAGAATCATAGGCTTGGGCGTCTCGGCTTATGTGGATAAGCAGCAACACAGACGCAGACTTAGCGTCACAACGACAAAGGCACCCCAATTGTGGGGTGCCCTTGATGTGTTTCGTGTTGCCTGAGGCGTCAGTTGGTCGCCGTTGGGCAGGCGATTTCGACTTCGACCATCTCGCTTCCGCGGCGGGTGCGTACTGTGCAGCGCTGACGTTCTTGCCGGATGACAACCTCTTCTTCGATACCAAGCAGGTCCTGCTGGTTGACTTGAATCGCGTCAGCCACGTTTTCGTCTTGTGCACCGACCAACGACAACTGTAGCCGTCCCGTGGCTTGGGCCTGCGCCAGCGAAGCAACTTGAACCGGCGTCGCTTCAATGGTCACCGTTCGTGCGACGGTCGGATTGTTCCGATCTTCATCTGCGGATTGGTCCACCGCGATAAGTTTGATGTTCGCCTGAATGAGCTTAGTGAACTCACGTGTCCCACCGGCTTCTTCAATGTTTGATCCGGTCCAGTAAACGTCAACACGGTCGCCGGGGCGAAGAAAGCCCGACACGCCGGACGCCACATCGACCCGAAGCGCGAAGGCGCGCATCCCGGGGGCGAGTTTTGAACCGACACCTGCATCCTGGCCCGGCTCTGTGACTTTGATTTCTAGGATTGCTTCGTCTTTTTCCATGGCGCGCAAGACCGTACGTGGTTCTTCGCCCGGAGGGAACAACGCCTCGAGATCTGTGAACGCACCTTCTGGGATCGCGTCTTCGGGCCAGCGAACTGTGCGAATATCGTCTTCGGTAAGCTTGTCGCCATAGCGTATCGCCTGTTTGGAGACGAATACCGGCATGGTGTTCACGATCTGCTTTCGCTCCTCAAGCAATCGGGCCATCT
The DNA here is from genome assembly GCA_038744785.1 of Pseudomonadota bacterium. Taxonomy (GTDB): domain Bacteria; phylum Pseudomonadota; class Alphaproteobacteria; order Rhodobacterales; family Rhodobacteraceae; genus Ovoidimarina. The sequence continues at coordinate 41,137 of JBCDLX010000018.1, forward strand.
CTGCATCGCGCTGGCTTACGAACCCCTGCGCCATGTAAACGGCAAATCCGGCGAGCCCAAGCCCTAGGAGAAGGACCAACCCAAACACCATACGCATGACGAACCCTTTCCATTTCCAGTCCTTCGTACCCGCCCATCGCTTGGTCGGGTACGATCATCATTCACGTCCACAGTCTCTGGCAATTGTGGCGAGAGCGTGGACAGAAAACGAAAACTTGTGTGTTTCTTTCGCTTTGGAGCACAGATCTTGGGACCTGACAGCAGAACGCCCGGACCCTAGGGACCAGGCGGCTCTCAGAAAGGAAAACAGTGTAGCTCACTCTGGCAGGTAAACCGCCTGAGCGCTAACAATCGATCCGATCGCATCGGCGCGTTCGACCGTACCATTGCGAACTGCGAACACGGTGGCGATAGCAAATCCGACGATCACGGCGCTCAACACAACCCAGTCGACTGTGACTGCGCCATCGTCTTCCTGGCTAAACCTGCGAACCTTACCCAACATCACCTTGCTCCAATCCAATTCAAGACTTCGTGTTCTAGCGCCCTTCAGAGGCTGCGACTTGTCCGCCGGTCGTTCAAAGCATTGGCAGATATGCAAAAGGGGCCACGTCCCTACTGGGTGCGGCCCCCTTGCCTTTCGTCCCGTCACACCCTGCGGACAGGGTACGAAACCGGGCGGACCACTTACGGAGTAGTCGGTGTACCAACTGTCTGGGTCGCCACAGCGGTCGAGATCTTGTCACCCAGGGTGACAGTCGCCGAACGCACCGAAGCAATAACGGCAATGCCGAGGCCAACGATTGCAGCTGTCAGCACAACCCAGTCAACCGTGACTGCGCCGTCTTCGTCGTTCTTAAAACGCTTCGTCGCTTTGAAGAATTCCATGTTTCGTCTCCGTTCCATCTTACGCTCAGTTGCACTTCACCTTGGCGAGATGTCACGGGCTGTCCTCTTGCCCTATCGCCGCCTTGGCATGAAGCGAATATGGCCGCTCAAATTGGGCAAGAGTTGGGCGCGGATCGTACCTTTTTGCAATGTACCTGAGTACTTGCCAAAAAATATTTAATATATTGATATTCAACAATAAAAACTGGATTTGCGCGGTGTCGAAACCGAGATAGTTCACCGCGAGAAGGGGCATTAGAATTCAAATCGTGGACAATGGCGGGGCGGTAGCAATAACACAGTGAAAAAAAACGCCCGATCCGTTTTGCGAATTATCTGGTCATGTGCCCAGCAGACTGGCATTACACGACAAAGCAGTTAACGCGGCAAAAAAACGCCCAATGATGCAGGCAGTCCAAACTCTGAAACGGGGGCTCGTTCTCTGTGCACTTGGCGTTCTATGGAGCGGGGGCGCTGTCTTCGCCCAGGGACAAGGAGATGGCACTGAAGCCGCTCCCGCAGCCGAGAAACCGCTGTTCAAACGCTTATCTGCACCTAGGCGCGGCGCATTGCCGAGAATTACTGTGCAGATTGATCCGTCCGAGGACTACTTTCTCACGCCGCCTGATCCGCCACCGCCACCTCTGCCGAAAGATCCTGTGGTCGCCGATAATGGTAAACGTCCCAAAGGAGAAACCGTTTTTGCGGATTTCTGGGGCGCCGTTTCACCAAGCTTGACCGAAGCAAGTGCAGGTCGGCTCGACAGCGCACTTCAGGCTTTAAGCTTCGCGCCGGGGTTAGGCGGGCCGCGGCTTGATGATATGCGGCGGATTACCGACACGTACGGGCGCGATATCCTGCGCCACACCGTTGGAACGCGGGTGTCACCCGCCCTCGTCGCCGCGATCATTTCGGTGGAAAGCTCGGGACGCTCCAACGCGGTAAGTCCCGCAGGTGCCCAAGGGGTCATGCAACTTATGCCCGCAACTGCGGAAAGATTCGGCGTGACCGATTGGCGGGAAGTGTCCGAGAACATTCGCGGTGGTGTTGCCTATCTTGATTGGCTTGCGGGCGAGTTCGGTCTGGACCCGCTGATGGTTCTGGCGGGATATAACGCTGGCGAGGGCGCGGTACGCAAGCATCAGGGCGTCCCGCCTTACGCGGAGACGCGCGCCTATGTTCCAAAGGTTCTGGCGGCCTGGAAGGTTGCTTCAGGGCTGTGTCTGAAGCCGCCTGAGTTGATCTCAGACGGCTGCGTTTTTGTCAGCGGCTCCTGACTGGCGGTACCTAGATCGATAGCTTCTTAAAGATCTTCTCCGGGACGGATCGGATGATCAGCATTATGTAGCGCCAGAAGAAGGGCGTGTAGATGACGTCGCGCCGCTTATCGACGGCGCGCAGGATATCACGCGCCACGTCGTCGGGCGCTGCAACAAGAAACATTCCGTCAAGCCCCCAGGTCATCGCCGTGTCGACGAAACCGGGCTTAACCGTAACAGCATGCCCGCCAGCCCGGGTCAGCCGGTTCCGAAGTCCTGACATGTATGTATGGAAACCGGCTTTTGCGGCGCCGTAGACATAGTTGCCAATACGTCCCCGATCGCCCGCGACAGAGCCGACACCCACCACGGTCCCTTTCGTTTCCTCTAGGACTGGCGAAAGAAGCGTCAGAAGCTGCGCTGGCCCGGTGAAGTTGTCCTTCACGGTATCTTCGATCAGGCTTGGATCGGCATCGATCTGGTCCTGAGACGGCATCGAGCCCACGAAGACGGCGACGTTCAGCGGACTATCTGCGGCGGCGCATCGATCTCGGATCGCGGCAAATCCACCTGCTTCACGGGCATCAAATGCGATCGCTTCGGCCAGCGGCGCGCCGCGAAGGCCGCAATCTGTTGCCAGGGCTGCAAGATCGTCAATGTCTCTGCCCGCCACCATCACGTTTTCCCCCCGCGCCGCAACAGCGCGGGCCATGGCACGCGCCATGGCCGATGACCCGCCGAGGATCAGCCAGGTGCTCATGTCAGGCTCCTCAGCCTAAGGCGGCGCACAAGATCGGTGGCAAGGTGTCCTTCGGGATCGACAGTTTCTACTTCTCGCGCCCAATCTGCGCGGTTGGGATACATGGCGTGGACTTCTTCCGCCGCGGCCAACGAATCTTTGGCAAGGTATATGCGCCCACCCGCCTCACGCGTCATCGCGTTGAGCCTGGACATGAGTGTCTCAGGGCCTTGCGCCCCATGGAAGTCGACCGCCAGCGTGTAGCCCTCCATCGGAAAGGACATCAGCCCCGCATTGCCTGGTCCCATGCGTTTCAGAACCGCAAGAGGCGAAGCCAGCCCGGCGCGCGCAATCTCTCCCAGCATGGTCCGAAGGGCAGGTGCCGCGTCGAGCGGGACAACACACTGAAACTGGTGAAAGCCCCGTTTCCCGTAGAGCCGATTCCAGTCATGGACTTTGTCGAGCGGAAAAAAGAAATCCTCGATCGGCTTCACGACCGTTCGACCACGGGCGGGGACCCTGCGCCAATATGCGGCGTTAAAGCTTCGGATGACGGCAGGCGACAAGGCGATTGCAGGAGCATCCAGCGGGATGCGACGACCGCGTTTTGCCGAAGGCACAAGGCCTGCTCCGGTTTCGGCCTCTTCCAAAATGCCGCGCCCAAGTGCGGCTCCGGTCGCCGTTGCATCAATCCAACCGACTGTGTAGGTCGCCTCGGACGCGTCCAGAAGGGCAACGTGTTCTTCCCAGTTGGCCACCCGCCTTTCGGTCACGACGATGACGTCACCTTTGGCGCGCTTCATTTGCACCGTGGCTTCCACAACGATCCCGGTTTGCCCGAGCCCGCCCACTGTGGCGGAATAAAGCGGCTCACCGGGACTTGCTGTACGCGGACCGATTGGTGTGATCAGCGTTAGTTCCGTCACATGCTGGCCGAACGAGCCGGCCACGTGATGGTTCTTGCCGTGCACATCGTTGGCGATCGCGCCGCCGATGCTGGCAAAGCCTGTCCCCGGCATCACCGGGACCAACCAACCCATAGGGGCAAGGGTCGCATTAATGTCGCCGATCCGCGCGCCGCCCTCGACGCGCAGGAGCCCGGACCCTGTGTCGAATCCAAGCATTCTGTCCATGCGGCTTGTGTCGGCGATCCGACCGCCGTCGTTTAGGCACGCATCCCCGTAGGAGCGGCGCTGTCCCATGGCGGGGAGGGGTGTGTCCGCTACAAGCGCCTCGAGCATACGCCGTCGTTCAGGTCGCGCAACCTGCGATGTGGCCCGCAACACGCGGCCCCACCCTGTCAATTCCATTTCCTTAAATCTGGGCATCGCGCACCTTCAGGGAAGCTCTTTCAGCCACCGGGAAAATCAAAAGGCCAAGACCAATGGCGAACCACAGCGTCGTAACACGAATGATCAGTGTGGCGGGCGCCGATACAGCAAGCGGCACGCCCTCTAGGCTCAAAAGCGCGATCATCACCGCTTCCGCCCCGCCAACGCCGCCCGGAGCCCCCGTCAAGCCTCCGGCAAGGCTTGAGAAAATGAAGACCGCGGTCGCGGTCCAGAAGCCAACATCAGCGCCCATCCAACTAAGGAGCAGGTAGAAGGCGTAGCCCTCTGCCAACCATCCGACGATGCCTAGTCCGCTGGCGAACCCAATAAGCCATGGGCTTCGGAAGACCGCGAGCGACCGGGACGCCCCACGGACGCGCGCAAAGAGCCGCTTGAACCGGCCAGTCGCCCGGTAGCTCCAGAGCGCGATTGAGGCAAGAAGCGCGGGATGCGTTGCGATCCAGGCTGCAGCGAGGGCCAGAAAGACGAGTGGAACAGCTCCCGCAATGCCGTCTGCCGAAAGGGCCAATGCAAGAACTAGGATCAGTGCCAAGGCGACAAGATCCGACGCGCGATCGGCAAGCATCAGCGGTGCCGTGCGTTCGAAGCTCCAACCTGTTTCGCGGCGCAGCCAGCGCATCCGGATCAACTCGCCCACACGACCGGGTGTTGCAGACATTGCAAAACCACCAAAGAAATGGCGAAGATCCTGCCGAAGTGTGGTTGGCACCCCCAACTTACGCGCAAATAGATGCCAGCGCAGGCCCCGAAAGCCGTAGTTGACGAGGCTGAGCGCCAACAGAAGCACGATCTCAGCTCCGGCAAGTCGCGCAATGCCATCTCGCGTTTCTTCCCATCCGGTTGCAGCAGAAAGCCCTGCAAGACCAAGAATCGTAGACACAAAAAGCCCGCCAAGGATCAGCAGATCCCTGGTCTTTGTGTCCTCACGCCGTGGCACTTGCATGCGGATAACACTGCTCGTTGTCATTGTGGCCGCGCATATCGGCCAATTTGGGCAGTATTATGAATTTATTCTAAACAATCGGCTAGACACTGAATACGTCTGCCCAATCTGGGTTTTTTCGTCGCTCCGCATTCACGAACGGGCAAAGGGGAACAATCTGGAACCCTTCTGCGCGGGCATCCTCAACGATCCGCGTGACCAACGCCCGCCCCATTCCGGTGCCTTTTAACTCCTCTGGTACGCCCGTGTGGTCGGCGATCACGGTCTGTGGCGACAGGATTGAATAGGTCAGTACTGCCTCAGCGTCCCCGTGGTAAATAACGTAGCGACCCTTCGAGCCCTGTACCTCGCGGAGAATCTCAAACTCAGACAATTGTGGCCTCGGTCGCTGCCCTAAGGTCGTCTTCCGTCACGTCATCCGCCGCTTCGACGATCTTCAGGCCGCCATCGACCACATCAAGAACCCCGAGGTTGGTGATGATCCTGTCAACAACGCCCTGACCTGTCAGCGGCAGGGTGCATTCCTTCAGAAGCTTGGATGCGCCATGCTTGTTCTGGTGGTCCATCACGACGACCACGCGTCCGACGCCAGCCACAAGGTCCATTGCGCCGCCCATGCCTTTGACAAGTTTGCCGGGGATCATCCAATTTGCAAGATCGCCATTCTCTGCAACCTCCATCGCGCCGAGGATGGCCATGGCAATCTTTCCGCCCCGGATCATGCCAAACGATGTCGCGCTGTCGAAATACGAGGTATCTGGAAGTTCGGTGATCGTCTGCTTGCCCGCATTGATCAGATCGGCATCCTCTTCGCCCTCTAAAGGGAAGGGGCCCATGCCAAGCATCCCGTTCTCCGATTGCAAGGTCACCTCGACACCATCGGGAATGAAATTCGGCACCAGAGTCGGGATGCCAATCCCGAGGTTCACATAGGTGCCGTCTTCAAGCTCTTGTGCGGCACGGGCCGCCATCTGATTGCGGTCCCAGGGCATTATGCTTCCTCCCGCTTGCGCACTGTGCGCTGTTCAATTCGCTTTTCATGCTCGCCCTGAACAATGCGGTGCACGTAGATGCCGGGCATGTGTATGTGGTCGGGATCGAGACTGCCCACCGGCACAATCTCTTCAACTTCCATGACGCAGACCTTCCCGCACATCGCCGCGGGTGGATTAAAATTGCGGGCGGTCTTTCGGAAGACACAGTTGCCGGTCTCGTCGGCCTTCCACGCCTTTACAATAGACAGATCAGCAAAGATGCCTTCTTCCATGATGTAGGTCTTGCCATTGAAGTCGCGGTGGTCCTTGCCTTCTGCAATCACCGTGCCCACACCGGTCTGAGTATAAAAACCAGGGATGCCCGCGCCGCCCGCCCGCATGCGTTCGGCAAGCGTGCCTTGCGGGTTGAATTCCAACTCCAGCTCGCCCGATAGGAATTGACGCATGAACTCGGCGTTTTCGCCTACGTACGACGACTGCATTTTCTTGATCTGTTTGGTGTCGAGCAGCTTGCCAAGCCCGAAGCCATCGACACCGCAATTGTTCGAGGCGATCGTCAAATCTTGGGTACCCGCCGCCACAATCGCGTCGATTAAAAGTTCAGGAATACCGCAAAGTCCGAATCCGCCGGCCGCGATATGCATCCCGTCAAACAGAAGCCCATCCAGAGCCTCGCTGGCCGAGCCGTATACCTTCTTCATGGAAACTCTCCGTCTTGGACGTTGGCGCGGTTTTGGCCAAGGCCACGAAGGAAGTCAATCGCGCGCCACCCGGCGGCCTTATGCCAGCAGCGTGACCAACATCGAAGAGATCAGTGCCACCTTACTGACAGCCGTATTTTGGCGCCGCGACCGAAACCCGGACCGTTATTCGGGTTCAGCGGCCAGACCGTAAAGCGCCTCCATCCCCCGGCCCGGAGTTGTGCCCGGGAATGCGCGGTCGAAAATCTCACGCATGCCTCCGCTGATGTAGAGGCGGCTGATCGCCCGGTCGACCGCCAATCTGAATTCGGCATCGCCCCGAGCCAAAGCCAGCCCCTGTTTTTCAAGCGTCAGCGGGCGACTCGCGACCGACAGCCGCTCCTTCTCGCCCGATGCCAGGATTTCGAACACAAGTATCGATTGGTCTGCAAGGTAGGCATCGATTTCACTGTTCAGAAGGGCCGCGATCCCGTCCTTGTGGCTGGCGAAACGTTCGATCCGAGGTTCTGCGCCCAAGCGGTTCATTGTGGTCTGAAGCGCGTCTTCGGTCGTTGTGTTGGACCTGATCCCAACAGTTTTTCCATCAAAGTTCGCGGGGTCCGGATCCCCACCTTTCCTGACTGCAACCGAAGCACCGTCGACAAAAACCGGGATCGAGAAATCGACAAGCTCGCGGCGTGACAGCGTGATGGTTGCCGCGCCGCACAGAAGATCAGCCTCGCCGTTTATAATTGTGTCGAATCTGGTGCTTGTGTCGACCGCAATGAACTCCGCCGTCAGTTCCATATCATAAATCGCAGAGATCGCCTTTGCGATCGCGACGCAGACCGCAGGCGTGTATCCCGCCGGATTGCCCTCGTCGTTCACGTACGACATTGGGCGCGCATCGACCCGGTGGGCCAGCACGATCTTTCCGGTTTCACGCAGACGGTCGAGCGTTTGGGCGTTCGCCTGTTCGGTCGTTGCAATCCCGCACAATCCAAGCAGGACCGCCACAAACAATGGTTTCATCCTAAAGTCTCCCTCCGGTTTCGTATGAGCCTACCGGTCTTTGGACCCAGGTCCAGTCCAGGCTGACTGTTGTGACGGCTACAGCTCAAAGAAGGACCAGTTTCTTGGCCACTTCGAAGAGTTCCTTGATCGGCAATGCTCCCGATCCCGCAAGAAGCAGCGGCACAGGCGCCGCGCCGCTTAGCGGCAAGACGGCTTCGCGTGAAAACGGGCGAAGCCGCAACTCGTTGGCAGCCTTTCTGAATTTGCTGGGGTCGTCGGTGATACCCGACGTGTCCGCGACCGTTTCGACTGATGGGCCGACCAGGTTCCTTCCGAAAGCGGCGCGTTCTTTCTCGCGCTGAACGCGTGTGTCGATCGTGTCAGCCTCCTTCAGCGCAAGTTCCTTCAGCCGCGCAAGTGGAACGACAAATGCCGTTAATGGCGACAGGAAGACGACCAATACGATGGTCAGCCAACTGCACATAACGAAGGCGTAGATTTCGAGGCTCATTTCGTCGGCGCCAACCTGCCGGAAGACGATGGCGGCAAGATCGAAACTGAACGCTGTGACAATCGGCGAGAATGCATTGGGATAACGTCCCATGAATGCGATGCCGCCTGACTTGTCGGGGTGGGTTACGACCAGCTGCAGTTCGAGGCGCGATATCCAGAGGAGCAGGCGGCTCCAGACCGCGATCCGCCAGATCCAGCGAAAGAGAAGGAACCAAAATATCGGAGATGAAACGAGCAGGATCCACCAGCCAGCGGGCTTCATGCGATTGTCGTCAGAGGCAGCGAACATCATGTCGGCGCCTGCTGGGTCGAGCGTGACCGAAAGGATGGGGATCGCCGACATGATGATCGCTGCGACGGCACAGACCAGTTCAGGCAAGGCGGAGTTTCGAAAGCGCAAGGCCTTGGCTACCATAGCGGCGCCCTTTTCGCGGCCACTTTCTGGAAGCAGCCCGGTTTCGTCGAGCCGATCCAGGAAATCCTCGAGCCGCTGATCAAGGTTTCGTTCGAAGGATATGGTGATGACGATGAACAGGATGAACCGGGCAACGAAATCGGGATTGGCCAAGAGCGTGCCCATCGCAACAGGTCCACGGCTTACGAGTTCTAAACAAGGGGCGCAAGCGCTGTGAGTGCCGCAAAGATCAGTGCCCGGCGGACGGCCCGGTCCGCCTGGTCGCGCACAAGCCCAATCTGCCGCTGAAGTTCGTAGTACGGTCCGCCGCGCGAGATCTGAAATTCTTCGCCGGATTTGCTTTCCATGGCTTACCCCCAAGCCGCGGCGCAAAACTAGCGCCTACAGGAGAAAGACTAGCGGCCAAGCAGGGCGCTCACTAGCCCCCCGCTGGACAGGGACAGCCTAGCTCTTTGTGCCGCGCCGATCGTCGCGGAGGTTCGAATACAGAACGTGGTTCCGCCAGCGGCCATTGATCTGAAGATAGGCCTGAGCGACCCCTTCGTACTTGAATCCGCAAGACTCCAGCAGCCCGCGCGAGGCCTTGTTTTCCTGCAAGCAGGCCGCTTGGATGCGGCTCAGGTCCATGGCGGTGAACGCATGGTGCACAACCCCACCTATCGCCTCGGACATGTAGCCAAGGCGCGCGAACTTTTCGCCGATCCAGTATCCCAGCGTGGCCGACTGCGACGGGCCCCGCGCAATGTTATCGAGCGTGATTGCACCTAAGAGGCACCCGTCATCGCGCCGAAAAAGGAAAAGCGGTACAGCGCTGCCCGATGCAATCGAGCGCTGCGCCCAATACACGCGATTTGTGAATGACTTGCGGCTCAGGTGATCCGGTGCCCAGGCCGGTTCCCATGGCACCAGAAAATCCCGGCTGGCATCACGAAGCGCAATCCATTCACGAAAATCGCTGTGGTTGGGTGGACGAAGGGTCAGTCGTTCTGTTTCGATCCGGACACGACGTCGGCGGGCAAGCATCACGCGGCAAGCCGTCCGGTCAGTACCTCTAGGTCCGGTGCGCGAGACAACGGCCCGTAGAGCGCCATCGCTGCCGCGCCGCGACCTGCAAGACGCCCCGCAAACTCGCGCACATCGCCTGTTGTGACCGCATCGATGCGTTCGACCGTCTCATCCAGCGTCGGGACTCGTCCCCAGATCGCCAGGAGACGGGCGATGCGCTCGGCCCGCGATGAGGCACTTTCAAGTCCCATCAACAGACCGGCTTTCATCTGGGCGCGTGCACGGGCAACCTCTTCGGGCGAGATGTCGCCCGCTGACCGGCGGATCAGATCTACGGTCAGTTCGGAAAGCTGGCCGATCTCGTCGCTGCCAGTGCCCGCGTAGATCGTCAGAAGCCCTGAATCGGCATATGCGCTGGCCTGCGCAAAGATAGAATAGCAAAGCCCGCGCGCTTCGCGCGCTTCCTGAAAAAGCCGCGAAGACATCCCGCCGCCAAGGACGCTGGCGTAGATCTGCGATGTGTAAAGCGCGGGCTCGCGATATCCCGGGGCTTCGAAGCCCAGCGTAAAATGAACCTGCTCCAGTCGTTTGTCTTCACGCCGTTCGCCACCAGCAAAAGCGGCGGGTTCCACATCAGGCGTGTCATGGGCCGTCAGATGGCCGAAGATCTGCTCGGCCGCCTTGACGATGGTGTCGTGATCCACCGCGCCTGCTGCGGCCACGATCATCTGCCCGGGGCCATACCGCTCTGACACGAACCCCGACAGGTCCGCGCGCGAAAACGCTCGTACCCGCTCTGCCGGACCAAGGATCGTACGGCCCATCGGTTGCCCTGGATAGGCCGCTTCCTGTAGCCAGTCGAACACGACGTCGTCAGGCGTATCATGGACCTGACCGATCTCTTGTAGGATGACGTGCCGTTCGACCTCGATCTCTCTTTGATCGAAGACCGGGTTCAGAACGATGTCGGAAATCACATCAAGAGCCAACGGCACGTCGTCTTCAAGAACACGCGCGTAGTAGGCGGTCATTTCGCGGCTTGTATACGCGTTGATGTAGCCGCCGACGTCCTCAATCGCTTCGGCGATCTGAAGCGCGTTGCGACTGGTGGTGCCCTTGAAGGCCATGTGTTCCAGGAAATGCGCGATGCCGTTCTGATCTTCTCGCTCGTGCCGCCCGCCGGCCATGATCCATACTCCGATGGAAGCAGACTTCAGCCCCGGCATATGTTCGGTGACGATGCGCAGGCCATTCGAAAGGGTGTGGGTCTCGACGGTCAAGTGCCGCGGCGCTCCTCGATCAGGGTTTCAACAGCGGCAAGATCGTTTGCCACCCGTGTTACACGCTCCGACCGGTCATAAAGGTCTGCCATCCGGTTTGGAAGGGGGGGGCGCGTGCCGGTTGCCGCCTCAACCGCGTCCGGGAATTTCGCGGGATGTGCGGTGGCAAGCGTGATCATCGGTGTTGCGGGGTCAAGATGCTCTTCAGCAACCTTCACGCCCACTGCGGTGTGCGGGCACAAAACCTCGCCGGTCCGCGCCGCCATGTCCCGGATCGTCGCTGAGGTCTCTTCTTCGGAGGCACGACCCGAGGTGTAGATCTCTTTAAGCGCTTCCATCGCACCTTGGCTGACGGGAAAGCCGCCGCTTTCCTTTAGGTCGCCCATCAACTGCGTTACCGCGCCACCATCGCGGCCGTAGGCGTCAAAAAGCGCGCGTTCGAAGTTCGACGACACTTCGATATCCATAGATGGGCTGATTGTGGGATCCACCCCCGCCTTGTCGTGGCGGCCGGTCTGGAATGTGCGGTGCAATATGTCGTTGCGGTTCGTTGCAACCACTAGACGCTCTATCGGTAGACCCATGCGGCGCGCTATCGATCCGGCGTAGATGTCACCGAAGTTCCCGGTTGGAACCGTGAAGCTCACCGTCCGATCCGGCGACCCAAGACTGGCGGCGGAGGTGAAGTAGTAGACGACCTGCGCCAACACGCGTGCCCAGTTGATCGAGTTCACGCCAGCAAGGCCGACCCGGTCCCGGAAAGGAAAGTCGTTGAACATTGCTTTAAGCATCGCCTGGCAGTCGTCAAAGTCGCCATCGAGTGCCAGGGCGTGAACATTCGCCTCTGACGGCGTCGTCATCTGGCGACGTTGCACATCGCTGACGCGGCCATGCGGGTACATGATGAATACATCGACCCCTGGAATACCTCGAAATGCTTCGATCGCGGCCGATCCAGTATCGCCGCTCGTAGCACCGACAATGGTGATCCGCTCGCCGCTTTCCGCCAATGCGACCCGGAACATCTGGCCGATCAACTGCATCGCGAAGTCTTTGAACGCGAGCGTTGGCCCATGAAAAAGTTCCAGAAGGAAGTGTCCGGGACCAAGTTGGACGAGGGGGGCACGGGCGACATGACCAAAGTTGTCATAGGCCCGGTCGATGCACCCCCGGAACGCGTCGTCCGAAAACGCCTCGCCCACAAAGGGCCGCATCACCCGAAACGCGGCCTCTTCATAGGGAAGGCCCGCGAGCGCTGCGATGCTCGTTCGCTCCAGAGTCGGCACGTTGGCTGGAAGGTAAAGCCCGCCATCGCGCGCCAATCCGGTCCGCATCGCTTCGCCAAAGCTCAACTCTGGGGCCTGGCCCCGTGTTGAAACATATCTCATCCCGTTCCTCGCACGATCCGCCGGACCCAAAGCCCTGTCATCAGGATCCACACTGCCGCCAACCCAAACCACGTGACCGCATATTGCAGGTGATCGTTCGGAATGCCGCTGGTGTCCACCGGCAATGGCGTCACCACGGGATCGGATTCCGACGTTTGCCGCGCGATAATCAGCACAGGTTCGGTCCCTAGCGCCTCTGCCATCACCGGGACGTCGCGCGCAAACCAGATATTGTTGGCAACATCGTTATCGGGGGTAAATCCGTCGATCTCGTCGGGCCAGTGCAGGTTCCCAGTGATCGACGCTTGTCCGCCGGGGCGGGGGGTGTTCTTCTGCGCGTCGGGCACATAGCCCCTGTCAACCATCACGCGCCGGCCATCCTCCAAGGTCAGCGGTGCGATGATCCGGTAGGCGGGGCCAACCCCCTTGGCCGAAATCAGGACGCGCAGGTCGTCACCGCTGATCGTGCCGGTGACAGCGACCGGTCGGTATCGGTCGGCTTCCGGATCAGGGGTTTGTGGCAAGGGCACGGGGTCAGCCGCAATCCGCGCCTCAATTTCGCCCAGCACAGCTTCCTTCCAGGCCAGCCGCTGAACCTGCCAGAGGCCCAGCGATACCAGTACCGCGGCCCCAAGCGTTCCGATCAGAAGTGGTACAACTAGCCGTCCCATGCCCGTCCTCGACAGTCTAAGGGCGTGGACCCGCGCCCACGCCCCTATCTTCACGCCGGTTCAAATACTCCCGCCGTCGGCGTCCTGCGGCCTAGTGTGGCGGGCCCGAACCCCAGATGTAGACGGCCATAAACAGAAACAGCCATACCACGTCGACGAAGTGCCAGTACCAAGCTGCGGCCTCGAAGCCGATATGCTTCTCGGCTGTGAAGTGGCCCGCCCGCACCCGCAGCCAACAGACGAATAGAAAGATCGTGCCGATGATGACGTGCGCGCCGTGAAATCCTGTCGCCATGAAGAAGTTCGAGAAGTACTTGTCACCATCCGTCACGCCAGCACCGAAGCGCCAGTCATAATGCAGGATCAACTCGCGGTACTCATATGCCTGCAGGAACGTGAACGCTATGCCAAGAACCCAGCCGATCAGAAGCCCCGTTTCAATATCGTCGCGGCGTCCGCCGTGAACCAGCGCATGGTGCGCCCAGGTCACCGCACAGCCTGACAGAAGCAGAACCAGCGTGTTGATGAGGGGCAGGTGGAATGGATCAATGAAGTGAATGTCGGGCACGACATAGGCTGTGCCGACATACTCGTTCATAGGATAGATCGTGTGTTTGAAGAAGCTCCAGAACCACGCCGCAAAGAACATCACTTCGGACATGATGAAAAGGATGAACCCGTATCGTAGTCCGATCCGGACAACCGGTGTATGGTCCCCGATCTGGCTTTCCTTAACAACATCCGACCACCAGGCGAACATCGTATAAAGCACGCCGACAAAGCCCATCAGGAAAACGAAGGGCTGGTTGTTTGACACGTTTGACGAGAACCAAAGAACCGCGCCATAGAGCATGACAAACGCCGAGACTGCCCCGACGAAAGGCCAAATCGACGGGCTCAGGATGTGATAGTCGTGGTTCTTCTCGTGTGCCATTCCTGGTCCCTCTGACCTTGGTTTTTTCGGATTGGGCGGCTTTGCCTTAGTTTATATTCGTTTGTTCGGGAACGGCCAGTGTCGCTTCAGTTGGCACGTAGTCGTCCGGTATGTCAGTAACATGGAATGTATAGCTTAGTGTGATGTGGTTCGCGTGTTTCGCTTCCGGATCGTCGATGATTTCGGGGTCCACATAGAATGTCACTGGCATCAGAACCGTCTGGTCGGGTTCCAAAACTTGCATCTCAAAGCAGAAACAGTCTATTTTCGAGAAGTAGCCGCCGGTCGAATAGGGCGCGACGTTGTAGCTCGCGGTTCCCGCGACGGCGGTTTGTGTCGGGTTATAGGCTTCGTAAAAGGCAAGCCCGGTTTCGCCGATCCGGATCTCCATCTCGCGTTCGACCGGCTTGAACTTCCACGGCATGCCACGCTCAAGCGACGCGTCGAACTTTACTGTGATCGTCTGCTCAAGAATATCGTCCGGCGCGACTTCAGACACCCCGGTCGTTCCGCCAAAACCAGTGACCCGGCAGAACCAGTCATAAAGCGGAACGCTTGCCCATGCGAGCGCGCCCATAGTGACCACGACACCTGATAACTGCACCACCGTTCGTGTGTTGGGGTCTAGGCGTTCAAGGAAGTTCATTCGGTCCCCACTGCAAGTTCGGGGCGGACAACGTGATCGAAGCCCTGGATCGGTCCGGTTTCGGAGACTTTCACGACGGTCAGGCCAAACATGACCGCCGCAAAAGCAACTAGCGCCAACCCGACACCAAGATTGCGGGAAAACCGCCGCTTGTGAAGTTCATGGGTCGCGCGGATCGCCATCAGATCACCCCGGTTGTCCGAAGCACGGCGTCGATCAGTAGTGCGCCGAAATGAACGAAAAGGTACAGAAGCGAAAAGCGGAAAAACGCCTTCTCAACCGCGTAATCGTCACCTTCCGCAATTACCTCGTCTCGCCGCCATATCTGGAACGCACCCTTTAGGAACCAAGCGTTCATAGACAAGGCCGCAACCAGATAAACCGGACCGCCGACGGACGTAAACGCAAGAGCGAGCGCTGCGGGCGCAAGGATCGCTGTGTAGACAAGAATGTAAGCACGCGTTGCCGGACGCCCATGGGTAACTGTCAGCATCGGAACGCCGGCGTCGTCGTAATCCGACCGCATAAACAGCGCGAGCGCCCAGAAATGCGGCGGAGTCCACATGAAAATCAGCGCAAACATCAACCACGCCTCAAACGAGACGCTACCGGTTGCCACGGCCCAGCCAATGACCGGAGGAAAGGCGCCCGCCGCACCGCCTATCACGATGTTCTGGGGCGTTAAACGCTTCAGCCACATGGTGTAAACCACGGCATAAAAGCCGATGGTGAAAGCCAGAAGCCCCGCTGCAAGCAGGTTCGACGCAAGCGCCAGCATAACGATTGACAGACCGGAAAGCGCGAGGCCGACCGCCAGCGCGTCGTCGCCCGCCACCTGACCTGACGGCACTGGACGGCCCCTAGTGCGCCGCATCACGGCGTCGATGTCGGCATCCCACCACATGTTGAGCGCGCCCGATGCCCCGGCACCGATTGCGATGAACAAGATTGAGGCAAACCCGACCATTGGGTGCACCGGCACCGGTGCAACAAGAAGGCCCACCAGAGCAGTAAAGACCACAAGGCTCATCACACGCGGCTTGAGTAGGGCGAAGTAATCACCGAACTGCGCCTCGCCTTCGCGCGGTATGACGGTCGTGTCGGTCAACACTTACTCCGCGGTAGCAACATTGAACGGCAGGGTCTCGCCCGCGAATTCCTCATATGCGCGCCCAACCCAGTCATCGTATTCCTCCTGCGTGACTGCCTTAACCGTGATCGGCATGTAGGCGTGGTCCTTCCCGCACAGCTCAGAACACTGGCCGAAATAGATGCCTTCCATGCCCGGGTCGACCTCGAACCAAAGTTCGGCTAGACGACCCGGCACGCCGTCCTGCTTCACGCCGAAAGCCGGGATCGTCCAGGAGTGGATCACGTCGGCCGCCGTGACTTGCATCACGATCGTCTTGCCGGTCGGGATAACAACGGGCTGGTCCGTTGCGAGAAGGTATTCATCGGGCGCATAGCCGAATTCCTCAAGATCCTCTTTGTCCAGCATGAAGCTGTCGAACACGATCGAGGCGGGTTCGACGCCCTCTACACCGGCGTCGACGTATTCGTATCCCCAATACCACTGGTAACCGGTGACCTTGATCGTCACGTCGCCTTCTGGAATCTCCTGCTGCTTGATCAAGATCGGCAATGAGGCAACAGCAATCACAACAAGGATTATGATTGGAACGACGGTCCATGCAACTTCGAGGGGAGTGTTGTGGGTGAACCCGGCCGGTTTTGGATTTGAACGTTCATTGTAGCGCACGATCACAATCGCAAGTAGCGCTAGCACAAAGAGTGAGATGATCGTTATGATGACCAGAAGAAACGTATCCAGCCAGACAACGTCACGCATCAGGCTTGTGGCCTGGGCCTGAAAGCCGGTGCCCGATGGTTCTGGCTTCCCGATTGAGTCGAGCCCCTCGACAGTAACTTGTGCCCTGGCAGACGCAGCTGCGAACAGGGCCACTGTTCCGGTTGTAAGGGCTTTCGGAGACGTCAGTACACGCATTCCCGGTTCCTATCTCGCTCTCAGCGGCGCTTTGCATCCCGCGAACGTCCGAATCCGACGTTCATAGGATTGTTTTCGCGCCGCTTGAAATCACATAACACGAAACGCAACAAGCGCTTCTCTTGCGGCAAACAGACGCTCGCAAAGCGTAACCTCGTCCGAAAGGCTCGTCTATGACTGATCATCCCGCCTTCCAGCCCTTTGAGACTCATCTTGATGAGAACCGGTCGCTCGTGCTTCTGCGTGAGGCTGTCGCCGGCGCAGATGATGGCGAACTGTTCCTGGAGCGCACCCGATCCGAGGCGCTGGTTTTCGATGATGGGCGATTGAAGACAGCAAGCTACAACGCGTCCGAGGGGTTCGGCCTGCGGGCTGTATGCGGGGAAACCTCTGGCTACGCCCATTCCACCGAAGTCAGCGAAGCAGCGCTGAAGCGTGCCGTCGCAACCACACGGCTTGCTGTGGGGCAGGGTGGGGGGACCCTTGCAGACCCGCCCCAGGGCACGAACGAGAAGCTATACACCGATGCTGATCCGATGGCGGACGCGGGCTTCGGTCTCAAAGTTGAGATCTTGCGCGAGATTGACGCCTACGCCCGCGGGCTTGACCCGCGTGTGGTCCAGGTTTCAGCGACGATTGCGGCGTCGCTGCAGGAAGTTGTGATCCTGCGCCCCGAAGGCGGGGCCGTAAGCGATACCCGACCGATGACGCGCCTGAACATTAGCGTGATCGTCGAACAGGATGGTCGGCGCGAATCTGGAATGGCGGGTGCTGGAGGCCGGGCGGGCCTGACCGCCTTGATGTCGCCGGAGAGCTGGAAAGGCGTCGCGCGCGAGGCCTTGCGGATCGCGCTTGTAAACCTGCGGGCCGTCCCTGCACCTGCCGGCGTCATGGACGTAGCACTTGGTTCCGGCTGGCCGGGAATACTGTTGCACGAGGCCGTGGGACACGGGCTTGAGGGCGATTTCAATCGTAAAAAAACTTCTGCGTTCGCCGGGCTCATGGGAAAGCAGGTTGCCGCAAAGGGTGTGACCGTGCTGGATGACGGAACGATCCCCAACAGGCGCGGTTCGATCACCGTTGATGACGAGGGCACGCCCAGCGCGCGGAATACATTGATAGAGGACGGCATTCTTGTAGGCTACATGCAGGACCGTCAGAATGCCCGTCTGATGGGGGTTGCCCCGACTGGAAACGGACGCCGGCAAAGCCACGCGCATGCGCCAATGCCGCGTATGACCAACACCTATATGCTAAGCGGCGATGCGAACTCTGATGACATCGTCGCCGATGTAAAGGACGGGATTTACGCCGTTGGCTTTGGCGGCGGTCAAGTCGACATCACCAACGGCAAGTTTGTGTTTTCCTGTACTGAAGCTTACCGAGTCGTGAACGGTCAGATCGGGGACCCGGTCAAGGGTGCGACTTTGATCGGGGACGGTGCGACGGCGATGACCCAGGTCCGCGCGGTCGGCAATGATATGGCGCTGGACCCAGGCATCGGGAATTGCGGCAAGGCAGGCCAGTGGGTGCCGGTTGGCGTGGGTCAGCCAACCCTTCTGATCGGGGGGTTGACCGTGGGCGGAAGCGCATCCTGACGAAACGTTCGCGCGCGCGTCCTGCCCGGCTATCCGGTCTGAGGCGAGGAGTCCGTACCTTGGAGGCGGACCGGAGGAGCCAGGCTTTAAGGAAGAAGCCGATCCGATCAGATTTGCCCTGCCTTAACGCACCGTTAACCGATTCGGTGCATTAAGGTCGGCGCAAGCAGACGGAGGTAGGATGGCTAAGGATTTTTCCCCTTCCCCACCCCCCCTCACCCCACCCCTCACCGAGGAAGTGAAGCTGTGCTGGCTTCGTCTCTTGCGCTCGCGCCGGGTGGGCGCCACGACGTTCCACCGGCTGATGGCCGAACACGGCGACGCCGAGGCGGCCATCGGGGCGCTGCCCGAGGTTGCCAGGGCTGCCGGGGTGGAGGATTACCTCCCCTGCGCACCCGAGGCCGCGCGCCGGGAGTTCGAGGCAGGGCTCCAGGCCGGCGCGCGGCTCCTCGCGCTGGGCGAACCGGAGTATCCGCACTTGCTTGCAGAGCTTTCCGACGCCCCGCCGCTTTTGTGGACGATGGGTGACACCGCGCTTCTGACGCAGCCTCAGATCGCCATCGTCGGTGCGCGGAACGCCTCATCGCTTGGAACGCGGATGGCGCGGCGGATCGCGGCTGATCTTGGCAAAGATGGGCAAACAGTTGTTTCGGGTCTTGCGCGGGGGGTCGATACGGCGGCGCATCTAGGGGCGCTGGAAAGCGGCACAGTCGCTGTGATGGCTGGGGGGGTCGACGTCGTCTATCCGGCTGAGAACGCGGTCCTGGCACAGGAAATTGCTGAAAAGGGGCTGCGGGTCAGTGAGATGCCGATGAATGTCAGCCCGCAGGCACGCCATTTTCCAGCGCGAAACCGGATCATTTCGGGCCTGGCCCGCGGCGTCGTTGTGGTCGAGGCGGCTGCAAAATCGGGCAGTCTGATAACGGCACGCACCGCGCTTGATCAGGGGCGTGAGGTTCTGGCCGTGCCCGGACATCCGTTCGATGCGCGGGCGTCCGGGTGCAACATGCTGATCCGCGATGGCGCAATGCTTGTGCGCGGGGCGGGCGATGTTCTGGCGGCGCTCGACCGGCCCGATCCGCAGCCAAAGGCGGACATCCCCCCAGCTGCACCCGAAACGCGGACACTGGCAGAGACGGCCGCCCTGCACACCGAGATCTTGAACCGCCTTGGACCAAGCCCGCTGGCCGAGGATCAGTTGATCCGCGATCTCGACCGCCCGGCAGCGGACGTAACACCCGTTCTAGTGTCACTTGAGTTGGACGGTCAGATCGAACGTCGCCCAGGCGGATTCTTAAGCCGCGTTGTCTAAAAGACGAGGCGGTCTTTCGCGGTGCAAGCGCGGAACACGGAGGGTCCGAAACCGGTGTCATGCGGTGCTGTACCGGCGGGGCCGCACCGTGTCGCGTACCCCGGCATCGAATGCGCGACCGCGCCCGGTTTACCCGTAGGTCCGCGCGGGCGGTCTTGGGGGGGCAAGGAAACCGATTTCGGTCGCTGCTCGTTGACATTCCCCCTGCCTCTCCCACATCTAGCCACGCTGGATATGCCCGCCCTCTGAAAGGAGCCCTATGCCCGTCGTTGTCGTCGAATCCCCGGCTAAGGCCAAGACAATCAACAAATATCTGGGCGACAACTATACCGTACTGGCGTCCTATGGGCATGTGCGCGACTTGCCGCCGAAGGATGGGTCTGTCGATCCGGAAAATGGATTCGACATGAAATGGGAGATCGCAAGCGACTCAAAAAAGCACGTCAAAGCCATCGCCGATGCGTTGAAGGACGATGACTCCTTGATACTGGCGACGGACCCGGATCGTGAAGGAGAAGCAATTTCTTGGCATCTGGAAGAGGCGCTGCGCAAGCGCAAAGCTCTAAAGAAAGACACACCGGTCAGCCGGGTTGTGTTCAACGCCATCACCAAGTCGGCGGTGACGCAAGCGATGCAGAACCCGCGCGATGTCGACATGGAACTGGTCGAAGCGTACCTGGCGCGGCGCGCGCTGGACTATCTGGTGGGCTTCAACCTGTCCCCTGTCCTCTGGCGGAAGCTGCCCGGCGCGAAATCGGCCGGTCGCGTGCAATCGGTTTGCCTGCGGCTGATCGTCGAGCGCGAGATGGAGATCGAAGCGTTTCGTGCGCGCGAATACTGGTCGGTTGACGCCAAGCTCGCCACGCCGCGCGGTCAGACCTATGATGCGCGGCTCACGGTTCTCGGGGGGCAAAAGCTCGACCGATACGATATCGAAAACGAAACGGCGGCGGAATTGGCGGTTCAAGCCGTAACCTCGCGCGATCTGACCGTGAAATCGGTCGAGGCCAAGCCCGGGGCACGAAACCCGTCGGCGCCTTTCATGACATCGACGCTTCAGCAGGAAGCTAGCCGCAAGTTCGGGTTTGGCGCGCGCCAAACGATGCAATGCGCCCAGCGGCTCTACGAAGCCGGGCACATCACATATATGCGAACGGACGGAATCGACATGGCGCCCGAGGCGGTTACAGCCGCGCGGGACGCGATCAAGGCCCGCTATGGGGCCGACTACGTGCCGGCCAGTCCCCGGATGTACAAGAACAAGGCCAAGAATGCGCAAGAGGCGCATGAGTGCATTCGCCCGACGGACATGACGCGCGACGCCGGCGCCCTGAAGCTGACGGATGATGACCAAAGAAAACTCTACGATCTGATCTGGAAACGTACGCTCGCTTCGCAGATGGCCGGGGCGCGGCTCGAGCGCACCACTGTCGATATTGCCAGCGCCGACGGGCAGGTCGAACTGCGCGCCACGGGCCAGGTAATCCTATTTGACGGCTTTATGCGGGTCTATACCGAAGGCCGCGACGACATCGACACCGCAGGCGAAGTGCTTGACGAAGATGACAAACGCCTGCCGCAGATCATGCAGGGCGAAACTGCCAACAAACAGGACTTGACGCCCACGCAGCATTTCACGCAGCCGCCGCCGCGTTACACCGAGGCTACGCTTGTAAAGCGGATGGAAGAACTTGGGATCGGGCGTCCGTCGACCTATGCCTCGATTGTTACCACAATCCAGGACCGCGACTATGTGCGCAAGGAAAAGAACCGGCTGATCCCCGAGGACAAGGGGCGTCTGGTGACGGCGTTTCTGGTCAACTACTTCCGGAAATATGTGGGCTACGAGTTCACCGCGAACCTCGAGGAAGAGCTTGACGATATCACCGCAGGTGAGCGGGACTGGCAGGACGTCCTGGGCCGGTTCTGGCGTGATTTCACGGCGGCGATCGCCGAGACATCAGAGCTTCGGATCACCGAGGTTCTTGAGAAGATCAACGAAGTCCTAGAGCCGCATCTCTTTCCGCCGACCACTGACGGGACCGACCCGCGCGCTTGTCCCAACTGCGGGGTCGGGCGTTTGTCAATGCGCACAGCGCGCTCGGGTGGCGCGTTCATCGGGTGCTCGAATTACCCGGAATGCCGCTATACACGCCCGTTCGGCCCGCCGGGCATGGAAGACACGTCAGCCTCAGCAATCCCACCCGAGGGTAAGCTCTTGGGCGCAGATGCGAACGACAAAATTTTCGCGTTCAACGGTCGCTTCGGCCCCTATGTGCAAAGGGGTGAGGTGACCGAGGACAATAAAAAGCCGCCGCGCCAGTCGATCCCTAAGGAATGGTCCCCTGCCGAGGTCGATCTTCCGCAGGCGCTTCGGCTTCTAAGTCTTCCTAGGCTGGTCGGCGATCACCCGGAAGACGGCGTTCCGGTCTGGGCCAATATTGGCCGCTTTGGACCCTACCTCAAACACGCAGAGAGCATCTCGCACAAGGGTGGCCTGAACGCCAATCTTGATGAAATCGAAGAGGTCTTCAGTGTGGGGATGAACCGAGCAGTAGAGGTTCTGGCACAGAAGGCTGCAACACGCGGCAGGGGGCGTAGTGCCGCCAAGCCACCGTTGAAGGAACTTGGTGAACACCCTGATGAAGGTGGCGCGGTCAGCGTGATGGACGGCAAATACGGCCCTTACATTAAGTGGGCCAAGGTCAACGCCACGCTGCCAAAGGGCACCGAACCGGACGATGTCAACATGGACATGGCCGTCGCATTGATCGCTGAGAAGGCATCAAAGGGCAAAGGCAAGCGTCCAACCCGCCGCAAAAAAGCCTAGCGCGACACCTGCGAGACATATGCGTTGATCCACGGCCGATCTCGCCCGAGTTTCGGGCAAGATCGACCGGTCTTGCCCAAAACAGGGCTTTGTTCGAGCGCGAATGGTAACTTTATCGAGAAGAAGAGAGTTCGCCCCGCGCCTGAGGTATGGTCTGCAAAAGCGGAGGTCTGGTCCATGCGAATCGTACTGTCGATCATTTTCTTAGTCTGTTTGGCCGGTGTCACAGCGGCGCAGGACCGCCGCCCGAGCCATTGCATTGCGGTTGCCGATGCTGCGCCAGGGATCGAATACCTGCACCAGGCAAGCTTTCGCGATCCGGTCCCGGAGTTTTCAGTCCGGATCAGCTATCTCAACCATGCGATGTTCCTTCTTCAGACGCGCGGCGGGCTATCGGCCGTGACCGACTACACCGGCTTCCTGGGGCCAGCCGATTTCGTGCCCACCGTTGCGACGATGAACAACGCCCATGGCACCCATTGGACAAGCAACCCCGACCCGCGCATCCCGCATGTTCTGGAAGGCTGGGCAACGGGCGGTGCGCCGCGTGATCACTACGTCGATCTGGGCGAGATGCTGGTGCGCAACGTTCACACCGATGTTCGATCAGGCTTTTTTGACGATACAGTCCGCCCCGATGGAAACTCGATCTTCGTGTTCGAAGTTGAAGGGTTGTGCATCGGGCATCTGGGACATCTGCACCACTACCCGGATGCAGCACAGCTTGCCGCGCTCGGTCGCCTTGATGTGGTCATGGCTGCTGTGGACGGGGGGACAACGCTGGATCTTCCGACGATGATCCGGCTTCTTAAACGGCTGCGCTCGTCCATCGTCATTCCGATGCACTGGTTCGAGGGTGGGTCCCTGAACCGGTTCGTGGCCGGTGTGGCGGACGAGTTCGATGTGAAAATGGAGTTCGAGACTTCGCTTGAGGTGTCGCTACGCACGTTGCCAGACCGGCCAACGGTCGTCGTGCTTGTCCCGAACTACCTACAGGATCCGTAGCGCTGGACGGGCGCGGCGCCCGCTGCCAGAAGGGGCGTATGACGAACCCCGCCGATCCCGCGTTCGAAGCCCGGCTGCGCGCCGTGCTCCCTGACGTTGCCTTTCCAGCTGTCGATCCATCCTATTTCGAGGAACCGCGTGGACGCTGGCATCCTGCGCCGGGACTAGTCGTGGCACCGGGCAATGCCGAAGAAACATCAGCTTTGGTGCGTTTGGCTGCCGAAGCGCAGGTCGCGCTGGTCCCGCGCGGCGGCGGAACTGGCCTGGTCGGCGGTCAGACCGGCGTTGACGTTCCGCACCCGGTTCTCGTGAGCCTTGAGCGTATGCGGCGTATCCGGTCGGTTTCGGCGGAAGAAGACGTTATTGTCGCCGAGGCCGGCGCGACGCTGTCCGAAGTGCAAACAGCGGCTGAGCTGGCGGGTCGGCTCTTTCCTCTTTCCTATGGCTCGGAAGGCACGGCAACGATCGGTGGGGCGCTCGCGGTCAATTCCGGCGGGCTGAACGTGCTGCGGTACGGCACGGCGCGGGCGCTGTGTCTGGGGCTTGAGGCCGTATTGCCCGATGGCCAGATCTGGAACGGCCTTGTCCGGTTGAGAAAAGACAACACGGGGTACGATCTGCGCGATCTACTGATCGGTGCAGAAGGCACGCTTGGCCTGATAACGGCGGCGAGCCTGCGCCTATATCCGCGCCCTGCGTCGCGGTCGACGGCGCTTTTGGCGGTGCCGTCGCCGGCCGATGCGCTTCGGCTTTTGGCCCGCACCCGTGAGATCGCGGGAGAGGCGGTTTCAGCGTTCGAACTGATTTCGGCGCAGGGCCCCGCCTTTGTCGCCGAGACGGGGATATTAGCTGATCAAGGTCTCGATCCATTTCCGGATTGGGCCGTGCTTATGGAAATTGCGCCCGCGGGCGCGGGCGGTTCACCACAGGAGATGGTCGAAGCGGTGTTTGACGCTGGCATCGCGACAGATGGGGTCATTGCGCAATCCGACGCGCAACGTGCCGCGCTTTGGCGCCTGCGTGAGGCGATACCCGAAGCCAACCGAAAGGTCGGCGCGATCGCCAGCCACGACATCGCGCTCCCTTTGTCGCAGATTGCAGACTTCATCGCCCGGGCGCCGGCCCGGATTGCCAGCGTAGCAGACGTGCGGATTAATGCCTTCGGTCATCTCGGCGACGGGAACTTGCACTACAACGCCTTCCCGGCAGTAGGCCGGGCCGCGTCGGAGTACCGCGACCAACGCGCGGCGATCAGCCATGCAGTTCATGATCTGGTGGCTGAGCTAGGAGGATCATTCAGCGCCGAGCACGGTGTCGGACGGCTGAAAACCGGTGATCTGGAGCGCTATGGAGACCCCGCAAAGCTTGCGGCCATGCGGGCAATTAAATCGGCTCTTGATTCAAACGGGATCATGAATCCGGGCGCTGTGCTGAGGGCGGGTACAGGTACCTAGATCCGAAGACTAAAGGCCCTCAAACGCGCAAAGCGTGTGGACGTCATAGCCGAGTGCCTCAAGCCGGTGGCGACCGCCAAGGTCGGGAAGATCGATAACAAAGGCACAGCCCACGATCTCGCCCCCGAGCCGCTCGATCAACTTGATTCCCGCCTCGGCCGTGCCGCCTGTGGCCAAAAGATCGTCGACAAGGAGGATTTTTTCGCCTGCCGCGATCGCGTCGTCATGCACCTCGACGACCGCCTCTCCATATTCGAGCTGGTAGTCTTCGCTGATCGTACGGCCCGGCAGTTTGCCTTTCTTGCGGACAGGCACGAACCCCGTCGACAATTGGTGCGCCACCGCGCCACCAAGTATGAAACCGCGTGCCTCCAGACCCACTACCTTGTCGATCTCTTCGCCCGCGTAGCCGTGCAGCAACTGGTCAACGCACATTCTCAACCCGCGCGGATCGGCAAACAGGGTCGTGACATCGCGAAACATGATCCCCTCATGGGGAAAATCGACGATTGTACGTACGTAGTCCTTCACCGTCTTACTTTGGCCGTGCATCCTGGCTCTCCTTGTGGGCGGGGGTGCCAGCCCCCACTTCTTGGCAATGGGGACCGCCAATGCAAGAGCAGAGTAGCGACAAATCCAAGACAAGCGGGCGTCGCGGCGTTCTTGTGCTGGGCGCGGCCTTTCTCGCAGTTGTTGGCGCCAACGAGCTGTTTAATCGGCCCGCCCCGCCGGACTTCGAGGACGTGCCTGGGCTTCCTGAATTTCGCATGCTGCGGTTCGGAGGCGTCTCGGGACAAGTGTTCGATCCCTTTATCGGGATTGACACGCTACGCGCGGCCGTACCCCGGATCCCCGATGCTCAGGTCTGCGGGACGCTCTTTACGCATTCAGGCCACGGAGTGCCTGTTGCATCATTCTCGGACTATTTCTGTCCGTATTGCCGGGTTTTGACACGCGAACTGACAACGCGCGCCGAGGCGGGCGACATTTCGGTTACCTGGCATGAACTGCCGCTCTTGGGGGAAACGTCCGTTATGGCAGCGCGTGCCGCGCTGGCGGCAGATATGCAAGGCGCGTACTTGGAGATCCATAACCGGCTGATGCGCAGTCGGGTGGTGGCAACGGATGCGTATCTGGAAAACCTCGCCGAAGGTGCTGGCCTCAATGCTGCACGTTTCGTTCGCGATGCAAATTCCGAGCTCGTACAGAATAGGATCCAGACGGCACAGGGGCTAGCAGAGCGGTTTGGGTTCTACGGTACGCCCGCATTGGTTGTTGGTCGCACTGCCGTTCTCGGGTCCATCCCGGTGGATAAGTTGGACCGGTTGATTGCCGACGAGCGGATTTTGGCGCAGGCTGCTACGCCGGCGTGCGGCTAGGTCAGGGCGCGCTTTCCCGAAGATCCCGGGCGTTTGAATCGTCACTTTTTTCCGAGGTTTCAGCCAGAAAGTGAATAATACAAATACGTGCCTTGTGTGCATTTGGCATATGCATTGCATATACATGTGCTGATTTGTGTGTCGAAACGGTCGGTGTTGGACGATGTCGAAAAAGAACGAAGCTCGGTACAAGAAGGATAGCCAGCTTATCCTTAGACTGGACAAAAAGGAACGGGATGCCTTCGTCCGCCGGTGCAAAGAGTTGGACACAACGGCTGCACGCGAGATACGTCATTTTATCCGAAAATTCATGAAAGATAACCGTTAGCTGGCCGCATTGGTGCCCGGATTGATTGGCACGCATTGCCTGTCCCAAGATGGAGCGCCAATGCCACACCTCCAGAACGTCACACGGCCGGTTTTCGTGGCGTCCCAGGACCCTTATGCTGAATGGCTGGCAGAAGCTGCAGCCGATCTGCGCGGAGCCGAGGGTGATGTCGTAGAAACCGAGCGGCGCCTTGATCAATGGATCTCGCTAGGGCGGAACGCCCTTGGCGATGACCTGAACCTGCATGCCCTTTTTGCGGCCATCCGCCTGCCTTGTGTCCCCTCCGGGGTCGCAGCGGATGCACGGCTGAGGCGGCGGAAGAAACTATCGGATGCAGCCTACGGCGCGGTCCTGCGGGCCGAGCTTTGGCAGGCGAACGTGCTTTACTTGTGTGATGCGGGCGATGGGCACCTGTTCACCCGTCTCCATGGGCGAACGCTCGCGATCCTGGAAGACGCCGGCTGGCGCGGGACCGTGATCGATGCGGCGCGATGGGCCGTATCGATTTACATCGCCGAACAGGGCCTGACCCCGGACCTCGACGCACCCGTGCCAACCATGGAAGCGGTCCAACGCCGCGCGTTTCGGGCGCTCAACCGCGATATTGCCGCTTACCAGGCGGTTGTCGGCGAAAATCGCGGCTAGGCGTCATGCGGTCAGGACACGCCCCGCAACGGCATCCAGTTTTGCGACCATCGATGGATCGCGGACCTCAGGCGCGGTGAGGATGGCAAAATCCAACGCGCGGTCGCAGCCGTGGGGGCAGGGGTCGCGCGTCGCGCCAAGCAGCGCAGGAAGCTCCGCCACAAGTGCTTTGGCATGGGCCGCATTGCCCTGCAGCGTCCGAATGATGTCTGTCACATCAACCTCGCCATGGTCCGGATGCCAGCTGTCGTAATCGGTGACCATCGCGATTGAGGCGTAGCAAAGTTCCGCCTCACGGGCGAGTTTCGCCTCGGGCATGTTGGTCATTCCGACCACATCGCAGCCCCAAACCTCACGGTACATTCGGCTTTCGCCCAGGGTCGAAAACTGCGGACCCTCCATCGCAAGATAGGTGCCCCCCCTATGAACGGTGACGCCCACGGTACTGGCGGCGGTAAATGCCGCTTCGCCAAGTCGCGGGCAGGTGGGGTGCGCGACGCTGACATGGGCGACGCATCCGGTGCCGAAGAACGACTTCTCACGCGCGAATGTGCGATCGATGAACTGATCGACGATCACAAAATCACCAGGCGCCAATTCTTCGCGAAAGCTGCCGACCGCGGAGACGCTGAACACATCCGTAACTCCAAGCCGCTTCAACGCGTCAATGTTGGCGCGGTACGGTACGGTTGTCGGCGACAGGACATGGCCGCGGCCGTGGCGGGGCAGAAATGCCATGGCGACCCCGCCCAAGCGCCCGGTGAGGATTTCGTCTGATGGTTGCCCCCATGGGCTATCGACGACTTGCCATGTGGCGTCCTCCAACCCCTCGATCTCGTATATGCCTGATCCGCCGATCACGCCGATCATCGTTTCGTCGCCGCTCATATCGCCTCCGCCAAGTGTTTGAAACATTGGTAGCGTTCTGCATGCATTAGGAAAATCCCGCTTGCCGCAAGTTCTCGTGTCTTAATCTGAGCACGTATTGCGCGTTCTGCATACCCGCTGCCCACGGACGCAAGGGTGCTTGCCAGCGTGGGATGACGAGCGATATGCGCGTGTCAGCATCTCCTATTCGGGGACTGCATACCCAAGAATACCGTGCCTTAGGCGCGTCGTCGCCTAACTACCTCGCAACCCTGTACACAATCCCTACCCAAGAGTACCGTGCATGACCCGTATCATCGCCGCCGTCACGAACGGCTTTCCGCATCCCGCCGTTCCGCTCGGCAACCTAACACCAGAGCGCCTGCGGATTGAGGTACTGGCAGGGCTTACGGTGGCACTTGCACTGGTCCCGGAGGCCGTTGCATTTGCCTTTGTTGCCGGTGTGCATCCACTGGTCGGGCTCTACGCTGCATTTATCGTTGGATTGATCACCGCGCTGTTTGGTGGGCGGCCAGGAATGATCTCGGGTGCGACGGGCGCGCTGGCGGTTGTTATGGTGTCGCTCGTGGCCACGCACGGGGTCGAGTATCTTTTTGCGACGGTCGTCCTGATGGGGCTTATCCAGATCGCCGCAGGCATCTTTAAGCTTGGTAAGTTCATCCGGATGGTGCCGCATCCCGTCATGCTCGGCTTCGTCAATGGGCTGGCCATTGTCATTTTCCTTGCGCAGCTTTCCCAGTTTCAGGTCCCGGGCAGCGCGGAAAACACAGGTCACGGGATGGCGCAAGGTGCATGGCTGACGGGGTGGCCGTTGGTGACCATGCTGGCGTTAACGGCGGCGACCATGGCGATCATCTGGGCCGTGCCGAGGGTAACATCCAAGGTTCCAGCACCGCTTGCCGGGATTGCTGTCGTCGCACTGGCGGTAATTGCGTTCGACATCGATGTTCCGCGCGTCGGCGATCTTGCATCCATCGAAGGCGGTTTACCTGCGTTCCACATTCCCGTTGTGCCGCTCGCGTGGGAAACGGTCGAAATTATCCTTCCCTACGCCTTGATCCTGGCCGCCATTGGTCTGATTGAAAGCCTGCTGACTTTGAACCTGGTCAGTGAGATTACCGGAAAGAAGGGCGGTGCCAGTCAGGAATGCATCGCGCAGGGCGCGGCCAATACGGTCACCGGTTTCTTTGGCGGGATGGGCGGATGCGCGATGATTGGGCAGTCCATGATCAACGTGAAATCCGGTGCGCGCACCCGGATCGCCGGCGTGGCTGCTGCGTTGTTTCTATTGTCATTCATCGTTGTGGCCGCCCCGGTGATCGAGTTGATCCCGCTTGCTGCGTTGGTGGGCGTAATGTTCATGGTCGTGATCGGCACGTTTGCTTGGAACTCGTTCAAGATCATGGCGCGCGTACCGTGGACCGACAGTTTCGTGATCGTTCTTGTTACAGTGACAACGGTTTTAACGGACCTCGCGATCGCCGTTGTCGTTGGTGTCATCGTTTCTGCGCTTGTCTACGCGTGGAACAACGCGCGCCGGATCTGGGCAAAAACGTATGAAACCCCGGAAGGGGCCAAGGTCTATCAGGTGCAGGGCCCCCTGTTCTTTGGTTCGGCGGAAGGGTTTGCCGAGCTGTTTGACCCCGCTCAAGACCCGTCCCGAGTGGTCGTAGATTTCGCGGATAGTCGTGTGGTCGATCAGTCAGCGCTGACCGCGATTGAGGTCGTCGCGGCGAAATACGAGGCGGCGGGAAAGGAGCTGCAGCTGCGCCATCTTTCACGTGACTGTCACCATCTTTTGAGCCGGGCCGGCCAGCTTATGGTCGATTCTGACGATGATCCCATATACGGAATCGCCACCAATTATTCCGTTCGCACCGGTATTCTTGCGGCAGGGCATTGATTGTTTCCCGAGGCGGGCGAGTTAACCTTAAATGTATCGCTAATGTGACGAAGCTCACAGTCCGTGACACATCTGGCTGCGAAAAGGTCCCCACAAGACCCAGCGCCTGCCCCATTCTCGCCCCGAGTGCCCGGCAAAAGGTAGAAGTCGAAGTTAACAAGTTGTGACCGGAGTAACGAAAATGCTGGATGCCACGAATATCGTCGAAAACACCGTATACCGCGCGACAGACCCTGCGCAGGTGATTTACCGCAGCCTCTTGGCTGGATATTCCGAAACCGAGCTGATGCGGCTCGATGATGAAATCGGTGCCTTCTCGAAGACCGGACTTTTGCCGGAAAGCGTCCGCTCGCTGCTGGACGCAGGCATGGACACCAAGCTCGCCGCCTGATTTTCGCTGGGGTCCCACGGCCGCCGGGCCATCCCGGTCGCAGACGCCCGAGCCCCGCGGACCCTAATCCCGGAAAAGCCGCGCCCGTTACGAGGCGCGGCTTTTTTTGCTCCAAAGGATCCCGATGCCCTGTTTCCAGAAGGCCGGTGCCTTTCCAGGTTCCAGACCGTCTCGTCAGATCAATAGGCAATGTGGGTCTAGTGTCTTGTTGCGCGATAGGCGCCAGCTTGGTGCTGACGTCTTGTATCCGGTATGTTTATGCCACCAAGCTCGACGTACCCCTAAAGCGCATTAAGGCGTCGTCACGTTGGACAGTGGCAATATGCGCCAATGCGATGCGTGACATTGGCGTTCCGGGATTCGGGTCACGGATTTCACGTTACTCGCCAGGTCGGCTCAGGCTGAACTTGTCGCGGATGACGCTGTAGTCGCGGTAGCCCATTCGAGTCAGCGGGTTGAAAGACAGGACATCGAAGATGCCATCTTTCAGGCAGTCGTCGCGCATGTGAACGCCCGTAACCTCGCCAAACGCGACGAAGTTTGCTGCTCCGGGCAACTGAATGATCTGCGTAAGCTTACACTCGAGGTTCGCAGGTGCATTCGCAACCCTTGAGCAGTCGATCGTTTCACACTCTGCGCGTTCAATTCCGGCCGTCTCGAATTCGTCAACCTCGCGCGGCCATGGGCCGGAGGTTACGTTCATCACGTCTTTCATCGCATGCTCTACGATGTTGACGCAGAAGACGCCTGTGTCGCGAATGTTCGACATCGAATCTTTGGTTCCGTCGCGATCCTCCTTGGCGGAAGTGGAGGCAAACATTACCTGTGGCGGAAGGTAAGCCACGGCATTGAAGAATGAGTAAGGCGCCAAGTTCTCGCTGCCGTCCTTGCCGCGGGTCGCAATCCAGCCAATAGGGCGGGGTGTGACGATTGCATTGAACGGATTGTGCGGCAGTCCATGGCCGTCTTCGGGTCGGTAGAACATTTGTCCTCGCGCGTCGGTTTGAGCCTCACCTAGCCCCATGCTAGGGGCGTTTCCAGCCGAAAGGAACGGACGTGCGCATCGCTGCAGAGAGCGAAGAGGATTGGTGGGAGGTCGAAGCGCTTTTTGACCTTGCCTTCGCGCCCGGGCGCGAAGCGCTGTCCTCGTACCGCTTGCGCGACGGCATCGAACCCGTTGCAGAGCTTTGCCTGACCGCGCGCGACGAACTGGGAATTCTGGCAGGCGCTATTCGGTACTGGCCCGTGAAGGTCCAAGCGGCGTCGGTGCTTCTTCTTGGACCCATTGCCGTACACCCGACCAGACAGGGGGAAGGCCTGGGTGCGCTTCTTATTGAGGACAGCCTGGCCCGCGCTACAGGATGGGATCGGGCGATGCTGGTCGGCGATGCACCCTACTATGGACGGTTTGGGTTCAAACGGCTCGAAGGCGTGGTCATGCCACCGCCGACGAACCCGAACCGCGTCTTGGGGCGGGCGCTCGTGACGGGCGCTTGGGAGGGTCTTTCAGGAACTGTTCATGCCTGGACATCCACCACTTCTTCGCCAACGGACGTAAACGCAAACTAATCGTCTGACCTTGGCAAATTGCCCACTGCGCTAGGCGTCGATTGGGTTCTCCTGAAAGCGTCGCCAGGGGCACCGGATCGCAAAAAGCCCGCCAAGCCCGGCTACCAGAAGCAAGGCCGATGCTGGAAGCGGGATAACCTGCGGCTCGTGGGTCGATGCAAGCTGGGCACTGAAGGTAATGTTGTCGATCTCAAAACGGTCCGGACCAGTGGTGGCGACGATGCGAAGCGCGTCAAAAGGGTCGTCGGAGATAAACCCGAAGAACCCATCGTAGAGCGCGTTCGGACCGCTCGAAACGCCATCAAAAAAAGCGGGCCCCACAACCTCGGTCAGGAACGCGAATTGCGTGCCGCCAAGCTCGGTAGAAAGCGACGCAAAGTCAGCGCCGAAACCAATAATCTGTTGGTCGAAGCCGATATCCACGAACCCGCCACCCCCAAGCGGATCAAACTGGGCGTTCGCCACGATCGCCGGTGTCCCATCAATGGCAACCAACGGGTTTGGTTCGATTTCAAGGGATGCAGCGTTCGCTGAAAACTCCAGCGAGCCGCGCTGCGTCGGGCCCGGCCCGAGGGGCGTGACCTCGGTGACGTCGTTCAGTGTGTCGATAGTCGTGTCCTTAAGCGCGGCTTCAAAGGCGGCGCGATCCATAAACAATCGATATGGTAACGACGGACCGCCGTTGCCCGGATCAGGATCAGGATCCGACTGAGGAACAGCGTCGCCCAGCAGCAGATTGTCAAATACCACAAGATCCCCGTCGGGCACATTTTGGGTGGTGTCGATAAACTCGACCGACGAGAATGGCGTGTCCGACGTAAAACCAAAAAATCCGTCGTAGCTTTGAAGCTCGCCAACAAGTGTCGCTGCGCTTACTACGTCATCGCCGATCTTGAACGACGTCGCTGAAAACTCTGTCTTGAGCGATGCGAAATCCGCACCAAAGGCAGTCGCTTCGCCAAAGCTCAAAACGGGTCCGGCCCCGTCGACGGTTGCTTCTGGCGCGTCCGTGAACGCCCCGACAGAGGGGAATTGAAGAACGCTGCCTGTCCCGCTGATCGACGGTGATGGTTGACCCAGCAGCGTCACTTCACCCGAAGTCAACGGCACGCCCGAAAATGATTGGCCCCGCACTGACGAGAAATTCTCTGTGCGAGTGTTAGTTACGGCAGACAAAAAGTCTGTTTTGTCATCATAAAGCGTGAAGGTCGCGCCGTGGACGATGTGGCCAAACCCAAGGGACGCGAATGCCGTTGTACAAATAAGACGGCGCATTTCGAGATGCCTCAATCTAAATCGTGTAAAAAATCGTATATGGGATGGTCGGGGGCTTTGGGGATTCGATCAAGCCCCAGATTGACGCGGACAGACTCTTTCTTGCGCGTTGGCGGGGGTTTTTGGCGGTGAAGATCCGAAGCGCTTAAAGCTCGGTCACCTCTGCCAACCGTTTGCGCATTTGTGTGTGTTATTGAGTCGTGCGGCCGACCCGTGCAGGGGATTCCGCCACCATCCTTCGGCAGTGTCCAATCCGTGGCGTGCTGTGTCTCTACCTCAGCCGTTCCGCCTTCCGCCGAACCAGAACGCTTCGCAGGTCGTGCATGGCCAAAAGAAGCTCATCGGTGATCGCATCAAGTTCAGCGGGCGTTGCCTGACTCTGCGCCCATCCAGCCGTCAGATTCAGGTGATCGACAGTGCGACGAATATCATCAAGCGTCCTTTCGGTCAGGGCCGCTTGTCGGGCCTTGGTCCAGTCCCGGATCGCGGCTTCATCCTTTTCGCTTAGGACACGGTCCCCCTGCGGTTTCCAATCGCCACGCTTGGCGTTCACGACCGCGATAGGCTCCAGTTCCAGTCGCCGGTCGCGGTTTTCTGTATCGACGCGGAACACCTGCGCCCCGTTCTCGCGCACCCGGAAATAGTAATCCGGCAATCCATCGGCCATCCCTGTCTCCTTCGTTCTTTCTTGGGCATAGCGCGGCTCCTCGTCTGACACAAACCCGTCGCCAATCCCCGGGAGCAGGGGCGTCGCGACAAGGTCGGGCGGAATTGTGATCGTTGGATGGTTGACAGAGGGTGACAATGCGCTGCCCTCTGCCTTAGTCTAGGCATCCGAGGCGCGATTGTGCGCCTACAAAGGGAACGCTGACATGTCCGCCGGTATACTTCGCTTCATTTTGTCTGCTGCCGCAGCGGTTTGCGTGCTTGTGGGTTTCGTGCCCATGGCCGAAGCCAGTTGCCGGGATCGGCCAGGCCCGGAGGTCGATTGGTCGGGCTGCTCCAAACAGCGGCTGATGCTGAGCGGAATGGAAATGTCGAACGCGAATTTTGAACGCGCGTTTCTTTCAGGCGGCGATTTCGGATCGACTACTATGACGGGGGCGAATTTCGTGCGCACCGAGTTGGCACGGGTGTCATTTCTTGAATCCGATCTATCCGGTGCAAATTTCGAGAAGGCGCTGGCAAGCCGCGCCGATTTCCGTGGCGCGTCGCTGGCAGGTGCGCGTCTGCACAAGTCCGAGTTTATTCGTGTCGATTTGTCGGGGGCCGATCTTTCGGATGCTGACATGACCAACGGCGATTTTATTCGGGTCGATTTCACTGGGGCCACGTTGGCCGGTACAAATCTTAGCAACGCGATCGTGCCAAGGGGTGTCTTCGTCGAGGCGGATATGTCGGGCGCAAATGTAACCGGGGCGTTTCTGTATCGCGCGCGGTTTGAAGGAGTGGACCTTAGCGAGGTCGAAGGGTTGACCCAGATGCAGTTGGAAGAAAGCTGTGGAAACTCGGATACGGGTTTGCCTGCGGGCCTGACGCAGCCCGCGAATTGGCCCTGTAACGAGGACTAGCGCCTTAGCTTAGCCCTGCGCAGAACGAATTGATCCGGTTGCACGCTTCTGTCAGCTCCGCGTCCGAAGCAGCGTAGCTCACCCGAAAATGCGGCGACAGACCGAACGCTGCCCCAAAGACCGCGGCGACACCAGTTTCGTCGAGCAGCGCCGTGCAGAACGCTTCATCATTGGTAATCGCGGTGCCGCCGGCGGAAGTCTTGCCGATACACCCGGCGATGCTCGGATAGACGTAGAACGCACCTTCAGGAATCGGACACTCGATGCCAACACACGCGTTTAGCCCGTCCACCACCAAGTCACGGCGTCTTTGAAAAAGCGCCGCGTTCGGGGCCAGAAAATCCTGCGGACCGGTCAACGCTTCGATTGCCGCCTTCTGGCTGATCGAGCATGGGTTCGATGTGGTTTGCGATTGTACCTTGCCCATCGCTCGGATGAGGTCTCGGGGTCCTGCCGCGTATCCGATCCGCCACCCTGTCATCGCATAGGCTTTCGATACCCCGTTCATGGTGAGGGTCCGGTCGTACAGCCGAAGCTCCACTTCTGCGGGTGTCGCGAACTTGAAGCCTTCAAAGGCGATATGCTCGTACATGTCATCGGTTAGAATCCAAACCTGCGGATGGCGCATCAGCACGTCAGTTAGCAGCTTCAGATCGGCCGCATCATAGCCCGCACCTGACGGATTAGACGGGCTGTTGAAGATCAGCCATTTGGTCTGCGGTGTGATCGCCGCTTCAAGCGCCTCGGGCGTCATTTTGAAGCGCGTCTCAAGTGTGGTTGGGATGATCACGGGCGTGCCGCCAGCCATGGCAACCATGTCGGGGTAGCTCACCCAATAGGGTGCGGGAATAAGCACTTCGTCACCCGGGTCAAGCGTTGCCAGAAGGGCGTTCCAAATCACTTGCTTTCCGCCTGACCCAACCGTCACCTGATCGGGTGTATAAGTCAGCCCGTTGTCGCGCTGAAACTTGGCGGCAATCGCCGCCTTCAGCTCGGGAATCCCATCGGCGGCCGTGTAGCGCGTAAAGCCGTCGTCAATCGCACGCTTGCCGGCCGCACGGATGTTCTGGGGCGTCGGAAAATCAGGCTCGCCTGCCGACAGCGCAATGATGTCGTGGCCCGCGTCGCGGAGTTCCTTGGCCTTTGCGGAGATTGCCATCGTCGGCGACGGCTTGACCCGGCGAAGTGTCGCGGATTGAAGGTTCATGGTCGCCTCCGGTTGGACTTTTCTGATGGGCTGGCCATATGGTCTGGCCAAGCGTTGTGCAACCCGCGCGCGTGCCCCCACGATCCGAAAACATGTCCGCCCCTTTGCCACGAGGACCCCATGGATACGGCCCACAACGAAGAAAATTGGTACTCTGATAACGCCGCGACCTTTGGGGATCGTGTGGCGGCAGCGCGGGAAGCGCTTGCCATGTCTGAGGAAGAGCTTGCCCGCCGTCTTGGGGTGAAACTGAAGACCATTCAAGCATGGGAGCAGGATACATCCGAGCCCCGGGCGAACAAACTGCAGATGCTGGCAGGCGTGCTGAATGTGTCTTTTCGCTGGCTCTTGACCGGAGAGGGGGATGGCATAGACGCGCCCGCCGAACCGCTAAGCGATGATTTTGCAGGTCTGCTTATGGAAGTACGCCAGGTCCGCATCGAAATGGTCCGAAACGCTGAACGGTTGGGAAAATTGGAAAAGCGACTGAGCTCTGCGCTGCGTGCGGTATGACCGAAACGCGAGAGGTTCGGCTGAAGCGCTTGAAGATCCGCTCGTGGCGACGCGGCACGAAGGAAATGGATCTGATCTTAGGCGGCTGGTCTGATGCTCATCTGGCCACGCTTGGGGATGGCGACCTTAATCTCTATGAGGCGGTGCTGGAGGAGAATGATCACGATCTCTACCAGTGGGTGACCGGTCGCGCCGCCGCGCCCGAGGCGCTAAGACCGCTTTTGGACCGCATTGCTCGCGAAGCGTCGCGAGCTTGACGTCTTCCAGTTGGGTTTTGGCTGGCATGCCTGCTTAGTCAGGCCATCGTCTCGTTTTCGGAGGCACGTTGGGCGAAGGGCGAAGAGGCTTAACCGTAAAATCAGCGCGGATTAACGGATAATTCTCCTTTTGCCGTCATCACGCTGCCCAATGATTTCGGGCGGAGAAGATCATGAGCGTGCTGGAACCAGTTCCCTCCGGGGGAACGAAAGATTTCATAGCGGAGTACCTGGACAGCCTGTCGCTGGTCGAACGTCTGCACCGGTTGCTTCTTGATGTCATCAAGGATGAATTTGAACGGCTAGGCATGCTGGAAGTGAATGCCGTTCAAGCGCTCTTGCTGTTCAATATCGGCGACAACGAAGTAACGGCAGGCGAGCTGAAATCCCGCGGCTACTACCAGGGATCGAATGTGTCCTATAACCTCAAGAAGCTCGTCGAAATGGGGTATATGCACCACCAAAGGTGCGAGATCGACAGGCGGTCGGTTCGGGTCAGGCTAACTGACAAGGGCCGCCAAGTTCGCGATATCGTCGGTAGGCTGTTCGAGCGTCAGGCCGAGGGTTTGACCGCCACGAGAGTGCTCGACAATCAGGCAATCGAAGAGGTCAACCGGGTGTTGGGACGTGTCGAACGGTATTGGACGGACCAGATTCGATATATCTATTAGCGTTCGGATCCGGGTAGGCCTGGAGCTTAGCGAATGGATCGGTCTTTGCCCAGGCGCCACGCCGTACCGCGCATTTCGTGGGATAGGCTTTCTGCTTCTGCCAAACCACCCTGTTTTGAGCGGCCGAGGAGCGCTGCACTGACGGAAGGCGTTGCCACGACGGGGGCGCTGACCACTGCCCGGCGTCCGCCCGAATGAAGCGGCCTGATCGGGAGCGCACCAAGAGGTGGCGCGCTGATCTCGCGCAATAGCTTCCGCGTCATCGCCCTCGCATAATCCTCGTATCCCAGGGCGACCTCAAGAAATGCGTCCGGACCATGCAGAACCTCGGTCCGAAAGTAGCTAGAAAGCTCGGTGATTTCTGCTTGGCGTTCGTCGCCGATACGTGGTGTTCCGATACCTACGACCAACGCGTTCACGGTCGCGGCATCCAGCATTCCGTCTGCTTTGACGTCTAGAGGAAGCGGCCAATCGTTGTTTTTCCCATCGCCCGAGATATCGGCCACGCGCTTCCAGCAATCCGCCCGATCCTGCAACATCCGGCCTGCACGCTCCATGGCAGCGCCAAGGCCCGTTGCCTCGGGCGAAGAAACGCGCCTCAAGGTCCGCAGGCGTGCGGCGATTGCGTCAATGCTCGCCTCGGACGTCAGTGCCGTCCAATCCAGGATATCGCGGGAATACCGCGCCGCCGACCACTCGAAGACCGCAAGCTCCACATGCGCATCCGGTAGCGCAAGGATCGCGCCCCGGACTTCGGGGGTATCAAGCGCTGCCGCAATCCCATCAAGCTGCAATCGGTACTCGCGCTGATCGACGGAGCCCGACACATCGAGCGCGAGCACCAGTGCCAGGCGACAAGCCGCTTCGGCCCAGCCGGGATTGCACAGGGACGCAACCGCGCAAAGCACTCTCATTCCGCAGCACCGACAACGCGCGGGGTCAACTCCCGCTCAAGCTTTCGCCGCATCGCGCGTTCGAAATCCTCGAAATCCTGGGCAACCTCGACAAAGGCGAAGGGACCGCGGATCACCTCGGTCTGAAAGTACTGCACCAGGCCTGGGTCCCGTCCGATCACCAGGGCGTTCACGCCGATATCGTCGAACGGATACGTGGCATAGACATGCGCCGGGGCGAACCCATCATTGCTTTCCCCGTCACCCGACACATCAAGTGTACGGGTGTCGCAGGGTGGCGCGCGGCGAAACGCTTGGGACGCGCGGGCCAGCGCATACCCCAGAGCCGTGGGATAGCGGCTTTCCCCCCGGACCGATCCGCCGATTGTGGCGATCGCGCGGTCAAGATCAGCCTGTGTCTCGATCATCTGCCAGCGCAGAATCCAGTCCTGCCGCCACTTGCCGGACCATTCGAACGCCGCAAGTGCCACCGGTCCGTGCCCAAGCATCGCTGCGCGCACCTCGGGTGCGCCCAATGCGGCGGCTAGACCCGCGCGCTGGAGGCTGTCTTCGTACGCATCGACCGAGGACGAGACATCAAGCGCCAGCAGAAGTGCGAGCCGACAGGCGTCCGCCGCGCCGGGCCAAAGCGCCGTAAGCGCCAGCGTCCACCTACCAGTGACCGGTACTCTCCATGCTGGCCCACGGTTCTTGCGGCGGCAGCCGGTCGCCGCGCTGCAACAACTCGATCGAGACATTGTCTGGCGACCGGATGAAGGCCATGTGCCCGTCCCGCGGGGGGCGGTTGATCACGACGCCTGCATCCTGGAACTTCTGGCACATCGCGTAGATGTCGTCGACCACGACCGCGATGTGCCCGAAATGACGGCTGTCGGATGGCAGCCCGTCGTCGCCATCCCAGTTATAGGTCAGCTCCAACGTGTCACGGTCATCGCCATCGGCCGTCAAGTGCACATTGGTAAACCGCGCCTCGTCGTTCACCCAACGCCGGTCTTCCTTGAACCCCAGCATCTCGTAAAATGCCATCGACTTATCCAGGTCCAGAACCCGAACCATCACATGTAAGAATGTCGTGCCCATAAGCGCGCACCTCCCCTTATCCACAGAAATCTCGCGACCATCCTACATTTAGGCTTCCGTCCGCAATCACACACGATATGTTGACGGGGCGCCCAAAGCGTCCGGCTCTTTCCGACCCTACGGCGCACAGGACTTGGCGACAACAAAGGAGCGGGGGAAAATGAACGAGATCACGAAAGAGTTGGGGGCCATGTCCGATACACAACCCACCCGCCGCGCCACCGTGCCCGCGCTTGAAGCGCGGCTTTATGAACCGATGCCGGTCCTCGACCACGGCTTTGTCCGGTTGATCGATTACATGGGCGACGATGGCGCCATCGTGCAGGCCGCGCGCGTCAGCTACGGCAAGGGCACCAAGGCCGTCCAGAACGACGAGGGGCTGATCCGCTATCTGATGCGGCACTGGCATTCGACCCCGTTCGAGATGTGCGAAATCAAGCTGCACGTAAAACTGCCGGTGTTCGTCGCGCGCCAGTGGATCCGTCACCGCACCGCGAATGTGAACGAGTATTCCGCCCGCTATTCGATCCTTGACCGCGAGTTTTACATCCCCGCCCCGGAACAGCTTGCCGCGCAATCGACCGTGAACAATCAGGGCCGCGGAGCCGTGTTGGAAGGGGAAGAGGCGCGGCGCGTGCTGGACATGCTGCGCGATGACGCGACCCGCGCCTATGACCATTACCAGGACATGCTGTCACAGGACGGCCAGCAGGGGCTGGCGCGCGAGCTTGCGCGCATGAACCTGCCCGCCAACGTCTATACCCAGTGGTACTGGAAGACGGACCTGCACAACCTTCTGCACTTCCTGCGGCTTCGGGCCGACGCGCACGCGCAATACGAAATCCGCGTCTATGCCGACGCGATTGCAGAGATGGTGAAAGACTGGGTGCCCTATGCCTGGTCGGCGTTCGAGGATTACCGTCTGGGCGGCGCGCAGCTATCGGCGACGGGTCTGGAATGCCTGCGCCGGATGCTGAAAGGCGAGGAGGTCACGCAAGAAACCTCTGGCATGTCGAAGGGCGAGTGGCGGGAGTTTATGGGGGTGATTGGATAGTTTGTTCAGGTCGAGAACTGTATTTATTCTGGGTGCGGGTGCTAGCGCCGAGGTCGGTTTGCCGATCGGCAGTGAATTGCTGGATCAGATCTGTGACTTGGTGAATATCCGTTATGACTTCTCTCGGATGGTGAGCGGTGACCATCAGGTATCTGAAGCACTTAAGATGCACCTGGCTGCGGACAATGGCGGCAACGAATATAGCGAGCATCTACGCGCTGCTTGGCAGGTGATTGAATCATCTAACCAGGGCATTTCAATCGACAACATTGTCGATGGCTTGGAAGACGAAAAGACTGAGCTAATTGCCAAGCTTGGAATTGTACGAGCTATTCATGCCGCGGAAAAGAAAAGTCGATACTTCCATGATGATCGAAATCGGCCTGATCGCCTTAACTTCAGGCTATTTACCGATACGTGGTATGGTTCTCTTACAAAGTTAATCTGCGAAGGTCGGAGGCGAAGTGAACTCGAAGGTGTGTTCGATAACTTGGCCTTTGTATCTTTCAACTACGACCGCTGTATTGAGAACTATCTCCCGAGATCAATCGCCAACTACTTCGGGGTTGGCGTAGAGCAAGTTATTCAAAGATTTAATTCGGTTCCGATACACCGGCCATACGGAGTTGCAGGTCGCGTGGAGATAAACCGACAGACCGGTGTAGTGCGGGGCTTTGGTGGACTTGGAGCTGAATATCTTGCTGACGCTGCAGGTATGATCAGGACGTTTACTCAAGGAGTTGAGAACCCTGAGAGCCTACAAGCAATGAAAGACGAGATATCGAATGCCGAGAGAATTGTGTTTCTTGGTTCAGCGTTTCACCGGCAAAACCTCGAACTTCTCCGTTCAAAGATCAGGCCTTCCACAAGGATTCTAGCAACAGCGAGTGGAATTTCTGACAGCGACAAGGATGTGGTGTTGACTGAAATGAGCGAGATTTTTGGTGTTGGGTACCAGCGGGGCAGAAAACTAATTGAGTTTGCTCCGATGTTTTGCAAGGATTTGTTTAACTCATATTGGAGAACTTTGACAGCGTAGGTGTTCGTCGGACTATTTCGATAGTTGCGCCCGAAACAGCGCCGAAGGCGCCGGGCGAGCGCCTGCCCGTCCCCACGGCCTCTCGTGCATTGCAAGGCAATGCACTGCCGGAAGGCGATTGCTTGTAATCGCCGAGAGGCAGACGCACGCCCGGCTTGCGCTGGTCTACATGGGTGTCATGCGACGGATCGCTATCTGAGAAGCGGCTTTCTGGCCGCAGAAGAGGGGGGCGAGCCCGACCCGACCTAGCGGTCGTCCACCTTGGGCGGGGCATTCTCGGAAAACGACCGCCACAGGTAAATGCCGATCCCGGCCGCGATGGCGGCGACGACGGCAACCTGGATCAGTCCGGATGTCGATGCGATGGCCAATCCGGCCTCGGTGGCTTGTTCAGGGGCGCTGACGGTTTTCATGATGCCCGTGTCGCGGGCGAGCGCGGCAGAACTAGGGCAGGGCGGGGATTTTTTCGCGGTCCCGACCGGAAAACAGCACGCCACAGGCACCGTGTCGCGCTGTCTGATAGCATGCGCTGCAAAGGCGTCATGCCGCGCAAGCTACAGGCCCGCGCGCTATGATCATTCGAGGGCGTAATGCCCCGCAGTGGCGGCTAGAGCGGTTTCAGATCACCGGCAGACTGGCGTCCGTCGCGGCCTTCGATCATCTCGTAGCTGACCTTCTGATTGTCGGCGAGCCCGGTCATCCCGGCCCGTTCGACGGCTGAAATATGGACGAACACGTCCTTGCCCCCGTCATCGGGAGCGATAAACCCATACCCTTTGGTCGTATTAAACCATTTCACGGTGCCAGTTGGCATGCCGCTTCTCCTTCGTAGTTTCCCGCCCGCAATATGCCGGGCGGCCGTATGTGCGACAGCCGCGACGGCAGATTTTTGGTGCGCGCGGCCCGTGACACATCTAGAAGCATTGTGCATTCGGGGCGAAAATCAAGGGATAGCGGTGATGTTCGGGGAAATTCGCGCATGAAGCTGACGGTTTGGGGGCTGAAGACCTGCGATACATGCAGAAAATCCATCAAGACGCTTGAGGCGGCCGGCCACGAGGTTGCCTTTCGTGACATCCGCGCCGATCCGCTATTGACCGGAGAGATCGCGGGGCTTGTCGAAACGTTCGGCGCTGCGGCCGTGAACCGCAAGTCGACGACATGGCGTGGGCTGGACGAGGCAGAGCGGGGCCAAGACCCCGGGGCGCTCTTGGCCCAGCACCCGACACTGATGAAACGCCCCGTCATCTATGCCGACGGCGCGTTTCACATTGGCTGGACCCAGGACGTTCAGGCCGCGCTGGGCGTCTGAGCAAGGTCAGGGGGCAGGGCTTCGGTCTGAAGCTCGGGGATCAGGGCGTCGAGGGGGCGAACGCTTGTCTGCTTCTCGCCCAGGCGACGGACCGTCACTGTCCGTTCATCGACCTCGCGCGCCCCGACCGCAAGGATCACCGGAACCTTTCCGACCGAATGCTCGCGGACCTTATAGTTGATCTTCTCGTTTCGGATGTCGGCCTCGGCCCGGAGCCCGGCTGCGCGCAGTTTCTTAACGGCTTCCAGAACATACGCATCGGCGTCTGACACGATTGAAGCAACCACGATCTGCCGCGGGGCCAGCCAGAATGGCAGCTTGCCTGCGTAGTTTTCGATCATAATGCCGATGAAGCGTTCGAAACTTCCCAGGATCGCGCGGTGCAGCATCACGGGCCGGTGCTTTTCACCATCGGGGCCGATATAGGTCGCATCCAGCCGCTCCGGCAGGTTGAAATCAGCCTGGAAGGTGCCGCATTGCCATTCGCGTCCGATCGCATCGGTTAGCTTGAAATCAAGCTTCGGTCCGTAGAACGCACCCTCTCCGGGGTCGAGCTCGAAATCGTTCCGAACCGAAAGGATTGCTCGTTCCAGCGCGCCTTCGGCCTTGTCCCAGATCTCGTCCGATCCCACCCGCTGTTCGGGGCGGGTCGAGAATTTTATGTCGAACTTGGTAAACCCCGCATCGCGGTAGATGCCCGACAAAAGCTCAATGAATCTGGCGCATTCGCTTTCGATCTGATCCTCGGTGCAGAAGATATGCGCGTCGTCCTGCGTGAAACCGCGAACCCGCATGAGCCCATGAAGCGCGCCGTGAGGTTCATACCGGTGACAAGATCCGAACTCGGCGATTCGAAGCGGCAAATCACGATAGGATTTGAGACCTTGGTTGAAGACCTGGACGTGGCAGGGACAATTCATGGGTTTCAGTGCGTTGGTGCGCTTTTCGTTTGCATGTTCTTCATCGATCTCGGTCGTGAACATGTTTTCGCGGTACTTATCCCAGTGGCCCGACGCCTCCCACAGCTTGCGATCAACGACCTGCGGGGTCTTGATCTCGCGGTACCCGGCACGGTCCAGTTGGCGGCGCATGTAATCTTCGAGCGCGCGATAGATGGTCCAGCCGTCTGGGTGCCAAAACACCATGCCGGGGGCTTCTTCCTGGAAGTGAAACAAGCTCATCTCGCGCCCCAAGCGGCGGTGGTCGCGCCGTTCGGCTTCTTCAAGGAAGTTCAGGTGATCTTTCAGGGCCTGCCGGTTCTTGAACGCAACGCCGTAGATGCGTTGCAGCTGCGGGCGGTTTGAATCCCCACGCCAATAGGCGCCGGCCACCTTCATCAGCTTAAACGCGTCTGCGGGAACCTGGCCCGTATGCTGAAAATGCGGGCCCCGGCAAAGATCCTGCCAATGTCCGTGCCAGTACATCCGGATCGGCTCCGATCCCGGGATCGCTTCGATCAACTCGACCTTGTACAGTTCGTTCTGTGCCTTGTAATAGGCCACAGCGCGATCCCGTGCCCAAACCTCGGTCGTGACCGGGTCCCGCCGGTTGATGATTTCCTTCATCTTGGCTTCGATCTGACCAAGGTCTTCGGGCGTGAACGGCTCTTCCCTGTCGAAATCATAGTACCAGCCGTTTTCGATCACGGGCCCGATGGTGACCTTCACATCCGGCCAGATTTCCTGAACAGCGCGTGCCATGATGTGGGCCGCGTCATGGCGGATCAGCTCCAGCGCCTGCGCGTCGTCCTGCATGGTATGAATGGCGATCTTAGCGTTTTTTTCGATCGGCCATTGAAGGTCCCAATGCGCACCGTCAACGGTCGCGCTGATCGCCTTTTTTCCAAGAGAAGGCGAAATATCGGCGGCGACGTCGGCCGGGCTAACGCCTGCGCCATAGCTGCGTTTGTTGCCATCGGGGAAAGTCAGGGAAATATTGGCCATCGGCCCATTCTCCTCGTCGGTTTGGCGCCC
This sequence comes from Pseudomonadota bacterium, assembly GCA_038744785.1. Lineage (GTDB taxonomy): Bacteria > Pseudomonadota > Alphaproteobacteria > Rhodobacterales > Rhodobacteraceae > Ovoidimarina. Next base: position 86,032 of record JBCDLX010000018.1, read on the forward strand.
ACGGAACGCCCGGTTGCGGGTATGTTGCGGCGGGGGTGTGCAGTCGGATCGTCTTCGCGTCAAGCTATAACGAGAATGTTCCGTATATGTTCTTTTTCGCGACTGCTTACTGTGGCATAGTCCGGCCCAAGCCGGGGAGGAATAGCATGCGCAGCTTCGAAGAGATTTTGGACATTGCCGCCGAACGAAAAGGCGACCGGGCGATCGTTCTTGATGGGATCGAGCCCCCCTTAAGCGCCGATGAGCTTGCCGCAATTCCCGACGACCGCTGGCTTGCCCAGATGACCAAGGCGGTTTTCCAGGCGGGCTTTAGCTGGAAAGTGATCGAGACCAAGTGGCCCGGGTTCGAGACTGCGTTTTTTAGCTTCGACGTTGATCGGGCCGCTTTTATGGCGCCAGATTGGTTTGACGAACTGGTCGGCGATACGCGGATCGTGCGGAACGCGATGAAAATACGGTCGGTGCACGAGAATGCCATGCTCGTGCAGCAGACGTCGCGCGAAGTCGGGGGGTTTGGCCGCAAGATTGCAGATTGGCCAGGCACGGATTTTGCCGGCCTGTTGCGATGGCTTGCAAAGAACGGTTCGCGGATGGGTGGCACAAGTGCGCAGTACTTTCTGCGTTCCATGGGCAAGGACAGCTTCATCCTAAGCCGTGACGTGGTCGGACGGTTGGTCGCGGAAGGTGTGATTGACAAGCCGCCGACAAGCCAAAAAGCAATGGCTTCGGTGCAGTCCGCGTTTAACACTTGGACTGCAGAATCGGGCCAAAGCCTTAAGGTGGTAAGCCGGGTTCTTGCACAGTCCACCGGGTGACGGGCACATCTGCCTCCGTGCCCCCTTGCTGGACAAGAACAACCGCCAGACAACTCTCAATCGGGACGCCATCGACGATCGCCCCTGCTCATCCAAACGCAGGGCTCGGGTCCAGCAAGAGGATTGTGCGATGCCAGGTCGCGTTCGCTTGTTTGGGCTGAGTGATAGAGGTTTTCAAAGCGACGCTCAAAAGCCCCTGTGGTGCGTCCAAATTGTGCCGGACGGCCGCAGGTTCATGCGGATTGAACACCACTGGCGCAGGTCGCCTACGCATATCAGTGGCCACGTCCGCCATTCCAGGAAAGTCGAGACAACTCGTACAGCAGAGGATCACGTGATTGATTCACTTTGTTTTATTTGGTTTCACGGCGTCGTGATGGTCAAAGGATTACGTCGTGGCTTGTATTTGTCACTGATCGGTGAATAAAGTGCGCTATGCCACGCGAAATCACATATGACCCGGCAAAGCTGAAATTGGATGTTATGACGCTCTTCTGGGCGAAGGGGTACTCTGACACGTCCCTCGCTGATTTAGAAGCAGCGACCGGTCTGAACCGCCGTCAGCTGTACAACGGTATCGGCGACAAGCGTAGTATGTTTCTGCATGCGATGGATGAATTCACTCACCTGTCCGGTCAGTCGCTGTTGTTGCCCCTTGAGCGGGACGAAGCGGGTATTGCGGATATCGCAGAGCTTTTCGCCAAGTTTGTCGAGATGTCAAAGCTGCCCGAAGGACCTAAGGGGTGTTTGGTCTGCAGCACGTCCCAAGACGACATCGCGCAGGACCCGTCGGTCGCTGAACGTATGAACCTGTTCTTTGATCGGATTCGGTCTGCGCACCTAAATGCGTTATCCCGCGCGGCCGCGCGAAAAGAAATCGCGCTTGATGCAGCGCAGATCGGCGTCCGTGCCGACGCCCTGTTTGGCACGCATGTCGCGCTGTGCATCCTTGCGCGGGCCGGCCGCCCGACACCGCAGCTTATGAACATCAAGTCTCAAGCTTTGTCGGCACTGAACTGATCTAATTTTGGGTAAATTTCACCAATCAGTGAATAAAGGAAGGATCAAATGGAAGACACCGCAGTTTACATGATCGTCATGCTCGACGTGGACGATATGGACGCGTTCTTCGCGGATTACGTCGCGCCGCTAAAGTCCCATAACCAGAAGTATGGGGTCGAAACGCTGGTCGGGACACCTGCACCAGAGGTGTTGGAAGGGACCTATTCCAAATCCCTTACGGTTGTCCTGAAGTTCAAGTCTGCCGCTGTTCAGCGCAGTTGGTACACGGATCCTGCCTATCAGCCGCTGCTGAAACGGCGGTTTGAACTGACCAACACCGAAACCTCCCTTGCGTTGGTCGCACCTGAGTTTCAGCCCGCCAGAATCGGAGCCGCAGAATGACCAAGATCGCACGGTTTGACCGGATCGGAGGGCCAGAGGTTCTGTCACTGGTCGAAGTGGATACGCCCGCCCCGTCGGACGGCGAGGTTCAGATCGCGATGAAGGCCGCGGGTCTGAACCGGGCGGAACTTTTGTTCATGGCGCGAGAATACTTGGTTGATCCCGAGCTTCCGTCGCTTCTGGGCTTCGAAGGTGCCGGAGAGGTCGTCGCCGTTGGTGACGGCGTAACGCGGGTCCGTCCTGGTGACAGAGTGGCAGTCACGCCTGCGTTCAAGCAGAATGCGTACGGTGTGCTAGGGGCGCGGGTCAATATGCCGGAAACGGCGCTCGAACCTGTTCCGGACGGCGTCGACTATCGATCGGCTGCCGCGTTCTGGATGGCCTTTGGCACCGCCTATGGTCTGCTGGTTCTGCGCGGTGGTCTTAAGGCAGGGGCCGGCCAGACCGTTGTGATTAATGCTGCCTCTTCCAGCGTGGGAACCGCCGCCTTTCAGATTGTCGCGGCGCATGGCGGTACAGTGATCGCCCTGACCCGGGATCAAACAAAGGTGGCCGGTCTGAACAACGCCGGGGCAGATCATGTCATCGTCACAGACGAAGAAGATGTGGTTGCACGAATCTTAGAGATTACAGATGGGCGCGGATTCGACATCGCGCTTGACGCGGTATCTGGGACAGAGGGCGAAACGCTGGCCAACGCTGCGGCGTTCGAGGCCAGGGTTGTGGTCTACGGATTACTATCTGGTGCCCCATCCACGCTGCCGTTCTTTCCGATGATCACAAAGGGCGTGGTGGTCACGGGATTCCACCTTGCCTGGCACATGCTCGATCTGCCCGACCGGCGTGTGGAGGCAGTGGCACATCTCAACGAGGGTTTGGCCTCGGGTGCCTATGTTCCCCGGATCGATCGCGTTTTTGCCTTTGAGGCTCTTCAGGATGCCTACCGCCACATGGCTTCGAACACCCAACTTGGGAAAATCATCGTCGAGTTTGATCAATGACGCAATCTCCCGTTCTTCAGATGGAAGGCCCAACCATGGACAAGATCAATTCGACCAGGGCCACTGGTCCCTTGGCACGTGCTAATGACACGATCAGTCGCCTGGGCATCGAGACGGAATACCCGTTTGATCGCAACTTCTTCGACAGCCCAATGGGCGCGATGCATTTTGTCGATGAGGGTAAGGGTGACCCGGTTTTGATGCTGCACGGCAATCCGACCTGGTCGTTTCTGTATCGCAATATCATCCCAGAGATTGCGAAAGCCCATCGTGTCGTTGCCCCGGATCATATCGGTTTCGGGCTTTCGGATAAGCCAAAGGATGAGGCGGCTTATAGTCTCAGGCACCATATCGAAAACCTTGAGGCGTTGGTTCTGGAACTGGATCTTCGCGACATCACGCTTGTGATGCAGGATTGGGGTGGCCCGATCGGGCTTGCGGTCGCTGCGCGGCACCCAAACCGGATCAAGGCACTCGTTATCCTGAACACTTTCGGCTTCTATCCGCCCATTGATGGGGTCGATCCCGAGAAGCTGAAGCTGCCGCCCCCGCTGCTCCTAATGCGGTCCAAGGGTGTCGGAGATTTCATCGTTCGGCGCATGGGGTTCTTCGAGCGCCAGGTCATGAAGCTGGCAACGGCGACAAAACGGGATCGGAAAATCCGCAACGCCTATACCGGTATCTTCACGTCCTTTGCTGCGCGCGCGGGTGTTATGGCGTTCCCGCGTATGATCCCGACCAACACCGCACACCCGGCGGCCAAGGTGCTTCTGGAAGAGACCGGTCCCTACCTCGACAGCTACGATGGACCTGCAAAGATTTTCTGGGGGGTAAAGGATCCGCTGATACCAATCGGTGCGCTCGCAGCATGGAAAAAGAGACTTCCGCAGGCGCAAGTGACGGAATTCGCGCAGGCGCGCCACTACCTTCAAGACGATGAACCAGAGGCGCTCGTTTCCGGACTGAAGGAATTTCTGCGCCGCAACGGCTGACCAAAAACCGAAAGGAAAAATCCATGAAAACAGTTACAAGACGCGCGCTGCTACGCAGCGCCGCTGGCGTCGCTTTGGCCGTCGGCACCTTCGCGACCGAGTTTGGTGCCATGGCACAGACCAAGGCTCCCTCTTCTGAGATGCCCTTTGAGAAAAAGTCGGTTGCGGTGCTGGGCTCGACGATGGCTTACGTGGACGAGGGCGAGGGGCGAGTGGTGCTATTCCTGCACGGGAACCCCACTTCATCGTATTTATGGCGCAACGTAATTCCCTATGTGACCGATGGTTACCGCGCAATCGCACCGGACCTCATCGGCATGGGGGATAGCGGTAAACCCGAAATCGGATACACATTTGCCGAGCACGCGGCATATCTAGACGCGCTGATTGAAACGTTGCAATTGAAGGACGTCACGCTGGTTATCCATGACTGGGGTTCGATCCTGGGCATGCGATACGCCAGACTGAACGAAGACAACGTTCGCGGCGTGGCTTTCATGGAAGCCGGAATTCCGCCAGCGCTGCCTGCCCCGAGCCTTGAGGCCATGGGACCCAACGGCGAGCTTTTCTCGATGCTCCGTTCGCCCGCCGGAGAAGAGATGGTGCTGAACCAGAACTTCTTTGTCGAAGAGGTGCTTGGGAAGATTGGCGTTGCCACACCACTAAGCGAGGCGGTGTTGGAAAACTATCGCGCGCCATTCCCCACGCCGGAAAGCCGTTTGCCAACGTTGGTTTGGCCACGCCAGGTTCCAATTGGTGGTGAGCCTGCCGATACTGGCGAGGTGATTACCCAGAATGGCAACTGGCTTTACTCCACAGACATGCCGAAGCTGATGTTGCACGTCGCGCCCGGCGCTCTGATGCCGCCGCCGGTTGTCGCGTATGTCAAAGCAAACGCATCAAATCTTGAGGATGTGTTTCTTGGCGAGGGTGTTCATTTCGTTCAGGAAGATCATCCCGATGCAATTGGTGCCGCTGTGCGCGACTGGCTTGACCGTTTGCCATCCTAGGTTCGCTCGCCTCTGCCGGCGTTATTGCTGGCAGGCACCCTTTGGTTTCGTTGGCCAGGAAGGACCGTAGCATGGCTGTGGTGTTAACCACCTGCTAACTTTGCCGGTGTCACCATGGCGTCGGTGGCTGTCGAGACCTTCGGTAGGGGGATTGGTGCCAAACTAAAGCTTCACGACTGGTCGATACGTTTCCTGGCCGCACCTTGTTCCGAAGTGAAGTGCAAGGGCATTTTGCATCGCTCGCAATCGAAACTGCGGCGCACTATGCCCTTGCTAATGTCGTGTTCGCCCGGACTTCGAAGCCACCGGCGCGGCATGTTCGAAACCTGCAGACTCACGCGGTAAGGATCTCCCAGCCAACGGCAAGAATGCAGATCCAACCCGCCGTGAAGATAATCGGACGGGCTGGGAAACGCGCGAGCCCAGAGATCATGCCCGCAGCGTGAATGACCCTTAGCCAGAAAAAGCAGGCCGCAGCCCAGATCGTGACGGTGGTCGAAACCCCCGCCACAGCCGCGATCAGGACGAGGATCGCGAATGGCAGGCCTTGCTCGATTAGGTTCAGGTGGGCGCGATGCGCCCGGTGAACCCAGGGAGGAAACCCGGTCAGATCGGCGGGTCGCAAGAAGCCTCCGCCATCATCCAGCGCAGGGTGCATATTTACGCCGACGATGTAGGGAATCCAAAGCGACGCGGCGAGAAGTGCGGTGGCGGCGAGCCAGAAAAGCTCTGGTGTCATGCGCCCATTCCTTCGGGATAGAAACGATGTGCCTTACCGGTTTCAAGCCATGTCTTTAGTCCGGACAGGTATCGCGTCCAGCCGTCGGCGACGCCCGCATGTGCGTCTGGGACGTTGTAGTGTTCGACGGTCAGTTGCATGCCGCTTGCCGTCGGAGCGATAAGATAGACGCAGCGGGATACAGTTCTATCTTCGGTCCAGTGTGGTTCGAAGTCGAGCTCGATCCGAGACTTGGGGTCGATCGCAGTCACGCGGTTCTTGAGCATGACCCCGCCATCTGGGGTGTGATACACGACCTCGGTACCTTCATCGAAATCGCCAGATATGCGATCGCAGGCGAAATGATACTCTTGCATAAGGTCCCCCTTGGTCAGCGCATCCCAAAGTGCGTCGTGGGTGCAGTTGATGAATGTGGACATCATGAAGTCCGGTTTTGAATCGGCCGCAGGCATAGGCGTTTCTCCTTCAAGTTGGCTCTTCAAACGGGTCACGGCCCGGGCGGTGGGCTTTGCGAGCAGGGGTTCGATCCAGCGGTCGATGACTTCCTGCAGGGGAACGGCGTTCAAGTAGTGATATTTGAACCGTCCCACCTTGCGCGTGACGATGAGGGACGCGTCTTCAAGAACCTTCAGGTGCTTCATTACCCCAAAGCGGGTCATATCAAGCTGTGCCTCGAGATCGGAAAGCGACTGGCCGTCCTTTGCGCGCAAGCTGTCCAGCAGCGCACGACGGGCAGGGTCGTTGAGGGCTTTGAAGATTGCGTCCATGAAACGTTTATATGTGAGTAAATAGTCACGTGACAATACAGTAACGTTATTTGAAAAGTGGAAAAGGCATTAAATACATGGCATTGAACAAAAAAAGGAGCTACCGATGTCTGACCCAGACTACTATGAAGGGCCGGAAGGGCGGCGAATCGCCTATCATCTGACCCCTGGCAAAGGGCCGGGCGTCGTCTTCCTGGGTGGGTTCCGATCCGATATGGAAGGCACCAAGGCGCTTTATCTGGAAGAGTGGGCGCGGGCGGCGGGGCGCGGATTTCTGCGCTTCGATTATTCTGGCCACGGGCAGTCAGATGGCGCGTTCCTAGATGGCGCGATCGGGGATTGGGCGGATGACGCGTTGGCTGCGATTTCTGGTCTGACGGAAGGCCCGCAAGTTCTGGTCGGCTCTTCCATGGGTGGCTGGATTTCGCTTCTGGCCGCCCGCAAGGTGCCCGAGCGGGTCGAGGCGCTTGTGACCGTCGCGGCTGCGCCGGACTTTACCGAAGACGGCATGTGGGTTGGGTTTTCCGACGATCAGCGGGCGACGTTGCAGCAATCGGGGCAGGTCGCGCTGCCATCGGACTACTCCGATGAACCTTACATCATCACACGCCGTCTGATTGAAGATGGGCGCCGACATCTTGTCCTGCGCGATCCTCTGTTTTTGCCGTTCCCGGTTCGTTTCCTTCAGGGCACCGCTGATGCAGATGTGGACGTGTCGGTTGCGTTGCGCCTTCTATCCCATGCCGAGGGGCCAGACATCCTGCTGACCCTTGTGAAAGACGCCGATCACCGGTTCTCGACGCCCGAGTGCCTGGAACTGATCAAAGCGGCGATTGTGGACGTGCTGCGGGCGTAACCTGCATTCGTATGCAAAAATCGCTTGTGGCAGGGTATGACCGGCGTATTGTTTGCATGAAACGCCCTGTTGAGTCGGGGCTTAGGGAACCGGGAGAGGCAGATGGCAGAGTACCTTAAGCGCGGCAAACCGGCAGACGAGCGGGCAGAGGAAGATGCGAAGGTCCGCGGTATCGTCGAAGGTATCCTGGGCGATATCGAGGCGCGTGGGGATGCGTCCGTGCGGGAACTTTCCGCGAAGTTTGACCGGTATGAGCCATCGGCCTTTGTTCTTTCACGCTCCGAAATCGACGCAGCGAAGGCACAGGTTTCCGACCGCGAGATGGCCGATATCCGATTTGCGCAGAATCAGATCCGGCGTTTTGCCGAGGCGCAGAAGGCGTCGATGCGAGACATCGAGGTCGAAACGTTGCCGGGCGTCATTCTGGGGCACCGCAATATCCCGGTGAATTCGGTCGGCTGCTACGTTCCGGGTGGAAAGTTCCCGATGGTGGCCTCGGCCCATATGAGCGTGCTCACCGCCAAGGTTGCGGGCGTGAAACGGATCGTTGCGTCGGCGCCGCCGGTCGACGGGGTACCACACCCCGCAATCGTCGCTGCGATGGACGAGGGCGGAGCAGACGAGATCCTTGTATTGGGTGGTGTGCAGGCGGTTGGCGCAATGGCGCTTGGCACCGAATCTATTGCTCCTGTCGACATGCTCGTGGGACCCGGCAACGCATTTGTGGCCGAGGCGAAGCGACAGCTTTTTGGCCGGGTTGGCATCGACCTTTTCGCAGGACCAACCGAAACATGCGTGATAGCGGATGACACCGTCGATGGGGAAATGTGCGCGACCGATCTTCTGGGGCAGGCGGAGCATGGATATAACTCGCCCGCAGTGCTGATCACCAACAGCCGCAAACTTGCAGACGATACGCTTGCCGAAATCGACCGCCTGCTTGCGATTCTGCCAACGGCCGAGACCGCACGGGTCAGCTGGGACGAATACGGCGAAGTCATCCTTTGCAACGACTACGATGAAATGTTGGCTGTGTCCGAAGACATCGCATCGGAACATGTGCAGGTCATGACCGACCGCGACGACTGGTTCCTTGCTAACATGACGAATTATGGCGCTCTGTTCCTGGGGCCCCGGACCAATGTTGCGAATGGCGACAAGGTCATCGGCACAAACCACACGCTGCCAACGAAGAAGGCAGGTCGCTATACCGGCGGTCTTTGGGTCGGGAAATTTATCAAGACGCACTCGTACCAAAAGGTCCTGACCGACGAAGCGGCGACGTTGGTGGGCGAATACGGTTCGCGGCTGTGTATGCTGGAAGGTTTTGTAGGACACGCCGAACAATGCAACGTTCGTGTCCGAAGATATGGCGGGCTGAACGTCCCCTACGGCGAAGCGGCGCCCTATCGGGACGCGGCAGAGTAACAAGGCAACGTCAGGGGGTGGGAGTGGCTTGCCCCCAATGCGCCTCGGAACAGGTGGCAAGCGAAGGGTGGGCCCGCACATGCGGAAGCCAAGAAGCTATTCGGGGCTTGAGACTCTCGGCCGGGTCCGGTTGTCGAAGCACTTTTTCATGCGCGATTTTCTGTATTCCGAGATCGGGAACTTCTTTGGTATACCGAACATTCCCGATGATCCGGACCTTGCGATTGCGGCGGGTCGGCAGTTGTGCACCGTGCTGCTGGATCCAATTGCCGAGACATTTGGTCCTGTCCATGTGCGATCGTCCTACCGTTCGCCAATGCTGAACCATTTCGGTGCGACCGAAGCCAAACCCCAGCGTTGTGCGCGGAACCCGGCGAACTATGCCGGTCACATCTGGGATCGGCGCGACGAGAAAGGCCGTATGGGGGCGTGTGCCTGCATCGTGATCCCATGGTTCGCTGACAGGTACGAGGCCGGGCGCGACTGGCGCGATCTGGCCTGGTGGATCCATGATCATCTGGACTATTCAGCTATGTGGTTCTTTCCAAAACGGGCCGCGTTTAATCTGACATGGCGTGAAGAGCCTGCGCGTTCGATCGATGGATACATGCCGCGTCGACTAAGCCTCTTGAGGGCCGGGGTTGATCCCGCAGAACCGCTTCGCATGCGAGAAGAGCGCTATTCCGATTTTCCGACTTTCCGCGGGATCGCCTATCCAGAATGATCGCTCGACAGCCCGCGCGCGCGGGCGTAACGTGACCTTTGCACAGGTATGCAGCCAAGATGACCCTGCCGAGAACACCCTCTTTCCGACTTGATGGTCGTCGCGCCCTGGTCACGGGCGCGAGCCGTGGGATTGGCCTTGGCGCCGCCGTGGCGCTCGCCGAGGCTGGCGCCGAGGTTGCGATGGCCGCACGCGGTGCAGAAGCGCTGCAAAGCGCTGTCGAAGCCGTCACTGGTGCGGGTCACCGGGCGGCGGCACTGGCCCTTGACGTTACTGATCTTTCAGCAGTGCGCGCGGCGGTTGCCGAACAGGGACCATTTGATGTCCTCGTGAACTCTGCAGGCATGGCGCGGCACGGTCCAGCTTTGGAGACTACACCAGAGGATTTCGACGCGGTGACTGCGGTGAACCTCCGGGCTGCCTATTTCTTGGCGCAGGCTGTGGCGCAGGGCATGGACCAGGGCGGTTCCATCGTTCAGATCTCCAGCCAGATGGGGCACGTTGGTGGGATCGACCGCGCGGTCTACGCCGCCACCAAGCATGCAATCGAAGGCATGACCAAATCGATGGCCATTGAGTGGGGACCGCGCGGCATCCGGGTCAACACCATCTGCCCGACGTTCATAAGAACGCCCCTGACCGAAAGCACGTTCGCCGATCCCGAACGAGTGGCTTGGATCGAGAGCAAGATCAAGCTTGGCCGCGTTGGCGAGATTGAGGACATCATGGGCGCCGTGGTCTTTCTGGCTTCGGACGCGGCGGCTTTGATCACGGGAACAGCGCTTTTGGTCGATGGCGGATGGACGGCGGGCTGATGGCCGAGCGCAAGGTCACATCGCTTGATGTCGCGGCAAAGGCCGGGGTCAGCCAATCTGCGGTCAGCCGTGTCTTTACGCCGGGGGCCAGCGTGTCGGCAAAGATGACGGAACGGGTGCGACGGGCGGCCGACGAGCTGGGGTACCGACCCAATGTGCTCGCGCGGTCGCTTATAACCGGACAAAGCCGGATTATCGGACTTGTGGTCGCCTATCTCGACAACCAGTTTTACCCCGATGCTCTGGAACGCCTGTCGAGCGCGCTGCAGGATCTGGGCTATCACATTCTGATCTTTATGGCCGAGGGCACCGGGGCGGCTGCCGACGAGGTGATCCAGGATCTGTTGGACTATCAGGTCGATGGGATTGTGACGGCCAGTGTCGGGATGTCGGACACGATCGCCGCGCGTTGCGAGGCGGCCGGCATTCCAGTCGTGATGTTTAACCGGGGCCAGGACGACACGCGGTTGAGTCAGGTTACCAGCGCCAACCGCGCGGGCGCGGCCAAGATCGCCGAATTCCTTGTGGCAGGGGGGCATCGGCGCATCGGCCATATCGCCGGTTGGCAGGGGTCGTCCACGGGCCGGGACCGGGCAGAAGGGTTCGCCGAGGCGCTTGACCGGTTGGGTCAACCCGTTGTGGCCGTCGCCCCAGGCAACTACCGGCGCGACATCGCAGCCGATGCGGTGCGTCAGATGATGGCCGATGTTCGGCCCGACGCGTTGTTTGTCGGCAACGATCACATGGCCTTTGCCGTCATGGATGTGTTGCGGTTTGAATTGGGGCTTTCGGTGCCGGGCGATGTCTCGGTCGTCGGCTATGACGACGTTCCCCTTGCGGCCTGGCCCGCTTACGATCTGACCACGCTTCGACAATCGTCTGGTCGGATGGTGGCGGAAACGGTCGCACTATTGATGGAACGTATCGGATCGAAAGATGCGCCACCGCGCAAGGTGGAACTCGAGGGTCCGCTTGTCGTGCGCGGTTCAGCGCGGGTGCCAGAGGGCTGGACATGAGAGGCTTCGATAACCGCTGGCGGGATTTTCCCGACTACATCCTTGGCATCACCGCCGAGATCTGGGAAGGACGTGAGACCGGACCTCGGATGAGGGATTACTATGCGCCACGCGTCATCGTGCGCATGCCTTCGGGCGTAACGGTAGGCGAGCCGAGCGCCACGTCAGCTACGGTTGCCACGCTGCACGAGTTTCCCGACCGCGTGCTTTTGGGCGAGGATGTGATCTGGTCAGGGACACCAGAAGACGGGTTGCTGTCGTCACACCGTATCCTGTCGACCGCGACGCATCGCGGTGATGGAGCATTCGGGCGGGCGACGGGGGCTAAGATCACGTGGCGCGCAATCGCCGATTGCTATGCGAAGGACAACCAGATCAGCGATGAATGGTTGGTGCGGGACAATGGTGCATTAGTCCGCGCGTTGGGAAAAACGCCGGAAGACTGGGCCAAGGCGCGGGTTGCGGACGGACAAGGAGGCGCGCCTTACACCCCGGAAAACGATGTCGAAGGCCCCTATACGGCTCGAGGCAATGACAGTGAATGGGGCGCGCGGCTGGAAAGCATTCTCAGCCGGATGATGTCAGCGGAGTTTTCGGTCATACCACTAGAATACGACCGGGCCTGCCATCTGGAATATCCCTCGGGCGTTTCGGCGCACGGGCAGGGCGCGGCTGATGCCTTTTGGCTTGGTTTGCGCGCGTCCTTTCCGTCGGCGGCCTTTGCCGTTCACCATGTCATAGGGCGCGACGACCCGATGATGCCGCCCCGCTCGGCGGTGCGCTGGAGCCTTTGGGGACGCCACGATGGCTGGGGGCCCTATGGCGCCCCGACCGGCGCGATGGTCCATGTCATGGGGATCACGCATGCCGAGTTCGGCATGCTTTCCGAAGGTCAGGTAAAGCTTCGGCGCGAGTGGACGCTTTACGACGAGACGGCGGTCTGGACGCAAATCGCCCAAGCCACTGGTTAGCTTTTCAAACTAAGGAACAGGACCCGACACAATGACCCCTGCAGAGATGGAACCCCGCATCGTTCGATATGGCGATCTGGTTCCCTGCCGCACGGCCTTCATAGACGCCCATACGCCAGGGTCGGATCAAAAGGAGAACTTCACGATCATCGGAGGCGGCGTGTCCGAAAGCCCCGATCAGCACGTGCACATTTCGATCCCACACGGCTTCAACATCGGCGCGGCGGGGCAGCCACCCAAGTGCCGAAACAGTCTTCACAGTCATAGGACGGCCGAAGTCTTTTTCGTGCTGAAGGGGCGCTGGCGCTTTTTCTGGGGCCGATGGGGCGACGCGGGCGAGGTGGTGCTGGAAGAGGGGGATATCTTCAATATTCCCACCGGCATTTTCCGTGGGTTCGAGAATATCGGCAACGATTACGGGATGATTATGGCGATCCTCGGCGGTGATGACGCCGGCGGCGGTGTGATCTGGGCTCCGCAAGTCATTGAAGACGCGCGAGATCACGGGCTGGTTCTAAGTGAGAAAGGTCGGCTCTACGACACCAAAACAGGCGACACGTTGCCCGATGACGAAAGCCCGATGCCCGTTCTGACCGATGCGGAACTAAAGGGTTTTCCCGAACCCACGTCGATGCAGGTCGTGGGCGGCTATGTGCGTCGATACTGGGACCTAATGGCGATCTCGGACAGGGCGCCCATTCAGGTGATCGGTGAAGCGGGCGTTATCCGCGACAAACCCGGGTTCGAGGTCGACTTCGTTTCGCGACGTTCGGCGACGGATGCGATGCAAAGCCATGACCGTCCAACGGTTCTGATGCCCGTAAAGGGGCATTGGCGGGTCGTTTGGGACGGTGGCAGTATGACACTCGCACCGGGTGACACGATGTCTGTACCGGAAGGTCTGTCCTATAGCGCAGTGCCTTCTATGACCGGCGAAGCCGCCCTTTATCGCGTCGTTGCAACCGGCGATCCGGCGGGGCAGACCTGGACCGGATGACCGATCCCAGCAGCACCAAGGACGTCTACGCCCGCCATGCCGAAGGCTACGATGCGCGACGCACCCGGGCCTTGCACGAGGCCCGTTGGCTCCGCCAATTTGCGGCGCATTTGCCAGCGGGTGGCCGGGTTCTGGATCTGGGCTGCGGCACCGGTCGACCCATTGCAGGCTGGCTTATTGGCGAAGGGTTTCGGCTGACCGGTACCGATTTCGCCGAGCCGATGCTAAACATTGCACGCGTGCGCTGGCCGGACGGCGACTGGCGTCTGGCTGATATGCGCGAGCTGGAACTTGGCGAGACTTTTGACGGAATTATTGGCTGGGACAGCTTTTTCCATCTGACACCGTCAGAGCAGCGGGCCTGTTTGCCGCGGCTTGCCGATCACCTTGGCCCAAATGGAACGCTGATGGTGACCGTCGGTCCACACGAGGGCGAGGTGACAGGCACGGTCGAGGGTGATCCCGTCTATCATGCAAGCCTGTCACCGGCAGGCTATGCGACCGTCTTGGAAGGCTGCGGAATGCGCATGACCGCCTATCTCGCCGAAGATCCTGACTGCGATTACCATTCGGTGTTGATGGCGCGAAAGGTAGGATCATGAAGGGATTGAGGTTGGCTGGCCCGCTGGTGTGTTCGGCCACGATGTTCATGGCCACGACCGTGGGTGCACAGAACTGGACTTATAGCAGTTTCGATAACGGTGCTTGGTTCGAAGCGCATGTGACCGCCCCCGATCGCCGGGTCGCGCTGCATTGCGGTGGGCGTTCGCCTGAAGGGAACCCCCTTCCGCAGACCGACGAGCCCCTGATGACGCCGGACTACACGTTTGTACTGACGCTCGCACATCCTGAACTTGGGCTGCCGGGCAACGCAACCCAACGCGGGGATTTGGTTGTCGCAAGCGGTACACAGGGCTTTCGCCTTCCGAATGCGGTTTATGACGAACTGAACGCCTCGGGTTGGCTTCAGATGCTTCGGTTTGGCGATGCTTTGATCGGTGAACTGCGCGAAACGTCTGCCATCGCGATTGATGCCGCGGGTGGTCGGGTGGCGACCTACGCTGCGACGGGGCTACGCCAATCTCTCGACCAGGCGGTTGCCTTTTGCGATGCCCGGTGGGCGGCGCTTGGTGTCCAGCCTCCAAGCGACGCGCAGGGTGTCGTGGGCCTGGTCCGGTCCCGACAAGGTGGTGTTGACCCAACATCGCAGAGTGATTCCGCTTCACCTTCTGCGGCCCCTTCGCCAAATTCCGCCGTGCGCGCGCGTGCCGAGGCAGGTGTGCGGCGCGGCTGCGGGGGAAGCTACTCAGCAAACGCGGATGCGTTTCTTGTTGGTGATGTCGACGGAGACGGGGTCGAAGACATCGCCGTGAAATGGGACGCAGTTACGTGTCAGGGAAACCTACCCCGTCCGTTTTGCGGCGCGTCTCAGTGTGCGGTGGATATGGTTCTAAGCTCGCGTGTCCTTGGCGAAGGGCAGGGGACGCTTTACGCACAGGCAGCCGAGCTTGTCCCATTGTCGAACGGCAACATGGGCTTGAAACTTGCCGGGTCTCTCGGCATGTGCCGCGAACTTGGCCGGACAAGTTGCAGCGCAATCTGGTATTGGGATGGAAATAAGCTGGCTCAACTGTCAGTCGAATAGGTTCAGGGATGACCAAAATAAACACAACTCATGTGGGAAGCCTGCCGCGCACCCAGACGGTAGTGGATTTCATCTTTGCGCGCGAGAAAGAACAGTCGTTCGACGCGGATGCGTTTGACGCCGCGATGACGGATGCCACGTCCGAAACTGTGCGTCGACAGGTCGATGCCGGTGTCGATATCGTGTCGGATGGGGAAACTTCGAAAATCAGCTACGCAACCTATGTGAAGGATCGCTACACCGGATTTGCAGGTGACAGTCCAAGGAATGCGCCCGCGGATCTGAAGCTATTTCCTTCGTTTCTTGAGCGGCTGAAAGACGATGGTGGTACGCCCACTTATGCCCGACCGATGTGCGTCGGCGAAGTTCGGTCCAAGGGCCAGGGCGAACTGGAAAAGGACATTGCCAACCTTAAGGCGGCGATGCAGGCGCACGGGGCAAAGCGGGGCTTTATGAATGCCGCATCGCCCGGGGTGATATCGCTGTTTCTACAGAACGATTACTATGCTTCACGCGACGCGTATCTTGCGGCCCTCGCAGATGCGATGCGGGATGAGTACCGCACGATTGTCGATGCGGGCATTGATCTGCAGCTTGATTGCCCGGACCTGGCCTTGTCACGGCACATGTTATTCAGCGATTTGTCCGATGCCGAGTTCGTCAGAATTGCCGGGTCACATGTAGAGGCGTTGAACCACGCCCTCGACGGGATCGACCCAAGCTCTGTGCGCATCCATATCTGTTGGGGAAACTACGAAGGTCCGCATGTCTGCGACATCGACATGGATACCGTGTTCCCGACACTCATGAAGGCGCAAGCGTCCTATGTCTTGTTCGAGACGTCGAACCCAAGGCATGCCCATGAGTGGACGGTGTTTCGCGACCGTGCGGGTGAGATCCCGGACGACAAAATTCTTGTACCGGGCGTGGTCGATACGACAACAAACTTTGTCGAACACCCCGAGCTTGTGGCGGAACGCATTCTGAAGTTTACGTCCATAGTCGGTGCCGACCGAGTGATCGCGGGGTCCGATTGTGGGTTTGGGACATTCGCCGGGTTCGGCGCGGTCGATCCCGATATCGCATATGCGAAACTTGGGGCGCTTGCCGAAGGTGCGGCGCGCGCCTCTGACCGGGTCTAATGCCCGCCCCGCTTTTGTTTCTTCCGGGAATGATGTGCGATGCACGGCTTTTTGCGGCACAGACGGCGGCGTTTTCGTCGGCGCGAACGATTATTCACGGAACCATGACCCG
The DNA here is from genome assembly GCA_038744785.1 of Pseudomonadota bacterium. Lineage (GTDB taxonomy): Bacteria > Pseudomonadota > Alphaproteobacteria > Rhodobacterales > Rhodobacteraceae > Ovoidimarina. The sequence goes on from JBCDLX010000018.1 coordinate 102,466, forward strand.
AGGCCGTACCGTGACCGAGATCGCCGAAGCCGTGCTTGACGATGCCCCACGCGAGTTCGCGCTTGCGGGGCTATCGATGGGCGGGATTGTAGCGATGGAAATCATGCGGATGGCTCCGGAACGCGTGACACGGCTGGCGCTTATGGACACCAACCCGCTAGCAGAGACCCCTGAAACAGCAGCGAACCGAGAACCTCAGATTGTCGCTGCCCGGGCCGGCAAGCTTAATGACGTGATGCGCGACGAGATGAAGCCACGGTATCTGGCGCCCGGGCCGTCGCGAGCCCAGGTGCTGGATGTAGTGATGAACATGGCGACAGCGCTTGGCCCCGATGTTTTCGTGCGCCAGTCGCGTGCGCTGCAGCGACGGCCGGATCAGACCGAAACGTTGAAGAAGATCGCTGTGCCGACCCTGGTCTTGTGCGGGCGCCACGACGCCCTGTGCGAGGTGCGACGGCACGAATTCATGCGCGACCTGATCCCTGGTGCGATTTTGGAAGTGATCGAGGATGCTGGGCACCTGCCGCCGCTTGAAGAGCCCGCCGCCACAACAGCGGCGCTGGAGCGATGGTTGACCGATACGCTTCTTCTGACCTGACGCCCGCGCTTCACAGCATCTTGCGCCGCAACACAGCATTGAACGATACCGAGATGCGGGGTTCATCGACGAGGTTCGGATGCACAAGGTGGTGTAGAAAGCTGGGCCAGAGGAACAGGTCGCCTGGTTCAGGAAGCCGCCTGTATTCCGGATCGAACTGCCCGTCACCGCGCACCGCGTTCATATTCGCCTGCGCGCGGGGGTCGTAGAAGCTGATTTCCCCAGGGTTCAGGTCGGTCCGGTGCTGCGTGACCGCCGATTGATCAGGAACGACGACATAGTAGGTCCCTGACAGCCAGGAATGCGGATGATTGTGCAGGTTGTGATAGTCGCCGCGCCGGTTGACGTTGACCCAAGCCTGAAGATCGACTTCCGGCTGATAGTCAAGACCGGCCTCTGACGCGTAATCCACTACGGCCCGATGACAGCACTGCTGCAGCCAGCCAATCGCTGGGTTTGGATGCTGAAACAGATCCTGACCCAGATAGTCTCCGGTCAAATCGTCGGCGGTTGCGTCGAGGTTAAGGAGCAGTTCTGCAAGGACAGGGTTCGCTGTGCTGGCGCCTGGAAGCTTGACCGACATGAACAGCGTCGGCCAAAGCCGCTGGAATTTGGGAGAGGCCTGATCAGTCATTTCCACGGGCCCTACACTTGCGCTCTGGAGAGCAAGCTTGCCCGCCGTGGCGGCGTTGTCCAGCCCAACAAACGGAGGAAGTTTCTTATGTCACGGCCTTGATTCGCCGTTCCGGTGTGCCCGAATTCGCGTCGATGAAGTCAAGGACCAGGGGCCGGATGTTGTTGCGCCAGCTTTTGCCCGCGAAGATACCATAATGCCCGGCACCAGGTTCCAGGTGGGCTGCTTTCTTTTCGTTCGGAAGGCCGGTTAACAGATCGAGTGCGGCAAGGCACTGACCGGGTGCCGAGATATCATCTTGCTCACCTTCCACGGTCTTCACCGCGACAGATGTGATTTTGCCGATATCGACCGTATGGCCGTTTACGACAAACGCGTTTCGGGCAATCTCTCGTTCCTTGAACACGCGCTCTACCGTCGAAAGATAGAACTCGGCTGTCATGTCCATAACGGCAAGGTATTCGTCATAGAACCGATTGTGCTTGTCGTGGTCCGACGACTCTCCTTTCGCAACGCGAAGGATTTGATCCGAGAACGCCTTGCCATGACGTTCCGCGTTCATCGACATAAACGAAGTCAACTGGGCAAGGCCGGGGTACACCATTCTGCCGACACCAGGGTACTTGAAGCCCACGCGTTGCAGGGCAAGGTGTTCAAGTTGACCCATCGTAATGCGACGACCAAAATCGGTAACATCGGTCGGCGCGGCGTCGGGATCGATCGGCCCGCCGATCAGTGTTAGCGTGCGCGGCTGTGCGTCAGGTTCCAGTTCGGCAAGATAGGCAGTGGCGGCAAGGGCCAGCGGGGCAGGCTGGCAGACCGCAATCACATGCGTGTCCGGTCCAAGATGTCGAATGAACTCCATCAGATAGAGGGTGTAATCCTCGATATCGAACTTGCCCTCGCTGACCGGAATATCGCGAGCATTATGCCAGTCGGTGATCCATATGTCCGCTTCTGGCAGAAGGCTTTGCACGGTCGATCGAAGAAGCGTTGCGTAGTGTCCGGACATTGGCGCGACCAATAGAATACGTCGCGACATTGCCGGGCGGCCCGCAACGTCGAAACGAACGAGGTCGCCAAACGGGCGCGTCACATCCGCTTGGACGTTCACCACGTGGTCGCGCCCATCTGCGCCCACAACGGACGCGATGTTCCAGTCGGGTTTTGCGACCATCCGCGCGAATGTGCGTTCGGTCACTTCGCCCCAGGCCCGCATCAGTTGGAACATTGGGTTCGCGACAAGTCCTGTTGCGGGATAGGATGCCATTGCAAGGGCCGTTGCCCCCAACCATTGGTTGGTGTTTCTGATCGACTCGTATAGATCGTAAGTCATCATGTACCGCATGGCAGTGCCTTTCTTTGGGTGCGCGCGACGCCAAAGACAACGCCTGGGCCTCGCCAATGCGGCTGTACACTGGGGTATACAAACCAAAATGCTGCACCTGCAAAGTAGTCCGGAAAGATGGACATGACAACTCCTGATGAAGAAGGCAGGACTGAGACCCGGGAAACTAGCCTGGAACTTGATCGCCTAAACGAAAATCTGGCAAAGGTCGAAGAGCTTTCGACCCGGCTGGTTTCAGCGGTTTCCAGAAAGAAAAGCGTGCCAACGTCGCTCCAAGGGCCGAGCCAGGACCTCTTTGTGCAGGCCGCCGCCGCTTACATGGCCGAGATGATGGCAAATCCGTCGAAAATTCTGGAGCACCAGATCAGCTATTGGGGCAAATCGCTGAAACACTACGTCGAGGCGCAGCAGATGCTTGCCCAGGGTAAGCTTGAAGCCCCGGAGGACGAGACACCGACGGACCGGAGGTTTTCCAACCCGCTTTGGCAAACACACCCCTACTTCAACTTCATAAAGCAACAGTATTTGTTGAACTCTGAAGCCATTGAAGATGCTGTGCAGGATCTGGAAGGTCTTGACGACAAAGAGCGCCAGCGCGTTGAGTATTTTACTCGTCAGATCATGGACATGTTCAGCCCGTCGAACTTTCTTGGCACCAATCCCGAGGCGCTAGCGCGCGCCGTCGAGACCGAGGGCGAGAGCCTGGTAAAAGGGCTTGAAAATCTGGTGCACGATATTGAGGCGAACGACGGCGACCTGCTTGTTACGCTTGCGGATAAAGAGGCCTTCAGCGTCGGCGACAACATTGCGACTTCGGAAGGATCGGTGGTCTACCGCAACCGGATGATGGAGTTGATCCAATACAAGCCGACGACCGAAAAAGCGCACAAGATCCCGCTGATCATCTTTCCGCCCTGGATCAATAAGTTCTACATTCTTGATCTGAAACCGCAAAACAGCCTGATCCGCTGGATTGTGGAGCAGGGCTATACGCTTTTTGTTGTGAGCTGGAAGAACCCGGACCCAACCTATCGGGATGTCGGGATGGAGCAGTATATCGAAGAAGGGTACCTGGCCGCTGTCGAAGAGGTGAAGAAGATCTGCGATGTGCCGAAGGTCAACGTTATTGGATATTGTATCGCGGGGACCACGCTGGCCCTGACGCTGGCCCTGATGGAAAAGCGGGGCGATCGGTCGATCAGATCCGCCACCTTTTTTACAACACTTACGGATTTTTCCGATCAGGGCGAGGTGGGCGTATTCCTCAACGACGATTTCGTTGACGGGATCGAAGAGGAGGTCAACGCCAAGGGCATCTTGGATTCCTTCTTTATGTCCCGCACGTTCAGTTTCCTGCGGTCAAACGATCTGATCTACGGCCCCGCAATCCGAAGCTACATGCTGGGGGAAAAGCCACCTGCCTTTGATCTGCTGTTCTGGAACGGGGATTCTACGAACCTGCCTGCCAAAATGGCGGTGCAGTACCTTCGCCAGCTTTGTCAGGATGACAAGTTTGCAAAAGGCGAGGTCACGTTTTTCGACGAAACCCTAAGCCTTAAGGACGTCAAGGTCCCTTTATGCGCGGTCGCATGCGAAACCGACCACATTGCGGCTTGGCCCGCGTCCTACAATGGCGTGGCGCAGATGGGGAGCCGGTCCAAGACCTTCATTCTTTCGCAATCCGGGCATATCGCAGGGATCGTCAATCCGCCTTCGAAGAAGAAGTACGGCCACTACACGAACGAGGATCTTAGCCTGTCCGTCGAGGACTGGCGAAGCGTGGCCGCGTTCAATGAAGGCTCATGGTGGCCGCGCTGGGAAGCCTGGTTGAAGAAAAAGTCCGGCGTACAGGTTCCCGCACGAGAACCAGGCGATGCAAACCATCCGGTTTTAGCTCCTGCCCCGGGAACCTACGTGACGGAACACCCAAACCACTGATTTCGTGAGGGAAAAATATTTTTGCTGCAGTGCAGCAAGAATGCCCTTGAAATGCCGCACTGCAGAAGGCATATTCCGTGCAGCTGCAGAAAGCGGGGCTGTCCCGCACGGATCAGCCGCCAAGGAACCGATGGAGAGAGACATGGCCAAGGCACAAGACTACACCAAGATGTTCCAGGACATGCTGGGCAACTTCCCCGTTGATATGACTGCTATGCAGGACGCGTATAAAACGCAGGCCGCGCTGGCCGAGAAGATGTCGAAAGTGGCTTTGGAAGCTGCCGACAAATCGACCGAGATCTCGACGAAGTTCACCAAGGAAACGATCGCCAAGCTGGGCGGTGTTGCCAAGGTCAAGGAAGAGCCGGCCGATTACGGCAAGGCCGTGACGGATTTCGCATCTGCGCAGGCCGAAGCTGCTGCAGAATCCATGGCCGCCTTTGCAGAAGTTGCGAAGAAAGTTCAGATGGAAACTGTTGAACTGATGCTTGCTGCGGGCAAAGACATGTCCGAAGACGCCACCGCTGCCGTAAAAACGGCGACCGGGGACGTCACCGCTGCTGCAAATAAAGCGACCGCAGCCGCGAAGTAAGTTCCGATCGCTGGCGACCTCCCTGCCGGCAATCAAGACTGGGGCGGGTCCTTAGGGATCCGTCCTTTTTCTATCCAAGATCGTGAAAGCGGCGAAGAGCATCGAGACGAACACCACCGTCAATGAAGGTGATGCCCTCGCGGACTAGCGCTTCTTCCAACCGGTCAAGTTTCGACGCGGTGATGTCACCTTCGCCGCTTTCGAACCTTGCAACCGTACGGAGAGACACGCCCGACGCATTTGCCAAGGTCTCTCTGGGCCAAGAAAGCAAGGCTCGCGCGGCTGCAATCTGCTGTCGACGGATCATTCTTCCACAAAAGCCCCTTCAAATGTGCAATATCATGCACTATATATGCAATATGCGTCCGTTGTGGCCGTTAGCGTCACGTTAGACTAACATGCTGCACATTTAAGGCAAGTGAGGGAAGGTAATGACGATACTCGAACTGCTCTTACATCCCGGGCTACTGCCGTTCGAGATCGCCGTTGGGATCGTCATCGGTCTGCTTCTTCTGGAAGTTGCCATAAACCAGATCGGGTTCAGTCTGCTCGGCGGGACGGACACCGATGGTGACTTTGACACCGATCTGAGCGCCGAACCCGATCTGGGCGGAGAGTTCGGACTTTCGCCGGAGCTTGAAGCAGAGATCGATCCGATTGACGGGTTTGACGCCGATCAGGGCCTCGACCTTGACATGGAAACAGAGGCGCCCGGCGTGGTCGCTGGAGGTGGCCTGCTGTCATGGTTGGGCCTTGGCAAGGTGCCGTTCACAATCTGGGTGACAGGCATGCTGACGGCCTTTGGGTTGTCTGGCTATTTCATACAGCTGTTCATGAACTCGGTCTTTGGCGCACCCCTTTCGGCGCTTGTTGCGTCGGCCATATCATTGCCGCCGGCTGTGTTCTTGGGTTCGCATGTGGCCCGCGGCATTGGACGCCTCTTCCCCAAGACAAAGACGACCGCGATTTCCACCCGGTCATACTCGCGCCGCAAAGGCGTGATTACGGTCGGCACAGCCCGTCGGGACGCTCCGGCACAAGCACGGTTCCGGGACGGCCACGGCAACTGGCACTACGCCATGGTTGTACCGCTCGACGCGAAAGAGGAACTGCCACAAGGCACGGAAGTGATGATCCTCCGCACCCGAGACGGCGTCCTTAAGGCCGTTCGTATCGCTTAGTCCAAAAGTCCTCAGAAAGGAGCCAAAATGATAGAGACACTGACCGCAATCGCCATTCCTGTAGGCATCGTCATGGCCTTCCTCCTGTTTGTAGGGCTTGTTATGGCGCGCCTTTATCGCCGTGCAACGCGCGAGGTGAGTCTGGTAAAGACAGGCGCTGGTGGGCGACAGGTTATCATGGACGGCGGAACCGTCGTGATTCCGCTTATTCATGAAATCAGTCCGGTGAACATGAAGACGTTGCGGCTGGAGGTCAGCCGGACTGGCGACGCGTCGCTGATTACGCGCGATCGCATGCGGGTTGATGTCGGGGTGGAATTCTATGTGTCGGTCAATGCAACCGAGGATGGCATTGCTAGGGCTGCGCAGACGCTTGGGGATCGGACGTTCTTCGTCGACCAGTTGCGCGAACTGATTGAAGGCAAACTGATCGACGGCCTGCGTGCAGTTGCCGCCAAGATGAGCATGGACGAACTGCACGAGAACCGTGCCGAATTCGTCCAGGAAGTGCAAAACACAGTGTCCGAGGACCTTTTGAAGAACGGGCTTGAGCTTGAGTCCGTCTCTCTGACCGCGTTGGATCAGACACCGTTCGACAGCCTTGACGAAAACAATGCGTTCAACGCCGTGGGGATGCGGCAACTGGCAGAAGTCATCGCGGATTCCAAGAAAAAGCGCGCCCAGATCGATGCCGATGCTGACACCGCCGTCCGCCAGGCGGCTATGGAGGCTGCAAAGCGCAAGCTAGAAATCGATCGCGAGGAAGAGCAGGCCAAATTGGCACAGGCACAGGAGGTCGAAACGCTTCGTGCCGCCCAAGAGGCTGAAATCGCGCGTCGCCGCGAAGATTCGATGCGCGAGGCCGAAGAGGCACGAATAAATCGGGAGCGTGAAGTGCGTTCCGCCGAGATCGCCCGCGAAGAATCGATCCGAGCAGCCGAGATTGCCAAAGAGCGTCAGATCGAAGTGGCCGATCAAGAGCGTCAGATCGTGATAGCAACGAAGTCCGAAGAGGAGAGCCGTGCGCGCGCCAGCGCGGACGCTGCCCGTGCCGAAGCGGCAAAGGCTGAGGAAGCAATCTCAACCGCACGCCAGCTCGCCGAGGCTGACCGGGTCAAGCGCATCGCCCTCATTGAAGCCGAGCGTGAGGCGGAGACGTCTGCCACACAGATTAGACTTGCGGCTCAGGCCGAGAAGGAAGCTGCAGCCGACCGGGCAGCCGCCCTACTTGAAGAAGCCACCGCGGATGCGGATGCTGTCAAGATCCGGGCAGAAGCCAAGAAAGCCGACAAGCTTGCCGAGGCTGAAGGTGCACGGGCGCTCGTCGATGCCGACAATGCGCTTTCCGCCGAGATTGTGGATATGAAGGTGCAACTGGCGCGCCTCCAGGCTCTGCCGGAAATAGTCGCGCAGATGGTAAAGCCTGCAGAGAAGATCGACTCGATCAAGATCCATCAGGTTTCCGGATTGTCCGGGAGCGGTGGCGTCGCCGCGCCGGTCGAGGCGGCCGGAAGTGGATCGCCGGTCACGCAGGCAGTGAACGCGATTGGTGCGATGGCCGTGCAACTTCCCGCACTTCGCAAACTTGGCGAAGAGGTTGGCATCAGCCTCGAAGATGGGGTTGCAGGCGTCCTTGGACTGCCAGAGGGCGATGCGGCCAGGACGGACGAAGTGTCCACCGAGTCCACCCTGTCGCAGGCGGATTTGCCCGCGGCCGAGTAATCGGCAGCGTATGATTGGCCCGCCTCACGCTTTTTGTCGGGCGGGCCTTTTGTTTTACTGCTTCCGGGCGTGCAACAGCCAGCCAAAAACCAAGGCTGCGATCAGACTGCCCACAAGCTGGGCTGCGATGAAGCCCGGGACGTCGATGGGCCGAATACCAGAGAACGTGTCGGTGAAGCTGCGCGCAATGGCGACGGCAGGGTTCGCGAAAGACGTCGATGCGGTGAACCAGTACGCCGCCGTGATGTAAAGCCCCACAAGCCACGGTACCGCGTCTGCGCGAAACCTGATGCCCGCCAGTATGGTGCCTACCAGACCAAAGGTGGCGACGATCTCGGCCAGCCATTGCCCGCTGCCTGTTCGCGCCATCGTGGAAGCTTCAAGAACCGGCAATTCGAACATCAGATGTGCCGCTATCGTACCAATAACGGCGCCTCCGATCTGCGCCGCAACGTAAGCCAGCGCGACACCGGGCCCGATTTCGCGCCGAACCGCAAAAGCCAGCGTCACTGCTGGATTAAAGTGCGCCCCGGAGATTGGCCCAAGAACCGTGATCAGCACGACAAGGATCGCCCCGGTGGGCAATGTGTTCCCCAGAAGCGCAAGTGCTGTGTCATCGGTCAACCGCTCTGCCATGATCCCCGACCCCACTACCGTCGCGACCAGAAACGCGGTTCCAAGGGCCTCGGCGGCCAATTGTTGGGAGAAGTTGAATGCCATGCGGCCCCCTACGCCGAAGACTGCCGTAGGGGCAAGTGCGCACGCTCTTTCTTTTTGAAAGGACGCGGCGTAAGCTATGCTGCACTGCAAAGAAAAGGAGCCCGGGCGTGGCGGAAAAGAGTGCGCCTCTTCTGATCAAGCGCTATGCGAGCCGCAGGCTCTACAACAC
>JBCDLX010000019.1:0-109894 GCA_038744785.1 Pseudomonadota bacterium
AGCGCAAGGATCTGGTCGCGGAACAGGCGCTCCGTCCCTTCCTCAGGCGTCATGAACTTGGTGGCACGCGTCGAATTCAGGATGTTTTCGTCTGCACCAAATTGTCTTTCTCGGTCGTAATCAGCAAGAATAGTCTCTGTTCCACGGCCTTGCACAACACCGGCCAGCCGCCAGCCCAGCGCATCCACATCCTGCAATCCACCGTTCCCGCCCCGCGCGCCGAACGGCGAAACTACATGCGCACTGTCACCGGCGAAGACGACGCGTCCGTGCACAAATCGTTCAAGCCGCCGACAGTGAAATGTATAAACACTTACCCAATCGAGCCTGAAGTCGGTGTGTCCGACAACCTTCTCTATCCGTTTGGTGACCCGGTCGGGCTGTTTCTCGAGCTCGGGGTCGGAATCCCAGCCAAGCTGAAGGTCAATACGGTAGATATCGTCGGGTTGCTTGTGCAAAAGCGCGGATTGGCCGTGATGGAAGGTCGGCTCGAACCAGAACCGCCGCTCGGACGGAAAATCGGCCTGCATCTCGATATCCGCGATCAGGAACCGTTCCTCAAAGAGCTCTCCGTCAAACTCCAACCCCATCATGTTCCGAATTGGGGATCTTGCGCCGTCGCAGGCGACTAGCCAATCCGCCTCCAGCGCGTATTCGCCCCCGGGCGTCTCGATATCCAGGAACACATGATCGGGATAGTAATCGATGGCGGCTACGCGGTTCTTGAACCGAAGATCAATCAACGGATGGGCGAGCGCTGCATCCGCCAGATACTCTTCGACGTAGTATTGTTGAAGGTTCACGAAAGCAGGCATCTTGTGGCCGTCTTCCGGAAGCAAATCGAAACTGAAGATCTCCTGGTCCCGATGAAAGGTCCGTCCAATCTGCCATGTCACGCCCTTCCGAAGGCACGCTTCTCCGATCCCAATCCTGTCAAGGATTTCCAAGGATCGCTTGGACCAGCAGATGGCCCGACTGCCAACCGAGACGACGTTGTTGTCGTCAAGAACGACGGATCGCGTCCCGTGATTGGCAAGCTCCAGCGCCAGGGCCAGACCGATCGGGCCCGCGCCGACAATGACAACGTCTTTGCGGGGCTCTGGCGAATGAAGCCCCTGGGGCGGTGTGAACGGGTAGGGTCTGTAGTCGTAAGGCATGGTCTACCGGAAATAAGCTTTTGCGGTTGGGGCGCGCTCGAACTCCAGATGAAACTCATCAAGCTGAGGCGGAGATAAACCAGCGTGCTGCAATTGCACATGCGCCTGGCCGCGGTGGTGGATTTGATGCTGGAAAAGGTGAAGAAGAAGGGCGTCGACCCGCTCCACCGCTGCTGTGTCCGCGCGGATTGTTTGTCGCACCTCGGACAGGCGATCAGTGTTCAATTCGGCGCAAACCCTTGTCAATCGCGCATCGGCATCGGATTGCAAGGCGCCAAGCTGTGTCGGCTCGACGATGTCCTTGCGATCATAGACGGATCGGCCCCGGCCCCCAGCTTCGATGGCATCCAAATAGTACAAATCGACCTCAAGGATATGGTTCATCGTGCGCGAAAGCGATCCGAAGTAACCCGGCCGCGCCGCGACAAAAGCCTGTTGGCCGACATGGGCAAGTGCCGCATAAAGTGTTTCATTGGCCCAAGCGTTGTTTTGCGCCATCCGGTGAAATGGCGCGGCTGCCGGTGTCATGCCTGCAGCGCGTCCCATAGTGCCGCGTCCCGCTCTGCTGTCCAAATTCGTGGCGTATCGATATCGAGCGCCTCGTCATAAGCGCGCGCAACATTGAATGGCAGACAGTGTTCGTAGATCGCATAATCTGAAAACTTCGGATCACAGACTTCACGGCAAGCGGCCATAGCGTCTTTCAAAGATCCCCCGCCCAGCGCGACTTTGGCCACGGGACGATAGGTCGAGGTCACGAAGTCAGCGGTAGCCGCAAGGGCGGCTGCAACCATGTCGCGACCCAGAAGCGCATCGCCCCGGCCCGGCGCGATTGCATCAAGGTTCCAGCGCCCGATGGCATCCAGCGTCCCGGGCCAGTCGTGAAAATGACCGTCCCCGCAATAGCAGGCAGAGCGATATTCAACGATATCGCCGGTGAACATCACGTTTTGGTCCGGGACGTAAACGACCATGTCACCCGCTGTATGCGCCCGGCCAAGTTGCATCAGATCGACACGCCTTCGGCCGAGATAGACACTCATTCGCCCTTCAAACGTTGTGGTGGGCCAGGTGAGACCGGGGATGTCTTCGTGCCCCTCAAACAGGCGCGGAAATCGGGCGAACTCGCTGTCCCAATCCTCTTGACCTCTTTCGACCACCATCGCGCGGGCCTTCTCACTCATAAGAACTTGCGGAGCGCCATAAGCCGATGCCCCAAGCACCCGAACGGCATGGTAATGCGTCAGAGCAAGATGCGTGATTGGTTTGTCCGTGACTGAACGGATGCGGTCGATTACCTTCCGTGCAAGTCGCGGCGTAGCCTGCGCTTCGACCACCATTACGCAGTCGTCACCAATAATAACGCCAGAGTTCGGATCCCCGTCGGCGGTGAACGCGTAAAGCCCTTCACCGATCTGGGTAAAACTGATTTCCTTTTCGGCCAGGTCGCCCTGGCTAGCGAAAGACTTGGTCATTCGTCGTCCTTGTTTTTTCGCTTCTGAAGCCAACGGAAGCCAAAGAAGAATACGACAAACACCGCAACCCAGAACAAAAGCTCGCCGGTCGCTTCGGACATGGATCAGTCTTTCTTTCCAGGAGTGCCGTCGAACTTTTTCTCTAGCGAGGTCCAGCAGTCGATATAGTCGTCTTGCAGCGGGGCCTCCGTCGCGGCAAACGAGGTCAAATGCTGCGGAAACCGCGTCTCAAACATAAACGACATCGTATTATCGAGTTTGTGTGGCGCGAGTTCTGCGTTCGAGGCGCCCTCGAACGCATCGCGGTCGGGACCGTGTGGCAGCATCATATTGTGCAGGCTCATGCCCCCGGGAACGAAGCCCTGCGGCTTGGCGTCGTACTGGCCATAGATGTTACCCATCAACTCGGACATGACGTTCTTGTGGTACCAGGGTGGACGAAAGGTGTCTTCGGCCACCATCCAGCGTTCTCTGAACAGGACGAAGTCGATGTTCGCGGTGCCGGGTGTCCCCGACGGCGCCGTCAAGACCGTGAAGATCGACGGGTCAGGATGATCGAAAAGGACCGCGCCAACCGGGCAGTAAGTCTTAAGATCATATTTGATGGGCGCGTAGTTTCCATGCCACGCAACGACATCAAGCGGCGAATGCCCAATCTCCGTCCTGTGGAATTGACCGCACCATTTCACGGTTACCGATGAGGGAACGTCACGGTCTTCGAACGCAGCGACCGGTGTTTTGAAATCGCGCCGGTTCGCCATGCAATTCGCGCCTATAGGGCCGCGACCCGGCAACTCGAATTTCTGACCGTAGTTTTCGCACACAAATCCGCGCGCAGGCCCATCGAGAACCTCGACACGGTACAAGAGTCCACGCGGCAGGATCGCGATCTCTTGAGGGGCCAGATCAATGATTCCAAGCTCGGTGGCAAACCGCAGGCGGCCTTCTTGTGGCACGACCAGAAGTTCGGAGTCAGCCGAATAAAAGTAGTCGTCGATCATCGATTCAGTGACAAGGTAGATATGCGACGCCATGCCGACTTGAGTATTCACATCGCCCGCAGTGGTCATCGTGCGCATCCCAGTCAGCCAGGTCAGAGCGGCATCCGAATGAGGAACCGGGTTCCAGCGATACTGCCCAAGCGAGATCACGTCAGGGTCGACATTCGGTGCTGTCGCCCAGTAGGAGATCTCGATCTTTTCGAACCGGTGCGTGTGGCGAACAGAGGGCCGAATGCGATAGCACCACGTTCGTTCGTTCTGATGCGAGGGCGCGGTAAACGCGGTGCCCGAAAGCTGCTCGCCATAGAGCCCATAATTGCACTTCTGCGGCGAGTTCATGCCTTGCGGCAGAGCGCCCGGAAGCGCCTCGGTTTCGAAATCATTGCCGAAGCCGGGCATGTAGCCTTCGTGCGGACCGGCGACCGAGTGCGCCTGCACCATTTGGCGCGGCGGCGTTTGGCGATTCATAGAATACCTCCCGATACCCTGGCTATTGGCCGAAAGACTATATCGTTGCATCTGCAACGAAGTCAATGGAACCGCGACGCAACGATCACACAAGAGGCAGACAGAAGCCGTTCCAAGTGGCCTGTTTCCTGCTAGGCTCTGCAACAGCGACGGGCATGCTCGTCGTCGACGGAAGGGGAAATACTATGACAAACAAGCTTTTGGCCGAAGTCTTCGGGACTTTCTGGCTGGTCTTTGCGGGTTGCGGTAGTGCAGTTCTGGCTGCCGGTGTTGCGGATGTGGGTATCGGCTGGGCGGGCGTCAGCCTTGCATTTGGCCTGACGGTCCTGACGATGGCATACGCTGTCGGCCACATCTCGGGCGGACACTTCAATCCGGCAGTATCGCTGGGATTGATGGTTGCGGGACGGTTCGACGGAAAGCTTCTGCTGCCCTACTGGGCGGCGCAGGTTGTTGGCGGTCTATTGGCGGCTCTCGTGCTGTTTCTGATCGTTTCTGGCGCCCCTGAATTTGCGGGTGTGGGCAGCTTCGCGACAAACGGCTATGGCGAGGCATCCCCGCAGGGATACTCGATGGTTTCGGGCCTCATTACCGAGATTGTGATGACAGCGTTCTTCCTGATCATCATACTGGGGGCAACCTCCAGGGGCGCGCCTCCAGGCTTTGCGCCCATTGCGATCGGGCTGGGCCTTACGCTGATCCACCTTGTGTCGATCCCGGTGACCAACACGTCGGTTAATCCTGCACGCTCAACCGGCGTTGCGATCTTTGCCGACGGGCCCGCATTGGCGCAGCTCTGGCTGTTTTGGGTCGCACCCTTGATCGGCGGCGCGGTTGGCGCAGTGTGCTGGAAGCTGATCGCAGGGTCCGAAGACGACGCCTGATCACCTAGTCCCGGTGATAGGGCGCACCGACAAGGATGCTCGCCGCACGGTAAAGCTGCTCGGTCAGCATGACCCGGACCAACATATGCGGCCACACCATGCGCCCAAACGAAACAACGAAATCGGCCCGGTCCCTTAGGACCGGGTCAGTTCCATCGGCACCCCCAATGACAAAAGCTGCATCGGAACAGCCCTGATCGCGCCAATTTGCCAGTCTGGATGCGAAGGCGCGGGAATCCTGTAGTGCCCCACGCTCGTCCAAAACGCATAGCTTGGCGCCATCGGGCACAACGCGGTCCAATAAAGCAGCTTCAGACGCCATGCCGCCGCCCTTCCGGTCCTCCACTTCGGCGATGATCAATGGACCGAGGCCAACGGTGCGCCCGGTGCGATCGAACCGGGTCACATAGTCATCGATTAAGTCCAGCTCGGGACCGCGCCGCATTCGTCCCACGGCGCAGATACGCAGCCGCATCAGACGAGGCAGACTATGGCTTGGCTGTGGCTTGCTGTGCTGGCGTCAGCCACATCTTTTCAAGTTGGTAGAATTCGCGCACCTCGGGTCGGAAGACGTGGACGACCACGTCACCAGTGTCGATCAGCACCCAATCGCCGGCATCTTTGCCTTCGACCTTCGACAGGATTCCCCGTTCCCGCTTTAGGCGGTCTGTCAGATGGTCCGAGATCGCGCCAACCTGCCGCGACGAGCGACCCGACGCGATGACCATATGATCAGCCATTTCAGACTTACCTTTGAGGTCGATGATCACGATGTCCTCGGCCTTGTCGTCGTCAAGGGATGCAAGAATAAGGTCGAGCGTTTTGCCCGATGCGGTTTTCGGAGCACTCATGCGCACGTCCGCGGCAGCCTGATCACGGGCTGCATCGTGAAGCTGGGACAGACCATTGTCCTCCTTCGCTACGCGCCGACCGGCCCCGGCGCTGGGCTTGATCAAAATGTAACAACGGCCCGTCCGAATCTCAACGTGCGGAAGTATGAAGATTTAATAATCGCGTTCGAAGAACACACCCAGGCTGCTTTCACCCTCTGAGCCAACGCCTGCCCGAACCGTGAGGGACGGCGAAAGATCGAGGTTGATCGTGATCTCTGTCTCGCCTTCGTCGTTGATTTCCACATCAGTATAGACGTTCTCGGCCACATAGGCGCCTGCGCGTGCGCCAACGCCTCCACCCGCCCCGCCAGGTCCGAGGTCCAGGTCATCAAGCCCCAGCCCGCGCCGCACGGACCCGAACAACCCGCCGCCGCCGCCGGCAAGGTTCGCGGCCGCGCTGGCCAGGCGCGCCGCCTGCAAGGGTGACAAATTCTCGATCCCTTGGCCAAAAAGCAGCCTGGCGATAACCTCATCCTGGGGCAGCTCTGGATTGGATGTGAACTCGATATCAGGTGACGAGGCGGGGCCGGACACTGTGACCAAAATTTCGGTGTCGTCAACGTCGGATGAAGCTACAAGTCGGATAGTGGGGTCGAAATCCCCCTCCAGGCTCGCAGAGCCTTCGTCCATTGTCAGGCGCCGACCAAGCACATCAATCCGTCCGCGAACAAGTTCGAACTCACCCGTTGGCACCGGTGCTTCGGTTGTGCCCTCAATGCGAATGCCGCCGCCAAGCTCGGCGTCCAGACCCATCCCTCGGATAAAGATCTGGTTCGGTGCATCGACCGAGATATCGAGTGCGTATACCGCGCCGCCGCCACGCTCGGCGCCTTCGGTCCTGATCAGGCCGGCGCGCTGGCGGGTCAGCCGAACGTCGGCCGGTTCACCCAAATGCACAAGATCGGGCAAAGCCCCGGCACCCGAAAACGCACTAGGCGAGATCAAGACTTCGGTCGGGTTCAAGATAATACCACCGGCGATCGAGGCGCCGCCGGCCAAAGGACCGGCCAGTCGGATTTCCCCATCCAGGCTTGTTTCCAGAACCCCCGGATCGATAAAGCCAGCCTCGACAAGGCGCACGGTCAAATCGCTGTTAAGGTCGCCCGTCAGCCCAAGCGATCCAGCGACAGTGACTTGTCCACCGTCTGAAAGGTTGCCGGAAACGTCGATCCCGGCCGCACCGCCATTCAGGTTTACCAACGCGTTCAATCCTTCGACGCCGATCCCGATCACCGGATCGACGAGCCGTGCGCCCGAAGCGGTGATCTGCCCTGCGACCGCTTCAAGCGAGGGCGGTCCGTTGACTGCGATATCGAACTGCGCCGTTCCTTCTATCGCGCGCGGGGCGATAAACGGCTCGGCCGCGCCCAATGGTGCTTGCCCCGTGGCCTGAAGATCGAGTGTCGAAAAATCTGCAGCCGCGCTCCCATCGACACTCGCTTGCAATCCACCCGGGCCAGCAGCGACCAGATCGACAGACCAATCGGCCCCACCGGTTTGGCGTGCCGCAAGGGTCGCGGTCAAATCTCCTGGAAGACTTGGAACGAAAGCGCCCAGGTTTGCGAGCCGGACATCAAGGTCAGCGTTGTTTTCGGCGTCGCCCACACTGCCTGACCCATCGACCGAAATCTGCGGCGCTTCTATGGATATGCGCTCGACCCGAAGGATGTTATTTGCGCGCTCGGCATTGAGGTTAAGCGCGAGTTCACCTGAAAGGAGCTGGTCAATTTCGGCCTGACCCAGCCTAAGATCGCGTCCGGTGCCTGTGATCGCAGCCTCAAACGTTGCAAGATCAGCCGCCATATTGCCGGTAAGCGCAACGCTGAACGCACCCCCGATGGTCCGGTTTGCGAGGATCGAGAAGGGCGAGATATCGTCGGCCGACAACCGGACGTCGCCTGCGACGGCAGGAACCTCACCCGATACAGTAGCGTCCAGGTCGACCGATCCGGTCAGGAACCCTCCGCCAATGTCGGCGCGAATGTCCCACAGGTCGGGCCCACCGTTGGCCCGTGCCGTGAGCGTGACGGGTTCGGAAATGCCCGCGAGGACGGCACTTGGGTCGAGAAGCACTAAGCGCGCCTCGGCTGAACCTTCCTGCGTGCGCGACAGCGTCCCGCTGCCCGTCAGGCTGATCGCCTGGTTTCCGATCGAAAGCCCGGGGGCCGATAGGCCGGACGCGTCGCGTTGCAGGGCGACGTCGATTGTCGTTGTGCCGGCAAGAAGGGCGTCGGCCTGCGCTACGCTGGTTTCGATGTCATCAAGACTTCCGTCAACCTTAAGGTCCAGTTCCGACAGATCCGCGGTCAGCCTGCCGCTTGCGTCTAGATCGACCGCGCCGCCCAAAGGACGGCCAGCAAGGTCGGACAGAAGCGACAGGTCATCGCTGGCAAACGCAATGTCACCGCTCACGACCGGGACCGCACCCGAGATATCGGCCGTCACGTCCGCCCGGCCGGTAACAAGCTCGCCGCCGAGGTCGGCTTTGATATCCCAAACCTCGGGACCACCTTCGGCCTTGGCCGACAGTGTAATGGGCTCGGTCAAGCCCGGAACGAAGATCTCGGGCTTCAGAAGGACCAGATCAATGTCAGCTGCACCCTCTTGTTCGAGTGACAGGCGACCGCCGCCAGACAGGCGCAGTGCGGCATTCTCAATTGACAGGCTTTCGGCGGCAATGCTTTCGCCCGCACGCGCGATTGCAACATCGATGTCGGTCCGTCCTGCTAGGGCGGCATCTGCCTGTGCGATTCCGGTCACGATGTCATCCAATGCACCCCTCAGTGCAACGTCGATTTCGGATAGATCGGCAACAGCGACGCCTTCGGTGCGGAAATCGACGGAACCGCCAAGAGTCCGGCCCGCAAGATCAGAAAACGGCGAAAGATCTGCGACAGCAATGCTGGCGGTTCCCTCGACGCGGGGCGCGATTCCCGAAATGTCGACAGCTGCATCGACATCGGCATTTGCGTCAGGACTCTCGACACGGGCAACCACGTCCCACGCATCGGGTCCGCCGCGGGTCTGCGCCGTGAGTGTAAGAGGCCCCGGCAAACCCGAGGCAACCAGTTCAGGTCTTGGAAGACGGCCGGAAACGTCCAAGTCAGCGCGCCCGTCAAGCGCGACTGTACCCTCACCTGAAAGCGCAACATCAGGCGCATCGATTGCAAAGTTCCGAAGCGTGATTTCCCGCTCTATTCCGGCGGCGGCAAGCTCCAACGTCGCCGTGCCGCCAAGCAGTGCATCCGCCTGTTCGATCCCGGTCCTCAGGTCAACCGCCTGGCCATTAAGCGTGATGTCAAGCGCTGACAGATCTTGCGCGCCCCCACCGCGGGCCGTCAGATTGACCGATCCCTCCAGATCGCGCCCCGCAAGGGCGCCGAAGGGTGCGATATCAGCCACCTCCAGATCAAGCGACCCGGACAGATACGCAACCGCACGACTTTGGTCGATCACCAATTCGGCATCTGTCGACACCCCCTCGCCCGCGAGCGTGAGGTCAAGGTCCCAGATCCTGCCGGCGCCGGTGGTTTCGGCCGAAAGCGTCACGGGGCCCGCAACTCCGGGCAAAATTACGGCGGCGTCCCGGATCTCGGCCGCGATGCTGGCCTCTCCTCCTCCGGTTTCAAGCCGCCCCGATCCGGTGATCTCGGCGGCATCGGTCCGTGTTATCAGCCGGTCCAGGTATGTGCCGGTTGTGTCGCGGCGCAGCGCAAGGTCCAGATCGGTGACGCCTTCGATCAGCGGATCGACCTGCGGGATGCCGACAGACAGGCCTTCGCCCTGTCCGGTCAGTGCCACATCGATCAGCCCCGCGACCGGCGCAAATTCACCTTCGAGCGACGCCGAAAGCGCGCCGGTCAGGGTTTGGCCCGCAAGCGCCGAGAACGGCGAAAGGTCTGCCGTATCTGCATCGACGTCAACGATGACGTCGACACCGTTGCCGCTGAAGCGCGCGGTCGCGTTGCCATCCAGACCAAAGGTGGCGCCGGCAACCTGAAGTGCGGGCAGATTAAGCGAGCCGCCCTGTTCCCAATTCAGCGAAAGGTCCGCTGCAAAAGTGTCGCCGACTGCGGCCTGAACCGCGTCGTCGCCCAGATCGAGCGCTTCGGCTGCAAGCGCCAGATCGGCAGTTACTGCGGGCGTTTCTTCAGTGACAATTGTCCCGCCTCCCGTAAGCCCGATCGTCCCGACGGAAATAGCGCCCTGCTCTAGCCCCGCGACCTGAATGTCAGCCGACCAGCTTTCGCCCGCACTGGCATCGAAGGCGATTCTCAGATCGGCGCGATCAATCTGGGTCGCGTCGCCGGTTCCGGGCAAAAGAACGGGGCGACCATCTTCGGCGGCCACCTGACCGGTCAAATCCAGAAGCCGCGGCAGCCCATCGGCACCAATCACCACTTGGCCTGAAAGCGCAAGCTGCTGGGCTGCAAGGTCCAGCTCGTCAAAGGACAGTTCGCCCTCCAGAGAGCGCATGCCCGCAACGACAAGCGAGACGTCGGGGCCAAAGAATTCTTGGAACTCTGGTACGAACAGGGGTGTCACATCACCCGACACATTGGCGCGGAACTCCGACGGTGCACCTTCGCCGCCTTGCAGACTAAACGCACCTTGCAACCGATCCTCGCCATCCGTGGCCAGCGCAAGCGTTGCGCCGAAATCGGTCAACGGGCCGTCGCCCTGAAGGTCAATCGCAACAGCAGGCGATCCTGGCAGCTTGGCCAGGGTGGCGACGATGCCGCCGGGGTCTTCCTCAATATCAAGTTCCAGCGTTAGGGTCTGGTTGGCGTTGTCGTAGCCGCCACCGATGACGAACCTGCCAGCCGCGCCATCAATTCGGTCCGCTGCAATCCGGCCCTGCCCCGCACCATCGGCAAGTTCCAGAGCACCTTGAACGGAAAGCTCTGTTTCCAGACCAAAAAGCGCTTCGCCAAGAAAAACGCGCGCCGCCGAAACCTCGCCTACATTGATCGAGACCGGCAGTTCCGGCAGGGAAAATCCGCCTGCCTCTGCCGCAGGCGCACTGTCGGCCGGCAGGGGCGGTCGGGGCAGAACAATCTCTGCTGCGCGCAGGTGGTCGACCTGAACGCGACCGCGTAAGAGTGCTGCACGGCTCCAGTTCAGCTCTACATCTCGCAGCGTCAGCCAGACCCCATCGAGATCTGAAAACGTCATTTCGTCCATCGTCGCAGTGGAACTTAGCGCCCCACGAAATCCTTGGATCGACACGTCGCGGCCCTCGCCAGAAAGGGCATCTTCGAGCGTGCGCTCAAGAAAACCGCCGCTGTCTTCGTCATCGTCAGACCCTTGTCCTCCTGCCGGCACGGCAAGAAGGGTTGCAACCGCAAGACCGGTGATGATCCGTTTCAAAATGCCTGACCTATCCCGATATAAAGCTGGAAATTGCTGTCGTCGTCATCGCCGCCACTGACTGGAAACCCTACGTCAAGGCGCAGCGGGCCGATGCCGGTATTGTACCTTACGCCCAACCCGGCGCCAGAATGTTCCGGATCGCCCGATCCGGGGAAACTGTCTTCGGATACGCTGCCCCAATCAAAAAAGCCAACGACCGAAAGTGCATCCGTGATACCAATGCGAAGCTCGGATTGTAGTCCTAGGAAACTCCGGCCACCAGAATCGACACCGTTCGGCAACGTAATGTCGAGCGATTCAAAGGACTGGCCGCGGACCGTTCCACCGCCACCTGAGTAAAACCGCAGATCGTTCGGGACCCCCGTCACATCGGTTCCCGTGATTGCGCCGACCTGAAGCCGGGTGGCGAAAACATAGCGTCCATCGGAGCCGAAATCCTGGTACCACCTGGCATCAAGAAGAGAACGGGCACCGCTGTCGCTCTCGTCAAGACCCAGAAATGGGGCAACCTCGGCCAACAGGAAATACCCGTCCGTAGCATTCAGGATATCGTTGCGCTTATCTAGCGTCGCGCGCAGGGGAAAAAATAGCTGCGTGTACTCAAGCTCACCGCTGTCGTCCACCTCGTCGGAATAAGAAAACTGGATCGCGGCCGATAAGGTCAAATCGTCGGTTTGCCGTCTGGTGACCCCGAACGCTAAACGCGCGATATCGGATTCATAGTTGTCTTCATCCAGCGACTCGAGCTCGCCAAGAATGAATGCATCCGTACGGGCGCCAAAGCTTGCTGGGCGGATCATCTCGAGATTGACTGTGTAGTCGATCCCTCCGGTGTCGCCGGCAATCCCCGACACTTCGCCGTCAATACGGAAACTCAACCCGTCGCCCGAAATGTTCCTGTGCAACCAGAAGGCCGAAAGTGTCAGGCCCTCGTCAGTGGCATACTCGCCCCCGAAACCGATCCGGCGGGGATCCCGATCCTCGATCCGGGCTATAATGTCGAGCGTTCCGTCGGGGTTAGGTGTCTCGGCTTCCTGAAACGCGGCTGTCCGGAAGATGCCTGTGTTCCGTAGGCGCCGGGCAGAGCGTTCAAGATCCGTAGGGTTATAGACTTCACCTGTGGGAAGTCCGGCGATTTTAGCGATCCGTCGATTACTGACGCGCGACGTGCTTTGAATGATCAGTTCACCGAACCTCAGCTGCGGTCCGGGCGCCAATTCCACATCCGCTTCCAGTGCGCGCTTGGGGTGGTTGGCTACCACGCGTTGGGATTTCAGCGCCACCTTGGCGTGGCCGGCATCGCGCCAGGCTTTGACACCGGCATCGACGGCATTCTGAATCTCCGCCGAACGGGCGGGCTGGCCCACGGCAAAGGCGCTGGGAAGCTCTGTTTCAAAGGCCAGCGGCGCGACCCGCGCACGCGCGAATTTGTACTGCGGGCCGGGGTTCACGGTTGCGATAATGCTGTTGATCCTTTGGGGTGTGGACAAGGGGCTGATATCGGCGGCTTCGCGCCCATCGACCGAGATGCGGACCACACCGCCGTAGTATCCTTCCGAATACAGCGCTCCGACCAGCCTTGCGTAGTCGGCCCGCGCCGCCGCCATCAGTTCGACCGGATCGTCAATTTCGTTCACCCGGGCAGAGACCAACAGCGAGGCGCGTTCAATTGCCTTGACGACATCGCTGGTCGCCCCAACAGCGCGAATCCCAATGTTTTCAAGAGATAACGCGGGGGATGCGCCAACGCAGGCCAAGAGACAGCCTGCGAGTATTCCGCGTGTAGATCGGCCCCACGACCTCGCTGTCACGTCATTCCCCCCGTGCCCGCGCTCCCGGATTGGGACCGTTATATGGTATTGGGTGCGGGTCGCCATGCTTTTTGCAAATGGCGACCGGCGAGATGGCGGATCGACAACACCATATCGGTTTAGAATGCGACCTGATGCGGCTGGGACCGACGGATGCTCGACGCTTGCGCTAAAGCGGCAGGGCATGTAGACCACCGCGTCATGCGACGCGTGTTTAACATCGGTGACCGGGACCGTCTGCCTTGGCGTTTTTTTGGCGCTGCACGCACGGTACTAGGACTGTCCTGAGACGGATCTTCTAAACGATCCTTCGCGTCAGAATTTTTTGGAAATTCTGCCCTCTCCGATCAAGCTGTATGGGAAAAGGTATAATGACTGGCCGCACGCTTTACGATAAAATCTGGGACGCGCATCTGGCGCATGAAGCGGAGGATGGCACGAGCCTCCTCTATATCGACCGGCACCTTGTGCACGAGGTCACAAGCCCTCAGGCGTTCGAAGGCCTTCGCATGGCGGGCAGGGCTGTGCGCGCACCGGACAAGACCATAGCCGTGCCGGACCACAACGTGCCTACGACAGCGGGGCGTGAAGACCCTGCAAACATGACTGAAGACAGCCGGATTCAGGTGGCGGCGCTCGATAAGAACGCGAAAGAATTCGGTATTCACTACTACCCGGTTTCGGATGTGCGGCAGGGCATTGTCCATATTGTCGGGCCGGAACAGGGCTGGACCTTGCCCGGCATGACCGTGGTTTGCGGTGACAGTCACACTGCGACCCACGGTGCGTTCGGTGCGCTTGCGCACGGGATCGGAACGTCAGAGGTCGAACACGTTCTGGCGACCCAGACCCTGATCCAGAAGAAATCCAAGAATATGAAGGTCGAGATCACGGGTAAGTTGCGCGCCGGTGTGACGGCCAAGGACATTACGCTGTCCGTAATCGGGGAAACTGGCACAGCAGGTGGAACAGGTTACGTCATCGAGTACATGGGCGAGGCGATCCGGGATCTTTCGATGGAAGGCCGGATGACCGTGTGCAACATGGCGATCGAAGGCGGTGCCCGCGCCGGGCTGATCGCGCCCGATGAAAAGACGTTCGAATATGTAGTGGGCCGTCCCCATGCGCCTAAGGGCGCGCAGTGGGAGGCAGCACTCGCATGGTGGAAGACACTTTACTCGGACGCCGATGCCAAGTGGGACAAGGTCGTCACGATCCGGGGCGAGGATATCGCGCCTGTGGTCACCTGGGGCACAAGCCCCGAGGATGTGTTGCCGATCACCGACGTTGTCCCTGATCCTGCAAGCTTCGACGGCGGAAAGGTCGAGGCCGCGAAACGATCGCTCGATTACATGGGGCTCACGCCAGGGACCAAGCTGTCCGATGTCAAGATCGATACCGTCTTTATTGGATCCTGTACAAACGGCCGGATCGAAGATCTGCGTGCGGCGGCGGCGATCCTGAAAGGCAAGAAGATCAAGGACGGGATGCGAGCCATGGTGGTGCCGGGCTCTGGCCTGGTTCGAATGCAAGCCGAGGAGGAAGGTCTCGCCGATATCTTCAAGGATGCAGGCTTTGAATGGCGGCTTGCGGGCTGTTCTATGTGCCTGGCGATGAACCCCGACCAACTTCGGCCGGGCGAACGCTGTGCGGCCACGTCGAACCGCAATTTCGAGGGCCGACAGGGCCGGGGTGGGCGAACCCATCTGATGAGCCCCGCCATGGCAGCCGCTGCGGCCGTGACAGGCAAGCTGACCGATGTGCGCAATCTGATGTAGCCGACGGAGGAAAAGATGGACAAATTCACAACCCTCAGCGGCACGGCCGCACCTCTGCCCCTGATTAATGTCGACACCGACATGATCATCCCAAAGCAGTTTCTGAAGACGATCAAGCGTTCCGGCCTTGGCAAGAACCTGTTCGACGAGATGCGCTATCACGACGACGGATCAGAGATCGAGGATTTCGTTTTGAACCGGCCACAGTACCGCAATGCTGAGATCCTGGTCTCGGGCGACAATTTCGGTTGCGGGTCCTCGCGCGAACACGCGCCCTGGGCGCTTCTCGATTTCGGTATTCGCTGCGTGATCGCACCCAGCTTTGCCGACATCTTCTACAATAACTGCTTCAAGAATGGCATCTTGCCGATCGCGCTGCCGCAAGGAGATGTGGACAAGCTGATGGACGACGCGAACCGTGGCGCGAACGCTGTGATCACTGTCGATCTGGATGCGCAAACGATCACCGGCCCGGATGGCGGCTCGATCTCCTTTGAAGTAGATTCGTTCAAGAAACACTGCCTTCTGAACGGGCTCGACGATATCGGGCTGACGCTAGAGAAAGAGGCATCGATCGACGTGTTCGAGGCAAAGGCCGCCGAGGCCCGGCCCTGGGTCTGAAGCGTCGATAGACTGTTCGCAACGGCCCGCGCGCGTATTGCGGCGGGCCGTTGTGCTTTCGGGCGCTGTTCCCACAAGATATTGGCATTGCACACGGAATTGCCGCAATTCGCGCCGAAAATGATGCATTGCCGCACCAGTTTGTCCACGAAATCGCCCAAGAGTCCGGCCACCTTTCCCCCATTCTTGCTGGGCAAAACGAAAGTTGGCAAAAGTTGGGCAACAATAGGGCAACCCGCCACAATTCGTGGAACAAAGAACGGCCGGTCATCGATTTGACCGACGCCAAGAGGGGTATGGGGCAGTGATTTCACGCTTTGCAGCGGTACTTTTGCGCGCCTTCTTGGTGGTTTTGCTGATCGCCCTTCCGTCGCTTCTATTGCCCGGCGTAAATTCGGACGCAGCACAGATCGTGGCGCTTGTGTCGATCTTCGCGGCGACGCTCGTGATCATCGAGTATGCCTCGGCCTACCCAGGACTGGTTGAGTTCCGGGATGCTCCCCCATTCAACCGGGTGCGGTTCGCATCGCTCTTTATCACCGTTCTGCTGATCACGCTGATTACCCGCGGCATCTATGAACCAACTGCGCTGACGCGGGTTCTAACCGCTGTGGGCGCACTGATTGGGCAAGCGATCGACTTTCCCTACAGCCCGGTACGGCTGGTAGTGCTGATGCTTCCACCCGACACCGCGCCGGCGCATCTTGCGCTTGTTCGTACGCTTGCGGGCATCGCCTATCTTACATCGCTTCTGACACTGGCGGTTTTCCTGATTGTCTTGCGGCTGAAGGGATGGCCGAATGCGAACGGTTCATTCAACGTCTGGATTAACCTACCAACATTCGACCCGACTGCCGGCGGCGACGTCGTGGAACGGCTTGAACGCGACGCGCGCTTTAACATTGCGTTAGGATTTCTGCTGCCATTCTTGACCCCGGCGGTTATCAAGGCGGCATCGACCACATTCGGAACCATGACGCTTGACCACCCGCAAACGCTGATCTGGACGGTGGCGGCATGGTCATTTCTTCCCGCATCTCTTTTCATGCGCGGCATCGCCATGGGACGCATCGCTTCAATGATCGAAGAGAAACGCCGCAACAGCCAAACGGAACGCGAAGAAGACGCGGCCTTGCTGGCGGCCTGATCGCAGCTTTCATTGTTGCAGCCGCTCCGGCAGCAGGCGACTTACGGATTGCGACATTCAACACCGAGCTCGGCCGGGCGGGTCCCGGACTCTTGCTGCGGGACGTTCTGGCTGCAGAATCGCCCGATATCGTCGCGGCATCCACCCTAATCGCGCAAGCGCGAGCGGATGTGATTGTGCTGCAGGGTATGGACTACGATCTGGGCATGGTGGCGCTTGGGGCATTTCGAGACCGCGTTTCAAAGTCTGGGATGACGTACCCGCATATGTTTTCCGCGAGGCCAAACAGCGGTCTCCCGCTTGGGCTGGATGTTGATGGCGACGGGCGGCCAGATGGTCCTAGAGACACGCAAGGTTACGGACGATTTGGCGGCGCAGGAGGAATGGCAGTGCTGTCCCGCTGGCCGATCACGTTGGACGTGGATCTGACGGAGTTCTTGTGGCGGGACCTTCCGGACGGCCTGATCGCGACAGACGACCCAGCGCACGACATCCAGCGCCTGTCGAGCGTTGCGCATTGGGTGCTTGATGTTGCGCCAGAGGGTCAGAGACCAATGAAATTGATGACCTTCCACGCCACACCGCCGGTATTCGACGGGCCAGAAGACCGGAACGGACGGCGCAATCACGACGAAGCGGCGCTGTGGCTGCGGTTGCTGGACGGATCACTAGAGGTCCCGCCGCCGCAGTCGCGTTTTGTCGTCTTGGGGGATTTCAACATGGACCCGGCGGATGGTGACGGCCGTTCTGCTGCGTTGCTAAGCCTTCTTGCACACCCAGAACTTCAGGACGTGGCACCGCAAAGTCAGCACGCACGGGACGCGGCGCTAACCGACGGGGGCACCAACACAACGCATCGCGGTGACCCCGCGCACGACACCGCGAACTGGCGCGACGACCCGGGGCCCGGCAACCTCCGGGTCGACTACGTTTTGCCTTCGAACGATTGGGACGTTACCGGGTCAGGAGTGCTGTGGAGTGAAGCCGTCGACGGGGATTTCGACGATCAACCGGTTCTCCGACATGGGCTCGTCTGGGTCGATCTGCGCTGAAAGTACTCGGACCAGTGCGGTCTGAAGCGGTGTCGACCGGAACTCTGGCAAAAGGCGCTGCAAGGCCACAGGATCAAGCCTGTGGGGCTTCGACCAGAGATACCTCATTTCGACAAGATACCGCGCAAGCGGCCAGAATGGTCGCGCCAAATGGATGGGCAACCAGGACATCGCAGAAACCGAGATCGGTCGGCCCATCACCTCTCCGCACACCGTTGCTAGGTCTTCGGCGGTCAGTGTGTATCCCGCGAAGGGAATGTCGGTGAACTGTCCAAGCCTGTCGCGCTGATCGGCCAGAAGCGTCGCGGCACGCGCCAGATCCGGAAGATAGGCCCAGGCATGTGGTGCTGATTTGCGGCCCGGATAGGTCAACCGGCCCTTGCCAATCTTCGTTGCGATTACTTTGTCGAACCAGTTTCCGGACGGTTCGGTATCAAGAAAATCACCGGCACGCAGGACAATCGTCTGTACCCCGGACGCCCGGTAGGCCGCTTCCATATCGCGGCGAATACGACCAAGCGGATTGCGCGCTGTGTGCGGGGTTACGTCGGTCAGCAACTCGGGCGCGTCAGCTCCGAATACATAGACGTTGCCCGGCACAATTACCGTCGAACCGCTGGCCTTTGCCGCTTCGATCACGCGCTGGGTCAGCGCCGGGACCTGCGTCGCCCAGAGTTCGTAGGACGGGTTCCATCCGTTGACGATGACGTCTTGTCCATGCGCAGCAGTCATCAGATCGTGGCGTTCGCGGTCAAACAACGTCACCCGCCATCCACGGTTCCAGAAAGCTTCCGCCGCGTGGCGCCCAAACCGCCCGTTTCCGCCAAGGACCAGTACTGAACCCGTCATCGTCATTCTCCATCATCGCGCTTGCTTCCTACTTGGTGTAGCCAAACCCATTTGTGAATTTACCGGAATCGCAGAAGTGCTATTCAAGGATGAATGGATAAGCCGCTTCAATCGCTTGACTGGTCGATGGTCGAGGTCTTCTTGGCCGTTGCCGAAAGCGGGTCGCTGTCAGGTGCCGCACGCAAGCTTGGCACAAGCCAGCCAACCGTAGGGCGTCAGGTTCGCGATATCGAAGAGCGCTTGGGTACAACGTTGTTTCTTCGCGAACCCCGGGGGATGTCGTTGTCCGAAACAGGGGCCGCGCTGTTGGAGCCCGCGCATATGATGCGCGAAGCAGCAGGTCGCTTTGCAAACATTGCCGCTGGCGCGGGTGAGGCCGTTTCAGGCACGGTTCGGATCACGGCGAGCGATTTTATCTCGCACTACATCATGCCCAGGATCATCGCGGCGATCCGGCTGTCAGAGCCGGATATCTCTATCGATCTTGTAGCGACTGATCACACCAACAACCTTCTATTCCGCGAAGCGGACATTGCCGTTCGCATGTTCAGACCGACGCAGCTTGATCTGATCACCAAACATGTGGGCGACATGCCGATCGCCCTTTTTGGAGCCAAGGCCTATCTGGACAGGGTCGGGCGCCCCAAGACGGTCGAGGATCTTATGGACCACGAGTGGGTCGGCTACGACAAGGACCCACGTATGATCGAAGGGTTTCGTGAAGCTGGTTGGCCCGTAGAGCGCGCCTTCTTTCGCACCCGGTGCGACCACCATCCAATCCTTTGGGAGTTTGTGCGCGCGGGCTGCGGCTTGGGTTTTGTGCAGCGCCCATACGCAGCACGCGAGCCCTTGGTCGAAGAGGTGCCGATCAGCGTCCAGCTGCCAACGCTTGAGGTTTGGTTGACGGCCCATGCGGCGCTGCGTGGAACGCCGCGTATAAGGCGCGTCTGGACGCTTTTGGCCCAACATCTGAGGCGCTATGTGGAATAAGCGGGGTTCCTTGACCCTCCAGCATTGGCGGGCTAGGCGATGCGCCGACGCATCAGACAGGGACATCCACCATGACCACCGCCTCGCTCCTTATTCTTCCCGGCGACGGGATCGGCCCCGAAGTTATGGCCGAGGTTCGAAAGGTGATCGGCTGGTTCGGCGGACAGGGGCTGCACTTTGACGTGTCTGAAGACCTTGTTGGCGGCGCGGCCTACGACGCGCATGGCACGCCTTTGCACGATGACACGATGGCAAAGGCGCAAGAGGTCGACGCGGTCCTTCTGGGCGCGGTCGGCGGACCGAAATACGATGAGCTGGACTTCTCGGTGAAACCTGAGCGCGGGCTTCTGCGGCTTCGCAAGGAAATGGACCTCTACGCCAATCTCCGTCCCGCACAGTGCTTTGATGCATTGGCCGATTTTTCATCTCTGAAAGCGGATGTGGTCGGCGGTTTGGACATTATGATTGTTCGCGAATTGACCTCGGGCGTTTACTTCGGCGAACCGCGGGGGATCATCAAGGAAGGAAACGAACGCGTTGGGATC
Source organism: Pseudomonadota bacterium (assembly GCA_038744785.1). Classification (GTDB taxonomy): domain Bacteria; phylum Pseudomonadota; class Alphaproteobacteria; order Rhodobacterales; family Rhodobacteraceae; genus Ovoidimarina. The sequence continues at coordinate 20,045 of JBCDLX010000019.1, forward strand.
AACACGCAGCGTTATACCGAATCCGAAATTGCACGCGTCGCGCGGTCGGCGTTCGAACTTGCGCGGAAGCGGGACAACAAGATGTGCTCGATGGAAAAGGCCAACGTCATGGAATCGGGTGTTCTTTGGCGGGACGTTGTGAACGAAGTGCACGCAGCCGAATACCCCGATGTCGAACTCAGCCATATGTATGCCGACGCCGGTGCCATGCAGTTGACCCGCTGGCCCAAGCAGTTCGATGTGATCGTGACGGACAACCTTTTTGGCGATCTGCTGTCTGATCTTGCGGCCATGCTGACGGGATCGCTTGGGATGCTGCCGTCTGCCTCGCTTGGCGCGCCGATGGCGAACGGCCGACCCAAGGCGCTTTACGAACCGGTGCACGGCTCTGCCCCCGACATCGCCGGGGAAGGCAAAGCGAACCCAATCGCCTGTATCCTGAGCTTTGCTATGGCGCTGCGGTATTCCTTCGATCAGGGTGAGGCCGCGGCAAGACTTGAAGCGGCCGTGGAAGCGGTTTTGGCGGACGGTCTTCGGACTGCGGACCTCATGGGTCCCGATGGCGGTTCTCCTGTCTCGACCAGCGCAATGGGAGATGCGATCATTGCGAAGCTGTCTGCTTAGCCGGCGGCAACTACGGAGGGGCACATGAAGCGATCATTGACCATAGCCGCGATGGCAACTCTGTTGACTCTTTCGGGTGCGGCCAACGCACAGACCCTTGGCGACCGTCTGGAACAAGGTCTGCGAAAAGTGGGGGAAGGGGCGGCAAAGGTCGGTGAGGGCGCCGGGAAGATCGTGGATTCTGTCGGTGACTCGATCGACTCAACCGCCGAGCTGATGTCGAACGACGAAGACCCGCAAGACACGCGCAATCGCTTGGATGCCATGGCCGCCGAAACACTGGATCGGCTGTTCACCGAGCAGCCCGAGGCAAAAGGTCTTTATGACATCGGCGCGGGTTACGCGGTTTTCGACACGCGCAAAGTGACGCTGATCGGGTTCACTGGCGGGGGCGGTCGTGGGGTCGCTGTGTCGGACGCGGGTGCCCGCACCTACATGAATATGGGCACCACCGGTGTGGGCGCGGCATTTGGCATCGGTGGTTTCGAGTCACAGGTGGTCATGATTTTTCAGGACCCGCAAAGCTTTCAGAACTTCGTCACCGTCGGGTTCGATGCCACGGCAGAAGCGGGCACAGTGTTTGGCGACGACAAGGATTCGCTAGAGTTTCGCTTCGAAGATGGTCGAGCAATTTTTGTGCTTACCAACCGTGGCTGGCGCGTATCGGCGACGGCTGCCGGCACAAAATACTGGGTGGATGCCAACCTGAACTAGCCCCAGAGAATAGGAGAGGATTATGCCGGATCAGACGACGTGGTCCTGCCAGTGCGGCGACGTTGAACTGACCATTCGGGCGGGGGAAGGAACGCGCGCGGTCTGCTATTGCTCGTCGTGCCAGACTTTTCCGAAACTGTTCGGTCACGGCGACCTGCTAAGCACTTCGGGTGGAACGGAACTTTATCAGACGCTTCCAGACCTTGTTACGATCAACCGCGGCGCCGATCGGCTTGGTCGGCTCAGGCTGACGGATAAAGGACCGCTTCGCTGGGTGGCAACCTGTTGCGGTACACCCCTCGCAAACACCTCTCCGACTGTTCAGGTTCCGTTTGTATCCATTCTTCTTTGGGGTGCAAAGGATCCTGGTAAGTTGGGACCTGTTCGGGCGCACGTCAACACCGACAGCGCCAAAGGTCCGGTGCCCACGAGCCTGTTGACCTATCGCCGACTATTTTGGCAGGTTCTTGGCCGCGCGTTCAACGCGCGCCTGCGGGGACGTCACCGTCCAAACCCATTTTTCGACCCGGAAGGTAAGGCGGTTGGCGCTCGGATCGAAATCACCGACGAGATGCGTGCAAGCGCAGCCGGCTAAGGCATGCATTCCGCGCGCAGGAGCTTTGCAGGATCAGCGCTTGCAATCCCGCCGGACCAGGCGCATGCCAATTGCAAGAGGCCTACCGCCTAACTGCACCCATGACCGATCCTGCAAAATCGACCCTGCGTGGCGCACTCTTTGCGCTTTTGGCGTTTGCGATATTCGCAACGGCGGACACGCTCGTGAAGTATCTTGGCGGCTTCTACGCGCCGTTCCAGATCCTGTTCTTCAGTGTGACGCTCAGCTTTCCACTGGTCCTCTTTATGCTGATCGGCGATCCCGAAAAGGCGACCCTTCGGCCCGTGCACCCCTATTGGACAGCGTTCCGTACACTCGCTGTGATCCTGACCGGTGCAACCGCCTTTTACGCTTTTGCAACGATCCCCTTGGCACAGGTCTATGCAATCCTCTTCGCAGCGCCGCTGATCATCACGATCCTGTCGATCCCGATCCTGGGCGAGCGTGTCGGCCCGCATCGGTGGGCTGCTGTTGCGCTGGGCCTTGTCGGCGTCCTGATCGTTGTGCGCCCGGGAACGTCAGAGCTGACGCTCGGTCATTTCGCGGCGATTTCGGCTGCGGTGACAAGCTCTTTCGCGTCGATCATCGTCCGCAAGATCGGACGGGACGAACGGACGCCGGTGATGATGCTGTATCCCATGCTAGCAAACTTCATCGCTATGGGCGCGCTGATGCCGAGGTTCTACGATCCGATGCCGGTTGAACATCTTGGGTTGTTGGCGTTGTTTTCGTTTCTTGCCTTCACGGCGGGGCTTCTTCTGATCGCGGCCTATCGTATGGCGGACGCAGCGATTGTGGCGCCGATGCAGTATTCGCAGATCCTTTGGGCCGCAGGTTATGGCTGGTTCCTGTTCGGCGAGACGGCAGACAGAACGACTTGGGTCGGCGCAGGCGTTGTCATCATTAGTGGGCTCTACATTGTTCTGCGCGAAAGCCTTGCAGGGATTTCCGAGACAACACCCGTTTTGCGTACCAAGTCCCGCCCGGAAACCGGCACGGCGCCTCGTGTCAGTACGATCGAGAAGATGCAGCCCCCGGGCGGGTAGACCTCTTGCATTGCCTTCGATCTGGCGGTAGGCCACCGGCCACGGTCGGAGTGTAGCTCAGCCTGGTAGAGCACTGTCTTCGGGAGGCAGGGGTCGTGAGTTCGAATCTCGCCACTCCGACCAATGAAATGAGTTGTGTTCGCACTTCATCGATTCTTCCGTGACCGGTTTCGCGACCGGAAGCTGCCTTTGAGCGGGCCACGCCAAGCTTGAACTTCTACAGCTTCGACAGCTTTTTTGGATCTTTTGCGAGCTTGTTCAAAAGAGAAGAAAGATCCTTCTCATCGACAAGTTTCGCGGCCTTTTGAAACGAAAACCAGTGGCGTTTTCGTTCCTTCTGCTCTTTCCAGTGACGTTTCAGGCGTTCGACGATCATTGGAAAGACGGTGACTCTGCAGGGCAGGTCGGACTGAGCATCCACACCCAGCCGTTTGTTGTAGCGATATTCGCCGATCGGCTGATCAGAGACGTAACCGACCGCACCCGCTTCCTCCAATGCTTCGATCTTTGCAGCCTGCCACGGCTTCTTGCCGTCCATGAGCCAACCTTTGGGCATTACCCAACGGCCAGTGTCGCGCGAGGTGACCATAAGAATGCGAGGTTTGCCGGACTTGTCCCAGCGAACCGGTAGGGCCGCGATCTGCTCGGTCGCTTGATCCTTCTTGCTCAAAACGTCTGCCTACTTGCCTGCCCGCATCCTTCGCGGCGTTGTGGATCTTCGGTTTTGCCTCTGCACGGGCATTAGACTTTGTCGGCGATCCTGCCGCATCGCCTTCATCTATCTGAACATCTTACAAAGTTCGATGGCACGCCGACAACTGGTGGCGCTTACAAACGCTGCCGACTGCCGTCTGAAGAGAACACCATCTGATCCGAAGCGCTCCAGGCAAGCCCACAATTGGTTCCTTCCGCAGGAATCGGAAGGGCGCCATCCTGCCGAACCGTAACGTCTCCGCCGTCAAGAAGCTTCAAGTGCACAAGCGTCTCGGCGCCCAACGGTTCTGAGTACACGACAGCTCCGGCAAAATCGCTCTCAGTCTGATCGACAAGCCGAACGTGTTCGGGTCGAATGCCAAGCTTGCTTTGGTCCGGGACGTTCAACCCAACACGATCTGCCGGAAGGAAATTCGTTGGCGGCGAGCCGATGAAACCCGCAACAAACTCTGTCGCAGGGTCTGAATACACGTCAAGCGGCTTGCCGATCTGGTCCGCCACACCTTGGTTCATGACGATCATACGGTCGGCCAAGGTCATTGCTTCAACCTGATCGTGGGTGACATAAAGTGACGTAACACCCAATTCGCGCTGAAGCGATTTAATCTCGAGCCGCATCTGAACGCGCAGCTTGGCATCTAGGTTCGACAGGGGTTCGTCAAACAGGAAGACTGCAGGTTTCCGGACAATCGCCCGCCCCATTGCAACGCGCTGGCGTTGGCCGCCGGACAACTCACGCGGTTTTCGTTTCAGGTAAGGCTTCAGTTGCAGGATCTCTGCAGCATTCGCCACCCGTGCTTCGATCTCGTCGCGTGGGACTCTTGCGATCTTCAGTCCGTAGGCCATGTTGTCGAAAACCGACATGTGCGGATAAAGCGCGTAGTTCTGAAAGACCATCGCAATATCGCGATCCATCGGTTCCACGTCGTTCACCTGTCGGTCGTCAATCCTGACCTCTCCGGAAGTTACGGTCTCTAGCCCTGCAACCATGCGCAGAAGCGTTGATTTCCCGCAGCCCGATGGGCCAACGATCACGATGAATTCACCGTCGGCGATATCTATGTCGACACCGTGGATCACTTCGGTCTTTCCATAGGATTTTCGCAGATCCTTTAGCGATACGGTGGCCATCTATTTCTCGCTTTCCACAAGTCCGCGCACGAAGAGCCGCTGCATTCCAATCACCACCAGCACGGGTGGGACCATCGCAAGGATCGACGTCGCCATGATCGTCGGCCAATGGGCAAAATCATCGCCCGATGGGAACATCTGCTTGATCCCCATGACGATGGTATTCATCGACGGGTCTGTCGTGATCAAGAGCGGCCAAAGGTACTGATTCCAGCCATAGATAAACAGGATCACAAACAGCGCAGCAATGTTTGTCCGGCTCATCGGCAGAAGGATGTCAAAGAAGAAGCGCATTGGACCGGCGCCATCGACCCGGGCCGCTTCAGCCAGTTCGTCCGGCACAGTCATGAAGAATTGTCGAAACAGGAACGTTGCGGTGGCCGACGCGACTAGCGGCAGAATAAGCCCCGAATAGCTGTTCAGCATTCCGAAGTTTGCAATCACTTCGTAAGTTGGCACGATCCGGACCTCGACAGGCAGCATGAGCGTCAGGAAAATCAGCCAGAAGAAGACCATACGACCGGGAAAACGGAAGTACACGATCGCGAAGGCCGAAAGAAGCGAGATCGCGATCTTGCCCAGCGCGATCCCGAGCGCCATGATCAGCGAATTCATCAACATCGTTGCGACCGGTGCGTTGATACCGGCGGTCAACGCGCGTGTGTAGTTTTCGACCAGTTGGTCGCCCGGCAAAAGCGGCATCGGTGGGCGCACGATGTCCTGTTGCTCGACCGTCGAGGCGACAAAGGCCAGCCAGATCGGGAAGAAGATGAAAGCAATGCCGATAATGAGGCCCAGATGCGTCAACCAAAGACCGCGCCCCCGCTTCTCGACCATACCGCCACTTTGCCCGGCCATCAGTAGTGCACCCTTCGCTCGATGTATTTGAACTGAACCACGGTCAGGATCGAAACGATGAACAGCAAAATGACAGACTGAGCGGCGGACGACCCCAGATCCTGACCGACAAAACCATCCGAGTAGACCTTGTAGACAAGAATGGTCGTCGCCTGCTGCGGGCCGCCGCTTGTGATCGTGTGGATGACACCGAACGTTTCAAAGAAGGCGTAGATGATGTTTACGACCAGGAGAAAGAACGTCGTCGGCGACAGTAGCGGGAAGACGATCGTCCGAAAGCGGGTCCAGAAACGTGCGCCATCAATGGCTGCGGCCTCGATCACCGATTTCGGGATCGCCTGCAGACCCGCCAGGAAGAAGAGAAAGTTGTAGCTTATCCTGCCCCAGGCGCTTGCCACGACCACGAGCCCCATGGCTTCGCCTTCGTTTAGAACGTGGTTCCAGTCATATCCAAGCTGTCCCAGATACCAGGTCACGACGCCGACGCGTGTGTTAAACATGAAAAGCCACAGCACACCGGCCACGGCGGGCGCAACCGCGTAGGGCCAGATCAAAAGGGTCCGATAGGTGCCCGAACCCTTGATCAGCCGGTCGGCCAGCACCGCGAGGTACAAAGCCACGCCCATCGAAACGACCGTGACGAGAATCGAAAAGACGGCCGTTGTCACAAAGGACGCGCGATAGAAACGGTCGCTAAACAAAAACTCAAAGTTGCCAAGACCGACCCACTGCATTGAAAGTCCGAAGGGATCGGGAATGAACAGCGACTGCCAGATTGCCTGACCCGCAGGATAGAAAAAGAAAACCGCCGTGATGACGATTTGCGGGGCAACCAGCAATAGCGGCAGCCAGATGCCCTTGAAGGTTACGCGCTTTTCCAATGCTTCAAACGCGCCGCCCCAGATATCCGAAGCGGCGCAACTTATGGCAGATCAGCGAGACGCCTGTTCGAACCGGCGAAGCAAGGCATTGCCACGCTCGGCGGCGGAATCGAGCGCCTCTTGCGCCGACTTGTCACCGGACCAAACGGCTTCGAGCTCTTCGTCGATGATCCCGCGGATCTGGTCGAAGGACCCCAGACGCAATCCCTTCGAGTTTGCGGTCGGTTCGTTCGCGGTCATCTGGATGACGGCGATATCCGTGCCCGGGTTGGCTTCGTAGAAACCCTGGGACCTGGTCAGATCGCCCGCCTCAGCAGTAATCGGAAGATAGCCGGTGTCCTGGTGCCACTTGGCCTGGATTTCCGAGCCGGACAGGAAATCCATGAACGCCGCGACCCCTGCGTATTCTTCGTCACTATGGCCTTCCATGACCCACAGCGATGCGCCGCCGATGATCGTATTCTGCGGCTCGCTTGCGACGGCTGACCAGTAAGGCAGCGGTCGGACTTCGAAGTCAAACTCTGCTTCCGCCTTGATCCCGGCATAGCCAGCTGACGACTCGGTGAAAAGCGCGCACTCTCCGGCCCGGAAATTTGCGCCGCCTTCATTCCTTCGTCCTGCGTAGATAAATTTTCCATCCTGCGCCCACTGGCCCATGGCCGAGATGTGGGCGACTTGCGCAGGGCTGTTCAACGCAAGCTCTGTGTCCGTTCCCGCAAATCCATTGTCTTGCGTCGCAAACGGAACGTTGTGATAGGCCGAAAAGTTCTCAAGATGGATCCAGCTTTGCCACGCAGTGGTCATCGGACAATCGACCCCGGCAGTCTTGAGCTGATCAAGAACCTCGCCCACCTGTTCCCAGGTCGACATATCGGTGTCCGGATCAACGCCGGACTCCGACAGCTTATCTCTGTTCACCCAAAGAACCGGAGTGGACGAGTTGAATGGCAACGAAAGCATATTACCGTCCGGTGACGTGTAATAACCTTTCACGGAACCGATGTATTTCGACTGATCGAAGCCTTCGCCCATGACTTCGTAGACCGGTTTGATCGCGCCCTTCGCGGCCATCATCGTCGCAGTACCAACCTCGAATACCATCAGAACATGGGGCTGTTCCCCGGCACGGAACGCAGCGATACCCGCGTTTAGGGTCTCAGAGTAGTTGCCCTTGTGGCTTGCAACGATTGCATAGTCCGACTGTGACGCGTTGAAGGTTTCCACCTGCTCGGCCACGAGTTCGCCGAGCCGGCCGGTGAATGCATGCCAAAACTGGACTTCGGTTTGGGCATACACAGATGTCCCGGACAGCAGAGCCGCGGCACCTGCCAAGAATACATGTTTCGCTTTCATCAGTTCCTCCCGTGATTTCTTTTGACGATAGCCGTCTAAAGCACCCAGGCGCAACCGCCGAAGGCGGTCCGGTCTGGACGCAAACGGCGGGATGCGCAAAGGCGCTCCGATATCGGTGTAGGCGTTCGTAAACGCCCAACGTGTCGCTTTTGTGTAGGGCCTCACAAGGCCGCTGCAAGGAGATCGGATCAAGCATCCGGTACACTGCTCTGGCGTCATAGACCCTTCATGAACGCATCCAATAGCCCGACCACATCATCTGTCTTTTCTTGTTGAACCCAGTGCCCGGCCCCGGAGACAAGCTCAATGAACCGCATGTCAGAACATGCGCTGTTCTGCATCCTTTCCAGTGATCCGGGCACTTGATAAACACCCCAGTCCTTTTCTCCGCTGATGAAACAGGATGGTACGTCAATTGTACGACCGGAAAACAAACGCAAATCGCGCTGATGATCCGGCAGAAAACTGCACCGGTACCAGTTCAGACCGCCCTGGAATCCTGTCCTTTCGAACTCCGCGACGTAGACAGCAAGTTCCGCCGATGTGAGCCAATCACATGCGTCGATCTCGCTTCTCGTTGGGGCGTGGGCACGGATGGCTGTAGGCATGCTGTGGCTATGGTCCATAATGTAATAGGACGGCATCTTGGCCAGCTCGGCAGGCGTCCAACCGTTTAAAACATAAGGATCGTTGCCGGCCCAGTTCGCACTTTTTGCGTGGAAGTAGGTACGAAGGAAAGCATGCAATCCTTCTTCTGCTTCCAACATGTCGGTATTCGCATCTGGAGTGCTATAGTACCGCTGATAGTGCTTCTTTGCAGGCATCAGGGCCGCAAGACCCGCTACCATGTCTACGTACTCAGCCTCGAAAAGCGGCGGAGGGCCTGCAAAAGGCGCGCTCATCAAAGCGACCGACCGGAAGATGTCTGGTCTGGCCAGCGCACAATACGCGGCCACCGGTGATCCGAAATCGTGTCCGACGACCGCTTCGACAGAGCTTTTGCCCATCACGCCAAGCAGTGCCATGGCATCCCGGACGAGGTTCAGAATGTAGAACGGACGCAGGTCGGCATCGTAGTTTGCCGCCCACCCAGTCGTCCGCCCGTAGCCACGCTGATCAGGGGCGATCGCATGATAGCCCTGCTGTGCGAGGCCCTGCATAACGCCGCGCCAGCTATAGGCCAGTTCGGGAAACCCGTGCAGCAATAGAATTGTGGGCCGGGCGGCGTCCGAATATCCGGCTTCAAGCACATGCATGGTCAAGCCGTTGACGTCCTTCACAAACCGGGAACGAATTCCTTCTGGCGGTTCGATCGCTTCCAACCATTCCATTTGATCGCAGCCTCACTTGGTCAGTGTCGTCCGGGATCCTGCCAAGCGAACACCGGGCGTTGCTAGGCGTAGCACGTGCCGTGCTGGTGGGAAATTCCGCGACCTGTCCGAAGACACGTGCTTCCGCCCAGGGCCCCGTGAACTTAGCGCTTCAAATACCTTGAACGCGCACAGATCAACACGCGGATCCCAAGTCGGACTGGTCGAACAGAGGGGCAAACCAGGTTGGTCACAGTGACCCGCCGGAGAGCAATCGTCAGGTCAGTTTTCCCGGTCAGCGAAGGATCGAGACTACTGGCATTGCGACCACTGATCCACGACCCCTAAGCCAGAGAGGCGCGCGATCAATACTTGGGTATCGCCTTGATACGACCTCGTATGCATCACCGCTCCTCATGTCAGGCGGCGCGCACGGGAGCAGACTGCAGCATGCGGCCTTCGCGCTTTTCTGACCACTCAGGATCATCCTGGCAAAAGACCGGCGACGAAAGCTGCACGTAGTCGCGCAAGGATTGTGCGCGATCGAGATCGAATGGACGAGTTGCTAGGATCTTCAAGAATCCACCAGCTGCTCCAATCTTGGCGGAAAGGCTGCGCTTCAAACCGGGCGATTCTGCGACCCTGCGGCACACAATGCTCTCGAACCTTTCCGGCTCTTTCCCACCAACCAGATGCACATCTTCCGTTGGTGCATTCAAGGCAAAGGTGCCACGCCGATACTCATCTGAGTAGATCGCCAACTGAGTGACTGCTGCTTCTGAATAGTTCGCGGGTGGCAGGGCCTTCAGCGCTTTGACCATCATACGCTCCGAGATGTCGATGTAGCGCACTCGTCTTTCAAGTGCGCGGCCCATACCTTCGGCGATCTCGACGGGTGACAGCAGTTCCGGACCCGTCGGACGATAGGTTCGGCCTGCATGGCGTTCGGGCTCGACCAGTGCGCCGACGACCACGCGGGCGATGTCCTCGTTTGAAGGGGCGGCGTTTTTCTTCACGTTGCCGTCGCCCAAGGGCATCGTGAAAACCCCAAGATGCGCCGCCATGTTCAGCACCATCAGATAGTTGTCGGCGAACCAGCCAACGTTTACTTTGGTCACGGACATTTCGGAACGCATGCCGATTAGGATATCGCTAAGGTAGACTTCACGCGTGAAGAGCGACGGGTGATCCGCGCTTGAAAGCCATTGGCTGAGTGTCACGACGTGCTCGATTTGCGCCTCATGGGCGGCAGCGGTAAAGACAGCGTTGAAGTGCAGACCATTTGGTGCCGTTGGGGCGCATTGATAGGCCCGCTGCACACCTTGCATGGCCCTGCGCATGTCCGTCAGGGAATACTGATCGCCGAGGAAGAGTTCGGCACCCGCCTTCTCCAGTAAATCGGAACGGTAATCCCTGCGCCGGACGAAGGCTCGAACCGGATATGATTTTTCTCGTAGTTGTAGGGCAGTTTGCAGTCCGGTCTTTCCGCCAGCGCTTGTAACCAGGATTTTGGGCATGAGTGGCACGGGTCGCTCCATTTGGATGATAATTGACATCTTTAATTTAGATGATATTTATAATCTTAAATGTCAACCCTGCTTGGGAGCGTGCGGATGCCGAGGATGTCGAAAGCGGAAAAACAGCGAAGCCACAGCAGAATACTTGATGCCGCAGCTCTACTTTTTCGCGAGAACGGGATCGGGGCCACGAGCGTTTCCGATGTCATGAAGACCGCCGGAATGACCCATGGCGGCTTCTACCGACACTTTGCATCGAAGGAGGATCTTGTCGAAGCCGCCTTCAGTCATGCAGTTGATGGCGTTGTCGCGGATATGGAGCGTGAAAGTACGGTCGAGGGACGAAAACGAAGCCGACAAGCCTATGTTTCGAAGTATCTTTCTCAAGAGCATGTCGAGGACCGAAGCCATGGTTGCCCGCTCGCCGCGATGGGGGCCGAACTGGCCCGAACCGGCAATGCACACGCGCAAGCCGGTGCGCGTGCTGTCGCCCGAATGGCAGCCCTACTGCAGAATGATCCCGAAGGCGCCCCGGACCAGGGACTGGCAGAAATGGCGCTGCTCTTGGGTACAATTACCCTGGCCCGTCTGGCTGATACCAGGGATGAGGCAACGCAAACGCTAAAGACGGGCCAGATCGCGGTTCGGCTGTTGCAGGATCACTGGCATTAGGTCTTTCTTGTCGGCCACGCCTTTACTGACAACGTCCCATGCCGCGCCCTCTCGACAAGAACACCGGCTGTCACATCTTCAGGCGGCTAGGTCAGCGTTCCGGCCGCGTTCGGTGCAATGCGCCGTAGAACGGTGGAGAACCGGTCCAGCTCTTCCTCAGAACAGCGCTCGTCAAACAAATAGCCTGCGCGCTTTGCGAAGGTTGCGAGTGCCTCGGATAGCTTTTCCCTGCCCGCCTCGGTGACCAGCACAAACGCAAGCCTTGCGTCACGGTCGTCAACATCGCGAGTAAGCAGCCCAATCTTCTCCATCGGCGCGGCCATGCGGGTAATGGTCGATGCGCTAACATGCATGCGTTTGGCCAGTTCCACTCTTGGCAAACGCTGTGACGGCGCCCGTTCAAGATGAAGCAGAAGCAGAAACTCGTTCACAGAGATGCCGTGAACAGCGGAAAACTCTCCGGTAAGCCCCGCGCGAAACTCGTCGGCAGCTTGGAGAAGGCGCAGGGCGCTGGTGGTCTCAAGTTGGGTCATGAAACCGATATAGTGCATAATACTTGCATCTGCAAGTATTATGCAAGATGTACGGCCGGAGATTCGATTTGAACACCTGGAGAGACCAAATGAACCTCGAAACTGCGTTTTCCGCGGCCAGCCTGCTTGCAATGCTCGGATGGCTGTTACTTCTGGCGTCACCCTGGATTCCAATCTGGTCGGACAGAATTGCAGGTGGCCTTCTTCCCGTCACCTTAGCTACGGGATACCTTGCGCTGTGCTTTATTCCATCGGATCAAACCGGAGGTTTCGGTTCTTTGGCAAGCGTAATGGAGCGCTTTTCACATGAACAAGCGATGCTTGCGGGTTGGGTTCACTACCTTGCTTTTGACCTCGTCATCGGGGCATGGGCCTGCAGAACGGCGCGTGATAAAGGCATTCGGTTCGCTTTCGTCGCTCCCTGCCTGCCCTTGATCTTTTTCTTGGGGCCGATCGGCTTTTTGGCTTTCCAGGCGGTCAAGGCGATAGGCCGTCAGCCAGCGTGTCAAACACAAGCCTGATCCGTCGGCTGGTCAGCAACTCGCGATGCGCCACAAGCCAAACCGGCATTTTGAAGGGGTCGACATCCGTTAGCACGGGGCGAAATGCGGGAAACATGCGCGCAATGCGGTCTGTCATGATTGCTATTGATTGGCCGTTTCGCGCAATCTCCCACTCGACCAGCTGGGAGTTAGATGTGTATCTGAAATTTCTCCTGTCCAGATCGAGGCCCAGTGGCTTCAGATAGCCGGCTACGCGCTCGAAATCGCCAAAGCTTGCGAACTGATGCAACGATGCACCCGCGCCCAGTTCAGGGACACCATGTGCCTCAATGTATCCGGCAGTGGCGTAGAACCGCATCGGTTCTTCGCTGACGCGCTTTGCGATCAGGTTGTCCTGATCGGGGCGCACGTGCCGGACGGCGATGTCGGCTTCGCGGCGCAGCAAATCGCGAAGTGTGTTGTCGGTGACGATCTCAATTTCAAGATCAGGGGCGTGCGCGGACAAGTGTTCCAGCATAGGCGGCAAAAGATACGCGGCGGTCATCTCGGCGGCCGTCACGCGAACCTTGCCTTCGATAGCTTGAGATTTTCCGGACGCCGCGAGCGACATCAAGTTGGCGCCCTCAGCCATGGCGCGCACGTGATCCAGCAGATCGAGGCCAGCTTGTGTAAGGGACACGCCCCGTCCCGAGCGCTCAAAAAGCATCACGCCCAGATCCGCTTCAAGGGAAGCAAGCTGTCTGGTGATCGTGGGCTGCGTCACGTTCAATGCAGAAGCAGCCGCCGACAGTGATCCTTCTTCTGCGACAGCAAGAAAAGATCTGGCTTGGTTCCAGTCGAAGGATATCGAGGCCCAGTTCATGACACACAATACCACAGCTTTGCGAATACCAAACCAACGATATTGGGCAGTTCCGCTGTAAAAACCGTATGGATATGACGCATCCACCTTGAACAGTCACCCCCCGACCTTGGAGAGAGAATCGTGAAACTCGTCGTACTGGGAGCGAACGGACGTACCGGGAAGCTTGTGGTTCAAGCCGCACTTGAAAGAGGCATGGAGGTAACTGCGGTCGTGCGTTCAGCAAAGAAGATGCCCGCAAATCAGAATGAACGGCTGACAGTTCTTATCGGAAACCCCTGCGACAAAAAATTCCTTAAGCATGTTCTGCATGGGCAGGATGCGGTGATCTCGGCGTTAGGCGGACGGAAGCCCACACGGGCAGCAACCTCCGTCTATTACCGGTCCGCCGACGCCCTTGTTGATGCCGCTTGGGAAACAGGTCTGAGGCGAATTCTGGTAACATCGACGGCACTTCTCTTCGACGGGCAAACAGTTGCGGGAAAGATCCTGTGTCGGCTCGTCCCAAACGTCGTAGGCAGCGCCCGACGAATGGAAGATATCCTTAAAGCCTCGCATCTAAACTGGACATCTGCGCGCCCCGGCTTCCTCAGCGACGGTGACGGGGTGGGCTACCGGGCCCAAAAGAACAAGCTTCCCAAGAATGGAACGTCCGTCACAAGACGCGCACTCGCGAGGTTCTTGATCGATGCGGTTGAAAGCCCGGAAACCGATTGCGCGGTGTTTGGCGTATCAAACGAAATCGCGTGATTGGCAGGCGCATCGCGTCATCCTCTAGTCCGATAGGCAAAGCTTGTTGCCGTTCAGATCTGTGAAGTGAGCAGATAAACGGGGGCCACGTTGCTTTGGCGGACCCTCACACACGCCACCAAATCCTGGCGGCAGGGCGTAGTGACGCTCGACCTCTTTGGAAGATCCGACGCTGCCGCCGACCATGGTTCCGTTTCCGTTCGTGGCGGGCCTTTCGTCGAACGGTATTGCGACCGCAAATGCAAAATCGGGGGCCAGCCAATACGTCATCCTGTGGGTGGGGGATGCGTTGCATTCCCGACCCGGCAAAGAGCAGAGCGTAGACTTTGGTGGCGGCGTTGATGTCGTTCGTGCCGAAGACGTAGTAATTCGTCCTGATGTTCTGCGCCCCGCCAGTCCCGTGCCTCATCAAAAATGCGAAAGTGGCGTCATTGGCCCGTTAGCTTGAAGAATTCGATCAACTGACCATTGGGATCGGTGATCTTGAGCAGGTGGATGCCCGGCTCTTCGATGATGTCGGGTGCCGTCGCGCCTGTTGCTGCGATACGATTTTTTAGCGCTTCAAGGTCCGACGATTGAAGGTATGGCACCGCTCCTGAACCCGGTTCGGCCCCCGGCGCGTATTTTCCGCGCGAGACCACAGCAAACCATCCGCCAGCGATATTGAAGGCCACAAAGTCCGGAAGCCCGATCGCCGGGGTTTGGTCAAAAAGGGCGCGGTAGAAGGCCTCGGACTTCTCCATATCGTCCGTCGGCACATAGGCACCCATTGCCAGTATCGGCGCAGGGTCTGAGGGGGCTGCAGGTTGCGCGCTAAGCGTTGTGGGCAGAATAGCAGCTAGTGCAAGGGTGATAACTGATCTCATGGCATAACCTCTGTTTGGTTGGCTTGCTTTCCTCTAACGCGCCTATGCTGACAGCGTGTTGTCAGCATTGTGTCAGTATGTTTCAAGGCATCGAAAGGAGCTCTCATGCGACGTGGCGACAGGCTGTTCGAAGTCATTGAAATCCTTAGGCGCGCAAAGGTGCCGATCTCGGCTGAGGCCATCGGAGCCGAGCTGGGTGTCACCAAACGCACGATATACCGCGATGTCGCTGCACTGATTGCACAAGGCGTGCCCATCAACGGAGAGGCTGGGGTTGGCTACATCCTGGAACCTGGCTTCCACATGCCGCCATTGATGCTGACCCCCGATGAGATCGAAGCCGTTACCTTGGGGATCATGTGGGTAAAGACCCGTGGAGAGCCGGAACTGGCGCTGGCCGCAGACAAGCTGATTACAAAGCTTGAGACCGTTGCGCCCGATAAATACCGGACCTCATTTCTGGAACCAACGGTCGGTGTCGCCCCGGCGGAGCAGCCGGACGAAGAGCTGGGTGCGGCATCGATCCGCCTGGCGATTCGACGTCGAAGGAAGATCGCCCTAATCTACGCTGACAATGCGGGCCAAAAGACGCGGCGCGTCATTTGGCCGATCCTACTGGGATATCGAGACACAAGCCGGATCATCGCGGCTTGGTGCGAGTTGCGTGAAGGTTTCCGCTACTTTCGGACCGAACGGATCGTAGATGCCGAAGTCCTGGACACACCTGTTCCGCGCCGCATGGACCTTTTGCGCACAGAATGGCGGCGTGCAATGGAAACCGAACGCAGGCGCTATGAAAACGAGCAATAGCCGCTGGGAAAACAGTCCGCGCCCCTGGCGGCGGACCCTGCGGTCACTTCGTATCAAGCCGAAACTTCAGAAATGTCGATCGGTCGTATTCGACCTCGCCAACCTGCTTCGCGCCCATCCTTTTGAGCGCGCCCAGTTTCGTTCGCGATGGGGGCAAAAGGAAAGTGACGTACGGAATGCGCGTGTCAGCGATAGCAAATTCAATCGCTTTTTTGGTGATGCGCTGCCCGATCCCAAATTCGCCGGGCAGCAGGACCAGCCCAAAATCCCACTCGTCTCCTTCCTTCTGGAAACCGCCCCACCCGACGTATCGACTGTTCGACAATATCGCCCAGTGGCCCAGCCCATCACGCTCCCAGGTCGCCTCTTTATGGGCAACGAACCTTGCCACGGCCTCGGTGTCCCAGTCAGATTTCAGAAGCGGCATATGCTCTGCGACCCGAGGGTCGGACATATGGGCCGCGATTTCGGCTGGATCTATGTCTGACAACCGAACAAATGTGATTTCGCTCTTCAAGATAACATCTCGCGGCTAGAACACGCCCATGCAGATGCCGGCACCCATCGCGCCCCCAAGCTCGCGGCATCGCAACAGTTGTTCTTCCGATATGACCTTTTCGGCAAGGATTGCCTCAGGCGTTTGTGCGTGCGTGCAGACAATCAGCGGCGGCTGCACCTCGCGAAGGCGCCAACCTTGTGCGATTCTGGCCGTCTGACGCGCCGCGTTTTCGCCATCTGACCCGGCGCAGATCATTTGCGCGTACGGCCGACCTTCAATCTTTCCAAGGACCGGATAGTAGCACCGGTCAAAGAAGTCCTTCATGACCCCGGCGATCGCGGCAAGTTTCTCGGGTGCACAGAACAGATAGCCATCTGCTGCCAACAGATCAGAGGGCCCGGCCTCTGCCGCCTGTATGAGCCGGGTCGCAGTTTCCGAACGCGCGGCGTCTTCCGCCGCCTCGGCCATCTGCCGACTGCCCCCGGTCTTTGAGTGATAGACGATCAACAACTGAGCCATGTGCTGCTTGTAGCTGCTTTATCCACCTTCAGGCAGCGCGTCCCGTCGCCACACAAGACGGGCTTCGAGCCCGTCGGACGCGCGGCGGACGGCATCCCTCTTTAGGGCGTTGCCCCTTGCGCGGGCCGGGGCGGGGTTGGCTGGGTCACAAGCTCCGGCGGCCGCTTCTCGTAAAAAGCGTTTCCACCGGCAACAAGGACGTAATGCATATTGTTGTAGCCAGCCCGATAGTTGGCGGCGTGAAAGAACTTGGCATCCGCGACCTCGGGGTGCCGTTCGCCCGACAGAACAGATACGGCGGCTTCGCGGGCTAAGGGAACAGAGCGGTCGCCCATCTGACGGGTCATTACGCCCGGCGCAAATTGCCCGCGTTGCGCGACGACGTCACAAACGGTGGCAGGGTACGCTTCCGATTCAACCCGGTTCATAACGACACTACCGACCGCGATCATGCCGTCCCGGCTTGAGCGGATGGATTCAAAATACATCGCCCGCGCCATGCATTCTGCGGCCCGCTGACTGACGACAACGTCGGGTTCGGACTCGGTCTGCTTTGTACACGACGCAAGGATTGCAGCCCCAAGAAGTGCGACAGCGATGGGCATAACGTGGCGAGATTTCATTCGCATTTCCAAATGATTTAGCCGAAACTAGTGGCCCCCGATGACTGTGTAGCGGAACTGGCCTTCCGCACTCAACGTGCGCACCGCACTGACATGTCTGGAATGGCGAAACTCTGCCGACGCCAAACCGGCTGTCTCTTTAAAAGGGGGGCTTCGCTTGATCTGCCTCGCCGATCGACCGGCTAGCGTCCGGCCAGAACGAACAGGGCGGCGCGTCCCAGCAGAAATAGCCCAGCCGACCAAAAAAGGATGTGGGACACATCCAAGAGCGTGCTTCGCAGCGTGTCCGTATCCAGACCGAATAAGATCAAGTGAACAGCCTGCAACCCGCCTATTACAACAAAGGTCAACGCCGCGAGCGCGGAACTGATCCAGAAAATCATCGCTCCTAGTCCAGCCAGCATTCTTGCAAACCCCCAGTAAAGAGCACGGATCAGATCTCTTCGCCCGCCATGTTTGACGGACGAAGACGCCTTGCATCGGGGCGATGCCCCGGCCAGACTTATTTCTGGACTTCGCGCCCGTGCTCGGCGGCGAATGCGGCCAGTTGATCAAGCGAGATCTGGTGGAACGCTTTGCCGCGCTTGGGCTTCCAGGCCACCGCGTTCGGCTTGATGCGGACTTGACCAATCACGCCGGAATTGTCGGAAATTGTGAAGTCCTGGCTTTGGGGCGCTGTGAACTTTTTGACGTTCCGCGCCGACGTCACGGGAGGTTGCTTGGCCGCGGCCTTGGGCTTAGCGGAGGCTTTGGGCGCGGCCTTTGGTTTGGCTTTGGAAGCGGGCGCTTTGGTGGCGGCCTTCGATTGTGCGGCAGCGGTTGGTTTTGCGCTTGCTTTCGGCTTGGCGGGGGCTTTTGCCTTTGCGGCCACCTTGGGTTTGGCTGCGGGCTTGGCAGCCGCCTTTGCCTTGGCAGGCGTTTTCGGCTTGGCAGCCGCTTTGGTTTTCGTGGTCATTATGCTAACTCCGTGGCCAAAATGCTCGATCAACAGGGAATTGTTTCCCCACATCGCGGTGCATCTTGCGAAGAAATGTGGCGAGCATTTTGCGCAATCGCAGTAATTCTGTGGCGAAACCGGTCGTCGTTCGCCGGGTGCAGACCCCGTTCAGTGCGGGCCGGGACTTCCCTTAGGGTAGCTCGCAATTGACCACTCAACCCCTTGTTGAATACCCTTCGCGGAAAGAGAGGGAAGCGGGCGCTTGTCGTGCCCTCTTCAAGCCGCCCTGAAGCCAACGGAAGGTTGAGCATTTTGCGTCCCGCTGTGCCTTTGCTTGCTCTGTTCGCTGCCGCCTTCGTCATGGTGCAAAGTGTATCCGCGAACGAAGAAGATCCGCTTGCAGGCTACACAAATGACGAGCTGATTGCGTACCGCATGTGTAAGCCCGATCCCAATGATCTGGTCGCTAACCAAGACCAGCGGGGGATCAACGCGTATTTCTATACGGCGATGCCGGGCTGTCCTGAGTAAACGCTTATGGTCTTGTGGAACAGCGGGTCGGTCGATTTGACGATGCGGCATGAACGGCTAGGAACTCTGCTCCACCGAATTGCGAGGCGCCGGATACCCGGGACGCCGTTCATGGATGAAGTGCTCGCAGCAGGGGTGGATGTTGATTTTTTGACTTGGACCAAGAGGTCCGCGCTTCAGTCAGCTGTGAGCAACGGCAACATGGAAGGAACCCAAGCGCTGCTTGAAGCCGGCGCTTCAAGGGAGCTCGTGCGCACCCACTATTCCGGCCTCGTGGAGTACTGCACTGACTGACGGCAATCGCCGGATGGGCCGGGTCCCGAGCCTTGTTCCCTAATCTTTGGGGAGTAGCGCGCTGGTGCAGTGGCGGTGACCTGTCCCACTCAAGTGGCTCAGTTTGATTGCTGGTGCATGACCGGACTTGAGTTCATTGGGACGCTGGCTTGGGGATCCCGTCTGATGTCGGCGCGGCCTACGGCCGACAGCCGTTTCACCAATCAGGCGCTGGTCCGCCTGAAGTAACGATTTCGCCCGGCAAAAGCGGCACACGCTCTGCCGCGTCATCCAGCACCCAGACATCCCGCCCCTCAAGCACGATCACGGTCAATGCCCGTCCATAGCCCGCCCCCGTATCCACATTGACCCTGTTGCCATAGTGGGTCGGCAGATCCACCGGTGTGTGTCCATGAACCACAAGGCGACCGTGATCGCGCGGATCGTTCAAAAACTCCCCACGTATCCACATCAGATCGTCTTCGATCTGTTCGGACAGCTCCAACCCGGGTCGCAGCCCCGCATGCACAAAGATCGCGTCATCGGTTGCATGGTGCAGTGGCAGGCCCTGCAAAAACCGACGGTGTTCTTCCGGCACGGCCTTTCGAAGGGCGTCCCTGACACGGGCCTCGGATCGCCAAAACGTACCGTGATCAGGGTCTATCCCGTAGGACATCACGGTTTCCCGTCCTCCCCAAGGTCCCGATATCCACGTCCGGTAGGGAAGTTCGCGGGTTTGTGGCAGACCAAGCTGATTGGCGAAACCTTGATCGTGGTTTCCTTTCAGAACGATCCAGGGTTCGTGCCGTTCAATGCCCCGAATAAGGTACTCGATCACCCACTTGCTGTCCGGTCCCCGGTCGACGAGATCGCCAAGATGCACGACCGGCGCACGCGGCACGCCTGTGCGTGCACGGTCCCGCGCGATGCGGTCGTGCACATCCTTAAGCTTGTCGAGCTGCCCGTGTATGTCCCCGATGGCGTAGATGCGCATGTTCACCTCGGATCCACCCCTATCACGGGCTGGACCCGATGCCATCCTGCCCGATCATCCGACGTCAAACACCAGGGGCCGGATCGACTGGAACAGACCGGTGGCCGCGAGTTTCTCCATCACGGGTGCGGGGATCGGATCGTCGACATAAAGAAGTGCGATTGCATCCTTCCCGCGATCCGACCGCCCCAGCGTAAAGTTTGCGATGTTTACGCCGTTCTCGCCCATCGTGTTGCCAAGGGCTCCGATGATGCCAGGCACATCGTTGTTTGTCGTGTAGAGCATATGTCGCCCGATCTCGGCATCTATGGTGATGCCTTTGATCTGGATGAAGCGCGGCTTGCCGTCCGAGAACACCGTGCCTGCGATCGACCGCTCTCTCTCGCTCGTAACGACGGTTAGCTTGATGTAGGCGTCGAACACACCGGTCTTACCCTGGGTTGTTGTCGATACGTCGATCCCGCGCTCTTTAGCCAGCACGGGCGCGGAAACCATGTTTACGTCCGGGTTCACTGCCTTCATCACACCGGCAATGGCTGCCGCGTTGAGGGCGGCCGTGTTCATTTCGGCGACCGCCCCATTGTGCAGAATATTGATCGCCTTGATCGGCTCGTCGGTCAGCTGTCCGACAAACGCACCCAGATGCTCGGCAAGTTTCACCCACGGACCCATTACCTTCGCCTCTTCAGCCGTTACGGATGGCATGTTGAGCGAGTTTGTGACCGCACCTGTCAGCAGATAGTCCGACATTTGTTCGGCCACCTGCAGCGCCACGTTTTCCTGTGCTTCCGTCGTGGCAGCGCCAAGATGCGGCGTGACCACAACGTTGGGTAGGTTGAACAGTGGACTGTCGGTTGCGGGTTCGACCGCGAACACATCAAACGCCGCGCCCGCAACCCGTCCGTCCTTCAAGGCCTCGGCCAGGGCCGCCTCGTCCACAAGACCGCCGCGCGCGCAATTTACGATCCGGACGCCCGGTTTCAGCTTTGCGATGGCTTCAGCGGACAAGATGTTCCGCGTTTTGTCGGTCAGGGGCACGTGCAGGGTGATGAAATCGGACCGCTTCAACAGTTCATCAATCTCAACCTTTTGCACGCCAAGCTGCGTGGCACGATCTTCGGACAGGAAGGGATCGTAGGCAATTACCTTCATCTTCAGACCCTGCGCCCGGTCAATAACGATCGACCCGATGTTTCCTGCCCCGATCACGCCCAGCGTTTTGGCGGTCAGCTCGACGCCCATGAAGCGGGACTTCTCCCAGCGCCCTTCATGGGTCGATGCGTTGGCTTCGGGGATCTGGCGCGCGACGGCCATCATCATTGCCATTGCGTGTTCAGCGGTTGTGATCGAATTGCCGAAGGGTGTGTTCATCACGATCACCCCCTTCCGCGATGCGGCTGGAATGTCGACATTGTCGACACCGATCCCGGCGCGACCAATGACCCTGAGGTTTGGTGCATGATCCAGGACCTTGTCGGAGACCTTGGTCGCAGACCGGATTGCGAGGCCGTCATAGTCTTTCACGATTTCCAGAAACCGCGCCTTGTCCTTCCCCAGGTCGGGGTCGAAGGTCACGTCGATGCCGCGATCCCGAAAGATCTGGACGGCTGTTTCGGATAGCTTGTCAGAGACGAGCACTTTGGGCATGGGAATTGTCCTTTCTTGGCCCCGTCCCGAAGCAATTCGGAGAAGCCGGTCGATTGGTACGGGTTCGGGCCTTGGCCCTGATCCCGTGTGCGTCAGGCAGTTTGAGTGACAGCTTCGATTTCGGCGGCAAACGCCCAATCGAGCCAAGGCAAGAGCAGATCGATATCGGCGGTCTCTACTGTGCCACCACACCAGATCCGAAGTCCCGGCGGTGCATCCCGGTAGGCGCCTATGTCGAAGGCCACGCCTTCGGCTTCGAGCCGCTTGACGACGGCTTTGGAAAACTGGGCGCCATCGGCGATCCGAGGGTCAGCGAATCTAAGGCAGACACTTGTGTTTGACCGCGTCGCCGGATCACGTGCAAGGTTGTCTATCCAGTCCCGCGCAGCGACAAAGGCGTGGATTGCGTCGGCATTGGCATTTGCCCGCGCCATGAGGCCAGGTAGCCCGCCAACCGAACGCGCCCAATCGAGCGCAGCGAGATAGTCTTCGACTGCCAACATCGACGGCGTATTGATCGTCGCGCCCTCGAAGACACCTTCGATCAGCTTGCCCCCCTTCGTCAGGCGAAAGATCTTTGGCAAGGGCCAGGCTGGCGCGTAGGTTTCCAGGCGCGCGACGGCGCGCGGGCCAAGGACCAGCATGCCATGCGCCGCTTCCCCACCCAGCACCTTCTGCCAAGAGAATGTTACGACATCTAAGCGGTCCCAAGGCAGGTCCTGCGCGAAGGCTGCAGAGGTCGCATCACAGATTGTTAGGCCCGCCCGTTCGGTAGGAATAGAGACTGTTTCGGGGACTTTCACGCCCGATGTCGTGCCGTTCCAAGTGAAGACGACGTCGTTGTCGAAATCAACCGTTTCGAAGTCGACGATGTCGCCATAGGGCGCCTCGCGGACTGTCGCATCAAGCTTTAGCTGTTTGACCACATCTGTTACCCAACCCGCGCCGAAGCTTTCCCACGCGAGCATCTCTACAGGCCGTGCGCCAAGAAGGTTCCACATGGCCATCTCGACCGCGCCCGTGTCCGAAGCCGGTACAATCGCAATCCGATGACCGTCCGGGATGCCGAGGACTTCACGTGTCCCGTCAATTGCGGCCTTCAGCTTGGCCTTTCCAACGGCAGCGCGATGCGACCGGCCAAGCGATGCATCCGCAAGCGCTTCAAGCGTGAATGTGGGGGGTTTGGCACAGGGGCCAGACGAAAAACGCGGATTATCCGGCCGCGCAGCCGGAGCAGTGAATGCCATTTATGGATATCCTTCCAGATATATGCCCCTCGTTGGGGAGGGGTGTCCCGCTGACCGAGGTAAGAGAAGCCTGGGAAGAACGCAACATCTATTCCGGCTGCAGCGAAGGTTGCGTGCGGGACAAACCAAGGGCGCGGTTGTGACCGCGACGTTTCGACCTTAACCGGTCGGCGAAAGCTCTGTGCCTCTAACCCAGGGCCGTTTCGGCGCGATGTTTCGGCACTGGCCGGACCCTTTGGCGCAGCCTTTGCGGGGCGCTTCAGGTTTTCCCCCACTCCGCAGACTGGGTGACAAAATCATACCAGGACGGCGGGTGTGATCCCGTTGAATTGACTTGAATCCCACGGAGGTTGCATACCCTTGGTGCAACCGCATTGTCCTGCTAGAGTCACGATGCGCATCACGGAACGATACGCTTTTATTCGAGGTTCGAAACACGTCGTCGCTTTCCCATGTCGTATGGGGAAAAAGAATCTGACAATGTCCTCGCGGGACCCCCCGAAGTTTCTGGAACTCCACGAAGCCGTCCATAGAAGACAGGGAGCTATTGCGCTTCAACCAATGATCTTCGAAGACCGGCACAGTCTGTTCCTGCACCTGAAAACCGTTCATCGGGATATACATGCATGTTGCTCCGTCCTTGAGCGGCTTTTTTGGCCGGAGCATTCATTCTTGCATGGCAAGGCGCAGCTGACGAAGCCGTCCGTCGTGCAGCTTGCCTAACACAAGCAATCCGACAAATATGGTCACACTGGCCACGATCAGGGTCGGGGCAACCGTTGATCGCGGTTCGGGTGCCCGTGCGACCACCAGGGCTCCGCCGTCTGCAATTCTGAGGTCAGCGCTGCTATTTGGACGAAACTCAGTGAAATCGCGAATCGTAACATTGAAAACGTCCCTACCCGTTTGCGGAAACTCAAGACGCAGTTCGCCGTCCGGGGTGTCGGTGTAACCGATGATACCAATGTAGGCGCGTAGACCGTCAAGCGGCACTGGTTCGGCAGTCGCTGGAATCGAACAGACCCCTATCGAGAGCATGCCGTCAATCGGGTCGCGAAGTGGCAAGGCTTGATTCACGGGATGCAGCATTAGCGACATTCCCTCGAAGACCAGATCGCGCCCTCCTATGACAGCTTGCAGACCGGCAATGGCCTCGTCCGCAAGGCCGGCAGTGCCCTCAAGAAAAGGTACGAGATCAACTCGTCCATCCGTGCCCGTCAAGGTGTCTGGCGGTAGGTCGAAGACCTCGACAAGTAAGTTCGCAGGAAGCGAAAAGTAAATTTCGACTGAACCAGCATTTCGCTGAATCACCAAATCGGAGTCTTCCGCAAGTGCCTGTGGCGACATCAAAAAAGCAAGAGCGAGCACAGCGGCAAACAGCCGTTCAATAAAGAAGCACTGAACTCGGCTTGCATTTGAGCTTGGCGCATCCTGCACGCGGGCCTTGACCAACCAAATCGACACCGTTCTTCTCCGAGATCCTTTTTAACGTCAGCGGCCCGGCGGGCAATTTAGCACAAGTTTCAATTGAGCCCTGCGATGCTTCAACTCTGTCGCCCCTCTGAACGGTAGCTTGCTGCGCTGCATTCCGTTTTTTGGGGATGCAGCTCGCTTATCCGAGCAATTTAGTCGACTTTAAGACACCGACATCTATGCGTCCAGAGCCAGTTGACGATCACGGAGCGCGACTTCACGTACAAAACCCTAGTCGCGGAAGAAAACAGTCTTTCTCATTGGGCCGAAATATCGGTCCCCGCGCACCGGCCCAGGTGCGGCCGTTTCGAACGCGCGCCCGTTGCATCCTGGACAGATGTTGCTCCGTTAAAGGCTCAGCGGCAAAGCAAGAACTGATGACGACCACATCAGATTAGTGTGTAACAGGGCGTCGAACCCTTGCGATCTGAATTCTGTGCCGATCAACTTATCGAAGCGGTTTACGGGTTCCTGTGAAACTGCAAAACTCGCTTGGCGCGATCCGAAAACAGGAAGACATGTGCCCACCAAGGACGTCCTTCAAACGGTTGATGACGCGGCACGACGCGCGGCAAAGACCATTGTTCGCAGTGCCCGGCACGGTGCGCTCGCTACACTTGATCCGAAGACAGGCACGCCGATGGCCAGTCGGGTTTCGGTCGCAACCGATACGTCGGGTTGCCCCGTTTTCCTTATTTCTCAGTTGTCCGGGCATTTCGGGGCACTCGAAAACGATGCTCGCGCCTCGCTTCTTTTGGGTGAGCCCGGAACGGGGGATCCCCTGGCACACCCCCGCATCACCGCATTCGGTCACGCGCAGCGGATCACGGCGGATGATCGCGAAAGCGTTCGTACACGGTTTCTTGCCCGTCACCCGAAGGCGGAGCTTTATGCGGATTTTGCTGACTTTGCATTCTGGCGGCTTAGGCCGAACGGCGCCTCGTTCAACGGCGGCTTCGGAAAGGCATACGCCATGGCTGCCGAGGATCTGATGGCACCGACCGATGCGGCGTTGGACGGGATAGCGCCGGGGGCGGTGGCCCATATGAACGACGACCACCTTGATGCCATCGCACTTTATGCCAAGGCCTTTGCAGGGCGCCCCAATGGCGATTGGCGATTGGCGACAATCGACCTTGAAGGTCTTGATCTTACCTCCGGGGATGACGTCGTCCGAATTTGGTTCGACCCGCCGCTCTCTTCGGCGGAAGATCTTCGTCCGCGGCTTGTTGCGCTTGCGAAACGCGCGCGCGCTCAGACATCCAGCTAGAGATACCATATGTTTCATTCATTCCTCCCAAACCCAAAACGCTTCGTAATTTCAGCGATCATCTGGGCGATGATTTGCATCGCGATTTGGCAGCTTGAGTTTAGTGATTGGGAAGATCCCCTAGGCATCGCTGGCCTTTTCGAGTGGGATCCGAGTCGTGTTTGGCTCTACGAGTACACCGCGATTTGCTACGCCCTGTTTGTTCTGTTCTGGTTGAGGCATACATCGCACAAATGGGCGAAATGGTCGGTCGCCGGATCAGCGCTTATCGTTTTTGCAACCTGGTTTCAGGTCCAGCTTGACGTGATGATTAACGAGTGGTTCGGCACGTTCTACGATATGGTTCAGCAGGCGCTTGCCGAACCAGGTGCTGTGGACGCCGAAGACTACTACAATCAACTCGCGACATTTCTGAAGATCGCGATGGTGTTCATTATCACTGCGGTTTTGGTGGCGTTCTTTACCTCGCATTATGTGTTCCGGTGGCGGACGGCGATGAACGATTACTACGTGTCGCTTTGGCCTAGGATCAGACACATCGAAGGCGCATCTCAGCGCATCCAGGAAGACACGATGGCTTTCGCCCGGATCATGGAAGGCCTTGGGTCCCGCTTTATCGATGCGATCATGACGCTTCTTGCGTTTCTTCCCATCCTTTGGGGCCTGTCGTCATACGTGACCGAACTTCCGATTGTGGGCGAGGTGTCCCAGGCATTGGTGTTCGTTGCGATCTTGTGGTCTGTTATCGGAACCGCGCTCTTGGGGCTTGCTGGCTGGCGACTGCCGGGGCTTGAGTTCCGCAACCAGCGGGTCGAAGCGGCGTTCCGAAAGGAGCTGGTTCTTGGCGAAGACAACGAGGAACGCGCGCGCCCGCCAACCCTGAGCGAGCTTTTTGGTAACGTGCGGAAGAACTACTTTCGTCTTTACCTCAACTACCTCTATTTCAACGTGGTGCGATACTCGTACCTGCAGGCGGGGGTTATCTTGCCCTACATCGCGCTGGGACCCACAATCATCAGTGCCGGCGTGACGCTTGGCGTGATGCAACAGATCCTTCGCGCGTTTCAGCGGGTGGAAAACTCGTTCCAGTTCCTCGTGATGTCCTGGACGACGATTGTCGAACTGATGTCCATCTACAAGCGCTTGGCGGCCTTCGAACGCGCCATAGCGGGTGACGAACAGGCTGCGATCGAGTTCGAGGCTGAAAAACCCGCGACGGTCTGAGAGGCCTCGCCACCCGCACCGATGGTCGGTTGTTTGTGCGGGCGACTTGCCTGATTTGTCTAAACAGATACGCGCCGACAGCCACAAAGAATTGGCCCGCGACGGTCTTTCGCAGATCCGACCAAGTCGCTATGGGCAGAACATGCACATTGCCACACTTATTGCGCCGCCCGGACGGCTGGACCCCGCCCTTGTCGAAGCGCTTAGCAACGCCTGGGCCGGCGGAGACACCGATTGGCTGTCGCCAGGCGAAGCAGCGGAGTTTCCACTTGCGGACGTCCCGCAAAACCTGGCCGATGTCTCGGCCGACATTCGCGCCCAGGGTACGGACCTAGTCGTTCAGCCCGCCGAAGACCGGCGCAAGTACGTGCTTTTGGCGGATATGGATTCGACCATGATCGGGCAGGAGTGCATCGACGAGCTGGCAGAGGTCGCTGGCGTCGGAGGCGCGGTGCGCGAGATCACCGCACGCGCAATGAACGGCGAACTGGATTTCGAAGAGGCGCTTTTGGCCCGGGTCGAACTGCTGAAAGGCCTTGATCTGGGCGTGATAGATACTGTTTTGGCCGAACGGATCACGTTGACGCCGGGCGGACGCACATTGGTCGCGACCATGCGCGCAAACGGTGGGTACGCAGCCCTGGTGTCGGGCGGGTTTACATCCTTCACCCAGGCGATTGCATCAAAGCTTGGGTTTGACGAAAACCGTGCGAACACGCTTCTGGCAGAAAACGGGCGGTTGACCGGTGATGTCGCGCGCCCGATCCTTGGGCAGGACGCCAAGGTTGCGGCGTTGATGGATATCTGCGCCCGATTGGGGCTGCCGGAAAGCGCCGTTCTGGCTGTGGGTGACGGGGCAAACGACCTTGGCATGATCGCGCGCGCAGGCGCGGGTGTGGCGCTACACGCCAAGCCTGTGGTGGCTGATGCGGCGCCAATTCGGATCGATCACGGTGACCTTACCGCGCTTCTTTATCTGCAGGGCTATGCGCGGGACGAATTCGTAACCAGCTGACCAATCTTGGACATGTCTCTACGCGTCGTCGGAAACAGACGCTTTCTTCAACCGGTATATCAGATCCAGGGCTTCCCGTGGCGTAAGGTCGTCGGGATGAACATCTGCCAGCATTTCTGCTGATTTAGACACTGTTTTCGTCGCGGGCTGCGGGGGCGCGACCGAGAACAGGGGAAGATCGTCAACCAACGACTGCGGCCCGCCCTGACCGTCGCGTGCTCGTGCTTCCAGCGTGTCCAGAACCTGCCGCGCACGCGCAATTACGGGCGCGGGCAACCCTGCAAGGCGGGCGACCTGCACGCCGTAGCTGCGATCGGCGGCCCCCATCCGAACCTCGTGAAGGAAGATCACGTCGCCTTTGAACTCTTTGACTGCGACAGTTGCGTTCTGAACGCCCGCAAGAGTTTCCGAAAGCACGGTCATCTCGTGGTAATGCGTGGCAAAGAGTGCCCGGCACTGGTTCGTCTCGTGCAGATATTCAAGCGTTGCCGAGGCGATCGACAAACCGTCATAGGTGGCCGTCCCGCGCCCGATCTCATCCAGGATCACCAGCGCACGGGTATCCGCCTGATTGAGTATTGCGGCCGTCTCGACCATTTCGACCATAAATGTTGACCGACCACGTGCCAGATCGTCCGATGCGCCAACGCGGCTGAACAGCTGGCTGACAAGACCGATATGTGCGCGTGTCGCCGGAACGAAACTGCCCGTTTGCGCAAGTAGGGCAATCAACGCGTTTTGGCGCAGGAACGTGGATTTCCCCGCCATGTTCGGTCCGGTCAAAAGCCAAATGGCTGCCGTGTCTGCGGCGTTTAGGTCACAGTGGTTCGGGATGAACGCGTCGCCCGCGCGTGAAAGGGATGCCTCGACCACCGGGTGACGACCGCCTTCAACATCGAATGCGCGGCTGCCATCGACCTCGGGACGCGTCCAGTTTGAAGTTTCGGCAATGTCGCCCAAAGCGGCGGCAAGATCGATCTCTGCCAGGGCGCGCGCCGCCGTCGAAATCGCCGCTGCATTCTCTAAAATCTCATGCTTCAAGCTGGAATAGAGCCTCATTTCAATATCCAAGGCCCGCGCGCCCGCGTTCAGGATCTTGGTTTCCATTTCAGATAGATCGACGGTCGTGAACCGTACCGCGCTGGCCGTCGTCTGACGATGGATGAATGTCTCAGAAAGAGGCGCGGTCATCATCTTCTCGGCATGCGTTGCCGTGGTTTCGATGAAGTAACCAAGGACGTTGTTGTGTTTGACTTTCAACGACGAGATGCCGGTGATTTGGGCATAGTCCGCCTGCATCCCGGCGATGACACCCCGGCCTTCGTCGCGAAGGGTGCGGGCTTCGTCCAATTCCACGTCCGTCCCAGGCGCAATGAACCCGCCGTCCCGCGCCAACAGCGGGGGTTCAGCAACGAGTGCCGCGTCCAGCGCGTCGGCCAAGACTTCGTGACCTGAAAGGTCGCGCGCCGCGTTTTCGATCAAAGCGGGCATGCGATCGGACAGGCGATCGGCCAACGCGCCAGCTTGTGCAAGACCGTCGCGGACGGCAGCGAGATCCCTTGGCCCACCGCGATCAAGTGCAAGGCGCGACAGCGCCCTGTCCAAATCCGGGGCCTTGCGCAATGCACCCTGCACATCCTCGCGCAGCACACGATCTGCAAAGAATGCGCCGACCGCATCGTGCCGCTTGCGGATTAACTCCAGATCGCACGACGGGCTGGCCAGGCGCCGCTCTAACAGTCGTCCTCCTGCCGCGGTCACGGTTCGGTCAATTGTTGCCAGAAGCGCGCCGGATCGCGACCCGTCCAATGCGCGCGTGATTTCTAGGTTGCGCCGTGTGGCGGCGTCTATCGCCATGTTACCGCCGCTGCTTTCACGCACCGGCGGGCGCAGCAGCGGCAGCTTACCGCGTTGTGTGATCTCGATGTAATCGGCGATTGCGCCGAGGGCCGCCGTTTCATGGCGGGCGAATCCGCCAAAGGCATCGAGCGACGCGATGTTCCAAAGTGAAAGAAGCCGCTTCTCGCCCGATGTCGAATCGAAACTTACGCGCGGGCGCGGCGTGACCGAAGCGCCGACATCAGTGACTATTTCAGCCAGATCTGTCTCTGCACTGTCCAGAATAAGCACCTCGCGAGGCGCGAGGCGCGCCAGTTCCGCCCCTAGTCTGGGCAGGGAAAGCGACATAACCCAGATCTCACCCGTAGAAATATCGGTCCACGCAAGTGCTGCGTCACCCCGCACCTCGGCATAAGCTGCCAGAAAGTTGTTCGAGCGCGCATTCAGAAGGGAATCCTCGGTCAATGTCCCCGGCGTCACGAGCCGCGTCACGCCACGTTTTACGACTGATTTCGATCCTCGTTTCTTGGCTTCCGAAGGGTCTTCAAGTTGCTCGCAAACCGCGACCCGGAACCCCTTGCGGATAAGCGTCAAAAGATAGCCTTCCGCAGAATGAACCGGTACGCCGCACATCGGGATATCTTCACCAAGATGCTTGCCGCGTTTTGTAAGCGCGATATCCAAAGCCTGGCTTGCCGCAACCGCATCATCGAAGAATAGCTCATAGAAATCGCCCATCCGGTAGAACAGCAACGCGTCCGGATATCCCGCCTTTATCTCTATAAACTGCGCCATCATCGGTGTGACGGCGGCGCGCGGATCGCTCATCTCATCCCCCCGGATGTAGTGTCTGAGAAACGTAACCTACACTTGATCTGGTGGGAAGCCGGGAATCCAGAAACTTGCAGGTCTTTAACGCGAAAGATGTGGTTGCGGGTTGCCGCGCCTATCAGCAAGGTCGCCCGCTTGACGTCGCTGCGCACGCGGTCTTACCTCGCCTGCGTCAGGCCACGGGGAGGACGCCATGCCAAGCACAAAGATCCGGCCAGAGGACGCCCTTCAGTTTCACAAAGAGCCACAGCCGGGAAAATGGGAAATCCAGGCGACTGTTCCAATGGCGACCCAACGGGACCTGAGCCTTGCATATTCACCCGGCGTTGCCGTGCCGTGCAAGGCAATCGCCGAAGCGCCTGAGACCGCATACGACTATACCAACAAGGGCAATCTGGTCGCCGTCATCTCGAACGGAACAGCGGTGTTGGGACTGGGCAATTTGGGTGCGCTGGGGTCAAAGCCGGTGATGGAAGGCAAGGCGGTGCTGTTCAAGCGCTTTGCCGATATCGATTCGATCGACATCGAGCTTGATACCGAAGACGTCGACGCGTTTTGTCAGGCAGTTCGTCTGATGGGGCCGACCTTTGGCGGGGTAAACCTGGAAGACATCAAGGCACCCGAGTGCTTCATGATCGAGCAGCGTCTGAAGGAAGACATGGACATCCCGGTCTTCCATGACGACCAGCATGGCACGGCCGTGATTTGTGCTGCAGGTTTGATTAATGCGTTGCACCTGACGGGCAAGAAAATCGATGATGTTAAGATCGTTCTCAACGGGGCGGGCGCGGCTGGGATTGCCTGTATCGAGCTCTTGAAATCCATGGGTGCGCGCCACGAAAACTGTATCGTCTGCGACACGAAAGGCGTGATTTACCAGGGCCGAACCGAAGGTATGAACCAGTGGAAATCCGGCCACGCTATCCAGACCTCGGCCCGTAGCCTTGAAGACGCCATGAAGGGCGCGGATGTGTTTCTTGGTGTCAGCGTAAAGGGTGCGGTAACCGCCGATATGGTGGCTTCGATGGCCGACAATCCGGTGATCTTTGCAATGGCGAACCCGGACCCCGAGATCACGCCGGAAGAGGCACACGCGATTCGGGTTGATGCCATCGTGGCAACTGGTCGATCTGACTATCCCAACCAGGTGAACAACGTCCTGGGTTTTCCATACCTCTTTCGCGGGGCCTTGGACATCAATGCCCGAGCGATCAACGACGAGATGAAAATCGCATGTGCCGAAGCGCTTGCGGCACTTGCCCGCGAGGACGTGCCCGACGAGGTCGCCATCGCCTATGGTCGCAAACTGAACTTTGGACGAGACTACATTATCCCGACACCGTTCGATCCTCGCTTGATTCACCGCGTGCCGCCCGCCGTTGCAAAAGCCGGGATGGACACAGGCGCCGCGCGGCGTCCGATCATCGACATGGAGGCCTATGGCCTGTCTCTCAAAGCTCGGATGGATCCGACGGCGTCCATCCTGCAAGGCATTAACGCGCGTGCGCGCAAGGCGCAGGCCAGGATGATCTTTGCAGAAGGGGACGACCCGCGGGTCTTGCGCGCCGCCGTTGCCTATCAACGCAACGGGTTCGGCAAAGCGCTGGTCGTCGGTCGGGAACCCGATGTGAAGGAAAAACTTGAGGCCGAGGGTCTGGGCGATGCCGTTCGCGAACTGACGGTGGTGAACGCTGCAAACACCACGGATCTGGAGCTCTACAAGGCGTTTCTTTACAATCGTTTGCAGAGGCAGGGTTTTGACGCCCAAGACGTGCATCGGCTGGCGGCGCGCGATCGCCACGTCTTTTCCGCGTTGATGCTGGCGCATGGGGCGGGCGACGCCC
The DNA here is from genome assembly GCA_038744785.1 of Pseudomonadota bacterium. Taxonomy (GTDB): domain Bacteria; phylum Pseudomonadota; class Alphaproteobacteria; order Rhodobacterales; family Rhodobacteraceae; genus Ovoidimarina. The sequence continues at coordinate 52,571 of JBCDLX010000019.1, forward strand.
TTGTGACCGGTGCGACGCGAAAATCGGCCCATGTTCTACAACTTATCAACCACGTCTTCGATGCACGGGCCGAGGACGGGGCCGTGGGTGTCACCGCGCTTCTTCATCGGGGCCGGATCGTTCTGATCGCGGATACGCTTGTTCAGGAATGGCCCGACGAACATGATCTGGCCGACATCGCCGAACGCGGTGTGGAAGTGGCACGGATGCTGGGACTGGAACCACGGGTCGCCTTCCTGTCATTTTCGACCTTCGGTTACCCTGTCAGCGAGCGGGCGGAGAAGATGCACAAGGCGCCCCGGGTCCTGGACGATCGCGGCGTGGATTTCGAGTACGAGGGAGAGATGACCGTGGATGTGGCCTTAAACGCCCAGGCCGCGGCGGCCTATCCGTTTTCGCGCCTGACGGGCCCGGCGAATGTGCTGGTGGTGCCGGCGCGGCATTCGGCGTCGATAAGCGTCAAGCTTATGCAGGAGCTTGCAGGTGCCACGGTGATCGGTCCGATCCTGGGTGGGGTCGACAAGCCCATCCAGATCTGCTCGACGGTCGCTGGTGCCTCGGACATTCTCAACATGGCGGTCCTGGCGGCGTGTAAGGTGGGTTAGTTTCGGCGCACCCTTCGGGCGCGCCTATCGGCCGGGGCAATGCCCCCGGACCCCCAATGAGTATTTTTGCCAGGATGAACGCGCGGGTTATCCGGTGAACGGCGCGGCTTGCCCCCAAAGCTCTTTCACGCGCTGATCCCGGCCGCAGGCCTGGCGGTAGAATTTATAGGCCGATGCCTTGGTTTTCGGGCCCCGTCTGGTCAGGACAATATCATCCTTCTTGTAGTAGTCCTGGTGATACTCTTCCGCGACATAGAACGTGTCGGCGTTCAGAATCGGGGTGACAACCTGTTGGCCAAGATCGGCTTCGGCCCGGGCAAGTGCCTGTTCTGCGAGCGCCCGTTCGGTACCGTCCTGTGCGAAGATCGCCGTCCGGTAGCTTTCGCCCCGGTCGCAGAATTGCCCGCCCGGGTCGGTCGGGTCGACCGAGCGAAAGAACATGTGCAGGATTTGCGCGTAGCTGATCTGGGATGGGTCATAGGTGATCGCGACAGCCTCGTAGTGCCCGGTTCCGCCGCCCACGACCTGCTTGTAAGTCGGGTTGTCGACGGCGCCGCCGGTGTAGCCCGACACGACCCCGGTGACGCCCTTCACTTTCTCAAAATCACTTTCGATACACCAGAAACAGCCGCCGGCCAGGTACGCTGTGGCGGTGTCGGCCGCTCGGGCCATGGAATGCTGGACCATGATGCCAAGCACGATGGACACGGCAAGAAGTGCGGTTTTCAGGTTCAGGACAGCATGCGACATGGCGGATCTCCCTTCTTGAGCAGGCTTTGTTCCCCAGCAGACGAACACTTGCAATTCACCCAGCTGTGAGGTCACGAACTCGTCAAACACATTACGAAGGAAAGCCCCATGCGGATTGCAATGTGGTCGGGTCCCCGCAACCTTTCGACGGCGATGATGTATGCGTTTGCGCAACGGACGGATTGTGCCGTTTGGGATGAACCGTTCTACGCCGCGTATTTGCGTGCCACCGGCGCCAACCATCCAATGCGCGACTCGGTACTTGCCAGCCACGAGGGCGATCCGGCGAGGGTGGCAGCCGCTTGCAGCGGCCCGATCCCCGAAGGATGCGCGCAATTCTATATGAAGCACATGGCGCACCACATGGTCGATGGCATACCGCTTGACTGGGCAGAGGAGTGTTTAAATGCCCATCTTATCCGTCACCCGGCACGGGTCGTCGCAAGCTACGGGGCGAAGCGCGCACAGATGACTTTGGAGGATATCGGCTTCCCGCAGCAGGTCGAAATCTACCGGCGTCTCGGGGGCATTGTGATCGACAGCTTTGATATCCGAGCCAATCCTGGCCGAGCGCTTGACGCGCTGTGCGCCGCCCTCGGCCTGTCATTCGATCCAGCTATGCTGCAATGGCCAGCCGGTGGGCGACCCGAGGACGGGGCCTGGGCTGCCCATTGGTACGGTGCTGTCCATCGTTCAACCGGATTTGCCGGCGCCGAAGGACCGCTACCGAAACTCGACGGCGCGGCCGCCGAGCTGGCAAGAGAGGCAATGCCCCACTACGACGCGATGCGGGCCGAAGCGCTGGCCATTTAGCCGCCGGTTTCCTTGACGGTCGACGCGCAGGGGGCATCCCAGAATGCGCCAAGCACGTGGGCAAAGATCGGATCGGAGCCGGGGACGCGCGAAAACAACGTCATGGAGGATCGTAGTTTCATTGCGTCGACCCGGCCCATGATGACATCCGCTGGGGTGTCGGCATGCCCGTGGACTAGGCGGGCTGCGTCGATCAGGCGAGAGCCAAGGATCGGATGGTGTAGATAGGCAGTCGCCTCTTCCAGATCATGAATGCCGTAGAGCTGCGACATGTCGGATTGGCCAAGGCTCGCAAGTTGCGGAAAGACAAACCACATCCAGTGGGTGGTCTTCTTCCCGGCTTCAAGTTCTGACAGCACCTGCGCCCAGACGGTGTCCTGGGCCTCGACGAATAGATCAAACTCGTCGAAGTCATCGTCCATCACTGGCCAAACCGCTTCTTGCGCGCCGCCAAGAGCTTAAGCCGGAGCGCGTTTAATTGAATGAAACCGGCGGCATCCTTTTGGTCATACGCACCTGCATCATCTTCGAACGTGACATGAGCCTCGGAATAAAGCGAATGCTCGGACCACCGGCCCACCGTACGCACCGATCCCTTGTACAGCTTTAGCCGCACCGTCCCGGTGACATGGTCCTGGCTTTTGTCGATCGCGGCCTGCAGCATCTCGCGTTCCGGGGAAAACCAGAAGCCGTTGTAGATCAATTCGGCATACCGCGGCATCAACTCGTCCTTCAGATGCGCCGCACCACGGTCAAGCGTGATTTGCTCGATGCCGCGATGCGCCTCGAGAAGGATAGTGCCGCCGGGTGTTTCGTAAATGCCGCGGGACTTCATTCCGACGAATCGACCTTCAACCAGGTCCAGTCGGCCGATGCCATGCTTACCACCGAGTTCGTTTAGCCGTGTCAGAATCGCCGCGGGTGTCAGCGTCTCTCCATCAATCGAAACCGCATCGCCCCCTTCGAACCCGATTTCGATGAACTCCGCTGTATCCGGTGCATCCTCGGGATGAACCGTGCGCTGATAAACATAGTCGGGCGCTTCTTCCGCGGGGTCTTCCAGAACTTTGCCTTCGGACGACGTATGCAAAAGATTCGCGTCCACCGAAAAAGGGGCTTCGCCGCGTTTGTCCTTGGCAATCGGGATCTGATGCGCTTCGGCGAATTCGATCAGCTTGGTGCGAGACGATAGATCCCATTCCCGCCAGGGTGCGATGACCTTGATATCAGGGTTCAGGGCATAGGCTGACAATTCGAACCGAACCTGGTCATTGCCTTTGCCGGTGGCCCCGTGTGCCACTGCGTCTGCGCCGGTCTCTGCCGCAATTTCGATCAAGCGCTTGGAGATCAGCGGGCGCGCGATAGACGTTCCCAACAGGTAGAGTCCTTCGTAAACCGCGTTGGCCCGGAACATGGGGAACACAAAGTCACGCACGAACTCTTCGCGCACATCCTCGATATAGATCTCGGATGCGCCCATCATCTCGGCCTTCTTGCGGGCGGGTTCCAGCTCTTCTCCCTGGCCGAGGTCGGCGGTGAACGTCACCACGTCACAGCCGTATTCGGTTTGCAGCCATTTCAGGATGATCGAGGTGTCGAGACCGCCGGAATAGGCAAGAACGACTTTCTTCGGAGCGGACATTCTGAACCCTCGGCATTTCGGTCGCCAGCGCCCTTACAGCAGGGGCGCGGAGGGGGCAAGGGTTGCAACGGTTGAAGCGAAGAGGTCGGTGAACCGCTTCATTGGGGCTGGCCCATCGGGGAAGTTTCTGGGCAGATGAACGCGGTAACGGAACGAAAGGGCCGGATCATGAGCGAAGCGGGCTTCGCAGAGCGGGCCGAAGCGGCGGTGCGGGAAATGCGGACACTGTTTGGGCCGACGCCGTGCGTTCGAAACGATTTCCTGTCCAGACGCTACGGAGCCGATATCTGGCTTAAGCGTGAAGATCTAAGCCCGGTCAGGTCATACAAGATCCGCGGTGCCTTCAACGCAATGCGCAAGGCGATTGCCTCCGGGGCGGGGTCGTTCGTTTGCGCAAGTGCGGGCAACCACGCGCAGGGCGTCGCCTTTGCAGCGCGCCATTTCGGGGTGCCCGCCACGATCTTTATGCCTGTCACGACACCGGGACAAAAGATAGATAAGACAAAGGTCTTTGGCGCGGACGCCATCGATGTTCGCCTGACGGGCGACTATTTCGACGACACGCTTGCGGCGGCTCAGGCGTTTGTTGCCGACGGTGAGGCGCATTTCCTTTCGCCCTTCGACGACGCGGATGTGATTGAGGGCCAGGCGTCCGTGGCCCTTGAAATTCTTCAGCAGATGGCCGGTGCGCCCGATATATTCGTTCTGCCCGTGGGCGGGGGTGGCCTATCTTCGGGGATGCGGCGGCTCTTGCGCGACCGGGCATCGGGGGTACGCATGATTCTTGCGGAACCCGCTGGCGGGGCAAGCTTAAAGGCTGCGCTGGTCGCCGGGCATCCGGTATCGCTTGATCGGGTCGACACGTTTGTCGATGGCGCCGCCGTCGCACAGATCGGTGCACTCACCTTCAAAATATTGGAAGATGTCCCTTTGCGCGACGTCGTTTCGGTCGCCGAGGACAGGATTTGCACCACAATCCTGGAAATGCTGAATCATGAGGGCCTTGTTCTGGAGCCAGCGGGCGCACTACCGGTAGATGCGCTGAAGGATATACGCGACGAGCTTCGGGGAAAACGTGTGGTGGTCGTCACCTCGGGTGGCAACTTTGACTTCGAACGTCTGCCCGAAGTGAAAGAACGCGCCCAGCGCGCCGCAGGGGTAAAGAAATACTTCATTCTCCGGATGCCCCAGCGCCCCGGTGCCCTGCGCGACTTCCTTGAGCTCCTTGGTCCCAACGACGACATCGCACGGTTCGAGTACCTGAAGAAGTCCGCTCGAAATTTCGGAACCGTGCTGATCGGGATCGAGACAGACGCGCCAGAGAATTTCGTGCGGCTCGAGTCCGCACTTCGGGACGGGGGATTTACCTATCAGGACATCACAGCCGACGAAACGCTGGCAGAATTTGTGATCTAACGTCTAGGCCGCAAGCCCCTTCGATCCCATGCCTAGGAATTTCAGCCGCCGCGATTTTACTAGCTTGTCGCCTTCGGTGTCCTCAAGCTCGCGCAGCATAACACCGATTGCGGCGCCGACCGATCCGATCGTCGCTGCACGGTCTCGCTGCGCCCCGCCCATGGGCTCATCGATGATCCGGTCGATCACGCCAAGCGCCCTTAGATCTTGTGCGGTCAGACGCAAGGCTTCAGCAGCCTCGCGCATCTTTTCCGCGTTCTTCCACAGGATTGATGCGCACCCCTCTGGGCTGATGACAGAGTAGACCGAGTGTTCAAGCATCGCGACCCGGTTCGCGGTGGCAAAAGCGACCGCCCCGCCGGACCCACCCTCGCCAACGATCACGCTGATCAGCGGCACGCGGACCTTCAGGCACATCTCGGTCGCGCGCGCGATCGCTTCGGATTGCCCGCGCTCTTCAGCACCCTTGCCCGGATAGGCACCAGGCGTGTCCACCAGCGTGATCACCGGGACGCCAAACCGATCCGCCAGATCCATCAGCCGGATCGCCTTCCGATAGCCTTCCGGGCGCGCCATGCCGAAATTTCGTTCGATCCGGCTTTTTGTGTTGTTGCCCTTTTCGTGTCCGATCACCACAACCGGCTGGTCGTCAAAACGCGCAAGGCCCCCCATCACGGCGTGGTCATCGGCAAAATTCCGGTCGCCGGCCAAGGGCGTGTATTCAGTAAACAGCGCGTCGATGTAGTCGATGCAATGCGGCCGATCGGGGTGGCGCGCGATCTGGCACTTTTGCCATGCCGAGAGGTTCTTGTAGAGATCCTCAAGCATCGTGCCCGCCTTGGCGTCAAGGGCTGCGGCCTCTTTCTCGACGTCCATACCCTCGCCGGATCGGGCCAGCGCGCGCAGTTCTTCGGCCTTGCCTTCGATCTCGGCAAGCGGCTTCTCAAATTCCAGATAATGCGTCATCGCCACCTTCCCTTGCGGTCCCGCCTATATGTCGTCATGACGGGGCCGTTGCAACTCTGTGCGGAATGGCGATGACGGCAGATCGGGAGCTTGTGAAGCGTCTTTGGTGGGCTGGAATCCGTGCGGTCCGCGGTGAAGAGGCGGTTAGAGCTGCACTGACGAAAGCACCGATTGAGATGCCTGATGCAATCGTATCGGTTGGGAAGGCGGCTGCTAGCATGGCCAAGGCTGCCGTCAGTGCATTCGGGCCAGAGGTGCCGTGTCTGGTGCTGACGAAGTACGACCATGCATCCCAAGCCAGTTTGCCGGATCATGTCGAGGTGATCGAAAGCGCCCACCCGGTACCCGATGATCAAAGCCTGCGCGCCGGGCAACGTCTGTTGCAGGTCGTTTCAAGGATGGAAAAGGACGCCCATCTGTTGCTGTTGGTGTCTGGCGGCGCTTCGGCATTGGTCGAAGTTCCAGTGGATGGCTGGGATCTGGACAAACTGGCCGCCGAGAACGCTCGACTTCTTGCTGCGGGATTGGACATTCACGCGATGAACGAACGGCGCAGGGCGCTGTCGCGGATCAAAGGGGGGCGGCTTCTGTCCGAATTCTCTGGGCGGCGTGTCACGACCTTCGCCATCTCGGATGTCGAGGGCGACGACCTTGACGTGATCGGGTCGGGGATTGGGGCGGCCCCCGAGACCCACAAATTTCTGCATGATGCCCGGATTGTGGCGTCGAATGCGATTGCGCGCGCGGCGGTGGCCGAAGCTGCAGCAGCAGAAGGCTTGACCGTCCTGGCTTCGGATGAAGTGCTGTATGCTGACATAACCGAGGCTGCGGACCGGATCGCCGGGACGCTTGACGGGACTCCCGGGCTGTCGATTTTCGGCGGCGAGCCGACGACAGTACTACCGGAAAACCCGGGCGAAGGCGGACGGAACCAGGCACTTGCCCTGACGCTTGCCGGTCGGGTCGCCAGCCGGTCGGGGTTAACCGCGCTCGTGGCCGGAACCGACGGATCGGACGGGCCGACGACAGCCGCAGGCGGGATGGTCGACGGCGGGACATGGGGCGCCGGAGCGGCAGACAGTCTGCGGCGCGCCGATAGCGGCACCTACCTTGTGGGGCGGGATGATCTTTTTGTCAGCGGACCTACGGGCACGAACGTGATGGATCTTGCGCTGGTCCTGCAGCGCTAGTCCGGCGCGACGCCCAAGACGAAATCGCGCACCTTCGCTTCCGGCATCTCGCACGGTTTCAGAAGCGCGTGCCCTGACGACAGCCGGTACAGGTTCAGACTGACATAGTCATTGCCGCCAAGCTCTTCGGCTTCAAGCTTCTGGCTTCGGGCAGACCCGACCTGCGCTTTGACGACGCGGTAGCGGCGGCCCCGAAAAGTCGCGCCATAGCCGCCGAACGGAAGCGCGTCAAAGGCGGCAAGAAACTGCGGATCTGCCATGTCTACTTGCTCGCTCCGATCCGGGGCTCTGTTCCCGCCAGAAGCCGTCCGATATTGTCGCTGTGGCGGATGAACACCAGCGCTGTTAGGCCGAGGATCAGAACGACGCCGTCGGCGTAGCCCGCGACCAAAGCCCAGACGGGTGCTGCCGCGGCACAGACAAGCGCCGACAAAGACGAGATCCTGAATAGCCCCGCTGTCACGGCCCATGTGGCACAGGTCAAAAGGCCCACAGGCCAGGCCAGCGCCAGCAGCGTGCCAAGAAACGTGGCAACCCCCTTGCCACCTTTGAAGCCAAGCCACACAGGAAACAGATGGCCCAGGAACGCCGCACCGCCGGCGATCTGCGCGGCGTCTTCGCCCAAAATCGCCCGGGTGGTCAGGACCGCCGCCCCGCCTTTGCCCGCATCCAGAATAAGCGTTGCGAGCGCGGCGGGCTTGTTCCCGGTACGCAGGACGTTGGTCGCTCCGATATTGCCCGACCCGATCTGACGAAGATCGCCAAGCCCCATTATGCGGGTTATGACCACGCCAAAGGGAACTGACCCGAGAAGGTATGCCAGAAGGGCGGCCAACATCAGGGCCGGAACGGCGGTTTCAATCGGCGGCACTTGGCGCTCCGGTTTCTTCCATTCCTAGATGCAGTCTTTGCCGGAAGCAGACGGCTTGGCAACAGGGCATGTTGCGGTCAGCGCAAGTCTATCACCAAACGGGGAATGTTGCGTCCGGGGATAGAACCAGAAGGTACGGCTCCAGCCGGTCTTGCACCCATCCTCGAGTAAAACGCTACAGCGCCGGGATCGGCCTCGATCACCATCTCGCGTGCTCCCACGTTTCGGGCCGTCTGTGTCGCCCAGCCCATCAATGTGCGCCCAAGTCCAAGTCCCATTGCAACCGGATCAACGAAGAGCTTATCGAGATGCGCAGTCTCGCCTTCGAAACTGACCAAAGCGATCGCCTGAACGCGACCAATCGGGCCGATTACGGCAATGGGGTCGCTTCCGACCCGATCCTTGGTCAGGGTTAACTCCGCACGACACTGCTGCATGAAATTGGCATCATATCCCCAATGTGCCTTGGACCGCATGCAAAGAGCAGAGAGATCGGGAAACTCCGAAGGCTCGGGGCACCGTATCTCGGTCACCCAAACACCCGCTCGCCTGCAACCCAAGTGCCGCGAACCCGGCCCTGCAGTCGGGCCCCGTCGAATGGCGTGTTCTTGGATTTCGAGTGCAGATCGTACCGGTTCAAGACGAAGGGCGCGTCCGGATCGAACAGCACCAGATCCGCCGGGGCGCCTGGCGCCAGCCGCCCCGATGAAAGCTCAAGCCTGCGCGCCGGGTTCAGCGCAATTGCCCGGAACAACCCGGACAGACCGATTTGCCCGGCATGGTAAAGCCGCAGCGCAGCTGGAAGAAATGTTTCTAGAGCCACCGCGCCCGAAGCCGCTTCCTCAAACGGCAGGCGCTTCGATTCCTCATCTTGCGGCGTGTGCATCGACGAAATCACATCAATCAGTCCCGATGCCACAGCCTCGACACAGGCAAGCCGATCCTCTTCTGACCGAAGTGGTGGCTTCACTTTAAAGAAGGTGCGGTAGTCGCCCACATCAAGCTCGTTGAGCGTCAGGTGGTGGATCGAGACGCCCGCCGTGACGTCAAGTCTTGCGTCCTTCGCGCGGGACAGGCGTCGCAGCGCACGCGCGGTGGTGATCTGATCGGCGTGGTAGCGGGCCCCCGTCATCTCGACGACCCCAAGGTCCCGGTCAAAGCCAATCCGTTCGGCCATCGGCGAAACGGCAGGCAGCCCTTTAAGCGAGGCGAACTTGCCTGACGTCGCCGCAGCGCCCACCGAAAGCCCCGGGTCCTGCGGGTGCCCGATTACGAGCGCGTCCAGTGATCGGGCATAGCTCAGGCAGCGAGAGAACACCTTGGTGTCGGTCACGACATGGTCGGCATCGGTGAACGCGACGGCGCCGGCATCTTTAAGAAACCCGATCTCGACCATCTCGCGTCCGGCCCGTCCTTTGGTCAGGGCGGCCATTGGCAAAACGCGCACGGGCGAATCCAGGTTTGCCCGCCGAGTTACAAACTCCAACGTTTCGGGCGTGTCTATGGCAGGCAAGGTATCCGGCCGTGTTACGATCGTGGTCACGCCGCCAGCCGCCGCTGCGAGGCCGGCAGACCTAAAGCTCTCCTTATGGCGCTCTCCCGGCTCAGAGATTTTCACGCCCAGATCAACAATCCCGGGCGCAAGACATAACCCCTGGCAGTCGATCACATCTGCGTCTGGGGGATTCAGACCCTGACTGATCGCCGCGATCATCTGGCCTTCGACCAGAAGGTCGCCCGAGTTCTCTTCGCCCTCGGGGTCGATCAGCATTGCGTTCCTGAACAGGGTTCGTGTCATAGGCGCGCCCTAACGCGCGATTGCGATCAGCGCCAGCACCAATAAGGCGACGCCCGCAAACGCACTTAGCAGTCCCCAGGGCGGTTTTGGGCGGGGGCGGGCTGTCGCCTCTTCTTCATGCGTTCCAATCCCGCCCTTGGCGGCTTCCGACTGAATGGGTTCAAATATCCCGGCGCCAGGGTCTTCCCGGTAGGTTCCAATTAATGTGACCTGGCGGCCGGGCTTCAGGACCTGTTCCTGACTGGCAAAGGCCGTGGACCACATGATCAGAACCCGACCCGAAAGCGCATCAAGCCGGGCCCTGTCGCGATTGACCAAAGCCTCGGGCAGCCCCAATCCGTCCACAAGATACGTTGATAGACCCAGCGACTTGACGGCCTCGACATCGATGACCTCAAGGTGTTCGTGGTCAAGCGTCGTCGCGCCCAGCGCAGTTTCCAGGAGCCGGTCCGACTTGGCTGTTTCGGTCTCCCACACTTTTGCCTCATCCGGCGGCAGATTGATGGCAAAGATTCTTACGGTGCCGTGCTCGGTCGCGGTGATTGGAATTTCGACGCTCATGCCACCACCTCGCGGGGCCGTGCGCGCATGTTCCGGGCAAGCAGGTCCATCGCCGCCATGCGCACCGCAACCCCCATTTCAACCTGCTCCTGGATGACCGACCGGTTGATGTCATCGGCAATTGTGCCGTCGATCTCGACGCCGCGGTTCATTGGGCCAGGATGCATCACGATGGCATCCGGCGCGGCGTGCGCAAGTTTCGCGGCGTCGAGGCCAAAGCGATGGTAGTATTCGCGTTCAGAGGGAATGAACCCGCCATCCATGCGTTCGCGCTGTAGCCGGAGCATCATGACCACATCCGCGTCTTTCAGACCCTTGGCCATATCGCCCGTGATTTCGACCCCCCAATCGGCGACGCCTGCAGGCATCAGTGTTGGCGGTCCGACAAGGGTCACACGGTTTTCCATCTTTCCAAGCAGTAAAATGTTTGACCGCGCGACGCGCGAATGCGCGATGTCACCGCAGATCGCAATGCGAAGCCGGTGCAAGCGGCCCTTCGCGCGTCGGATCGTCAACGCGTCCAGAAGCGCTTGGGTGGGGTGTTCGTGGCGTCCGTCTCCGGCATTCAGCACCGCGCAGTTCACCTTCTGGGCCAGAAGGTCCACCGCGCCCGAATGCGGGTGCCGCACGACCAGCAGGTCCGGATGCATGGCATTCAGCGTCAACGCGGTATCGATCAGCGTTTCGCCTTTCTTCACCGAAGACGCGGCCATTGTCATGTTCATGACATCGGCGCCCAACCGCTTTCCTGCAATCTCGAAACTTGCCTGGGTGCGCGTCGACGCCTCAAAAAACATATTGATCTGCGTAAGGCCAGCCAGCGCATCGCTGTGCTTTGCATCTGCCCGGTTCAGCCCGACATAGCTGTCCGCCAAGTCCAGAATGGACAGGATGTCGCTTTGCGTAAGCGGCTCTATCCCCAAAAGATGCGGCTGGCTGAAGCTCATTGTCTTAAAGTTCTTCGATTTCTTAATCTATATGGAGCGCAACAGCTTGCCACAAGGATTTACCTCACCGCCGCTTGCACTTACCTTCGCGGCGTCATGACACCCCAAGACATGCGAGCGATTCTGGATTGGCAGATTGAAATGGGCGCGACCGAAGCGATCGGCGATGCCCCGGTTAACCGGTACGGGTCCCCAGCCACTCTGCAAAAACCCTCGGCAGCGGCAATTTCCAAGGTGGACCCGCCGGCACAGGACGTGATTGATCCGGTTGCCGTCGCACGCGCCGCAGCCTCGGATGCCACGACCATGGAAGCCCTGCGGGCCGCTCTGTCGGATTATGAACACTGTGAACTCAAAAAGGGCGCGCGGAACCTGGTCTTTTCCGATGGCCCGGCGGAGGCCCGGGTTATGCTTCTGGGCGAGGCGCCCGGTCGGGATGAGGATCTTCAGGGGAAACCCTTCGTCGGGCGCGCGGGCCAATTGCTTGACCGGATGTTCGGGGCGATCGGTATGGGTCGCGCCGACCCTGATACCCAGCGCGCCCTTTATATTACCAATGTCCTGCCTTGGCGTCCGCCACAGAACCGCGATCCAAAGCCAGAAGAGATTGCGATGCTTTTGCCGTTTGTTGAACGCCACATCGAGCTTGCAGCCCCGGACCTGATCGTCCTGATTGGCAACCATGCCTGCCAAGCGCTACTTGGCCGGAAGGGGATCACCCGTTTGCGCGGCACCTGGACAATCGCGGCCGGGCGTCCTGCGTTGCCAATGCTGCATCCGGCCTATCTTCTGCGTAATCCTGCAGCCAAACGCGAGGCATGGGCAGACCTTCTGGAACTGCAAGCCAAACTCAGGACAATCTGATGTCGCGCATCGACGAAACCGCCTCATTCCATCCGATCCGCATTGCCATTCTGACCGTCTCTGATACGCGGACATCTGACGATGACCGGTCTGGCGATACCCTGGCCGGTCGCATCGAAGCCGCCGGCCACGTTTTGGCATCGCGCACAATTCTTCCCGATGACCGGGGTGCAATCGCAGACCAGCTTCGGACTTGGTGCGCCGATCCTGAGATCGATGTGGTCCTTTCGACAGGCGGAACGGGGTTGACTGGGCGAGATGTCACGGTCGAGGCCCACAGGGACGTCTACGAAAAGGAAATCGACGCGTTCGGTATCGTCTTTACAACCGTGTCGATGCAGAAAATCGGCACATCTGCCGTCCAAAGCCGCGCAACGGGTGGTGTTGCAAATGGCACCTATCTTTTTGCATTGCCTGGCAGTCCGGGTGCTTGCAAGGACGCTTGGGACGAGATCCTATTGCACCAGCTCGATGCGCGGCACCGCCCGTGCAATTTCGTCGAGATCATGCCACGGCTCGACGAACATTTGCGACGGAAATGATCCCAAAGCGCGTTTAACTCTCCAGGTTTGGAGATTTTGCCGCGACACATTACCTTAGAACGGCAAGGAAAAGGCACACGTATGCGCTTTCTCAGACGCAGCCTTCTAGGGCTGTTCCTATTGTCGGTTACTTTGGCCCTCGCCTCGGTCGCGGGGAACACCGTCTGGCGGGCATTGGAAACCCGGTGGGCGGACGAAGGGTCGAGCCGCCCAGCGCGCGAGCGTGTCTTTGGGGTAAATGTTGTCGAAGTAACGACGGACACGGTCTCCCCCGAGATTACGACCTTTGGCGAAATCGAGAGCCGCCGAACACTTGAAATCCGGGCCCCCGCCGCTGGAGAGATCGTCTGGCTTGCGGATGCTTTTGACGACGGCGCCCGGGTCGAGGCCGGCCAGCTTCTGGCCAGGATCGATCCTCAGGACGCCACCGCGCGCCGAGACACAGCGCGCGCGGATCTAGCTGAAGCCGAAGCAGATCTGCGTGATGCCGAACGGACGCTGGAACTTGCTGCCGACGATCTTGTTTTTGCACGCGAACAGGCGCGGCTTCAGGCAAGCGCCTTGGAACGTCAGCGGGACCTTCTGGAGCGGGGCGTCGGCACTGAGGCCGCAGTGGAAACCGCCGCACTGGCTGCGCAGGCAGCCGAGCAATCGGTCCTGTCACGGCGGCAAGCAATCGCCCAGGGCGAAGCGCGCGAAGATCAGGCCGGAAACGCGCTTGAACGCCGCCGCATTGCACTGGCCGAGGCCGAACGGCTTTTGGCTGAAACCTCGATCACGGCACCGTTTGCCGGCACGCTTGGGCGCGTGGATGGCACTCTTGGTCGCCGCGTTGCCGCAAACGAACGGCTTGCCGATCTGATCGACCCACTCGCGCTGGACGTGGCGTTCCGCATATCGGCGGGTCAGTACGCCCGCCTCTTGGGCCCTGACGGATGGGTGCCGAACGCACCGGTTTCGGTATCCCTTGACGTGTCGGGCGTCGATATTGTCGCCGCGGGCCAGATCACCCGCGAAAGTCCCGAGGTCGAGGACGGTCAGACAGGCCGTCTTCTGTTTGCAATGCTCGATAGCGCCGCCGGGTTCCGGCCGGGTGATTTCGTGACGGTGCGCGTGACCGAACCACCGCTTAGCCAGGTCGCGATCCTGCCCGCGACCGCCATAGATGCCGCCGCAACCGTACTTGTTATCGGGGAAGGCGACCGGCTTGAGACCGCCCAGACCAAGCTTCTGCGCCGTCAGGGCGATACTGTCCTTGTTCGGGCGCCTGCGCTTCAGGGGCGCGAGGTCGTGGCCGAACGTACGCCGCTTCTTGGATCGGGCATCGCTGTGCGTCCGATCCGACCAGGTGCAGCGCCCGAGCCCGAAACCGAACAGCTGGTAGTGCTCGACGCCGACCGACGTGCGCGCCTTATTGCGTTTGTAGAAGCTTCCGAGCGCATGCCCGCACAAGCCAAAGAGCGGATGCTGGCGCAGCTGCAACGGGACCGCGTTCCCGCGGACATGGTGGCCCGTCTCGAATCGCGGATGGGCGGCTAGGCTATGGGACGGGGCATCCTGTCCTATTTCGCCCGCCACGGAACAGCGGCGAACCTGCTTCTCGCCGCGCTTCTTTTGGCGGGGGCCGCGGCAATCCCGAATATGCGGGCGCAGTTTTTCCCCGATGTGATCGTTGACCGGGTGACGGTATCGGTCAGTTGGGATGGCGCCGGGGCCGAGGACGTGGACAGCGGCATTGTCCAGGTCCTGGAACCTGCTTTGATCGCGGTCGAAGGGGTCGAAGAAACCGAAGCCACGGCGCGTGAGGGAAGCGCGACGCTGCGCCTTGAGTTCGAACCTGGATGGGACATGGGGCGCGCTACCAATGATGTGCAACAGGCGGTCGATGCGATCACCACGCTGCCCGAGGAAGCGGACGAGCCCGAGGTGCGCCGGAATGCCTGGCGTGACAGAGTAACTGACGTGGTGATCACGGGACCTGTGGGCGTCGACCAGCTTGGCCGCTTTGCTGACGAATTCACTGGTCGGCTTTTCGCTGTCGGTGTAACGCGCACCACGATCCGCGGGCTCGCCGCGCCCCGTACAATTGTCGAAGTCCCGGCGATATCGCTGATCCGCCACGACGTGACCATGCGCGAGATTGCCAACGCCATCGGAGAAGAAGCCGATGCCGACCCGGCGGGCGACATGACCGGCGCATCCCGCATCCGAACCGGGGTGGCCAAACGCACGGCAGAAGATCTCGAAGCCATTGTGCTTAGAACGAATCCGGACGGTTCCAAACTCACGATTGGCGACGTGGGCGAGGTCCTGGTTGAAGGCATTGACCGCGAACGCGCCTACTTTGTGGGCGACAACCGGGCGATCTCTATTCGGGTCGATCGGTCGACCCAAGGCGACGCTATTAAGATCCAACGGCAGGTCGAGGACGTGGCCGCCGAAATGACTCTATCTCTGCCTGAGGGCGTATCTATCGACCTTATTCGAACGCGTGCTGCAGCGATTACCGGGCGACTAAACATCCTTCTCGACAACGGGCTTATGGGCCTTGCGCTGGTCGTGGGTCTGCTCTTTCTGTTTCTGAACGCGCGGATCGCGTTCTGGGTTGCGGCGGGCATTCCTGTTGCGATGACGGCGGCGATTGCGATGATGTATGCGGCAGGTCTGACGCTGAACATGATCTCGCTTTTTGCGTTGATCATTACACTCGGGATCGTGGTGGACGACGCCATTGTTGTGGGCGAACACGCAGACGCACGCGCACGCAAACTGAACGAGCCGCCCGTTGTCGCCGCAGAACGCGCCGCCCAGCGCATGTTCTTACCGGTCTTTTCGGCCACGATCACCACCATCGTTGCATTCTTCGGACTCGTTACCATAGGCGGGCGGTTTGGGGACCTGATTGCTGACATTCCCTTCACCGTCATCGTCGTCCTCGCGGCGTCGCTGGTCGAGTGCTTTCTGATCCTGCCCAATCACATGGCGCACTCGATTGCGCATTCGGCAAAGGAGCATTGGTACGATTGGCCGTCCCGGCAGGTAAACCGGGGATTTGTATGGGTGCGCGAAACCTTGTTTCGCCCAACGATGGCCGGGGTCATTCGGCTGCGGTATCCGGTCCTGGCTGGCGCGTTTGTGCTGCTGGCTAGTCAGCTCGCGCTCTTTATCGCGGGCGATGTTCAGTGGCGCTTCTTTAACGCCCCGGAACGTTCATCGGTAACCGGAAACTTTGCGATGGTGCCGGGTGCAGGGCGCGAAGACACGCTGGAACAGATGCGCCTTCTTCAATCGACGGTCGAACGTCTGGGCACAAAGTATGAAGCCGAACACGGCGCAAACCCAATCGACTATGTTCTTTCCGAGGTCGGTGGCACCACCGGGCGGGGTCTGTCGGGCTCGGAAACAAAGGACCAAGACCAACTCGGATCGATTGCGATAGAGTTGATCGATCCCGATCTGCGATCGTACTCTTCGTTTCAGTTTGTCGCCGCGCTTCAAGATGCCGTTGAACGCCATCCGCTGGTCGAGACTATAAGCTTCCGCGGTTGGCGGTCCGGGCCGGGCGGCGACGCACTTGACGTGCGGCTTTTTGGCGCGTCGTCCGAAACGCTCAAGTCGGCAGCGGAAGAGTTGAAAACCCGGCTGGCGCAATTCCCCGAGGTTTCGGCGCTTGAAGACAGTCTGTCCTACGACAAGGAAGAACTGATCCTTGAGCTTACGCCGCAGGGCCGGGCTCTTGGGTTCACCATAGACAGCCTGGGGCAGGTGTTGCGACATCGCTTGAACGGTATCGAGGCCGCGACCTATCCCGATGGGCCACGATCCGCCGAGATCCGGGTGGAGCTGCCGCCGGGCGAGTTGACGGCCGATTTTCTTGAACGCAGCCAGATGCGAACCCCGGACGGTGCCTATGCTCCGCTTGCCGATATCATCAGCGTGGAAAGCCAAACCGGCTTTTCCACGATCCGGCGCGAGAATGGCATTCGAACCGTTACGGTGAGCGGCGATATCAGCGAAGACGACCCCACCCGCGCCGCAATGGTAACCGAGGCACTGCAGACCACTATTCTTCGAGAGATCGAGGAAAAATATGGCATTTCGACAGAGCTCGCCGGGCTTTCAGAGCAGGAGAGCCGCTTTCTTGACGATGCGCTTACCGGGTTTATCCTGTGTCTTGCAGGCATCTACCTAACCTTGGCATGGGTGTTTTCCAGTTGGACACGACCGATTATCGTCATGGCAATCATCCCGTTTGGCCTTGTGGGTACGATCTATGGCCATGCAGTGTGGGACGTCCCGTTGTCGATGTTCTCGGTTATCGGGCTGATCGGGATGACGGGGATCATCATCAACGATTCTATCGTCCTCGTGACAACAATCGACGAGCACGCCCAGCGGCGCGGATTGATTCCGGCAATCATCGACGGGGCGGCGGACAGGTTGCGACCTGTCCTCTTGACCACGCTTACCACTGTCCTGGGATTGGCGCCGCTTCTCTACGAAGGCTCGACCCAGGCGCAGTTTTTGAAGCCGACGGTCATTACACTGGTCTACGGGCTTGGGTTCGGGTTGGTACTGGTCCTTCTGGTGGTGCCAGCCCTTCTGGCGATCCAGAACGACGTTGCGCGGAACACCATTTCGGTCAGGCGGGCTGTCCGTAGGGGCGGACGGGTCGGCCGGATTACCGGTGTCGCTGCGCTGGGTGTCGCGGCCGTTTTTGCATTCACACTTGGCCCCGCGATTCTAACCGGCGCGTTGCCAAGACCGGTCGCAGGCGTCATACCGGCGACGGCATCACCGGTAAGCGCCGCGTTTGTCCTGTTTGTCGCAGGCGCCGGGCTGATCACGCTTCTGGCATGGTTCGTAGGGGCAGCAACACTCCGCCGGGCCTAGCTGGCGGTGCAGCCCTGAATATCGACTGCGCGACCGTCGCCAAGAACGGTCAGACGCACCCCGTCGCGCGCCATGGCAAAGGGCGCCGCCTCCGGCGGAACCATATCGACTACGGCAACCAGCCGGCTACCGTCACGGGATGTCTGGGCTTCCGAAACCCAAACCGCCGGGTCGCTGAATTCGATCACCGCCTGCTCCAAGCCGGGCAGGCGCGGCATTTCTGCGGAAACCGAAACGCGCAAACCGTCCGAGATCGGCTCCACCTGGCAAACCACACGCCCGACCCCGGCCTTTGACGCGCTGATCGGCCGATCGCCAAGTGCATCCCTAATTGCGCCCGCGCCCGCGCCCACTTCCATCGGAAGCTCTGCGCCGACGACCAGATTGACCGGTATGCAGATGTCCTCGCAGACCCCAAGTACGATCCGGCCCGTGGCGGTCATCGGCTTGCCCGGCGTCTGGGGCGCAAATTCGATCGGTAGCGTAAGCTCGTTCTTGTATCCGACACTGCGCATTCCGTTCTGATCGAATACGCTGGGGGTTGGCCAATGCGGTACTGCGCCCCGGATATTGGCTGAGCCCGACCAATCGAACTGCGGCGGTATCCCGGCATCGCCCGGCGCGCGCCAATATGTTTTCCATCCTGGTGCAAGTGTCAGGCGCAGCGCCGCCATGTGTCGCCCGTTTTCCATCCGCCAGCCAGGCAGAAGCTGGGCATCCACGACATCGTCAAGGGATTGAGCGTGCGCCGATAAGGGCAATAGGACGGCGAGCGCACAGAATTTCAGTGATTTCCACATATCGCGATCTGAATACCGGCACCGCGCAAAATGGGAAATCACTTTCAGGCGACCTTCCGCGTGTATCGGGTGATGCTCTTGCATCAATACGCGCTTCGGAAGCAAACTTTTGGGGACCAAGAGATTCGGATATGCAGACCCTTGCAGGAAAACTCCTGATCGCGATGCCCGGAATGGGTGATCCGCGCTTTGAAAAGAGCGTCGTGTTTTTGTGCGAGCATTCGGCAAAGGGTGCGATGGGGCTGATTGTGAACAAACCCACGCCCGAGGTTGATGGGGCAGAGCTTCTCAAGCAACTTGGAATTGAGGTCGAACCTGGTATCTCGACACCGCGCATTCATTTCGGGGGGCCGGTGGAACATGGGCGCGGCTTCGTGCTGCATTCCCGCGACTATGCGACCAACAGTTCGACACTGCCTGTGACGGAAGGCGTCGGAATGACCGCGACGCTTGATATTCTGCAAGACATCGCTACCGGACGCGGCCCCGAAAGCGCGATCCTGGCGCTGGGCTATGCGGGTTGGGGTCCCGGGCAACTTGAAGACGAGCTTCAGGCCAACGGCTGGCTCACCGCTGACGGCGGGGCGGAGATCGTGTTTCACCCCGAAGCAGACGCGAAATGGAATGCCGCACTGCAATCGCTAGGTATCGAGGCAATTGCCTTGTCCGCTGCGGCAGGTCGCGCCTGACCGCGCGATGTGGGATCGATCCGTTAGCGGTCAGCCGCCGCGCGGCGCAGCCGGTCGTTGATCGCGCGCCCAAGGCCCGTATCGGGGATCGGCGCAATCGCAAGATCGCGGCCATCATCAAGCAGGCGCATATGTTGAAAAAGGTTCGCCGCAGCCTCTGCCAGATCCGCAGCGGGCGATAGGTTCAAATCGCCCGGAACCGATCCGAACCCAAGCATTGCCTCGTCCGCTTTGGAGCCGTCAGCATCAAGCCGGACCTTGCCGCGCGGCGCATAGTGCGACGCGAGTTGACCCGGCGCGGTTATGGAACCGTCGCCGCCCAGCGCCAAAGCGCAGCCAAGGCACGCCTCGATTGCCTCTGCCGGAATACCGCCCGGGCGCAGAAGGCGCGGTGGGACACCTGCGGCAATGATCGTCGATTCGAGGCCCACCGTGCAGGGGCCGCCATCAAGGACCGCATCAATCCTGCCCGAAAGCGCGTCGATCACATGATCCGCACGCGTCGGACTGATCCGGCCCGAAGGGTTTGCCGAAGGCGCAGCAACCGGCACACCCGCCTGCGTCAACAGACCGCGCGACAGTGGCAGTTCAGGGACCCGGATGGCAACCGTGGACAGCCCGGCGGTGACTAGGTCCGACAGGTCAGCCGCACCTCTGACTGGCACAACGAGGCTAAGGGGCCCAGGCCAAAAGGCCCCCGCAAGCCGCAGCGCATCGCCCTCGATCACGCCAATCTCATGCGCGGCGTCGAGCGATGCCACATGAACGATCAAGGGGTTAAACCGGGGTCTGTCCTTGGCGGCGAAAATCCCCGCCACGGCCTGACCGTTTCGGGCGTTCGCACCGAGTCCGTATACTGTTTCGGTTGGAAACGCGACGAGTCCGCCCTGCTGCAACAGCTCAGCCGCCCGGCCAATACCGACCCTGTCCGGCGTCAGAACCTGTGTCTCGCGGACGGGCATGGTGTGACGCAGCGTCCTTCTTGATGGTATCACCGTCGCGCCGCATCGTGCGGGACGCATTGAAACTTACTAATCCGCCACGCTTTGGATGCCAAGGCTGCGGGCCAGACGAGACCCCGACATGCCATTCCGCGCCCCCTCTGAAGAAATCCGGTTCCTGATTGAAAACGTGACGGGGTTCGCACGGTTCCGCGAAGCTTCGGGTGCCGAGGCGGCCGAGGCCGACATGGCGGCTGCCATTCTGGAAGAGGCAGGCAAGCTCTGCGACGAAGTGCTGGCACCCCTTCAGCGCCAGGGTGACGCACATCCCGCACGGCTGGAAAACGGTGTTGTCCGCGCCTCGCCGGGATTTGCCGACGGGTACCGTCAGCTTGCCGAAGGCGGCTGGGTTGGCATGATCGCGGACCCTGCATTTGAGGGGATGGGACTGCCCACAACTCTCGCAATGGCCGTCCACGAAATGATGTCCGGGGCCTGTATTTCGCTTCAGCTGAACCCAATGCTAACGCAAGGGCAGATCGTGGCACTTCAGGCCTATGCCTCGGACGAATTGAAACGGCTTTACCTGCCTAAACTCGCCACAGGCGAATGGTCCGGAACGATGAACCTGACCGAGCCGCAGGCCGGCACCGATGTCGGCGCGCTTCGGACGCGGGCCGAACCGAATGGCGACGGGACCTATGCGATCACGGGCCAGAAAATCTATATCACCTGGGGTGACAGCGACATGACCGACAATGTCGTTCACCTTGTACTTGCGCGCCTCCCGGGTGCTGCAGACGGAACGAAGGGCATCAGTCTGTTCTTGGTGCCGAAGTACATCCCGGATGAGACAGGGAAGCCCGGCATCCGAAACGATCTGCGGGTGGTCAGCCTGGAACACAAGCTCGGGCTACACGGATCGCCAACAGCGGTCATGGAGTACTCCGGTGCGACGGGTTGGCTTGTTGGTGCCGAAAACGGCGGCATGGCAGCGATGTTCACGATGATGAACGACGCACGCCTTGGCGTTGCGATGCAAGGGATCGGCGTGGCCGAAGCCGCGTACCAGCACGCCGCTGCCTATGCCGCGGGCCGGGTTCAGGGAAAATCGCAGCCGACCGGCACCATCGTCGACTACCCCGACGTTCGACGCATGCTTGCGTGGATGCGTGCCCGAACGACCGCCGCGCGCGCGATTGCGCTTGCCTGCGCAACAGCGCTGGATATGGAGCAAGCCACAGGGGACGCCGCCTGGTCGGCGAGGGCCGCGTTCCTGACCCCCATTGCCAAGGCATTCGGGTCGCAGGTCGGGATCGATGTCGCCGAAGAAGGCATTCAGATCCATGGCGGCATGGGGGTGATCGAGGAAACCGGGGCCACCCAATTCTTGCGCGATGTCCGTGTGACCGCGATCTACGAAGGCACAAACGGCATTCAGGCGATAGACTTGGTAGGCCGCAAGATGCGGGACGGTGGCGAGGCTGCCTATGCGCTGTTGGATGAAATCGAAGCCGATGCCGAGGCCGCCCGCACCAGCCATCCGGATTTGGCCGAGCTGTTGTGGGAAGCGGCCGAAGCGCTTCATGTGGCGACCGACTGGATGGTGGCGCAGGGTGATCTGGATGCACGGTTTGCCGGCAGCGTGCCCTATCTTCATGCTTGGGGTCTTGTGCTGGGCGCGCGGTTCCATCTGATTGCCGCACAGACCGAGGGTGAACCCGGGCCTGCCACGGCACTTGCGCGGTCGTTCATTCTGCGTCAGTTACCTGAACATGCGGGCCTTCTTGCAGAGGCGACCTGTGGACAGGACGATCTAATGGCGGTCTCTGCCGAAGCTTTGGGCCTTTGACCGAAGCGGCAACGGATAAACTGACCTATCCCTTTCCGGATGCCCCGGAATCGGGCGCTGCGACCGAAGTGGCCGAGGGAATCTTCTGGCTGCGCCTGCCGCTGCCGATGGCGCTTGACCATGTCAATGTCTACGCGCTGGACGACGGCGACGGCTGGACGATCGTCGACACGGGCTTCGCCAGCCAAAAGTCACGCGGGATCTGGGAAGCGGCGTTGGTCGGGCCCTTGGCCGGAAAACCCGTAAGCCGCGTTCTTGTCACCCATCACCATCCCGATCATGTCGGGCTCGCGGGCTGGTTTCAGTCGGATCATGGGGCAGAACTCGTAACCACGCGCACGGCATGGCTGTTTGCCCGGATGCTTTACCTGGACGAACAGGACCGGCCTTCACCCGAAACGGTAACCTACTGGCGCGCTTGCGGAATGTCGCCCGATGTTCTTGCCGACCGCTTGACCGAACGTCCGTTCAACTTCGCAGACATGCTAGCGCCCCTGCCGCTGGGGTTCACCCGCATCGCCGAAGGCGACCGGTTTCACGCGGCCGGGCGCGATTGGCACGTGCGGATCGGAAACGGTCATGCGCCCGAGCATGCGACCTTGTGGAGCGCAGACGGCGACCTTGTGATCGGTGGCGACCAGCTGTTGCCGTCGATCTCGCCCAATCTTGGCGTCTATGCGACCGAACCCTTGGCCGACCCGGTGTCGGACTGGCTTGAGGCATGCGAACGATTGTCCGCCTTCGCGACGCCGAAGCAGCTTGTGCTTCCGGGTCACAAATTGCCGTTCCGTGGCCTGCCCCTCAGGATGCGACAACTGATAGAAAACCACCACGGAGCGCTTCGCCGCTTGGAACGGCATCTTGAAGCGCCGGCCACAGCGGCCGAGTGCTTTCAACCGCTTTTCCTGCGCGAGATCCGATCCGGAGAATACGGGCTGGCCTTGGTCGAGGCGATGGCTCATTGTCTGCACCTGTGGCACGCGGGGCGCGCCACACGCGACGTGACCGAGGATGGGGCGTGGATATGGCAGACAAACCGGTAAAGGCAGAAGATCCATGCGGCGGGCGCGCGGTCCACGCCGATCCAAGCCGGCCTAAATCGCCAGAACAGCAACCGTTGCCACCGGCGCTTGCGCGAAAACCGCAGGGCCAAAAAAGCGCGGCCGAATGGGCCTATCAGCGGCTGATCCTTTATATCCAGAACTTTGAAGCGCAGATGGACCCCGAGCACGAGGTTGCGATCGGTGTCACGGGCACCGGGTCGGGCTTTCTACGGATCGAGGGGATCGGGTACTTTGATCCCGATATCGTGACGTTTTACGGCACGGACCAGACCGGCGCGCGGAGCCAGTTGATCCAGCACGTAACGCAGCTTTCAGTCGCGCTGCGCGCCGCACCAAAACCCAGCGAACAGCCAGAGGCGCGACGGATCGGTTTCCGTCTGGCCGAGGAACTTGAAGGCGGATAGGTCGCGCCAGAATCGCGAGGGGCATGCGGCGTGACAGCCCGTTTGGAATCGGCTAATCGTCCCGAAACAGATCTCTCCATGGGAGCGGAAATGGCACAGCATGAACACGGATCAATGAACATCAAAGATCAGGAAAAGACCTTCGACGGGTTTGTCACCTGGTCCATCCGCGTTGCGATCGCATGCATTGGTGTTCTTCTATTTCTCGCGGTATTCGCAAGCTAGCCAGCCTAGCGGCGTTGGCTTTTAGCGTGCGTTGGCCGATTTGGAAGCTGTTTAAGACGACACGTAGCCAATACCGTACATAGCCGCTGCGCCAGCGGCAATTGCGGCCAAGAGGTTCTTGGTGCGCCAACCTATAAGCACTGTTGCTGCGGCGGCGATCAGCTTTTCGGGTTCGCCAAGCGGCGCACTTCCTTCGATAACAAGAGGGGCGACGAGCCCCGGAAGGACCGCAACGGGCGTGTATCGCAGCAACTTTAGTACCACCTGGGGCATTTCTTTGTCGCCGATCAAGCCAAGAAAAGAAAAGCGTATCAGATAGGTGCCAATCCCTGTCATGACGATAAGCGCCCAGATCTTTGCTGCATCCCAGGTCATTGCCGTCCGTCCTTGGTTTCGACAATCGCGCCCGTGCACATTGCCGCAATTGCCGCAATCAATAGGCCGGTGTTTAGCGGTAAGCCCCGCAAAACCAGAGCAACGACGACGGACACGCACGCGGCGGCCCAGTGCGCCCTTGTGCGAAGCATCAGCGCGGTCAGGGCGAGAAAGGTGATGGGCACCGCGAAGTCCAGCGACCAAGCTTCGGGAATGCGGGCGCCAGCCACCGCGCCAGCTATGGTACCGGCGACCCACATTGGAACGATCGGCGACGCAACCCCCATGAAGTACGAAAACTTCTCGGCCACGGTCATCGTGGGGTGGTCTTCGTACCGCGCAATCGACAGCGCGTAGGTGTTGTCGAAATTCAGGTAGGCCACCAGGCCGCGTTGCCAAAGCGGTGCAGCTCCCAAGTGTGGAGCAAGCGAAGCTGAATACATCGCCATCCGCAGATTGACGGCCAGCGCGGTCAGAAGAACGATGAGGAAGGGAGCCCCCTCGACCATCATCTGAAGTGCTGCGAATTGGGCAGCGCCCGCAACGACGACCGTCGAAAATCCAATCGTTTCTCCAACGCTCAGGCCCGATTCGACCGCGATCACACCGAAAACCGCCGAAAAGGGCGTGACCACGAGCATGAAAGGCAAGCCGTCCCGGGCCCCCCGCCAGTAGCTTGATTTCGGTCTGGAGGATGTCATCGCGCGGCCCTAAGGTGGTTCGGCACCGCTTACCGAAGTCCGACCACAGGTTCAAATGGCCATTCGTGATCGCGATGATGACTATCTGATCGCCCCAGATCCGGGCGCGGCACGCCTGACACGTGCCGTTGCCGGGACCGACCACACCGGGGCCGAGGCAAAGATATCCGTGGTTGAGGAACGCCCGTTGACGATCTTTCTCAATGGTCAGGAGATCGTGACGGCCATGACCATCGGAGACTACCCCGAGTATCTGGCTCTTGGGTTCCTGAAGAACCAGGGGATGCTGGGTGCCGACGAGACGGTGACCGGGGTCGACTATGACGACGATTTGGAAACGGTTGTCGTTCGCACCGATGGTCAGACGATCTATGAGGAAAAGCTAAAGAAGAAGACACGCACATCCGGCTGTGCGGTGGGCACTGTGTTCGGCGATATGATGGAGGGGCTCGAGGGCCTGACCCTGCCCGGCACGCCCGTGCGCACGTCGTGGCTTTATGCGCTGGCACACCGGATCAACCGCACGCCGTCGCTCTACCTCGAAGCGGGCGCGATCCACGGCACCGTGCTCTGCCGGGAGGACCGGCCTTTGGTCTATATGGAAGATGTCGGTCGTCACAACGCTGTCGACAAGATCGCGGGCTGGATGCTGTCCGAGCGTGTCGGTGCGGAAGACAAGATCCTTTACACGACCGGACGCCTGACGTCCGAAATGGTGATCAAGACGGCGCTGATGGGCATTCCGGTTCTTGCCTCGCGCTCGGGCTTCACCGCCTGGGGCGTCGAGATCGCGCGCGAGGTCGGCCTGACACTGATTGGCCGGATGCGGGGGCAGCGGTTCGTCTGTCTATCGGGCGAAGACCGACTGATCCGCGATGCCGATCCCGGCGCTATCACCGAAGAAGACGCCCGGCACCGCAGAAAGAGCGCGCGGGGATGACCCCTGCGGTCGTTCTTGCTGGCGGCCTCGCCCGACGGATGGGGGGCGGCGACAAGGCTTTGCACGACGTGGGCGGCGCCACGATCCTGTCGCGGGTCATTGATCGCCTGGCGCCGCAGGCCGGGCAGCTGGCACTTAATGCAAATGGCGACCCGGCGCGGTTCGCCGCGTTCGATCTTCCGGTCCTGGCCGACAGTATCGCCGACTATCCCGGGCCCTTGGCCGGTGTCTTGGCGGGCATGGATTGGGCGGCGGCCCTTGGGGCGGACCACATCATCAGCGTGGCTGCCGATACGCCGTTTTTCCCCACCGATCTTGTCGCACGGCTTACTGGCGAGATCAGTGACACGACCCCAATCGTTCTGGCGGCCACGCGCGACGGTGAACGGGTGATCCGGCATCCGACCTTTGGCCTTTGGCCGGTCGCATTTCGGGACGACCTGCGGGCCGCACTTGAGGGTGGCCTGCGGAAAGTTGTTCTGTGGACCGATCGGCACGGCGCGGCGACGGCAGTGTTTGGCACGGAGCCCATAGACCCGTTCTTTAACATCAACACGCCAGAAGATCTGGCCCGCGCAGGGGCGCTGGCATCGTGAAACTTTACGGTGTCACTGGCTGGAAGAACGCGGGCAAGACGACTTTAGTTGCGCGGCTTGTGTCGGAATTCGCGGCGCGCGGTCTGACCGTATCTACAGTGAAACATGCAAGCCATGGCTTCGATCTGGACCAACCCGGGACCGACAGTCACCAGCATCGCACTGCTGGGGCGCGCGAGGTTCTAATCGCCTCGGGCCGCCGTTGGGCCTTGATGCATGAGCTACAGGACGATGAACCGTCGCTAGATGATCTGCTGCCGCGCCTCTCGCCTGCCGATCTGGTGCTTGTCGAAGGCTACAAAACCGCACCACACCCCAAGATCGAAGCGCACCGCACGGCAACCGGTCATCCGTTGATCGCCCCAGGCAATCCTACAATCCGGGCAATTGCGGCCGACACCGCGATCGACGCTGGCGGGCTCACGCGGCTGGATTTGAACAACACGCCCGCGATTGCCGATTTCATCGCGGCGGAGCTCGGGCTGTGACGCGTTTCGACACGGTCATCGTCGTGGATTGGTCCGGCGGGAATGACACAGGGGCCCGCCCAAGGGCCGATGCAATTTGGGCCGGGGTTGTAAGGGACGGAGTAGAGGACGAACCGCGGTATTTCCGCAACCGACCGGCGGTTGAGGCATGGCTGCAATCGACCCTGAACGATGAACTAGCCGCAGGTCGCCGTATTCTGGCTGGGTTCGACTTTGCCTTTGGGTATCCGGACGGGACCGCCAGGACGATCACGGGGCAAGACGATCCGTTCGCCCTTTGGGATTGGTTCGCCGAAGAATTGGACGACACGCCCGGGCGCAACAACAGGTTTCAGCTGGCCGGTCGGATCAATGCGCTGTTTCCCGGCGACGGCCCGTTCTGGTTCAACGCGACGAAGGACACCGTTCCCGGTCTGCCCCGCCGCAAATCGGATCGCTCGGCGCATTATCAGAACGAAGCGTTGCGACGGACAGAAACCAGGGCGGCTGGCGCATTTCCGGTCTGGCAGCTGGGCGGAGCCGGGGCGGTCGGCTCGCAAGCCATGACCGGCATGGCGGCGCTTGCGCGTCTTCGAAAGATACTTGCCGGTCAGGTTTGCGTTTGGCCGTTCCAGGCGCCCGAGGCGCCAGTGGTCTTTGCCGAGGTCTTCCCGTCGCTTCTACGGGACCAGGTTCGCGCGGTTCTTGATGCTGAACCTCATGCGATCAAGGATGCCGTGCAGGTCAGGCTTTTGGCGTGGGCGCTGGCGCGGCTTTCGGAAAACGGCGCCCTGAAAGATGCTTTCGCGGCGGCCCGGGGTCCGGCGGCAGAGGGTTGGATACTTGGTGTCGGCGCGGAACAGGCGCTGATTGAGGCGGCCCGACCAAAGCTGAGCCCGCCGCGCCTGAAGGACGACTGCTTTGCGCTTCCGCCCGGTGTGGACTGGGTGCCTGTCGACCACGCACTTGCGCTTCTTCAAGGCGCGTTGTCGCCGGTCGTCGAGGACGAGGCCTTAAAGGTATCGGAGGCGATTGGCCGGGTTCTGGCGAAGGATCACCTTGCGCTGCGGTCCAACCCGCCGCTTCCCAATGTCGCCGTCGATGGGTACGGCTTTGCCCATGCTGCCATTTGGCAAGGTCCGCAAATCCTTCCGTTGCACCCAGGCCGCGCGGCGGCGGGTGCTGTGTTCGAAGGTCACGTCCCACAGGGGTGTGCGTTGCGAGTGCTCACCGGGGCTGTCGTTCCCGATGGCGTGGATACGGTAGTTCTTGAAGAGGATGTTGCCGTCAAAGACGGTCACATCGCCTTTCAGGGCCCGGTCAAACCCGGGGCAAACACCCGGAAAGCAGGAGAGGACGTCGCAGAGGGTGATCAAGCGCTCCCCGCCGGCCGCTCGCTTGAACCTCAAGACCTTGCATTGCTAACCGCGCTTGGGTTTGGAGAGGTTTCCGTCAGAAAACCCCTGCGCGTTGGCGTGTTATCGACAGGGGACGAACTGGCCGAAGCGGGCACCCAAATCGGCCCGGATCGGATTTTTGATGCAAATCGCCCGATGCTTTTGTCGCTTGCCAGCCGTTGGGGGTACCGACCGGTCGATCTTGGCATCGCACGCGACGATCGCGATCTGGTGCGTGCAGCGCTTGATCATGCCGCAACCCAGTGCGATGCAATTCTCACCTCGGGTGGCGCATCGGCAGGGGATGAAGACCATATTTCGGCCATTCTGCGCGAAGAGGGGCACGTCGAAGCCTGGCGGATCGCACTGAAGCCGGGCCGTCCGCTGATGCTTGGTCTTTGGCGCGACGTTCCTGTCTTCGGGATGCCCGGAAACCCGGTCGCGGCATTTGTGTGTGCTTTGATCTTTGCCCGACCCGCCCTGTCGGTTCTATCGGGCCAGGGCTGGGTTAAACCGCAGGGCTTCGAGGTGCCCGCAGGTTTCACAAAGCGAAAGAAGCCCGGTCGGCGGGAATACCTTCGCGCGCGGATTGGACCTGACGGTCAGGCCGAGGTCTTCCGATCAGAGGGATCCGGCCGGATTTCGGGCCTGAGCTGGGCCGACGGGCTTGTAGAACTCGATGATGGGCCGCGCAATATCGCGCCGGGCGATCCGGTCCGCTACCTGCCTTTTGGGTCCTTCGGGCTCTAAAGCCAGTCGCGCAGGATCGGGATCAACGGAATATCGGCGGGCGGCATCGGATAGTCGCGCAGACGGTTTGGACGGGCCCATTCCAGCACCTGGCCTTCTTTCGACACCGGTATGCCCTCCCATTTCCGACAGGCAAAAAGTGGCATCAGAAGGTGGAAATCGTCGTAGCTATGGCTCGCAAACGTTAGGGGCGCCAGACAGCTTTCCCATGTTCCGATCCCGAGCTCTTCGTCAAGTTCACGAATGAGCGCCGCTTCGGGCGTTTCTCCGGGTTCGACCTTGCCGCCGGGGAATTCCCACAGCCCTGCCAACGACTTCCCTTCAGGGCGCTGTGCCAGCAGAATCCGCCCGTCTGCATCGATTAGCGCAACTGCACTGACAAGCACGATTTTCATGACCGGTAGTCTGCGTTTATCTCGACATACCCGTGGGTTAAATCGCAGGTCCAGACCGTTGCGGATCCATCGGCGATGCCCAGATCAAAGCTTAGGACCAGCTCGCTTCTTTTCATATAGGCGGCACCGTCCTCTTCGCGGTAGCCGGGTGCGACCCAGCCCTGCTCGGCAACCAGAATATCGCCGAACTTAATCGACAAGCGGTCGCGGTCAGCTTCGGCACCCGATTTTCCCACCGCCATGACGACACGACCCCAATTCGGGTCCTCGCCCGCGATCGCGGTTTTTACAAGCGGCGAGTTCGCGACGGCTAATCCGGCCTTTCGCGCATCTGCTGCATCGCGCGCGCCGGTGACGCGGATTTCGACGAACTTGTTGGCCCCTTCACCGTCGCGCACCACCTGATGTGCGAGATCAAGCATCACGGAGTGAAGCGCGTCTTCGAACGCCTTCTCCCCAGATACATCCACACCCGATGCACCGGTCGCCGACACCAGAAGCGTGTCTGACGTCGAGGTATCGCTGTCAACGGTGATGCAGTTGAACGTCCGGTTCGACAGCGCCGCCACAACCGGCTGAAGCGCGTCAAAGGTGATTAATGCGTCTGTAAAGATATAGACCAGCATGGTTGCCATGTCGGGCGCAATCATGCCCGAGCCCTTAGCAATCCCGGCGATGGTGACGGTCTTTCCGCTGATCTCGACCGATCGGGTGGCCCCCTTCGGAAACGTGTCGGTCGTCATGATTGCCCCCGCGGCGCCAGCAATCCCGTCGGCACGAAGTATTCCGGCAAGCTCTTCGAGCTTTGCCGTGATCCTGTCATGCGGCAGGGGTTCGCCGATTACCCCGGTGGACGCGGTAAAGACCCGCGCCTCTGGCACCGACACAACATCGGCGACCCTGTTTGTGATCGCCCGCACCGCTTCGATCCCGCGGGTGCCAGTAAAGGCGTTCGCATTGCCCGAGTTCACCAGGATCGCGGCGCTGGCAGTCTGGTCCCCGCCAAGTTTTGCTTGGCAGTCCAGGACCGGCGCGGCGCGTGTGGCGGACCGGGTAAAGACTCCGGCCACCGTTGTGCCCGCTGCAAGATGCGCCAGCATAACATCATCACGGCCCTGGTACCGCACCGCCGCCGCGCCAGAGGCAAACGTCACGCCCGCAACCACGGGCATTTCCGGAAACCCGCCTTCTGGTGCGAGCGGCGAAACCTTGGCCACCTTTAATCCTCCAGAAGGCTGGTGTCGTTTAGAATGCCGGGGTCAATCCCTGCCACGTCAGCGCGGGTGACATCAGCTGCTTCGGTCGCGGCGTCGACCGCGGCTGTGATCGCGGCTGATTGGATCTGTTCGACCAGTTCACCCCTGACCTCTTCCAGAGTCGGGGCGTCTTTCTGGCGGGTCTCATTTAACTTCACCAGATGCCAGCCGAACTGTGTTTGAACTGGCTCTGACACGGCGCCGGGTTCCAGCGCGACCACGGCTGCTTCGAACTCTGGCACCATCATGCCCTTCCCGAACCACCCGAGATCGCCACCGTTCGGTCCCGAAGGGCCGGTTGAGTGTTCGCGCGCCATCTCGGCGAAATCCGCGCCGTCCCGGATCTCGGTCAAGAGGCCGGTTGCGGTTTCCTCGGTCTCAACAAGAATATGCGCCGCATTGTATTCTTCTTCGGGCTCGGCCCCGGCATAGGTGGCCTGATAGGCCTGTTCCAAGGCTTCTTCGGTGAGCGCGGCGGTGGCAATACCAGTTAAGGTTTCGCCGACGATCAACGCCCTGCGTTCGTTTTCAAGCGTCAATTCAGCGGCCTTCGATACGTTCTCCACGCCATCGGCAATAGCAGTTTGCTGGATCAGTTGATCCAGGATTCCCTGGAACAGAACGTCAGGCGGCAACTGGGTGTATTCCTGAGGCAGGCGCGCCCGCGCGGCGATCATATGACCAAGGGTAATGTCGGTTCCATTCACGGTTGCGACAACCGTGTCGGCGGTCGTGTCCTGGGCATGCGATGGCAGCGCCATCATCAGCGCCACGGCGCAAGTGGCGGACAGGCGTTTCAGCATCGGATTTCCTCTCTTTCCGCTGCGCGCCCGCGCAGCGTTGACACCATTCGGGTCGCCCCTTACATCGCGATAGTCCGCATTCCGAGGGGCCGCCCAATCCCGCACCTTCTATGGCGCGGGGCACTCGGCGGCAAGCGCATCCCCTCACGATCCTGTCACACGCGCCCAAGGGGCAAAGCACACATGCTTGGTATCGGTACACTCTCAAAAAAGGTCTTCGGCACATCCAACGACCGTAAGGTCAAATCGCAGCGGAAGACTGTGGAGCGCATTAATGCGCTGGAGCCCGAATACGAAGCGCTGACCGACGAAGGTTTGATCGCAAAAACGTCGGAATTTCGCGCCCGCGTTGCGGATGGCGAAAGTTTGGATGACATTTTGCCCGAAGCCTTTGCCAATTGCCGCGAAGCAGCAAAACGCGCGCTGGGGCTGCGCGCGTTCGATGTACAGCTGCTGGGCGGAATTTTCCTGCACCAGGGCAACATAGCCGAGATGAAAACTGGCGAGGGCAAAACGCTGGTTGCCACCTTCCCTGCCTACCTGAATGCGCTGACCGGCAAGGGCGTACACATTGTGACGGTCAACGATTACCTTGCACGTCGCGACGCAGAATGGATGGGCAATGTGTATGCGGCCCTTGGTATGAGAGCGGGCGTGGTCGTGCCGCAGCAACCGGAAGACCAAAAGGCCGAAGCCTACGCCGCTGATGTGACATACGGCACCAACAATGAGCTTGGGTTCGATTACCTGCGCGACAATATGAAGACCGAGCGCAGCCAGATGCACCAGCGCCATCACTATTTCGCGATCGTTGACGAGGTCGACTCGATCCTAATCGACGAAGCGCGGACGCCTTTGATAATCTCTGGCCCCAGTTCAGATCGTTCTGAGCTTTACACGACCATCGACGCATTCATTCCCGAGATCGAGGAAAACCACTTCGAGCTGGATGAAAAGACCCGTCAGGTCAGCTATTCTGACGAGGGGAATGACTTTATCGAACGTCGGCTGCACGAGGCGGGCATCCTGCCCGAAGGTCAATCACTGTATGATCCGGAATCGACGACCATCGTCCACCATGTGAACCAAGGGCTGCGCGCCCATAAGCTTTATCAAAAGGACAAGGAATACATCGTTCGAGACGATCAAGTTGTGCTGATTGACGAGTTTACCGGCCGAATGATGGCCGGACGGCGGCTGTCGGATGGGCTGCATCAGGCGATCGAGGCCAAGGAAGGTGTCACGATCCAGGCCGAGAATGTGACGCTGGCGTCGGTCACGTTCCAGAACTATTTCCGGCTTTATGAGAAACTCGCAGGAATGACCGGAACGGCGGCGACCGAGGCGGAAGAGTTCGCCGAGATCTACGGGCTTGGAGTGGTCGAAATCCCGACAAACATGCCCGTCCTGCGCGAAGACGAACACGATCAGGTGTTTCGCACGGGCCGCGAGAAATACGATGCGATTGTAAAGCAGATCAAGAAGGCCAATGAACGCGGTCAGCCAGTTCTTGTTGGGACAACGTCGATTGACAAGTCCGAATTCCTTTCGGGGCTATTGGACAAGGCGGGCGTGGCGCACAACGTCCTGAACGCGCGCCAGCACGAGCAAGAAGCCCAGATTGTGGCTGATGCCGGCAAGCTGGCTGCCGTGACGATCGCCACCAACATGGCGGGCCGAGGTACCGACATCAAACTGGGCGGCAACGTCGAGTTCAAAGTGATGGAGGCCATTGCCGCCGATCCCGATGGGCATCCAGATGAGATCCGGGCCCGGATCGAAGAAGGTCACACCGCAGATGAACAGGCTGTTAAAGACGCCGGTGGCCTGTATGTCCTGGCCACCGAACGCCACGAAAGCCGTCGCATCGACAACCAGTTGCGCGGCCGGTCCGGTCGTCAGGGCGACCCTGGAAAATCGTCGTTCTTCCTGTCGCTGGAAGACGATCTTATGCGAATCTTTGGCTCGGAACGGCTGGACAATGTTCTAGGCAAGCTCGGGATGAAGGACGGCGAAGCCATAATTCATCCATGGGTCAACAAATCGCTCGAAAAGGCGCAAGCGAAAGTCGAAGGCCGCAACTTCGATATTCGCAAGCAGCTTCTGAAGTTTGACGACGTGTCGAATGAGCAGCGCAAAGTGATCTTTGGCCAGCGACTGGAGATTATGGAAGCTGAAGATGTCTCGGAAATTGCCGAAGACATGCGGCACCAGGTGATCGACGATCTTGTTGATACTTATATGCCGCCGAAATCCTATGCCGATCAATGGGATACCGAAGGTCTTCAGGCTGACGTGCAAAACAAGCTGGGGCTGGACGCGCCGGTGGCCGATTGGGCTTCGGAAGAAGGTGTCGAAAACGACGAAATTCGCGACCGTCTATACCGGACATCGAACGAATTTATGGCATCCAAGGCCGCGCAGTTTGGCCCCGAGATCATGCGCTCGATCGAGAAGCAACTGTTGTTGCAAACGATCGATACAAAGTGGCGTGAGCACTTGATCACGCTCGAACATCTGCGCTCGGTCGTTGGTTTCCGCGGCTATGCACAGCGGGACCCGCTGAACGAGTACAAGTCCGAAGCTTTCCAGCTTTTTGAAGGGCTTCTTGATGGCCTTCGCCTTGAAGTCACTGAAAAGCTTGCGCAAATTAGACCGATCACACCGGAAGAGCAGGAAGCGATGTTGCGCCAGGTTGCCGAGCAGCAGGCGGCGCTTCAGGCACAGGCGCAACCAGAGCCAGGGCCTACAAGGACAGGGCCAACGCTTGACGGCTTTGACGAGAATGACCCGGCCACCTGGGGCAATCCGGGCAGGAACGATCCCTGCCCTTGCGGGTCTGGGAAGAAGTTCAAGCACTGCCAAGGGCGCCTGACTTAGAGCGCACGAACATTCCGCTTGACCGCCACAGGATAGGCGCATTCGCATGCCATCCTGCTGTCCCAAAGAATGGCGGAGTGCAGAGTGTTTAACCGAAGTCGTATTTTGACGGCTGTTGTAACAGTGGTGATCGCCGGGGTTTCGGGTTATTTCACCCAGACCTCTCTGGAGGCAACCCGGGACATCGCGCAGGCACGGGTCGCAGAAGGAACCGAATTTGAACCCCTTTCGGTCCGTCCCGGCCGGTCGATGCTGCTATCGACCAAAGACCAGGTGATGCCGCAGCCGACCAGCGCATCCCTGGTGGTGCGCGTTCCGTCAGCCCCGAAAGGTACGATGATCGGCACTGTCCTGCCCGCGGCACCTTTGGCCCGGGTTCGGGCGGTGGAAGCCGTGTTCCAGATCCCGCCAAGCGATGCCGACCTTGACTACGATGGGTTCGGCATGGATTGCGACAGCGATCTCGAAGCCGTTCCAGCGTCCGGTGGTATGATCCGGCTGACGCTGACTGCGGCGTGCGAGCCAGGTGCTACGATACTTGTTGAACACGATGCCTTGAGCTTCAAGGCGGCGCTCGCGCCCACCGGTCGGTCTGTGCTGCACGTTCCGGCCTTGCGAACCGATGCATCGGTTCGTGTCACAATGGGAACCAACCCTCCTATTGATCTGAACGTGCAGGTTCCCGATGCGTCGCTTTATGAGAGGGTGGCCCTTGTTGGCCCGGGCATGGACACGATGTCGGTCCACGCTCTGGAGTTTGGCGCCGGGCCCGGAAGTGCTGGCCACGTATCGGCGGCCCGGACCGCCGGTCCAACGGATCCCGGCAGCACCGTGTTGCGACTTGGGGCGCCGGATCTGGACGAGCCAATTTTGGCCGAAGTCTATTCGTTTCCGACGGGTCGAGACGGCCGCGAAGGTACCGTACGCATTTCGGTCGCGGCCCGGGTTACGGAAGAAAATTGCAGCGGTACGGCGCGCATCCGCGCGATCCATACAACTGGGGGCGGCGTGGCCCCAAAAATAACCGATCTGTCTGTTCCGATGCCGGATTGCGGTGCAGTCGGCCGCATTCTGGTGTTGAAAAACCTGGTGGAAGACCTGAAAATCGCCCGGAACTAGGGACAACCTCAGCCAATCCCATGACACCATTTCGCGCTGCGCTATTGGCGGCCAGCATCCTTTTTCCGGTCGGCTCCGGCGCAGTGGCCGAGGATGTCACCCTCACCTCGTCCGATGGAACGATCGTTCTTTCAGGCCAGATCCTAAACTATGACGGTTCGGTCTACCTGATCGCGTCGGAGTACGGGGTTCTAAGTGTCGATGGGCGCGCGGTGATCTGCACAGGCTCCGCTTGCCCCGAACCCGGTCAGTACGTCGCCAAATGGCGAGTCGCCGGTGCGCGTCCCGGAATTGATGTCTTGCTGCCCGTGCTTCTTGAAACCTTCGCCCAGGATCAGGGATTGAGCTTCTCGCGCGAAGACGTTGGGGATGCGCAGTTCCAGTACACGCTTCATGCACCAGACAGTGACGCTGTCGTTGCGCGAATTGACTTTCAGCCATCGACGACCGCGCAGGGTTTCGAGGAACTTGCCGACGGCACGGCGGATTTTGCCGTTTCCACGCGTGAGCCGGACGCAACGGAATCTGAACGCGTTGCCTTGCAATCGCGGCTTCTGGCACTTGATGCGCTTGTCGCGGTCGTGGCGCCCGGATCTACACGCGATGAAATTGCGCTTGACCAGTTGGCGGCACTTATAGGCGCGCCGGGCGATACACCACTGCACTTGCCGGCCGCCAACACACCCCTGTCACGCTCTCTGTCGGAACGATTACTGGTTCCGTCCGGCACGTCGATCGGTGCGCAAGCGACCCGCCACGTTGAGCCCGAGGAACTTGCAGCGGCCGTGGACCAGAACCCGGCAGCTGTTGGCATCACGCTGCTTTCCAATGTCAAGTTCCTGCGGCCACTTCCACTTGTGGGTACTTGCGGTACCCGGATTGATCCGCAGCCGAAACCCATTAAGACAGAGGATTACCCGCTGACGGTGCCCCACTACCTGTACCTCTCGGGGCGGCGCCTTCCGGCCATGGCGCGTGATTTTCTGGCTTTCTTGTCGTCCCGTCCGGCACGGGATGTGATCAATGCTGCAGGGTTTATCGATCAGACGATCGACGAAACCTCGCTCGCCGACCAGGGCGACCGATTGGTCCGTGCAATCCTGGGAACGGGTGAGGATGTCGGAGCCTCGGCTTTGCGCCGACTGGTCGGGGCGTTGGACGGTGCCGCACGACTGACACCCACGTTCCGGTTTAAAGACGGTTCGGCAGACCTTGATGCGCCGAGCCGCGCGAATGTCGCGCTTGTGGCCGCCGCCATTGCGGATGGCGCATTCACGGATCGGGAATTGCTTGTCGCCGGGTTCAGCGACGGGCTTGGCGGTGGCGCGGCAAACATTGCGCTTTCGGCAGAGCGGGCAACCGCCGTACGCCAGGCAATAGAAAACGCACTGGCGGCTGAGGACAGGGACAGCGTTTCGTTTTTAGCTCAAGGGTTTGGCGAAGCTCTGCCGATTGCCTGCGATGACGATAGTTGGGGACGCTCCATCAACCGCCGCGTCGAGCTTTGGGTGCGCTAAAGATAACCTTCCGCCCGGAATGAAGTTTCACCAGCTTTCCCAACAACAATATGATCATGCAGCCTCAGGCCCAGAACCTGCGCCGCATCGCGAATGCTTCGTGTCACACCAATATCCGCGTCAGATGGGGTCGAATCTCCAGAAGGGTGATTGTGGACCAGGATCAAGGCGGATGCGCCAAGTTCCAACGCGCGCTTGACCACTTCCCGGGGATAAACTGGGACATGGTCGACCGTCCCACGGCCTTGCGGTTCGTCCGCGATCAGCACGTTCT
Organism: Pseudomonadota bacterium; assembly: GCA_038744785.1. Lineage (GTDB taxonomy): Bacteria > Pseudomonadota > Alphaproteobacteria > Rhodobacterales > Rhodobacteraceae > Ovoidimarina. Next base: position 89,874 of record JBCDLX010000019.1, read on the forward strand.
TTCGGTCGAGATAGAGAACGCGGAACTCTTCGACAGGGCGATGGGCCAATGCGGTTCTGCAATAGTCCAGCACCGCATTCCATCCGGAAAGAGCTGGCTTGTTGATCACCTTCGCCCGCGCCATGCGGTGGGCCGCCGCTTCCACGATCTTCAGTTCCTGTACGACGGCATCGCCTGCGCCGTCGATCTCTGAAATCCGGGCACGCGGCGCAGCCAAAACGTGGTTGAAGTCGCCAAACGCCTCGATCAATCGCCGCGCAAGTGGCTTTACGTCGCCGCGCGGGATGGCACGAAAAAGCACGAGTTCAAGAAGCTCGTAGTCCGGCATTGCATCCGTACCGCCTTCGAAGAACCGCGCCCGCAAGCGTTTTCGATGGTCCCGCAGGTAGGACGGCAGTTTTTCTGACCGTGCTGCGGGAAGCGCACCGGTTTCAAACAGCGTTGGGGAAACATCCGATAGTCCTGGCCCTTGTGACATGCCTGTGAACTTGGCCGAGTTAGGTCAAGGATTGGTTAACTTCCTTGCGACCACAGGCCGTGTCGGCAAGACTCTTCTGGGGTTGGATCGCTGGAGACCAGATGCCGATTATCCTGCTGATCGCGATCACAGTGATGGCCTATCTCTGGTGGCGCTGGCGCTTTACCTCGCTCACGCGAGACTGCCGGTGGCGTGAGGACCGCAGGAATGGCGCGTGGCGCTCCGCATTTTGCGGGGCTGAAATCGGCAAGGGCCCACCGCGTGTGTGCCTTAGGACCAAAGGCTAGCCAGCTTCGGAAAATGCGGCTTCCAATGCAATCTCGACCATGTCGCCAAAGCTTTTTTCGCGGTCCGCGCTGGGCAACGCTTCGCCGGTGATCAGGTGGTCGGAAACGGTCAGCACCGCAAGTCCGCGTGCGCCGTGCCGTGCGGCCAGCGTATAGAGTTCCGCAGCTTCCATTTCGACCCCCAGAATTCCGTGGCGTGTCATCTGTTCATTTAAATCTGGTCGTTCGTCGTAAAACACGTCCGAGGAATAAATGCCCCCCACATGGGTCGGCGTCCCCTTCTCTTTGGCGGCAATATAAGCTGCATGTAGAAGGCCCCAGTCCGCGCAGGGCGCATAGTTCAGTTCGCGAAAGATGCCGCGCGACGGGGTCGATAATGTCGAAGATGTCATTGCAAGAATTACATCCCGGATCTTAACACTTTCCTGCATTCCTCCACATGACCCAATCCGGATCAGCGTCTTTGCCCCGTAATCCTTGATCAGCTCATTGACGTAGATCGACAAGCTGGGCATGCCCATACCTGACCCGTGGATCGTGACGGGATGTCCACGCCAGGTCCCGGTGAACCCAAGCATTCCGCGAACTTCGTTTACGCATTTGGGATCATCAAGAAACGTCTCGGCGGCCCATTTCGCACGGTAAGGGTCGCCCGGCAAAAGAACAGTTTCGGCGATTTCGCCAGGCTGTGCGCCAATGTGTATTGTCATGACACCTCCGATTTGTGGCGGAGCATAAACTGAAAGGCGTCGAATGAAAGAGAAAGGGCGCACAACGGATTGCGCGCCCGAATTTGGCACAGACCACCAGTGTGCTTTTGGATCTGTGTCCGCTCAGAGTTCCAGTTTGCTAGGATCTGTACCCTTTGCAATGGCTTCCTTGAACCAGACGGGCTGTCTGCCACGTCCGCTCCAAGTTTGCGACGCATCCGCTGGGTTACGGTACTTGGCGCGTGCGGCCGGTTTCTTACCAGCTTTGCCAACGCCAATCAGATCGTTGAGAGAGAAGCCATGTTTCTTGGCGGCGGCCTCGACAGCTTTGCGGGCCTCGTCGCGCTTACGTTTCTCCATGCCAGAAAGAGCTTTTTCTACTTCGCCGCGGAGTTTAACAAGCTCCTTCTCGCTCATTTTGGAAAGATCGATTGCCATTCGTGTCCCCGTTCCTTGATTATGGTCGACAATACGTAGGCAATTAACCGTTGCTTTGCAAACGGTACTGGCTCTGCGCCTATTCGGCTGCTATCGGATCCGGCGCGACAAGCTCAACAATATCAATCATGATCCGATTCAGCTCGAAATCCTTGGGTGAATAGACTTTTGCTACACCCATCGACAGTAATTCATGCGCATCGCCCTCAGGAATGATGCCGCCGACGACAATTGGAGTTTCCGGCAACCCTGAATTGCGCATCTCGAACAATAACTCACGTAAAAGGGGAATGTGGCTTCCCGAAAGAATTGATAAGCCGACGACGTCGGCTTTACTGTCCCGCGCGCGTTCGGCGATCTCGCCAGGCGTCATTCGAATTCCATCATAGGTGATGTCCATTCCGCAATCGCGAGCTCGTGCCGCGATCTGTTCCGCACCGTTGGAGTGCCCGTCCAATCCAGGCTTGCCTATCACAAACGAGATCCGGCGACCAAGCCGCCGTGTTGCGGCATCGACAATCGCGCGCACGTCGTCCAATCCTTCGGTTCGGTTCGACGGCGCGGCCGAGACACCTGTCGGCGCGCGATACTGGCCAAAGACGCGCCGCATGACCGCGCCCCATTCGCCCGTCGTCACGCCCGTTTTTGCTGCGGCGATGGACGGAGGCATGATGTTGGTTCCGTCACGCGCGGCTTTCTCAAGCGACGCGAGCGCGGATTGAACCGCATCCGGATCACGGATTGATCGCCAGGCCTCCAGCCGCACGATCTGGTCGGCTTCGGCGGTCGGGTCGGCGACCATGATCGCCTCGGGGCCGGACGTCAGTGGGCTTGGCTCAGCCTCGCGGTACCGGTTCACGCCCACCACCGGCGTATGGCCGCTTTCTATCCGTGCGATCCGCTCTGCGTTTGCTTCCACCAGCCGGGACTTCATGTACTCAATGGCACAGATCGCCCCACCCATCCCGTCGATCTGACCAAGTTCCGCGCGGGCGCCCTGTTTCAAGGCTTCAACCTTTGCTTCGACTGCCGGGTTGCCATCGAAAAGATCTTCGAATTCCAGCAGGTCGGTTTCAAACGCTAGAATTTGCTGCATGCGCAGCGACCACTGCTGGTCCCAGGGTCGGGGCAGGCCCAGCGCCTCGTTCCACGCGGGGAGCTGCACTGCCCGCGCCCGTGCCGTCTTCGAGAGCGTTACTGCGAGCATCTCTATAAGTATACGGTAGACGTTGTTCTCGGGCTGCTGTTCGGTCAGCCCAAGCGAATTCACCTGGACGCCATAGCGAAAGCGGCGATACTTCGGATCCTCAACACCGTAGCGGTCGCGACAGATCTCGTCCCATAGATCAACGAAGGCGCGCATTTTGCACATCTCAGTTACAAAACGGATACCCGCGTTCACAAAGAACGAAATCCGACCGACCATGGCTGGGAAGGCGTCGGACGGAACTTTGCCCTTCAGATCATCTAGCACTGCGCATGCCGTCGCCAGCGCGAAGGCAAGCTCTTGCTCGGGCGTCGCGCCTGCTTCTTGCAAGTGGTAAGAGCACACGTTCATCGGGTTCCATTTCGGAAGATGGGCCTGGGTATACGCCGCGACGTCTGTGATCATCCGCAGGCTGGGTTCGGGCGGGCACACATAGGTGCCACGCGACAGATACTCCTTGATGATATCGTTTTGAACCGTGCCTTGGAGCGTCGAGATGTCCGCCCCTTGTTCCTCCGCCATCGCGATGTAAAGCGCCAGAAGCCAGGGCGCCGTCGCGTTGATCGTCATCGAGGTGTTCATATCCTGAAGCGGGATCGCTTCGAACAGCGCGCGCATATCGCCAAGATGCGCGATCGGGACCCCCACCTTACCCACCTCGCCGCGTGCGAGGATGTGGTCGCTGTCATAGCCTGTCTGTGTCGGCAGATCGAAGGCCACCGAAAGCCCCGTCTGCCCTTTCGCAAGGTTCATCCGGTAGAGCGCGTTTGACGCTTTGGCCGTCGAATGTCCGGCGTAGGTACGGAACAGCCAGGGGCGATCTTTCTGCATCTGCGACATAGGATTCTCTTGCAGCAATTTTATTACATCAATGAGCATATATACGTAATAATATGGCGCTGTCAATTCGCTGCATCGCGGCGAGGCCAGAGTGCCGAGGCGACCAGCAACCACCCCAGTACCCCCCGCGAATGCGCCGAAAGGCTGGTCTGTCCTTGAAACGTCAAAAGCTCGCCCAGTGCCGCGGGCCCCGGCAACCAGCCGATCACCCATTGGGCGGGAAGGCTAGGTATGATGACGCGGTAGTAGGTATAGAAGACTTGCGGAGCCAGCCATTCGAACAGCCAGAACGCAAGTGCCGCCAATGCCAGGCGCACTGGCCAGCGCCGCCCGCGCATCATCCGCCAAGACGCCGAGAGGGCCAAGGCGGCCAGCAAAGCAGCCAGCGCTACGACCCCGGCGACTTGAAGAGGCGTCAGTGTAAACAGCGAGTCGCCCGCATATAGACCGGAATACATTGCGGGAGTTTACCCGGCCCCAGGAAGTTGCAAAGGTCGCGCTATGACGCGCACGGTAGAATTGCCGCTTTGGCTTTTGATCCTGATCCTGCTGTTTGCAGCCGTCACCTTCGCGTCGCATTTCCTGTTTCCGTCTGTGCGATGGTTCTTGCGTCGCCGGGCCGAGCGGATTGTGGCCAAGCTGAATACCCGGCTTGCCCGCCCGATCGCGCCTTTCAAACTCGCGCGCCGGACGGATATGATCCAGCGGCTGATCTATGACCCTGCCGTCGCCGAGGCCGTGACCGAACATGCCCGTGAAACCGGCGTGCGCGAAGACGTGGCGTTCGAGCAAGCGCGACGCTATGCGCGCGAGATTGTCCCTGGGTTCAGCGCGACGGCCTATTTCGGCTTTGCCACGCGTGCGGCAAAGTGGTTGTCGACCCACATGTTCGATGTGCGCCTGCATCAACCGGGCGGTGCCGATCTGCGTGACATCGATCCCGACGCCACGGTCGTTTACGTGATCAATCACCGTTCGAATATGGACTATGTCCTTGTGACCTATCTTGTCGCGCCGCAATCGGCGTTGGCTTACGCCGTTGGCGAATGGGCCAGGATCTGGCCTTTGGGTCCCTTGATCCGCGCCTTGGGTGGATACTTCATTCGGCGCAGGTCCCGGACTGCGCTTTATCGGAAGGTTCTGGCCCGCTACGTCCAGCTGGCAACCGCTGGCGGCGTAATCCAGGCGATCTTTCCCGAAGGCGGGCTAAGCCAAACCGGTGCGCTAGGAGCGCCGAAAGTCGGACTACTCAGCTACCTGCTGGACGGCACAGATCTTGAAACGCACGATCTCGTTTTTGTGCCAGTTGCACTGAACTATGACCGGGTAATCGAGGACAACATCCTTATCGAGGCGCAGGCGAAAGGGGAGCGGCGTTTTCGTGGCACGATCCCCTCAGCGACCGCGTTTTCGTTGCGTTACATGTGGCGCCGGATTACCGGACGCGCTCAAAAGTTCGGGGCCGCTGGCGTCAGCTTTGGCGCACCGTTGACGTTATCAGCATGGGAGGGACCCAACGAAGCTACGGCAATCGCGGAAGAGCTGATGGCGCGGATCAAGCGAGCTTTGCCGGTGCTGCCGGTGCCATTGCTGGCATCAATCCTTCACGATGCAGACCCACCGGTTTCTCGGCCGGAGGTGCTGGAACGTTTTCAAGCCCGGATTGCCGATCTTGAAAAACGGGGGGCCGTGCTTCTTCTTGAGGATGGCGGGCCCGAGGTGACGCTTGATAATGCACTTCATGCCCTTGCGGTTCGACGCATCCTGACGTCTGACAAACGCGGGCTAAGCGTCATTCCCGGGAAAGAACCGCTTATTCGCTACTACGCGGCATCAGTGCCGCCTCGCAGCGAAACGCGCACCAAGGCCCCAAGACCGCCCGTCACCAGTGCGACATAAAATTACTCAATAACTCAAACATTGGTTGCAATATTACCTTTTGCTTCGTAGAGACGGCTTGAACCGTGGTACGATTCTGCACTGCGGCACAGTTTCTTGTAAGGACGATGCCAATGGCCCTGGACACGAAAGCGCCCGAGATGACCAGCTACGACGCCCCGAAAAAGGACCTTTACGCCCTGGGAGAGATGCCACCCTTGGGCCATGTGCCAAAGCAAATGCATGCTTGGGCCATCCGTCGTGAACGGCATGGCGAGCCAAGTACCGCCATGCTGGAAGAAATCGTCGACGTACCAGCCATAGATTCGAACGAGGTGTTGGTCTTGGTGATGGCCGCGGGCGTGAACTACAACGGCGTTTGGGCCGCACTTGGTCAGCCGATCAGCCCGTTCGACGGGCACGGCAAGCCGTTTCACATAGCAGGTTCCGATGCCTCTGGGATCGTTTGGGCCGTGGGCGACAAGGTGAAGCGATGGAAGGTCGGGGACGAGGTCGTCATCCACTGCAATCAGGACGACGGCGACGACGAACACTGCAACGGCGGCGACCCGATGTATTCCCCCAGCCAGCGGATCTGGGGCTACGAAACACCCGATGGCAGTTTCGCCCAATTCACCAATGTTCAAGCACAGCAGCTGATGCCGCGACCGAAGCATCTGACCTGGGAAGAGGCAGCATGCTACACCCTGACGCTTGCGACGGCGTACCGAATGCTTTTCGGGCACGAGCCGCACGACCTGAAACCTGGTCAAAACGTGCTTGTCTGGGGCGCATCGGGCGGTCTTGGATCTTATGCAATCCAGCTGATTAATACGGCGGGTGCTAACGCGATCGGTGTGATTTCGGACGAGGACAAGCGCGACTTCGTCATGAGCCTTGGCGCCAAGGGCGTTATCAACCGAAAGGACTTTGATTGCTGGGGCCAGCTTCCAAAGGTCGGCAGCCCAGAATACGCAGACTGGTTTAAGGAAGCCCGGAAGTTCGGCAAGGCGATCTGGGACATAACCGGCAAGGGCGTGAACGTTGACATGGTGTTCGAACACCCCGGCGAGGCAACCTTTCCGGTGTCGACATTCGTCGTCAAGAAAGGCGGCATGGTGGTGATCTGCGCTGGCACTACCGGGTTCAATCTGACCTTTGATGTCCGCTATATGTGGATGCACCAAAAGCGGCTGCAGGGCAGCCACTTTGCCCATCTCAAACAGGCGAGCGCGGCCAATCAGCTAATGCTGGAACGGCGCCTGGACCCTTGTATGTCCGAAGTGTTCCCCTGGGGGCAGTTGCCGGAAGCACACATGAAGATGATGCGAAACGAGCATAAGCCCGGCAATATGAGCGTTTTGGTTCAGGCACCTGTGACGGGTCTTCGAACACTTGATGACGTGATAGAGGTCGGACCGACCGTCTAAAACCAGTTTAGTTCCTTGGATCGACACAGTGATCTTGGTGTCGGCGCAATGTGTCGATTCGAGTTTACACACTTATTGCGGGCAGCGTGTGCGGGAAATCTTTGCGTATACTGTGTATGATATTTATTATTTTTAGATGCTTACGAGAAATCATCTCACCATTTCCGGGGAGTTGTTTTCTGCGAATTCCCTACAGAACACAACCTATAGTAAACTTAAGTTAACACTTTGTTAAGGATATCTAGCGAGGCTCCAATGGCGAATGAATGGATGATGGACGTGCTCGCCGATCTGCGGCAATTCGCGGATCAGAACGATATGCCGCGGCTGGCAGCGGAACTTTCGCATGCCCGCGCGGTGGCCTGCGATGAAATTCGCGCGGCGGCGAGCCGAAAGGCCGAGGGAGTGTTGTGTGATGAGGGGGTCGGTGGAACCCTTCCTGGAAGGGTTGTCGCAAGTCAGGACGCTTGACGAGCTCAGCGACCGGATCGGCACACTGCGCGATGCGCTGAATGTCGAACACATCGTCTATCATTCTGTAAACTCCACCGGCGAGCAATACGCGGCGCTGACCTATTCGCCCGACTGGGTGGAACGTTACATCGACGCGGACTACGCTAGGATCGATCCAGTCGTTCAGGGTTGCTACCGACGGTTTGTGCCTGTGAACTGGAAGGCGCTCGACTGGTCGGGAAAGCCGCAGCGCAGCTTCATGGGCGAGGCAATAGATGCCGGGGTCGGCAACCAAGGCTTTTCGGTCCCGATCCGCGGGCCATCGGGCCAGTTCGCGATGTTTACCGTCAGCGATCGGGCTACCGATGACGAATGGGATGCCTACACAACCGAACATATGCGGTCTTTGATCCTGGCCGCGCATTTCGTGAACCAGAAAGCGCTCGAGATCGAGCGGGGCACTGACGAGCTTCCGCAAAAATCGCTAAGCCCCCGCGAAACCGACACGCTTCGGATGCTGGCCATGGGCTACAGCCGCGCCCAGGCGGCGGATGCAATGACTATCTCGGAGCACACATTGAGGGTCTATCTTGAAAGCGCACGAAACAAGCTTGGGGCGATGAACACGACCCATGCTGTGGCGCGCGCGTTATCGATGGGGCTGATTATCGTCTAAGAACCACGAACGATGCGCGCCTTGACCGGGCACCCAACCTAGAATCCATCACGCGACAACATGACACCGCGTGGCTGACCCAACGAAGACACCAGCCGTCCGCATTTCTCAACAAACCTGATACTACTTCTCGCGCCCGTCCGCCGGGTTCGTTAACGTTCCGCACGCCCTGCTTCTCCCGCTTTAACGTCGCTCTGCCCAAATCCCCGCCCAGATCAGCGCGGGACCGGCAGAATGCTACGATACCTTACGTGGGATGCTCTCAACCATTATCCAAAGCTGCGCGACAGCATGTTCCTAGACCGCGCGACACAATTTCGGGCGCGGCTGAAATGGGAGGTCACAGTCGACCAGAACGGGTTTGAGCGTGACCAATATGACGGTTTGCCTGGGGTCATTTACACGATCTGGGAGCGGCCGGATGGCACCCACGGCGGGTCGATGCGGTTCCTGCCAACGACAGGGCGGACAATGCTTGCCGAGCACTTTTCGTCCCTAACCCAAGGGGTCGAAATCGCCAGTCCGCATATCTGGGAGTGTACCCGGTTCTGTCTTGCACCGGGCGCCGGGAACCGAACTGCGCCTGCGCTGATGCTTGCCGGGCTGGACCTGGGCCTTGGTCACGGGCTCAGCCACTCGGTCGGGGTGTTCGATGCGCCGATGGTGCGGATCTACGCCCGGCTGGGCTGGCCACCGGCGGTTTTGGGCACTCAAGGATCTGGGCGCACCGCAATCTCGGCCGGGCTTTGGGCCTTTGAGCCTGCACTTCGCCCGGTCTTGCTGCGCCGTGCCCGTGTTTCCGCGAAAGATGCGGATAGATGGTATGCGCAAGCCTTCGAAGGTGGCGTACGCGCGGCCTGACTTCTGCTGGCAGGTGAGTAGTTGGACCGATATGGTCTGCCCCATGACGTCGACCTCCCTTGCCCTTTCCGACGACCAGGCCGAAGCCTATGATTTGGTGACCGAGCTTCTGCGCGGTGCCGGTGTCGATCTTGATAAAGCCATGACGACGCCACAGGCCGAAGGACGCGAGTCGGTTTTGGCGGTGCTTGGCAAGGCCGGAACCGGAAAAACGCTTCTACTTGCAGAACTGACGCGGGCCGCCAAGGCCGCCGGGGTCGAGATCGTGTCGGGCGATTTTGAAAGCCGCCGCGCCCGCGAGCGCCGCACACTTGCGATCCTTGCACCAACGAATAAAGCCGCCAGTGTCCTGCGCGGCCGGGGGGTGCCTGCGACAACCATCCATCGGATCATCTACACGCCGGTTTACGATCCCGAATTCGAGAAGGTGGCCGAATGGCTTGCGGGCGACGGTGAGCGCCCCGAGATTGAGGCCCTGACTGATGCCGCTTTAGACCGCGCAAAGGCATTCTACGATGCGCACGGATCGGTTCCGGGCGCGTTGGCGGCCGCAGGCCTTCGTGGATCCGACTTTATCACCGGCTGGAAACGACGCGAGGACCCGCTGGATATCGGCTTTGTCGACGAAACGTCGATGCTTGACGAAAAACAGTTCGATGACCTGAAAGAGATCTTTCCGACGCTGCTTCTGTTCGGAGATCCGGCTCAGCTTGCGCCGGTGAACCAGTCTGGTGCAATGGTTTTCGATGCTTTGCCCGAACCGCGCAAGCTGGAGTTGACGCGCGTTCATCGACAAGTGGCGGGAAGTCCTATTCTGGATCTGGCCCACGCGCTGGCCGACCCTGCGCTCGACTTCGAAGGTTTTGAACGCATGGTCGAGGATATCGCGCGGACCGATGACCGGGTGATTGTCGCCCCTCGGGTGGATGCGACGATGATGGCCCGATCGCCGGTTCTGGTCTGGCGCAATGCAACGCGTATCCGCCTGATCCATGCCTTTCGTGCAGCGCACGGGGCCCCGGCCGATGCGCTTCTGCCAGGCGAGCCCCTGATTTGCGACGGAATCGAGTTGCCCCTGAAACACCGCAAGCGGCGCATTGACCTCGAAGCACGGGGGCTGATCAAGGGCGCGCAAGCGATCTATCTTGGTGCGGGTCGCCGCCCGGGCTTTTCGCGGCTGCACCTTGTTGGCGCAGCCGATCCGCAAATCTCTGTCGCGTCTATTGTAAAAATAGAAATGCCGGACGCGGACGAACCCTTCATTCCGTTCGCCGCGACGATGGGGGCAGCGTTCTTGCACGGCGCAGCAGTCACGATCCACAAGGCCCAAGGATCGCAGTGGGACGATGTCCAGGTCTTTGCACCTGACCTATATGCTGCCGCGCGCGCGGGCCGGGTCGAAGCCGGGCTGCCGTTATGGAAACGCCTTGCCTATGTCGCGGTCACGCGCGCGGCCGAGCGGCTGTTCTGGGTCACCCGCTATCGTCTGGCCAAGCCCGAATCGGTGCTTGGCACAGACGATCTTACGGCACCCGCTGCTCCATTGAAGCTGGATGGGGACGAGACGACTTAGTCGGATGTTTATCAGCCGTTCGCGCCACCCACCACAGTTGGACGATTTGGGCGGGTTCGCTCAGCCCCGCAGGTAGCGGAAGAACGCGGAGGCGCCCCAACCGGCAGCAATCGCAATTGCAAGCGACATCAAACCATAAACAAGCGGTTGTTCCCGGGACAGGTTGAACAGAAAGCGTTCCAGCCCAACCTTCCGCACGTCGATCACGGTCTCGTAGCTGTCTACGACGCGACCGTTACGCGTCAGAAAAAAACGTGCCGTGTAATCGCCCTCTGTCAGGTTGGCGGGAAGCCGTATTGCGGTGTCAAAAAGCGTGGATTCAGTAAATGTGACCGTACCGATATTTGTCTGATAAAGGTTCTCGTCCTCGCGTATGCGGATCAACGCATCGACAAAGGCCGCGACGTCCCCCACCATCGAGGCTGCGCCCACCGACCGGATCGCGCGTCGGACGGAAATCTTGTGGCGCAGGTCGGCCGTGTCGCTAAGGACCGCATCCCAATCATCCGAGGTCGCCACGGCATAAAAGGAGGGTGCTTGGCTGATATCCGCGCCTTCAACATTCACCCATATGCCGAAATACCGGTCCTTCCTGCGGACGACCACAGGCTTAGACGGACCGGACACTGTGATGACAACCTGCAAGGGCGCATCGCCGGGGATCGGGGTCTCGCGCTTGACCGCACCGAAAATCAGGATCTCGGATCCGTCGAAGTTCGTGTTGATCGAAATCCGGTTCTGGCTGAGCGCTGCGACGACCTCTTCACCGTGCGCGGGCAACGCCAGCATCAGAAGGAAAAGCAGAAGGCGCATCAGTGCCCTCCCGCCGTGCCGATGGAATACAGCTCTGCCGGCTGGATCAGAAGGTCCAGTGCCAGTTTACCGCAGACCACAAGAACCATGATCGCCAGAAGAATTCGCAACTGCTCGGCTTTAAGCTTCGTACCGATCTGGGTCCCGATCTGGGCGCCAATTACCCCGCCCACGAGCAATAGGACAGCCAGCACCATATCAACGGTAAAATTCGTTGTGGCGTGCAGAAGCGTCGTGAAAGCGGTGACGAAAATGATCTGAAAAAGCGAGGTTCCGACCACAACCTTGGTCGGCATGCCCAGCAGATAAATCATCGCCGGCACCATGATGAAGCCGCCGCCCACACCCATGATCGCCGCGAGAACACCGACAACGACACCGACAAGAACCGGAGGGATGACCGAAATGTAAAGCCCCGACGTCCGGAACTTCATCTTCAGGGGCAGCGCGTGAACAAGACCGTGCTTCCGACGCTCCTTCGGCCGACCGGCGCGTGTCTTGCGCAGTGCCGACAGCGACTCAACAAACATCAGCGATCCGATGACGCCAAGAAAGACCACGTAGCTGAGCCGGACCAAGAGATCGACTTGCCCGATTTCCTTCAGCGCGTTGAAAAGCTGAACGCCCAGGGCGGCACCGATGAGACCGCCAACTAGCAACACGGTGCCCATTCTGAAATCGACGGTTCTCCGCCTAAGATGTGCAAGCACGCCTGAGAAGGATGAAGCCACGATCTGATTTGCTTCGGTGGCGACGGCGACGGCCGGAGGTATGCCGATAAAAAACAGTAGCGGGGTCATCAGGAATCCGCCGCCCACACCGAACATTCCGGAGAGCACACCGACCATGCCGCCGAGACCCAAAAGCAGGAACGCGTTAACCGAAACCTCGGCGATCGGCAGGTAAATTTGCATGGAACAACCTTACAAGCTGGGAAGACCATTACAAACAGCGGCCCGAAGCCGAAAGCCCCTTTCGCATGAAAACTGTAGCAGGACGCGCGGCTAGCGTTCCTTGACGTAAGGCTCTCCGCCTGCACGCGGTGGAATGGCACGACCCACAAAGCCGGCCAAGATCACGACCGTTAGGATGTAAGGCAGCGCCTGCATGAATTGGACGGGAAGCGTGACCCCCAAAATTTCGATATTCTGGTAGCGGTTGCCAATTGCCTCAAGAAATCCAAACAGCAGACAGGCGTAAAGCGCGTGCCACGGCCGCCACTTGGCAAAGATCAGCGCGGCGAGTGCAATGAACCCGCGACCGGCGCTCATATCTTTGACGAAACCGGCGGCCAGACCGGTGGCCAGGTACGCGCCCGCAAGGCCGCACAGAATCCCGCAGATGCCAACGGCAATGAAGCGAAGCTGTGTGACCGAAATACCGGCAGTGTCCACGGCGCCCGGGTTTTCGCCTACAGCCCGCAATCTGAGACCAAACCGGGTGCGGTAGAGAAGCCACCAGGAAAACGGCACTGCTGCAATCGCGACGTAGACAAGGATCGTGTGGCCCGAAATCAGTTCGGAATAGACGGGACCCAGAACCGGAACACTGTCCAACACGCCCGCAAGCGGCCATTCGAGCGACGAAAACCGCGCCCCGCCATCAAGCGACGGCGTGCGTCCGCCTTGCTGAAACCAGTCCTGCGCGATCAACACCGTCAGCCCGGCAGCGAGAAAGTTGATAGCCACGCCCGAGATCAGTTGATTGCCTCGGAAGGTGATCGAAGCAAGACCGTGCACGCCCGCCAACGCGAGCGAGGCGACAATGCCCGCCAGAAGCCCGAGCCAGACAGAGCCGGTAAGCGCCGCAACCGCCGCAGAGAAAAAGGCCGCTGCCAGCATCTTGCCCTCAAGCCCAATGTCAAAGATGCCCGCGCGTTCCGAGAACAGGCCAGCAAGACAGGCCAGCAAAAGCGGCGTCGCCAGCCGGACAGTTGAATCAAGGATCTGCAGCGCGGTCAGGAAATCCATGGCTCAGCCCCTTTCTGTCGCCATCTTCCAGGCAGCAAAGGCGAAAAAGCCCCCCAGCCCGGCATCGATCCAGCGGCGCCCTGCCGCATACGCGCGGCGAAACGCGGCGGCCGACAGGACAATGGCCCAGCCGCCATGACACCCAAAAGAGATGAGCCACGCGCCCAGAACAAAAAGCGCCACGATGGCCAGCCCGCCCCCGGCCGTTGCTCCAACCGCTGCGATGGCGATCCAGAAGGCAATCGCTTTTGGGTTCGTGATCTGTAGAAGAAGACCCGAAGCGAAGTAGCGCCAGGTCGGGGCGGGCGCGACCGCCGTGACGCCGATTTCGGGCGGGTCCATCGCTTTTCGGAACGCACCCCAGGCCAGCCAGGCCAGGTAAGCGGCCCCGATCATCCTGATCGCCGACATTGCCCATGCGGCTTCGTGGAGGATTAGGCCCACGCCGATCAGGGTCAGCAGATTGATCACCGCGCTTCCGGTAGCGATCCCAGCGGATGCGACCAGAGCCGGGCCGCGCCCGCGCGCCGTGGCAATACCCAGAAGCATGGCGACGGCGGGACCGGGCGACGAGGCTGCAACAAGCAGAATGGCATAGGCCGCGATGAACCCCGGTAGGAAGGGAAGAATTTCGCTCATTCGGCGGCCTCTACGCGCGGGGTCGATTTGCGCGACCGGCGAAGTGCAAGAAACATCCGCTCAAGCGGCGCCCGCACCATATTATCAAGCGCACCAGTGAAGAGGATCACCAATGCTTGAATAACGACAACAAGCTCACGCGGGACGTTCGTCCAAAGCGCCAGTTCCGCACCGCCCTGATAAAGGAAACCAAACAGAAGAGCAGCAAGGAAAACCCCGAACGGGTGCGACCGGCCCATCAGCGCCACAGCGATGCCGATAAACCCTGCACCTTCGACCGAATTCAGAACCAGTCGCTCGGCCTCTCCCATAACGTTGTTGATCGCCATGCACCCCGCAAGCGCGCCCGAGATCAGCATCGCATACATCGTGATCCGCACCGGATTAATCCCGGCATAGACCGCCGCTGGCTCCGAATGCCCAAATGCTCGGATCATATAGCCAAGCCGCGTGTGCCAGATCAGCCACCAGACCAGAATGCAGGCCGCTACCGCGACGAAGAATGTGACATTTACCGGCGCGCCACGAAAGAGCGGGGTCTCAGAGAACGCCAGCATGTTCTGGAATGTCGGCAGATGCGTTCCTTCCGGAAAGTAGGCCGTCGCAGGCTCCATCGACCCTTCGGGCTTCAGCACGTTGACGAGCACATAGTTCAAGAGCGCCGCACCGATGAAGTTGAACATGATCGTCGTGATCACGATGTGGCTGCCGCGCTTGGCCTGAAGATAGGCCGGGATCGCTGCCCAGGCCGCGCCGAACAGCGCACCGCCCAGAATGGCCGCTGGCAGCGCGAGTGACCAATGTGGCCATGGAACGGTTAGACAGACCAGCGCAACCCCAAGCCCACCAACTGTCGCTTGCCCTTCGCCGCCGATGTTGAACAGTCGCGCATGAAATGCGACCGCAACAGCGAGGCCCGTGAACATGAAGTTCGTCGCGTAGTAGAGCGTGTAGCCCCAGCCATATGTCGACCCAAGCGCTCCGGTGACCATGGTGCGCACCGCCTCAACCGGGCTTTCTCCTATGGCAAGGATCACCAGTCCCGACAACACGAACGCAATCAGAAGGTTGATAAGCGGGATCAGGATGACATCGGCCCACCTGGGCATTGTTTCCATGGCCTAGCCCCCTACCGCCGCCGGCTGCGGCGCGTCATCCACCCCGGCCATCAGAAGGCCAAGTTCGCGTTCATCCGTCTCTCCGGGCAAGCGCTCGCCCATGATCCGACCGTCGAACATCACTGCGATCCGGTCCGAGAGCGACATGATTTCGTCCAGCTCCACAGACACCAGAAGGATTGCCTTGCCTTCGTCGCGC
Source organism: Pseudomonadota bacterium (assembly GCA_038744785.1). Lineage (GTDB taxonomy): Bacteria > Pseudomonadota > Alphaproteobacteria > Rhodobacterales > Rhodobacteraceae > Ovoidimarina. The sequence goes on from JBCDLX010000019.1 coordinate 105,444, forward strand.
AGCTCCACGATCCGCTGATGGATAAACTCAATCGCCCCGATATCGACGCCCCGTGTCGGTTGACCGATAAGAAGAAGGTCGGGGTTCCTCTCGATCTCACGCGCCAGAACGATCTTTTGCTGGTTGCCGCCGGAAAAGTTCTTGGCCGAAAGCTGCGGGTTTGGCGGACGGACGTCGAAACGGTCCATCTTCCCGGCCGTGTCTTCAACGATAGCGGCATTGTCGATCCGCCAATTGCCAGCGTTATAGCGGGGATCGTCGTGGTAGCCGAAGGCGACGTTTTCCCAGGCGGCGAAATCCATGATCAGACCCAGATGCTGACGGTCCTCAGGCACATGCGCAATGCCGTCTTCGCGGCGTGATCGTCCGTCTGAATGGTTGCCGGTCAGATCAAGCGGTTGACCGTTCAAGCGGATCTCGCCAGATCCATGTGCGATCCCGCCAAGGACTTGCAAAAGCTCTGACTGGCCGTTTCCGGCCACGCCGGCAATTCCCAGGATTTCACCCGCCCGAATATCGAACGATACGCCCTTTAGCCGCTCCACCCCGGCTTCGTCGATGACTCGAAGATTATTGACCGCCAACACGTCCTTGCCGGGCGTCGCGGGTTTCTTGTCGACGCGCAGTAGGACTTTGCGGCCCACCATCAGTTCTGCCAATTGCTCGGGGCTTGTGTCCGACGTTTTGACGGTCGCCGTCATCTCACCCCGCCGCATAACGCTTACGGTGTCGGTCACATCCATGATCTCGCGCAGCTTGTGGGTGATCAGGATGATCGTTTTCCCTTGCTCCTTCAGCCCTTGAAGGATGCGGAACAAATGGTCGGCTTCGGCCGGGGTCAACACTCCGGTGGGTTCGTCCAGGATCAGGATATCCGCTTGGCGATAAAGCGCCTTCAGGATCTCGACCCGTTGCTGCATGCCCACGCCGATTTCTTCGATCAAGGCGTCAGGGTCGATCTTCAGTTCATACTCTTCGGAAAGGCGGTTCAACTCTGCCCGTGCCTTGGCCAGCGACGGGCGCAACAACGCGCCATCTTCAGCGCCCAGAACTACGTTCTCCAGGATCGTAAAATTCTCGACCAGCTTGAAATGCTGGAACACCATCCCAATCCCCGCCGCAATTGCAGCTTGTGAATTCGGGATCTCGGTCTTCTGGCCACCAACAAAAACCTCGCCCGCGTCGGCTTTGTAAAACCCATACAGGATCGACAGCAGCGTTGATTTACCGGCGCCGTTTTCGCCTATTATGCCGTGGATCGTTCCGGGCATCACCCGGATCGAAATATCCTTGTTGGCCTGCACCGGGCCAAAGGCCTTGGAAATGCCCTTAAGCTCAATAGCAGGGGCGGCCGTTTCCGGCCGCCCCGTATTTTCCTGCGCGTTCATATGCTTAGAACTGGTGCGCCGGGCAGCTGTCGTTTTCGTAGTAGGCGACGACATTCAGCGACCCGTCGATGATGGCCGAGCGCGCCGCTTCCACCTGCGCGAGCATATCATCGCTCAGAAGGCTTTCGTTGTTCTCGTCAACGGCGTATCCCACACCTTCTTCGGCAAGTCCCAGGACCATGCCAGTTCCGGTTTCAAGGGCCTCTCCCGCCTTCATGGATTCATAGACAGCAACATCCACGCGCTTCAGCATCGAGGTCAGGACCGAACCCGGGTGCAGGTGGTTCTGGTTCGAGTCTACGCCAATAGAAAAGATACCTTCATCCGCGGCAGTCTGCAGCACGCCGACCCCTGTGCCGCCAGCCGCCGCATATACGACGTCCGCCCCTTGACCGATTTGCGACCGGGTCAGTTCAGCACCCTTCACCGGATCGTTCCACGCGGCTGGTGTCGTACCCGTCATGTTGGCCACGATGTTGATGTCCGGGTTCACCGATTTAGCGCCTTGCGCGTAACCGCAACCGAAATGCCGGATCAGCGGAATATCCATTCCGCCTACGAAGCCGATCGTGCCGGATTCCGACGCCATCGCTGCCAGCATACCGACAAGGTAAGAGCCCTGGTGCTCCTGGAACGAAATCATCAGGACGTTGTCTGGGATTTCGGGGATGAACCCGTCGATATTGACGAACTTGGTGTCCGGATAGTCACCTGCCACCGCTTCGACCGGTCCTGCAAATGCAAACCCTGTTGTGATCACCGGGTTAAAGCCCTGCTCGGCAAACCGACGCAGCGCCTGTTCGCGTTGCGCTTCCGAAGTCAGTTCGATGTCGCGGTAGGTGCCGCCGGTTTCCTGCGCCCAACGCTCTGCGCCGTTAAACGCCGCTTCATTGAACGACTTGTCGAACTTGCCGCCCAAATCGAAGATAAGTGCAGGCTCGGCCAGCGCGGACCCGGCGCTAAGCGCCAAGGCGGCAGCTGCGCCAAGAAGAGACTGGAACTTTGTCATGGATAACTCCCTGATGTTTTTTTTGACCGGGGGACCGTCCCCCCCCCGGGGCATACCCGGGCACTGTAGTCCCGTTGGCGATAAAGGGACAATAGGGGCAAGCGCTTCCCAAGGGTCAATGCCTTTTTTGACCAGAAGGTCAGCAAATGTAGAGCAGATAGCCTGTCAGAGGAGCGTACGACGCAGGATAAGGGCCGTTTGGGGCAGGCCTTCATCGGTCGAATAGTACGCGTTGCGGCGACCAACCTCTACGTATCCCGCTGCATCATAAAGGGCCCGGGCGCCGATGTTCGATTCGGCGACCTCGAGAAACGCGGATTGTGCGCCGCGGATACGAGCTTCGTCGTGGAAGGCGCCAAGGCACCTGGCACCCAGTCCGGTGCGTTGATGGGATGGGTCGGTTGCGATCAACAGAAGCTCCGCCTCATCTGCTGCAGTTCGCCCCAATGCGAACGCATGTGGCAGGGCACGGAGAAACGCGCCGGGAGACGCCAATACCTCGCGAAAATCGGCGGCGCCCCAACCAGATTGGCCTGGGAAAGCGCGGGCGTACAAGGCGGCCAGATCGTCGGACATCATGGCAAGAGCAGCGGGCCAGCATCCTTCGGCGGGGCCGCGTCGGCTGGCCTGACGTAAAGTGGGACGGGACGGGGGGCCTCCGCGCGTCCAAACTTCTCGGCGGTCCGTTCGATAAATGCGGTGAGCAGACCGCCGTGCCAGCCCAGCGGCTCTATTCGGTCTGTCGTGTCATTTGCGTCCAAGGTGACAACAAACGGATCTCCTGACGGGCGGCGCGCATCGAAAGCCTGACGATAGACGGTGTTGCGTGGTCCCGGAATGTCGATATGCCCGGGCCAATCACCAGCCGAAACCATGCCGTACCTATGTGCGGCGACGATTTCGAAGGTTGAGACGCCAATTGCCGGAACGCCAAGCGCCAGGGCAAGCCCGCGCGCCGCAGAAACCGAAATCCGAATACCGGTGAAATTGCCTGGACCAACACCGACACCAACGGCATCCAGATCCTGCCAGCTCGTGCTGGCTCCGGCCAGAACCTCTTCCAAAAGCGGCAAAAGCCGCTCGGCCTGCCCCCGGTCCATGGGCTCGAAGCGGCTGGCAACCAAATCGCCACGGACCATCAGTGCAGCGGCGCAGTGCTTGCCCGATGTATCAAAGGCAAGGATCGTCGGGCTCGAGACAGTCATTTATCGGTGGCAGCGTTTGGGCGGTGCCGCCCGCTCAGGCAGCGACAGGACGCACCTCGACCACTTCCGGAATGTAATGCCGCAAAAGGTTCTCGATCCCCATTTTCAGGGTCAAGGTCGACGAGGGGCAGCCTGCACAGGCGCCCTGCATGTGGAGGTAAACTATGCCCCGATCAAATCCGTGGAACGTGATGTCACCGCCATCCTGCGCAACGGCGGGCCGCACGCGCGTGTCCAGAAGCTCTTTGATCTGGCCCACGATCTGCGAATCCGGACCATCATGGTCGGCGTGGCCCGAGGCAACAGGACCCTCACCCTCGATCACAGGCTGACCGGATTGGAAATGTTCCATGATCGCGCCAAGGATCGCAGGTTTGATATGATCCCACTCGATCGTGTCCGATTTGGTTACGGTTACAAAATCATGACCGAAGAACACGGCCGTCACGCCGTCAACCGCAAAAACCCGCTGTGCCAACGGCGATTTTCCCGCCGCTTCGGCAGAGGGAAAGTCGGCTGTCCCTGCCTCCATAACCCGGTTGCCTGGAAGAAACTTCAGCGTCGCCGGATTCGGCGTGGATTCGGTCTGAATGAACATGGGCGCGCTCCTGACTGGATTGGTCAGGAATATGCGCTTCAGTCCGGTGCGTGTCAAGAACTTGGAACGATTCTAAGGTTGAGTCTGGAGGTGTTAAATTCTATGTCACAGCCTCCAGCCGTTCCTTCGACAATTCGCCCGGTACAATCGTGATCGGCACGGGCAGATCGCCCGACGCGCGGCTGAGTTGCGACACGAGGGGACCGGGTCCCTTCTTGTCCGTGCCAGCGCCAAGAACAAGGACACCGACT
>JBCDLX010000020.1:0-103171 GCA_038744785.1 Pseudomonadota bacterium
CGACGGCGGACGCGTAGGATTGAGAATCGACATCACCAGCCAGGTCCGAAGCCGACAACGTGCCGAAAAGGCGGAACAGCGCCTTCGAGATGCGATAGAGGCACTGCCAGCCGGCTTCTGGCTGTTTGATGCCGATGACCGCCTGATAATGTTCAACGAGCGCTACAAGAACATGTTCACACGGTCCGCTGGAGCATTGAGTCGGGGCACCACCTATGAAGATGTGCTGCGCTATGGGCTGCAGCAAGGTCAGTATCCCGAGGCGGAAGGTCGTGAAGAAGCGTGGCTGGCCGAGGTTCTGGAAACCCGGGGGCGGAATGGCTACGAGCTCGAATATCAACTCGACAACGGGCGTTGGATACGGTCGTTCAACTCGCCCACCAGCGAGGGCGGCTACGTTGGGTTCAGGATTGACATTACCGAGCTTAAGAACAAGCAGACCGAGTTGGAACATGCGGCTGAAAGCGACGCCCTGACCGGGCTTCTGAACCGGCGGGGCGTGACGCGGTACCTGGAGGATCTTGAACGATCGATTCCGCTGGACGAAAGGGTCGTCGCACTTCACGTGGATCTCGACAAGTTCAAGGCGGTCAACGACGCCACAGGCCATGAGGCCGGGGATTTCGTTCTTGCGAAGGTTGCCGAGCGCATGCAGCGCGATTGCGATAAGCGTGAGGTTGTCGCGCGGATTGGCGGTGACGAGTTCCTGCTTCTGGGGCCAACGGATCTGGGAAACAAGGCGCTTGTGGAGCGGGCAGAGAAGATGCGTTCCGCCCTAATCCGCCCGATCGTCTTTCATGGCCGCATCTGCCAGGTGGGCGCAACGGTCGGAGTTGGGACCTGGGAACCGGGTCGCGGACCTGCAGACCGTGTAGTTGCCGACGCCGACACCGCGCTGAACGTTGGGAAACGCGCGGGTCGAAACTGCACGCGTTTCTTCACATCCGAGATGCGACGCGCCTCTGTCGAGCAAGCCGTCATCGCACAAGACCTTCGGGAGGCCTTGGAAGAAGGTCAAATCGACGCGTGGTTTCAGCCGCAGTTTTCGACGGATGGGGCCGAGGTCACTGGATTTGAGAGCCTTGCCCGTTGGATGCACCCCACGCGCGGCGTGATCAGCGCAGGTGTTTTTCTGCCAGCCGCGATCGAGGCTGGCATCGCGGCCGATATCGACCGCGTGGTCCGGCGCAGCAGCCTTGAGTTTCTGAGTGAGTTGACCGCCGTGATCGGGGGTCGGCCGAAGGTGAGTATCAACATTTCAAGTGCACAGTTGAGCGATGCGTCCATCGTTGGACAGGTGGACTGGCAAGTTGACGGCAAGGGATTATCGCCAGACCAGGTTCGGATCGAGATCCTCGAATCGACGTTACTTGATGACCGCTCGTCACAGATTGCTGAAAACATTCGCGCCTTTGCAGAACGCGGGTACCCCATTGAACTTGACGATTTTGGAACCGGCCATGCGGCCATCGCCAGTTTGCGGCAATACCCGGTTTCGCGGATCAAAGTTGATCGCAGCTTGGTGCAGGGGATAGACCGCGACGAAAGCTCGTTTGTCATCACTGAGACAATTGTCATTCTGGCCCGCCGCCTTGGGGTTGAGGTGCTGGCCGAAGGCGTGGAAACGCCAGAGGAACTGGCAATCCTAAGCCGCCTCGGCTGTTCCGCCGTCCAAGGCTACCACTTGGGTCGTCCAATGCCCGCGCCCGACGCCATCGGGTGGCTGAGTGAGCGTGAAGGCACGATCTGGGGTCCGGCAGAGGGTCGCGTTTACCGCTAGAAACTACGCCGTGCTCGCAGGGCCGCGCCGATTGTGCCATCGTCCAGAAAATCAAGCTCGCCGCCAATTGGTACGCCCTGCGCCAGCGATGTAACTTTGACGGTATCTGGAAGCTGATCGGCGATATAATGCGCCGTGGTTTGACCATCGACGGTGGCGCCGGTCGCAAGGATCACCTCGGAGACCGCTTCGGTTTTGATCCGATCCAACAGGCGCGGGATCCGCAGGTCTTCAGGCCCGATTGCGTCCAGAGCCGAAAGGGTGCCGCCCAAAACGTGGTAGCGTCCTTTGAAAACACCTGCACGCTCCATCGCCCACAGATCGGCCACGTCTTCGACCACGCAAATTTCCCCGGTTGCCCGTGCCTCGTCGGCGCAGATGTCGCAAATCTGACCGGCGCCGATGTTGCCGCAGTTCAGGCATTCTCGCGCGGTCTCTGCGACCCGGGCCATCGCGTCCGCCAAAGGCCGCATCTGCGCGCCGCGCTTCTTTATTAGATGCAAAACGGCCCTACGGGCAGATCGAGGGCCCAGCCCAGGCAGCTTGGCCATCATTTCGATCAGCGTTTCGATATCCGAGGACGGGCCTGTCAATTCATAAACTGCCCGGGGCACAGCCCCAGGGCGCGCCTGCTTTAGAACGGAAGCTTCATGTCGGCGGGCAGCCCCAGCCCGTCGGTGATTTTCTGCATCTCTTCGGCGCTTTTTTCCTGTGCCTTGGCCTGCGCGTCCTTGATCGCAGCAAGAATCAGGTCTTCGACAACCTCTTTGTCATCGGCGTTGAAGATAGAAGGATCGATATCCAGCGCTGTAAGTTCACCCTTCGCGGTCGCCGTTGCTTTGACCATGCCTGCGCCGCTTTCACCCATGACGGTGATTGTGTCCAAAGCCTCTTGCATCTCGGCCATCTTGCCCTGCATCTCTTGCGCGGCTTTCATCATCTTGCCCATGTCGCCCAGGCCGCCCAATCCCTTGAACATCTCTGCCATCCTATTTGTTTCGGGTTGCACCCGGGATACGCCACCCTAGGCGCCCCATCAAGCGACAGGCGGGTTTAAACGCTCCTCGCGGGGTCTCCTGAACACGCCCGAAGAGTATTGCCGCGCCTACTCCTCTTCGAACGGGTCCCATTCCTCAGAAACTTCTGGCAGCGCTTCCTCAGCGGCTTCGGTTTCCAGCGCGGCCCGCGTCGTGACCTTTCGGATCTTTGCCTCGGGAAAAGCCGTGAAGACGGCTCTGACCAGCGGGTGGTCCTGCGCCTCGGCCAATGCGGCGTCGGCTTCGGCATCGCGAAGCTCCGCAAGTGTCGGCGCCCCTCCAGATCCCGTCACGCTGACGGCCCAGCGGGCGCCTGTCCAAGCCTGAAGCCGCTGACCGAGCTTGGATGCTAGGTTCGCGGGCGCAGCGTCCGACAGCTCAAATTCAATTCTGCCGGGCGCATAGCTGACCAGCTTTACCCCGGTTTCGACCTCAATCAGAAGTTGGACGTCGCGGTTCGCCCGGATCAATTCGACGACGCTGTCAAAGCTCGCAAATCGCGCAAGGCTTGTTTCGGGGGTGCGGACCGGTGCCAACGCTTGTGTCGCCGTTCCGCTTTGCGTGGGCGCTGGCATGGGTTGCGCCGGTTCTGCTGTGGGTGCCCTGCCTTGTCCGCCGCCACGGGGTCCCGACGGCGAAGGCGGGCTTGGCGGAGCCTCACCCAGTTTGCGGACCATTTCCTCGGGGCTTGGCAAATCGGCCACATGGGTCAAGCGGATCACTGCCATTTCAGCGGCCATCATAGCGTTCGGTGCTTGCGCGACTTCTTCGAGCGCTTTCAGTAACATCTGCCACATGCGGGTCAGAACCCGCATCGGCAGCGCGTAGGCCATGGCCAGTCCACGCGCGCGTTCGTCTGGGGAAACGGTCGGGTCGTCGGCCGCCTCGGGCGTGATCTTTATGACGCTGATCCAGTGCGTGACCTCGGCCAGATCGCGCAACACTGCCGCTGGATCGGCGCCGTCGGCATATTGCGCCGACAACTCGCCCAAGGCGCCGGCGGCATCGCCTTTCATCAGCAGATCGAACAGGTCCAGAACCCTGCCCCGGTCGGCCAGGCCCAGCATCGCACGCACCTGATCGGCTGTTGTTTCGCCCGCGCCGTGCGCAATCGCCTGATCAAGAAGGCTCATCGCATCACGGGCCGACCCTTCGGCCGCGCGTGTAATCAGCGCCAGCGCGTCATCCGCAATCGACGCCGACTCGCGTTTTGCCACACCCTGAAGATGGTCAATCATCACTTCTGGCTCGATCCGCCTTAAGTCGAATCGCTGGCAGCGGGATAGGACCGTCACGGGGACTTTGCGGATCTCTGTCGTCGCGAAGATGAATTTCACATGCCTTGGCGGTTCCTCAAGTGTCTTCAAAAGCGCGTTGAATGCCGATGAGGATAGCATGTGCACTTCGTCGATAATGAAGACCTTGAACCTGGCTTTCGCGGGTGCGTAGGCGACCGTGTCGATGATGACGTCGCGCACATTGGCCACTCCGGTGTTTGAGGCGGCGTCGATCTCCATGACGTCGATATGCGTGCCCTCGGCGATCTCGCGGCAATTTTCGCACACACCGCAGGGCTCGGTCGTGGGGCCACCGGTGCCGTCCGACCCGATGCAGTTCATGCCCTTTGCGATGATGCGCGCGGTCGTGGTCTTGCCCGTCCCGCGGATGCCGGTCAGCATAAACGCTTGGGCGATCCGATCGGCTTCGAATGCGTTTCGGAGCGTTCGAACCATAGAATCCTGTCCGATCAGGTCTGCGAACGTCTGTGGCCGGTATTTCCGGGCCAGGACCTGATAGCCGGGCTCTTGGGATTCGCTCATTCTGGCTCCGTATCGCGTTGCCGAAACTTACGGGTAGCGCGCGGCGGGGTAAACCGGGAACGTCCGTTGCCTGACAAACGGCGATGCTTTACTATGCCAAGGCCGTCAGGGGCGGCATCCGGGTCCGCGGAAAGGCGCATCGCCACCCCGAACTTGAAGACCACATCGATCGGTTCTTCCTGCCCGACATGGCGGACCAGCGGGCGTATCCGGAGGATACCGATGCCACTTTCCATCGATCACCTACGGCGGCAGGCTAAAGCCCTCCGCCGAGACTATGACGCGGGTTTGCCCGAAGCAGAGCAGCGTGTCATCGCGGTTTTGCCTGAAATCGGCAAGCTGAGACATGCCGATGCTTTGCATATCATCGCGCGCGAGGCGGGCCATGCGAGTTGGCCAAAACTCAAGATCGCGTCCGAAATTGCAGCGCTCGATCGTGACGCGCGCGCAGAGCGTTTGAAGATGGCGCTGTTCTTTGGCCAACACTGGGTGGTCGAACGACTATTGGCCGATGATCCGGGTCTGGGCGATGTGAACCTTGGACTTCAGATCGCACTTTTGCGCATCAACGCAGTTTCAGAACGGCTGAAATCAGATCCGGAGGCAGCAACGCGGGTGATCGGGGTCCGCGCGCCTATCCTGCACCTCGCCTTTTCGCAGCACTGGCGGCAGGTTCCGGGCGGTGCAGAGGCGTCTGTGGCGCTTGCAGATCTGCTTGTCGCGGGCGGGGCCGATGTGAATGCAAGCTACCCCGCCGGGCCGGACGCCGACAACGAACTTTCCGCGCTTTACGGGGCGCTCGGACATGCCGGGAACCTCGCGTTGGCAGAGTGGCTTTTGGAGCGGGGGGCCGACCCGAACGACGATGAGTCGCTTTACCATTCGACCGAGCTTGGGTCGTCCGACGGACTTAAGCTTTTGCTGCGTCACGGGGCGAGACCCGAAGGCACGAACGCGCTGTTGCGAGCGATGGACTTTGACAACCTTGAGATGGTTGAGTTGTTGCTCGACGCAGGCGCCGACCCTAACGAAAACCCTGCGGAACATCCTTCGGGCCAGCCGCCCCTGGTTATTCCGGGTCTCCATCAGGCCGCGCGCCGGATGTGTTCGGCCGATCTCGCCCGCGTCTTGATTGCGCGTGGCGCGGACGGCACGCAGCCCTTTCACGGGCACACCGCCTATGCGATTGCAAGAATGCGCGGCAACCGCGCGGTTGCGCAGGTTCTGCAGGACGCGGGGCAGGCCACGGTTCTGGACGAGACCGAGATGCTTTTGGCAAAGGCCGCCGACGGCCCTGCCGACACGCGCGTCGACCCAAAAAAACTGACTGACGAAACGCGCCGCATCCTTACCCGGATATTGGGGTTTGACGGCACACTCGACCATGTAAAACGGCTGATCGCCATTGGGATCGACCCGAACTGGACCGACGAACAGGACATGCCCGCGATCCACATTGCAGCCTGGGAGGGGCATGCGGCGGCGGTCACCTACCTCTTGGGATTCTCTCCCGACCTCGAATTAAAGAACATGTACGGCGGCGATCTGATGGGCACGGTCATTCATGGGGCCGAGTTCTGTCCGTCCCGCGACCACCGCGATCATCTTGGCGCTGCGCAGGCGATACTGGATGCGGGGTCGCAGCTTCATCGTCATGATATCAACGGCTGCGGTGTAGAGGAGATGCGTGACATTTTGGAGGCTTGGGCCGAGGATCACCCGGATCGGGTGGTGGAAGACACCTGATCGAAGCAGTCTAGAGGACATGGAAGCACGCACGTTCTCGTTGATGGTACTGTGGACGGTCTGGGCCCTGGCCTGGGCTGGGTCCTTCGCCGCATTTCTTCTTACAGAGCCATCCAGTGATGGGTTCGCGCGCGGCATCAACAGGGTGATGGCGTTTCTAGGCTGGCAGGGGGTTGCCGCAATGTTGGCGTTCGCTGTTCTGGGGCTTGGACGGGAGTGGCCGCGCGGCCACCCAGTGCGCCGGGCCAGCGCGATCCCTGTGATCCTCGCCGGTATTCTTGCGGTCAGTTTGGTCGGTTTCGTGGCGTGGGGCCGCTTCGGCGTTTGACCGCTGGGGTCTGCAGCTACCCGTCGATTGTAATGCTGTTCGCCTTGAGTCGCTGCGTTTGTGCCTTGGGTCCGATTTTACGGAGGGCAGATGAGCCCATCGATTGGGAGAACGGCAAGCGAGTGGGGGTGAAGGGTGAGAGGCTGGACAACGACCCAAGCGGGGCTCGTTACGGCTGCTTCCTTCCGGACCTGACCGGGTTGGCGAGGTGCCTGCCCGCGCCAACCTCTCAGCGATGTATCTACTGGCTGTGATGCCTCACATCAAGGGGCATCATCCTAGCAGGCGCCCTGGCAGATCGCGCAGAATACCTGACGATTTGCGCGCCCGCGCCACAACCCAGGCGCCCTGAATACCGATCAACAGCGTTTCCGCCCTTTCGCGCGCCTGGGTCGGTGCCAGCCCGAGACGCCTGCCATGACTGGCGATCCCTTCGATCCACCGGTTGTGTGTCCGGGCGACCATGTCACGAAAGGCGTCGTTCTCTGGGCCGTCAACAAGGATCGAAGCGACAGGACACCCGTCCCATCCCCCGGAGATGTCGAAGAACTTTGCCAGCTTAAAGCATAAGGTGGTGGCACCGTCGCGGTAATCGCGGGCGTCTGTGAACGCGTCATCGATTATTTCGACCATCCCGTCCGAGGCCCACCTGGCTGCAGACATGGCAAGGTCGGCCTTGCCATTCGGAAAGTGGTGGTAAAGCGATCCTTTCGGGGCACCGGCGCTGGCGAGGATCTCGTTCAGGCCCACGCCATTGTACCCGCGCAGCCTGAATAGCTGCGCAGCTGTGGTGATCAACCGTTCGCGTGTCGAAAATTCCGCCATGGCAAAAGCATATGATGACTAGACCGGTCGGTCTATAGCTGATACTAAACCGACCGGTCTATATAGGATGAAGCCTAGTGAATGCACCCAATGCTCCGCTCCGCCCGGATGTCGAGGACATTTCCTTTTCAGCCGACATCGCGATGCTGTCCGGTAAGCTCTATCGCGCCGCCAGACCCAAAGCCGCCGCCGTCATTCATGGCGCTACAGGCGTGCCCGCACACTACTATGGCTACTTCGCGGCATGGTTGGCGGAACAAGGGGTGATGTGTCTGACATACGACTATCGGGATTTCGGAATCTCGTCTCAAGGTCATCCACATGCCTCCGATGCGACCCTCGCCGACTGGGGATTGCGGGATCAACCAGCAGCACAGGACTTGCTTGAACGTCTTGCACCGGGCGTTCCCATCTGGGTCATTGGCCACTCCATCGGCGGTCTGATGGTGCCCTTTCACGCCAACGCCGCGCGAATCGACCGGTTGATCACAGTGGCATCGGGACCGATCCACACGTCAGATCTTTCGCTGCGTTGGAAGGCCCTGTCGGCCATGCTCTGGTACGGGCCGGGTGCCGTTCTCACGCAGGTTTTGGGGTATTTGCCAGGCCGGATGCTCGGCCTTGGCACCGACCTGCCCAGCGGCGTTTTTTGGCAATGGCGGCGATGGTGCACGACACGTGGATTTTGGCTTTCGGAAATCGGGGCGCGCCTGCCCATGCCAGACTGCCGATCGTTTCGCGGGCACCTTCGGTGTGTGGCGATCGGCGACGACGGGATGGTGCCACCTGCCGCGGTCTGGCGATTGATGCAGCTCTATCCCGAGGCGGCAAAGCAGCAGGCGATCGTCCGCCCCGACGGACGCGCAATCGGACATATCGCCGTGTTCTCGCGCGAACACGCGCAGCACTGGCCAAGCCTTATCGGCACCGCCTAACGTTTCGTCGGTTTGGGCTTCAGCGTCGTGGCAAAATTCGCCGACCTTACAAAGAGCGCCCGAAACGCCGTATCGTCTTGGATTACCGTATCTGGAACCGCCACGTAGCCGCGCATAACCCGCCCGTACTGTGTCACCTCCGCTGGACCATACTGGGCCTCGAAATCGGCGCGGTCGGTGTCCGCCAGCCTTACAGCCAGTGTGCCGTCCGGTGCCAGAAAACTGAACATGTTGCCGTTCATCGCAGTGTAGGGTTGCGTTTTCCCCTTTAGCGCATGGCCTTCTGCGGCCTTCGCATAGGCAAGCCGTTTCGTCTCACGGTCCACCGCCAACCCTAGTGCGCCTCACGTTCGGCCCAACCGGCAAAGGCTTTCTCCAGAGCGACGACCACGTAGTAAAGGACGATGCCCAGGAATGCCAAAGCGATAAGGACCGCGAACATCAGTGGGTAGTCGGAGTTTGTCTTTCCAGAGTCAAAAAGCGCGCCCAGGCCGCGACCGTGAGGCGACACAATCTCCATCAGGTTCGTTCCGATGAACGCCAGCGTGACTGCGACTTTCAAAGCGCCAAAGAACTCGGGCAGGGTTTTCGGCAAGGCGATCTTCCAGAATATCTGTGCCTTTGTCGCCCCAAGGGATCGAAGTATATCTCGGTACTCCGGCTCCAGCGTGGACAGGCCAATCGACACCGAAACCGCTATTGGAAAGAACGAGATCATAAAGGCGATGAGAACGGTGTTGAAGTCATGCGCACCCACAAAGAGAAGGGCAACAATGGGCACGACAGTCGCCTTGGGTACGGCGTTAAACCCAACCAGAAGCGGATAAAGCGCGTCGCGCATCACCCGCGAAAACCCCATCACCATGCCCAAACCCACACCGACGATCACGGCAAGGAGCAGGCCCAGAACCGTTCGCCAGAGGGTCTGCCACCCCATCACCAGGAACAGGTTCCAAAACTTGGCGTACGAGGCCGGTAGGTCCGAAGGAGAGGCCATAATGTAGTTCGGCCAGCCGTTGGCCCAGACCAAGAGTTCCCACAAGGCCAGAAAGACGATTACCGCCGCGATGGGTGCGATCACCGCGCGGCTGAAAACAGCGCTAACAATCGTGCGGCCCGCGCTTGGTGTGGTGTCTTTCGGTGCGCTGACGGGAACATAAGCCATTGGGTGTCCTCAAGCGGCGGTGCGGCCCTGCGCAATCTCGATCTGGTGGCGCAGGACGTTGAGCATTTCGGCGGCCTCGGGCGTGTAAAGGTGGTCGAGGTCGCGGGGGCCGTCGGACGGCACCTTCATGGTGTATTGCGTATGGGCGGGGCGCCCGGACAGGACGAAAACTTCGTCGGCCAGGAATATGGATTCGCGCAAGTCGTGGGTGATCAGGACGCCTGTGAACGGCTCCTCCGCCTTGACCCGGTGCATGACTTGCCAAAGATCTTCGCGCGTGAAGGCGTCCAGGGCCCCAAAAGGCTCGTCCAGGATCAACACCTCGGGCTGATGAATCAACGCCCGGCAAAGCGACGCCCGCTGCCGCATCCCGCCAGATAGCTCAGAGGGGCGTTTGTCCTCAAAGCCCTCCAGACCAACGAGCGACAAAAGATGCCTGGCGCGTTCTTCCTGGGCGCGTTTCGACAGGCGCGACGGTACAATTTCAAGGGGCAGAAGAACGTTCTTGAGGATCGTGCGCCATTCCAGAAGCACCGGGTTCTGAAAGGCCATCCCAACAGTGTTTCTCGGGCCTTTGACCGGTGCGCCATGCAGGGACACCGTGCCCCGGTCCGGGACTAACAGCCCTGCGATCAATTTCGTGAGGGTGGATTTCCCGCAGCCCGACGGTCCGACCACGGCTGCGAACCCGCCCTCGGGCACAGACAGCGTCAGGCCCTCCAGCACGGGAAGCGGCCCTGCACCGGTCTTGTAGGCGTGGCTCACGCCGGAAATGTCGATCAACGCGGTGTCCATCACCGGACTCCCCTGGGAAAGCGAAACGGCATTGGCCTTCATCCTGGCAAAAATACTCCCGCCGGAGGCGGCAAATTCCGGCGCGCCAACCGCGGCGCGCCGGATTACAGCTCAGTTCAGCGCAAACCCGCCATCGGGCAGATACGCATCGGTGAAGTAAAGGCTTGCATCGGGCGTCGTCAGGAACTCGTAGGTCTGACCAAGCTGTTCCAGTGCGGCGGCCATGCGCGCGTCGTCAATCGTGCCCATGCCGTTGGATTTCACCCAATCCGTCATAACGTTCTGGTCAATCGCCATCTGCAGACGCTCTTCCTCAAGCCCGGCATCGGCCGCGGGATTTCGCTTCAGCAAGCTTTCGATGCCCGCAGCCGGATCGGCGATGACATCGGTCCAACCCTTGGCCACAGCGCGCAAGAACGCTTCGACGGTTTCCCCGTTGTCGGCCGCCCAGTCTGTGTTGACGAGGATCGCATTCGAATAAAGCTGAAGCCCATGATCGGCCATCAGAATGTTCGAGATATCGTCAGCCGGCACTCCAAGCCGCTTCAGATTGACCACCGACGAGAACGAGAACCCGGTGATCGCCGCGACATTGCCTTCGGCGAGCATCGGCTCACGGGTCGGAAAGCCAACGGGTTCCACTGTGACCGAGGCAGCATCGATACCTGTCTCGGACACGAAGACAGGCCATTGCGCCCAGGCCCCGTCGGGGGGCGGTGCACCCAGGATCTTTCCTTCAAGGTCGCCGGGCTCCGCGACGCCCAGCGATTTACGTCCCACGATGGCAAATGGGGCCTTGTCATATACCATCATGACTGCCGTCACCGGTGCGCCGGGATTCTGGTCAAGAAACTTGATCACCGAGTTGATATCGCCAAACCCAATTGGAAACGCGCCTGTCGCGATCTTCGGGATTGTGTTAACGGACCCGGACCCGGCCTCGATGGTCACCGAAAGACCTTCGGCTTCAAAATGGCCGTTGTCTATCGCAGCAAAGTAGGCTGCAGATGGGCCTTCGAACTTCCAGTCGAGAGCGAACGGCACTTCGGTCTGGGCGGAAGCGGCCGTGCCGAGCAGGGCGGCGGCCGCGAAAGCAGCGACGTGTTTGATCACGTTTAATCCTCCGTTGGACATATCCGGCAGCACCAAAGGTGCACGTGCCGGAAAGGTCAATTTGACGGGGGTCTGATGCCCCCTGCAGCAGCACCATGCCCGAAAATTGGGCAGCTTGACCAGAGGCTGATTAAGCTGGCGGCAACTTACCGGACAACCGCTTGCTGGCAACCGGGATACGCCGGGCTAGACTGACAGGCGAGTGACGGCGCAATCGGTGAAGGGTGGGCTGCCTTGATCAGCGACAAAACCAACGCGACCGAACGTCTGCGCGCGGCTGAGCGGCAAGGCCTGCGTCTTGCGGTTCTTTGTCGGACAATTGTGATTGGCGCGGCCACGCTCTGGTTTGTCAGTTCGTCGCTGTCCGTGGGCGACACGCCGAACCTTTTGGGGCTGGCTGTGCTCGCGACCTATTTCGCGGTTGGGCTGGTGTTCCTGGCCATGATCGGCACCCGGTTCGAGCATCCCGCACTTAAATTCGCCGTCGCTGGCGCGGACATGCTGGGTGCGGCGGCGTTGTTTGCGGTCTTGCCACTAAGCGATTCCGGTGAGGTTCCCCAAATTCTGGTCTACCGGGCTTACGGCATTTACTACCTTGTCCCCCTGGTTGCTCTGTCGACGCTGGCCTTGTCTTGGCGACTTGTCCTCTGGACCGGGCTGGTGGCCGTCATAGGCTGGTGGTCGGCTTTTCTGTGGATCGTTGCCAGGATGGATCGAACCGTGTCCTGGGGCGATCTACCGCCCAGCGCGACGGCCGAACAGTACGCCGCACTCCTTCTCTCGCCCGATTTCATCGGCTCGGGAAACCGGATTGAGGAAACCGGGATGCTTGTGCTTGCCGCGGCGATCCTCGCGCTGACAGTCTACCGCGCGAGGCAGGTGTTCTTTGCCCAGATTTCAGCCGAGGCTGAGCGTACCTACATTGCGGAACGTTTCGGCGAATACGTGCCACGCCAGCTTGTGGCCCGCCTGCTTGACGATCCGGATGCGCTTGAACCGCAAGTCCGCAGGGCTTCGGTTATCTGCGTCGACATCGCCGGTTTCACTACGCTGGTGGAACGTTCGACGCCGAAGGCGGTGATCGGCTTGCTGAATGCCTTCTTTGCCGAGGCAGCTGAGATCACGGGCGCCGAAGATGGTCTGATCGTCGGGTTCACCGGGGATGGCTTTATCGCCGCGTTCAATGCGCCGCTTCCGGTGGATGAGCCCGAGACACGTGCTGTGTCCGCAGCCCGCGCCCTATTGTCTCGTGTCGAAACTCAGATATTCGGCGGACAAGCGATTCGCATTCGGATCGGGCTTGCGACGGGAGAGATCGCCGCAGGTAGCGTTGGCGGCGGCGGTCGGCAAACCTACACGGTTTACGGCGATACGGTGAACCTGTCGGCGCGGCTTCAGGACCTTGCCAAGGACAAGGGTGTCACGCTGTTGATGGACGGTATCACCGCGTCTGCGGTGGGGTCTGGCGCCGCGCAGCCCTTGGGCGAAGAGATCACCGTTCGGGGACGGGCGGCGCCGGTCCAACTGTTCGTTCTTACGCCGGGTTAAAGTCCGATTCTGAACCGTGCAAATCCGTCCGGGCCTTCGCCTGCGGGTTCGATCGCAACGCCAGGGACCTGATCGGCATACTTCGCGGCCTCGGGTCCGGTGTCGAACAACACTGACGTTCCCGGAAGTGGCGCGAACTGCCAATTGCCGTCGGCCTTGGGATCGATGGTCCCCTGTTCGACGATAAACCGCACAATCACGTCGCGGTTGGTGTCAGGGGCCTCAAGGATCACCGTGTTGGGGTTTGCACCTGGGAAGTTTCCACCGCCACCGGCACGATAGTTGTTGGTGGCGATGACAAATTCCATATCGTCCGTTACTGGCGTATTCTCGAATGTCAGGTTGACGATACGGCTTGCGTCGGGGTTCGCAAGTTCGCCCTTGGGCGTGAATTTCGACGGCTGCGAAAGATCAATCTGGTACGTGACACCGTCCATCACATCAAAGTTGTAGCTTGGGAATTCGGGGTTCAGCAGAACCTGATCTACAGCTCCGGCTTCAACCTGATTGAACATGCCGGCCGACCGCTCCAGCCAGTCTTTAAGCTCAGCACCGGTCACCTTAACGGCACGTACGGTGTTTGGGTAAAGATACAAGTCGGCCACGTTCTTGATCGCGACATCGCCGGCTGGGACGTCGGTGAAGTACTCTGGCCCGCCCCGGCCCCCTGCCTTGAAGGGTGCAGCCGCGGAAAGGATCGGAAGGCTCGCGTATTCGGTCCCAGCAAGCATGTCGGCGACATACCACTTCTGAGCCTGGCTGACGATCTGTACCGATGGATCGTCGGCGACCAGCGCAAAATAGCTGTGAAGTGGCGCGGCCGTCTTGCCCACCGCCCGGCGCACATAGGCCAGCGTTTCATCATGATCGATCTGGGTGGCCTCAAGAACCGCCTGGTCGCTTTCCACAAGCGCGGTCACCGAACGGTCTTCGTTGCGCTTCGAAATAGGCCGCGTTTCGACCGAATGCGTGATCACCCGCCATTCGGATCCATCGCGTTCCAGCATCAGGTCGATGACGCCCAGATGCGAACCCCAGAACCCTCCCATCACAGCAGGCGTTCCGTGAAGCGTCCCGGCCACGTTGTCGAGACCGGCAAATCCGTCATAGGCGGGGCCCGGGAAGACAAGATGAGAATGGCCGGTCACGATGGCGTCAATGCCTTCGATAGTGCCAAGCGGAACAGAGGCGTTTTCCATCCCATCCGTATGGTCTGCGGCACCGATGCCCGAGTGGGAAAGCGCGATGATAATGTCTGCCCCGTCCTCTTTCATCACTGGCACCCAGGCGCGGGCGGTTTCGACGATGTCCCGTGCCTGGACATTGCCAACCAAGTGCCGCGAATCCCACTGCATGATTTGAGGCGGAACGAAGCCGATCAGGCCGATACGGATCGGATGCGTCTGCCCCGCGCCGTCGGTCAACTCGCGGTCGAGGATCACGTAAGGCCGCACAAGCGTCTGGTCTGCGGTCGGATCGCCGCCCATTTCCTTCGCGACATTCGCCGAGACAACCGGGAAATTCGCACCGGCAAGCGATTTCATCAGGAAGTCCAGGCCGTAGTTGAACTCGTGATTTCCCAGGGTCGTCGCGTCAAACCCGACCGCGTTCATCGCGGTAATGATCGGGTGCATGTCCCCTTCTTTCATTCCCCGCTCGTAAGCGATGTAATCGCCCATCGGGTTCCCTTGCAGAAAGTCGCCGTTGTCCAGAAGGACCGAGTTGGTTGCCTCGGCCCGGATATCGGCGATGTGCGCCGCCGTCCGGGCAAGCCCAACCGTGTCTACCTGACGATCGGAATAGTAGTCATAGGGGTGCACGTGTACGTGCAGGTCCGTGGTCTCCATAATCCTAAGGTGCGCCTGGCCCGAAGCGGCGCGGACAGAGAATGGGTGCAGCATCGTCAATGCGGCGGTACCGCCGATGAAGGCGCGTCGGCTCACGGGAATGTTGGGCGAACGTGACATGGAAGGCTCCCTTTGGTTTTTCGTGGAAGGCCTAGCACCGGGTCTGCGACAGACATGTGACAGAAGAAATGCATGGCCTTTTGTCGCATAAGATGCGCGGACTGGAAATAATCAACTTAAAGCCGTGACGGGCTTCGGATCAGTTTGCGCCATGAGACCGCACATGTCATGACGCCGTCAAGATCGCGGGGCAGGAATGAAAGACGCAGAACTCGTTACATTCGGCGGTTCCGGTTTGGACCGTGCCGCACAGCTGCGGGGTGACCGCGCTGCCTTGGAGCGGCTTTTGGGCGCCCACGGCACAGGTGTGTTGCCGCTTTGGCGGGGAAAACCACTTCTCGACGGTCCGGACCGGGCACCCGGATGGCTTGACCCGAAGCACCCTGTTGTAGCCCTAGGCGGCCCCCTGGTTTTTCTGGGTCTCGACGACGGTATTGCGCGGTTCGCAACCGATGTCTCAAGCTGGGCGCCAGATGGTGTTTCGGAGACAGTTGGCGCTTTCTTCGACCCCTCGGAGCAAAGCCATCCCGATCTGCCCGACGGCTATGTTTTTGCCGAGCTGCGCGCCATAATGGCCGCGCTTGCGCCCCGGTCAGCAGAGCTTTTGGCAACCGCACGCGCGATCCTGTCTTGGCACCAAACGCATCAATTTTGTGCAATGTGCGGAGCACCGTCCGAAATGGCGCAGGCCGGTTGGCAGCGGGATTGTCCTTCCTGCGGGGCCCACCACTTTCCGCGGACCGATCCAGTGGTGATCATGCTAGTCACCCATGGCAATGACGTCCTCGTCGGTCGCTCGAACGGATGGCCCGAAGGCATGTATTCTCTGCTTGCGGGGTTTGTCGAACCGGGAGAGACCATCGAAGCTGCTGTACGCCGCGAGACTGTCGAGGAATCTGGCGTGCGCGTTGGTCAGGTCGACTACCTTGCATCGCAACCCTGGCCGTTCCCGTCTTCGCTTATGTTTGGTTGCCATGGCCATGCTTTGAGCCGCGAAATTTCGATTGACCCTAAAGAGATCGAAGACGCGCGTTGGATGTCGCGTGAAACGATGGCCGACGTGGTTGCTGGACGGAGTTCCGAGATACATGCCGCACGTTCCGGGTCGATCGCACGATTTCTGATCGAGCGTTGGCTGGCCGACAAATTGAATTGAGGCCGAATTACGGTATTGGGCCCCTGTGTATGCTCAGACGGCTCAGGATTGTCGTGTATCTCGGGTCAATCTTGCCGGAATTTGGCAGTTTCGACACGTGCGCAATGTGTTTTTGCCCCGACAGCCAAAGGTCCGATTACATCTTGGTGAAAACGACGTGCGCGTACATCCGCGACTTGGCCATGTGCGTCGAAAGACTGGTCGTGCAGACAGGCGATCCTTACAACTGGTCCCGTCGCGCACCTCACCTGTGCTGGCACAAAAAAAATTTTACTTGGAGATCAAGGCGCGGTTAATCGGCTCATTTGGACCTTGCGTCACGCGTATCGCGCTGAGCCATGGGCTGAATGGTGGATATTGCGCGAGGGGCCTGAATCGAAAACCCGCCGGGAAGGCGGGTTACATTCATAAAACACAATACTCCACGAGGGTGTTGCGGGCGCGTCTCGTACGATCAGGCAACGTGCGCGACGTCTTCTTCCGCTTCGGACAGAAGCGCTTCTATGCGTTCGGTTACCGTCCCGAAACAAGCATAGTACGCCAGATCTTGCTCGATCTCAGCAAGCTCAAGCTCAGAGTAGCTCCCAAGAACTGTGCGTAGCGCGGATTGTGTGGGATTCGATCGGTCGAAAACGTCACCGGCGGCGTCACTGCGGACCTTGTGAATATTGAGCATGTCCAGCATGTGGGGCACTCCAAACACTCTCTAATCAACTTCTTGGATCATTTTAGACAAAACAAATGCGGCAAAATTGTGGCGGCAGGCCATTTTTGTGCCACAAGGTCAACTGCGGCGATCCGAATCAGCGCATCATGGTGTTACCGGCGGCGTACATCGGCAGGATAGACCCCAAGCAGTTTCATCTCCGAAGTGAAGTAGTCCAATTCTTCCAATGCGAGCGCAACGCTTCGATCGTCAGGGTGTCCTTCGATATCTGCGTAGAACTGGGTCGCTGTGAAATGTCCATCTACCATGTAGCTTTCCAGCTTGGTCATGTTCACGCCGTTCGTCGCGAATCCGCCCATCGCTTTGTAGAGCGCTGCAGGGATGTTCCGGACGCGAAATACGAACGAGGTCATCATTCGGCCCTCGCCCCGCCGCTTGAAATCCGGTTCGCGTGCCATCACCAGGAAGCGGGTGGTGTTGGTGTCATGATCCTCGATATGCCTTGCTAGCACGCTGAGGCCGTAGATGTCGCCGGCAAGCTCGGACGCCAGTGCGGCGACTGATCGGTCGCCGCGTTCGGCGACTTCGCGCGCCGCCCTCGCGTTGTCCGGGCTGACGCGGCCCTGAATCCCATGCTTTCGGAGGAACGTTCCGCATTGCGGCAAGAGTACCAGATGAGAATGCGCCTCGTGCACTCCTTCAATCGTCGCGCCTGGTACACCCAAGAGATTGATGTGCACCCGAACGAACGCTTCGGCAACGATATGAAGACCGCTTTCTGGCAGGAGCCGATGAATATCAGCCACCCGTCCGTAGGTCGTGTTTTCGACGGGCAGCATCGCGAAATCTGCCCGACCTGCCCGAACAGATTCGACCGTATCTTCAAACGTGGGACAGGCCACGGCTTCAAGATCGGGGTAAGTTTCGTGGCAGGCTTGGTGCGAGTACGCACCTGGTTCCCCCTGGAAAGCGATTTTTCTGGTCATCTTGTTGATTGTTTCTTGTGCAGTCCGGGCGTTTCGTCGCGGCTCATATCGCTTGCAGTGTGTCAAGGGAAGCGCGTATGACCCCCAGTGAAACTGGGACAACACGAGACGCGACATGTTGGACACAATGACAATGACCAAAGTGGTGGCCTCGATCTGCGGGGCCTGGCTGATCTTGCTGCTTGCGAATTGGGCCGGCGAGGGGTTGTTTCATGTAAGCGGGCACGGTGAACAGGCGTTCGTCGTTGAGGTCGAGGACGCGTCCGAACCGCAGGAAGAAGTGGTGCAAGTACCGTTCGAAGAGGTTTACGCGGCCGCCGATGCTAGCAAAGGCGAAAGGCTGTGGCGTGCATGCCAGGCTTGTCATGCTCTGGAGGATGGCAAGAACGGTACGGGCCCCCACCTCTTTGCCGTCGTGGGACGCGATAAGGGTTCGGTCGCGGGATACAGCTATTCCGATGCCATGGCGACGCAAGAAGGCGACTGGACACCTGAAAACCTTAGCGGGTTTCTGGAAAGCCCACGGAACTACACGCCCGGGACCAAGATGTCGTATTCTGGGATGGGCGATGTCGAGGATCGGGCAAACCTGATCGCTTATCTCGCGGGCATTGGCGGATAGGCGCCCGGGCCAACGCGTTTTTTTGGGCCGTTCGCTTTGCGGGCGGCCCTTTTCTTTCGGTGCGTTCACCTATTTTTCATGGGAGACTAACTTGAACACTCCCCGCTGCGGCCACTAGCTTCTGGAACAGAAGCGATTGCGCCAGAACCGTCGCGAGCCCCGGAGGCCGAATATGCAGACCAACGCCCGAACCGTAGCCATAGACATCGCAATGCCGGTACCTGCCCGATTGAGAGTTCTATTTTCTGGTCTGGGGATCGCAGCTTTAGCTGCTGCAAGCGCTTGGGGCGATGGTCATGAGGCCGTCACGGTGAGCCATGGCTACTCGAACTTTGGAGAACTTAAGTACGGTGCGGACGAGCCTTTCTCCTACGTAAATATCGACGCGCCCAAAGGCGGTGAAATGAGCATTGCGGCACAGGGGAACTTTGACAGTTTCAATGTCTACACCCGCAAGGGGGTAGCTGCCGCGCAAACAGGGCTTCTCTATCAGAATCTAATGATCACTGCCGCAGACGATCCCTACGGCATATACTGCAATCTGTGTTCTACGATTGAATACCCCGAGAGCTTGGATTGGGTGGTTGTCAACCTGCGTGAGGACATGACGTTTTCGGACGGGACACCTGTCACCGCAGAAGATTTCAAATTCACAGTCGATCTGTTTCTGGAGCAAGGCATCGCCGAGTTCCGGACAATTGTTAAAGGCTACTACGACGCGGTTGACGTACTGGGACCGCACCAGATCAGATTCGACTTCGCCGAAGCCACACCGAAGCGTGACCGAGTCGGACTTGTGGGGCTTTGGCAGCCGTTTTCGAAGGATTGGTTCGAAGAGACCGGATCGCGGCTAGATGAATCGTCGCCTGAGCCATTTCTTGGGACTGGCCCTTACGTCCTGCAAGAGGCCGATTTCGGCCGCCGGCTGATCTACGCGAAAAACCCTGACTGGTGGGGCGCGGACCTGCCGATCAATCGCGGTCGCTTCAACTTCGACACTGTCCGGATTGAGTACTTTGCGGACGCGTCTGCCGCCCTCGAAGGGTTTAAGGCGGGTGAGTATCTGTTGCGGAATGAAAGCTTCTCCAAGAATTGGGCGACCGCCTACGATTTCCCGGCGATCGACCGGGGATGGGTCAAGAAGGAAGAACTGGACGACGGGAACATCACATCGGCGCAAGGATTCATCTTCAACCTGAAGCGCGAGCGCTGGCAGGATCCGCGCGTGCGCGACGCAATTCGCATGATGTTCAACTTCGAGTGGACGAACGAGACGCTGTTCTATGACCTCTACCAGCGGCCCGCGTCGTTCTGGGGCGGGTCGGATCTGGCTGCCGAAGGGGTGCCGCAAGACGGCGAACTGACATATTTGCAGCCACTTGTGGACGAAGGCCTTCTGGATGCGTCGATCCTGACAGACGAGGCTGCCATTCCACCTGTGAACGAGGCCGGACAGAACCTTCCATCCCGACGGGCGTTGCGCGCGGCGACCGCGCTTTTGGAAGAAGCGGGCTGGGTGCCGGGCGACGACGGGCTTCTTCGAAACGCCGCCGGTGAAACCATGGAATTGACGATCATCCAGTTCAGCCCGGCGTTTGACCGCATCGTGAACCCATATGTCGAAAACCTTCGCCAGTTGGGTGTCGATGCAAAGCTGGAGCGTGTCGACAATGCCCAGTACGTGGAACGTCGCCGGTCGGGGGATTGGGATCTTACCAACCACTCCCCGGGGCAAGGATTTGAACCTTCGGTCGGGCTGAAACAGTGGTTTTCGTCCGAGACCGCAGAAGACAGTTCGCGGAACCTGATGGCCCTGCGCAGCCCAGCGGTGGACCGCCTGGTCGAGGATGTGATTGCGGCGTCAACGCTTGATGAACTGCGGGACCGCACACGTGCCCTGGACCGCGTGCTTCGTGCCGAAGGGTTCTGGATTTCGCAATGGTCCAACCAGAAACACTGGGTCGCTTACTGGGACCAGTACCGGTATCCCGATCCACTGCCGCCGCTTGCGCTGGGGACGATTGATTTCTGGTGGTACGACGCCGAGGCCGCGCAGGCGCTGCGCGATGCCGGTGCGTTGAACTAGGACCGGCTCGTTGGGCGCCTATATCCTTCGACGGCTTTTGCTGGTGATCCCCACGCTTCTTGGGATCATGATCATAAACTTCGCACTGGTGCAGTTCGTTCCTGGCGGACCGATCGAACAGATCCTTGCCCAGCTCGAAGGTGGCGGGGACGTGTTCGAGAGCATTTCTGGAAGCGGTGCGGAAGCGATCGAAAGCACAGGCGCGTCGGATTCGAACTATGTAGGTGCCCGCGGCCTTCCCCCGGAATTCATTGAGGAACTGGAGCGCCAGTTTGGTTTCGACAAACCGCCATTGGAACGTTTCCTGAATATGATGTGGAATTACATCCGCTTCGATTTCGGTGAAAGCTATTTCAGATCGATCGGTGTTCTGGATCTGGTCTGGGAAAAGATGCCGGTTTCAATCACACTTGGGCTCTGGTCGACGCTGATCGCCTATGTGATTTCGATCCCGCTTGGCATTCGCAAAGCTGTGCGCGACGGCTCGAGTTTCGACACCTGGACAAGTGGTCTGATCATTGTCGCCTACGCGATCCCGGGTTTTCTGTTTGCCATCCTCCTTTTGGTTCTGTTTGCTGGCGGATCGTATTGGCAGATCTTCCCCTTGCGCGGCCTGACATCCGACAACTGGGAGGATCTGAGCGTTCTAGGCAAAATCGGGGATTACTTCTGGCACATTACGCTGCCTGTCGTTGCTTCGTCGATTTCGGGTTTCGCCACTTTGACGCTTCTGACGAAAAATTCGTTTCTTGACGAAATCAAGAAGCAGTACGTGATCACCGCCAAAGCGAAGGGCTTGAAAGAAAGTCGCGTTCTTTATGGCCATGTCTTCCGGAATGCCATGCTGATCGTCATCGCGGGGTTCCCGGCGGTGTTTATCGGGGTGTTCTTCGGGGGCTCGCTGATCATCGAAACGCTGTTCTCGCTTGATGGGCTTGGGCGACTTGGTTTCGAGGCCGTGGTCGCGCGCGACTATCCAGTGGTTTTCGGAACGCTTTTCTTCTTCGGGCTCATTGGTCTCGTCGTCGGGATCCTGTCGGACTTGATGTATGTCTTTGTCGATCCCAGGATCGATTTTGAGAGCAGGGAGACGTAGGCAATGGCCATCGCCGAACCGATCCCAGACACGC
Organism: Pseudomonadota bacterium; assembly: GCA_038744785.1. Taxonomy (GTDB): domain Bacteria; phylum Pseudomonadota; class Alphaproteobacteria; order Rhodobacterales; family Rhodobacteraceae; genus Ovoidimarina. The sequence goes on from JBCDLX010000020.1 coordinate 21,707, forward strand.
CAGGGGACCCGCCACAGGTCCCGCCCGATCCCAAAAAGGGGCTTTTCACACTTTCGCCCATCAACAAACGGCGGTGGCGAAACTTCAAACGCAACCGGCGCGCGTTCTGGTCCTTGTGGATCTTTGCTGTTCTCTTCGGTCTTTCGCTTCTTGCTGAGTTTATTGCGAACGATAAGCCCATACTGGTACGCTTCCAGGACAGCTTCTATACACCGATCTTTCAGTTCTATCCCGAAACCGCGTTCGGTGGGGATTTCAGAACCGAGGCGGTTTACAAGGACATCGAGGTCGAATGTCTGATCATTTCGGGCGGGATTGAGAGCTGTTTTGACGATCCCGAGGGTGTGATCGAGGACGCAGAGGACGGCGTTATCGATGGCGCCGACATCCAGAAGGGCTGGTTGATCTGGCCATTGATCCCCTACAGCTACGACACGATCAGCGATTTGGGCGGACCGGCGCCATCGGCACCCGATAGCCAGCACATCCTTGGCACCGATGATACCGCGCGGGACGTCGCTGCGCGGGTGATCTATGGGTTCCGTCTGTCGATACTGTTCACGCTGATCGTGACGGTTTGCGCGTCATTCATTGGGATCATCGCGGGCGCGGTGCAGGGGTACTTTGGGGGCTGGCTGGACCTGATTTTCCAGCGGATCCTTGAGATCTGGGCATCGACCCCGTCGATCTACGTGATCATTATCCTTTTCGCGATCCTTGGGCGAAGTTTCTGGCTTTTGGTCTTTGTCACGGTCTTGTTCGGGTGGCCCGCGCTTGTGGGCGTTGTGCGTGCCGAATTCCTGCGGGCGCGCAACTTTGAATATGTGCGCGCGGCGCGCGCGCTTGGCGTTTCGAACTGGACGATTATGTTCCGTCACATGCTGCCGAATGCGATGGTGGCCACGCTGACCCTAATGCCGTTCATCATTACCGGAACAATCGCAACGCTCGCGGGTCTCGATTTCCTGGGCTTTGGTTTGCCTTCGTCAGCGCCGTCCCTGGGCGAGATGACGCTTCAGGCAAAGCAGAACCTTCAGGCCCCGTGGCTTGGGTTCACGGCCTTCTTCACCTTTGCGATTATGCTGTCGTTGCTGGTGTTCATATTCGAAGGCGTGCGCGATGCCTTCGATCCGCGAAAGACATTCCAGTGAGCGGCGAGACCTTAACTTCGGGCGGCGCGTTGCGCTTGGCCTATTTGGGCGCCTTGTCGGTTTCCGCCTTGTGTGTGCTGACGGTGATTTGGCGCTTTGGTTTCGGGGATGGCGGCCCGGAAGGCGGCATGCAAGGCCTGGCCGGGGTCGCGCTCTTGCTGTGCGTTCCGATGGCACCTGGCACGTTCACCCTGTTCGGTGCGGGCGTTATGTCGGCCTACGGAATTGGCGCGTCGAACCCGTACCGATGGATTGCAATTATCGGCGCGGCCTGGACGATGTTCATCACATGGAGTTTCCTGACTCTATGACGGCCCTCCTGCAAGTTCGGGACCTTCAGGTCAGCTTTCGCCAGGACGGGGCACAGACGCTCGCCGTGCGGGGCGTGTCCTTTGACGTAAATCGGGGCGAAACCGTTGCGCTTGTGGGCGAATCCGGATCTGGAAAATCGGTCACCGCCTTGTCCAGCGTCGACCTTCTGGCTGACAGTGCGACCATCACGGGCTCGATCACGTATGACGGCGAAGAAATGATCGGGGCCGACGAGGCGCGGTTGCGCAGCGTCCGGGGAAACGACATCAGCTTCATTTTTCAAGAGCCGATGACATCGCTGAACCCGCTTCACACGCTGGAGAAACAACTGGCCGAAAGCCTTGCTCTTCACCAGGCCCTGTCTGGGGAAGCGGCGCGCGACCGGATCCTTGAGCTTTTGCACAAGGTCGGCATTCAGGATCCCGAAACGCGGCTTGGGGCTTATCCCCACCAGTTGTCAGGGGGCCAGCGACAGCGTGTGATGATCGCGATGGCCTTGGCGAACGGGCCGGAGTTGCTGATCGCGGACGAACCCACGACAGCCCTTGATGTGACAATCCAGGCGCAGATTCTTGAGCTGCTTGCGGATCTCAAGCGCGACATGGGAATGTCGATGCTGTTTATCACGCATGATCTGGGGATCGTGCGCCGCATTGCGGATCGGGTGTGCGTGATGAAGGATGGCGAGATCGTCGAACACGGGCGCGCGCGTGAAATCTTCGCCAATCCGCAGCACCCCTATACGCAAAAGCTGCTATCGGCCGAGGCGGCCGGGCGTCCCGCGCAGGTTCCGGACGATGCCGAAGTGATCGCTGAAACCGACCGATTGCGGATCTGGTTTCCGATCCAGCGCGGGCTGTTGAAGCGCACGGTGGGGCACGTGAAGGCGGTGAATGCCGCAAGCTTTCGGGTGCGCGCGGGCGAAACCGTGGGTGTTGTGGGCGAAAGCGGGTCAGGCAAGACCACTCTGGCGCTTGCGGTGATGCGGCTGATTGCCTCTGACGGGCCGGTGGTGTTCCTGGGCCAGAACATCCAAGGCTGGCGGACAAGGCAATTGCGGCCGCTTCGCCGCGACATGCAGATTGTTTTTCAGGACCCTTATGGATCGCTGAGCCCGCGGATGAGCGTGGAAGAGATTATCTCTGAAGGTCTTGCGATCCACGGCACCGATCCCGGACGTACACGGCGCGAGATGGTGGCCGAGATTATGGAAGAGGTCGGGCTCGACCCGATGACCATGCATCGCTATCCGCACGAGTTCTCGGGCGGCCAACGCCAGCGGATTGCGATCGCGCGTGCAATGATCTTGCGCCCCCGTCTGGTGGTGCTGGACGAACCGACGAGCGCGCTTGACATGACCGTTCAGGTCCAGATTGTCGAGCTTCTTCGGGAACTGCAGGCCCGCTACAAGCTGGCCTATATCTTTATCAGCCACGATCTGAAGGTCGTGCGCGCCCTATCGCACCGTGTCATGGTGATGAAGCGCGGCGATGTGGTGGAAGAAGGATCCGCTTCAGAGATTTTTGAAGCCCCCAAGAACCCTTACACTCGCGATCTGATGGCTGCGGCCTTGGACCATACCCATCAGGTTGCCTGAACGAGCCTTTCCGTCGGGTGGAAGAAGCCGTTAGCCAGGCTCGATCCGGGCACAATCAACGTTCCGCGCCTCTAATCTCCGGCAGGCAAGGTCGGCCTGATCTTCCGAGAGACCAACGAAGTTGGCGTCGTAGCCCCCCGAGCGTTCCACCACCTTTCGCAGGGCTTCGTCCAGCGTGCCCAGCTCAAGAAGCGCGGTTTGCAAAAGAACACGTTCGGCTTGGTGCCGCGATCCGAAACGGCCGACATTGATCCCGAAATGCCGTCCACCGGACGTCGAAAGACGGGTCACGATCTCTTCTTCCGCCGCGCTTGGAGGCGCCAACGGTTCTACCGGGGCTGCAGCGACCAATGGGGCGGGGCGCGCCCGGGGCGTCGTGGCGCCCAGCGGTACAGCCCGCGCCGCGATGTCGATCAAGGGCGCGCGTGCAGTGCTTTCGATGTCCACGAGCGCCAGCGTTTCGTTGATCGTTGCCTGAAGTTCGGCTGTTGCCCTCGTCGCAGCTCTTGCTGGCCGCGGCGCCGGGCGGGGGCTGCGGGTCACGGCGGCGACCGAGTATGTGCCTCCGGAACGAGAAACGCCGGAGTAATTCGGCGGGGCCGGCTTTCGGACCGCGACCCGACTTGGCGCGCGCTGAAAGCCCATGTCCAGGAGCTCAGCCACACGGGCATTGCGCGATGCTGTGGATCGGCCGCCGAACACGGTCGCGATGATCCGTTCCTGTCCCCGTTCTGCGGATGCAACCAGGTTGAAGCCTGCGGCGTTGGTAAATCCGGTTTTGATTCCATCGGCGCCCCGATAGGCCGCCAGAAGTCGACGGTTGGTGTTCGCAACCTCGCGGATACCTGCATGCGTCGAACGACGCGAGAAGATGTTGTAATATTGCGGGAAATCATAGAATAGACGCCGACCCATAATTGTCATGTCGCGCGCTGTCGAAAGGTGGCCTGATTCGGTTAAACCATGGGCGTTTCGGAAGGTCGTGCGGGTCATACCCAGCGCCTTCGCTGTTCGGTTCATCCGTCGGGCAAAGGCGGCCTCGGACCCTTCCAAGGCTTCGCCGATTGCAGTCGCGGCGTCGTTTGCGGATTTGATTGCAGCCGCGCGGATCAGGTAGCGAAACGCAATCCGCTGACCGGATTTCAACCCCAGCTTCGATGGGGGTTCGGCGGCCGCTTTCTTCGAGATTAGAACTTTCTGGTCGATCCTGATCTCTCCCCGCTCAACCGCCTCGAACGCGATGTATAGCGTCATCATCTTTGTCAGAGATGCGGGATGGAGCCTTGTATCAGCGTTTCTGGAGTGAAGAACTTCGCCAGATCGGGCATCCATCACCATCGCCGCGTAGGGCGCTGTGTGTGCCGGAAGCGCTAAAAGCGCAAACGCTACGAAGAAAAATAGCCGCAATAGGGCCGTTTGTCCCTGCTGGGTTTCCACGGAGTACCTGCCTTTGTCTGCCTCGCGCGGCCGGATCTGTCGCCCGGTCCGTCATAATTTGTGGTTAATCTACCACAAGCGGCGGCGCCCTAAAGTAATTTAAATTCAAGCCTTTCAGGGGTGACCTTCCCGCAACAGCAAGATGTTGCGGCGGAATATTGCTGCAACCACGAAATCCACGATTAGTTTTGAGATCTAACCAGATCGGGCAATGGTCCAAGATCGGGAAGCTCGGCAAAGCGCGGATGTGCCGTCGGCGCTTCATCGTGCTCCAATGCCCATGTCAGATGATGCGGCACGTAAACACCCCAGGCGCCGGCCTGGATTGCAGGCACAACATCCGACCGCAACGAGTTTCCGGCCATCAGCGCGCGCCCCGCGCCGTCGCCATGCTGATCAAAAATAGTGGCGTAGGTCGCCGCCGTCTTTTCAGACACAATTTCAACGTGATCGAACATCTCGCCCAGACCGGATTGTGCGAGCTTGCGTTCTTGATCCAGCAGGTCACCCTTCGTGATCAGGATCAGGCGATACTCTGCGGCAAGCGCCTCGACTGTCGCGTGCGCATGCGGCAAAAGCTCGATCGGATGCGCCAGCATATCCTGCCCGGCGTCGATCAATTCCCGGATAACACGTGCGGGGACGCGGTCTTCGGTCACTTCGATCGCCGTTTCGATCATCGACAAAACAAACCCTTTGATGCCGTAGCCGTAGTGACCAAGGTTTCGCCGCTCGGCGGCCAAAAGGCGTTCGGCCAGATGGTCGGGCTCGGTGTAGTCGGCCAGAAGTTCGGCGAACCGGTCCTGCGTAAGTTTGAAGAACCGCTCGTTGTGCCACAGCGTATCGTCAGCGTCGAAACCGATCGTTGTAAGATGACGCGCCATCTTCCCTACTCAAATCGCGCTGCCCCTCTTTTCAGCAGCGGCTAAGCGATTATATTGTCAGCCCGAGCGTCACAACACTTGCGTGCACAGCCCCTGTGATCGAACAAACTGCCCAGTCTTCTACGCCGACCGTCACGATGGCTGACGACGACGCCCCCGGAAAGGGGGGCGAAGACACCAATGTGTTGCTGGAAACAAAGCCGAAGACGCAGCGGCCTCCGATGTACAAGGTTATGCTGTTGAACGACGATTTCACCCCTATGGAATTCGTCGTTCACGTGTTGGAACGTTTTTTTGGAATGACGCATGCGCAGTCTTTTGAATTGATGCTGACCGTGCACAAGAAAGGTGTCGCGGTTGTCGGCGTGTTCAGCCATGAGGTGGCCGAGACGAAAGTGAGCCAGGTTATGGACTTTGCGCGCCGCCACCAGCACCCCCTGCAATGCACGATGGAGAAAGAGTAGGGCGACAGCCCTGCTCTTGGTTCAATGGAAAGCCGTCTTGCCTTCGCGCTTGAACGCGGTCTGTTCGATGTGTCGACTGGGGTTTTGGCAGTATGGGGCGCACAGGCGCTATCGGACCTCACCGCGTTGCCGCGCGATGCAGTGAGGATCGTGCAAGGCTATCGTCCGGATGTCGATGCGCTGTCGGCCGCAGGATTTAGTGTAGGACCGGAAGAACCTGCTGACGCCGCGCTGGGCATCGTTCTGGTGCCACGCGAAAGGGCGCGTGCGCGTGCCTGGATCGCAGCGGCTGCGCGCGTGAGCCGGGGACCAGTGGTTGTCGACGGGGCCAAGTCGGACGGAATCGAAGGCATTCTGCGCGACCTGCGCAAACGGGCAGAGATGTCAGACGTGCTGTCGAAGCATCATGGCAAGCTTGCCGTTCTGGCGCCCGGCGCCGATCTGAGCGATTGGGAGGATCCAGGCCCTAAGGACATTGGGGGGTTCGTCACGCAGGCGGGTGTTTTTTCGGCCGACGGGGTCGATCCTGGGTCGGTGCTGCTTGCCGATGCGTTGCCCGGTGATCTGCAGGGCAGAATCGTCGATCTTGGCGCGGGCTGGGGATACCTCTCGAAAACCGTCTTATCGTGCCCGGGCGTCAGAGCATGCCATCTGGTCGAGGCCGATTTCACGGCGCTGAATTGCGCACGGATCAACGTTCGTGATCCCCGTGCGAAGTTCCACTGGGCGGACGCAACCCGTTTCGACGCGGCAACCGGCTTCGATGCGGCAGTTATGAACCCACCTTTCCACCGGGGTCGCACTGGCGACCCTGGCTTGGGACAAGCGTTTATTGCGCATGCGCGAACACTTCTGCGGAAGAACGGCATCCTTTGGCTTGTGGCAAACCGGCATCTTCCGTACGAAAACACTCTGGCCACCCAGTTCAAAGAGGTAGCTGGGATCGGCGGCGACCGGTCCTTTAAGCTGTTCCGCGCGGCCCGACCGCGCCAGTCAGGAGCATGAGGACATGAGTTTTGCGATCCAGGGCAAGACCGCCGTCGTCACCGGTGCGGCGAATGGCGTGGGGCTCGCCATTGCACGGCATTTTGCCGACAAGGGCGCGAATGTCGTCTTTGCGGATATGGATGAAAAGCGGCTATCCGATGAGTTGGGCGAAACCGGCGACGAGGACAACGTTCGAATGTTCGCGGGTGATCTGCGGCAGAAACTGACGATTGCGAACCTCTTGTCCGCAACATTGGATGCGTTCGAACGGGTGGACGTTCTTGTAAACGGGTCCCGCCAAATGCTCGCCGCCGACCCCCTGAACCAGGACGATGACGCGGTAAAGGCGCTTCTGGATCAGAATCTTATGACGTCACTCAGGCTCAGCCAGCTTTTTGCGCGCCGAATGATCAAGCAGGCTCAGGTCGAGGGGAAAGAAGAAGGTCCGGTTGGATCGATCATCAATCTGTCGTCGATTGCTGCCCAACGCACGCATCCCAAACTCCTTGCGTACTCCGTTTCCTCAGCCGCCGTCGATCAGTTGACCCGTTCGATGGCAGTGGCGCTGGCACCAGAACGCATCCGCGTAAACGCGGTTTCCTTTGGCAGTGTGATGAGCGCGTCTTTGCAAGGGGCGCTAAAGGAAGACAGTGACATTCGTGAACAGATCATCGATCACACTCCACTGTCCCGGATCGCCAGCGCGGGCGAGTTGGCGGAGGTCGCGCAGTTCCTGGCATCCGACGGATCGGGATTTATGACGGGTCAGATTCTAACCGTCGATGGTGGGCGCACTCTGATTGATGCGGTGGATTCACCGGCGCATTGAATGTACCGCGAAGCAACGAATTGATGCCTTGTAGTTGCATCAGCATATGGTTGATCGGCTACCGCGCGTCTGGCTCTAGGATGCGGATTGGCAGGCGCCGAGGGCCTTTTCTGTTGGTCCCTGAAGTGCAGCGCGGCGATTTTCCAGATTGGCGAGTTTGCGACGTTCAGCAAGCGGGTCGATAGCGACCTGGCGCTCGCGCTCAACCCGCCGTGTGCCCTGACAAAAGTTAACCCCGCCATAAGCCGAATGCGTTCCAAATCCACGGCCGAACCCGGTGCAGAACGTAAGCTGGGGGATGTAATCGACCTCGGTTTCGATCCGGTAGCCGCGCGCGAGATTTTCTTCGGTCTCTGCTATCAGTGCGTTTACCGTGTTGAGCTCACGCGAAACCTTGGACACGCAGCGTTCTGCCGGTGTGGCGCAGGCGGCCACGATAACAAGAGCAAGAATTCCAAGTTTGGACGCTGTCATGGCGCGAGCCTAACAGACGGGCCAGATGGTGGAAATCACGTTCATTGAGTCCGTTGGCACCGTCGCCTTGGCCTGTTAGCCATGGGCGGCGCGAGATTCCGGAGGAGACATGACTGAGGGGTTCGATGATCGCAAGGCACGGGCGTCTGCCTGGTTTCGTGCACTGCGCGACGAGATCGTTGCCGCGTTCGAGCAATTAGAGGACACGCAATCCACCGGACCTTATGCAGTTCTGGCACCGGGGCGCTTCGAGGTCAGCGAAACGAGGCGGGCGTCGGAGGATGGAGACGATGCCGGCGGCGGGCTGATGAGCGTAATGCGCGGCGGTCGTGTGTTCGAGAAAGTCGGTGTCAACGTCTCGACTGTATACGGCACATTGGGCGCTCGCGCCCAACAGGCGATGGCCGCGCGCGGCGTACCCGGGATGGCCGAAGATCCGCGATTTTGGGCGTCGGGAATAAGCCTTGTGGCCCACATGCAAAACCCGCACACGCCGGCGGTTCACATGAACACACGGATGTTCTGGACGCCCGGGGCTTGGTGGTTTGGCGGGGGGTCTGATCTTAATCCCTGCATCGAATATGACGACGACACAGCCGCGTTCCACGATGTTCTGCGCGCGCACTGCGCGCCCCACGGCACAGACTACTATGACCGGTTCAAGGCCTGGGCGGACGAATATTTCTATGTCCCGCATCGGAACCGGGCGCGGGGTGTCGGGGGCGTCTTTTACGATGACCTGAACACCGGGGATTGGGACGCCGATTTTGCGTTTACACAGGATGTCGGCCGGGCGTTTCTTCCGGCATTTGTCCCGCTGGTTGAAAAGCGGCGCGATACCGATTGGGGCGCATCCGAACGCGAGGCTCAGTTGGTGCATCGGGGGCTCTATGCCGAGTATAATTTGGTCTACGACCGGGGCACAAAGTTCGGGCTGGAAACCGGACATGATGCAAACGCGGTGTTGATGAGTTTGCCGCCTCTTGCCAAGTGGATTTGACATGACCATGCAAAACAACGGTTTCGAAGCCGCCTTGCGTGCCGCGATCGACGGAAAGACCAAGCCCCCAGGAAGCCTTGGGCGCATTGAGGAGCTGGCCGCCCAGATCGCGCGGGTCCAATGCAGTCTGACACCTCGTATGGAAAGCTGCCGCCATTTCGTTTTTGCCGCCGACCACGGTATCGCGGTCGAAGGCGTATCGGCATATCCTCAGGCCGTGACCCGCCAGATGGTCGCGAATTTCGCTGCTGGAGGTGCGGCGTCGAACGTGTTTGCAAGGGCAAACGGGATTGATCTGACCGTCGTCGATGCGGGCGTCGCAGGCGGTCCAATGGAACTGGATGGTGTCGTGGAGGCGCGCATGGGCGAAGGCACTGCAAGCGCGCTGAACGGTCCGGCCATGACCCCGGCGATCGCGCAAACCGCGCTCGATAGGGGCAAGGCGTTCGGGCGTGACGCGGGCACCGACGCCGTTTCGGTCGGCGAGATGGGCATTGGCAACACATCCGCCGCCGCGCTTTTGGCAGCCAAGCTGACGTGCCAACCCGTGGCACAGTTCACCGGGCGAGGCACCGGTCTTGACGACAAAGGATTGGCGGCCAAGACGGCGATCCTTGAACGTGCAGCAGACCGGACGGCCGATCGGCTGGACGGGATTTCCGCGCTGTCAGAAGTTGGCGGGTTCGAAATCGCTATGATGGCCGGCGCTATGTTGGGCGCAGCCGATGCGGGCCGTGTCGTTATTGTGGACGGGTTTATCGCGGCCGCTGCGGCGGCCGCCGCGCTTGATCTGGAACCGGACAGCAGGGCCGCAATGGTTTTTGCGCACCTGTCGGCGGAGGCGGGGCACAGGGCGTTGTGTGACGCGCTGGGGGCAGAGCCGCTTTTGCATCTCGACATGCGGCTTGGCGAGGGCACGGGCGCGCTTCTGGCTTGGCCGCTTCTGCGGTCGGCCGCGGCGATGCTGTCCGATATGGCAAGTTTTTCCTCTGCAGGCGTCAGCGAGGCAGAATGACCCGCCTCGCCGAAGAGTGGGCGATATTTCTTTTGGCGGTTCAATTCATGACCCGGCTGCCGGTGCGTCCCGCAGGCTGGAGCTCGGAGCGTATGGCGGCCTCGCCGCGCTGGTATCCCGCCGTCGGCGTGCTTGTAGGCGGCACCGCGGCCTTTGTCTATGGTGGCGCAAACCTCGTCTTTCCCACAATTCTTGCGGTTTTGCTTTCGACAGTTGCGGCGGTGGTCCTGACCGGCGCGCTCCATGAGGACGGGCTTGCCGATTGCTGCGACGGGTTGGGCGGTGCGGCGTCGATGGACCGGGCACTGGAGATTATGCGCGACAGTCGGATCGGGGTTTACGGTGCATTGGGACTTGGGCTTCTTATGGCCGTAAAGGTCGCGAGCCTTACCGGGCTGCCCGCCTGGGCGGTTCCATCCGCGCTTGTAGCCGCGCACGCCACCAGCCGATCTTCGGCCGTTCTGGTCATGGCGACCAGCCGATACGTTCGGGATCAGGGCGCGGGAACGCCAGTGGCGGGCGGCACTGGCGTATTGCTTCCAGCCCTGATCATGGGCGCCCTCGCGTGCCTTCCGCTTCTGGCCCAAGCTCCGGTCGCCGCGGCCTGTGGTCTTTTTGGCCTGGCCATCGGCCACGGCGTCATGCGCCGCGTCTTCGATAGAAGGCTTGGAGGTTACACCGGCGACTGTCTGGGCGCGGTGCAACAGCTTAGCGAGGTCGGATTTTACCTTGGCGTTCTGGCTGTTCTGGGACTTGGCTGAACGGGGGTGGCCAAAAACGCGTGGTGGCACGCCGCGACCGCCCCGACCGTGCCTTTCGGGATGTGATGTCTGGCGGTAGCATGTTGCACAGTTCCCCTACCGCGTCCCCGCACCGCGAGGACAGCGAACCGGTTCAGTGCCCGCTTTCGTCACCACCCGGCTTTGGGGGGAGGTTCGGAGCGTCCTGACCGGACACAAGACTTTCGATCAGCTCTCGGGCCCGCCGTTCGGCCCGCCGGATGCGGATGGCGGTCAAGAACGTCTCCTCCATCGTCGTCGATGATGTCCCAAGCGCGTCGGCGACCCGGCGCACGGCATTCTCATCACCCGTCTTCGCTTCCAGATCCAACGCCATCTGCGCCAGCTCGTCGGCCAGTTCCTCCATCTTCGACATGCAATACGTCCTTGTCGCCCGTTTTCTTTCACCTATGACGGGCTGCATCCAAAGACCAGAGCTTGTGTCTCGGGCGCATGTCTCTACTTTCGAGCCAAGACAAGAAAGGGACAGGGACCATGGCAGAGATCGGCTTGACAGGGCTTGGTACGATGGGCGCGGCGCTGGCGTTGAATATCGCGGATACCGGTCACACCATTGCTGTCCATAACCGAACCTCGGCACGAGCACATGAGTTGGTCGACGGCGCGGGTCCGCTCGCAGACCGCATGACAGCGACCGAGGATTTTGCAGAACTCGCCGCGGCGCTTGATGCGCCACGTGCCGTTATCGTGATGGTTCCCGCGGGGGCGGCGGTCGACGATACGATCAAGGCGCTTTTGCCGCATCTCGACCCTGGCGACCTTATCATTGATGCAGGGAACGCAAACTTCCACGACACAAGGCGGCGCGAGGCCGAACTCGACGGGACGGGCATAGACTTTTTCGGAATGGGCGTCTCGGGCGGCGAAGATGGGGCGCGGCATGGGCCGTCAATCATGGTGGGTGGACCTGCTGGCGCCTACGAGCGTGTTCGCCCGATTATCGAAGGTATCGCAGCGCGCTACCAAGGGGATCCGTGTGCCGCGCATCTTGGGCCCGATGGCGCCGGTCATTTTGTGAAGACGGTCCATAACGGGATCGAATACGCGGACATGCAGTTGATCGCCGAGGTCTATGGGATGCTGCGCGACGGGCAGGGACGGACGCCTTCGGAAATCGGCGTTCTTTTCTCGTCCTGGAACATGGGGCCCTTGCAGTCGTTTTTGGTTGAGATCACGGGCCAGGTGCTTTCGGTCGATGACCCGGTGACTGGTAAGCCGTTGGTCGAGATGATCCTTGATCGCGCCGGGCAGAAGGGCACCGGACGTTGGACCGCGATCGAAGCGCTGTCGCTTGGTCAATCAGCCACCACGATCGAGGCGGCGGTCGCTGCCAGGTCCTGGTCGTCGGCGAAGGACGTGCGCGTGGCGGCGGCCAGCATTTTGCCTGGACCAGGAGTCCGTTGCCACCCCGTCCTGGACGGTGATCTTGAAGAAGCGCTGCTGGCGGCGCGGATTATCGCCTATGCGCAGGGGCTGGATATACTGAAGGCGGCGTCTGACGAATACGGGTGGGACATCGATCTGGCGCGGACGGCCGAAATCTGGCGTGCCGGTTGCATCATCCGCTCGGCGCTTCTTGATGATATCGCGCAGGCCGTGCGCGCCGGCATGCCGCATGGACAACTGATCCTGTCAGAGCGGTTCGTGCGGCGCCTTGCCGAGGCGCTTCCTGCCCTTCGCCGCGTGCTGGGCGCGGCGATTGCAGCCGGGTTGCCGATGCCTGCGATGGCGGCGGCGTTGGCCTATTTCGACACGATGCGCACAGGCCGGGGCACAACGGACCTGATCCAGGCGCAGCGCGATTTCTTCGGGCGCCACGGGTTCGAACGCGTGGATGGCGGCGCCGGGCACCACGGCCCTTGGGCCGGGTAGTCACGACTGGGTCGAGGTTCCGAGGCTCGGGCCTAGCGTCGCGCTTTCGCCCGAAGCGTCGGGTCGGCGACGGTTGGGTCTTCGGGCCAGGGATGCTTGGGGTAGCGCCCGCGCATGTCCTTGCGGACATCGGCATAGCTTGACCCCCAGAAGCCCGGGAGATCCGTTGTCACCTGAACGGGGCGTCCGGCGGGCGATAACAGTGTTATGCGCAAGGGCTGCCCCGCGACGACAGGGTGCTGTGTCAGTCCGAACATCTCTTGCAGACGCACGGTGATCCCCGGCGCGTCGCCGTCGTAGTGGACCGGCACGTCGCGACCGAGCGGTGTTTCGAAGGTGGGCGGCGCGGCGTTATCAAGGATCCGGCGCTGTTCCCAGGACAGCATGGCGCGCAACGGGTCCAGAAGGTCCTGCGACGCCCAATCCGCTACAGATCGAACACCGGAAAGATAGGGCAACAGCCACTGGTCAAGGTTTTTCAGAAGGCCCGCTTCGCTCATATCCGGCAGGTCTTCGCCCGAGCTCCGCACAAGCGCCACGCGCGCCCGCAAGCGCTCGGCCGCGGCGGGAAATCGCAGGCCCAGCTCGCGCACGCCGTCCAGCATCGCGCGTGCAGCGAGTTCGTTCGGAACATCGCGCCATATCCGGTCTTCGAGAATCAGCGCCCCAAAACACTCCTGCTGCCGCGCGATCACGCGTCCCTCGCGCCTTGACCATGCGCATTTGTGGTGCCAGACGATCTCGTCCCCGAATATCGCGCGCAGTTCGGCTTCGGTGATCGGTGCCGCTTGCCGAACGGTCGCCTCGCGGGGGGCGCCATCGGTGTCTGTGACCACCACTAGGCGCGCGCGCGCCAGCGGATCATCATTGGACATGCGCACGCCGGTGCCCCCTGACAGGATCCAACGCGGGTCGTCGCCGGGGCGGCGCAGCCCGACACGGTCGGGATAGGCTAGCGCAGCCATCTGTCCAACCGAAAGCTGCCGTGAAGGTCCTGCAAGTTTCTGCAACCATTTCGCTTCTGTCCTAATGCGCGCCAGCGCCTCCGCATTGGCACGGGGATCGCCCAAATTTAGGGCGTCAAGCCGGACAGCCAGATCGGACCCGGCCCCCCGCAAAGGATCCCGGTTGCTTGCAAGGGCGGCGACGTCTGCGGCGGCTGGCCCGGCGTTCAGAAGCATGTGGGCAAGCCTTGGATGGGCTGGCACACGCGCCATGGCGCGGCCTGCTTCAGTGATTGCGCCATGGCCGTCAATCGCGCCGATCCGGTGCAGCACGTCCCGCGCTGCAGAAAGCGCCCCTGGGTTTGGCGGTGTCAGGAATGCGAGCGTTCCCGGATCGCGCGTGCCCCATGCCGCAAGATCCAGTGCCAAACCGGTCAGATCGGCGGTCTCAATTTCGGCGGGGGCGGCCGCAGGAAACGCGCCCTCTTCGGCCCTTGTCCAAAGCCTGTAGCAGACACCTTCGGCGACGCGACCGGCGCGCCCGCGGCGTTGGGTTGTTTCGGCGCGGCTGGCACGCTCGGTGACAAGCCGGCTCATTCCGCGCCCCGGATCGAACCGCGCCCTGCGGGCAAGCCCTGCATCGACTACGACCCGGATATCTTCGATCGTGAGCGACGTTTCGGCAATCGCGGTGGCCAGAACGACCTTGCGCCTATCTCGTTCAGGCCGGATCGCGGCCCGCTGTTCGGCGAATGGCATGGCTCCGTAAAGGGGGCGCAACCGGCAGTTTTGGGGCAGCTTCAGCCGTGCGGCGACACGCCGGATCTCGCCCTCGCCTGGCAGAAACACGAGGATACCGCCATCGTTTTCGGCCAAGGCTGTTTCGATCAGGGCGGCACATGCGTCTTCCATGCGCGCGCTCGATGGCACTGGGCGGTCGAGCCAGCGGGTTTCGACCGGGAACGTTCGGCCTTCTGATCGGATCAAGGGCGCGTCGCCAAGCATAAGCGCTACACCGGAACCGTCCAGCGTTGCGGACATCACGACAAGTGCCAGGTCGTCGCGCAACGCGGCGCGTGCCTCTAGACACAAAGCCAGACCAAGATCGGCATTAAGTGAACGCTCGTGGAATTCGTCGAAGATCACCGCACCGACCCCGCGAAGCTCTGGGTCGCTTTGTAGCCGCCCAGTCAAGATGCCTTCGGTCACGACCTCTATCCGCGTGGCATCTGAGACCTTTGCGTCGCCGCGAATGCGGTAGCCCACTGTGCGCCCAACCGGCTCGCCCAGTGTCTCCGCCATGCGCTCTGCCGCTGTGCGCGCAGCGATCCGCCGGGGTTCCAGCATCACCACCCGACCTTCGATGTCATCCATAATGGCAAGGGGTACGCGTGTGGTCTTACCGGCGCCCGGCGGCGCTTCGAGAACACAGAGCCCGCGGTCCCGCAGGGCGGACCGGACTTCTGGTAGGGCCGCGTCGATCGGAAGTTCAGTCGGCATGGAACAGTTTCAACGTGGCCGGGTCAGCGCTGTACAAGGCGTGCCCGGCCATAGATTGTGCGGGCCGTGATCTCAGCCACCCGGACGGCATCCCCTTCGGTGGCTTCAAGGCGCATTTCGAATGGAAACTCGCGCCGCTCGGCCAGTTCATCGGCGTCGTAGCCTGCGATCCGCACATAGACCCCCCGACATCGCAGCGGATCGCCGGGCACGGGGACAATCCGAAGTCGCGTCGCACGGCGTCCGTCGAATAATCGTGCATCGGTTCGGCACGCCAGGTCGCGCGGCCGATCACGAAGGGCTGTGTACATCGCCGTCAACGGATCAATGCTTCCTCTTTGCGTCGCCGGGTCAACATCCTCGGGATCCGGTGTGCGTGGGGGTGTGTAGGTTTTCGGTTGCGGTACCGCGTTGCGATAGGCCATGCGCCCGCCGCTTCGACGGTCGTCCGAGACGGTTGTATCGGAATAGAGGTCGGGGGCGAGTTGGCCCCTGGTAATGCGACCCTTCGCCTCGCCCCCGTACCTCACGCGTCGGATCGCACCAAGGAGTCCGGTGCTTTCAAGCCGCCCGGCGAGAGCGTACCGGCTTTGGTTGGTGGCGCTTGCAATCTCAAGCTCTCCGGCCCGGATCCCCAGCACATAGATGTCGAAGATCATGCGTTCCGCAGCGCGTGCATTGGTTGCCAACACCACAGCGACTAGCGCCATAGCGGCAACCCAGATTGATTTCGATCCGGCAGGTCTGGACATCCTCATCGCTCCCCGGGCAAGACAGACCAGATATAAACCTCCGGGCGCGAATGGATAAGTCAGAACTTGCAGATGCGGTGATTTCCGGCGACCGGCGGGCGTTGGCGCGGGCAATTACGCTTATCGAAAGCGGGCGCGCCGATCACAGGGCCGCGGCGACCGCGCTTGCCGAACGGTTCGCTGCCGTGGACCGGTCTGCACTTCGGATCGGGTTGTCGGGGACACCGGGCGTCGGGAAATCAACTTTCGTCGAGAGCTTCGGAAAGATGCTGACCGGGCAGGGGTTGAAGGTCGCGGTGTTGGCCGTCGATCCGTCTTCGGCGCGCTCGGGAGGGTCGATCCTGGGCGATAAGACGCGGATGGAGCGGCTGGCCCGAGATCCCAGCGCCTATATTCGCCCCTCGCCGTCGCAAACGGCGCTGGGCGGAGTGGCCCGCCGCACGCGTGAGGCCGCCGCAGCCTGTGAAGCGGCCGGTTTCGATGTGGTCTTGATTGAAACAGTGGGCGTTGGACAGTCCGAAACCCAGGTCGCCGCAATGACAGATGTCTTTGTCTTGCTTCTTGCACCTGCAGGCGGGGATGAACTGCAGGGCGTTAAGCGCGGGATCATGGAAATCGCGGACCTTGTCATGATCAATAAAGCGGACGGAGAACTTAAGCCCGCTGCAATCCGCACGCAGTCCGATTATGCAGGGGCGCTGCGGCTTTTGCGCCGTCGTCCCGAAGATCCGGACGACTTTCCCAAAGCGATTTGCGTATCTGCAACTGAAGGAACGGGCCTGGCCGAAGCATGGGCAGACATATGCGCGTTGGCAGAGTGGCGGCGCGAGAATGGGCACTTTGCGGCCCGCCGGGCTGCGCAGGCGCGGAGCTGGTTTGAAGAGGAAGTTCGAAACGGACTTCTGGACCGGCTGACCAGCGATCTGGGGTTGCGTGCCGTGATGGACCGGCTCGGGGCAGAGGTCGAGGCGGGCAACTGCACGCCGGGTGCGGCTGCCGCAGAGCTTCTGAGACGGCTTCAATCGGACTGAGGCAGGGGGCGTGGCGACAATGCCGCGATGTGATTGCCATAATCGCTGAGCGCGGACCGCCCCTGGGGTGTGATCCGGTATACGCCCCGCCGTGCCCGTTCGAACCAACCGTAATGATCGTCCGCCATGATCCGCGTGGCCATCGAAACGCCGGTTGCCTCGGCGACTTCCGCCCCCTTGGCTTCGCTGATGTCGGCCAAATGAACAAGGCATCTCAGCGCGTCCTGGCGATAGGCCGTAACCAAACCGGCCCGCGTCGCGCCGCCCGGCGTCGGATCGCCTTCGCGGCGGGCAAATTCGCGCAGAAGGCGCGATCTGCGCGGTTTCGACTTTCGCGGAGTGAACGGCGCCGGATCGCAATGAACCTCGACGTGTGCGTCGAGAAGACGCACGGTCATAAGTCCAAGCCCAAGCCGCCGCGCAAGTCCGACATTGTCCCGAAGCGTCTTTAGAAATGGCCGACCCTTCCCGCGCGGGACTGCGACGTAAACGGTATCCGATACCGCCTGACGTGCGATAGCTTGATGGAAGAGCGACAGGCTGAAACTACGCTTGAGTTCAACGATGACCGGGTCATCGACACCCCGGCAGGCTACAAGATCTGCTGCGCCAACCTCACCCTTTACAGTGTAGCCCTGGGTCTCAAGGAGCGCCTTGATCGGTGCATAAAGCTCGGTTTCACGCATGTATCGCAGCCTATCGACCCAAGTACGAAGAAGTCTTGCAAGACTTGCACGGGTTCCCTTATCAGGGAACCCGCTGTCGCTCCCCTGCATCGCTAACCGGGGACTTGACGACCCTTGCCGGCAACAATACACACCGCGAACGGATTCTCGGGCAGGGTGCCGTCCCTGCCCATTTGCATTGGGGCAGCCATGTGGGCCGCCCGACCAGATCGAACGAACCGAGGACGAAACCATGTCGCGCCGCTGCGAACTGACTGGAAAAGGGCCGATGGTTGGCAACAACGTCAGCCACGCCAACAACAAGACCAAGCGCCGGTTCCTACCGAACCTGACTGAGACCGCCCTGATGTCCGAAGCCCTCGGCCGCACGTTTCGCTTGCGGGTTTCCTCGTCGGCGCTTCGCACTGTCGATCACCGTGGTGGGTTGGATGGATTCCTTGCTAAAGCCAAGGACGCGGATCTGTCGCCCAAGGCGTTGAAGATCAAGCGCGATATCCAAAAGTCACAGGCTGCGGCCTGACATCTCGCACAGTCGTGATTGGATAAGCCCCGCTTTGTCGGGGCTTTTTCTTTCGCGCCCCTTTTGCTTGCGCGACGCGCGAACTAACATTTTGCAATGTACTTGCGGTCAAGTCTTGCATTTGCTCTCGCGATAGCTCTCATCCTGGGAGCAGTATCGAACGGTGCCGGTCGCGGTCAAGCGGACGCAGCAGGCATCCTTGTGATCTGCACGGGCCATGGAACCGTTAAGATCTATGTCGATGCAGAAGGCGAGCCCGTTCCGGCCCCACATATCTGTCCCGATTGCGCGCTTTGCATCGCGGCGTTGCCCAAGTCGCCCGAAACGGCCATGCGCGCAATGGGTGTTTCGCGTCACGTGGCACTTCTTGCGCGTACGGATCGACCGCGCCCGATCCATACGGCTGGTCAGGCCCGTGCACCCCCGTCTGGAGCGTTGATCCAAAACTCCTGAACGCCAGATACGACAGAAAGACCAAAGATATGAAACCGAAAATGCTTCTGGCCGGCGCCTTTGTGCTAGGCCTGTCCCTTCCCGCCGTCGCGATGGACGGTATGATTATGGTGGAAGACCCCTATGCGCGGGCATCGCGACCGAATGGACCAACCGGCGCAGCGTTCATGGTTCTTATGAACCACGGTAGTGAAGACGACCGACTGATCGCGGCGGCCACCGATGCAGCCGAGCGGGTTGAGATCCACACCCATCTTGAAGACGCCAACGGCGTTATGCGCATGATCGAGGTTGAGGACGGCATCGTCATCCCAGCAGGCGCCACGCATGAGCTGGCGCGTGGGGGCGACCATGTGATGTTCATGGGCCTGACCCGCGCGTTTAATCAAGGCGAGGCGATCACTGTGACGCTGACATTTGAGAAGGCAGGTGACGTGACGCTGGAAATTCCGATCGACAACGAGCGGAAAGCGAAGGCGCATGGCGGTCACGGGAACCACGGCGAACATCACGGCCATGGCGCGCACACGACAAATTAGAGCGTTTGACGAAATACGTGGAACTTCATGTCTCACTTTTCGCGCTGAAACCGTTGATTTGAGGCAGCGAGAAGCGAGTCAGGTTGTTCGCACAAGGCTCTAGGCCGACACCTTGCCCCCGGCCCAAGCAGCCGGGGGTATTCCTGGGCTGGATCAACCACCCAGAAGCTCTGCAACCCAATTCGGAACAATGATAGTGGCGGGTCCGGATCGGGCCTCATGGAACAAATGCGAGACTTCGGATGGGTCGAGCGTAAGTTCCAATGTCTTGGCGCCGCCGATCCGGGCTTCTTCCACAAATCCCGCCGCAGGATAAACAGTTCCAGACGTCCCAATTGCAACGAAAAGATCGGCATTCTTCAGAAGCCCCGCAATCCGGTCCATCTGGTAGGGTATCTCTCCGAACCAAACGACGTCAGGCCGCGCAGCCGAGGCGGTGCAAGCAGGGCACGCGGTTTCGGTACTCAGCTGTTCAGGCGCATCCCAACGATGCCCGCAATTCGCGCATAGGGCACGCAAAAGCTCGCCATGCATGTGGATCACGTTGCGGCAGCCGGACCGTTCGTGAAGATCGTCAACATTTTGGGTGACGATTGTAACCGTCCCCGGCGCCTGCGTTTCCAGGCCCGCAAGCGCATTATGGGCCGCATTTGGGTGGGCGCCCAAACAGTTTGCGCGCCGTGCATTGTAAAAGTCGTGGACCAGCTTTGGATTTCTGGCAAACCCGTCAGGCGTTGCGACGTCCTCCAGATCATACTCAGACCAAAGCCCGCCTGAATCGCGGAATGTTCCCAATCCGCTTTCAGCAGAAATGCCTGCGCCCGTGAGGATCACAATGTTGTCCGGGATCAAAAGGCATGCTCCGCAGTGTGGCTCTTAACTTGGACCGTAGCGCATCCAAGGAAAGATCAGAAACAAAGCCTTTCGTGAAAGCGTAGATCTATGATCCTATCGTCGCGGCGTCTCGTTTCTTGCCGATACCTAGGGGGAAAGGCGGCCCACTCGGGAGAGCCCTGAGCAGCGGATAGAGCGCTCAAATGTGTGCTTGACATATTGCGCGGTGCTTTGAGATAGGATCTGGCTCGCTTTAAAGATACTGAGGGTAATATTGTGAAACTACAATTTCTTAGCATCACTCTGGTCGCTGTCTCTGCTAACTCCGTGCTTGCAGATCCGATCACCGATGCCTTGGCAGGAAAAACCTTAAGGGCGCCGGGTCAAGAAATCACGGCCCATGCAGACGGTCGACTAACTGGTAAGGTTGGTGCGAACCTTGGTACCGAACTTGTCGGCACGTGGGAAATCAAGAACGGTCGATGGTGCCGAACGCTTACTCAGCCAGAAGCGGCTGCTGGTAGCGCCTGCCAAGACCTCGCAATGGGTGATGGTATTGTAACCATCGAAGGAAGTCGGGGACCTGTCGAGTTTACTATCAGCCAGTAGTATTCTTTGGAGATCCGGAAGGCTTCAGCGGTGTTTTTGTAACTGGTTCTAATTTTCCACTGGGTCCCCAAAGCGGACACCCAAAGTTCTTTGAACGCTGCCGTGCGGCTGACGACTGCTCCGTCCACAAGATTGACCCCAATGGTTCCGATCCGAGCGCGATGCCCGGGACGAAATCGGCCGATGGTAGAATCACGAAAACACCAAGCGCCCTTATTCGGCGCCCTGATATCTGTCCCCAACGGAGTTCTTGATAAGAACCACCGCGTCGGCGCATGAGACGCTAGCGGTTTCCGCGCTGCCATTTAACACTTAAATCTAACCGGAAGACCAAAGATCAATCCGGCTCTGACCGCGGGTAAGGCCAAACGGCGGTGGGAAAAGTCTGGAGAGCAGCGATGCGTATCTTATGTGTTTGTCTTGGGAACATCTGCCGTTCGCCAACCGCCGAAGCCGTCCTTCGCGGCATGGGCCGTGCACGCGGGCTCGCGATCGACGTCGACAGCGCAGGCACGAGCAGCTGGCATATTGGCGACGCGCCTTATGGGCCTGCGGTGCGCGCTGCGGCAGCGCGGGGGTACGACCTGACGGGCCAGCGTGCCCGGCAAATTAACTCGGGGGATTTCGAACGGTTTGATCTGGTCCTTGCAATGGACACGACGAACCTAGAGGCATTGCGGCGTTTGCGCCCACAAGGAGTTGAGACGCCGGTCGGGCTATTTGCAAATGATCAGGATGTCCCCGACCCATACTACACACGTGATTTCGACGGTGCGCTCGACCTTATTGAATCTGCAGCTGCCGTGCGTCTTGATCAACTGCAGAACGCTTCGGCCGCTTTTCCGAAATTGCGGTAGCGCTTCCAGAAAACTTCGTGCGACTGCCGGTCCGACTGGCGAATTTCCTGTGCCATGTCAGGATCGTCAAAGAACCTCGCGGCCAGTCTCTGGTCCTTGTTCGTGAGCGTCCGGTCAGCGGCGGCTTGAATGCACGAACACAGGTGCGGCGAACCCGCCCGGGGTGCGTCCAAACAGGCGCGCTGGATTGTGCCTGCGGCGGCGGGGCCGGTCAAAAGGGCTATCGTCAACGATAGAAGAAGGTATCGCATTCTGCTCACTCCGATTACGCAGCCTTACGGTCGGAAAGCTGCGCGTGCCTCAAACTGTATGGCGATCGATGCGCCTTGTTATGCGAAGACTCTGCCAGTTCCGGTGTCGATTTTCAATTGCGGCGCTTCTAGAAAAACCAGACCAGGGGTGTCTTGTGGGATTTCCAGGCACCCCAACGGAAGGATGCAGCGCCGTTCATGCTAAAGCGGGCGGAGAGTGCGGACGAAGTGTTTTACCGGTCGCTGGGGCACGGACCCGTATTGCCAATGGCCCAGGCGAGTATTGCCGCAGCTTCGGCCTCGGTGCCGGCGCGGGCGCGCGTCACGGTCAGTTCCGTGCCGTCAGCACCGGCGCCCAGGTCGACAACGATGACTCGTCCAGACGCGCCAGCACGGGTCACAAGGACCACGCCAACCGGCGTCTCTGTCAGGGTCGGCGCATCAAGGCATTGCTGCGCACGGGCGGCAATTGTGGCGGTTACGGCGTCTGGGTGGCGTGCCACGGTGTGCGTTTCCGCCATAATATGGGCCGACCGGCCCACGGCGGCGCGCATTTCTGCAGCACTATCGAGGCTTGGGTCGACCCCGGCCACACAGCCCGTGAGTACCCCGAACACCGATAAAATCATCAAGACGGACCGCATGGCCAACTAACCTGAACTACGCGCCCCTGCCTAAGTATGACCGTCGAATGTGGGCAGGAAAGCGGCAAAGCGCAGGCGCCGACGTGCGGATCGCAAAAGGTTTGCGATCAGTCTGTTGAGAGTTAGGAAACGTTCGCAGGCTAGCGCAGGATCCGAAATCCAGCGTCCTCAATGGGTTTCGCTTCTGACCAATCCACCGCATCGACCCGGGCGGCTGGCGGACCGCCGTGGAGGGCCGCGATAAACTCGTTCACCTCTTCGGGCGGCCCCGCGACCACACCGGCAATGGAGCCGTCGCTGTGGTTCCTGACCCAGCCGCTCAGCCCGCGCGCCATTGCTTCTTTTTGTGTCCAGCCCCGAAACCAAACACCTTGCACCCGGCCCGAGACGCGGAAGCTTACGCAGATGTCGGCCATGTTCCGCCCTGTTCCAGCCAAGCGCGTGCCGATGCGTCGGGCACCAGATCGTTAAGGCGCCTTGTGTAGCGCGTCAGATCCTCGTTCGATATCTGACCCTCCCATTTGCGCGAACTTGCGGCATCGAAGAAGTTGGCATCGGACTTCCAGAACCCGGTCCCGCCGACGGGGGCATAGTCCGCTGCATTGGCTTTCATCGCGCCAAAGGCCGTGGCCTCGCATACCCGGTCGATGATCGCGCTGTCGGCTTCAATCCCCGCCGCGCGCGCCAGCCGCGCCACGGTCTCACGCCCATCAGCGACCATGTCGGCGTAGTGAAAGACGGTCTCGCCCGGGACCCGCCCTGAAACCACCGTGCGATCAAACAGCTTTGTCAGCGTCGCCAGTGTATCGCGATCGAAATCGTCCGGATCGGCATCGGTATCGATAAAATGCCGGACAGACCGGGACACGTCCCACCGCATCGGATGGTCGTCTTCGACCGAGACCATGTTGGATGTGTGCCTGCGCAGCGAAAAGAAGACGTCAAGCGGGTGGCGGAAGACCGCGATGACCGTCACGCCCTCCCAGATCGGAAAGCCGTCGGCGGGCGTGTGGGTCTTCACGACCCGGCGGCCGGGCTGAGCGTCCAAGGCCCGGGCCACGTCTTCTGCCGACACACCCAGATCCGCGTCGACCCAGGGCGAAAGTACTGGCAGCTTCTGTGGCAGGTCCGGCCCGCCATGAAGCAACATCGCAAGGATGGTCTGGGTCCAGGTCGTTCCGCATTTGGGCGGCGTGCAGACAAGGATATCGCCGGGCCTTGGGTCCCACACGGCCCACCGCGCGGGATCGGTCATCTTGCCGCGATAGGTGCGGCTGGCCGGAGAGAGGATTTTTGCGCTCATCCCGGATCTCTGCCGGATTGCGCGCGCCCTGTCACCATGTTCCGGGACGATGTCCAGCCGGGTGGTGGACCGGTGGCTAGTTTAATAGCGCGTCGATCCGGTCCGTGATCCGCCGGTCATCCGGCGCAGTGGCCGACCCCCAGGTCTCCACCAGGGCGCCGTCAGGCCCGATCAGCACCTTGTTGAAATTCCAGCGCGGCACGAACCCTTCGTCGCGAAGGGCCGCGTAGAACGGGTGCGCGTCCCGGCCCTTCACGGCTGTGATGTCGGTCATCGGCAGGGTCAGGCCAAAGTTCATCTCGCAGAACTCCTGAACCTCTTCGCCCGTGGCAAGCTCTTGCCGGAAGTCGTTCGACGGCACGGCAAGGACGACAAGGCCCTTGTCGACGTAGCGTTCATGCAGGGCCTGGAGGTCGTCGTATTGCGGGGTAAAGCCGCAAAGCGAGGCGGTGTTGACGACCAGAACGGGCCGCCCGCGCCAGTCTTCGATCGACAGTGTGCCGCCGTCGATTGACGGAAACGTGCCGTTCAGGGGGCTCGCGTGCAGCGGGGCGGCAAGAAGGGCGGCAACAAGGAAGGCGGCGCGGTACATTGTGGGGGCTCCGGTAACGGGCTGTTCAGAGAAGATACGCGGGCGGGCGGCAATTGGATGACCTTGTAAGGCGCAAGCGAGGCCCGAAGTTTCAAGATACCTTCGCTCACCCCTCTCGCCCGGCAGGCTCCCCCCCAGCATGTCCGCACCGCCCGCTTGGGGGCAGGATCATGCTGCCCCCATGCCCCGCCCGGCGGGCACCGCCGGGCAGCGCCCGACCCTCCCCCCGGGGGCGGGCGCTTCACGCCCACCCCGAGGCTCGGGCGCTGCCCTGAACTCCTGAAAGATATCGTCAATACAGCGCTCCGAGCCACTGCTTCCCAGCCTCTATAACGGCTTGCAACTTTTGCGGGTTCAACACGAGGTACCCGCTACCTGCCGGAATACCCCACTTGATCGTTGTATCTACTGCTAAATCGAGCTTCGAGGCGCACCAGGCAAGCCCGGTTTTCAGTGCTGCCGCCAGAGCATCCAATAACTCGCCAATGCGCTTCACATCGGGTTTGTCAGAGTCCGCTTGGGATTTCAGTTCCTGAACAGGCTCCCAGATCACGACCAGTTCCTTCGCGATCGGTTGCGGGCCCCCGATGGGTTCTGGCGGCTTGTTTCCTCCGATCCCGTGCCGATTGCCTGAGGCTGTCGTAACTTCTACCTCAAGTTCCGCTATTCGGGCCTTGAGTTCAAATCGTGCCTCGATCTCCCTGATCCGTTCCGCCACACGCTCCGGCCCCGCGTCCCAGGCATCGTCCGGGATCAGTGCCACCGCTTCCTGCAGGTCCCATGGCATGGGTTTGCCTTCTAGAAACCCGCGATACCAGCGCGCCCAGAACCCCCAGGTCGTCGGGTCGGCATCGAACGCATCGAATAGGCGTTGGGCGAAGTCGGTCCACGCCCAGTTGCCGTCGTCGGCGGGCCAGAGTGCGGTGTGGAACACCCCGCCTACCGCTTGATCGGCGTCGAGCGCGCCCGCATCGATTCCGGCGGCGGAGTACGCGGCGGATTCGGCGGAGAGGGCGGAGTGGGCGGCGGCGGAGCGGGCCGAGAGGGCGGCGGAGTGGGCGGCGAGCCGGACAGGGTCGGCGGCGGAGCGGGCCGAGAGGGCGGCGGAGTGGGCGGCGAGCAGGGCGGGGTCGGCGTCGCGGAGTTTGCCGCGGCCGGCGGCGGAGTGGGCGGTGTCTCTGATCCTCGCTTCTGCGGACGGACCCACCGCCGCGACCGCAGAAACGAGCGGCGCCCGAAGCGTGGGCAGCGCAAGTCCACGAAACGTTTCATCGTCGAATTGAGCGATCCCGGGCAATGCTCTGAGGGCCGATCGGGCGGCCAGCGCAATCGCGACCTCACGCGGCTTATCCTGAAGCCAGCGCTCAATGTCTTCTTTGTCCGAAAACTCAACCACCGTTGACCCTGCCCGCGATCCTGCGCATATCCCCACCATGACTGACCTCGCCCGCATCCGCAATTTCTCCATCGTCGCCCATATCGACCATGGGAAATCCACGCTCGCCGACCGGCTGATCCAGATGACCGGCACCGTCGCCGCGCGGGATATGCAGGAGCAGATCCTGGATTCGATGGATATCGAAAGGGAACGCGGCATCACGATCAAGGCGAACACCGTGCGGATCGAATACCCTGCGCAGGATGGCGAGACCTATATTCTGAACCTGATCGACACGCCGGGGCATGTGGACTTCGCCTATGAGGTCTCGCGCTCGATGCAGGCTGTTGAGGGCTCTCTTCTGGTGGTCGATGCCAGCCAGGGGGTCGAGGCGCAGACGCTGGCCAATGTCTATCAGGCCATCGATGCCGACCATGAAATCGTCCCGGTCCTGAACAAGATCGACCTGCCCGCCGCCGATATCGACCGGGTGTCGGAACAGATCGAGGATGTGATCGGGATCGACGCCACAGATGCCGTCCAGATCAGCGCCAAGACCGGGGTCGGTATTCCGGACGTGCTGGAGGCCATTGTCACGCGCCTGCCCGCGCCCACGGGCGACCGGGACGCGCCCCTGAAAGCCATGCTCGTTGACAGCTGGTACGACCCCTATCTGGGCGTTGTCGTGATGATCCGCGTGATCGACGGGGTCATCAAGAAGGGCGACCAGATCCGGATGATGCAGACGGGCGCGAAATACGGGATCGACAAGCTTGCCGTGCTGCGCCCGAAGATGCAGGACATCGCGGAATTGGGACCAGGCGAAATCGGCGTCCTGACGGCATCGATCAAACAGGTGCGCGACACCCGCGTGGGCGACACGATCACCCATGAAAAGCGGCAGACGCCCGCGCCGCTTCCGGGGTTTAAGCCCGCGCAGCCCGTGGTGTTCTGCGGCCTCTTTCCCGTCGACAATGCCGAGTTCGAGGATCTGCGCGACGCCATCGAAAAGCTCGCCCTGAACGACGCCTCGTTCACCTATGAAATGGAAACCTCGGCCGCCCTTGGCTTCGGCTTCCGCTGCGGGTTTCTGGGGCTTCTCCACCTTGAGGTGATCCGCGACCGGATCGAGCGTGAGTATGAGATCGACCTGATCACCACCGCGCCCTCGGTGATCTACCACGTCTTCATGCGCGACGGCGAAATGGTGGAGCTTCACAATCCCGCCGACATGCCGGACCTGACCCATGTCGATCACATTGAAGAGCCGCGGATCAAGGCCACGATTCTGGTGCCGGATGAGTTTTTGGGCGACGTGCTGAAGCTCTGCCAGGACCGGCGCGGGATACAGGAGGATCTGACCTACGCCGGGACCCGCGCGATGGTGGTCTATGACCTGCCCTTGAACGAGGTCGTGTTCGACTTCTACGACCGGCTGAAATCGGTGACGAAGGGGTATGCAAGTTTCGACTACCAGCTGACGGGCTACCGCACCGACCATCTGGTGAAGATGCAGATTTTGGTGAACGAGGAACCCGTCGACGCGCTGTCGATGATGGTTCACCGCGACCGGGCCGAAAGCCGTGGCCGGGCGATGTGCGAAAAGCTGAAGGACCTTATCCCGCGTCACATGTTCAAGATCCCGATCCAGGCCGCGATCGGCGGCCGCGTGATCGCGCGCGAGACGCTGGCGGCGCTGCGGAAGGACGTGACGGCGAAGTGCTATGGCGGCGACGCGACGCGGAAGAAGAAGCTTCTGGAGAAGCAGAAGGCGGGCAAGAAGCGCATGCGCCAGTTCGGGCGGGTAGAGATCCCGCAGGAGGCATTTATTAATGCCTTGAAGATGGACGGATAGTCCATTGGAGTGGATACGGAAAATAATTTTTATAAATCAATTATATAAGCAGCATCAATTGACCTGATATTATAATCTGAATACCTCAGATGTCCATTTAGTGAGTTTGGAATACTAGATAGTTAAAAAGAGGTTGACTAACACTACCATTATGTTCATGGTGTGTTCTATCGGTGATTCTTGCCGAAAAAACACGTTTGAGGTGAGCATGACTACTACCAAGCTTAATATTGAGATGTCTGGCCTGAAGGTATCATTCGAAGGGCCAACAGAATTCTTGGATGAGAAACTTGCGGAGGTCTGCGAAAAGTTGTCCTCCCTTGGGCTGCCCAGTGTGGACGGGCAGGGTGAGGTTGCTCCAAGACTGACCGAAATTCAGGAGGTCAAGATGTCAACGACTGATATTGCAGTGAAACTCACATCCAAGTCTGGTCCTGATTTGATTATGGCTGCGGCCGCGCATCTACGCTTCGTAAAGCGTCTCGAAGACTTCAAGCGCGGCGAGCTTCTGGCCGAAATGAAGTCCGCCAAGAGTTTCTATAGGCAAACCTATAGTAACAATTTGAGCAAGTCCCTTGAGGGACTGGTGAAGGGTGGGCGCTTATCCAATCCTGCTACAGAGACCTATGCACTTCCACATACCGAAGAGGAAGGGTTGCGTGCCAAGCTTGATCTCTGAGGACCAGCTTCATCGATTTGCGACTTCAGGCTGCGGTCAGGCAGATGCCTGCCTGGCTGCGTTGGCCAACCTCGGAGAACCTGCGACTATTGCGGAGATCAAGGGCGCACTGGTTAATGTTGGTGTACGGAATGCAAGGAAATGGAACGTTTCCCGAGCGCTTTCGATACTTGGACATAAGGTGTCGGGAGTGGGCGGGAAGTGGAAGATGACAGGATCAGGTATTGAATGGCTCGCAGAAAAGAATCTCACTTCCAACACAAGCCACAAGTCGCGTTCGGAAGCTGCTCTCAGGCAACTTCTTGTGGAGATCAAGGACGCCGAAACACTCACTTTCGTTGAAGAGTGTATTTCTTGCTTGGAGAACGACCTTCATCGCTCTGCTGTAGTCATGTCATGGCTAGCTGCCGTACACGTTCTAAAGCTTCACGTACACAATCATCACCGTTCGAGATTCGATGCCGAGGTGAAGCGGGTTAAGAAGGATTGGAGACCAGCGAGTTCGCTAGACGACTATGGGCGAATGCGCGAGGGTGAATTCTTGGATCGGCTGAGCGCTGCTTCGGTTATTGGCAAGAACGTGAAAGCAGAGTTGGTCGGCTGCCTCGATCGGCGAAATGCTTGCGGGCACCCTAACTCCTATCAACTGGGCGAGGCCACCGTAGCGCACCATATTGAAACGTTAATTCTTAACGTGTTTTCGAAGCACTGCTAGTTCTAAGCCAATTACTAGTTTGGTCGTCGTTCCTTCGGGCTAGCGGCATCAACCTGTCCCCTCCCCCATCCCTCTTGACCCATGTCAATTTGTCGCACCACCTGATATGTTAGCCCTCGCTGACAGGGGAGAGGAGGGGCCTTTTGAAGGCACCGTTGTATCAGGACTGGCTCGACCGGTTCGAGGCGCGGCTGTCGCTCCGGCGCCGGGCCATGAAGGCCCTGGGCGTGGCGCTGCCTGCGCGGCCCGACAAAGATACCCAGGAAATCCTGCGCCAGACCCTGATCACCTGCACGACCTGCGATCACGCCCGCCCCTGCGCGGCGTGGCTGGAACTGGGCGACACTTTCGCCGGCCCGCCCGCCTTCTGCCCCAACCGCGACCGCTATCTGAGGCTTCTGGCCCGCCGACGGCGGAAGCGGATGCGGTAAGCGCCACCTGACCCGACGATCATACCACCCTTTCTCGTGACTTACCGCTTGGTGATTCTGGTCGGGTCGACACATTGCTGGGTAAACGCGGTGTTTGCACCCGCAGAAACATGTGAAAATCGCAGGACCCCGGGCGTTTCGAATTGTACCGCCGCAATCCTTGGGCAAGTCATAAGGAATCGTGTTATCCACAGGAAATCCCCAAGCTATATCAACATGTTGTCCCCAGGAAAATTTGATGCTGCAGTGCTTTTTTCTTGCGCCGGGGCAGCATGAATGTGACGGTCTAACCATCGCGACGGAGACGCAAGTCACCAGAGCGGGACGCGGACAGCCAGGGGCATCTGCGCGACGCCAAGACGGGACATGAGCCCGGCTTGGGATCGCAAAGGGGTCCGGGCGGCGGACAAGACAACGGGGGCCTTCGGGTTCAAGTTGGTTTGACCGAAGCTTTGGTTGCCGTGGGCCAAGTCGGACCTTCGGGAACGACAAGGCAACCGGGCGGTGTGGCAGCACGCCGAACGGGGCCTCGGGCCGGATGCCAGCATTCGGGCGGGGGCAACCTTGCAAGCGGTGGCAACACCAGGCGCAGGGGCTGCGGCGGGCGGCGACGTTCGGTGCAGCATCTGTCGGGCGTCCTTCGGGCCGGTCGGCAGGGCCGCAAGGTACCCGCAAGGGTGACGAGCGGTGGCGGAAGTTCGAGAGGGCTCCCGCAACTGGGTCCGAGTTCCAATTCAGCTTTGGCTGATATTGGTAGGACGGCTCAGGAAGGCGTCAGGCCGTGTCCGCAAGGATGCATGCAAAAGACCGCGTCTTTTAGCACCTGACGCCTTTTCCTGTGGCTGGGTCCCAATTTGACGGCGACCCCAGAACGCAAAGCGGGGCCCGGCTGCCTTCATAGCCCCGAGCCCCGCCGTCAGCGTCAGCTGATGCATACCGCGTCTCATGCACCTGTGCGGTCACCCATACACAGGACTATCTGACAGATCAACTACATGTCGCGGTCGATGTTGCAGAAATGTCCATAAGTGGCATGTCTGCGCTGTTACCCGTCCAAGGGTGGCAATCCGATCTGATGTCGTGTCCGGTCGATCCGGTTCAACAGCTCATCAGCATCCAGACGCGGGTCGGACGCGTTGCTGCCAGAAGGCGTGCCCTGATTAGACGGTTCCCCAAGCTGCGCGCGAATGGCACTCTTGGCTTCTGGCGCCTCTTCGCCCGCGTATGAGGCATCAAGCGCCCGTTGCAGAAACGCCAGCGACACAAGGGCACCGGCAGCCTCACCATAGCGCGTAACGATCACCCAGCCCTCGTTCCGGCATAGATGATCGAGAGCCCGGGCCAGGCAGCGGCGAAGGTTTGTGACGGGAATGCGTTCGGCCATCTGCGGCTCCTGACATGCGGGCGATTGCAGAATGCAAGCTAAGGCGGCGGGGGTTAACGAATTCAAAGGCAACCGTGCGGCCCTAGGACAGGAACGCCCTGACTGCCGCCACGAATTCTCGTGGCTTCTCGGCATGCAGCCAATGACCCGCGCCGGGGATCCTTGCAAAACGGGCGGCCGGGAACAGGCGCTTGATCCGGTCGCGATGTTCCGGACGCACGTAGTCGCTTTCTGTCCCCGAGAGGAATAGCGTCGGGCCGTCAAATTGACCGTCGATCTCGGGGAAGCCGATGATCGCATCCATTTCTCTGGCAAGCGTATCAAGGTTCAGGCGCCATCGCTGCGCCCGGACATCGAGGGATTGAAGTAGGAACGCTCGAATGCCGGCATCGGGCACATGCGCCACAAGCTGTCGGTCTGCATCGCCGCGGGTCCGCACGGCACTCAGCTCCACCTGGCGCATTGCCTCGATGTACTGGATCTGTGTGTGATCGTAGCCCACGGGCGCGATGTCGGCCACGATCAACCGACTGACCTTCTCCGGATGGGACAGGGCAAACACCATCGCTGCCTTCCCGCCCATCGAATGCCCGACAACATCGGCGGGGCGGTCCAGGGTTGTATCCAGATCGCTTGCCATATCGGCGTAGCTTTGGGTGTCAGACCAGGGGCTCTCGCCGTGATTTCGCATATCGACCGCGACGACGCGGAACCTGTCCGACAGGCGCTTGGCAATGACGCCCCAGTTCCGTGCAGAGCCGTAAAGACCATGGGCGATCAAGAGATCGCCTTTGGTGTTCGGAGTTTCCGAAAGAACGGTATTTAGCTTTAGTGCCATCGCGGCCTAAGCGGTCGCCGCCAAGGAATCAGCCGTTGGGATAGATCGGGAAGCGCCCGCAAAGCGACAGCACTTCGGCCCTCACCACCGCTTCGACCTCTCCATTGGCGTCTTCACCATTTGCCGCGAGACCATCGGTAACGCGGACAATCCAGTCGCCGATTTGCCGGAACTCCGGTTCGCCGAACCCGCGCGTAGTACCTGCCGGGGTGCCCAGACGGATGCCGCTGGTGATCGTCGGCTTTTCGGTGTCGAACGGAATGCCATTTTTGTTCACGGTGATATGCGCGCGTCCAAGTGCCTTTTCCGTCATGTTGCCTTTTACATCCTTAGGGCGGAGATCAACGAGCATAAGATGGCTGTCGGTGCCACCGGTGACGATGTCGAGCCCGCCCTTGGTCAGCTGATCGGCCAGGGCCTTGGCGTTTGCAATCACCTGTTTCTGATACGTCTTGAACTCCGGCCGCAAAGCTTCGCCGAATGCCACCGCTTTGGCCGCGATCACATGCATCAGCGGACCACCCTGGATGCCGGGGAAGATTGCAGAGTTCACCTTCTTTGCAATGGTTTCATCGTTCGTCAGGATCATTCCGCCACGCGGCCCGCGCAGTGTCTTGTGCGTGGTTGTGGTCGCGACATTCACATGCGGGAAGGGTGACGGGTATTCGTCCGCCGCGATCAATCCCGCGTAATGCGCAATGTCGGCCAGCACATAGGCCCCGACGCTGTCGGCGATCTCGCGAAACTTCGCGAAATCAAGCTGGCGCGGAATGGCCGATCCGCCCGCGATGATCATCTTTGGCTGATGTTCCGCGGCCAGCGCCGCGATCTGATCGTAATCGACATCCAGCGTATCTTCGCGGACGCCATACTGGATCGCGTTGAACCACTTGCCAGACTGGTTCGGGCGCGCTCCGTGGGTTAGGTGGCCGCCTGCATCAAGGCTCATACCCAGGATCGTGTCGCCGGGTTGCAAGAGCGCCTGGAACACGCCCTGATTGGCCTGACTGCCAGAGTTTGGCTGGACGTTTGCATAGCCACATCCAAACAGGGTTTTCGCCCGGTCAATCGCCAGCTCTTCTGCCATATCGACATACTGGCAACCGCCATAGTACCGACGCCCTGGATAGCCTTCGGCATATTTGTTGGTCATGACTGACCCTTGCGCCTCGCGCACTGCCGCAGACACAATGTTTTCCGAGGCAATCAGTTCGATCTCGTCCTGCTGGCGGCGATGCTCTTTCTCAATCGCATCAAAAAGCGCGCTGTCGCGCGTCGAAAGCGCTTCGGTGAAGAAGCCGGTGTCGCGGTGGGGCGCATTCATGGGTCAAACTCCAATAGCGTGCGGGTCGGCGGCTACATACCGGCATTATGGCCGGTAAAAAAGAGAAGATGCGACGCAGCGATGAGCAAGAGCGGCGCTTGTCTTTCAACGGCGCACGCGCGAAGACTTGGCAAGTGCGACCGGCCAGGAGGGGATATGCGCCTGATCGAGAGAATTGCCTTCCTGGCCAGCGATACCCCCGTCGCACGCGACGCACAGGCGCGGCTCATCGATGCCCATGGCGACAGCGCGCCCGAGGACGCCGACGTTATTGTGGCCCTGGGCGGAGACGGCTTCATGCTTGAAACGCTTCATGGAACCGAAGGGCTGGACGCACCTGTCTATGGAATGAACTGCGGCACCATCGGGTTTTTGATGAACGAGTTCGGCGAGGACGATTTGATCACACGGCTGCGTGCCGCAGAAGAGGAGGTGATCAATCCCTTGTCGATGACGGCGCGCACAACGTCAGGGGATGTGCACGAACTTTTGGCAATCAACGAGGTTTCCTTATTGCGGCAGGGTCCACAGGCGACGAAGCTGTGCCTTCACGTCGACGGGCGGATCCGGATGCAAGAGCTTGTGTGCGACGGTTGCCTTGTGTCGACGCCTGCCGGATCGACCGCGTACAACTATTCGGCCCATGGCCCGATCCTTCCCATCGGCTCTGAAGTGCTGGCTGTTACGGCGGTCGCCGCTTTCCGCCCGCGCCGATGGCGCGGTGCAATTCTGCCAAAAACAGCGACCGTCGCTTTCGAAGTGCTTAACCCCGGCAAACGGCCAGTCATGGCCGAAGGTGATGGACGATCGGTGCGCGACGTCGTGTGGGTCGAGGTGCAAAGCGAGCCGCGCGTCTGCCACCGGATCCTGTTCGACCCGGGCCATGGGCTGGAGGAACGGTTGATCCGCGAGCAATTCGTTTGACCCCGCCGCCCCGGGCTGGAAAAGGCGGGGGGCCTTCATCCTGGTTGAAATACTCCCGCCGGAGGCAAGAAATCTCAGTGGGCCTCTGCCGGTTTCGCGTAGCCCATCGCCTTAAGCGCGTCGCGAATTTCGTCCAGAATTGCCGGGTCGTCGATTGTCGCGGGCATCTTGAACCCTTCGCCGTCTGCAATTTTGACCATCGTTCCACGCAAGATCTTGCCGGATCGTGTCTTTGGCAGGCGGTCTACGACCATAGCGAGCTTGAACGCTGCCACAGGTCCGATCTGGTCACGTACCAGTTGCACGACTTCGTCGGTGATCTCGCCTGGTTCGCGGGTGCATCCAGCGTTCAGGCACAAAAACCCCATCGGCAATTGCCCCTTTAGGGCATCGGTCACGCCGATTACGGCGCATTCCGCGACATCCGGGTGGGCCGCCAGCACCTCTTCCATCGCGCCGGTCGAGAGGCGGTGACCGGCAACGTTGATCACGTCGTCGGTGCGCGCCATGATATAAAGGTAGCCGTCTTCGTCGATGTAGCCTGCATCGCCAGTCTCATAGTAGCCGGGGAAGTGCTCGAGATAGCTCTTCCTGAATCGCGCTTCGGCGTTCCAAAGCGTCGGCAATGTGCCGGGGGGCAATGGAAGCTTCACGGCAATTGCGCCAAGCGTTCCGGTGGGCACCGGGTGGCCGTCTTCGCCCAGGATTTGCACGTTCCAGCCGGGCATCGGTACCGCGGGAGACCCGACTTTAACAGGTAGCGACTCGATACCAAGCGGGTTCGCCGCGATTGCATACCCGGTTTCGGTTTGCCACCAGTGGTCGATCACCGGTACGCCCAGCTTGTCCGCCGCCCAATGGATCGTGTCGGGGTCTGCGCGCTCGCCCGCGAGCCACAGTGATTGCAGGGATGACAGATCGTAGTCTCTCACCAGCGCGCCTTCCGGATCCTCGCGCTTGATTGCGCGGAACGCCGTGGGCGCGGTGAATAGGACTTTCACGTCGTGGTCCTGGATTACCCTCCAGAAGGTGCCCGCATCTGGTGTGCCGACAGGCTTTCCTTCGAAAATGATAGTCGTACAGCCATAGATCAATGGGGCATAGCAGATGTAGGAATGCCCTACGACCCAGCCCACATCCGACGCCGCCCAGTACACATCGCCGGGCTCCACGCTATACAAATTTCTCATCGTCCAATTTAGCGCGACGAGATGCCCACCTGTGGGTCGGACGACCCCTTTGGGCTGGCCGGTCGTGCCGGAGGTATAAAGGATGTAGGCCGGATGATTGCCGGCGACCGGCACGCAGTCGGCAGGCTCAATGTCAGCCTGAAATCCGTGCCAATCCACATCGCGGTCGGCTGCCAGCTCTGCGGTTTCCTGTTCGCGCTGGAAGATCACGCAGAAGTCGGGCTTGTGGCTGGCCTGCTCAATGGCGCTGTCAAGAAGCGGTTTGTACTGCACGACACGCCCCGGTTCGAGACCGCAGGACGCCGCAATGATCGCTTTCGGTGTGGCGTCGTCGATCCGGACGGCAAGTTCATGCGCGGCGAACCCGCCGAAGACCACAGAGTGGATGGCGCCAAGCCGTGCGCAGGCCAGCATCGCCTCGATCGCTTCGGGGACCATGGGCATATAGATGATCACCCGGTCGCCCTTTTCGATCCCCTTCGCGCGAAGTGCGCCGGCAAGGCGGGCAACCCGATCCTTCAGCTCGCCATAGGTGATCTTGCTGACGGTCCCCGTGATCGGGCTATCGTGGATGATCGCCAACCGGTCGCCATGGCCCGCTTCCACATGCCGGTCGACGGCGTTCCAGCAGGTGTTAACCTCGGCATCGACGAACCATTCATAGAGCGGCGCGTTATCGGCATAGAGGGCTTTGGACGGTGGTTTAACCCAGTCGATGCCGCGGGCGGCCTCCATCCAAAACGCATCCGGATCAGATGTCCATGCATCGTAAACGTCTTTGTACCCCATATCGCGCATTCCTCCGGCTTTAGCCTTATCTTTCGCTGCAGCGGACCTGACCCGCAAGCGGCACTTCCCCTTCGATCGCCAAAAGATCGAAAGGTTTCCCTGACCCAAGTCAATATTCGAATGTCTCAGCGGGACGTGCGCCGCTGCCTTAGCCGTAATGCGCAACCGGGGTTCCGGCGAGTGCCGAGATGTTCAGTAGCCCGCGCGCGGTAATCGACGGCGTTACAATGTGCGCACGGTTTCCCATGCCCATCAGGATCGGCCCGACCTCGAGACCTTGTGCACGCATCTTCAGAATGTTGCGGACGCCCGAGGCTGCATCCGAGTTGGCGAAGATCAAGACATTCGCTGGCCCATCGAGCCGCCCGCCGGGGAAGCTTCGGGCGCGCAACTCTGGGTCAAGCGCGCTGTCTGCATGCATCTCGCCTTCATACTCGAAGTCCCGCGGGGCGGCATCGAGGATTTCAAGCGCGGTCCGCATCTTGCGCCCTGTGCCACAATCGAGGTTTCCAAACTGCGAATGGCAGCAAAGCGCGATCTTCGGCGTCAGCCCAAACCGGCCCACATGACGTGCGGATGCCATGACGGTTTCGGCCACCTGTTCGGGCGTGGGTTCCGGGTTCACCTGCGTATCGGCAATGAACAAGGGGCCGTCAGGCATGATCATCAGAGACAGCGCCGCAATCGGCGACAGTTTTCCGGTTTCCAGGACCTGCCGCACATAGTTCAGGTGCCAAAGATATTGGCCAAATGTGCCGCAGATCATGCTATCGGCTTCTTCGCGATGCACCATAACTGCGCCGATTGCCGTGGTGTTTGTGCGCATGATCGCCCGGGCGAGGTCGGGGGTCACGCCGCGCCGGGCCATCAGTTCGTGGTACGTCGTCCAATAATCGCGGTAACGCGGATCGTTCTCGGGATTTACGATGTCGAAATCAGTGCCGGGCCGGATTGGGATGCCCAACCGCTCGCAGCGACGGTCCACCACTTCGGGGCGTCCGATCAAGATCGGGCGGTCGGTCGTATCCTCGATCATCGCATTGGCGGCGCGCAAGACACGGTCATCTTCCCCCTCGGTAAAGACGATCTTCCGAGTGGCGGTCGCAGCGGCCTCGAAAACAGGCCGCATGATCAGAGCCGACTTAAAGACCGATCCATCCAGCAGCTGCTTGTAGGCTTTCATGTCCTCAATCGGTCGCTGAGCCACGCCTGTGTCCATCGCCGCCTGCGCAACCGCCCCTGCGACCACGCCCATCAGGCGCGGATCGAACGGTTTCGGAATGACGTAATCCGCACCAAAGGTCATCTGTTCGCCCGAATAGGCTGCTGCGGCTTCGGCGCTTGTTGTTGCGCGGGCAAGTGCAGCAATACCCTCGATGCACGCAAGCTTCATTTGGTCGTTGATCGTGGTTGCGCCGACATCCAGCGCGCCACGGAAGATGAATGGGAAACACAGGACGTTGTTGACCTGATTGGGGAAATCTGACCGGCCAGTCGCGATTATGGCGTCCGGCGCCACAGCGCGGGCGGCGTCCGGCATGATTTCGGGTGACGGGTTCGCCAGCGCAAAAATGATCGGAGTGCTGGACATACGGCCCACCATGTCCGCGGTCAGGACGCCGGGGCCGGATAGCCCAAGGAACAAATCCGCGCCATCAATCACGTCGCCCAGCGTGCGCGGGCCGCCCGGCTGCGCATAGGCGGCCTTTTGCGGGGTCATGTCCGCTTCGCGCCCTTCGTGGACCAGTCCTTGTAAATCACAAAGCCAGACGTTTGCACGCTTTACGCCAAGCTTCAGAAGCATATCCAGGCAAGCAATGCCCGCGGCACCGCCGCCGGTGGATACAACTTTGATATCGGCAAACGTCTTGCCCGCCACCTGCAGCGCATTTGTCGCGGCCGCACCAACTACTATGGCCGTTCCGTGCTGATCGTCGTGGAACACCGGGATATTCATGCGGTCCCGGCAGAGGCGTTCGACAATAAAGCAGTCGGGTGCCTTGATGTCTTCGAGATTAATCGCGCCGAAGGTCGGTTCAAGCGCGCAGATAATATCGGCCAGCTTCTCCGGGTCGGCCTGGTCAAGCTCGATATCGAAGCAATCGATATTAGCGAACTTCTTGAACAGAACGGCCTTGCCTTCCATGACCGGTTTCGAGGCCAACGCGCCGATGTTTCCCAATCCCAAGACGGCTGTGCCGTTCGACACGACCGCCACCAGGTTCCCACGTGCAGTATAATCGCGGGCCGTCGCAGGGTTTGCATGGATCTCTTTGGACGCTTCGGCAACTCCGGGGCTATAGGCACGGGCCAGATCGCGCCCGTTGGCCAAGGGTTTGGTCGCACGGATCTCTAGTTTTCCGGGCCGGGGGGCTGCGTGGTAATCAAGCGCGGCGGCGCGCAGCGCGTCCTGTGAGGCGTCTTTCAAGATCTGGTCCCTCCCCAAGAGATCGCATTGTTTAACGTTAAACTATTTTTCGCAGTCCGCTGGGGCGAACGCGATAGCAGAGCCCTCGACACAATGCGCCGCGGGGGCGAGAGGATCAACTCCTCTTCCGCGCGGTTTCTGGCTGATGCTGGATTAGCTTGCCAAAGTCGACGCAGGCTGCAACGTCGTGCCCCATGACAGAGACGCGCGCTGAAATCCTGCTGCCCACTGCAGATCTTGCAGAAGACATCCGGTTCTGGACCAAGAAGTTGGGGTTCCGGATGGATACGATCTACCCGGCGGACAACCCACAGGTCGCAGTATTCTCGGGGCATGGGCTGCGGCTTCGGATCGACGTGGCAGCCGAAACGGCGCCGGGTGTGGTCCGGCTACTGACAGATGATCCGTCTGCGTTTCCCGAGGCTCCGTTGATCGCCCCTAACGGCACGCGGGTCGAGGTTCACCCGCTTAACCCGCCATTCCACCTTCCCGAAACGGAACACGCGTTCGTGGTGCGCCGTTTGGCCGACCAGGCCCCTTGGATTATCGGGCGGGCAGGGATGCACTATCGCGACCTGATCCCAACCCGGCTGGGCGGATCGATCATCGCCAGTCATATCCGAATCCCCGACGGCGGCCCTGTTCCCGACGTGGTGCATTATCATACGGTCGGATTTCAGTTGATCTTTTGCTACCGAGGCTGGGTTGACCTTGTTTATGAAGACCAAGGTCCACCTTTCCGGCTGGAAGCGGGCAACTGCGTTATCCAACCGCCAGAAATCCGGCACCGCGTCTTGTTTGCTTCTGATAATATCGAGGTGATTGAAATTGGCGTTCCGGCCGAACATGTCACTACGATAGACCACGATATGGTGCTGCCCAACGCGCACCTAGACCCTGAACGGCGTTTCAAGGGACAGAAGTTTGTCCATCACAGGTCCGAGGATGCCGTTTGGACCGCGCATCGTCTGGACGGTTTTATCAGACGTGACACAACAATTGCGGCACATACAGAAAACGTTGCTGGCGTTCATGTTCTGCGCCTTGGCGACGGCCCGACACGTTGGACAACGCACGACGCGGACATTCTTTTTACGTTCGTTATGGAGGGGAGAATGACCCTGCATGGTGAGGGGAAGGACCCTCACAGCCTGGGTCCGGGCGACGCTTTTGTTATCCCGCCAGGCTTCCCGACGCTCTATGCTGAGCCGTCGGTAGATATCGAGCTTCTTGAGGTGTCCTTGCCAGGAAGCGTGCGGACCTCGCGAAGGGATTAGCACCCGGAGCTGTCCAAATACTTCACTATTGCAAGATTACGTCTTTTTGTTCGACTTGGCGGCCTTCTTCTTCTGCTTTTTTTTCTCTTTCTTCCTCTTTTTCTTCTTCTTCTTCTTGTCCTTTTTTTTCTTCTTTTTCTCGCTCACCGTCGGAACGGGATCAGCAGTTATTGTATCGCTGGCTTCGATCTGATCTGGCGGCGCGTCGGTCGGTGCCTCGGTTTGTGCATCCGGCTCGTCGAGCGGCAGGACATTGGTACCGGCGATTTCCGATGCAATGGACGCGGATGTGACCGTTGCAGAACTCTGGACGTTGGTGCCGACCACTGCGGCGAGAATGACGATCGCTGCGGACAGGACCAAGTAGTCGACAGTCACTGCGCCCTCTTCGGACGTTAGATACGCGCGCCATTGGCTTCGTGCATTGACTTTGGTCCTGCGCGGCGCCGCGCAAAGATTCACGGAAGGAAGATTGTGCCAAGCCATCACACACCTCACAAACTCTTTAAATTGCGGCAAAAACACGCCGCAATAAGCACATTGCAGCGACCGTGCGGCGCAAATTCGGCGACATTCGGGCGCTACTGTGGCGAAATCGTGGCGTCAGGGTGTTTGAGTGTGAACCCGTTCACATTCGACCGCGATTTCGATCAGCGGACGCCGATTTCTGCCAGCGCGGCAAGCAGTCTTGGCGGCAGGTTCTGGTTATCGGCATGCCGACCCTTCGGAAGATCGCGTGGCGCGTCGTCGCGCGAAAGGTACCGCCACCCCTGAAACGGTCGCTTCGGGATCGCCTCGGTTCGCACAACGTCAGGGTCAAGCACCAGACCACACCGCGAAATCCCGTCGCCCTTGTCCACTTCGTCAAGCCGGAGGATGCGTTGGCGTGCAAGGATGACCCCTTTGAATACCCAGTAAAGGGATCCGCCGTTCAGGATCTCGTCAGACCGCTTTGGCCACATCCGCGTCACATGGCGCGGCAAGCCGTCCGGACCCTTGGCCCGCACACTTGCCTGCCAATCCAACAGGTCCTGCACGGTTTCCGCTCCAACGCAGAGTTTTAGAAGATTGACGTGTTTATCCACAGATTCGCCCACACCCGACGCCGCATATGGTAGGCCATCGTGCCAAACCTGCAAGCAGTTGTGGATTTCTCGGGACATACCGCCTATCTTGATCTCTCTCACGCGCCAAGGGATTTGCCGATGTCACGCTTTGCCGCCCCGATCGCCCAGGCCATCTGGGATATGAAGTACCGGCTGAAAGAAGCCGACGGCACGCCGGTCGACATAAGTGTTGAAGATACGTGGCGCCGGGTGGCGAAGGCGCTTGCCGCCGTGGAAAGCGAGCCCTCGGCCTGGGAAGACCGGTTTTATGCGGCGCTCGAAGATTTCCAGTTTCTCCCGGCGGGCCGCGTGACCGCGGGGGCAGGTACCGACCGGAATGTGACACTGTTCAATTGCTTTGTCATGGGGACGATCCCGGATTCGATGTCGGGCATTTTTGAGGGCCTTAAGGAGGCGGCCCTGACGATGCAGCAGGGTGGCGGCATCGGGTACGATTTTTCGACAATCCGACCCAAGGGCGCGCCTGTTTCCGGTGTGGCTGCCGATGCATCCGGTCCGCTTAGCTTCATGGACGTTTGGGACGCGATGTGCCGGACAATCATGTCGGCTGGGTCCCGCCGCGGCGCGATGATGGCGACCCTTCGATGCGATCACCCCGATATCGAAGATTTCATCGCCGCGAAATCGGACCCCGCGCGGCTAAGGAACTTTAATATGTCCGTTCTGGTGACAGATGCGTTCATGGAGGCGGTGAAAACCGGTGCGCCGTGGGATCTTACGTTCGAGGGCACGGTTTATCGCACCACGGATGCGCGTGATCTTTGGAACCGCATTATGCGGGCAACCTATGACTATGCCGAACCGGGTGTGATCTTTATCGATCGCATCAACGCGATGAACAATCTTGCCTATGCCGAAACGATTGCGGCTACAAATCCCTGCGGCGAGCAGCCTTTGCCACCTTATGGGGCCTGCCTGCTCGGATCTGTGAACCTTGCACGTTTGGTGAAAGACCCGTTTACAGACCATGCGGCGCTCGACGAAGACGCCTTGGACGCATTGGTCGCCACTGCGGTGCGGATGATGGACAATGTCGTCGATGCCTCGAAATTCCCCTTACTTCAGCAGGACGAAGAGGCGCAGGCAAAGCGGCGGATCGGTCTGGGTGTTACCGGGCTCGC
This sequence comes from Pseudomonadota bacterium, assembly GCA_038744785.1. Lineage (GTDB taxonomy): Bacteria > Pseudomonadota > Alphaproteobacteria > Rhodobacterales > Rhodobacteraceae > Ovoidimarina. The sequence continues at coordinate 63,504 of JBCDLX010000020.1, forward strand.
GGATGCGCTTTTGATGATTGGCGCCCGATACGGCAGCGAGGCTGCAGCCGAACTCACCGGTCGCTGGCTTAAGCGTCTGGCGCGTGCGGCCTATCTCGCATCCTCTGAAATCGCGGTCGAGAAAGGCGCCTTTCCCCTTTTTGATCGGGATGCGTTCCTTGCAAGCGGCGCGCTCGCCGACATGGACGCCGATGTGCGCGACGCAATCTCCGAAAACGGCATTCGAAACGCGCTTCTGACCTCGATCGCTCCGACCGGCACGATTAGCCTTTACGCCGGGAACGTGTCGTCTGGGATCGAACCGGTCTTCGCCTATGCCTATACGCGAAAGGTTTTGCAGAAAGACGGAACCCGAACCGAGGAAGAGGTTGTCGACTACGCCGTGCGCCTTTGGCGCGAGTTGAACGGCGATGCGCCGTTTCCTGAGCACTTTGTCAATGCGCAGGAATTGACGCCCGCGGAGCATGTCCGGATGCAGGCCGCGGCGCAAAAGTGGGTGGATTCGTCGATCTCCAAGACAATCAACGTGCCCGAGGATATCTCATTCGAGGCGTTCAAGGACGTTTATCTGCAGGCCTATGAAAGTGGCTGCAAAGGCTGCACCACCTACCGTCCGAACGAGGTCACCGGTTCGATTCTGAGTGTCGCGGCCGATGGATCCGGTAATGCGGAGGAAGCTCAAGCGAAAGGTTTCGCAGACGCCTTACGAAGAAGGCTTGAAGAAACAGATCGCACGCTCCGGGAAATCGCTGAGCAGTCCGGCGTTTCTTACGAGGCACTTAAGAAAGTTTTGCAGCGTTCTGGCGAAACAAGCAGCGAAAACGCGGTTCGCGTTGCAAGAGCGTTTGGTATGGGTCTAGAAGAGTTCCTTGCTTTGGATGGCGCAGGAGCACCTCCCGACACAATCGCAGCCCGGATCGAGGCGGCTGCGGCAGCGGTCGGCATAGACGACATCCCGACGCTCGCGGAGAAAGCAGGGGTCGATCCGGACCGGATCGCATCTTGGGACGCGGGCAAGAAACCCACCAACCGCGACGCCCGCGCGGTGGCAGAGGCGCTGGGCGTCACCTCGCGCTGGCTTCTCTTTGCCGAGGGCGACGGCCCGCTTCATCCTGGCAAGAATACTCAAGACGCCACGCCCGCCGCCCCCGAGGTGGTTTCACGCAGCGTGGCCGACCCCGCGACGCCCCATGGCGATGTTGTCTATATTTCAGAGCCGTTGGACCGCCCGCAGGCGTTAGAAGGACAAACCTACAAGTTGAAATGGCCTGACTCGGGTCATGCGATCTACATCACGCTGAACGATATTGTGGTGGGCGGGCACCGTCGGCCGTTTGAAATATTCATAAACTCAAAGAACATGGAACACTTCGCGTGGACGGTTGCGCTGACGCGCATGATTTCGGCTGTGTTTCGTCGTGGCGGGGATGTGTCATTTGTTGTGGAAGAGCTAAAGGCGGTGTTCGATCCTCGCGGTGGCGCGTGGATGGACGGCAAGTACATTCCGTCGATCCTAGCCGCCATTGGCGGCGTGATCGAACGTCACATGATCGCGATCGGGTTCCTTGAGGGCGAAGGCCTTGGATTGAAATCCGACCCACGTGCTGAAGTGGTAAACCTCGCTGGAAGCCCCGGGCGCGCATGTCCCGCCTGCGGGAGCTATGACATTGCGATGATCGAGGGATGCGAGACCTGCCTAAGCTGCGGGTACTCAAAATGCGGATAGATCGCATCCACGCGCGATCCTCCGCCCAAATGTAAACCTTTCTTTAACTTTTTTGCATCCGGGGATTCACACCGAATTGCCAAGGTGATAGTGTCGCAACAACAAAAGATAATGGCGGCAGGCAAATCAGTCAGATGCGGGCGGGCTCTCTAGGCACGTTTGTGATTTCATGGACGCAGACCGAAATCGACGGGTTGCGGGCGGCACCCCCTGCCGCGCTTGAAGCTGGCGTTGCGTGGTGTTGGCGTGGGCGCGCGGTGCGGGTTGACGGCCCCGACGACGTATTGACACTAGGCGCACCGCTTGGCGGCGACGCGGTAAGGGCGCGTGCCTCTGCGGCCGCAAGGCGGCTTCTGGGCCGGGCTGTGCCGCCGGTTCGCGCACGGACGGGTGCAGGTTTTGAGGACGCCACGGTAGGTGACGCGTTCACGGTGACCGACGGTCGCCGGGTCTGGACGGCATATCTTTTGGAAGTTGCCGAGGTCGCACGACCGCTTCTTGTGTTTACCGGGTCGCTGCCGCCGCAGGGCACAGAACTGTGGGTTGTCCGGGCCCCCGATATGGGCGGAACGTTCAACCGCGTGACCGAGATGCCGACTGGGGTTATCTGTTTCACGCCCGGGACCAAGCTTCGCACTCCGGAAGGTGAGTGCCTGGTTGAGGAGCTCGCAGAGGGCGACCGCATCGACACGCGCGATGGGGGGGCGCAAGAGATCGTCTGGATCGGTCGGCGACGGATGTCGGGGGCGCGGCTTTATGCAATGCCAGAGTTGCGGCCGATCCGTATTCGCGCGGCCGCGCTGGGCAATGGCGATCCGGAAGACGATTTGCTGGTTTCGCCGCGCCACAGGGTTCTGGTCCGCGGCGAAGTCGCGCAATCGCTATTTAATACCGACGAGGTCCTTGTCGCGGCCGATGACCTTTTGAACGATCGCACGATTGCGCGCGACCACACGTTGCGCGACGTGGAGTATGTGCACCTGCTTTTGCCGCGCCATCACGTAGTTTGGGCCAACGGCGTTGAAACCGAGAGTTTCCACCCCGCATCAACTGATCTTGACACGGTCACACCGGACCAACGGTCTCGGCTTACACAAATAGTCCCGGGCATAGACCAGGATCCGACATGCTATGGCGAACCGGCCCGGCGCGAGCTAACGCGCTCAGAAGCCGCGATCCTGCGCCACGAAGGTCTATTCACGCATTGACAGTCCGAGATTCCGGCGTATAAGCGCCGCTTCATTGGTGTTGGTGGCCCCCGCAAGGGGACGCCTGTCAGGGTCTATCCCAAAGGACAACGCCCTTCATAGCCGCGACCCTGCGGCGATCAGCGAAGGAGATCAGCCGTGACCAAACGCACGTCTGCCAAGTACAAAATCGACCGCCGGATGGGCGAAAACATCTGGGGCCGCCCAAAATCTCCCGTCAACCGCCGTGAATACGGACCCGGCCAGCACGGCCAGCGCCGCAAGGGCAAGCTTTCGGATTTCGGCATCCAGCTGCGCGCCAAGCAGAAGCTGAAGGGTTATTACGGCGACCTGACCGAGAAGCAGTTTAAGCGCATCTATGCAGAAGCCGCGCGGGTGAAAGGCGACACCGGCGAAAACCTTATCGGTCTTCTGGAACGGCGCCTTGACGCTGTCGTGTACCGCGCAAAATTCGTGCCTACGATGTTTGCCGCGCGCCAGTTCGTGAACCACGGCCATGTCAAGGTCAACGGCAAGCGCGTGAACATTCCGTCCTACCGCGTGAAGGAAGGTGATGTGGTCGAAGTGCGCGATCGTTCCAAGCAGCTTGCCATCGTGCTGGAGGCCGCGGGCCTCGCCGAACGCGACGTTCCGGATTACATTGAGGCAGACCACTCCAAGATGACCGCAACCTTCGTGCGTACACCGGGGTTGGGCGATGTGCCTTATCCTGTAATGATGGAGCCAAATCTCGTCGTCGAGTATTACGCCAAGAACTGACCTAAAGGTCAGCTTGAGGGACAGGGGCCGCGCTGGTGCGCGGCCCTTTTTCGTTGTGACACGCATCGTTCGAGGACTTCACGAACCGGTGATATTGCTGGACAGGTCCGTGACCGCCTGCCACACCCTCAAGCAAAGAAAAGCACAAAACAGGGAGTTCCCAATGAACCGCCTCGTCGCGGCCTTACTGGCCACAACAATGCTTGCACCCGCTGCTTCGGCAGAAGAATTCAGCTGGGCTGGCACAACTGATCCGCAAACCATGGATCCGCATGCCGTCAACTCGGCGCCGGTCCTCGGATTTTTGAACAATGTTTACGAAGGGCTGGTGCGCCGCGGCAAGGACATGACGGTTGAGCCCGCGCTTGCGATCTCGTGGGAACCAATCGGAGATGGCGCAGGCTGGCGTTTCAAGTTGCGCGAGGGCGTCACGTTCCATGATGGCGCTGAATTCACGGCAGAGGACGTACTGTTTTCCTACGAGCGTGCCTCATCAGAGTCGTCAGACACACGGTCTTGGTTTGCGCCGGTGTCCGGTGTAGAGGTCGTCGACGATTTCACAATCGACATCATGACCTCGGCCCCAAACCCGATCTTCCCCGACTCGATCGCAAACTGGATGATTATGGACTCGGGATGGGCGTCCGCGAATGATGCCGGACTACCGAACAAGGAAGAGGGCAACTACGCCACGCTGAATGCAAACGGCACAGGCGCCTTCCGGGTCACCGACCGCCAGCCCGGACTTCAGACCGTGCTGGAACCGTTCGATGGCTGGTGGGGTGAAGCAGAACACAACATCACCCAAGCGACGTTTACGCCAATTCAAAATCCGGCCACGGCGGTGGCGGCGCTTCTGTCGGGCGACATTGACATGATCAACCCGGTTCCCATCCAAGACGCTGCGCGTCTGGCAGAGACAGACGGCGTCAATGTGATCCAGGGGATCGAAGCGCGGGTCATTATGCTGGGTTTTGCCCATGACCACGAGTCGTTGAAGTACGGCGCAAACGCAGGTGATCCGAACCCGTTTCAGGATGCGCGCGTTCGCGCAGCCGTGGCGCATGCGGTCAACGTTCCGGCGATCCTGCAAACGATCATGCGCGGCAATGCGGAACCGGCGAGCCAGCTTGTCAGCCCTGCGATGCGCGGATATTCGGCGGCGAACGAAGCCCGGCCAGAGTTCAATCCCGAACGCGCCAAGGAGCTTTTGGTGGAAGCCGGTTATCCAGACGGTTTCGGTTTTGGTCTGAAGTGCCCTAACAACCGCTACCTTAACGACGAAGCGGTTTGCCAGGCGGTCGTGGGTATGTTGGCCCAAATCGGCATTACGGCCGAACTTGATGCCATGCCTGTCCAGAACTACTGGCCGGAACTTCGCGCAGACAATTTCGACATGTACCTTTTAGGTTGGTCGCCAGGCACGTTCGACGCCGAGCATCCCATGCGCTTCCTGGCCTCGACCCCGAATGAAGAGAAGAAGCTGGGGTCCTGGAACTTCGGCGGTTACTCGAACGAACGGATCGACGCGCTTCTGCCGATGATCCAGTCCGAGATCGACGAGCCGAAGCGTCAGGCGATGCTCGACGAGTACGCCAAGATTCTTCAGGAAGAACACGGCTATGTCACCATGTACGTCCAGCCACTTGTCTGGGGCACGGCCGCGAACGTCGAACTGACACAACGGCCCGACAACTTCTTCATTCTGCGCTGGGTCACGGTGAACTGATCATCTGCCTTGAGTAAAATGCCGACACAACGGCCCGCGGGTTCGCGGGCCGTTCGCGTTTTGGGGTCACTGCGATGCAGGCCTGTCCGCAAGGTCACTTGCCGATTGCCGTCAAGCTGCACACTTGATCGCTGCGCTTTCCGTCCCAGAATCTCGGTATCGATAAGGAGTACGCGCCCATGGGGCTGATGATTGACGGCCGGTACCTGACCGAAGACCCCGGTCCTGACACGCAGGACGGCGGTACGTTTCAGCGCGCTCGCGCGAACATCCGCAACTGGATCACCGAGACAGGACCTTACACGCCCGAACCAGAGCGCTACCATCTGTTTGCTGCGTGGAATTGTCCATGGGCGCACCGCGTTCTGTTGATGATCGCGCTGAAGCGACTTCCGATCACCATATCCTACGCCCGTCCGCGCCGAACGCCAGACGGCTGGGTTTTTGACGCAGATGGCCCCTATCGCGACCCGCTGATGGGTGTCAGTGCACTTCATGAGGCCTACGCGCGCGTGTCGCCAGCCTACACGGGACGGATCACGGTGCCGCTTCTGTGGGACCGAGAAACCGAAACGGCAGTTTCGAACGAAAGTGCCGATATCGTGCGGATGATCGCGCGCGCGTTTCCGGGCGGTCCAGATCTTTCGCCACCAGAATTGGAAGCCGAGATCGACGAATGGAACGCACTGATCTACCGAAACGTCAGCAACGGGGTCTACCGGGCCGGGTTTGCGCGGACGCAGGATGCCTATGACACTGGTGTGCGCGATGTCTTCGAAACGCTGGATCGAATAGAGCGGCATCTGGCCGAGAACCAGTGGCTCGTGGGGGACACATTTACCGAGGCTGACGTGCGGCTTTTCCCGACACTTGCGCGCTTCGATGTGGCCTATCACTACGCCTTCAAGTGCAACATTCGACGGTTGACCGACTATCCAAGGCTTTGGGCCTATGCGCGCGACATCTACGCCATCCCGGGGGTTGCCGACACGGTGGATTTTGACATCTACAAAGCGGGTTACTTCTCTCCGTCCGAATTGCGAAATCCGCTGGGTATCGTTCCGGCGGGCCCGCTGATCGACTGGGTTGAGCCCCACGGGCGTTGACCCGGCGCGTGCCGACCCGTCATCCTGTACGCATTGGACAAGGGGGGATTGAAGATGTCGGGATATGATGGTTTCGAAGCATTAGAGCGCGAGGGATGGACAGATCCTGCAATTGCAGATGGGTATGTCACGCGGTTCGCCAGAGCCAGCGACATGGCGGTGCCCGCCGTTGTCCGGACAATTCCCGAGGGCGCAAGCGTGCTGGATCTTTGCTGCGGGCAGGGCAACGTAACCAAGGCGCTTTACGATGCCGGCTTCTCGGTCGCCGGAGCGGATTTTTCCTCTCAGATGCTTGATCACGCCCGAGCGCGGCTGCCTGAGGTCGATTTCATTGAAGCCGACGCGCAGAGCCTTCCGTTTCCGGCGGACAGTTTTGACGCGGTGACCTGCACATTTGGGATAATGCACATTCCCGATCAGCCGAAGGCCCTGTCCGAAGTAGCGCGTATCTTGAAACCCGGCGGGACCTTCACGATGACTGCCTGGTGCGGTCCGGACAGGTCTCAGGCCTTCGCAACTCTGTACCCAGCGGTGGTGCAGCACGCCGATCCATCCCGACAGATGCCGGATCAACCTGATTTCCATCGTTTTGCGAACGAGACCGTCGCGAGGGACCTGCTGGTTGGGGCCGGACTTGCCATGACCCGGCATCAGGTCGTGCCCTGCCATTGGGATCTGACCGCGCCCGAGGAGCTGGCCGAGATTTTTCACAAGGGCGCCCCGCGCGGCGGCAAACTGATGTCCATCCAACCGTCGGAAAATCTGGCGGCCATCAAGGCGGCGATGGCAGCGAAAGTGCGCGCCGAGTTTGCGCATGGAGACGGCTGGCGGGTAGAGATTCCGGCTGCAATGGTGGTGGCATTGAAACCTTCCTGACATCGGAAGGCCCTTGACCCCCCGGCGCGCGCGGCCCACAACCATTGAATGCTGGCTTTCATCATCCGTCGGATCTTTCAGTCGCTTCTCGTTCTTCTGGTCGTGGGGCTAGTTGCGTTTTCGATGTTCCGCTTCGTCGGCGATCCGATCGACAACATGCTGGGACAAGAGCGCACAATGGAGGATATAGAACGGCTACGGACCCAACTTGGGCTCGATCAACCGTTTGTGGTCCAATACTACCGCTTCCTTGAAGGCGCGCTTCAGGGCAACTTCGGCGTGTCCTATCGCCAGGGTCGGCCGGTCGCCGAGATTATTGCCGAACGCGCGCCCGCGACGCTTGAATTGGCGGCCGTGTCAGGGTTCCTGGCAATCAGTATCGGCATTGCGCTGGGTGTCTTTACAGCAATCCGCCGGGATGGGATTGCATCGAACGTCATCATGACTGTCTCGCTTATTGGGGTGAGTCTGCCCACATTTCTAATTGGTATATTGCTGATCTACATTTTCTCGGTCGAACTTGACCTTCTTCCAAGTTTTGGACGCGGGGAGGTCGTCGATCTGGGATGGTGGACGACGGGTTTCTTAACCGAAAGCGGGTTACGCGCCCTGATCCTTCCGGCGATCACGCTGGGGCTCTATCAGATGACATTGATCATGCGGCTGGTGCGCTCCGAGATGCTGGAGGTTCTGCGGCAGGATTATATTCGCTTCGCGCGTGCGCGCGGCCTGCGCGAACGTTCGGTGAATTTCCGCCACGCACTTAAGAATACCCTGGTTCCAGTGATTACAGTTACGGGGCTTCAGCTTGGCTCGATAATCGCTTTCGCGATTATCACCGAGACGGTTTTTCAATGGCCGGGGGTTGGGCTTCTGTTCATCAACGCGATCCAGTTCGTCGATATCCCTGTTATGGCGGCCTACCTTATGCTGATCTCGGTTATGTTTGTTGGCATCAACCTGGTCGTCGATCTCTTGTACTTCGCAATAGATCCGCGGCTTCGGGCGGACAAAGGAGGCGCGCACTAATGGCCGATGTCACCGACACCAGTCCCGCCGCGCCGCCGCAGAATCTTTCGGCATTTGCACGTTTCCGGGCATCGGATCTCTATTGGAAGTTCAAGCGCTCGCCCGTTGCTGTCGTTTCGTTTGTGGTCACGGTACTTCTTGTTTTGTCCGCGATCTTTGCGCCCCTGATCGCGCCTTACGACCCGTTTGACCCCGCCTCTCTGAACCTGATGAACGGGTTCTCTGCCCCAATGACGCCGAACGCGTTTACGGGCGATGTGTTCTGGCTTGGGACCGACGACCAGGGCCGCGACGTCTTCTCGACCATCCTTTACGGCATGCGGATTTCGCTTTTCGTCGGATTCGCGGCGGTGCTGTTTGCGATGGTGCTGGGAGTGCTTCTAGGGCTTGTCGCAGGGTATGTCGGTGGCTGGACCGAGACGATCATTATGCGGGTCGCGGACGTACAGCTGACCTTTCCGGCGATTCTGGTCGCGATGCTGATCTTCGGAATTGCCAAGGGGTTCACGCCTGTTGAATACCGCGACCAGATGGCGATATGGGTCCTGATCATTGCAATCGGCCTGTCGGATTGGGTGCAGTTCGCCCGTGTCGTACGCGGGGCGACGCTGGTCGAGAAGAACAAGGAATACGTTCAGGCGGCGCGTCTGATCGGCCGTACGGGGCCAGCCATCATGCTGCGTCATATCCTACCCAACGTGCTTTCGCCAGTTCTTGTCATCGCGACGATATCCCTGGCCTTGGCGATTATCGCGGAAGCCACGCTTTCATTCCTGGGTGTCGGTGCCCCGCCGACCCAGCCGTCCTTGGGCACATTGATCCGGATTGGGCAGGGCTTCCTGTTCTCTGGCGAATGGTGGATTCTGCTCTTCCCGGCTGTGACGCTTCTGGTGTTGGCGTTGTCGGTGAACCTGCTTGGCGATTGGCTGCGCGACGCGCTGAACCCAAGACTGAAGTGATGCGTGAAAGACGCTACTCTGTCTGCGCCCTGACTTCGCTTGTTTCGCATTCGGCAAAAGCGAACACGTCATCAGCGTAATCCCGGGCAGCATTCGCGCGCTTGATCGCCGCATTTGCGAAGGCTACGCTGTCAGACGCATAGCGGTCAGCATCCGCGATGAAGTCTTGAAGTGCGGCGTTATAGGCATCCACCGCGTCAGCGAATTCGGAAATCTCTGCTGCGCTGCAGCTTTCCTGGTTGGGCGCGGTCAGTCCGCGTAGGCACTCAGGCAACGATGGTTTCAAGTCGGACGACGGAGCTTCCGGAGGTGCCGCGAGCGGCACCTCCGAAAAAGACGGTGGCTTTGGGACAGGGCAATCCGCCAAGGCCCCAGCGGGAGCTGCGGCACAAGCGAATGCAAGTTGCACCAGGCGTGGACGAATATGGCTAAACATCGAAGCATTCTATATGCCGCCGCAGCCCTTTGCAATCATTGGGAAAATGTGGTGTATCGGCGCGGATGTGCAGTATTGGCCCTATCCATCATCCGGCGAAAAGACGGGCTAGCAACCCTGTGTGTTCGGGTCATTCCTCAACGGGCGGGAACCATGTCAGAGAGGAGTGGTGCAGCGAGATCAGGACCCGTCCATCGAGCTTGTGGTACGCAAAGGTGTAGTCGGCGCGTGTGGCATTGCCGTCGCCATCGACGAACGTGTAGTGACCCATGTCTTTGTAGCCAAGCCCACCCGCCTTCAGGATCGGGCCAACCGCACTTTGAAACTCGACCTGCTTCCAGCCCCTTTTGAGGAACCCGTGATCATGGGGGTAGCTTGGGTCTCCGCCAACAAAATATGATCGTGTGCCCTGGCGATCGAGCCGGATCACATCAGCCAGGGTCGGCTTGAACAAAAGCGGTTCGTCCGGCTCTCCGAAATCGTAAAGGTCTAAAAGGTTCTCGACATCTTGCTCGGTTACGTACTTTGCCCAGGCGCGTTGTGCCGCGACGACTTCGGCTTTTGTCATTCGTTCGTAGACGCGATCGGACATCGGTTTGCCTCCTCTTTGCGTTGCCATGGAGAATTCTCGGAAAGCCTTTGGGACGTATGGCACGCAGTGAATGATCAAAGATCACGCCACGGTGCGCGGGTAAAGAGCTTTGCTGCCACTGGGATTGGATGCTGTGTTGACCTTTTTGCCACCATTCGATGCCTTGCCGGACAAGTTGCAGCTACGCGCTTCTGCGACCCATCTTGTCGTTCCCGGCACATTCCGATGCGTGCTTTGTTGGTCTAAAGGCCCTCGAGGTCTTGTCCGAACCACGTCAGGTTTGAAACATGGGAGGCTCAGATGGAAACGTTCAACATGGGCAGGGTCCCACCGATCACGTTCGGGCCCGGACGCATTCAGAAGGTTCCCGATATCGCTGCAAGTCTTGGGTCTGGGCCGATCCTTATTGTGGCGGATGCGGTCCTTGCAGAGCTTGGCATCACCGATCGGCTGACGGACGACCTGACGGCCCGCGGTATGGTCGTTGACCTTGCCGCAGAGATCGCGGGCGAGCCAAAGGAGACCCTGGTCGACGAACTTTGCGCACGCGCGCGCGCAAACGGGGCCGAGCTCGTCATCGGTGTTGGCGGTGGAGCTGCTATGGATGCTGCCAAGTTGGTCGCGGCGCTTGCGTTAAGCGGTCAATCCGCACGTGATTTCGCCCTCGCGGCACGACCGCTGCCGACAAGGCGCATTCCGGCGATTGCAATTCCGACGACGGCCGGCACGGGATCGGAAGTGACGCGGACTGCGATCGTCTCGACCCCGGACGGATGGAAGAACTGGTACTGGGGCGAAGAATTGATGTTTGCCCAGGCCGTCTTGGACCCGGAGTTGACCCTTAGTCTTCCACCTCATCTAACCGCGTGGACCGGGATCGACGCAGTTGCCCACGCGCTCGAAGGATCTACAGCGCGGAGCACAAGCGCTGTGGGCCTGCTCTACGGGTTAGAGGCACTTCGCATCTTGTGCGAGGCGCTGCCGCGCGCCGTTGCCGATGGCGCGGATATCGACGCCAGGGGCCGCGTGCTTTGGGGCAGTACAGTTGCGGGTTTGGCCTTGCATAACTGCAATACCCACATGGGCCACAATATCAGTCACGCCCTTGGGTCATTGGCTCGGGTCCATCACGGCTTAGCAACAGGTCTTGCCTTGGACGTAAGCTTGCCTTGGCTTGTCGTCCGCCCCGAGGGCGCAGAGAACTACGCCCGGGCGGCGGAGGCGCTAGGTGGCGAACCCGCCGCGACAGCGCTTCCTGAGGCGTTCTCAAAGCTGATGCGCGCATGCAATATTCACCGCGAACTTCCGGAAGCATGTGAGCATGTTTCGGCCAGCGCGCTTGCGGCAGAGATGAAGAACGCCGCGAACCACGGGATGTCACGGAACACGGCGTGCCCTGTCGCGGATCGCGATCTGGACGAACTGGCGGATATGATGGTTCGATTGCCGAGGATGGCGGGTGTCGCATAGCGCTCCAGTCGGCCGCCGCGCGGTTCAGGCTGCAGTTTCACCGGCAGCGCCGCTGTCGATAAGCCTCGCGATCTCGGTATCGCTAAATCCGTGCTCTGAAAGCACTTCGCGGGTGTGTTCCCCGACAAGAGGCGCGGGACGTGAAACCTCGGCTGGCGTGCGCGACATCGAAATCGACGGCCCCACGATCTTCACCTCGCCGGCGGAGGGGTGGGTGTAGCTTGTAATCAGGCCCAAGTGTTTGACTTGAGGGTCCTGCGCAGCCTCAAGATGCGATTTCACTTCGCCGCACCAGATGTCTGCGGCCAAAAGCGCACTGATTAGATCTGAGGTCGTCCAAGCGCCCGTCTCGGCGGCCAGCGCGCGCCAGATCTCATCTCGTTTGGCAAAAAGTGTTTCAGGGTCATCGTATTTTAGCAACGTGTCGTTCCCCAAGACTTCTATCAGCGCCTTAAACGGGCTCATGGCAATCGTGACCCACCCGTCTTTGGTCGGATAGGTCCCAAAGGGCGCGTCCATACCGGGGTGACCGATGCCAGAGTTTGGGCGCGCGAAATCCTCGGCGAAATTCATCGCCATCACCATTTCCTGGTTCTGGTGCGCAAGCATGCCGGCAAGTAGGTTGATCTTCACCTCTTGCCCTTCACCAGAGCGTTCGCGCCAAAGAAGTGCGGAAAGGATGCCGTAAACCATGTTCATGGCGCCGACCTGATCCGAAAACCCTGCCCCCACTGGCGTGGGTGGGTTGTCTGATTGTCCTGTCGCAGCCATGATCCCAGTCAAGCCCTGTACCAGCATATCCTGACCAGGACGGGACACGTAGGGCCCGTCCTCGCCGTAGCCGGAACCGGAGCAATAGACGATCCGACTGTTAACGGCTCTGAAGTCTTCGTAGCCATAGCCAAGCCGCGCCATAACGCCGGGTCGAAAATTCTGCACGACCACATCGGCGGTCTCGGCGAGCTTCATAATGACACCACGGGTCTCGGGCGATTTGAGGTTAAGAGCAAGCGAACGCTTATTCCTGTTCCAGGCAAGGAAGTTGGGGCTTTCAGTGCCGCCGACCCATTTGTTGCGAAACGTCAGCGAACGGAATAGGTCGCCGCTGCCTGGGCGTTCGATCTTGATGACGTTTGCGCCAAGGTCGGCCAAGAGTTGCGTTGCAAACGGTCCCTGCAAGAGATGCGAAAAATCGAGGATCGTGAAGTCTGAAAGGGCCTGGTCACTCATCGGTTCATCCTTTGGGGTCTAGAAGGCCGCGGGCACCTTGGCGGGCATGTCGCCATAGCGTGCGCAGCGCCTTAAGCGTTGTTTCGGGATCCTCTGCATCCGCGAAAGCATCGCGAAGCTGCGCGGATGCGGCCGTTTGGAAAGAGATGTACCCATCGAACCTGGGCCGCAGCAGTGCGGTTTCTGCGGTACTGGCGGTCGCCGCATAGAAGTTGCCCCATTCAGCATTGATCTTTGGGTTCTGCCAGGCTGCGCGGGCCGACGGTTGGCCACCGAAGTCTGGAAACAGTCCGACTTGTGTGGTCTGCGACATCAGCCAGATGATGTGGTTCAGGATTTCCCGCGTGGGTTTCGCGTGCCGCGAAAAGCCGATGCCCGTGCCGCCCAGCACGCCGCCGAAACCGCCCGGCGCGCGGGGTGTGTCCGAGAAAGCCAGCGTCCAAGGCGCGTGACCCGATCTGGCATAAGTTACATAACCGAAGATGAGCGGGATCATTGCGATCTCGTCACCTCGGGCCATGATTTCGAGAAGCGTAATCGGATTATGGCTGCTGCTGCCTTCGGGCGCCGCGCGTGCAAGGCGCCCCAGACGGTCAAGCGCTGCCCAAGCCGGTTCGTTCGGCAGAAGCGCATCGCCGCCCGCGACGAAGCCGGTGCTTGCACAGAGCGAAATCAGGTTAAGGAAGGCGTGTGGCCCGCCAAGCGAAAGCGCAACAGGACGGTCTTTCGCGATCTCCTCGATCTCTTCCCAGCTTTGCGGTGCATCGCTGATCTGGTCTGACCTGCGGGCCACGACCTGTGTTGCAACGTCAAGCGGAACGGCCCACGTCCGCCCGTTCCAGCGATACGAGGCGAGCGAAGGCCCGATACTGTCGTTGGCCCATTGTTCAATCTGCTCGGCCGGGAACAATTCATCAAGCGGAGTAAGACAATCCTCTGCAACCGCCTCCCCGATGTGTGGATGATCGAGGACGATCAGATCATGCGCGGCGGCCAGATCGGCGATAGGCGCGCTTTCAAATCCCTCAAGCGGCTGCTTGACCCAGTCTATCAGGGGCGTTTTCCGGCCGGCGTTCACGCGTCGAGCGGCCTCTGCCAACGCGTCGTAGCCGCGCGGATGATCCCAAGTCAGTCCCAGAAATGTCATCCGGCTTTCCACAAGGCCGGGGCGCCGATATCCATCTCGACGGACGAGATATGCCAACGGCCAAGGTTCGCAGTGTAAAGCCGGTCTTCGTCGAAGGCGATGTTGGTGGGATGGCAGAATACGTGGGCTGCCGGATCCTCGACCAGAATGTCCGTTTGTGCGCCGTCAGGCGATATGCGCAGAAGGCGCGAGGGTTCGTAGCAGCCGACAATCAGATTCCCTTTCGCATCGAAGGCGATGCCGTCCGGCAGCCCCGGCAGATCGGTTGCAAAAGGGACAGCTGGACCCGGATTGCCGTGGGCATCAATGGCGATGCGGGTGATCGCGGTGGCAAAGGTTTCGCATACGTAAACGGCATCCTCACCTGTCCGCATCGCGAGCCCGTTGGCGAAGTTAAGGTCGTCCTCGTACCAAAGCGCGCCTGCGCCTGTGTCGAGATCGTAAGACCAGATGCCGGGCCCTGGCGTCCCCGAGGCATGGCTGTCTGATACAAGAAGCCTGCCACGCGAACGGTCGACGAGCGGATAGTTCGGAATGACGATGCCCGGGTCGGTGAACCGGTCAAGCGCCCGGGATTTTAGATCGAGCCGGAACACCGCTTCGTGTTTTAGATCGCAGACAAAAAGCGCCCGATCGCCGTCGAACGCGAGGCCAAGTGCAAATCCGGCAGTCGAAGCGATGCACTCCATCTTTGAACCATCAGGCGCAATGCGCACGATTGCTCCGTCCTGCGTGCCCGCCCAGACCCATCCGTCCGGCCCGACGGCCACGCCCTCCGGGTGGCTGATTTTAGGGTCGCTGAACGTCCCGTCATAAAGGACCGAGGCCCGTGAGATCGGCAGAATTGGGGCCTCGGCGGTTGCAAAGCGATACGTCATGGCACCAGCCGATCACCTGTCTTGCCGTCGAACACGTGGGCCTTTGCAGGATCGAAGGAAAGCGCGATTGCGCTGTCCATCGCGCGGCCCTCCTCTGGACCTACCTTCACCGCGACCAGCGCATCGCCAGCCCGCACGTTCAGAAGAGTACTGTCGCCCAGAAGCTCCGAGGAGTAGACAAAGCCCTTGATCAATTCGGCGTCTGTGTCGATCCGGATATTTTCTGGCCGGATCCCCATTGTCGCGGGGCCATCGCGGTACCCAGGCACCAGCACGCGGCCTGCGGCATGGGTAAAGACACCCTCGGCGATCGTTCCGTCGATGAGGTTCATTGGAGGAGATCCAATAAAGCTTGCAACAAAGACGTTCGCGGGGCGCGCGTAAATCTCGGCTGGCGTGCCCATTTGTTGAATGCGCGCATCGTTCAAAATCACAATCCGGTCGGCAAGCGTCATCGCTTCGACTTGATCATGCGTCACATAGATCGTGGTGGTGGCGAGCTCTTTTTGCAGATGCTTCAATTCCGCACGCATCACTGTGCGCAGTTTTGCGTCTAGATTGGACAAAGGTTCGTCCATGAGAAAAAGCCGCGGCGTGCGTACAATTGCCCGTGCCAGGGCTACTCGCTGACGTTGGCCGCCCGACAACTCGCCCGGGCGCCTGGCCAGCAGATGTTCCATTTCCACCTTGGCGGCGGCTTCGCGAACCCGCGCCGCCCGTTCCGACTTTGCGATTTTCTGGATCTTCAGCGGATAGCCAATGTTCTCGCCCACCGTCATGTGCGGGTATAGCGCGTAGTTTTGAAACACCATGGCAAGGTCGCGATCACGGGCAGGCACATCGTTGACGCGCCGGCCCCCGATCAGAATCTCGCCCGATGTCGGCTCTTCAAGCCCGGCGACAAGCCGCATCGTCGTGGATTTGCCGCATCCCGATGGGCCAAGAAGCACCAGGAACTCCCCGTCCTCAATATGAAGATTGAGGTTTTCCAGAGCCGTAAATGCGCCGAAGGTTTTGTTGAGCTCAGAAAGTTCAACCGTCGCCATATCAGGTCGTCTCCGTGAAGAAATCGGGATCGAAGGGCAGGTGCAAAGTTGCGCCGCTTTCATCGGCGAGGATCAGCGCCGTCCCATCGCGCGAGATCGAGGTAATCCGCGTCCAACCCTCTGGGCGCGCGATCGCCCCAATCGCATGCGCGATACGGTGGGTGCCGCCAAGGGGCAGGGCGGTCGGCACCCCTTCGCGGGATACGGGGTTTGGTGTCAGTGCCGCACGATGCCCAGCCGCGCCCGCCGCACAACCGTCTTCGATACCGATAACGCCCCTGTGCCGTCCGCTCCACGGTGGATAGTCGCGCCCGCCATTGGAATGCCAAAGCATCGTGATCGGCAATACGCGCGGATCCTTCAGGCAGAACACAATGTCGTCTTCCGTGTCGCGGACGACCGCACTCCAGCCAATCCCGGGATGCTCGGCTTCCACCAAAGTAACAAAGTCTTCCGTCCCGTTCGCGATTGGCAGGTGTGTCAGGTCGGCTGTCCCGCCACCTGCTGCTGGAACGCGGGTCAGGTCGGTCGAGCGCTGCGAATTGGCAAGCGCGTTTCGGCCGTACTCTAACGGGACCTCGGGCGTCAGGATTGCGCGCTTCGGCGAAGTGGAAAATACACCACGCGACACAACGCGGATCATCGGATGGTGCGCGATGGAAAGCGCGCCACTACCTCCGGTTAGAACATGGGTCTGGTAGAGTATTGGCGCATCGACAGAAAGCTGTAGGGTCTTCGAAATGTCAGCGCCGAGTATCTGTCGTTCAAGCACCAGATCAATTCTGCTTTCGTGTGTGTGTGCGACCTGCCACGGGCTGTTGGCGCTCCAGCCGTGCGGTGGTGCAGGCTCGACATCGGATGTGCCAAAAGGTGCGCAAAAGAAGTCACCTGAAAGGTCGCGCTCTACGGGTGCGAGATCACTTGGAAGGTCGTGCGTGTCGAGCCAGGGAGCAGAGTGCAGTGGCGTGAGGTCGCGCCCTTTGTGCCGAAGTGTCAGGGTGCGCAGGTTGCCAATCGCCGGATCGGCCGCGAGCTGTCCAAAATTCGTCTTTGCCCGGACCCAATCCACGCGGTCTATTCCCCTTTGATCGCAAGTCCGCCGTCTACGCGCAAGACTTCGCCGGTGATGAAACTTGCGCGTTCCGATGCAAGGAAAGCTACTGCATCGGCCACTTCAGGCGGTTGGCCGAAACGTCCGATGGGATGCGCCCGGTTCCATGTTTCGCGCAAGGCTGCTCCGCCATCCTCAAGCGCTGCGAAAATGCGTTCGTTCAGCGGGGTCAGGATCGTGCCCGGCGCGACGGCATTCACGCGAATGCCTGCCGGGGCAAGGTCGACGGCTGTCTGAACGGTCAGTGCATTCACCGCGCCTTTGGCGGCCGCATATGCCGGCCAACCGGTGAATCCACGCAAACCTTGAACCGACGAGACATTGACCACAGACCCACCGCCGCGTTTGCGCATTTCGGGGACGGCGACACGCATCGCGCGCCAGTAGCCTGTCAGGTTCAGATCGATAACCGTGTTCCAACTCTCTTCATCGATCTCGTCGACCATCCCTTGGATTGCGCGCGCCGCATTATTGACGAGGATGTCGATGCTGCCAAAACGCTCAATGGCTGTTTCTGCCATGGCACTAGCATCCGCCATTTTCCGCATATCTGTCGGTGTGAACGCTGCCCGGTCGCCCAGGTCTTGTGCAAGCGCTGCAGCCTTTTCTGCGTCGATATCGGCGATCACCACTGCTGCCCCGTCCGCGTGCAATCGTTCGACGCAGGACCGGCCGATCCCGTCGGCACCACCCGTGACAACTGCCGTCTTGCCGTCAAACTCCATACTTACCTCCCCTTAAACTCTGGCGAGCGCTTATCGATAAAAGCGTCGATGCCTTCCCGTCCGTCCGCCGTGGAATAAAGGCGGAACAGCACTTCCTGCTCGAAGCTTTTGGCACTTTCGATAGGGGCGTCGCGCCCTTCGAGCATCAGGCGTTTCATTTCTGCCTGCGCCAAAGGCGCCAACTTCAGACAGGCGCGCGCGCGTTGCAGAACCGCTGCATCAACATCATCTGTAGCCTCGGCGGCAAGCCCCAACTCAAACGCGCGCTGCCCGGAAAAGCGCCACCCCGCAAGCATGATGTCAGAGGCGGCATATTTCCCGACCGCGCGGACCAATCGCTGGGTGCCGCCACCCCCGGGGCTCAGACCGAGCCGGCCCTCCGGCAAGCCAAGCTGCGCGGTTGTTGAAACGACGATGATATCGCAGCAAAGCGCAATCTCGAACCCACCGCCCAGCGCGAAACCGTGTATGGCACAGATGACGGGTTTGGGCAGACGCTCGAGCTTGTCGAAGACGCGGCGGGAATTCATCTGATACGCAATGAACTCTGCCCGCTTGTCGCCCTGATATTCGGCGATGTCCGCACCCGCCACGAAGGCCTTGCCACCCGCCCCGCGCAGCACAACCACACGCACATTCGGATCCGCGGCCGCAGCATCAAGCGCTGTGTCAAACTCAGCCATAAGCGGGGTCGACAGGGCGTTCAGCTTGTCGGGACGGTTGAACATCAACTGGCGGACGCCGGGGTGCAGCTCGGATATCTCGATCAGCGGCATGTCCTTACCCTTTCACGGCGCCAGCCGTCAGCCCGGCGACAAAGTAGCGTTGCAGAAAGAAGAAGACGGCAATGACCGGCAGCGAAACCATGACCGACGAGGCCATCAGTTCACCGTAGCGAATGCCGTACTGTCCGATGAAATCGTTCAGGCCGACGGGCAATGTACGCATCTCTTTCGTTGATGTGAACGACAGCGCGAACAGGAATTCCTGCCAGGTCACGATCAGAACGTAGACGCCGGTCGCGATAATGCCCGGCCGGGCCAGGGGAACAACAATCTCAAAAAACACGCGAAGCGGCCCGGCGCCGTCAATCGCTGCTGCCTCTTCCAGCGAGACGGGCAGCTTCAGCAGAAACCCCCGCAGCATCCAGACGGCAACCGGCAGCGTCACGGAAACGTAAGCAATGATCAGCGACGCGTAAGTGTTCAGAAGATCCGCGGCCCGCATCATCTTGTAGATCGGAATGATGATCGCCGAATGCGGAAACATCTGTGCCAGAACCACGAGCGACATCAATGCCGTCAGGATCAAAAGGGTCCGGCGGGCAAAGCTGTAGGCCGCCAAAAGCGCCAGCGTGACAGTGATTGCAACCGACGCCCCGCTGACGATCAGCGAGTTCAGAAAGTAAGTCCGGAACTCGGGCCGGAACGCGGTGACGTAGTTTTCGAGTGTCGGATTTTCCGGCCATAACCGCGCCGGGATCGCGAAGGGTTCGGTGGCCGGTTTCAGACTGACCGAGAGCATCCAGAAAAATGGAAGAAGCACGAAGACAGCAAGGGCGATCTGGCACAAGATCAAAAGCGCGCGGGACGACGGTGTCAGTGTCATGACGTCCGCCTTCTTTTGTTCGCACCGGTTTGCACGATAACATAAAGCGCGACCAAAACCGCAAGGATCAGGATCGAGAAGACGCCGTAAACCGCTGCCTCGCCAAATCGGAACTGGCCGAAACCGGTTTCAAAGATGCGCGTTGGGAAGATGTGCGTCGCGTTCTGCGGCCCGCCACGGGTCATTACCCAGACGATGTCGAAGTAGTTGAACGTCAGAATCAAGGTCAGAACGACATTAACCACGATCACCTCTTTGATCGACGGAAGTGTCACGTCGATCAACCTGCGCCATGGGCCCGCGCCATCGATGGTGGCGGCCTCTAGTTGCGACTTGTCGACGTTATGCAGGGCCGCCAGATAGATGAGCATCGAAAACGGAAAGCCCTTCCAAACCGCGACGAAGATCACAGCAGCCATTGCGGTGCTGGAATCGGCGAGCCACGCTGCATTGTCATCGTAAAGACCGATGCGGATCATGATCGAATTGATCAGCCCAAGTTGTGGGTCATACATGAACCGCCAAAGGATCGCCGTTACCACGCCGGGCAACACGAATGGTAAAAGGACCAGAGCCCGCAACAGCCCCTGGGCGGGAAGGCCCTGGTTTAAAAGCATCGCAACAAAAAACCCAAGCACGTTTTGCAAGAGCACGACGCCGACGGTCCAGTAAACCGAATTCCAGACGATCTCGGGGAACTGTCGAGAGTTCCATACTTTTTCGTAGATCTCCCAGCCCACAAACTCCGGTTCGGGGCTGATGAACGAGGTGTCGTAGAAGCTTTCTACGACGGTCCCCACCATCGGATAGTACAGCATCACCCCCATCAACAGTATGGCGGGGGTCAGGAAGACCCAGATGATCCAACGGTCTTTGGTCGTCATAGTACGGATCCGTAGATGGGCGGCGCGTTGGGGTCCCGCGCCGCCCAGGGAGAGGTAAGACCTAGTTCAGGGCGTCGATGTCAGAACAGGCGGCGGTGGCGGCCTCTGCGACATTCGCACCAGAGAAGACGTCTTGAAAGAGTGTCATCTGGATCTCGGCGACTTCCAAGTACCGCGGTGACAGGGGACGCGGTTTGGCGTTGCCAAGGTGCTCCATGATCTCGGCCGGTCCGCTGCGGTTCGCATCAAGGAACGCCTCTGCCGCGGCTGTATTGGCCGGGATCAGATCGACCACATCTCCGTTCACGTCTTCGCGGACCATGAACTCGATGAACTTTTGCGCCGCTTCCTTGTTCTCCGAGCTTTCGAAAATGGCCAGGTTCCATCCGCCAAATGTACCAACCGCAGTGCCCGAAGCCCCTGCCGTCCCGTTCACAAAGCCCCAGTTAATGTCCGAGGATTGAAGGGTGGGCTGTTCCAATGCGGGCCAGAACTCGATCGCGAGCGACCCGTTCAGGAACAATTCGCGCATCGTGCCCGAGTTGGCGTTCAGGATACCGTCCGGCGCGAATTGTGCCAGGTCTTGCAAGTACTCCATCGCTTCGATGGCCGGTGGTTCATCAAGCGCACATTCGCCCGCCGCGTTCAGCACCTCGCCGCCGTTGGAGAAGATGAACGAGTTCACCACAACAACCGTATCCTCGCCGCGATGGCCAAAAAGACCGACGCCGAACTGACCGTCCTTTGTCAAGGCTTCGGCAGCCGCGCGCAGGCCTTCGAATGTCGTCAGGCTGGCAGCATCCACCCCGGCGGCGTCAAGAAGATCCTGATTATAGAAGCTGAACTGCCAGACATCGACGTTGAATGGGACGCCGAAAAGACGGTCGTTTACCACTGCGCTGTCCCAAGCGCCTCCGAAGAAGCCGTCGCGCGACAGGCCGGCCGAAGAAGCAAAATCGGTCAGATCGGCGACCGCGCCAGCTTCGGCAAAGGCCGCGACCCAGATCTGGTCCAGCGTCGCGATGTCGGGCGCGTTGCCGCCTTGAACCGCCGTTAGCAACCGCTGCTGATACTCGGGGTACGGGATTGTCGTAACCTCGACGGTAATGTCGGGGTTCTCGGCCATGAACCGATCAACCGCCGCTTGCTGGAACTGCGACAGACCACTTTCGGTTTGCTGATTGTCCCAAAACTGAAGCGTTGTCTGGGCTGCGGCGGACGTGCCGACTGCCGCGATTACGGCTGCTGTTGTCAAAAGGGTCTTCATCGGTTCCTCCCGAAGTTTAGGTAGAGTGCTAAGGGTGACCCGCCCGTGTCCGGGCGATTTCGGGAAGCGGTGGATCTTCCGCTTCTCCATCCTGTGTGGCGACAAGCACATCGACGCCCGCCGCCCGAAGGGATTGACGGTCGGCTGGGATCGCGCCGTCATCGGTGATCACTTGGGAAATGTCGTCGATGCGGGCAACACGATGGTTGGCATCGCTGCCGATCTGGGTGTGATCGGCCAAAACAACGGATTGGCGTGATGCCTCGACAAAACGCGAGCCCACAAGTGCCAGGCGTTCATCCATCGAAGACGCGCCGAACCGGGTGGAGATCCCGGCGACGGACAGATACGCCCGATCCGCCCTTACGCGTTCAAACAACGCGCCCAGACTTGGACCGACCAGACACCTATCGGCGGACTGATATTCGCCGCTGGTCATCACCGTTTTGATGCCCGGCGCACCATCAAGCCGGTGCAATACATCAAGCGCGTTGGTAATCACTGTGAGGCCCGCAAGACGAGCGTAGTTTTCGAACGCAATGCGCCGAATTTCGCCAGCCAGGCATAAGGTCGCTTCGCCTTCGCCTATTAGAATGGTTTCGCCAGGTACGAGGCCTTCCGCCGCAGCTGCGGCAATGACAGTTCGAAGCCGTGACACCTCTGCTGCGATGCTGTGGTGCGGCGGGGATACGACCATGCCAAAGCCGTACTCAGCCGCGCGCGCTTGCATTGATGCGATCATTGCGCGGTACCAATCATGTGCCGGGTAATGCGGCATGAACCCGATCCGCGCACGGATTTGCGGCCGTGGGACGGTAGGGCCGATAAGCTCGGCGCGCAGCGTATCCGACACTTGCCAGCCGTCCGATGTCTGCTCGAAACTTTGGTGCAGTGACCGGGCCGTCACGATCCGATGGGGCGTTGGCGTGTCGTCGGTCGTCTCGTGCCCGATCAGTGTTGCCGCAATCCTGTCGATCGCCCGTGTGCCGACCACATCGGGAAAAAATGCAGCAACGGCGCGTATCGGACCGCCCTCTGACACGCGGGCGACAAAATCGGGTGACTCGCCGCCAGTGGCAAAGATCCGGACCGCCGTTCCAGCTTTCTCGGTCGTCTCGGCAGCGGCGATCGCGGAATGATCGTTCACTGCAAAGACGCTGTCGAACGGGGCACCCGACGCGATGGCGTCGGCGACAACACGGCAGGCGACCCGGTAGCTGCCTTGTCCGTTTACTGACACGATTTCGCAATCGCCCCCAAAAGTAGCCCGCAACCCCGCCTCGAACCCGGCTGCCCTGTCCCGGGTGTTTGAAAGCTCTGGATGACCGACCACAAGAACACGAAGCGTCGGCGCGGTCTTGGCGTCGTCTCCGGCAAGCTGGCCCAATTCGTACCCGGCTTGCCAGTTGTCGGGGCCCAGATATCGACCACCATCCTGAGGGGCGCTTTCGGCAAGGAAGGGAATTCCACGACGAGCGATATGGCGCCTGAGCGCATCGCCACCCCGCCCTGCAATTGGCGGAAGTATTACGGCATCAAGCCCGTCAACTGCAAAGACTTCTTGTGGATCGGGCTGGTCTGCCGCCAATGCGGCTGGATGGCGCAGAACCACAGCGTCAGGTAGAACCGCCCCGCCATGTGTGCGCCGCAAGGCGCCCGCTTCCGCCAGTTCAGAGATGTCGCGCCGCAATGTGACGCGCGAAACCTCTGGCATGATCCGAGCCAATTCCGCGATCTCGACAGCACCCTCTGCCGTCAGGATCGAGAGAATTCGTTTCTGCCTTTGCTTTTTGATCATTTCCACTCCCTGGCGCTTGTTATGGATCGAGTGATCATCTAATCCAGAGTCAATTGCACTCAGGCACCATAAAACGGACATAAATGATCATAAACGATCAAATTGGTCAGGCGGTACCGCGCATCGCATTGATAGGGGAAGCGATGATTGAGCTTTCCGAGCTCGATTTCGGCGCTGCGACGGCCCGAATCGGATTTGCGGGGGATACGCTGAACACGGCGGTTTACCTGGCGCGCGATCTGAAGCGGACGGGCTGGAGCTGCGACTATCTGACTGTCCTGGGCCAGGATGCGCTAAGCGAACGGATGCTTGAGTTTATTCGGGGCGAGGGCGTTGGCATCGGTGCCATTGGCCAAAGTGCCGAACGTGCACCCGCAGTCTACGCAATCGACGTCGATCCTGCGGGCGAGAGACGGTTTACGTATTGGCGGGACCAATCGGCAGCCCGACTTTTGTTCCAGACGCCATCCCCATCGTTTGACGCACTGGCCGAGTATGGAGTGATTTATTTTTCCGCGATCACGCTTGCCATTCTGCCAGAGCCGATCCGGCATAAGCTTATCGAGGTTTGCGCCAGCCTAAAGGCGAAGGGGCATGTTGTGGTGTTTGACAGCAATTACCGCCCCCGTCTTTGGCCATCCGAGGCAGACGCGCGGCGCGACATCTCGGCGATGTGGGCGGCGACGACGATCGCGCTTCCGTCCCACGACGACGAATGCCTCCTCTATCCGTCGGAAAGCACCGTAGACACAATTGCGCGCATTTCAGCGCTTGGCGCGGCAGAGATTGCGCTGAAATGCGGTGCGGACGGGCCGGTGGTGTGGGCGGGCGAAAAATTTATCCGCAACGCCTATACTCCGGCTGCGAAAGTGGTCGATACCACGGCGGCAGGGGACAGTTTCAACGCGGGCTATCTTGCTGCACGCTTGAAGGGCGCGCCGGTCTACGTTGCGGCGCATGCGGGACATGCGCTGGCGTCGAAAGTGATTTGCAAACCCGGCGCCATCATTCCGATGTCTGACGATTCAGATGACGGCTGATCGCGCGGCGATAAACCGCCGTTCCGGTTGCCAATAAAAGGGGGCCGTATCAATGCCGATCGGCTGTGATCTGGGCAGAAATACGGACCATACGATCCGCCATTTCTAAAGACGCTTCGGTCCCGATACCAAAGAGTAGCCGGTCAAGTGTACCATCGATATCCGCGATCAACCTGCCATTCTCGATCATCCAATTTACCCTGGCCGCGAAGCGGACTGTCTGGCCGCGCAGGGTAAGCTGACCTGCCAGCATGCCCAAGGTTCTTGCGCGTTCGATTTTAAAGCTGGTCGAAATGTACGTCGCTTCGGGAAATCCCTGCGTATCAAGCCACAGAGCGGATTGAAGGATCGGATCGGCAAGAGGGAAAGTCGTCGCAATGGACGTCACGTCGAAGGTGGCGCTGATCTGAACCATGGAAAAGTCGGGGCCATCGGATCTGATTTCTGCGGTCCATTCGGAAATTTCACCGTGAATCGGGGTTCCGCGTGCGTTGATCAAGAACCTGACAAAAGACGTGTCGTGGTCGATCTGCCATTCGTCAGCTTTGACAACCGACGAAAGCGCCACTAGCACCAGCAGCAACAGCATTTTTAGCATCGTGGGAACCTTTGTGCGTACGGAGCGGCGGCAAGTGCCACCGCCCCATCCGGGCTACATCGTGATGTAGGTGCCTCCATAGAGGTTGGCGAAGTTCTTGAAGTCGTTGGTTAGTGCTCCGACAACCGCTACAGCGGCATTGCCACCCATGTCCTGCGCTTCGTGATAGTAGATGCGCGATGTTACGAGAACGCCGCCCGCTTCTTGTTGTTCCAATGTCCAGATGACGAAAAAGTCTCTGATTGGCAGCGGTACGGTGCTGCGCTCTGCGTCAAGATCATAGGCGAATAGGCGGTTTTCCTCGACCGCGAACACCCGTTCATAGGCTGTGCCCTGTCCACCGACAAAATCGCAGCGCCGTTCGGATCCCACGCCCAGTTTGCCCGGGGTGGTCGATCCGCTGTGATCCCAGGTTAGTGCCTCGATTGCCATTGCCCATTCGTCATTGCCACTGATGACCCATTGCCAGACGTCCTCGACCGGGGCGTTGAAATGCAGCATCTGTACGGTCTGCAAGGGTGCGTTGACGTGGGCGCCAATGTATCCGGTATCATAGCCGTAATTCGTCAAGGCATCTGCTGTCGTGAACTGTGGCGCGGATCCGAATGTGGCCGTGTTTTCTGCCTCGATCTTCGACATTTCCTGCGCCGAGAGGACCAAAGCGGTGCCGATCCAAGCAACTGCGGCCAAGAGGCTTGTCTTTGTAGGGAAATTCATCGTTTGGGTCCTTTCGGGCACTAGGCCATTGCAGCACGCGCGTCGCGCGCTTTCTTTGTGCCGTCGACTTTGACTTTGCGTGGATGGGGTTTTCCGGTCTCCCCATAGTACTTGAGCTCGCCGACGACATTCTTCACTACCGAACCGAATTGCATCTTCATCATCGGTCCCATCAAGATGTTGAACGGGAACGCGATGTCGGCTGTGAGTTCCATCTCGATCTTGGATGCGCTGGGCCCCATCGGAGTAACCCGCCAGGAGTTGGTCAGACCTTTGATGAAACTAGGCATTTTCTCTCCGGTCGCGGAATACGCCACATGGCGTTGGACGGGGTCGAATGCTTCGATTGTTTCGGTGAAGGGTCCAAGGCTTGTCTGACAGACCCGCCCAGCGGCGGGCGCGCCAGCGATTTTTGGCTCTCCCTTTCCGGATGAGTGGTACACGGCACTCGCCCAACGGCCAGACTGAAGATACTCCGTGCCAAGGATCTCCCACATTCGGTCGGCCGAGGCATTTACGGTCACTGTCTTCTCAATTCTCATAATAACTCCTTCGCTTAGCCGATAACGTTCCCACCCATCGCATAGCCGCCTTCCGAGGCCTCGAGGATGTGAACGGTGATGAACTCCTTGATGTCGCCCTTCCCCGACGATGCCGCGATGCCGTTCAGGCCATCTGTCAGCGTCGCTGCGATCTCGGCTTTCTGTTCCTTGCTCCAGGCGGCTTGCGGGAGCGTCACGCGAATGACTGGCATGTCTATTTTCCTTTTCTTGCGGACTTTTTCGTACAGGCTGCAAATCTGCCTGCTGCCAACATCGACACTGGCAGCTGTTGCGACAATGCATTATCCTGCAGGACAATCTGCGCAGTTGCAGTTTGAGGGCGAAATGAGACCGAGCGATACACTGAACTGGGATGACCTGAAGCTGATCCTGGCCCTAGCAGAAACTGGCTACGTCAACCAAGCGGCGGCGCGGTTAAGACTGGATGCTACGACTGTCCCTAGGCGCATTCGCAAACTCGAAGATACCCTTGGGATCAAGCTGGTAGAGCGGATCAAAGGCGGGGTCGTTTTGGCACCGGTTGCGGACGGACTGGTGGACGTTGCCCGACGGTTGGAAGGTGGTGTAAACCGCGCGCTTTCAGGGTCGTCCAAACCAAACCAGCTAACGGGCGTGGTGAAAGTTTCCGCGACTGATTTCACGTTTGAACTGATTGCGCCTGAGCTTTCCAAGCTGCTCGGTGAGCATCCCAGTGTTCAGCTCGATATGCGGCCCGGCAATACTTACCTTAGCCTTGAGAAACGGGAAACCGACATTGCGGTCCGGCTGGTCGAAGCGCCCGACGATGGGCTTGTGGGCCGCAGGCTTGCCCCGATACGAACAGCCGTTTTTGGTTGCGGACAGTGGGCCGCACGGACCGAAGGATATGATTGGCTGTCCTGGAACATGCCCAAGGGGCTGACGGCGAACGATGGGATCATCGACGACTTTGATCCAAGGGGCCGCGTCGTCGCCCGCATAGACAGCATGATCGCGCAGGCCAAGTTCGTTGCAGAAGGCATGGGTGTCGCCCGCTTGCCCTGTGCTTATGTCGAGCAGCGATCGGACCTGTCCGGTCTGAAGAACCTGGGCGATATGCCTGCAGAGTCGGCTTGGGTCCTGACCCACGAAGAGCTTCGCAATGTGCCACGCATCAAGGCCACTATGGGCGCTATTGCAGAGGCATTCGCGCGATTTGGATAATCAAAGGAAGGACCGCTGACTGGGTCGCAGGGTCGCCTAACTGTCCCAATCGGGTTTGGTCTTGCCGAGGAAAGCGGACACCCCGTGGCGTGCCTCGTCGCCGTCCCAGATGTCTGCCAATCGGCTGATCGTTTCTTCAATCACGTCGGCGTCGATCCGTGGCCCGAGCGATCGGGCGAGGGATTTCGCCGCTCCGACAGCGTGCGGCGCAACAGACAGGTAAGGCACGATTTCCTGTTCGACAGCATCGTCCAGGACGCCCGCTTCGACCGCGCGCGCAACGATGCCCAATTCGGTCGCTTCCTCCGCGTCGAAGATGCGCGCCGACATACACACGCGGCGCGCATGACCTTCGCCGATCCGGGCGATCACATAGGGCCCGATTGTCGCCGGTATCAGACCAAGCCGCGTTTCGGTCAAACCGAACTTCGTCTCTTTGTCCGCAATGGCCACGTCACAGATGCAGGCCAGCCCGACGCCGCCTCCGAACGCCCCGCCATGGATGCGCCCGATCAGCGGCGTCGGCATCTCGTTCAGGGCTTGCAGCATCATTGCGAGCTTTCGCGCCGCAGCCACGCGCGTCGTGCGATCCGCGTCAATCTGGGCCTTCATCCAGCCAAGATCCCCACCCGCGCAAAACACCTTGCCCGCGCCGGAGAGAACCATGGCCCGCGTGCCCGCAGCGCTGCCAATCGACTTGGCAACGTCTGTCAGCTCTTCGATTGTGGCGGCGGACAAAACGTTTCGCCGTTCCGGCGTGTTCAGCGTCACATAGACGACGCCCCGGTCGTCTTGCCGCAGGTCGAGGGTCTTGTAATTCATCTCGGGCTCCGCAGTGTCTGTGCAAAGAGGGCCGTTTCCGCCAAACGATCAAGGTTCAGACCGGTTTCAAACCCATGTTCTTCGACCAGTTTTGCAACAGCTTCGGTTGCGACGTTTCCAGGCGCACCGGGCGCGTAGGGACAGCCGCCAAGCCCCCCGACCGAACTGTCGAAAACTCGCAGCCCAAACCCCAAGCTGACTTCGATATTGTTAAGCGCACGCGCATTGGTGTCGTGATAGTGTCCCGCCAGTTGGTTTGCCGGAATTTGTGAGACGACTGCATCCAGCATCGCGGAAACGGTGTCGGGTGTGCCCGAACCGATCGTGTCACCCAGACTGACCTCATAGCATCCCATATCGACCAGGGCTTTGCTGACGCGTGCCACGGTCCGGGGCGGTGTAGGACCGTCAAATGGGCAATCCGTGACGCAAGAGACATAGCCCCGGAGGGGAACACCTGCCGATCCGGCGGCCTCTGCCACTGGCGTAAACCGGGCAAGGCTTTCGGCCACCGAGCAGTTGATGTTCTTCTGGCTGAAGCCTTCGGATGCCGACGCGAAGATCGCAACCTCGTCCGCATCCGCTGCGATGGCGGCATTGAGCCCGATCATGTTCGGGGTTAGTGCCGCATAGGTGATGCCCGGTTCCCGGCGAATACCGGCCATGACATCTGCCGCGTCTGCCATCTGAGGCACCCATTTCGGACTGACGAAGCTTGTCACTTCGATCCGCGTGAAACCGCAGGTCGACAACATGTCGACGAGACGTATTTTTTCGTCGGTTGGAATAACCGCCGGCTCGTTTTGAAGCCCATCGCGCGGCCCCATTTCGACCAGTGTAACCTGGTCACGCATTGTCAGGCTCAAGGGCCAGCAACACGGTGCCGTCGGTGACTTGCGCGCCTTCTGACACATGCACATCGGCGACAACCCCATCGCGCGGGGCGGTCAGGCTGTGCTCCATCTTCATCGCTTCGAGGACTAGAAGCCTATCCCCCTTTGAGATCTTTGCCCCTGGTTTCACGGACACCAGTTTCACAAGACCCGGCATCGGTGCAATCAGCGTGTCACCGCCCCCAGCGTCGCTGTCTGCATCCGCTGTTGCATCGGGCAGACCGAAGCTGAAGGTTTCCCCGGCGACCGACACCGACACCGCACCTTTTTGCACAAGCACGTGGGCGTCATAGATGCGTCCCCCTTCGGATACTTTGTGCATCACGGCGTCGACGGGCACGACCGACATGTTCAGCGCGCCTGCGTCCGAATCGACTTTGAACCGGCCATCTCCAAGCGGGCTGACCTGAACGTCGAGCCGCGTGCCATCATGGTCGAGCGTTGCGAATTGCATGGCGTCCGTCCAGTGCCGCCAGCCGACAAGACAGTCCCAGGGATCACTTCCTCGCGCCCGTCGCAGCAGTCCAAGCCCGCCAAGCGCAGCAAGCGCTGACACCGGTGCCGGGGGTGCCCCTTTCGCGGTCAAAGTCCCGAGGTCGCGGTCGATCAGTCCAGTGTCCACTTTTCCACGTCCAAATCCCTCATGTCGTGCAAGGCCGCGAAGGAACTCGAGATTTGTCACCGCACCCGTGACATGGGTCTGTTCCAGCGCCGAGCGTAGAAGGTTCAAGGCCGCCGGACGCGTGGGGGCATGGACAATAATCTTGGCGATCATAGGATCGTACCAGGGGCTTATCTTGTCTCCTGGCTGGACACCGCTGTCGATCCTGACGGGACCTGCGGAGAATTCCGTGGATTTGGGGAAGATCAGGTGTTCCAGGGTTCCGGTCGCAGGCAAAAAGCCCTTGCCGACATCTTCGGCATAAACGCGTGCCTCGAACGCCCATCCGTTGATCGAGAGGTCTGCTTGTGCGACGGGCAACGGCTCGCCCGCCGCAACACGCAGCTGAAGGTCCACGAAGTCGAGCCCGGTAATCGCTTCGGACACCGGGTGTTCGACCTGAAGCCGTGTGTTCATTTCCATGAACCAAAACCCGTCTTCACGGAGCGGCCGTGACCCATCCACGATGAATTCTACCGTGCCTGCACCCGTGTAGCTGATCGCCTTAGCAGCATCGACAGCGGCCTTGCCCATGGCTGCGCGCACCGTTTCTGGCATGTCAGGCGCAGGCGCCTCTTCGATCACCTTTTGATGGCGCCGCTGAAGCGAACAATCGCGTTCGAAAAGGTGGATGACGTTACCGTGCTTGTCGCCAAAGACCTGAATCTCAATATGCCGGGGATGCGCGATGTATTTCTCGATCAAACAGACAGGGTCACCGAAGCTTGCCTCGGCTTCGCGCTGCGCGCTTTCGAGCGCGGGCTTGAAGTCTGCCGGACCTTCGACCCGCCGCATGCCTTTCCCGCCACCGCCAGCACGCGCCTTTATCAGCACCGGGTACCCAATCTTCCCGGCCTTGGCTGCCAGAAAATCGGGGTTCTGGTCCGGCCCGTGATAACCCGGAACGACCGGCACGCCGGCCTTGAACATCAGGGCCTTGGCGGCGTCTTTCAGTCCCATAGCTTGGATCGCGTGCGCAGTCGGACCGATGAAGACCAGACCGGCTGCTTCAACGGCCTCTACAAACGCAGGGTTTTCCGATAGAAAGCCGTAGCCCGGATGGATCGCTTCCGCGCCGGTCAATCGACAGGCCTCAATAATCCTGTCGGCTTGCAAATAGCTCTCCGCCACAGCAGGCGGCCCGATATGCACGGCCTCGTCCGCCAAGGCAACATGCCGCGCCCCTGCGTCAGCATCGGAATAAACGGCAACAGTCGCGATCCCAAGCTTTCGCGCTGTCGCAATCACACGGCAGGCGATCTCTCCTCTATTGGCGACGAGGATTTTCCTGAACACGACCCGCCCCCTACATTCGAAACACGCCGAAGTGCGTGTCTTCGATAGGTGCGTTCAATGCCGCAGATAGCGAGAGGCCCAGAACCTCTCGAGTCTTGCGCGGATCGATGATGCCGTCGTCCCAGAGCCGCGCTGACGCATAAAGCGGATGCGCCTGTCGTTCAAACTGGTCGATCGTTGGCTGCCTAAAGTCGGCCTCTTCTTCCGCGCTCCAAGCCCCGCCCTTGGCTTCGATGGCGGTTCGTCGCACCGTAGCCAGAACGCCTGCGGCCTGCTCGCCGCCCATGACCGAAATGCGGCTGTTGGGCCAGGTCCACAGAAGCCGCGGGCTGTAAGCCCGCCCGCACATGCCGTAATTTCCAGCCCCGAACGAGCCACCCACCAGAATTGTGACCTTGGGAACGCGGGTTGTGGCGACAGCGGTCACAAGCTTGGCGCCGTCTTTTGCAATGCCGCCGCTTTCGTATGTGCGCCCCACCATGAAACCGGTGATGTTCTGCAGGAAAACAAGAGGGATCTTTCTCTGCGAGCACAGCTCGACAAAATGCGCGCCCTTCAGGGCGCTTTCGGAAAACAGCACCCCATTGTTACCGATGATCCCGACAGGTAGCCCGAAGACATGCGCGAACCCACAAACGAGCGTTGTTCCATAGCGCGACTTGAACGCGTCAAAGCGCGAACCGTCGACAAGCCGCGCGATAACCTCACGGATGTCGTATGGGGTCTTCAGGTCCGCAGGTACGACCCCTAGTATCTCGGCAGGATCGTAAACCGGATCCTCAAAGGCTTGCGTGTCCAACTGATCGGGCTTCTTGAGGTTGAGGTTTGCGACGGCCCGTCGTGCAAGGGCAAGGGCGTGACGGTCGTCGTCGGCTAGATAGTCTGCGACGCCAGACAGACGCGTATGCACGTCGCCGCCACCGAGATCCTCGGCGGATACAACTTCCCCTGTTGCGGCTTTCACAAGCGGCGGCCCACCAAGAAAGATCGTGCCCTGCTCTTTCACGATAATCGTAATGTCGGACATTGCAGGCACATAGGCACCGCCCGCCGTGCAAGACCCCATAACGACGGCGATCTGGGGAATCCCCTTCGCAGACATATTTGCCTGATTGAAGAAGATGCGGCCAAAGTGATCGCGGTCGGGGAAAACGTCGTCCTGGTTGGGCAGGTTCGCACCACCTGAATCGACCAAATAGATGCATGGCAAGTGGTTCTGTTCAGCGATCTCCTGGGCGCGCAGGTGCTTTTTCACCGACATTGGGAAATAGGTGCCGCCTTTAACGGTGGCATCGTTGCAGACGATCATGCATTCGCGCCTCTCGACGCGGCCGATCCCTGCAACCATGCCGGCAGATGGGCTGGCGCCATCATACATCTCGTGGGCGGCAAACATGCCGATTTCAAGGAATGGTGCGCCAGCATCCAGAAGCCGGGATATCCGTTCGCGCGGCAGGATCTTTCCACGGCTCTCGTGGCGGGCGCGGGCGTCTGCGCCACCTCCGCCTATTGCAAGATTCGCTGCCTCGCGAACAGGTGCCATCGCGGCTTCGTGCGCCGCGAGATTTGCCCGAAACTGTTCGGACCCCGCTGCGACAAAAGAGTTCAAAACAGCCATCAGCCCATTGCCCCCATCAACTCGCGGCCGATCAGCATTCGGCGGATTTCGGACGTACCCGCCCCGATCTCCATCAATTTTGCGTCTCGGAACATCCGGCTGACCGGCGTGTCATTCATAAACCCCGCGCCGCCCATTGCCTGCACCGCCTGATGCGCGACGTTCATGCCCTCTTCTGAGGCATAGAGCACACATGCCGCCGCGTCCTGGCGGGTAACCTCGCCCCGGTCGCAGGCCTTCGCGACTTCGTAGGAATACGCCCGCGCCGAGTTCAGCTTAGTGTACATGTCAGCGATTTTTCCCTGCATCAGCTGGAATGATCCCACGGGCTGGCCAAACTGTTTGCGTTCCGCGAGGTACGGCATCACCTCGTCCAGGCAGGCGGCCATGATGCCGATGTTGATACCGGACAGCACGACGCGCTCGTAGTCGAGCCCGGACATCAGGACCCGAACACCCTTTCCTTCTTCGCCAAGGATATTCTCGAATGGCACTTCGACGTCTTCAAACACCAGTTCCACCGTGTTTGATCCGCGCATGCCCAGCTTGTCGAAGTGTTTCGACTGGCTGAAGCCCGGCATGGATTTCTCGATCAGGAAGGCTGTGATGCCCTTAGAGCCGGCATCCGGATCGGTCTTTGCGTAGACGACGAGCGTGTTTGCCTCACCCCCGTTGGTGATCCAGTACTTGTTTCCATTCAGCACGAACCGGTCGTTCCTCTTCTCGGCCCGAAGCTTCATACCAACGACATCCGAACCTGCCCCCGCCTCGGACATTGCAAGGGCGCCAACGGATTTACCTGAGATCAGGTCGGGCAAGTACCTGGCTCGTTGTTCGGGTGTTCCGTTCAGTTTGATTTGATTCACGCAGAGGTTCGAATGCGCCCCATAGCTCAGCGAAACTGAAGCCGAAGCACGCGCGATCTCTTCGGTCGCAACAACATGGGCGAGATAGCCCATGCCCGTGCCGCCAAGCTCTTCCGGTACTGTGATCCCTAAGAGCCCGAGCTCGCCCATCTCTTCCCACAGCTCGGCAGGAAACGCGTTCTTCTGATCGACCTCTGCGGCGAGCGGTTTGACCCTGTCCTGTGCCCAGCGGTGCACCATGTCCCGAAGCGCGCCCACGTCTTCCCCAAGATCAAAGCTCATCGCTTTTGCGAACATGTTCATTCCTCCACGCAGCCCAGGTTTCGGCCTTGCTCCGACCGGATCGCGTGGTGCGCGCCCCGGCGTTCGGTTTTGCACAGCATCTCATGTTGAAAGCTGGCGGCAAGTGCATCGCGCACTCTTGTGGAGGCGAGTAGGCTGAGAGCTATGCCTCCGAAGGACGACGCATTTGCTAAGACTGTGATTGTGCGAAATGATCTGTGCATCCGCAACGGAGGATTCCGCGCTGCTTCAGGTTGCCGTCCCGCTACTGTTCTTGCTCGAGATCTGCGCGTTCTATTGTGCTTGGCGGGCTGTATCGTCAGCCCGCACATCGCAAGGATCGGTGGGTTGGGTCGTGTTCCTTATTGCCGTTCCTTACGTGGCGGTCCCGCTTTATCTTTTCTTGGGTCACCACAAATACAAAGGTTATCAGATCTCGCGGCGCGAGAGTGAGCGGGTCGTAACCGCCGTGCGCAACTTCGCCACCGTCCACGCGCCCGCCAAGCCGCCCTCGATCAACCCTGCGCCTTTCGAACGGATCGCGGACCTGCCTGTGTCGCGCGGCAACGACATGGCTTTGTTGATCAACGGCAGGGCCGCTTTCGACGCCATATTCGACGCGATAGATAGCGCTGAAACCTATGTGCTGGTGCGCTTCTACATCGTACGCGACGACACAATTGGCCGCGCACTGCGTGACCGGATGATCGCCGCCGCCAATCGCGGGGTGAAGGTCCGCTTCTTCGTCGATGCCGTCGGAAGCTACGGTCTGCCGCACACCTATTTCGAAACACTGCTGGACGCGGGGGTCGAAGCGCTTGACCCTAAACAGACGCGGGGGCCGAAGACGCGTTTTCAGCTGAACTTCCGCAACCACCGCAAGACCGTCGTCGTAGATGGGAAGATCGGGTTTACGGGCGGGTTGAACGTCGGCAACGAATACCTGGGCGAAAGTCCGAAATTTGGAAACTGGCGCGACACCCACGTGCGACTTCACGGGCCTGTTGTCAGCCAGTTGCAGCTTGTTTTTGCCGAGGATTGGCACTGGGCCTCGGGTGAGGTTCTGCTGGACGAATTGAACTGGGACGCACCTTACGCTGCAGCCGACAAGACCGCGTTGATCGTGCCCACCGGGCCCGGCGATGAATTAGAGACCGGCGCCCTGTTCTTTTTCTCGGCGATCGCGGCCGCAAACGAGAGGGTTTGGATCGCCTCGCCCTATTGCGTCCCGGACACCGATGTTCTGAGCGCTTTGACCCATGCCGCAATACGAGGCGTTGAGGTGCGCCTGATCGTGCCGGATGTCATTGACCATCGGATGCCCTGGTTGGCGGCCTTTGCTTACTTCGATGCGCTTCGGGCCGCTGGTGTCGAAATCTGGCGCTATGACAATGGGTTCATGCATCAGAAAGTGGTTCTGGTTGACAGGGCATTGGCAGCGATCGGAACCACCAATCTCGATAACCGGTCGTTCCGCCTCAATTTCGAAACGATGGCGGTCTTTTTTGACGGTGTGGCAGCGGATGAGGTGTCCGAGATGCTCGAAAACGACCTGACCCATGCCAAGCGCCTTGAAACACCGCTGAATGCGCAACCACCGCTGGTTCGGATCGGCGCACCCATCGCGCGCCTGTTTGCGCCGCTCTTGTGATGTCCCGGCCTGTCCGCCTTCTCAGCTACAATATCCGCAAGGCGGTGGGGCTTGACGGTCGGCGAAAACCGGGTCGCATTCTGGATGTTATCAACAAGAACGAGGCCGACATCGTTCTGTTGCAAGAGGCTGACAAGCGGTTGGGCCCACGTCCTGCGGCATTGGATCATCGGCTGATCGAGGCCGCGTCGGATTACTACGTGGCGCCTTTGGCCGCGAACGATGTCAGCCTTGGCTGGCACGGGAACGCGATCCTTCTGCGCAAAGGTCTGACGATGCATCGCACGGACCGGTTGGATTTGCCGGGGCTTGAGCCGCGCGGTGCGGTGCTGGCCGAAGTGTCCACGCCCGAAAGCGAACCGGTCATGATCGTCGGCGCCCATCTGGGCCTGCTTCGCCCCTGGCGTCGCAGGCAGTTGGCCCAGATCGCCCGAAGCCTTGCAAAAACTGGCGCGGCACGCAGCATTGTCGGCGGCGACTTCAATGAATGGTCTGACGATCAGGGGTTGGAAGCCCTGACAGGCTCTCACGACATCATTGCGCCCGGAAAGACCTTTCATTCAAACCGCCCGCTTGCCGCGCTCGACCGGCTGGCGCACGGGGCCGAGATTGCGGCGGACGGGGCAGGGGTGGATGAAAGCGCGCTTGCGCGGATCAGTTCGGACCACTTGCCGATCTGGGCGGATTTTCATCTGCCCCTGAGGTAAATTCGGCGCCCGGAAATATGATCAAACGATCTGGCTGAACTTGCGCCGGATCTCGGCGTCCTGTGCCGCTGACAGGTATTCGGGGCGGTGCGTGTCCAGGATCTCGTGCACGCGATCTTTCGCGCGCGCCCAAGCATCGCGCGCCCCGCCCGCGGCCCAGCTTCGCGGTTCAACCCGGTCAGCGAGGGTCGGATAGTAGTAATCCCGTTCCATCGCCGCGAGGGTTTGACCACCACCCAGAAAGTGGCCTTCGCCCAGCACGGCCTCGCGGATCGGACCCGGGTCAAGGTTCTTATCCGTGACCTCGATCCCGCGTAGGACGCGGTAGGTATGGGCGTGCATTTCGTCATCGAGAACAAACGCCTCGAAGCTCGCACCAAGAAGCGATGCTGTCATTCCAGAGCTTTCGTAGATCAGGTTGCCTCCGGCAAGCGCGGCGGCAAGCGAGGTCATCCCCTTTTCCGTCCCGTACTGGGCATCGATGGCTTTGGCATCGGTCATCGAACATGCCACGCCAGAAGGTAGGCCAAGCGCGTTCGACACTTGTGCAGAGGCCGCATTCAGAAGGGCCGTTTCTCCGCCCCCGCCGGAAAACGCGCCGGTCCGCAGGTCGATGACCAGCGGCCAGTTCGAAAAGACCATCGGATGGCCGGGGCGGATTGCGTGCACCATCACAAGGCTGGCCAGTGTCTCAGCCAGAGATTGTACAAGGAACCCCGCAAGCGTCGCCGGTGCCGTAGCGCCTGCTTGCGCTGCCGTGATGCAGGACACAGGAATATTGTGCTCAAGGCAGGCATAAGTCACGCCGACGGCGTCGGCGCCGTAGCGCATCGGTGAGATCACGGGGCTTATATGGGCCTTAAGGAACGGTCGGGCGGCAAATGCGCCTGGGCCACCGGCTGCAATGTCCAACATCTCGACGATCGGGGCGACGTGGGCCGCCTCTGTAAAGGCGGTTGCGACCGGCTTGGTCGTGTTGCGGATCAGCGCGTAAGCCGTGTTCAAGTCGAGCGTAAATGTATCCTCTAGATCTGTCGCGATGCAGCAGCGGGTGAACCATGCGATGTTTGTCAGCGCATCCTGAAGCCGGGTGAATGCGTGTAAGTCCGCAAGGGTCGACGGACGATATTCCCCGGTGTAGAGATCAAGCGCCTGGACAGCGGCGCCGCCTGTGCCGAACCAGACGCGGTCGCCACCAACGTCGATGGTGCGCGCCTGGTCGCGCCCGTACAACGGAAACTCCTTTGACGCATTTTCTATGGCCGTTCGGGTCAGCGATTTAGGAAACACGACCCGGTCGGTTGCTGTGTCCTCGGTTGCTCCGGCGGCGATCAGGTCAGCCTTCAACCGGTCTGGGACCTCGCCCATGCCAAGGGTCTCCAGCAGATCGAGCGCGGCAGCAATGATCCGGTCGACGTCACCCGCAGCCAGCGGCCGATATGTGCCACCATGTCCGCCTGGAGGGGCAGGGTTCAAAGCCGGCCCCAAGGCCCGCTGTTGCAAGCGTCCGCTTCGCCCACCCCGTCCCTGCCGTCCTGCCATTGCGTCTCCTCCACGCGGCGAAAAAACACGGAAGATGTTGCCGAGGCAATAGAAACAATCCCTCTTGCCGTCGGCGCCGCTCTCTGTCGTTAAATGCGGCAAGCGGAAGTCGGAGGATGGTCATGAAATCGCGCACGAAAGTTGTGGTTATCGGCGGCGGCATCGCCGGGTGTTCGACCCTCTATCACCTGACGCAGGAGGGCTGGAGTGACGTCGTCCTGGTTGAACGCGACGAACTGACGAGCGGTACCACTTGGCATTCGGCTGCACAGGTCACTAACTTTGGGATGAACCAAACAATGGTCGGCCTAAAGACCCATTCCATTAAGCTCTATAAAGAGCTTGCCGATGATCCCGACTACCCCATCAACTATCACCACGCCGATGGCGGCATCCGTCTGGCCAATACCGAAGCGCAGATGGATGGCTACCGTCATTTCGCGTCGATGGCGCGCGGAATGGGTGTGGAGTTCGAGGTGATAGATGCGTCCGAATGCGCGCGCCGTCACCCGCTGATTTCGACCGACAATCTAATCGGTGGCCTTTGGGATCCGTTGGACGGAGATATTGATCCTGCACAGCTGTGCCAGGCGCTTGCGCGCCGTGCACGGAAGGCCGGAGCCGAGGTATATCGCAACACGCCCGTCACGGGTCTGACGCAGCATCGCGACGACACGTGGACCGTTCACACTGAAAAGGGTGACATCGACTGCGACATAGTTGTGAACGCGGGCGGCTACCGTGTGAACGAAGTCGGCGCGATGATGGGCGTGCACCACCCGGTCGCGTCGATGGAACATCAGTATTTTTTGACAGAGGACATCCCCGGTATCGTCGAAGCCGGGCACCGGATGCCGCTTTTGCGCTGTCCGATCAGTGATTACTACTGCCGACAAGAGAAGCAGGGATTGCTCGTAGGCTTTTACGAACAGGACTGCAAAACCTGGGGGATGGATGGGATCGATCCCGGTTTCGCAAATGCGCTTTGCCCCGATGATCTGGACCGCGTGATGGATGTGCTTGAAGGGGCGATTGCGCGCATGCCTCCGCTCGCGGACACGGGCATTCGGACGATCGTTAATGGACCGATCACCTACACGATCGACGGTGCACCGCTTGTTGGTCCGGTTCCGGGCAAACGGAATGCGTTTTGCATTATCGGCCTCCGTGCGGGTCTGGGCGAAGGCGGGGGGCATGGATGGCTGCTGGCCCAGCAAATCGTACATGGCGAGGCTTGCTACGACACCTGGGTCCTGGATCCCCGCAGATTTACGGGCCATGCTAATGTGGAACTGACCGCTCTAAAGGCGATTGAGGATTACCAAAACGAGTTCCGGTTCCATTTTCCGCATGAGCATCGCCCAGCAGGCCGGCTTGCAAAGACCACGCCCCTCACTCCGGTGCTGGCTGCCGAAGATGCAGCTTTCGCCGTAGTAAACGGCTGGGAGCGGGTCGAATACGTCAAGCCGCACAAAGACTTCGAACCAGTCCATGGCTTCGGTTTTGACAAGGCCTTTGACGTGGTCGCCGCCGAGGTTCGGAACGTCCAAGAGAATGTGGGGCTGACCGAGGTCAACGGGTTTAACCGGATCGAGATCTCCGGGTCGGACCGGCACGCATTTCTGGATCGCTTGATCTGCGGGCGC
>JBCDLX010000021.1:0-83818 GCA_038744785.1 Pseudomonadota bacterium
CAATCTCAAGGCCGGTCAGGTCGCTGACCATCGTCTGATAGTTCAACAGCGCCTCAAGCCGGCCTTGGCTGATCTCGGGCTGATAGGGCGTATAGGCGGTGTACCAGGCCGGGTTCTCCAGGATATTGCGCTGGATCGCAGGCGGTGTAACGGTGCCGTGATAGCCTTGGCCGATCATCGTCGTGAAGATCCGGTTCTTCTGGGCAATCTGGCGCATGTGCCACAAGAGTTCCCGCTCGGATTTGGGCTTGCCAAAAGACAGCGGCGTGTCCTGGCGGATCGACTGAGGAACCGTTTCGTCAACCAGTTGGTCAAGACTGGCAACACCGACAGTTTCGAACATGTCCGCCATTTCTTCTGGCGAGGGCCCGATGTGGCGGCGGTTGGCGAAGTCGTAAGGAAGGTAGTCGGTCGGTTCGAATGCCATGTCGTGTTCCAATCTCCTGCGGGCGATGCGCGCCAAGCACGATCTCCGTTTCGTCGCACCCCGCCCGAGATGTGGGTGCGCGAAATCCAGTCGCGGCGCGATTGGGCCTTAGCCGATGAAGTCTTTGTAAGCGGCTTCGTCCATCATATCGTCCATTGCGGACGGATCCTCAGCCTTCATCTTGAAGAACCAAGCCTCACCAGTGGGGTCCTCGTTTACGAGCCCGGGACTGTCGGCCAAGGCGTCGTTGACTTCCACGATCTCGCCATCAAGCGGCGCCAGGATGTCGGAGGCTGCCTTGACGCTTTCGATCACGACGATTTCGTCATCTTTCGACACGGTGGTCCCTGCGTCGGGCAGTTCCACAAAGACGACGTCGCCCAATTGTTCTGACGCGTGTTCAGTGATCCCCACGACGATCAACCCGTCTTCGTCCCGTAGCCATTCATGTTCTTCAGTGTATTTCATTTCGGTCCCTGTACTTACCTTTTGAAATTTGCCGCCACGAACGGAAGCGGCGCAACCTTTACCGGCATCCGTTTCCCGCGAACTTCGCCTTCCAGCGCCGTACCGGGCGCCGCATGATCCGTGTGCACATATCCCATCGACATCGGTGCACCCAGCGTCGGCCCAAATGCCCCTGATGTGACCTGACCAATCGCTGTGTCGCCGCCAGGCACGAATATCTCCGTCCCGGCGCGCATTGGGGCCCGCCCATCGGGGAGAAGCCCAACGCGGCGCCGCGGTGAAGACTGGCGCAACTGATCCAGAATGCGCCCAGCCCCTGGGAAACCGCCTTCGCGCGCACCGCCGGCGCGACGCGCCTTTCCGATCGACCAGACAAGGTCTGCTTCCACCGGGCTAGTGGTGGTGTCGATATCGCTTCCATAAAGGCAGAGCCCTGCCTCCAGCCTCAGGCTATCTCGGGCCCCGAGCCCGATTGGTTCGACTTCTTCCATTGCCAGAAGTG
Organism: Pseudomonadota bacterium; assembly: GCA_038744785.1. Taxonomy (GTDB): domain Bacteria; phylum Pseudomonadota; class Alphaproteobacteria; order Rhodobacterales; family Rhodobacteraceae; genus Ovoidimarina. Next base: position 1,398 of record JBCDLX010000021.1, read on the forward strand.
TGCGGGCAAATGCCGCAGCATCTGTTTCGGGAACCGACACCTCGTAGCCATCTTCGCCCGTGTAGCCAGAGCGGGACACCCAGAGCGCGCCCCAGTCCGTGTCAATCACGGCCACATCCATAAACCGCATTTCCGCCGCTTCGGGCACCACTCGGGCCAAGGCCGTTTCCGCCTCCGGCCCCTGAAGGGCAAGAAGCGCGCGGCCCGTGACCACTTGGACTTCTGTGCCGGAAAGGCGCGACCGCATATGCGCGATGTCATGCTCGGCCCGGGCCGCGTTGACGACCAGAAACAAATGATCCCCCCGGTTCGCCACCATCAGATCATCAAGAATTCCGCCGTTTTCGTCGGTGAACAACGCATAGCGCTGGCGGCCTTCGCCCAGACCAGAGATTGCGGCGGGCACAAGCGTTTCCAGCGCCGCTGCCGCATCATTGCCGCGAAGGATCACCTGACCCATGTGACTGACGTCGAAAAGCCCGGCCGCCGCCCGGGTGTGCAAATGCTCTTTCATGACGCCAAGTGGATACTGGACCGGCATCTCCCAGCCCGCAAATGGCACCATCTTCGCCCCCGACACGGCGTGCAGGTCGTAAAGCGCCGTTCGTTTCAGATCCGTCACCCGGGACCCCCATCTTGTGCCCGGGGGACAGGCCGCCCGGCATGTACCGGCGCGCTCGACGCGCCGCCCATGCCCCCTCTGTCCTTTCGCCTGAGATCGCTATCCCTTCGGCGCCCCATCCGGGGTCTCTCCAGAGTTTGACGTCCGCGGCGGTCCTTTGGCCTGAGAGTTTACCGGGGCGGTTGCTCCTTCGGCACTGGCGGGTCGCCAGATTCTCCCGTCGCTAACGCCCTAGCGATAGACCGCTTCGGCGCGTGCGGCAAGAGGTATGCGCAGATGTTTGGAGAGCCGGCAGAGAATTGACCGCACCCAGGTGCAAACGGATGAACGCATTTGTCCGGCAACTTGGTCCAATTCGTGAACTTCCCAATGAGGTACCAACGTTACTCAGGACGCGGTGTCACTATCGACCGGCGCAGTCCCAGGTGTCCCGGCAGGGGACCCATGCCCCCTGCCGTTTGGATCGGGTTTTGTCAGGCGCTGGCCGGCCAGGCACCAGCGGCCTTTGCAGTCTGAGCAAACGCGGCGAAGTCACGGGGTTTGCGACCCAAAGCCCGTTCAACGCCGTCCGCGACATGAGCATTCCGTCCATCGAGCGTTTCCCGGGCAATTTTGGTAAAGACATTTGCCACGAAGGTGTCGCCGGCTGCTGCGACCTGGTTATGGAAGTCTTCGAAGGTGATCGGAACGTGCTGGATTGGGCGGCCCAGCGTGTCGGACAGCACTTTGGCCATCTCTGCGAACGTCATCAGACGTGGGCCTGTTACTTCATAGCGCGCACCCAAGTGCCCCTCTTCAGTAAGCGCCGCAACAACGACATCCGCAATGTCGTCGATGTCGACAATTGGCTCAGCAATGTCGCCTCCCGGCATGGGCAACAGACCATCCAGGATCGGATCGCGCAGATACCCTTCGCTGAAGTTCTGTGCAAACCATGCTGCGCGAACGATTGTGAAGGGAATGCCCGAGTTACGGACGATGTCTTCGCCCACGCCGGCGAAGTGCTCGCCCCGGCCCGAGAGAAGGACAAGGTGTTGAAGCCCGGTTTTCGCAGCCACTTTGGTGAAGGCGTCCAACTTCTCGACCGCACCGGGGAACGCAAGGTCGGGGAAGTACGTGACGTAGGCTTTCGACACGCCAGTCAGAACCGGGGCCCATGTTGCCTGATCCTCCCAATCGAATGGAATAGCAGAGTGCCGCGCACCATGCCGAACTGTCACGCCCTTCGCTTCAAGTTTTGCGGCGACACGTGATCCGGTCTTGCCGGTTGAACCCACGACGAGGATAGGATGGTCAGTCATTTTCATGTTCCTTGGTCAGATTTGATGACCAGGATCTAGGAAAGTAGGCCGGATCTGGTCTTGACCGCACGCGCCAAGGTTTTGACATCCGTTGCCAACACCCAAAGTGTCGATGGCGGCCGTGCTGTACAAGTACTGCAACCAACCGACCGGCACGCGGTTCCCTATTTGCAAGGGCCGCTAAGACCCGAGCAGACCGTCTCAACGCGATCTAGCCGATGGATTTGCGATAGTTTGCAGGGGTGACGCCCGTCCACCGCTTAAAGGCGCGGTTGAATGCGCTTTGCTCCGAATACCCGGTAAGAAAAGCAATCTCGGACAATGCGTAGCCGCGTTCATTCAGCATGCCGATGGCAATCTCGCGCCGGGTTTCTTCGGTCAGGGTCTGAAAGCTAAGGCCCTGTTCCGCAAGACGGCGGTGGAAGGAGCGCGCGCTGAGCCCCAATCGACGCCCGATATCCGCCATCTTGGGCAAGCCCTCGCTCAGCGCGCGGGCAATTTCGCCTTTGGTTTGTGCCTGCAAAGCCGGGGTCTCTTTGATCTGGGAAAGTTCCTGATCCAGATGTGACACCAGGAATTTAGTGATCCCCTCGTCCCCAAGCGTGTTGGGTTTGGAAAGCGATTGGTGCGAAAGTAGCATCGCATCCTTATCGGACCCAAAATGAACCGGGCAGCCAAAGTATGCCTCGTGGTGTTCGAGGGTCTTGGGTGCAGCATGTTTGAAATATACGGACAGCGGCGCAAAGGGTTCGGGAGACACTTGACGGCAAAGCGACACGCCGCTTGCCAGATCGGCCTCGATCGAAATGCGCATCCCCAGGCGCCGCGCGCCGTCGCGGTGTTCGACGAACAACATGCCGCCGTCCGCCTTTTCCAGTGCATACTGCGAAAAGCTAGTCCACAGCCGCCAGTACCGCGCGACACGCGAAAAAGAGCCTAGCAAGTCGGGCGCTGCCTTCCAAGCAAGTCCGAGCGCCCCGTATTCGTCCGGACGCATCGCCTCGCCCACGCTGAGCGGCAACGGCGTGATGTCCATTTGCGCGCCCATCAGCTCGATCATGCCATAGTAGGCGTCTTCGTCCAGCATGTGCTTGGGATCCCACGGGGCCTCTGCATCGAGACCGACGGATGCAAGGACCGCCTTTGCATCAACAGCGTCCCCTGCAACGCCGACGATCTTCCTGGCAAAAAGTGACGTAACCTGGCCCATGCAGAGAACTTAGACTGATCGGATAGACCATCGAAACCCTGCGACTGGTTTTGTCCGTCAAATGCGCGTTGATCGGTTGCGCGCGTATTGGACCGGGTCTAGGCAAAGGATCATGAACGATGCGTGGTTTTTCGGATACGGTTCTCTGGTGAACAGGGCGACACACGCCCATGACCAGGCGCATCCCGCGCTGCTGACGGGTTGGCGCCGCGTGTGGCGGCACACAACGCTTCGACCGATTGCCTTTTTGACCGTCATACCGGATCCCGATGCCGAGATCGACGGGCTGATCGCCGCCGTTCCGGGCGCGGACTGGACACATCTTGATGATCGCGAGCGCGCCTATGATCGGGTCTCTGTGCCGGATGTGCGTCACGGTACCGGCCCTGTCGGCGACATCCACCTTTACACGATCCCCGACGGCAAACACGGGCGCCCCGACCGGCTGCATCCCGTTTTGCTCAGCTACATCGACGTGGTCGTCGAGGGATACTTGAACGAGTTTGGCACAGATGGCGTCGACCGGTTCTTTGCCACCACCGACGGGTGGGACGCCCCGATTGCCGACGATCGGAAAAAGCCGCGCTACCCCCGGCACCGCAACGTCCCAGCGACGGTCCAACGGATGATCGATGTCAGGCTGTCGGACCGCGGCGCCGACGTGATAGGGCCTGAGCCGCTGCGCAACCCCTGACGGCGCGGCCCGCTAGCGCCCTCGGTGCATCAACTGGAAAATCCGCGTTTGCCGGGCGAAGGGTTCGACGCGGCCCCCCTCGCCCCGGTCGATCACTCGCAGCGCAAGAACCGCAGCTAGAAGCCCGAAGACCAGCCCGCCAAAGGCCTGCCCGATCAGCACGCCCGGCGCGCCCAGAAGCGCACTAAACCCCAGCACCGGAAGCACTGTGCCGACACTGTGGCGCCCCCAGTTTATCCAAGTCGAATAGAACGGATGGCCGAGGTTGTTGAAAGCGGCATTTGACGTAAAAAGCACACCGTTAAAGAAGAACGCCAGCGCAAGTGGTCCGCAGAACAAGAGCACTAGGTCTCGTGTGATCCCGGTGGCTTCAAACAAGTTCAGGATCGGGTTTCGAAGCGCAAAAAGCACCGCTGCGATAAAGATCACCACCAGCGCAGTAAAGATCAGGCCATCACGAAACGCCAAACGCACACGGTCATGGCGTCCAGCGCCGAAGTTCTGGCCGATGATCGGACCGATCGCGCCGGAAAGCGCAAAGATCACAGCGAACGCCACGGGTGTCAGTCGGCCAATGATCGCCATGCCCGCGACCGCCGCCTCGCCATAGGCAGCCATCGAACGGGTGACATAGGCTTGTCCAACGGGTGTCGCGAGCTGTGTGAGGATCGCCGGAAGCGCAATTGTGAAGATCGGCTTGAAATCCGACGCCATGTCATGCGCCGTCGGACGGGCCAGCCCGCCATAGTCGCGCAGGATCGGCAGGAACGCCGACACGGCAAAGCCGATACGCGCCGCGACACTAGCCCAGGCTGCGCCCGCGAGCTCCATATCAAAGCCAAAGATCAGGATTGGATCCAGTACAGCGTTAATCACCCCAGCGGTGATGGTCACCATCATCGCCCGCCGTGCAGCGCCATGCGCGCGCAGGATCGCACCACCAAGCATCCCCACGATCAGCAGCGGCAAAGTGGGTATGATGATCTGGAGGTAAAGAACCGCGAGCTCCAGCGTCTCACCCGATGCGCCGACTAGCGCCGCGAGAGGCCGCAGATTTGACCATACGAGCGCCGCAAAGACAGCACCCAAAGCGATGCCATAGATCAGCGATGTTGTCGCACGACGGCTGGCAAGCGCCCTGTCACCCGCGCCCAACGCCCGCGCCACAAGCGCACCAGCCGCGATCGCCATGCCGATGCCAAACGACGTGGTGAAAAATAGGATCGCACCAGCATACCCCACGGCCGCCGCAAGTTCGGCCTTGCCGAGCATAGAGATGAAAATCATATCGACGAAGTCGACGGCAAAAACCGCCATCAGCCCCACCGATGCCGTCAGTGACATCACCGAGATGTGGCGGAAGAGATTACCTTCCAGAAACTTGGCCTGCTCTGCCATGGCGGTACCGTAGTGGTCGGCGCACAAGCCCGCCAGCCGATTTCACGGTCGGGTCAAAGTTTCGGCGCGCCCTGAAGAAGTGGCATCACGTCCGCCATTTCGGGTCCGCGCCTGCGCCCCGTGATTGCATGGCGGAGCGGCATGAACAGACTTTTGCCTTTCCGGCCGGTCTTTTCCTTCACCGCCGCCGTCCAGTCCGACCAAGTCGAGGTCGTATAGGGGTGCTGCGGCAGCATTGCGAAAGCTTCGGCCACGAAGGTCGCGTCCTCGTCCGAGACCAAAGGCGTCGCGCCGTCGTGGAAGACAGTCCACCATTCGGCAATCTCGGCGCGCGTCGCGATGTTTTCTCGTACGACTTCCCAGAACCGCGGGGCGATCTGGTCCGGAACGCCAATCCCGGCGATCTGCGCTGCGACCGCATCATAGGACAGCGCGCCAAGAACCCGGGAGGTCAGTGGTTTCAGGTCTTCGGCATCAAACTTCGTCGGCGCCGCACCGAAGCGGCTGACGTCGAACCCGTCGATGATCTCAGTCAGTGCCCCACGCAGCTCGACCGGATCCGCCGAGCCAAGCCGGGCCATTAGGGACAGGATCGCCATAGGCTCTACCCCCGCTGCCCTCAGATCCCGCAAGGCCAGCGTACCAAGCCGCTTGGACAGCGCCTCTCCCTGCGGGCCGGTGAGAAGCGAATGGTGCGCGAAACGCGGCGGGGTGCCCCCCAGCGCTTCCATGATCTGGATCTGGGTCGCCGTATTCGTCACATGGTCCGACCCGCGCACGACATCGGTAATCCCCATTTCGGTGTCATCCACGACCGAGGCCAGCGTATACAGAAACTGCCCATCCGCCCGGATCAGAACCGGATCCGACACACTGGCCGCATCGATCGAGATATCGCCCAAGATGCCATCGACCCACTCGATCCGCGCCCAATTCAGCTTGAACCGCCAGTGCCCGGCACCGCGTTCATCGCGCAGCCGGGCTTTGTCGTCTTCGGTCAGATCCAACGCGGCGCGATCGTAGACCGGCGGGCGGCCCATATTCAGAAGCTTCTTGCGTTTCAGGTCCAACTCGGTCGGCGTTTCGAACGCCTCGTAAAGCCGCCCGTCCGCACGCAGCCGTTCGGCTGCAGCCTCATAACGTTCGAGCCGCGCAGACTGGCGCTCCTCGCGGTCCCAATCGAGGCCCAGCCACTCCAGGTCCTCGCGGATCGCGTCGATGTATTCCTGCTTCGACCGTTCCGGATCGGTATCGTCGAACCGCAAGATGAACGTGCCACCCGCTTTCCGCGCAATTGCCCAATTGAACAAAGCGGCGCGCAGGTTGCCGATATGGATGTATCCTGTGGGTGACGGGGCAAAGCGGGTCGTGGTCATAAGGCTCTCCTTGGGGCGGAGGCTCTTCCACAGCCGCCTGCGTTTGTCCATATGCAGTGGGATGGTATGGATGCAAAGACGCGCGCCCGACGCAGTCGAATTCGAAGCAATGGCCGAGGCCGCGATCAGCGTGTTGCCCGCACGCTACCAGGCCGCCGCCGGCGAAGTTGTGCTGCGGATCGAGGAGTTCGCGCCCGACAGCATCCTGAACGATCTGGGAATTGACGACCCGTTTGATCTGACGGGGCTTTATGACGGGGTGCCGCTGACCGAAAAGTCTGTGTCGGACCAACCGTTGGGTCCGGACGTGATCTGGCTATTTCGCAGGCCGATTTTGGACGAATGGATCGCACGCGGCGATGTCGCGCTCGGCGATCTTGTTGCACATGTCTATGTCCATGAGCTCGCCCATCATTTCGGATGGTCCGACGAGGATATCGCCCGGATCGACAAGTGGTGGGAATAGTCACAAACGCTCACAAACCCGTGCAATTGTGGGACGCTACCATGCGTGCCTTTCCTTGGGGCTACTAGGGCACTACGTCGCACTCTGGAAGCAACCCCGGAGGACCCCTCTCATGACAACCCTTTCCCGCCGCGCGGCCTTGACCGGTGGCGCCGCCCTGCCGCTTGCCGCGACGACCCTCGCCCTCCCCGCAGCCGCAGACGGCCATGCCGAGATTCCTGCCCGCTCGGACACGCATCGCCGTTTCACGCTTGGCGATTTCGAGGTGACCACGCTTCTTGCGGGCACGCGCCTAGTCGAAGACGACCCCCAAGGCATCTTCGGAATGAATATTGACAAGGATACTTTCGTCGCAGCGTCCGAAGCCAATTTCATCCCCGCAGACAAAGTTCAGTTCTTCTTTAATCCGGTCGTGGTCAAGACCGGTTCTGAAACCATCTTGTTCGACACGGGCTTCAATGGTCCGGGGATCACCGGTGTCCTCGCGTCTGCGGGCATCGCGGCGGACGAAATCACCCATGTCGTTATCACCCACATGCATGGCGACCATATCGGCGGTCTGACGGGCGACAATGGCGCAACGTTCGCCAACGCCGCATACGTCACAGGTCAGGTCGAATTCGACGCCTGGGCCGCACAGGATAACGAAGGGTTCGAAGCCAAGGTCCGCCCGCTGGCAGAGCAGATGACTTTTATCGGCGACGGCGGAAGTGTGGCTTCAGGCGTTACGGGACTGGCTGCTTTCGGGCACACACCTGGCCACATGGTCTATATGCTGGAATCCGGGGGTAAGCAGTTGGTGATCACCGCCGACACGGCAAATCACTATGTCTGGTCACTCGCCTACCCGGATTGGGAAGTCCGCTTTGACATGGACAAGGCAGGTGCGGCAGAAGCCCGACGGAAAGTCTTTGGCATGATCGCCGCCGACAAAATCCCGTTCATTGGGTACCACATGCCGTTCCCCGGCGCCGGGTTTGTCGAAGCCAATGGCGACGGGTTCCGATACGTGCCGGAAACCTATCAATTGATGCTGTAGTGACCTGCGGGCGGGCCCCTCGCGGCCCGCCCCTGACACCAGCGGGGAATTCAAGGTTGACGCCCCGGCGGCGACGCTCTTTGTTAGCGCGAACAGTTTGGGCCGGGGCCTTCGATGAAAGCGCACATCCTTACAATCACGCTCAATCCCACCGTGGACTATGCGACGACCGCAGCCGAGGTCGTGGCAGGTCCGAAGCTTCGATGCGCGGAGCCGCAGATCGACCCGGGCGGTGGCGGCATCAATGTCAGCCGCGCGATCAGGCTTCTCGGTGGACAATCGACGGCGCTTGTTGCCATCGGCGGCGCGACGGGCGCACACCTTTTGCAACTTCTGGCGCTTGAAGGGGTCGCCACGGTAGCGTTTCAGGGGCCGGGAGAGACACGACAATCGGTCACTGTGAACGAAACCGGATCGACCGAACAGTTTCGCTTCGTGATGCCCGGTCCGGCCTGGGCAGAAGAGGATGTGCCTCGCGCGCTGAACACGGTGGATCAAGCAACTGGTGAAGGCACTTACGTGGTTCTCTCCGGCTCGCAGCCACCTGGTGTCGCAAAAGAATTTCCGTCGATCCTCGCGGGGCACATCGCCGGTCGGGGCGCACGCATCATCGTCGATACGTCGGGACCGGCGCTGTTCGATCTCGTGGAGAAACCGCGTGAGGCGATCCATGCGCTTCGGATGAACGGCGAAGAATGTGAGGAACTGGCAGGCGCACCCCATCCGCATCCAGCGGACACCGCTGCCTTCGCCCAAGATCTCGTGCGGCGCGGTGTGGCCAATACGGTGATCGTGGCGCGAGGTGCGGACGGATCGGTGATGGCCACACCGGACGGGGCATGGCACTGTCCGGGTCCGAAAGTCCCGATCGTGTCGAAGGTCGGAGCCGGCGATAGCTTTGTCGGAGCTTTTACCCTTGCCTTGGCACGCGAGTGGTCGGCGACAGACGCCCTGCGGTTCGGCGTGGCTGCCGCAGCAGCCGCCTGCGCCAGCGAGGCGACCAGGCTGTGCGACAGGGCCATGACCGAGGCCCTGCTGGATCAGGCAGTCGCATCCCCGCTATAGTCGCGCGTGCGGAACCGGGCACGGGTTCATCCGTCTTAAACGGTTGAGTGATAACTCTGCCGAGGATGGGTGGCCGCGTCGGCCAAGCTGCGATCAGGGCCACGAGTGAGTATTCAGTCCTTTCCGACCGATTTGGCAGACGTACTTGGGGTTCTGGGCATCATCGATGTCCCCGCTTTTGTGCTTACCGTTGATGATCAGGGCGTCATTCGGTTTGGCGGACTGAACCGCGCGCATGAGGCACGAACGGGGATGCAAGGAAAGGATATTGCAGGCCTGACACCGCACCAGGCGCTTCCCCCCCGAATGGCAGACACTGTTCTTGCGAACTATATCCTCTGCGCTCAGACCCGCCAGACCTACCGGTACGAGGAAGTGCTTGATCTGCCGTCTGGGCGCATCTGGTGGCTGACCACTCTATCCCCAATTGTTGAGCGCGATAGGACGACGGCCATCTTGGGGCTCGCGACCGACGTTACGGCGCTGCGGACCGAGATCGCCGACATAACGGCCGAATTTGGGGAGCTTCGGGCTCGGGCAGATTGCCTTCAAACGCTTGGACATGCGGTGATGGCCGAGACGCGCGGACCACTGAACAACATCATTTCGCTCGGGCGCATGTTGCGGGCCGAATTCCATCCGCCAACAGCAAGAAAGGACGAGGTCTTGGATCTAATGCTTGAAACCGCGGCTGGCGCGATTGACCAAATCGACAATTTCGAGCGGGAAAGCGAGGCGTCTCCGTCTATTGCGTTCAAAGCGTTTGCAAAGGTCGATCTGGACCATACCTGCCGCGATCTGGCGGCGTTGATCGACCCAGAGCGTGCGCTGTCGATCACCTTCCCCGGGGCATTTGTGTTTACGGACGCCGGTGTCCTTACAACCGCGCTTCAGGCCCTGTTGGAGATCGTGACCTGCCGGGCATCAAGCTACATCCACATTTCGGTGATCCCTGATCCGCGGAGGCCGCGTTTGCTTCAGCTTCGGATCGCCTTCGACCCTGAAGAGAATGCTATTCCCGAAATCGACCCCGCGTGGATACGCGCAGCGGTCGAGGCGCATGGCGGCGCATTGCGAGTCGAGCGTGGGCATTCCGCCGAAATCGGCCCTTGCGATATCGTCGATCTTTCCCTTCCAGGGAAAATCCTGCCGCCGGCTGGGCGCGGCAACGGTGCCCGCGCGGTTAACCAGCGCCGGACGGATCCCGCCACCGGTTGACGATCGGGTAGCGCCGGTCCAGCCAAAATGCCCGCTTTGTCAATCTGGGCCCGGGCGCGGATTGGTAACGCTTGTACTCGCTGGTATAGATCAGACGTTCGACAGCCCGGACCGTTTCGCGGTCAAACCCGTCGGCCACCAGATCATCGATGCTGGCCTCTCGATCAATCAGACCATCAAGGATCGCGTCCAAGATCTCATAGGGCGGCAGGCTGTCCTCATCCTTCTGGTCAGCCCGAAGTTCTGCAGAGGGTGGTTTTTCGATCACCCGCGTGGGGATCACGGTCCCCGCAGGCCCTTTCATCCAATCGCGGTGGTTTGCATTGCGCCAGCGGCACGTTTCAAATACGCGCGTTTTATACAGGTCTTTCAGCGGGTTATATCCACCCGCCATATCACCGTAGATCGTCGCATAACCGACCGCCACCTCAGACTTGTTGCCCGTGGTCAGGAGCATTTCGCCGAACTTGTTCGACAGCGCCATCAGAAGCAGACCGCGCAGGCGCGATTGAACATTCTCTTCCGCGATGCCGGGCGCCGTTTCTCCAAAAAGCGGTGCCAAGGCTTCGGTCACGGCCGCGCGCGCGCCGGAAATGGGCACCTCATCCAGCCGGCAGCCCAGCGCCTGCGCTACAGCCGATGCATCCTCAAACGAGTGCCCGGATGTGTATTCAGACGGCAACATCACACACCGAACGTTTTCAGGCCCCAGGGCGTCGGCCGCGACCGCGGCCACCAATGCGCTGTCCACACCGCCCGAAAGCCCCAGAAGCACCTTACCAAACCCCGACTTGCGGCAATAATCGCCCAGTCCCATGACGATAGCGCGGTAATCCTGTTCCCAGGCATCGGGAAAAACGACCTTCTCGCCAGGAACCGCGCGCCAGCCCTCTGATGTCTCTTCGAACATCACGTCTGCGATCGTCTCTTCGAACACGGTGAACTCGGCTGCCAAGACGCCATGAGGGTTCAGGACAAAGCTTGCGCCGTCGAATACCTGATCGTCCTGCCCGCCGACCATGTTGAAATACACAAGCGGCAAACCGGTCTCGATCGAGCGTGCGACCATGTGGTTTATGCGGGTGTCGTATTTTCCCCGGTAATAGGGCGACCCATTGGGAACAACGAGAAAGTTCGCACCGCTTTCGGCCAGCGTTTCGGCGACCGTGGGATGCCAGGCATCTTCGCATATCGGAAACCCGACCCGCGCCGACCCGATCGCCACGGGACCTTGCAAAGGACCCGGTTCGTAAAGGCGCACCTCGTCGAACACCGTCTCGTTTGGCAATTCGTGCTTTAAGATACGGGCTGCGATCTGACCGTTCTGCAAAATGAAATAGGCATTATACAGGCGGCCATCCTGAACAAGGGGCCCGCCGATGCCCAACGCGGGCCCATCCGCGCACTCTTCCGCCAACGCCGTGATGCGTCGCATTGCATGTTCGGCAAGCGCCGGTTTCATCACCAAGTCTTGCGGCTGGTAGCCGACGATGAACATCTCGGTCATCGCAACAAGGTCGGAACCCCGCTCGCGGCCCACGTCCCACGCGGACCGAGCCCTTGCGGCATTGCCCTCGATATCCCCAACTGTGGGGTTCAATTGCGCGAATGTCAGACGGAATCGGTTCGTCATGAGTGTCTTTCCCAGCGTCTTCGGGGCACCTAGCGCGAAGCCGCCGCATGTGAAAGGCACATGACCCAAAAACCTTGCGGGCGCGGGGACCGTTCCCTAGCATGTCGCGCAAAACGAACATGCGCCAAGCGGGGGCCATTGGCGTGCAGGTGAGAAAGCGAGAGACGCAGATGACACGCATAGGTTTCCGGTCCGGCGCAGCGATTGCCGGGCTGACACTGGCGCTGGCGGGCCCGGTAATGGCGCAGGACGAACAGGTCGTCACCAAGCAGTATGACGATGGCGGCATTTACGAAGGCACCTTCCGAGACGGCAAGCAACACGGCCAGGGCACCTACAAGCTTCCGAACGGATACGAATACACTGGCGAGTGGACCGACGGTGAAATTCGCGGCAATGGCGTGGCGCGTTTCCCGAACGGCTCGGTCTACGAGGGCGAATTTGCAAGCGGCAAGCCTGAAGGCCGTGGCACGATCACATTTGCTGATGGCGGTACCTACGAAGGCGATTGGCTGGACGGTGAAATGACTGGCGAAGGCCGGGCTGTCTATGCAAACGGAGTGATCTACGAAGGCAGCTTTGTAAACGCACTTCACGACGGACAGGGGCGTATGCAAAGTCCGAACGGGTATGTCTACGAAGGCCAATGGGTCGACGGGGTGAAAGAGGGTGAGGGCAAGATCACTTACCCCGACGAAGCGGTCTATGAGGGTACGCTGGTGGCCGGCAAGCGCGAAGGCGAAGGTCGACTGACCATGCCGGACGGCCTGACTTATGCTGGGTCGTGGGTCGATGGGCAGATCCACGGGCAAGGGCGGCTCGTGCAACCGAATGGCGACGTCTATGAAGGCCAGTTCGTGAATGGCCAGCGCGAAGGTCAAGGCAAGGTCACCTATGCGAATTCAGATGTCTATGAGGGCGATTTCCTTGCTGACCGCCGCCACGGACAAGGCACATTCGCAGCAACCGATGGGTACATCTATAAGGGCGCTTGGCTTAATGGCGAGATCGAGGGCGACGGACAGGTCACTTACCCCGACGGATCGGTCTACGTTGGCTTTTTGCGGGACGGGGTGGCCGACGGCGCCGGCAAGATCACTTATCCCGATGGATCGACCTATGAGGGCGATTGGGTCGCAGGGGTCATCCAGGGTTCGGGCCGCGCAGTCTATGCAAACGGCCTTGTCTACGAAGGTGAGTTCCGCGACGCCAAGAACCACGGGCAAGGCGTCATGACCTATACCGATGGATATCGCTACGAAGGCGCCTGGGTCGATGGCCAACGCCAGGGCAAAGGTGTGGCCACCTATGCCGATGGCACCGTCTATGAAGGGGATTTCGTCGCTGGTCTGCGCGAAGGCACAGGCACGATCACGATGCCGCCCGAAGACGGCTCGGATCGGGGCTTCAGCTACACCGGCGCGTGGGCCGATGGGGAAATCAACGGCGCGGGCGTGGCAACTTACGCCAATGGCGATGTTTACGAGGGTAATTTCGTGAACGGGCGGCGCGACGGGTCCGGGGTGATACGCTACGCGACAGGCGATGTCGTCGAGGGTAATTGGGTCGGCGGGGCACTTTCAAACGAAACCTCAGAAGGCGAGGCCACGACCACCGAATAGCGCCAAGGCACGCTAGGGCTCACGAAGCTTGATCGAAAAGTTCGCTTGTGGTGCAGGCGATTGGCAGGATCAAACGGGCGCCCCGTCGTCCAATCGGCGCAGCACCGCGCCTGCATCTTCAAGAATGGTTTTACGCTTCGCCTCGTCCATCCGGTCCCATGTTCTGTACATCTGCGCCATCCGCGGGTTCCTCTCCAGCCGGTGGCGCTGGCGGTCCAAGAAATGCCAGTAAAGGACGTTGAACGGGCACGCGCCCTCGCCCGTTTTGGTCTTCACGTCATAGTGGCAGGTCTTGCAGTAATCCGACATCCGATCGATGTAATTGCCTGAAGAAACATAGGGTTTCGACGCCACGATACCGCCATCTGCGTACTGGCTCATCCCAACTGTGTTCGGTGCCTCGACCCATTCAAAGGCGTCTGCATAGACCGCGAGATACCATTCATGAAGCTCGGTCGGATCGACCCCGGCAAGAAGCGCAAAATTTCCGGTGACCATGAGGCGTTGGATATGATGGGCGTAGGCTTCGTCCCGGGTCTGCTGCACAGACTTGGCCACGCAATTCATCCGGGTACCGGCCCCCCAATAGAAACCGGGAAGCTTTCGTTGCTGGTTCAGCTTGTTTCTGCGCGGATAATCGGGGCCTTCGCGAAAGTAAATCCCACGCACGTATTCCCGCCAGCCGATGACCTGCCGAATGAAACCTTCGACGGCGTTCAGTGGTGCCTTTCCGGCCTGCCATGCGGCCTCTGCCGCACGGCACACCTCCATCGGGGAGAGCATACCTGAGTTAACATAAAGCCCGACGACAGCATGGTAGAGGAAGCGATGCTGGCCCAACATTGCATCCTGAAAATCCCCGAATTTTGGCAAGCCGCCATCGATCCAGTGTGTCAGGTGCGCGCGGGCGCCCGTGCGATCCGTCGCAAAATAAAACGGCCGAAGTTCACCGAAGTTATCGGGGAAATGGCGGTCCACGAGATCCAGCACCGCCATGGTGTTTTCATTGGGTGGGAATCGAAGCGGTCCAGAATAGGTGATCGCTTCCGGCGCGGGTTTTCTGTTGTCGTGGTCAAAATTCCATTTGCCACCAACCGGCTTGTCGCCATCCATCAACAATCCGGTCTTGCGTCGCATCGCGCGGTAGAACCATTCCATTCTCAGGTCTTTGCGTCCGTTGGCCCAGGCCGCGAACTCGGCATGGGTTGCGAGAAACCTATCATCCTCCAACTGGTGAACAGAAAGCGGTACGTCGTTGAGAAGGGAAATAAGCCGCCACTCGCCGGGTTCCGTTGCAATAACCTCGGACGCTCCGATTTCGGCGGCTCGCCGCATCAGTTCGCCCGGAATGGATCCGGCGTTGTCGGGGTCGTCATAGCGAGTGTAGGCAACGCGCCAGCCCGCGGCCTCTATCTCGGATGCAAAGCTACGCATCGCCGCAAAGAGAAACGCAATCTTCTTGGGGTGATGGGGCACATAAGAAGCCTCGTCCCGGACCTCCGCCATCACAACAATATCGGTGTCGCGGCGCGCGGCTCGAAGTGCTGCAATGTCGTGCGAAAGTTGGTCGCCCAGCACTAGGATCAGACGGGCTACCACGGGATCGCGTCCCCGGCGTAATCGAAAAAGCCGCCGGATTGATCCGGCGTCAGGTTGGCAACAACCGACAGAAGGTTCGCGGCGGCTTGCGCCCCCGTGACTTTCCGGTGTCCGGGGTAGCCAGCAGTGAATGGTGTCTCGACCGTGCCAGGATGAAGCGCAACGACGATCGCGTCCTTACGCTTGCGGCCGATTTCGATCGCAGCAGTGCGCGTAATCTGATTGGCCGCAGCTTTCGATGCCCGGTACGCGTACCACCCCCCAAGCCCGTTGTCGCCGATCGACCCGACCCTGGCGGTCAAGACAGCGCAGACCGCCCGCCCCGCCTTTGGCAGAAGCCTGGGGGCATGGCGCAAAACCAGTGCCGGACCGATGGCGTTTGCTGCGAACGTGTCCGCCATCGCTCTTGCGTCGATCGCTTCAAGCGACTTTTCCGGCGCGTGCCCATCCGGCGCGAGGATACCCGTGGCAACAAAGATCAGGTCATAGGGACCATCGAGGTTTTGAAGATGGCGGTCCACCGAGACCGGGTCGGTCACGTCAAGACCATCGGTCATTCGCGACAGCGCGGTCACATGGACCCCATCGGCCAGAAGCGATTTGACCACAGCCTGCCCGATCCCGCCCGATGCACCAATCACCAATGCATGTTCCATTAGGGTCGAGCTAGGGCGCGCCGCGCCTCCGGCCAGCGGTCATCCCGGGGAAAATATAAGGTCCCACGCACGCCGGATATAGGCTGTTCGGAACCCGTGCCCGCCCGAATGCAGGCACAATTCCAGTCGGTCGCCATCGTCGTTCAGGCGGGCATTGCAGGTCAGATTCCCTGAAACCGTCTCGGGAAGTTCGGTGTCAAACCCGCCATGGGCCCGGTACATTGCGAGCGCTTCGTTGACATCGCCCTGTTTCGTCGGACCGATCGGTCGACCAGCCATCGGAACAACACGATCCGATGTTCCATGAATATGGATCAGCGTTGCGGGCGGAGCAATACAGGTGTCAGGCACCGGGTCCCAAAACGTGCCGGACACCGGCGCGAAACCGGCAAACAGTGCACTGTCGTTGCACACGACTTCCCATGTCATCATGCCGCCCGCCGAAAAGCCCGTTGCCAGCATCCGGTCGCGGTCCAGCCCGAAGCGGTCCGCAGCATCGCTGACAACGCGGCCGTAGTAAGCAACCTCGTCGCGTTCGGGTCGGGTGCCCGCCGAGGGCGCGTTGGGGATTGTCCAGTCCTCGTCGAACGACTTCACCGCGATCAAAGCAACGCCCAGATCATCGGCCAGTGCGCGCAAATTCTCGTTCCGCATCGTGCCGGCTGCGGTGCCCCGATAACCGTGCGCAAATACAATCGCGCCGGGACGATCCGCCTCGGGGGTTCCCGGCACATAGATGCGATAGGTTCCGTCTTCGATCCTGCAGTCGGTTTCGGTGCCGCAGGCGTGCACAACGGACGCCAGCACAGCGGCCGCAACCGCAATCGCCACAAGGAAGTTTCGCATAAATGCCTCGCACTTGCTGGTCCCGGGACCTTGGCCCGGCGCGCGATGCATATCTGGAATAGGTGCTTCTGTGAATCACGACTTGGTGACGGCCGACCGTACACCCATGCTTGACGCGCTGCGTTGTAGCGCCACTTCATCATTGGAATGGGACCGGAGGCAACTATGCGGCGCATCCCAAGACCCCTTGCAGTTCTGGCAGCGCTGTCGGTTGGCAGCGCGCCAGCGTTGGCGCTGGACCTCAGGCTGACCGGAAGCTACACGTTGAACCGGCCTGCGAGCCTTGACTACGATCCTGCCTTTTGCGGCCTTTGGATCGCGAACGAAGGCCCAGAGGTCATCCTCGTTACTCTTGAAGGCGACGAGCTTCGGCGGTTCGGCAGCGATCTGAGCCGGATCAAGGCCATTTCACTGGAGAACGATGCCCTCATCGTTGCCGATGGGTTCGGTGGGTTTCAACGACTTGGAAAAGACGGCACACCCCTTGGCCCGGTGTTCGAGACAACCGATCCCTGGACCGACACCGAAGGCATCGCAATCGACTCCGATGGAAGCCTGATCACGGTCGAGGATGATCCAGAACGCCTAAGCTGGTTCTCGCCAGATGGGACGTTAATTCGCCGGATCGACACGAAGGATCTGGACCCACCCCTGACCGAAGCGCAGGGCATTGCACGCGACCCGCGCACCGGGCATCTCTTGATTGTCGACGACTGGGAGGGGACCAACAGTCTTTACGAGTTCGACGCGTCGGGCACGCTTCTGGCGACGCAGTCCTTGCGCGAGTATGGGGTGGATCCTGAGGGTATTGCGATCCGGCCCGGGTCGGACCAACTGTTTGTTGCCTTCGACCAAGGCGCTTTGATCGCGTCGTTCGACTATACTCCGACTTTGCCTGACGGATCAGATCCGCTGCCACCGGGCGCAGACTGCATGATGTTCTGATGCGACGTTCCGGCTGCGGAGGCCCCGGTTCAGGTTCGGTCCACCGATAACCACCGGTGCCTTGTTGCCTCTTCCAATTTGATCTCAACGCCGTATAGTCACGCGCCATGACGGCGCACGCACATATTGCCCCTCACCTGCCCAACCGGGCCGGTCTTGCGTCGCTTCTTCTTCTCCTTAGCCGCCTCTGAGCGTGCCATCCGGCGCGACCGCTCAGGGGAGGATCAGCGCCGAGGAAAAAGAAGTCTTCAGGAGAATTCAGATGACCACCGACAAGAACCGCGTGTTGATCTTTGACACGACCCTGCGCGACGGCGAGCAATCCCCCGGCGCAACCATGAGCCATGACGAAAAGTTAGAGATCGCGTCCATGCTCGACGAGATGGGCGTCGACATTATCGAGGCAGGCTTTCCGATCGCTTCAGAAGGCGATTTTCAAGCTGTCAGCGAGATTGCAAAGCGATCTGAACGCGCTGTGATCTGTGGGCTGGCGCGGGCCAATCCAAAGGACATTGATCGGTGCTGGGATGCCGTGCGTCACGCCAAACGGCCGCGCATCCACACGTTCATCGGCACCTCACCGCAACACCGCGCCATCCCAAACCTGACCATGGACGAGATGGCGGACCGTATCCACGAAACCGTCAGCCATGCCCGGAACCTCTGTGACAACGTGCAGTGGTCGCCGATGGATGCGACCCGGACCGAGTGGGACTATCTTGCCCGCGTTGTCGAGATTGCAATCAAGGCTGGCGCCACAACGATCAATATTCCCGATACGGTGGGGTACACGGCCCCGGTCGAAAGCGCCGATCTTATCCGGCGTCTTATTGCTGAGGTTCCGGGCGCCGCAGACGTCACCTTCGCCACGCATTGCCACAATGATTTGGGCATGGCGACGGCCAACGCATTGGCCGCCGTCGAAGGCGGCGCGCGACAGATCGAATGCACGATCAACGGGCTCGGCGAACGCGCAGGCAACACGGCACTGGAAGAGGTCGTGATGGCGATGCGCGTGCGCGGTGACATAATGCCCTACACAACCGGTGTCGACGCCACCAAGATCATGGCGATCTCGCGCCGTGTCGCGACAGTGTCAGGCTTCACCGTGCAACCGAACAAGGCGATCGTCGGAAAGAACGCGTTTGCGCATGAAAGCGGCATTCACCAGGACGGGATGCTAAAATCCGCCGACACGTTCGAGATTATGCGCCCGGAAGACGTTGGGCTGACCGAAACCCAAATCGTCATGGGCAAGCATTCAGGTCGTGCCGCATTGCGATCGAAGCTGAAAGAGCTCGGCTACGAGCTCGCCGATAATCAACTGAACGATGTCTTTGTTCGGTTCAAGGCGCTCGCCGACAGGAAGAAGGAAGTGTTCCAGGACGATCTGATCGCGCTGATGCGGGATCAGGCCTCTGACGAGGTGCACGACCGCATTCAAGTGAAATTTCTGCGGGTCATATGTGGCACCGAGGCGCCGCAATCGGCCGATATCATCCTTGAGATCGACGGACTGGAACACCGAACCACGGCAACCGGTGACGGACCGGTCGACGCTGCGTTTAATGCGGTCAAGACACTGTTCAAACACGATGCGCATCTTCAGTTGTATCAGGTGCATGCCGTAACCGAAGGAACAGACGCGCAAGCGACTGTGTCTGTGCGGATGGAAGAAGACGGTCGGATTGCCACCGGTCAGTCCGCCGATACTGACACCGTGGTCGCGTCGGCAAAGGCCTATGTCAACGCGCTGAACCGTCTGCTTGTCCGGCGCGAGAAGTCGGACCCAGACGCCGACGTCAAACAGGTGAGCTACAAGGACAGCGCCTGACAGAGGCCGGGCGCGGTTACCAATCCGCGCCCGGCGTCGAAAACCCCAAAGGGATGATGACCACCGACAACCTCGACATTCGGTTGACACGCTCATCGGCGATAGGACACCTTGAATCGATCAGATTTGTTTTTTGGGGGGATGATACACAATGAAACCAACGGTTTGCGCCTTAGTCGCGGCATCCATGCTTGCTGGCTGCCAAAGCGGCACGAGTTCTGCCCCGCCAGCACAGACGGGAGCCACGCCAATCTCGACAGCCGCCGCGTTCAATTCTGAGATCGTGGGCAAGACACTTACTATCGGTGAAAGCTCGCTGGTGATCGCGTCTAACGGAACCATGTCCGGCACGTTCAACAATGCGCCACTTCGGGGGACCTGGCAGTTTCGCGATGGTCAATTCTGCCGCACCCTGACCCAGCATTCAACGCGTGCACCAACCAACGACTGCCAGACATTCGTCCTTGACGGAGAGGGTGGTGTAATGATTTCGGGCGCAAGCGGCCGCTCATTCACCTATGCCATAAGCTGAACCGGCCGGTCGTTCCGCACAGCGAGGCGACCGCACCCATCAATACATCAGGCTTCGGTCAACGAGGCCCAAATACGGTTCGCCCGCCTCTCCCCGGCGTACGTTTTCAGCAATTGCGCGGGCAGCCGTGTCGGGGCGCGTCGCACTTGCGACATGCGGGGTGACGGTGACGCGCGGATGGCGCCAGTAGGGATGATCTGCAGACAGCGGTTCGGTGCGAAACACATCAAGCGTTGCATGCGTAAGGCGACCGTGATCAAGGGCGGAAAGAAGCGCGGTATCATCGATCAGTGCACCCCGGCCCGGATTGATAAGAACCGCACCGTCCCGCATTAGAGCTAGCGCCGCTGCGTCGATTACACTCTCGGTCGAAGGTGTCAGCGGAAGAAGCAGGACAAGGATCTCCGCGTTCTTCAAGACCCGGACCAATCCCTCGTCACCTGCGAATGTCTCGATCCCGCCGAATGTCTTGATCGTGCGGCTCCAACCCATAACGCGAAAGTTCAAGGACGCGAGCGCTCCGCCGCACGCGGCGCCCAGCTCACCCAGACCCAGAATGCCGACCGTTCGGTCGCGGGCAAGCGGCGGATAGATCGGGTCCCACCCCGCCTCGGACATGACATAACGGTCGATCGCCAGATGATGGCGCAGGACCATGCCGGTCACCCATTCGACCATGCCCTCGGTCAGCCCTGGTTCAACCATACGGCAAAGCGGGACATTCAATGTCCTGTTGCCGATTAGATCTTCTACCCCGGCCCAAAGGTTCAATACCGCCTTGGCCCGTGGGAACTGGTTGAAATCGCGATACGCGCTATTCGGGGCATAGATCAGGTATTGCGCGATCTCGGGCGCAATCTCTGGCGTGATATCCGCCGCGATCCCGGCCGCGGCAAATGCGTCGTCCAAAGGTCGTTCATACGTGGGCCAATCGTCGGAATGCCCAGCAAACAGGATCGGGATCATCGTCCCCGCGGCCTATGCACGTGCGCCGACTGAACCAATCCGAACGCGGCCATCAAGACCAGCATCGCTGAGCCACCATAACTGACCAACGGCAATGGCACGCCCACAACAGGCGCAAGCCCCATGACCATCGACATGTTCACAGCGAAGTACAGAAAGAACGTTGCCGCGATCCCAAGGGTCAAAAGTTGCGAGAAGCGATCCTTCGCGGCCATCGCTGTCGTGATGCAGAAGAAGATGATCAGCGCATAAAGCACCAGGAGCGAAAACGCACCGACAAACCCGAATTCTTCCGCGAGGGTCGTAAAGATGAAGTCAGTGTGTTTCTCGGGTAGAAAATTAAGGCGTGACTGAGTGCCCTGCATGAACCCGCGCCCCGATAAACCACCTGAGCCGAGCGCGATCTTCGATTGCGTGATGTGATACCCGGCGCCCAATGGGTCCTGACTGGGATCCAGAAACGTGTCGATCCGGCGATACTGATAATCCTGCAAGAGCTGCCAGGGTGTTCCGCGTGACGAGAACACAGCCGTCACAAGCCCCACACCGCCAGCGATGATTGGACCCCAATACCACCAGCTAACCCCGGCAACAAACATCACAACTGCGCCGCCAGCAACCAGGAGAATTGAAGTACCCAGATCGGGTTGGATGATCACAAGCCCGGTTGGGACAAGAATCAGGACAACAGGGACCAGAACCCAGAACGGGTGGGAGACCTTCTTTGGGTCGAGCCAGTCGTAGTAGGCCGCAAGCACCATCACGAGCCCAATTTTGGCCACCTCGGACGGTTGCAATCGCATAAAGCCCAGATCGATCCAGCGCTGCGCGCCCATGCCGACAGTGCCGAAGAATTCCACCGCCAAGAGAAGTGCAAGCGAGACCAGGTAGGCCGCCACTGCGACGTTGCGCCAGAACCAAATCGGTATCATCGCAACAACAAACATCGCAAACAGCCCAAGGCCAAACCGCTGCATTTGCGGTTCGGCCCACAGGTCCAGCTGTCCGCCAGCGACAGAGTAGAGCATGATAAAGCCAACGCTCGCGACCGCAGTCAGCAAAAGCACAAGCGGCCAGTTCAGATACAGGATCTTTCGGGCACCTGTCGGAACCGTCTTGACGTTGTATTCAAGGTAGCTCACGCCCGACTCCGCCCCGGTGCAGGCGGCCGCGGGTCAGCCAAGATCATCTCGTCGTACATTGTTTTGATCCGGTCGCGCTGAGACGACGGGTAGGCCTCGAGTGGAGGTACGCCGCCAAACTGAGCAAAAAGAAGAATATCACGGGCCACTGGCGCAGCGGCCCGGCTTCCCCCTCCGCCATGCTCCACGACGACCGAGACGGCGTATTTTGGCGCATCGTACGGCGCGTAGCCAACAAACAATGCGTGGTCGCGACGCTCCCAAGGCAGATCCTCGTTGCGAAATACGCCCCGCGCACGCTCTGCGGCGGTAATGTTTCGGACCTGGCTGGTGCCGGTCTTGCCCGCCATTTCGAAACCCTCGGCCACGATCCGGCTCCCGCGTGCAGTTCCGCGCGACCCATTAGACACGTTGTACATCGCCTGACGTATGGCACGGAGGCTGGATGTGGAAATGTCGAGCGGCAGCGCTCCGCCCGCGTCCTGTTCGACACCGCCCAGAGTCTTGATCAATCGAGGTTGCAGATCCCGTCCGCTTGCCATGCGCGCGGTATAAATCGCAAGTTGGAGAGGCGAAGACAGGGTGAACCCCTGCCCGATCGAAGCATTCAGAGTATCGCCCTTCCGCCATGCCTCGCCCCGCCTGAGCTGCTTCCACTTTTGGGTCGGTGCAAGACCTTCTGCAACCGCCGACATAGGGATGTCGTGGCGCACGCCGCAGCCAAGTTTGTTGGCCATCTCCGAAATCTTGTCGATTCCGACGCGTTGCGAAATCTCGTAGTAGTACGTGTCGCACGACTGAACGAGAGACTGCTCCAGGTTCATGTGCCCATGGCCGCCCCGTTTCCAGCAGTGGAACCTGCGGCGGCCCAGCTGGTAATGGCCGGGGCACCATACGGTTTCGCCCGGGCTGACGACGCCTGCTTCCAGCGCGGCCAGTGCCACGATCATTTTGTAGGTGGAGCCAGGGGGGTAAGTGCCCTGCACCGCCTTGTTGCGCAGCGGCACATATTTGTCTTGCGTCAGGACCGAATAATCGGCGCTTGAGATGCCCCGGACGAACAAGTTCGGATCGAAGGCAGGCGCAGACCCGATGGCAAGGATATCTCCGGTCTCGCAATCGACGACCACGGCCCCCGCGCTTTCACCCGAAAGCCGCGCCTGCACAAAGTTCTGAAGCCGTGCATCAAGGGTCAGCTGCGCATCCTGCCCGGCCAACCCCGGATCGCGCCCAAGCTCGCGCATCACCCGACCGGCGGCATTCACTTCGATGCTGCGCGACCCTGCCTTGCCTCGCAAATCAATCTCTAGCTTCTTTTCGACTCCGATCTTGCCAATCTGAAATTTCGGGATCTGCAAAAGGGGATCGGGATCCTCGATTTGGCTAAGATCGTAATCCGATACCGGGCCCACATACCCGATGACATGTGCGAAATCGTCCCGCATCGGGTAGTAGCGCGACAGTCCGACGTCGGGTGTGATCCCCGGTAGAGAAGGAGAATTCACGGCCACGCGGCTGAACTCGTCCCAGGTCAGCCGGTCGGCAAGCGTTACCGGCACGAAAGGCGAGCGGCGATACATCTCCTTCAGAGACCGGGCGAGGTCGTCTTCGTCCAGATGGATCAAGGACCGCAGCTTTGCGATCACCGCGTCGACGTCGCCGGCATCCTCGCGCACAATTATGATCCGGAAGTTCTGATCGTTGTCGGCCAGAATGACACCGTTGCGGTCGAAGATGTATCCACGCGGTGGGGCCAAGAGGCGCAGGTTAATCCGGTTTTCTTCAGCCAGAAGGCGATAGTCATCGGCCTCTTCGATCTGCATCTGACGCATCCGAAGGCCCAGCATCCCCATGAAAGCGAGCTGCAGACCACCCACGAACAAACCGCGACGGTTCACCTTGCGGCTGGCTTCTTCGATATCCTTCGGTGTCGTTCTCACAGCTTGTGTCCCAGTTGGTCGACCGCACCCGGCGGTATCTTCTTAAGGCCCAATAGTCGTGCAGAAAAGAGCACGACCAACGGATAAGCCGCAATCGTGGCAAGCATTTGAAGAAGTGTCAGACCAAGCGCGGGCTGATCGACGGCAAACACTGCCAGCACAATAACGTAGCCCAAGGTCATTGCTGTTATGACCGTCCCCACAACTGTCCATTCCAGCATGAACGGAAGATCACGTGAAAACGGCTCGCGTGAACGCAGAAACTCATAGCCCAAGACGACACACGCCGTCCAAAGTCCGAGCGGCCGCATGAACAGAATATCAGTCATCAGGATCACTGCGGCGATCATTGCCACTGGGACATAGTCTGGTCGCCGCAAGACCCACGCGAACGCCAGACAGACCAGAAGGTCCGGGCCCGGAAATTGGCCGGGTCCAGTGTCAAGTGGCAGGAGCCGGGCAAAAACAATGATAAATGAAAGCCCGAGAAAAAGTGTTCGGTGGCGCCAGTTATGCGTGACGATGACGTCAGCCATCGCCCGCCTCTCCTTGCGCGACGGCGTCTTCCTCCTTGCGTGGCTCTGGCTCAAACTCGGGGACCACCAGTCCTCCGGGCTCGCCAATCCGCTCGGCGGATTGTGAACGTAAAACGCGCAGGAACTCTAACCGCTCGTAATCGGCGCTTAAGCGCACACGCAATCGCTGATCTGGCCCGGTGACGAGCTGACCAACCAAAAGCCCAGCCGGGAAGACGCCGCCATCGCCCGAGGACACAACCCGGTCGCCGGGCCGCACGCGATCGATATCCTCGATAAAGTCGACAGGCGGCAACGCAGAGTTGTCGCCCGCCAAAATACCACGCTGACCCGACGGTTGAACTGTAACTGGAATCCTGCTGCCGGGATCCGTTAACAGGATCACACGGCTGGTTGTCTGTCCCACACCCGAGATCCGACCAACAAGGCCTAGCCCATCGGTCGTCGCCCAGCCGTCCATAATTCCGTCACGCGCACCTACGTTCAGTAGGACCGATTGCCGGAATGGTGACCCGCTGTCGGCCAGAACGACGCCAGTGACATAGGTCAGCGCGGGATCGAGCCGGACCTTGTTTAAATCCAGAAGCTTGGCATTCTCTTGCTCCAGCTGCAGCGCGGCCTCGCGCCAGGCGCGCATCTGCTGAAGCTCGCGGCGCAGTTCTTGATTTTGGTCGTAGATGCGAGAGTAGCTTTCAAACCCCTCGATCATGTCAGCAACCTTGGTCACCGGGACCAGTGCCCAATCCATGGACGGCACAAATCGATCAACGAGCATCGCCCGGAACCGTTCCGCGCGCGGCGAATCGATCCGCCACAAAAGGAACAGACCGACCAGAAACGTCAGAAGCCCGATCACCAGAATGCGGCGGATCGGACGGACATATTCGTCGCTGTTGCCTCGGTCGGTTGCCAAGGGCGGTCTCCCGGGGCCCCGGCCTAGGGGCCTTAGCTGTCGTAGTCTATCACATGGCGGAGCTGTTTTTCATACTCCAGCGCCTTGCCGGTCCCCATCGCCACGCAATTCAGGGATTCGTCCGCGACCGAGATGGCAAGCCCGGTCTGTTCCCGCAAGGCCAGATCAAGCTCGCCCAACAGCGCGCCGCCGCCGGTGAGCATGACACCCCGGTCGACAATGTCTGCTGCCAGATCGGGGGGGGTCGCTTCAAGCGCCGTCATCACGGCCTCGCAAATCGTCTGAACGGGCTCGGCCAGCGCTTCGGCGACCTGCGCTTGATTGATCTCGGTTTCTTTCGGGACGCCGTTCAGCAGATCCCGACCCCGAATCTCCATCGACTGGCCACGCCCATCGTCCGGCATGCGCGCTGTCCCGATCGAGGTCTTCACCCGCTCTGCCGTTGCTTCCCCGATCAGAAGGTTATGCTGGCGGCGCAAATAGCTGATGATCGCTTCGTCCATCCGGTCACCGCCGACGCGCACCGAACGGGCATATACGATATCGCCAAGCGACAGGACGGCGACCTCGGTCGTGCCGCCGCCGATATCCACAACCATATTCCCGGTCGGGTCCGTAATCGGCATGCCCGCGCCCACGGCAGCGCTAATTGGCTCCGCGATAAGACCCGCGCGCCGGGCGCCCGCGCCAAGAACCGATTGCCGGATCGCGCGCTTTTCTACCGGCGTCGCACCATGGGGCACGCAGACAATGATCTTTGGCTTCGAGAAGGTCGAGCGCCGGTGCACCTTACGAATAAAGTGTTTGATCATTTCTTCGGCCACATCGAAGTCGGCAATCACGCCTTCGCGCATCGGCCGTATCGCCTCGATCGAACCGGGTGTCCGGCCCAGCATCAGTTTGGCATCCTCGCCCACCGCCAAGACCTGCTTCTTGCCGTCCTTGACGTGATACGCCACGACCGACGGTTCATTCAGGATAACGCCGCGTCCTTTGACGTAGACGAGTGTGTTTGCCGTCCCAAGGTCGATCGCCATATCAGATGCGAAGAGCCCGCCAAAAAGTGCCATGCGTGGGTCCTGAGTTGCTGCCCGGTTGCCGCCCAGGCTCTTCCGGCCCGCTTGACGTCTTCATCTTATAGAAGAGCAAAGGTTAACGGGGAAGACGCAATAGGCGGAAAGACGCAGGATTGTCGCGCGATTTGCACAGGCGCCGCCAGGACGGCGAAGGCATTGACTTCGCTGGAACATTACCCTGCACTCAACCTCATGGCCCAACGCAACACAGAGCAATACCCATTTCACTCGGCCATTTTCGGCAAAGTCCTGATCGACGACCTAAAGTCTCAAGGATTCTCCGTTGCGCAGATCTCGGGAAACACCGGACTTCGACTCGGTGCATTCGAGCCCGCTGACCCACGGGTTAGCTTCGACGCAATGGCCAGCCTTTTCGAACGTGCCGCAGAGCTTACCGGGGACGATCTGCTTGGTTTCAAACGTGGCCAGATACGGGAAACGCGCCGGGCAGGATTGCTGGCATTCCTTGGAATGGCGGCACCCACGGTTGGAAGTTTTCTGACCAACCTTGCCCGCTACCAGCGTGTCTACAGCGAAGCCACAGAGATTTCGATTGAACGGCTCTGGCAGGAAGGTCTCTATGAATGGCAGTTTAGTGTCCCGCGCGCAGTAGAGCGTCGACAGATTGCCGAATTCGGGGCCGCCGCCACCCTTTCGGATATTCGCCGTTTGACCGGACGACATGTGCGCCCGACTCGGGTTGAGTTCCGACACCACCGCGCGGGCGGTGTGGCCACAATCAAGCGTTTCTACGGGTGCCCGGTGTTGTTTGGCTCAGACAGAAATCGCACCTACCTGAAGGTATCCGACCTCGACCTGCCGCTTAGAACAGCCGACGAGTATCTGTTCCGAACCGTTGAAACTTATTGCATGGATGCGCTGTCGAAACTGGGGCAGCGGGCAACGGATTCAGTGGTCGCGGTTGAAAACGAAATCGCGGGCCGGCTGGTATCCGGGGACGCCTCACTGGCTGGTGTGGCGCGCGCGCTGGGCCTGAGCGCGCGCACACTGTCGCGTAGATTGTTCGAGGAGGGCACAACGTTTTCTGCCGTCGTTGAGGACTACCGTGCCGCAATGGCCAAGCAATTGATCCGTGACGCGGGTATGCCCGTCACCGAGATTGCGTATCTTCTGGGCTATGGCGACGCGAGCGCGTTTAGTACGGCATTCAAGCGATGGACCGGGCAAACTGCGACTGCCTTCCGCTCACAAAGGACCAAAGACAGCTAGCACACACCAGAGGCACCGCCAATACGCCCGCCTGAACGCGGCGCGGAAGCCCCCACTTGATCTGAAGACACCATATACTTTCTTCCGCACCGCTGCCCAAGTCACTCTCACGCAAGGCGATGCGGCGCCTTTGCTCGGGATGCCGACAGACAGCCGTTTCACGCCCCTGCCCTATTCGCGATATGAGGGCGGCATAGGGGTAGGGCTTGCGATTGCGCGCCGGTTTCTTCTTCCAACACGCCAATACGACATCAAATTGGGCCGCTAGCGAAGCTTTGGTGGCCTATCCGGATTGCTTCCGGGCACCGCGGGCCCCGACGGCGCCTCGGGCTCAGGCAGGTCAAATCGCAGTGCTACTTTGGCCAGCCGCGCGGCCATCGGATCCGATGCTTTCAGGAACGTAACGTCCAATTCCCCTGCATCTATGGCGGAAAACACCAGTGCCTCGCGCACCGCTTGCGCAAGGGCGGGTTCCGCCCCGGGTACCGGGTCAGTAAAGACCAGCATGTGGCCAAGCCGATTGCCTTGATAGCGCACTGCCGCAAGCCATGCGTAACGCGCCAGCCCCGAAAGGCCGGCCAGTTTCGCATCGATGGCAGAGAGCAAGGCCTCAGGCAAACCCACGGGCGTCCCGACTTCGACGATCTTGGTTTCAGCCTCGTCCGGGGTCCCTTGAAGCATGTCCGCCAACCAGTCGACCCCGCCAGGCTCCATCAGAAACGAGGATGGCGCAATCCCAAGGTTTAAGCCAAGTCCGAGCTTCCGGCCCGCCAACAGACCCGCGAGCGAGCGCCCCGACATCGCGGCATAGTCCGCGCCATCTGCGAACGCGGCAAGGCGTTCTTCGGTGTCGAAAACAAGAACAACCGGACCGTCTTCCAGGGGAAAGACCCGTGGCACAATGCGGGTTCCGTCTGCCTCGTGTGCAAGCAGCAGAAACAGTTCCGCATCGGCAAAACGTTCATAGAACCGCAGGCGTTCCGCATCTCCGCCCGATTGCATGTCGGCGTGCGCCTGATCGAGCATCGTCACTGCAGCACCTCTTGAACCCGTGTTTTCAGTGCTGGCAGTAATTCCTGTTCGAACCAGGGATGTTTCTTGATCCATGCGTTATTGCGCCAGGACGGGTGCGGCAGAGGGAAGGCCAATGGAGCGTACGTACGCCAATCCGCAACGGTCGCCGTTACGCCTAACTTGCGGCCCAGATGCCAGGAGTGCGCGTAGCTCCCGATCAATAGGGTCAAATGCACCGGTCCCAACTGATCAAGCGCTGCTTGCCGCCATGTAGCCGCGCAGACTTTCGGTGGTGGTAGGTCTGATCCTTTCGCGTCGTATCCCGGAAAGCAAAATGCCATCGGAACGATCGCAACCTGCGCGCGATCATAGAACACATCCTCGCCTATTCCCATCCAATCGCGCAGCCGCATGCCCGAGGGGTCGCGAAATGGCTCTCCGGCCTCATGCACCCGCAGACCCGGTGCCTGTCCTGCGATCAGTATGCGGGCACCAGACCGAAACCAGACTACCGGGCGGGGCGTATGCCTTGTCTCAGTCGCAGCAAATCGTTCGGAGCAAATTGTGCACGCCGAAATGTCCCGTGTCAGTTCCATTCCTGCTGACTTATTCGTCCGGCCACAAAGCTCAACCCAAAATCATTTCGATAATTGTCGAAGTTTTTCGGTTGACATCATTTCGATAATTCTAGCAATATCGATTCATGTCGAGTCACACCCTCCCCCCCGCCGAATTGGCCGAGCTTGCCTCGGCTTTCGCCGCACTCGGTTCTGAACAACGCCTGTCTGTTCTGCGGATCCTGATGCGCGCCGGGCCTGATGGGCTGTCAATTGGCGAGTTGGGCGCGCGCACCGGCATCACCGGCTCGACCCTGACCCATCACATGAAGATCCTCGCCGCGGCTGGACTGGTGTCGCAGGCCCGTCAAGGTCGAACCATCATTTGCGTCGGCGCGGATTATGACCGCGTGAAATATCTATCGGGATTTCTTCTGTCCGAATGTTGCGCCGATAGCCCCGAGTCTACGGAAGGCATCACCAATGGCTGATCTCTCTTTCCCTCAAGCCTCCTCGATCTGGGCGAGAATCGACAGGGTCTGGCTTCTTGTTCTGGCCATTCCACTTGCGGTGTGGGTGCTTGACCCGCCAGCGGCGGGACCGACCGTCGTCGGCGCGCTTCGTGCGCTTGGCAATACCGCGCCGTTCATACTGTTTGCAGTTGCTGCGATCGGATTTCTGAAGGCCACCGGTGCCGAAGCTTTGTTGGCCAATGCCTTTCAGGGCCGACAAGCCCGGATGATCGTTCTTGCCGCGCTCGCAGGCGGTTTGTCGCCCTTCTGTTCATGTGAAGTGATCCCCTTCATCGCGGCGCTTCTGGCTGCAGGCACGCCTTTGTCGGCGGTTATGGCATTCTGGCTGGCCTCACCCCTGATGGACCCGGCGATGTTCGCAATCACCGCCGGCGGGATCAGCACGGAGTTTGCGATTGCAAAAACTGTGCTTGCGGTCGGTTTGGGGCTGTTCGGCGGCTTCGCAACCATGGCGCTTTCGGGCAGCAGAATCTTTGCAGATCCCCTGCGCCCCGTCGAAAGCAAGGGCTGCGGATGTGGCACATCACCGTTTAGCGGCACGCCCTTCTGGCAGTTCTGGAAGGATCCTGCCCGGACCGAAGCGTTCCGCGACGCAGCAATCACCAACCTCGTGTTCCTCGGCAAGTGGCTGGCGCTCGCCTATCTGCTTGAGATGCTGATGATCAGGTACATCCCGGCTGGCGCAATTGCAGGATTGCTGGGTGGACCCGGGGCCGGTCCGGTCATTCTGGCAAGCGTCGTCGGCGCACCGGCGTACCTGAATGGATATGCCGCGGTGCCTCTGGTCGCAGGGTTGATCGATCAGGGTATGTCACAGGGTGCGGCAATGTCCTTTGTCATCGCCGGTGGGGTCAGCAGCATTCCGGCCGCGGTCGCGGTTTGGGCCCTGGTGAAGCCCCGCGTCTTCGCCGCCTATCTGAGTTTTGCCGTAACAGGGGCGATCCTTGCCGGGCTGAGCTGGAACTTTGTGGCAGCCTAGAGGCCATACGCCAGAAGAAGTGCATCGAAAGAGTGCACGGGACACCGTCCCGTGCACTCTTTCTTTATGTTTTCAAGCTGTGTCGAAATGGCGGCGCCTTGCCGATACCGGCGGCTTCTATGGCGCGCTTGCGCTACATGCTATAGCCTGTCGTTAACCAAGTCCGTTTAAACGGCGGGTAGGCAGGATCGAGTCGCGGCCCATGATCGAGTTCCGAAACGTGTCGAAGTCCTTTTGGACCGGCAAGCAGCGAAAGGTTATCCTTGATCGCGCGTCGTTTCGTGTCGAGCCTGGAAACTCGCTTGGCATTCTAGCAGAGAACGGGACCGGAAAATCTACCGTTATCAACATGATGGCGGGTCTGGAGAAACCCGACGAAGGCCAGATTGTCCGCACGTCGCGCATCTCTTTTCCACTTGGCTTCATGGGCGGAGTGATCGGCAAGCTTACGGGCAAGGAGAACGCCCGCTTTATTGCAGGAATGTACGGTATCGACCCCGACTATCTGGAAGCCTACACACGCTGGATTTGCGGCTTGGAGGAGTATTACGAAATGCCGGTCGGCACATATTCGACCGGAATGCGGGCCCGTTTCTGTTTTTCGCTGCTTCTTGCGCTTGAATTTGATATCTATCTTATCGACGAGGGTATGCCCGCGTCCACAGACGCCGAATTTAACCGTAAAGCGGGGACAATCCTGCGTGAACGCCTTGAAAAGGCCACGGTTGTGGTCGCTTCTCATCAGGCGCACACCCTGGAAAAGTTCTGCCGTTCTGCGGCCGTCCTGAAAAACGGACAGATCCACATGTTTGACACGCTCGACGAGGCCAAGAGACTTTATGACTACGAAACCCAAGGCTAAGCGGTTCCGCATCCGCCGCTCGGGTGGCGTGGGTGAGGCCTCGGTCCCGCCGCGTAGCGGCACACCCGGAACCCGTCAGGTGCCGCAGGAAGATGGTTTTGGCCCCGATCCGTTCCCGACGGCGACCAAAGCCGGGAACGGAACCGGATCGCCGCCCCCGGCGGAACACTCAGCCGACGCGTCGGGTCCGTCCGCGACAGAGATCGCCGCGATACGAAAAGAGGGCTTGACCGGACGCCAGTTGCGCATGGCGCGGCGGCTGGCGCAAAAGCATGGATTGGCGCCGACCTCGGATTTCGATGCTGTTCGGCTTCTACGTAAAGCTGGGATAGACCCGTTCCAACGGGCCAACATGCTGCAATTAGTGGTCGCCGATCCCGCCAAACCAGAACGGTCATCGAACCTGCCGCAGGTCACCCATGAGATCCCCGGAACCGAACTTTCGACCGTCGTTGCCGATGCCACAGAACGGCGTGACCGGGAAATCTCGGAGATTCAGCGGGACATTGCACGCCGCCGCCGTCGTAGTCTGGTTGCGCTTGGGCTTCGGCTTCTCGCATTTGTGGCTTTGCCCACGATGATTGCGGGCTGGTACTATTTTTCTGTTGCCACTCCGATGTACACCACAAATTCGGCGTTCGAGATCCAGCAGGCACAGGGCGGCCAAACGGGCGGGCTTGGCGGCCTGTTCCAAGGCACAGGGCTTGCGTCCAGTCAGGATTCTGTCGCGGTGCAAGAGTTCCTTACCTCACCAGAGGCTATGGAACGCCTGGACCGGGAAGAGGGATTTGTCACGCATTTCTCTGATCCCGCAATAGATCCGATCCAACGCCTTGATGCAGACGCGACAAATGTCGAGGCCCACAAGCTTTACAAGCGACTTGTAAAGGTCGGCTACGATCCGACCGAAGGCATCTTGCGCATGGAAGTCACGGCGGCGGACCCTGAGACGTCGGCGCAATTTTCACGTGCCCTGATTTCCTATGCCGAAGAACGCGTTGATGACCGAACACAGCGGCTGCGTGAGGACCAGATGCAGGGCTCACGCGATGCGTTCGACGAAGCTGAAGCCAAGATGCTGGCCGCGCAAGAGCGGGTCCTGGAATTGCAGGAGCAGCTTGGCGTTCTTGACCCGATTTCAGAAACATCCGGGTTGATGAGCCAGATCACCGGGTTTGAATTGCAGCTTGCCGAGAAACGCCTGCAGCTTCAGCAACTGCTTGATAACCGGGCACCGAACCAAGCCCGCGTCGCGGGGGTGGAAGGCGACATTTCAAGGCTCGAAGCTTTGATCGCTGACATGCGCGGCGAACTGACCGAAGGCGACGACGGGGCGGAATCGCTCGCGGTCGTTTCGGGTCAGCTCAGGATGGCCGAAGCCGACCTACAGACCCGTTCGCTGATGATGCAGGAATCGCTGCAGATGAT
Source organism: Pseudomonadota bacterium (assembly GCA_038744785.1). GTDB lineage: Bacteria > Pseudomonadota > Alphaproteobacteria > Rhodobacterales > Rhodobacteraceae > Ovoidimarina. The sequence continues at coordinate 34,630 of JBCDLX010000021.1, forward strand.
GGAATCCGCGCGGATGGAGGCCAATCGCCAGATCCGCTATCTGTCACTTAGCGTCAATCCTGTTCCGCCGGACGAGCCGACCTATCCCCGCGCCTTTGAAAACACAGTTCTCGCGCTTCTGATTTTTTCAGGCATTTACCTGATGATATCGTTGACGGTGTCGATCCTGCGAGAACAGGTGTCGGGCTAAGGATCAGCTACGTTCGGCGACCGGCCCCACTCCAGTCCTGACCAAAAGGCAGGTGCTCGTAGAAGCCCGCCACCCCCGAGTGGGTACGGCCAAGCGGCGCCTATTCGGGCGCGAGCATTCGTCCGAGAGGACGCCCGCCAAGAATGTGAACATGAAAATGCGGCACTTCCTGCACCGCGGCCTCGCCCGCATTGGCAATCGTGCGGAAACCGGCCCCACCTTCTCCGGGACTTACTCCCAAGATCCCCGCGATGCGACCCAGAACCCGGGTAAAATCCAAGATCTCGGCGTCAGAGGCCGAGTTTGCAAAGTGGTCATGCGCGACGTAGGGGCCCTTTGGAATGACGAGAACATGCGCAGGCGCTTGTGGCCGAATATCGCGAAACGCAAGAGTGTGTTCGGTCTCAAGCACGGTGTCGTTAGGAATTTCACCACGCAATATCTTCGCGAAGATATTCTGGTCGTCGTAGACATAGCCCATCGGGCGCTCCTTCAATCGGCAAACAGGTATTGTGTTTGGGCGAGCGACTGCGCCCGATCGGGCGAAAGCGCAAAGAACGCCTCAAGCGCGACCGCGTTTTCGTGGGGCTCCGCGCGCTCGCGCAATCGGTAGTAGTCCGGAAAATCCTCGTCCTTCAGTCGATCACTTTCCAGTATAACATCGTTTCGGATCGTCGGCAGAATGCTGTCAAGCGTCGCTTCTGGCGTGTCCGGCCCCGCAAGCCCAACCCGCATGGCGTGGCCCTTAAGATAAGTGTCTGACATCTGGCACTCGACTTCGAGAAGGCGAGTGGTTGAGCGGTCCGCATAAAAGTCCCGCACCAAATCCAAGTTTGCCGGGTCCATACAGATGACCAAACGATCCGTATCGAAATAGTCAAAAAGCATCCGCACCAGCGCCCTGCGATGGCGCGTCCGCTTCTCAAGCGTGGCCTGAATCCCGCCGAGATCGGGCAGCGGTGTATCCTCTTCATCGAAGATGTACTCCACTGCCGCGAGATTGGACTGGTGGCTCAGGCCGTCCAGGAGACGCTTTGCGACATGCCACTTTTTGCACGCCACAATCATCAATTCCCGTTCGCGTCCTAACGTTGCTTCCTTCTCCCAAAACCGCGGGGCAAAGCGTTGTCCGACCCGGCCCCGTTCGGTAAGAAACATATGAAGTTTCTTGCCTTCGCCGCTCGTGCTAGAAACCTCATCGTTGGACGCGTAGAGCCGCCCGAGCCTTCGACGCAGGTCCGTCGCCTCCGGCGAAATCTTGCGTGCAAAGAGCGCATCCTGCGCAACCAAAAGATCGTAGTGATCGTTGTAAAACGTAACCGGCATGCCGTAGTCGGAGAAGATCAAGAACGTCAGTGACTGCGACCGGATCTCGTCTGTTGGCACTATATGCCGGACGAGCGTCTGGAAAAACGTCTCATCGGGGATCCACGTGGTGCGGAAGAAACGGATCACCTCAGGGCGTTGGGCAATGAATGCAAGCACCGCTTCGATCGTGCGGCGTCTCAGGCACCACCATTGGCTGCCGATCATCATTTGCAAGTCTGCAGGAACCTGCCGCGACAGACCCAACCGCTTCTGCGCCGCCATCGAGGCGTAAAATAGCTTCTTTCTTCCACGCTCGTTGAACCAGTGGCGATAAACAAGGCGCTCCTCTCGCAACCCTGTTTTGATCCAACCGCTTTTGTGGAAATCAACACTCTCGATGAAATCGGCATCGTCGCGATCAAGGTATGCGTGCACATGGTGCGCCGGTTTGATCGGCATGCAATCGCCAGACAGCATGTAGAAATGCGTGGCGTCAGGGAACGCGTCGACCGCCGCCTTCACAGCGTTCAAGGTCGCCTGAACAAGGCTCCATTCCCCCCAGCCGCAGCGCACCCGGCGGCGCGCAAACGTAACTTCGGGGATCCCCGCAAGGGCAGCACGAATGTTCTCATAATCCTCCTTTGGAGACCGCGCATCGAAATGGATCGAAAGACAGTCGCCCGCGCGCGTCAGCCGACGCGCCTGCTGAATGATCGCAGCCGGGTCCTTGTGGCAAAGCAGGATAAAGGCGACGCGCGCCATATCAAGAAAGCTGCTTCGGGCATTCAGGCATCATGCGCGCATTGTTATTGTGGTCAGGCATTGAATAAACCCCCAATCCTTGATTTTTTGCCATCAGTTGGGCGAAACGTGCGGAAAACCGCGCGACGCGGCGCGGTTGATGAGGCGGGCAATGGGTTTTCCGGGCACCTGGATGACCGAAAGTGAAAGCATGGTCTATCGGGTGGTGCCGAAATGCGCCTGTTCGACCATCGGGCAGATCATGTTCTACTCAGACCACGGACGGTTCTTTGATGGCGATATCCACGACGCGCGCGATGGCCTGCACAAATGGGCGCAGGATCAAAGCCAGCCGTTGATCGCGGAGAACGTCAAAACACACGCGTCCTTTGCATTCACCTGTGTCCGAAACCCTTACACACGTATTTTGTCATCGTTCTTCGACAAAATCTGCGGGATTCAGCGCAATGGGCAGCGCTATCGCGGGAACTTGGTTCCCACGCTGATCCAGAAATATGGGATCGCTGTCGAGGGTGAATTCGACCAAATCGCAAGCTTTCGGCGCTTTCTGCTCTTTGCCCGCGACACGATCCGGTTCAAGAAACCGATGGACCCCGATATCCATTGGTCAGCGATGTCTGGGCACGTTTCGACTTTCATTGTGAACGGCGGCACCTACGACCGAATCTTCCACACCGAAACGTTCGACGACGGAATGGCAGACGTATTGACATCGGTCAAAACGCCTGTGCCGCTGGATGTGAAGGACGTGCCCCGATTCAATGAAAGCGAAGGGCACGGTCCGAAACGCGCGCATGCGGTCGAGGATTTCTTCGACGATCTGTCAATGCATCTGATCTATGAGATCTACAAGCGCGACTTTGAACTGTTCCGCTATGATTTTGCGAACCCCGCCAACAAGATGCCGACGGGCGAAATCGATCTGGACGAAGTGCACGCCAAACTCGGCGCCTGAGCGGACTCTTCTCTCGATCTAGCCAGGAAAACTGACGGTCCCCTGTCCTCGGACCAGTCGTATACGCGTGAAGCACCGAACAGGTTCGGGGACAGGGGATTATCAAAGCTCCCAGTGACGGGGCGAAAAGACCTCGGGTTCAAGGCCGATATCGCGCCGTATGTAGTCCGACAACCGGTCCGCACGTGTCGGCGGAGGCCGCCGTCGCCGGCCAAAGAGGATCGCCCCGGCCGCGTGAGCCAGAACGCGCCACGCACCATAGTGCGCGATCAGACGGTCGATGGGAGTCGCAGCATCATAGGCTGCATGGTCGTGCAAAGCATGTATCATTTTGATGTTCCGGACACATCGCGAGCGATGAGTACCGGCTCCGATTTGTGGGTTGGTCAGTGGCGCGGATCGATGCCAGCCCGTTCAGTCAGGAGGCGTACAATCTGCAGGATGGATCCGGTGGCATCCGGCACGCGGTTGCGTGCGGAACCTACATCGTCAGATGAGCGCTTGTGCCGTTCGGACCACGCAGCCCACCAGATCGACCATATGCCAGCGAAGGGTCGGCGAATAGTTCACAATCATATGTCGCCCTCCCTTTCCAATGATCTGTTAGGCTGTGAGCACGGGATACGCCAATTCATCAGAGTCGCACAAACGATTTTTTGTTTCGGTTCTGTAACGGCTGCTGAACGGTGCCCTAGGCGCCAAACCGGCGGGCCAATCGTTGTTGTGCAATGGCTTCGGCTTCGTCCTCGCGGCGTTGCGCGTCAAGGGCATGCTGGACGTAGTCAAGATGCACAAACACTGCAGCCCGCGCTGCATCAGCATCGCGCAGCTGTAACGCCGTATTGATCGCGCGGTGTTGGTCAAGCAATGTCTCGCGCGTCGTGCGCTGTTGAAACATGATCCGGCGATTATACAGCACGCCCTTCTGCAAAAGCCCATAAAGCGCGCGCATTACGTGTAGCATAACCGCGTTGTGACATGCATCGACGATGGCCATATGAAATTCGGCGTCGAGTGCGGCCTCAAGCGTCGCGTCGCCCTTTGAGTGCGCGTCTTCCATTTCGCGAAATACGCGGTCGACGACCTTCAGGTCCGTCTCTGTACCGCGTTTGGCCGCCCGTGCCACTGCGAGCCCCTCCATATCCCGGCGAAACGCGATGTAGTCCTGCGTCCCTTGGTCATGGGTGGCAAAAAGCCTGGTCAGCGCAGGGGGAAATTCGGCCGCCAGGCTTTCAGACACGTACATGCCCGCCCCGGGTCTGCTTTCCAGAAGCCCACGCTCATGCAGTTCGGAAACACCTTCTCGCAGGCTTGGCCGTGATACGCCCATGCGCTCGGACAACTCCCTCTCTGACGGCAGACGCTCGCCAGGGTGCAGAAGACCCTGCAAGATCAGGTCCTCAATCTGCCGGACGACGGCCTCGGCCAGTTTTTCGGAACGAACTTTAGCGAACGGCACTCGGAACCCCGCGCAGAAATTGGTCAAGTTATATGACCACGCACGCGGGGGAACAAGCCCATCAGTTTTCTCGGATCGTGATGTCCACGCGCCGGTTCAGTGCGCGCCCCTCGGGGCTTAGGTTCGACGCGATCGGGCTGTTTTCGCCTGCGCCAAGTGTACTGATCCGAAACGACTGAACACCGGAAAACGTCAGGTCCCCGCCCACGGCCGCGGCCCGCCGTTCGCTGAGCGACTGGTTGTATGCCGCTTCGCCTGTATTGTCTGTGTGCCCGACAATTGTCACCTGGGTCCCGGGGTAGCGCTGTAGACTGTCAGACAGAACAATGATGTCGTTGCGCAGATCGGGGCGTATTTCGGCACTGTCGACCTCAAACAGGATGTCCTGCGGCATTCGCACGATCAGCTCGTCGCCGGACCGGATCACCTCGGCCCCACTGCTTGTGTCGAGCGAGGCCCGAAGCTCTTCGGCCTGGCGATCCAGGATCGAGCCGACACCTGCACCCAAGCCGGCCCCGATGGCCGCGCCAAGGGCGGCATTCCGAAGCTGGTCGTCCCCATCAGCAACGATCAGGCCCGCAACCGCCCCAACGGCGGCGCCCACACCGGCGCCTTGGCGCGTGTTTTGGCCACCGTTTGGAAGGGTTTGCGGGTTGCACGCAGAAAGTGCTGCAACAGCGAAAAGGCCCCCAAAGGCCAGGTTCAAATTTGATGTCATGCTCGTCCTCGTCAGGATGCCCTTGTTTCCGGGGCTCGTTAAGCTGGATCGTAGCGGACACCCGGAGGCATTGATAGGCAATATCAAGCGGTTTCTGCAGTTTCCCAGGCCAGCATTGCCCGCTTGACCGGCAGGCCCCAGTGATAGCCGCCAAGTCCGCCGGATTTTCGAAGCGCCCTATGGCAGGGGATCAGCCAAGAGATTGGATTTCGACCCACTGCAGTGCCGACCGCCCGCACGGCCTTGGGGCGTCCGATCAGGTTGGCGATGTCGGAATAAGTCGTCACGTGCCCCGTCGGCACCCGTAGCAATGCTTCCCAGACTTTGATTTGAAACGGTGCACCAATCAGGAACAACGGCGCATCTGGTGTCGCTCCCGATTTAGGGAATGCGCGCGCGACCAGCGGGCTGAGCTGGGTCGTGTCTTCGATATAACGGGCCCGGGGCCAGCGCGACTTCAAGTCCGCCATGACAGGTTCCGGACCGGTCTCGCTTGCGAAACCGATCCCGCAGATGCCCTTTTCGGTACCCATGACCAAAGCAGGGCCAAACGGACTTTCGAACCATCCCCAATAGACTGTCAGCCCAGCGCCACCCTTGGCATAATCGCCAGGGCTCATCGCTTCCCACCGCATGAAGAGATCGTGCAATCGGCCCGAACCGGACAGACCGATTTCATCTGCGGTCGCCAACGTCGTATGCCGTTCCGCCAAAAGCGCTTTGGCGTGATCCAGCTTCAGCCACTGCTGAAACCGTTTCGGGCTGACCCCGGCCCAACGGCTGAAGACGCGTTGAAAATGAGCAGGCGACAGGTTCATCTCTGCCGCAATCTCCTCAAGGCTCAGGTCGCGCCCGCCTTCGTCAATCCGGTCAATGGCCCGGCGCATCAGCCGGTAGTAGTAGCTGTCTTCAATCTCACGCCGCGCAATGGTCATGTCGGGCCCTCCGTTCAGAAGCAAATGTATGGGCGGAATAGACATCCCGCGACCCGATTCCTGCGCCTTGTGCCCCCGTTCGCGGATCGCCATAAGGCCAGGGATGGCAAAGCAACTTCCCTATCGAACACTTGTCGAGATCTTTACCCGGTTCCGTGATGCCGAGCCGGAACCGAAGGGCGAACTTAACCACATCAATGCATTTACTCTGGTCGTCGCTGTCGCGCTCTCAGCACAAGCAACGGATGCGGGTGTTAACAAAGCGACACAAGAGCTTTTTCGGATCGCCGATACCCCTGAGAAGATGTTGGATCTTGGCGAGGATGGGGTCACAAAATACATTCGAACCATCGGCCTGTACCGCAATAAGGCCAAGAACGTTATCAAGCTGTCCCGCATGCTGATCGATGAGTATGATGGCAAGGTACCCACGAGCCGAGCGGCGCTTCAATCGCTTCCGGGCGTAGGCCGGAAGACCGCGAACGTGGTCTTAAACATGTGGCACCGGCACCCCGCCCAAGCCGTAGATACGCATATCTTCAGGGTTGGAAACCGTACCGGCATCGCGCCTGGTAGGGACGTCGAAGCTGTGGAGCGTGCGATTGAGGACCACGTTCCGGCAGAGTTTCAACTTCACGCCCATCACTGGCTGATCTTACACGGGCGCTACCATTGCAAAGCGCGCAAGCCGCAATGCCCCACGTGTCTGATCCGCGACCTTTGCGAATACGAGGACAAGACCGAATGACCAAATCCTATCAGGTTGTCGGCATCGGCAACGCGATTGTCGATGTTCTGGCCAATGCCGATGACAGCTTTCTGGACTTAATGGGAATCCAGAAAGGCATTATGCAACTTGTGGAGCGCAATCGCGGCGAGGTACTTTATGGTGCAATGCGCGACCGCGTCCAGGCGCCCGGTGGGTCTGTCGCCAACACCTTAGCCGGGCTTGGCAATCTGGGCCTTAGCACCGGGTTCATCGGGCGGGTCCACGATGACGCTCTAGGCCGGTTCTATGCCGAAGAGATGGCCAAGGATGGTACTGATTTCGTAAACTCGCCGGTGCCCGGAGGCGAACTGCCAACCTCGCGTTCGATGATCTTCGTGTCTCCCGACGGCGAGCGGTCGATGAACACATATTTAGGTATCTCGGCCGAGCTTGGTCCCGAAGACGTGGCGGATGACGTGGCGGGGCAAGCGCAAACGCTGTTCCTTGAAGGGTACCTCTACGACAAGGACAAGGGCAAAGCGGCGTTCGAGCGGGCCGCAAAACTTTGTCGCGACGCTGGCGGACAGGCCGGGATCGCCTTGTCAGATCCATTCTGCGTCGACCGTCACCGTGCCGATTTCAGGCGGATGGTGGGCGAGCTTGATTTCGTAATCGGCAACGAAGAGGAATGGACATCGCTTTACCAGACCGAAGATCTGGGCCACGCGTTGGAGCAAGCTGCGTCTGAAGGCGCGTGCATTGTGTGCACGCGGTCCGGTTCGGATGTGGTGCTTGTCCGCGGCGATGAAGAGGCCGTGGTCCCGGTCCATCGGGTGACGCCGGTCGACGCAACAGGCGCTGGAGACCAATTCGCCGCGGGTTTTCTTTATGGCTTTGTGACGGGCGCGCCGCTTGAAAGCTGCGGGCGCATGGGGGTGGCCGCCGCCGCCGAGGTGATCTCGCACATGGGACCCCGGCCGGAGACAAGCCTTCGGGCGATCTTTGCAGACCAGGGGCTTCTCTAGGGGCGGACCTTGCTGGGCGGATGGTGCAGATCGCGCTAAGCTGCCGCCGGGGAGAGACGATTTGGCCCGATCGAAGCTACGCAAGCTCAAAAGGCGGATCGCCGGCAGCGCTGTCTTGAACAAGACCGCCGCCTGGATTTTTGCGGGATACATCCGGCTCTGCTACCGTACCGCACGATGGCACCGCGAAGGATTTGACGAAACTGACGCCGTCTTAAAGTGCGGCCAACCGATCATTAACATCATTTGGCATGAACGCCTGCCGATGTGCCCCTACCTGTTCGACATCTCTCGTTACCCGCTCAGCGCGGTGACAACCCATTCTCGCGTTGCGACACTTGGGCAGGTAGCACTTGGACACTTCGGCATAGAAGCCGTGACCTTTGATCCCAAAGAAAGCCCCGTCGGCGCGACACGCGCGGTTATCAGGAAGATGCGCGACGGCTATTCGGTTGCGTTATCGCCCGACGGCTCGCGCGGACCAACGCGCGAGGCCAAGGCGTTTCCGATCCCCTGGATACGCGCCACGAAGGCCCCGGTCTTTTGCGTCGCCTACTCGATCCGCCGTGGGTTCCGGCTGCCGACATGGGACCGCGCTTTGATCCCGTTGCCGTTCTCACGCGGTGCGCTGATGGTGAAGCGGTGGGACTATGAGATGTCGGCAAAACCCGACGAAGCCGAGATTGAACGCCTTAGGCAGTCGTTGAACCGGGCGGCGAACGACATCACAGATGCAGCAGATCGGGCGGCTGGCCGCCCGTTGGATATGTCGTTCAGATCTTCGAACCAGGACAACGCTATGCGCTGACCCGGTTCGGTTATGCCGTTTCGTCGACAACCTTTGCGTCGGGAGCATTCTTTGCCACCGACGCGATGCCATTGTCGCGCGCCTTGACACTTTCGTACGTCTCCGACGTGCCGATCACCTGACCGTTTGTGGCCTTAAGGTTGAACCGCGCCTTGCCGTTCTTGGTCTCTGCACGCTCAAAGCGCGCGTCATCCTGTGAATTTTTGCGGACGGACTCGATTCCGTTCATGCAGCTTGTCTTGGCCTTATAGCCTTCAGAGGCGAGAATAATCTGCCCGTTTCCTGCCTTCAGGCGGAACCGGAACTCGCCCGCCTTGTCCTTAAAAATTTCAAACTTTCCGGCCATTCCTGCCTCCCTTAGCGCCAAATCTTTGCAATTTATTGCGGCAGCCAGCGCATCCGCCAAGCTTAATGTCCGTGTATCGGGGTTTGGGCAGGATTTTTCCTACATATGAGACGAAAAAGCCCGGCCAATGCCGGGCTTTATCCTATCCGATCCGAGGTCGCTCAGTGAAGCTTCGTATCCACCGTGCCGATCGCGTCGTCGATCATGCGACCACGGTCAGCATCGGACATGCTGCTCGCGATAACCTCGGCTGCGGCAGCCACGGCTATATCTGCTGCCCGGTCCCGTACTTCCCGCAATGCCGACGCTTCTGCCGAGGCAATTTTATCCTGTGCCGCCTGCAGGCGTCGTTCGATCGAGCTTTCGATCTGCAGCTTGGCCTGGTTTGTGGCCTCACGGGCTTCGGTTTTGGCATGGGTAACGATCTGGTCAGCTTGCCCCTGAACGTCGCGCAGTTTGCGTTCGTATGATGCAAGAACCTCTTGCGCCTCTTCCCGCAGCTTCCGTGCCTCGTCCAGTTCTGCCTGAATGTCGGTTGCGCGCTTGTCCAGCATACCGACGATCAACGCGGGCACCTTGAAATACGCCAGGATCAAGAGAAACGTAATGAAGCCGAGAAGAACGATAAAATCCGTGTTCGAGAGCTTGTAGAACTCTGCAGAGAACGGATTTTTCGACGCCGCGAACGCGGGTGCGGCAGCCATGGCTGCAATGCTGGAAAGCGTGACAATCCGCATGGTCTTATCCCTTCGCCCGCGCGTCGACGGCCGCGGCAATGGCCGCGACGTCCGCGTCGCTGCCCAGCGCGCGCACAATCTCGCCCGCCGCGTCCTTGGCCACTTCGCGAACCGCCTCGACCGCGCCTGCGCGCACCTCGGAAATCCGCGCCTCGCTTTCAGCGGTTTGTGCCGCGATTTCGGCGTCCGCCTTTGCAGTGGCAACGTCCAGCTCTGCCTGCATTTCGGCCTTCGCCTCGGCGATGATGCGCTGCGCCTCTGCACGGGCATCGGCCAGAGCCTTGTCATAGGCTGCCTCGGCCTCTTCGGCCTTCAGCTTCAGCTCTTCCGCCGCTGCGATGTCGTTCGTGATCGTTCCCGATCGCTCTGCCAGCACGCCCGCAATGCGCGGCAGCGCGACCCTGGAAAGGATCAGGTAGATCGCGACAAGCGTAATCACCAGCCAGAAGATCTGGTTCGGGAATGTCGAGAAATCTAGCTGCGGCAGGCCAACAGCAGCTTCCTCGCCCCCTTTTGTTTCGGTCGCCATGTCTCGTCCCTCGTGACTTCGTTGGACACCGGGGACAGGCTTGCCCCCGGCCTCGAAGGAGCGGGGATCAGACGGCGAACATCAGCAGAAGCGCGACGAGGAACGCGAAGATCCCCAGTGCTTCTGCGAACGCGATGCCGATGAACAGGGTCGCTGTCTGTCCGCCAGCGGCCGATGGGTTGCGAAGGGCACCGGCAAGGAAGTTGCCAGCAACGTGGCCCACACCGATGGCGGCCGCGCCCGAACCGATGGCGGCAAGACCGGCACCGATGAATTGACCCATTGCAGAGATATCGCCTTCCATGTCCGTTTCTCCTTGAGCTGGAATTTGGCTGATGTTCGTGGACCTGACCCGTCAGTGATGCGGATGCAGCGCGTCCTTCAGATAGACGCAGGTCAGGATGGTAAAGACGTAGGCCTGAATGGCTGAAACAAGCACTTCAAGCCCGTAGATTGCAGTGACTGCCAGGATCGAAACCGGCGCGATTGCGGCGACGGCCGCGAAGCCTGCAAACACCTTCAAAACGGCGTGGCCTGCCATCATATTGCCAGCAAGACGTATCGAGTGGCTGACGGGGCGCACGAAATAGCTGATCACCTCGATCACAGCGAGGATCGGCCGCAGCGGAAGCGGCGCGGCAGAGACCCAGAAGAGCGATAGAAATCCGGCGCCGTTCTTCACGAATCCCAAGATCGTCACAGTCAGGAAAACCGCACCGGCAAGCACCACGGTGACGGCAATGTGCGAGGTTGTCGTAAACGACAAGGGGATCAGGCCGAGGAAGTTCGAGAAGAAGATGAATAGGAAGAGCGTCATGATGTACGGAAAGAACTTGGCGCCTTCCTTGCCTGCAACGTCCTCGACCATTTTGTAGACGAAGCCGTAGAAGAGCTCTGCCACGGACTGGGACCGGTCAGGAACAATGTTTCGGCCTTTGGTACCCATCACCATCAGCGCAGCAATCGCAGCAACCGCCAATGCCATCCACAGGGTCACGTTTGTGGGCGTGTACCAATGCACAACGTCCCCGCCAAAGAGCGGTTTGACGATGAACTGATCCATCGGGTGAAATTCGAGCGTTTTGCCCGCGATTTCGTCTTCGAGACCATGCGTTTCAGTCGCCACGCGCGTCCATCCCTTCTTTCCCGGCCTCTTCGGCCAACTTCCGTGCCTGGATTTCTTTGGCGGTCCGAACCATTACGTTCACCCCCGCGCCAAACCCCAGCAATGTAAACAGGATCAAAAACAGGGGTGTTGTGCCAACGAGCACATCGATCCCGTATCCGATCCCAAAGCCGATCAGCAAACCGCTGACCAGCTCGGTAACCATCCGCCAGCCCTGCTGGGCCTGGCTGTAATGTTCCTCCTTGGGCGGCGGCGGTGCCTGCCGCTCTTTCGCGGCCTCGATCCGCTGATGAAGGTCCTTCAGACCGTCTTCGCGGTTGTCAGTCATATCGGACGCCTCTGGACGAACGGGCGGGAAGCTAGGTCCGGGGGTAGCGAGAGTCAAGCAACGCGCAGCACTCCGGCGGCTTGCTTCAGTGGCTTGTTTTTATTAGAGTAATTTTTCCGGGATGAAGACGCGAACATATGCGCTCGGCTGGCTTACGATGCGAGGCATATTCAACCGCGCGGTTGACCTTTTGCTCTGGCCGCGCGATTTGCACCGGATGACGCCAATGCTCGATACCGTGTTCGCTGCCCTCGCCGACCCGACCCGACGGTCGATCCTGTCGATGCTTCTGGAGGATGATATGGCCGTGACTGACGTCGCCGAACCGTTCGACATATCGCTTGCCGCGATCTCGAAACATCTGGGCGTCCTGAGCCGGGCCGGTCTTATCAGCCAGGAACGGCGCGGGCGTGTGACGTGGTGCAAACTTGAACCCGACGCGCTGCGCGAGGCCAGCGTATGGATGCAGGGCTTCGGTCAGTTCGAACCGGTAAACCTGGAGGCGTTTGAGCGATTTCTAGAGGCGGAGCTAAGCTCGGGCGGCTGATGCGCAGTGGGGCGCCCGCCAGTGTAAATCGTGTACGCCCGCCGAACCGCGAGGATTGTGCGTTGTAACAAACAGCAACCTCTGTGCCCGTCGCTTAAGCGGAGTCCCTTTTCAATGGCTCAAGGAAGGGGGCGCGATTAAGCTTGAAAGAGCGCCGTCTAACTCCGATGTCGCTGCACAGAGTTACATACTCGATCATTAAACCGTCCCGACGCGGGCTTCTTTCATCCTGCGACGGACAAACCTCTGGGCCGATCTGTAGTGGCTCGCACCCGCGGCCTCGGCGTAGCGCCCTGTCGTCCACTTTCCATTTCCACCCGTCATGGGACCACCGTAGAGCCGGGCATCATCCAGTTCGTTCAGTAACGTCATGAGCCTTTTGTGGCGGTCATCCAGAAGCTTGCGCGCATCCCCCCAGGTCAGCACGGCCTGGTCGGATCGCAGCCGAGTATTCAACGCTTTCACGTCTTGCCAGCTGTATCCTGGCGCAGGCATCCGGACCGGGCGGCCCGCCTTGCCGTCGGACCACCAGCCAAGGAACAAGTCAATCCAGTAGGCGCGATGCGCAATGACCGCGCAAACGGACCAGCCTTCCGCATCCGGGGCGTTTGCCAACGGTTCAGGGACTTTGGCCAGGTCTGTCTGAAGCCTGGCGAATGCGTCAGCGCAGGCAGATACCAACTCGTCTTTTGTTTGGGCCGCAGGCATGAACGGACATTAGCCGCTCATAAGCTCCGGCGGCCTTGATCAGGCTCAAAGTCCGATCGTCCAAGTCTTCGCCTCTGCCTTCAGGAATTTCAGGAAGGCCTGCACCTTGGTCGTGCGGTGCAGGTCCACATGCGTCACAAGCCAGAACGGCGCCGACCACTCTTCGCGCGGCGGAAGCACCTCGACGAGGTCGGGACAACGGTCGGCGTACCATTTCGACATGAAACCGATCCCAGCCCCGCCTTCGATCGCCTCGCGAAACAGATAGTAATTCTCGCCCCTAAACACGATCTGTTCTGCGTCTACTTTGGCCCGCAACCAGCGTTCGAAGGGCGCACGGCTGTTTTCGCTGTCACTGCCGACAAAGTCGTGCCCCGCAAAATCATGCTCACCGTCCGGTTTGCCTTTGCGTCGGATATAGTCTGTTGAAGCGTAAAGACCGATGTCGAGCTTGCCGAAAGGCTGGACGACGTTGTCGGGCTGATCAGGGGCCGAACCGGCCCGTATTGCGACATGCGCCTCGCCGTATTCCAGCCGGAACACGCGATCGCCGGTCAGATAGCGAATGATCAAATCGGGATGCGCCTGCCGGAACCGGATCAGGGTTGGCGCAACCAGTGGCGAGATCGAGGCCAGCGATGTCACCACCAGTTCACCCGAAACATCGTCGCCCCGACCCTTAATCCGACTGACGAGCTGCGCGATTTGATCGTCGGTGGCCTGGGCCACCTGCAACAGGTCCAGCCCGGCCTCGGTCGCGGTATATCCGCGCGCGTGACGCTGAAAAAGCTTGACCCCAAGGCGCCCCTCTAGCGCGTCGATATGTCGGATCACCGTCGCATGGTGGACGCCAAGTGTGTCAGCCGCCCCAGAGACAGTGCCCGCGCGCGCGACGTGATACGCGGTGCGGATCTCGTCCCAGTTTTCCATGAACGTTCCCCGACATATTGTGCGTTCTCGAACAGATGCTGTGATTATTGCGGAATTGCGTTCGCCAGCGCAAGAACCATATTGCGAAGTATCAAGATTTCCCGCCGACCGGGATCATCCCTCGAACGTAAAGCCAAAGGACACAGCCCCATGACACAAACTGTTCTTCGCATCGATTCCTCCGCCCGCAAAAATGGATCTGTATCCCGAGATCTTGCGGCCCGGATCGCCGGTCGGATCGACGGCGCCGAGGTTATCGTCCGCGACCTCGCAGACACCCCGGTTCCTCAAGTCACCGAAAATTGGGTCAATGCCAACTTCACCCCAGTTGAAGCCCGGTCCGAAGAGCAGGTTCAGACGCTCTCATTCTCCGACGAATTGATTGGCGAGATTAAAGCCGCCGATACCTTGGTTATTGGGGTGCCGATCTACAACTTCGGCGTTCCGGCTGCGCTTAAAGCGTGGATCGACCATATTGCTAGGGCAGGCGTGACGTTCAAATACACCGAGCAAGGTCCAGTCGGGCTTCTCGACGGCAAGCGCGCAATCGTTGTGATCGCGTCGGGCGGGACGAAATCCGGATCGGAAATCGACTTTGCCACAAACTATGTCCGGCACGTGCTGGGCTTTGTCGGCATACGCGATGTCGAGGTCGTGGCGGCAGATCAACTGATGCTGGACGCCGAGACTACGCTTAAATCGGCAAGTGAGCAGGTCGAAGCCCTCGAATTCGCCGCCTGAACAAGAGATTGCCGTCCGTCTTCATTCGCCCCTCTGGTTTGACCAGTAGGGGCGATGATCTGTTGCGCCCCGAAGCCCGCAACTTAGGGCCACAAGACCGCCAACATTTAATGTACTGTCCCGCTCATGGCGCGCATCGTGCAGGATACCCCGGACGAGATTGTCATCGAAGACCGCCCCTGGCTATTGGGGCTGATCCTTGCGTCCACGACGATTGGGTCCGTTGCGCTGTTCTTCCACGCCTGGGACAACAGCTTTTGGGGTCTGGGGGCCGTTTCCGCCCTGATGACCCTTGGGACGTTTTACTCGATCAATCTGGTGATCAAGCTCAGTCGGCTAAGCCTGCACCCCGATGGCCGCGCCGTTCTGTCGGTGCGCGACCACAAGGGGTGGACGGACCGCGAGTTTGTGCCAGGATCCCTGCGCGCTGGCCTGGAAACGAACCGGATGAGCGACACTGAAACGACGCGAGCCGTCCTGTTGATAGACAGCGCAAGCGGGGTCGAGCGGGTGCCCTTTACTGCATACTTTTCATCTTCTTCTTCCGCCGAAGCGGCCGTGCGCCGGATCAACGAATGGCGGCGGAGTGAAACCGCCCGCGTGTTCTGAGGCTGCCATGACCCGCATCGTCTCGGACGAAGACGGCACAGTTGTCATCGAAGACCGCCCGCTCGCCGCAGCAATTGTGCTGGGCGTGGCGGTTGTGTTCTTTGCCTGGCTTCTGTTTCAGGCGCTGGGCAAGGCCGACCCTATGCCGGAGCTTGCCATTGCGCTGATCGGCGGCACGGGCTGCTTTGCGGGCTTTAACAGGGTGGTGCGGTTCACCAGACTGACCCTTCGTCCCGATGGCCACGCAACGCTGGCAACCCGCACCGTTCGCGGGCAAAAAGTTCGCGATTTCGTCCCCGGCCAGATCAAGGCGGAACTGCAAACGCAGCGGCGGCGCAGCCTGGTGTCGGCGCGCGCTATATTGGTGATCGACGGAGGCAACGAAGTCGAGCATCTGCCCCTCAGCCCCCGCAACGGTCCGGTAGAAGACATCAAGGGGATCGTTGCGCGCATCAATGACTGGCGACGCACCACGACTTGACTCTGGGCCGTCCAAGCGTCTAGACGACCGCTCACTCCGGAAGTGACGAACTTCCGGTCCCCGGCGTGAACGGGGATCGCCCCCCACCAGCGAGTTTCGCCCGTGGGGGCGCTTGGCGTTATCCGCGTCCGACCCCATGTCGGACAAATCGAAACCGGCGAAAGGAGCCGAGACATGTTTGAAAATCTCTCCGAACGTCTCTCTGGCGTTTTCGACCGGCTGACCAAGCAAGGCGCGTTGTCGGAAGACGACGTGAAGACCGCGCTGCGCGAGGTGCGGGTGGCGTTGCTGGAAGCCGACGTTTCGCTGCCGGTGGCGCGTGACTTTGTCAAGGCGGTTCAAGACAAGGCCACGGGTCAAGCCGTTACAAAATCGGTCACGCCGGGTCAGCAAGTGGTCAAGATCGTACATGACGAACTTGTGCACGTCCTGGCCGGGGATAACGCGGAACCGGGCGAACTGAAGGTCGACAACCCGCCAGCGCCGATTCTGATGGTCGGACTGCAGGGCGGCGGTAAGACGACAACGACCGCAAAGCTAGCAAAGCGTTTAACCGAAAAGAACGGCAAGCGCGTTTTGATGGCGTCTTTGGACACCAACCGTCCCGCGGCGATGGAACAGCTTGCGATCCTCGGCACCCAGATTGGCGTCGATACGTTGCCGATCGTGCCTGGACAGACCCCTGTCGACATTGCCAAACGCGCCAAGCAACAGGCCACGCTCGGTGGTTACGACGTCTATATGCTCGACACAGCGGGGCGTTTGTCGATTGACGACGAGCTTATGACGCAGGTCGAGCAGGTGCGCGACGTTGCAACGCCGCGCGAGACGCTGTTGGTCGTCGACGGGCTGACCGGTCAGGACGCAGTGCACACCGCCGAAAACTTTGATGAGCGCATCGGCATCTCGGGCGTCGTTCTGACCCGGATGGATGGCGACGGGCGCGGCGGCGCGGCGCTTTCGATGCGAGCCGTGACCGGCAAGCCGATAAAATTTGTCGGCCTTGGCGAAAAGATGGACGCGCTTGAGACCTTCGAGCCGGACCGCATCGCCGGCCGTATCCTTGGCATGGGCGACATCGTTGCCCTGGTCGAAAAGGCACAGGAAACCATCGAGGCCGAGCAGGCCGAGCGCATGATGAAGCGCTTCCAGAAAGGTCAGTTCAACATGAACGACCTGCGCAATCAGCTTGACCAGATGCTGAAGATGGGTGGAATGGAAGGGATCATGGGCATGATGCCTGGTATGGGCAAGATGAAGTCACAGATGGCCGACGCGGGCTTTGACGACAAGATCATCCGCCGCCAGATCGCTTTGATCCAGTCTATGACCAAGAAAGAGCGCGCGAACCCCGGCCTTCTGCAGGCCAGCCGCAAAAAGCGGATCGCGGCCGGCGCCGGGCTTGAGGTTCAGGAACTGAACCGTCTTCTCAAAATGCATCGGCAGATGTCCGACATGATGAAGAAGCTTGGTAAGGGCGGCAAGAAGGGCATGATGCGCCAGCTTGGCGGGCTTCTGGGCAAGGGCGGGATGCCTGGCGGCGGCGCGATGCCAAGCCAAGCCGAGATCGAGGCGGCGCAAAAGCAGCTTGGCGGCTTGCCAGGCGGTCTTCCGGGACTGGGTGGCGGGGCAGCCCTGCCACCGGGCCTGTCGGGGTTCGGGAAAAAGAAGTAGCGACGCAACCAGATGATCGAACCCTGCCAAACCACGCGGATAGAGATCCCGACGTTCGAAGAAGGTCGGCTGCGTTTCCGCGCCCCTGCATTTTCGGATTTCGAGATCTACGCGGAATTCCGCGCTTCACCTCGCTCGGTGGGCGTGGGAGGACCCTACACCCGCGGCAGTGCGTTTCAGGCGCTCGCAGCACTCATCGGACATTGGCACTTGCGGGGCTATGGCCGCTGGATGGTTGAAGACCGCGAAACCGGCGCGCCGCTTGGGATCGTCGGACCGATGCAGCCCGATGGATGGCCAGAGCCCGAGATTGCCTGGTCAGTCTTTGAGGCCGCCGAGGGCCGCGGCATCGCCTATGAGGCCGCCCTGTTTTCGCGCCGCTACGTCTATGATGTTCTGGGCTGGACCACCGTGATCAGTTGCTCAATGCCGGAAAACGCGCGTTCAATCGCGCTCGCCCAGCGCCTTGGGGCGACGTACGAACATACAATCCAGAATGAGGATTACGGCACGCTCGAGGTTTGGCGTCACCCCGGTCCAGAGGTGGCGGCATGACCCCCGTTCTTGCCGGCACGCCCACGCTGGAGACCGAGCGCATCCTTCTTCGAGGACCTGAAGGTGCCGATTGGGAAGGCTGGGCCGAACTCGCCTGTTCTGACCGTGCGGCTTACATTGGCGGGCCTTACACGCGTCCGTTGGCTTTCCGCGCTTGGGGCCATGTGATCGGGCACTGGATCATACGCGGGTTCGGCAGCTTCACGTGTGTCGACAAAGCGACCGGAAAAGCCTTTGGCCATGTTGGACCCTGGTATCCGGACGGTCGACCTGAGAAAGAGCTGGGCTGGACGATCTGGGACCCGCACTATGAAGGCAAAGGGTATGCCTTCGAGGCGGTGACGCGGGTGCGCGACCACGCGTATCGAGAGTTGGGCTGGACCACGGCAGTGTCCTATATCGACGCGCCGAACACAAGATCCATCGCGCTTGCGTCACGCCTTGGCGCGGTACTGGACGAAGGCGCCGAGACACTCGACAAGGACGATCCGCCGGTTCTTGTTTACCGGCACCCCGGACCGGAGGACATTCTTTGACCCTCCCCCATGAGCGCCCCACCGCTTCGGCTGAAGCCGCGGCGCTTGCGTCGCGTATTGCCGATCTGATCCCGGTAATCGAAACCGAACGCTGCCGTTTGCGCGCACCTCAGATCGAAGACTTTCCGGCCCATGCCGAGATTGCTTGTTCAGAGCGCGGGCTGGGTATTGGCGGACCGATGAACCGTGAAGCAGCTTGGGCAGACTTTGTCCAGCTTTGTGCCACATGGCTTTTGCGGGGGCACGGGGCGTGGACGGTTGAAGACCGAACCACGCGCGAGGTTCTGGGCTTTGTCGCGATCGGTTTCGAACCGGGCGACCTGGAACCGGAACTTGGATACATGTTTCGCGAGACGGCGGAAGGCCGTGGACTTGCATCCGAGGCCGTGGCCGCCGCCCGCGACCATGGGTTCGGCGCTCTGCACCTACCTACGCTAGTCAGCTATGTCGACGACTTCAACACACGGTCCCGAAGGCTTGCCGAACGTCTTGGTGCGGCCCGCGACACCGCGGGCGAAGCCCAACTGCCAGGTCCCGGCAAGACCCACATCTATCGACATCCAGCGCCGGAGGCCCGCTCATGACCGATGCAACGACCCGCGCGGCCGACCTTTTGGCTGTCCACCGCGCCTCGATCGACCGGTTGGATGCGATCCTGGTCTATACCCTTGCCGAACGGTTCCAGCACACCCAGGCTGTAGGCAGGCTAAAGGCGACACATGACCTTCCCCCGTCCGATCCGGCCCGCGAGGCCGCACAGATTGCACGTCTCGAAGACCTTGCGACCCGGGCCGATCTAGACCCGGAGTTCGCAAAGAAGTTCCTGCGATTCATTATCCAGGAAGTGATCCAACACCATGAAACCATTGCACAAATACAAGAGGACTGAACTATGGCTATGAAAATTCGGCTTGCACGCGGCGGGTCCAAAAAGCGCCCCTTCTATTCGATCGTGGCAGCAGATTCGCGGATGCCCCGCGATGGCCGCTTCATCGAGAAGCTCGGCACTTACAATCCGCTGCTGCCGAAGGATTCCGAAGAGCGCGTGAAGATGAACATGGAGCGCGTCGAATACTGGTTGGGCCAGGGCGCTCAGCCCACAGACCGGATTGCGCGCATGCTTGAGGCCGCCGGTGTCCGCGAAAAGACCGAGCGGAACAACCCCAACAAGGCAAAGCCCGGCCTGAAGGCGCAGGAGCGCGCCGAGGAGAAGGCAGCAAAAGCCGCCGAGGCAGAGGCAGCGCCCGCCGAAGCAGAGGCTCCTGCCGAGGAAGCGACCGAAGAACAGGCCGCAGAGTAACGCTGCACCCCGCCGTGATCCCCGGCCTTGGATATCTCGGCCTGATTTTCCGGCGCCCGGTGACGCTGTTGCTTTGCGGCGTTGCCTTCTGGGCGGGCACCGAGATTCAGCATGCCGCGCTAAAGGCCCGCTGTCTTGACGCTGGCGGGACCTTTGATGTGCGCGGCATCTGCCGGGGTGTGCCATGAGTGCGCGGGTTTGTGTCGGTGCCGTCGCGGGAGCCTATGGTGTCCGGGGCGAGGTGCGGCTGAAAAGCTTCTGCGCCGACCCCGACGACATCGCGACCTACGGCGCGCTCGTCACCGAGGACGGAACCCGGTCGTTCGATGTGCGGCTCATGGGCCAGATCAAGAACGGCTTCGCCGCCCGGCTGACGGGCATCGGGACCAAAGAGCAAGCCGATGCGCTGAAAGGCGTGCGGCTTTATGTCGATCGTGACCGGCTGCCGGAACCGGAAGAAGACGAGTATTACCATGCCGACCTGATTGGCATGGTCGTCGCAGATACCGGTGGCACGGTTCTGGGCCGCGTGCGCGCGGTCTTGAACCACGGTGCCGGCGACCTTCTGGAAATCACAGGACCCGACCTGAAAACCCCGGTCCTTCTGCCTTTCACGAAGGAGGCCGTGCCAACCGTCGATCTGACGGGCCGGCGCCTTGTGGCGGACCCGCCGGACGGGGTGTTTTGGGATGACTGATCCGAAGGGCAAATCCCATGGCCGCCTGTCGATTGCGGCGACGGCGAAGCCGCGGGCGCTAATGACCGACAAGCCGCACCTAAAAGAGGCGTGGGAAGCACGGGTGATTACGCTTTTCCCCGAGGCATTCCCCGGCACGCTCGGCCTGTCGTTGACCGGCAAGGCCCTGCAAGAGGGGCGTTGGCGGCTTGGAACCGTTGACCTGCGCCAGTTCGGCGAGGGCCGACATCGAAACGTCGATGACACGCCCGCGGGCGGCGGGGCCGGTATGGTCCTGCGCCCCGATATTCTGGGCCGCGCGATCGACCACACGATGCGCGGCGCGCCGAAGGACCGGGGACGCTGGCCGCTGATCTATCTATCACCACGCGGGGCACCTTTCACGCAGGCGCGCGCGCGCGCGTTGTCAGACGCCGATGGCGTGACCTTGATCTGCGGCCGGTTTGAGGGCGTGGACGAGCGGGTGATCGAGCACTACGGGATCGAGGAAATCTCTGTCGGAGACTATGTGCTGACCGGCGGAGAAATCGCGGCACACATCTTGATCGACGCAACAGTCCGTCTTATACCCCGCGTGCTTGGGAATCAGGCATCGGTCGAGGAGGAATCTTTCTCGGCTTTTTTGCTTGAGCACCCTCAATATACGAAACCCGCGCTTTGGGAAGGCCGCGAGGTTCCGGACATTCTCCTGTCCGGTCACCACGCGAAGATCGCCGACTGGAGACGGGAGATGGCCGAAAGGCTGACAAAGGAACGCCGCCCTGACCTCTGGCGGGCTTATCTTGAGGACCAAGGTAAGGACCCGGATGGAGACCAAGAGCTCTGAGGGCGCGATCACTCCGCGGGCGAAACTGCGGGCTAGATAGGAGACGGTCCCATGGACCTGATTGCACAACTCGAAGCCGAGCAAGTGGCCGCGCTCGGTAAGGACATTCCGGATTTCAAAGCCGGTGACACTGTCCGCGTCGGCTACAAGGTTACGGAAGGCACGCGTACGCGTGTCCAGAACTACGAAGGCGTCTGCATCAGCCGTAAAAACGGCGACGGTATCGCCGGGTCGTTTACTGTCCGAAAGATTTCCTTCGGCGAGGGCGTGGAACGGGTTTTCCCGCTGCATTCGACGAATATCGATTCGATCACCGTGATCCGCCGCGGGCGCGTCCGCCGCGCGAAGCTGTACTATCTGCGCACCCGGCGCGGCAAGTCGGCTCGGATCGCGGAAGATACTCACTATAAGCCCAAATCGGGCGCCAACGCGTAAGGGGACCGGACATGAAAAAAGACATCCATCCCGACTACCACTTGATCGACGTTAAGATGACCAACGGCGACGTGGTTCAGATGAAATCCACGTGGGGCGCCGAAGGCGACACCCTTGCGTTGGACGTTGACCCGACCGTGCACCCGGCCTGGACCGGCGGCGGCACCCGCCTGATGGACACTGGCGGACGCGTGTCGAAGTTCAAGAAAAAATACGAAGGCTTGGGGTTCTAGGGCCTCAACCTTTCGCGACGACATGCGCCGTCCCATTTGGGGCGGCGTTTTTTTGTGTTTGGCGTAAAGGTCCTTGTTTGGATGTGAGATACAGCTCCCGGACCGCCCAACGTGACGTTGCAGGGAAAGTTTGTACCAAACTCAAGGCGCAAGTTTTTGTGCTTTGCATCAGCGTCTACTCTTCTGACAGAAGCTACGTGGATGCCAACACCAGAGGCGGCTTTAACAAGGATTTTTCTGAGGTGATTTGTCATTGTTTCTTTTTGCGGGTCGGTTGGTGCCAAAGAAGGACCATCTTGGACGGGGGTGCCAAAAGCAAAGATTGGATACGCCGTGGCAAGTTGGCGCTTCTACTGCGATACGGATGTTTGTCCGGCCGACCGCTGTCGGCACCGCCACTCCCGGACTTCCCTTAGCGTCCTCCACCACATATAGTGCCCTAAACATCTCGCGGCACAGCGAGAGAGACGGGCAAAAGGGCAGTCCAATGGCGCACATCGTCGTCGTCGGCAATGAAAAGGGCGGGTCCGGAAAATCGACCACGTCAATGCATGTCGCAACCTCGCTTGTGCGCATGGGCCACAAGGTCGGCACACTCGATCTGGACCTTCGTCAGAAAAGCCTGGCGCGGTACATCGAAAACCGGCGTGCCTTCAATGACAGGCACGGGGCATCTCTCCCGTGCCCCGACTATCGCGATTTACCGGAAGTGGCACCAGCCAGCCTTGGACCGGGCGAGAACGCGAACGACCGCCGGCTTAGCCAAGCTGTCGTTGGCATGGAGGAGACGTGTGACTTTATTCTGATCGACTGCCCCGGGTCACACACGCGGCTGAGCCAGGTGGCTCATTCGCTGGCCGATACGCTTGTGACACCACTGAACGACAGCTTCGTCGACTTCGATCTGTTGGCCCGTGCCGATCCCGAAACCAACAAGATTCTGGGTCCCTCGGTTTATTCCGAAATGGTTTGGAATGCGCGCCAGCTCCGGGCGCAGGCCGGGCTTGACCCGATTGACTGGGTGGTGGTGCGAAACCGTCTGGGTGCGCAAGCCATGCACAACAAACGGAAGATGGGAGAGGCGCTTGGTGATCTTGGCCGTCGGATCGGGTTCCGTGTCACCGCTGGGTTCAGCGAACGCGTTATCTTTCGTGAATTGTTCCCGCGCGGGCTTACGCTTCTGGATTTGCGCGATATCGGCGTGAAAGGGCAGATGAACATCTCGAACATCGCCGCGCGCCAGGAATTGCGCGACCTGGTCAGAGAGCTTCGTCTTCCCGGGGTAACAGTCGATTTCTAAGCGCCCGGCCGCAGAAAATTGTGAGCGCGCCCAGCAAGCGGACTCCGCGCCACACCACCCGCAAAAGCGCCGCCCCCCAGTAAAAAAACCAGTTTGGTTCTTCTGGAGCGCGCGCCGCTGCCGCCTCAACGATTTCGCGCTGGGACGGGATCGGTGCGAACTTTGGATGGGCCGCATGGGCTTCAAGATCCATCTCGCCCATGTCGGAGTACTCTTCATCGTATTCCATGGGCGCACTGACTTGCGGCTCTCGACGCATCGCCGTCACGATACCGATCAACACAAGCACCAGCGCGAGCACCGCGGGAATGAGGAAGGTCTGACTGTTCGGAATGGCCGCCAAGGCGACAGCCCGGCCATCAGAGAATGGCTGGATCGCCAAATACCCGCCCGCCAGCATCGTTCCGTCTGCAGTGAAGGCCCCCGCCGCCATCAAGCCAAGATCGGCCGGTTTGACGACCCAACCGTTCAAGGCCACAACGGTCCCGTTCAGACCTGCGCCAAAAGTGCTGCGGGCTAAGACCGCTGGATCTTCAGGTGCAGCGCCACCTGCTTCAAGCGGATGGAAGAGAAGCCCGATCGCGGCGGGACGTGCCGCAGCTCCATCACCGGTGCGGCGCGCCACTTGGGCGGTCAACGCCGTCTTGGATCCGTCGGATTGTGCGTCAATCAGTGCCTGCCCCACTTCGCTTAAGGGAAAGAGCGGCGCCACAAGGGCCCGGCGCACGGGATCGGCGCCCGGCACGGACAGAACAAATGTCTGATCGAAACCCGCCTCGGCATGAACCAGCAGTTCGTCGGTTGGGCCGGTGTGTAGGGAGGCGCTGAAATCCTGCAATGCAACAGCGGCCGGGGGGTCCTGTCGCAATGCAAGATCCCGATCCGCACGGTCATGGTATTGGACGTATCCCAGGAAAAGGGCGATTGCGCCCAGCACCACAGCCGCTGCGAACAGCTTGCGGGGGTCTGGCAACCGTGACCCAATACCCTTCAAAACCTGGGACATTCATAAAGCTCCGACTCGATCCAGGCATACCTTGACTCGTCATGAGGGCATGAACGTGGCAAAGGCCGGGAAAGAATGCGCAACGCGCGGGGACCTCCTTATACTTTTTTCCAATGATTTCATGGCTCAGGTGTCAAAATCGCGGCTGCCCGCAGTTGGCGATGGTTTGGCTTTCGCAGCGGCGCGATTGATCCTAAGTCTTGGGCAACCGACGGGACACTGTTTACATGACAACACTGGCCGCGATTCGTCAGCAAATACGCTTGGATCATCTAAGGGATGAAGCCGAACTTCTGTCCGACCTTGATTTCGTTTCTGAAGAGGCGCGTACCCGTGCGGCGAAACGAGCAGCGGGTCTTGTGCGCGATATCCGCGCGGACAGCGCACCGGGCCTGATGGAAGTGTTTCTGGCCGAGTACGGCCTGTCGACGGACGAGGGTATTGCGTTGATGTGTCTAGCCGAAGCGCTGCTTCGCGTGCCCGATGCCGACACGGTCGACGCACTGATCGAGGATAAAATCGCGCCGTCGCACTGGGGCGCACATCTGGGAAAATCCTCTTCTCCTCTCGTCAATGCCTCGACATGGGCGCTTCTTCTGACAGGGAAGGTTCTGCAAGACGGCACGGGCGTTGCGTCGGTTCTGAAGGACGCGGTGCGGCGGCTTGGAGAGCCGGTGATCCGCACCGCGGTCGGGCGCGCCATGCGGGAACTCGGCCAGCAGTTCGTCCTTGGACAGACAATAGAGGAGGCGCTGAAGCGCGGACGCGGCGCGGCAGAGGCGGGATATACGTTTTCGTACGACATGCTTGGCGAGGCCGCTATGACTGCGTCCGATGCCGAAAGCTACTATGCCGCATATGCCGACGCGATTGCGCAGCTTGGGCAAGAGGCGACCTCGGCAATCCGCGACAATCCCGGCATCTCGATAAAGCTATCGGCTTTGCACCCGCGCTATGAGGAGGGACAGAAAGACCGAGTCATGGCTGAACTTGTTCCTCGGGTGCTGGACCTGGCGCGCGCCGCCAAGGCGGGCGGGCTTGGTCTGAACATTGATGCCGAAGAGGCCGACCGGCTCGATATTTCGCTCGACGTGATCGAGGCGGTTCTCTGCCATCCTAGCCTTGCGGATTGGGACGGATTCGGGATTGTCGTACAGGCCTACGGCAAACGCGCGGGCGGCGTCATTGACTGGTTCTATGCGCTCGCCTCAGAGCTTGACCGCCGCGTGATGCTGCGTCTGGTGAAAGGCGCCTATTGGGATACCGAGATCAAGCGCGCTCAAGTCGACGGGCTTCAGGGTTTCCCGGTCTGGACCCGCAAGGCGGCCACTGATGTGGCCTACTTGTCACTGGCAGAACGACTTTTCGGGCTGACCGACCGGATCTATCCGCAGTTTGCAACGCATAACGCCCATTCCGTCGCAGCGATCCTTGAACTAGGGGCCGACCCCTCCTGCTATGAGTTTCAGCGCCTTCATGGCATGGGCGCCGCGCTTCATGACCGCGTTATGGCGGCCGAGGGCACCCGCTGCCGGATCTACGCGCCCGTGGGTGCCCACCGCGATCTTCTGGCGTATTTGGTGCGTCGACTTCTTGAGAACGGCGCAAACAGCTCTTTTGTGCACCAGATTTTGGACGCCGAGGTTCCGCCCGAGGTGGTTGCAGCCGATCCACATCTGGCGCTTGGACACGCGGCACCCGTGGTGGCGAAACCAGAGGCTCTTTACGCGCCCGAACGAGTGAACTCGCACGGTTGGAACCTGCACGATCGGAGTGATCTGGCCGAGATCGAAACCGCACGCGCGCCGTTCTTGGAAAGTCACTGGGCTGCGGGACCGATGCTGGACGGGCCGGTTGAAAAGACGTCCGGGGTCGCGGTGCGCCATCCAGCAAATCCAGACCAGGTCATCGGCGAGGTGCATGACGCCACACAAACAGACATCGAGACGGCGCTCGCCGCTGCGCGGGTCTGGGACGCCGGGCCCGAGGAGCGGGCAGAGATCCTGACGAAGGCCTCGGATCTTTACGAGGCGCAGTTCGGCGAACTTTTTGCGATCCTTGCGCGCGAAGCAGGCAAAACCCCCGCCGATGCGATTGCGGAACTGCGGGAAGCCGTTGATTTTCTGCGGTATTACGCAGCGCGCGGGCGCGAGATCGAGGCGCCGCCGCGTGGCATTGTGGCCTGCATCAGCCCCTGGAACTTTCCGCTTGCGATCTTCACCGGCCAGATCGCGGCAGCACTTGCCGCCGGGAACGGGGTGATCGCGAAACCTGCAGAGGCAACCATCCTGACAGCGGCGCTGGCGACAGGGTTGATGCATAAAGCTGGCGTGCCGACATATGCGTTACAGCTTTTGCCTGGTGCCGGTGCCACAGTCGGTGCGCGGCTAAGCTCGGATGAACGCATCGCGCAGGTCTGCTTCACAGGCTCGACCACGACGGCGCATGCCATCAACCGGTCAATGGCCGAAACGCTGGATCCGACTGCACCGCTGATCGCGGAAACAGGCGGCCTGAATGCGATGGTTGTCGATTCGACAGCGCTTCCCGAACAGGCCGTGCGCGACATTGTTGCGTCGGCCTTTCAAAGCGCGGGGCAGCGCTGTTCGGCACTTCGTCTGCTCTATGTGCAAGAGGACATCGCCGATAATCTGACGAAGATGCTTTCAGGTGCTATGGACGAGTTGCGTTTGGGTGATCCTTGGGACGCCGCAACCGATGTCGGGCCGGTGATAGACGCCGGTGCCAAAGCAAGCATCGATGCTCATATCGCGAAAGCGCAGGCAGAAGGGCGCGTTCTGAAGCAACTCATGCCCCCGGAAGGAAATGGTCATTTCGTGGGTCCGGCGATCATCCGCTTGCCCGGGATTGCTGCGCTGGAGCGGGAAGTCTTCGGCCCGGTCTTGCATCTGGCGACATATAAGGCCGCCGATTTGGGCCGTGTGATCCAAGACATCAACGACCGCGGCTTTGGCCTGACCTTCGGGGTTCACAGTCGGATCGACGACCGGGTGGACTTGCTTGTCCAATCGGTGAAGACCGGGAACCTCTACGTGAACCGTAACCAGATCGGCGCCATCGTCGGCTCGCAACCCTTTGGTGGCGAGGGCCTTTCGGGAACCGGTCCCAAAGCAGGAGGACCAGCCTATGTCGCCCGCTTCACCCGGCCCGGGCGGGTGCGGGCAACACCTGCGAACGCGGATCCGGTTGACCCCACAGAGGTGCAAGCGGTGATCGACGCCGCGGGTCGCCCGGCGGATATTGCGCTGTCCACCGTTTCGCTTCCGGGACCCACCGGAGAATCTAACCGTCTTTCGACGCATCCGCGTGGCGTGATCTTATGTCTTGGACCCACGCCAGCGTTTGCGTCCAGACAGGCGCGGCTTGCCCGCGGCGCAGGGTGCATCGCAATCGAGGTTGCCCCGGGCGCATCGGGTCGGCGCAGCGTCGATGGTCATTTGGAACGGTCCGCCCTGACGAAGCTTTCGGGTATCGATGCGGTCGCACTTTGGAGTACGGAAGACGATTTGCGCGCCGCCCGCCGTGCCCTTGCCGCGCGCGATGGCCCCATCGTTCCGCTCTTGGCCGAAGACGATCTGGAAGACCGCTGCATTCTGGAACGCCACGTCTGCGTGGACACAACTGCAGCGGGCGGAAACGCCCAGCTTCTGGCAGAGGCCGGGTAACCCCGCCTACTCGTCCAGAACCTTCTTGGCGACACGGAAGCATTCCAACGCCTGCGGCACACCGCAATAGATGCCAATAACGTGGATAATCGCGCGGATTTCGTCTTGGCTGACCCCGTTGTTCAGCGCGCCACGGCAATGGGTCTCCCATTCGTGCATTTTGCCAAGCGCGCCAATCATGGCGAGGTTCATCATTGATCGGGTCTTGGGGTCGATGACATCGTCGCCCCATCCAAATCCCCAGCACCAGGCAGTCATCGCCTCTTGAAAGGGCCGGGTGAAATCGCCTGCCTTGGCAAGATTGGCGTCCACATAATCGCGCCCGAGCGTATTGCGGCGCTGTTCCAGACCCTTCAGAAACAGATCTTCGTCAAAGGTGTCCGCCATTTGCCTAGCTCCTCAACCTGATCGCGACGTTTTTCGTCTGCACATAGTTCCACAGCGCCTCGCGCCCCTTTTCGCGCCCGTAGCCCGATTTTCCATAGCCGCCAAAAGGGGTTTCGACCCCGCCTGCATACCATTCGTTGACAAAGACCTGACCGGCCCGGATGTCCCGCGCGGCCCGCGTTGCACGGTCGAGATCGCGGGTAAAGACACCGCCAACAAGACCGTAATCGGTTGAGTTCGCAATCCCGATCGCCTCAGCATCGTCGCGGAAAGAAAGCACTGAAAGAACGGGACCGAACACTTCCTCACGCGCGATGGTCATGTCGGGGGTCAATCCGGTTAATACGGTCGGCTCGTAGAATGCCCCGGGCCGGTTCAATGCGTGGCCGCCCGCAGCTACCTTGGCTCCGGTCGCGACGGCGTCCGACACCATCCCTGCCGCCCGGTCGCGCTGGGCTTCGGACACCATCGCCCCCATGTTCGCACCATAGTCCGGCCAGTCGCCGCCCGGGCCGACCGAAAGCGAGCGGGCAACGTTCGCGGCACGCTCCACAAGTTCATCCTGTCGGCTTTCATGAACAATAACCCGGGACATCGCCGAACAGACCTGGCCCGCATTGAACCAGATGCCCCAGCGCAGATCGTTCTCGAACGCCTCCAGATCGGCATCGTCATGCACGATCGCGGCCGATTTGCCGCCCAGTTCCAGGACACAAGGGACAACATTCCGTGCAGCCGCCGTAGCAATGGCGATGCCGGTGGGCACCGAGCCGGTAAAAACAATCTGGTTGACGCCCCGATGACCCGACAGGGCTGCACCCGCCTCGTGGCCCAACCCGCAAAGGATGTTCACGGCCCCGCGCGGCAGGCCGACGGACTCGGCCGCGCGGGCAAACCATGCGTTCGTCAAGGGCGTCAGCTCCGGGGTCTTGACGACACAGGCGTTGCCAGTGGCCAAAGCCGCCGACAAGGAGCGGGCCGTCATTTCAACAGGATAATTCCAAGGAATGATCTGAGCCGAGACGCCGAAAGGTTCATACACAGTGAAGTCCATGTAGTCGGCCCCAAGCGGGATCGACCGGCCTTCGACCGTTTCGGCTTGATTGCCGTAGTATTCAAAATACCGCGCGGCACCTTCGACCTCAATTCTGGCTTCCCACAGGGGCTTGCCTTGTTCTGCGGTCAAGATCGCCGCGATCTCTTCGACATGGTCCATAAGGTAGCGGCCCATCGCCTGCACCATCCGCCCGCGTTCGACAGGGCGCAGCGATGAAAGATCGCCTGAACTATGCACCTTCTGCGCCGCTGCAACCGCGCGATCGACATCCGCCGAATCCGCCAACGCATGCTCGGCAATCGCAGCGCCTGTCGCAGGATCAACCACCGTTATTTTGCCGGCGCCACCATCGACCCATTGGCCGTCTATGTAGTTCATCCAGTAAGGCTTTATGTCAGGCATCGGTTCGGGCTTTCAGACGATGAGAGTAGAGGCGCTCGTAGTGTGGTCGCATGCGGTCGTGCAGATCGCGCACACGGGCAGGCGCGTCGGCGAGGTCGATGTATTTCCGGACCTGCGGCTTTAGCCCATCCGAAGCACGCAAGTTGGCGTGAAACGCGCCACCATCCCACCAACTGACCTCGTCGCGGGGGCCCGGCTGCCAGGACAGCGCCTTGGACAGATAGGGAATTCCGACCGCTTCGCACCAAGCCGCAACAATGCCTGTCGGGTTTTCCAACAGGTCGTCACTGTCGATGACCGGAGGCGGCGAACCGAACTGTTCCGCGAGCCTGTCAAACAATGCGCGCTGTTCTGGGAAGCCAAGCTCTTTTTCGTGGAAATCCGGCCACTTGTCATACATCGACGTGATCGTTTTAGCCGGATCGCGGATCAGGAAAGAATGCGTGAAGATCGACAAAAGCGCATCGTCCCACATGTGGTCGATGTAGTGCGGAAAATCCTTGGTGAAGACCGGGCCTGCCTCCGCCGCCGCCTTAAGCGTGGCGGTCACGCTATCAAGCGTCAGACCGGGTGTTCGAACCGATTTCGGCGTCGCGCGGGGCCAAAGCGGCGCCTCTCCCTGGTACCACGCCTCGCCGTAGGGTTCATGAAAACAGGTCATGTCCCCCCGTTCGCGCATCATCCACTCAAACGCGGTCGAGGTTGACCTTGGAACGGCCCAAAGTGCGACGATCTTGTGCATCACAGCCGCTCCAGCAGCATGCCGTGCTGGCCCTGGGGCGCAATTCCGAGGGTGCGGAAGATACGCCAGTAAAGCGCCGTGTCCGAGGCGATGATCGGCTTGCCAGTGGCCGCTTCCAGATCCTTTGTCAGATGCACCATGCGTTGGGGCAGACCGTCAGCCCTGCGGAAATTCGGCATTCCGTTTACAACAAATGCATCGACATCAGGCGCGTGGGCGAGCGTCCGCTCCATCGACTGCTCCGCCATCGCGCCAGGAAAAATCCAGGTCATCGCGTTGACCTCAGCCTGGGTCGGGTAAAGCCCCAGATCGACAAAGTTGCCGACATAGGCCAGATCGAAACCGGCCTGGCGCAGGAATCGCGCGGTCCCGTCGCGCCAATCGGGCCAGTAGTAGACAGAATTCAGGGCGATCCGTTCCGCCCCAATCTCACGCAGCGCCTCGACCAGACAGTATCCAGCCATGTGCAGCGGTGTTTGATAGGTGTCGGCGATACGGTCCAAAAACTCTTCAATCTGGTCCGGGGTTTTCCCGCCTGCATGGACCCAGTTCGTGCCCACCTGACCGCAAACATGGGCGCCGTTGTTCGCCATGCATTCCACATATTCTTCGAGCAGGTGAAAGTTCCGGTCCCGCTGGTCAAGCGCGTGGGCATAGGCCGGCACATGCAGCATGCGCCCGTGCACACCCACGGTGTTGGGACAGAGCCGCAGGAAATCGGATGGCGCCGCATCAAAATCATGGGGCGGCGACGTGAACGCCACCTGATGCGGGAACAAAAGGTTCGACGGATCCGCCCAGCGTTCGGGTTTCTGATAAGTGTCAGGCACGCGCGGCGCCCCTTCGATTCAATCGGTCGGAGGACGCTCTCGCCTTCGTTCGTCTGATCACCCGTTCAGCCATCGATCGCCTCACGCATCCATTCGTGTAACGCGCGTATTGAATGTTCGGAATTCACACCACAGTCCGGATCAAGCACAAGTGGACCGGGCCGATAGCCTCGGCTTTGAAGCCCGCGTTGAACGCTTTCAACAAGGTGAATATCTTCTTCGACCGTCGTCGCACGGTCCTGCTGCGCAAGGCGCCGGATCACCTCGCTGTCAAAGCCATCCTCAGTGTACCAACCACGCCAAACGGTAACACTGCCAGAGCCTGTTGGGCGCCAATGGTATGTGTTCAGGACATTGCCGGGATAAACTTGAAATGAGAACAGCGGCCACAAAAACCACGACCGGTAATCGGTTGCGTGCGGAACCGAGGTGTCGATGTCGTAGGTCATCGCCTCAAGGCCCGAACACTCGGTCGTATGACGAAGAACGTGGCCGGCTTGCGGTTGAATATCGTACGTTTCCGGCTTCACAACACCGGTCGAGAAGGTCGGGTGGTTCAATGAGCAGTGGTAACACTCTGAGTAGTTTTCGACCGAGACCTTCCAGTTGCAGGCTTCTGGGATTTCAACCCATTCAAGCGGTTGAAGCGCATCGATATGGGGGACAAACGCGCGCAGTTCTGCGCGCACACCTGGATACCAGTCATCCATCGGCGCCGCGTCGGGATCGAGATTGACGAAGACGAAGCCGTTGAAAATCTCGGTCCGGACCTCGGTTAGGCAAATCGAGGATTTGTCCAACCCTCGCACAGACTTCAGATTCGGGCCCGCGCGCAGCATTCCAGTCAATTCATAGGTCCAAGCATGGTACGGACAAACGACAACCCGCGTCGTTCCAGATCCCGCGACAAGCTGGTGGGCGCGGTGCTGACAGACATTGTAAAACGTCCGAAGTACTCCGTCGCGACCGCGAATTACGAACAAACTTTCGCCTGCGATTTCGAACGTGAAGTAGTCCCCGGGGTTTGCAGCTTCCGATTCATGCCCGGCAAATTGCCAGGTCCGGGCCAATAGACCCTGCAGCTCGCGCTGATAAAGCGAAGGATCTGTGTAGTAGTGGGCTTCGAGCGCGCGAATGGGCGTGTGATCGGTCATCGAATCCCGGCTCCTTTGAGATGTGGGTACGACACATGCAAGCAGACGACCATCTTAGTCCTCAACATATAGGCCAAGTGCACAACGGCGGGCGTGAAAGGTTTCGACCCGTGTAACGATCTCGTCGCTTGCAATCGCGATGACAAAGGACAAGAGCGTTTCCAGCACCGCGATCGTCGAAACGGATGATGGAAAGAACTGCGGTGTATCCACGGACAAGACGAACCCGTGGTCGGCCTGCGTTATCAGCGGCGATGCAGGGCTATCCGAAAGTCCGATAAGCCGAATACCCTGATCGCGCGCGACTTCGGCGGCGCGCACAACCTCTGTCCGGTAGGGCTTCATTGTCATCGCGATCAGCACGTCCCGTTCGTCGGCGAAGGCGAGGTCATCAGACGCCGTGCTGCCAGGATGCGGAATCGGGTGGAAGCGCGTCATCCCGGTGGAGGCGAGATAGGCAAAGTTTCGGGCATTGGCGTTGTTTACGCCGACGCCCAAAACAAACACCTCGCGCGCTGCCCAGATCGTTTCGGCGGCCGCCTTCAGATCGGTCTCTGTGATCCGGGAAAAGCTCTCCTCGACATTCCGAATTGCGGCATCGATCGTATCCGCATAAAGCGCACCAAGCGCGCCACGGGCCCGCGCGGCTTGCAACCATCGCGCACGATCCGGAAAACCTTGCGCACCGCGCCGAATTTCTTCGCGAAACGGCTCGCGGAAATCGTCGTAGCCCTCGAACCCGACCTGCCGGGCCATGCGCACGACAGTGTTGGGCTTCACCTGCGCGGCTTCGGCAATTTCACGTACGGTCGAGACGCCCACATCGTGCGGGTTCTCCAGCACATAAGTTGCAGCCTTCCGTGCTTCGGGCGTCAGGGCCTCCAGTTCGCCAGCCAAACGATCCAAGACCGAAGATGATACATTTGTCCCATTCATGATTGACGATGGTACGGCTGTTCGTATAGCGTGTCCACTGTTTTTGCCCCATTTGCTCCGGAGCCTTTCAAATGTCCGACGTGTCTTTGCCTTCTCACGCTCGCGTGGTCATTATCGGCGGCGGCATCATGGGGGTCGGCACCGCCTACCACCTGGTCCACGAAGGCTGGAGCGATGTGGTTTTGCTGGAGAAGGCCGAACTCACCAGCGGCTCGACCTGGCATGCCGCCGGTCAGATCACACACTCCACCAGTTCTTTCGGGCTCGGGCGCTGCGTTGACTATAACATCGGGCTTTACTCTGGTGGGCTAGAGGCGGAGACCGGTCAACCCGTGACCTGGCATGGCTGCGGCTCGTTCCGGCTGGCCTACACCGAAGACGAGATGGACTGGTTGCGCCACACCCTGTCGGTGGGACGCGCGCTGGGCTTCAGCATCGAGCTTGTGGGCAAAGACCAGATCGCCGCCTTCCACCCGTTCTACAATCTCGATGGCGTTTTGGGCGCCCTCCACACCCCAGACGACGGTCACGTGGATCCCACGAACGTAACTATGGCCATGGCCGCGGGCGCCCGCGCGAAGGGTGTGAAAATCGTACGTCGCTGTCAGGCTACGAACATCACACAGGCCCGAACCGGCGAATGGGTCATCGAAACACCGAAGGGCACGATCACGTGCGAACACGTGGTGAATGCCGGAGGCACCTATGCAAGGCAGATGGGCGAATGGTCGGGCCTTCAACTTCCGATGACGTCCATGACGCACCACTACTTTGTCACCGATACGGTGCCGGAGTTCGAAGGGCTGGATTACGAGCTTCCGGTGATCCGCGACGACAGGCTGGTGTCGGGCTACATCCGCATGGAGCAGAAAAAGGGCCTGATCGGGATCTACGAGAAGGAAAACCCCAACACGGTATGGGTTGATCACTGCCCTTGGGACGCCGAAAACGAGCTTTTTGAGGCGGACTATGACCGCGTTATGCCCTGGCTCGAAGCGGCGCTTGACCGGATGCCGATCTTTGCCGAATTGGGCATCACCCGCGACGTTCACGGTGCGATCAGCCATCCGCCTGACGGAAACCCGTTGGTCGGCCCGGCGCCTGGCGTTCGAAACTACTGGTGCGCCTGTGGCACCCAGATCGGGATCGGCTGGGGCCCCGGCCTGACGCGCGAATTGGCGCGTTGGATGGTGCACGGGGCCGCCGACATCAGCATGCGCGAGTTCGATCCGCGCCGCTTCGGCCCCTACGCCACGAAGGAATGGCAGGTTACAAAGGCAAAGGAAGACTACTGCCTGCGCCATGAAATCCCGTTTCCGCATTTCAACCGGCTGGCAGGACGGCCGGTGAAAACATCCACCATCTACGACGTTCTGAAGGACAAGGGCGCGGTTCACGAAGAGGTCTATGGCTGGGAACGCCCACGCTGGTTTGCACGAGACGGTGTTGCGGCCAAAGACGTCTACAGCTTCCGCCGCTCGGTCGTTGACGACATCATTGCCGCCGAGGTCAAAGCGGTCCGCGAAGCTGCCGGGATTATGGACATCTCGTCGTTTGCCAAGATCGAGGTTTCGGGCGCCGACGCGCGCGACACATTGGACGGACTTGTCGCAAACCGGCTGCCGCAGAAGGACGGGCGCATCATCCTGACCCATTTCCTGAACGCCCGCGGCCGGATCGAGGCCGAGGTGACGATCGTTCGGCTGGAAGAGAACTGGTATTACATCACCTGCGCGGCCTTTTTTGAACAGCGCGTGATGGACTGGCTGAGCCGGCACATCGGCCATCGCGACGTGGTCCTTCACAACCAATCGGAAGAATATGGCGCCCTCGCCCTTCAGGGTCCACGCGCCCGCGATATCATGGCAGCGGTCACCGATGCGTCCCTCGACAACGCATCTTTCCCCTGGCTTTCGGTCCAGAACATCGCCGTCTCGGGGCATCCGGTCCAAGCGATGCGCATGTCTTATGGCGGAGAGCTTGGGTGGGAACTTCACATGCCGATGTCCTCACTCCGCCCTGTTTACGAAGCGCTTTGGTCGGCGGGCGAACCGCTGGGTCTTGCGGACTATGGCAGCTTCGCGATGAACGCGATGCGGATGGAGAAAATGTTCAAAGGCGCAGGCGAGCTAACGAACGAAGTCACCTTGCCGGAAGCCGACGTGATGCGCTTTGTGAAGCTCGACAAAGAGTTCGTCGGCAAGGCGGAAACGGAAACCAGCCTTGCCGCGCTCCTTCCCTGGATCTGCGCCTATCTTGAGATCGAACCCGACGGAGAGATCGACGGGCATGGGGGCGAAGCCGTCCTGTGGAACGGCAACGTGGTTGGGTCAACATCCTCAGTGGCTTATGGACCGACAGTCGGCAAGGTTCTGGCTTTTGCCTACATCAAACCCGAAGCCGCAATTCCGGGCACAGCGCTTGAAGTTGTCGTCCACGGAACACCGCGTGCCGCGCGCGTACTGGACGAACCCGCCTATGATCCGGCAAGCGAAAAACCACGTACAGACGAGGTAAGGGAAGCGGCGGAATGAGCGGGATGAAGGCAATCGTGCTGACCGGTTTCGGTGGCATGGACAAGTTGCAGTTCCATGAAGACTGGCCGATCCCCAACCCGGGACCAGGCGAGGTGTTGATCCGGGTCGGTGCCTGCGGCCTTAACAACACCGACGTGAACACCCGCTCGGGCTGGTACGCCAAATCAGTGACAGAAGGCACGACGGGCGAAGCCTACTCAAGCGTTGGCGACGACGATGAGGGGACCTGGGGCGGGTCCACGATCACCTTTCCGCGCATCCAGGGCGCGGACGCTGTGGGCGAGGTCGTTGGCCTGGGAGACGACGCCGATCCGGGTCTGATCGGCAAGCGCGTGATGGTCGACTGCTGGTTGCGTGATTGGGATGACCCCCTGAACCGTGACAAGACCGGCTACTTCGGATCAGAACGAAACGGGGGATTTGCGGAGTATACGACAGTTCCCGCTAAGAACCTGGCCGCGATTGAAAGCGATCTTTCCGACGCGGAACTGGCAACGTTTTCTTGCAGTTCTTCGACGGCCGAAGGGATGCTTTCGCGCGCCGAAGTTGGGCCCGGCGACACCGTCCTGATTACCGGTGCATCGGGCGGTGTCGGCTCTGCCCTGATCCAGCTTGCAAAACGGCGCGGCGCACGCGTCGTGGCACTTGCTTCTGAGACCAAGCATGACGCGTTGCGCCCCTTTGGTGCGGACGTTCTTTTGCCGCGCGATCCCGGGGATCTTTCCGCCGCGTTAGAGGCCGCGATCGGTCAACCCAAAGTGCCGGTCGTGGCGGATATTGCCGGTGGCCCCATGTTTCCCCGCCTGATCGACGCGCTTGAACGGGGCGGGCGATACGTCACCTCGGGCGCCATTGCTGGGCCACTAGTCGAGCTCGACTTGCGCACGCTCTACCTTCAGGATCTAACGCTTTTGGGCTCTACCGTCGTGCGCCCGCATATCTTTGGCGATCTCGTCGGCTACATCGAGCGGGGCGAGATCAAGCCGCAGCTTGCCGCCACATACCCCTTGTCCGAGTTCCACGCCGCGCAGACCGCTTTCATCGAGAAACGTCACGTGGGCAACATCGTTGTCGTGCCGTGATGCCCCCCGCTTTTGACGATGCGCTTTGGGCGGCGCACGCGTTGCACCGGCCCCACGCCATGGGCAAACACCAAGGCCCTTCCCTGTGCTACGTTGCATGGCGCGGTGACGTAACCACGACGCCAAAGCTGACGGCGGGTGCGGTATGAAAATCACTCGGATCCGCGTTTTTCAGACCGATCTTCCTTACGTCGACGGCATCTACCGCTGGGGCGCAGGGAACGGGATCGAGATCGCGCGCGCCTCGGTCGTTGTTGTCGATACCGATGCGGGCGTGCAAGGCGCAGGTGAATTCACGCCCTGCGGCGAGAACTACATGGTCGCACATTCTGAAGGCGTACCAGCGCTCGCCCGGCTGGTGGCAAAGCACCTTCTGGGCGAGGACCCGCGCGCAGTCGCCCGGATCGAGGCGATCCTTGATGGCACTGTGCAAGGCCATGGATATGCAAAGGCACCCTTTGATGCCGCCTGCTGGGATCTTCTGGGCCAATCGCTCAGCGCGCCGCTTTGGGCGCTTTGGGGGGGCAAGTTAACGGAACGGGCGCCCATGTACAGGGTCGCCCCGCAA
This sequence comes from Pseudomonadota bacterium, assembly GCA_038744785.1. GTDB lineage: Bacteria > Pseudomonadota > Alphaproteobacteria > Rhodobacterales > Rhodobacteraceae > Ovoidimarina. The sequence continues at coordinate 72,524 of JBCDLX010000021.1, forward strand.
CGCGCGCCCGAAGAAACGGCGGCGGAACTCGACCGCCACCGCGCGGCGGGCTATCGGCAGTTTCAGGTGAAGGTCGGCGCGGATTGGGCCGCCGACATCGACCGCATCCGCGCGACCGTCCCGCTTTTGAAGCCCGGCGAGAAAGCAATGGCGGACGCCAATCAAGGTTGGCGGGTCGATGATGCGCTGCGCGTAGCGCGGGCGACGCGGGACTTGGATTACATCTTTGAACAACCCTGCCGAACCTACGAGGAATGCCAACATGTGCGCGCTCGAACCGACCTTCCGATGAAGCTCGACGAATGCGTGACGGGTATGGCGGCAGCCCACAGGATCGTGACCGACAGGGGGGCCGAACTTGTCTGCCTCAAGATCTCGAATTTGGGCGGCTTGTCCAAGGCCCTGCGGGTTCGTGATTTCCTGGTCGAGAACCGCATTCCCGTTGTCGCAGAGGACACTTGGGGCGGCGAGATTGCAACCGCAGCGCTTTCGCATTTCGCCGCGACGACCCCGCCTGAATACCTTCATAACACAACCGATCTGATGAACTACAATACCCGGTCCACCGGGATCGGCGGCGCAAAGGCAGAGGCCGGGCAATTGCTTCCCCCCAATGCGCCAGGACTGGGTGTCGCGCCGGATTTCGAAAGCCTCGGCAAACCGGTCTTTGATACCGAGGAGGCCGCATGAAGATCACCCGGATCACGGTCTACAAGGTCGACCTTCCGCTGCGCGATCCCTACTGGCTGTCGGGCGGGCGGCTGCGTTTCGACGTTCTGGACGCGACGTTCGTGAAGCTGGAAACCGATGCCGGGATCACGGGCTGGGGCGAGGGCACACCTTGGGGCCATACTTACGTTCCTGCCCACGGGCCGGGGATCCGGGCGGGCATCGAGACGATGGCGCCCGCGATCCTGGGTCAGGACCCAAGGCAGCTTGATGCCGTGGAACGGGCGATGGACCTTTGCCTGCCCGGGCATCTTTACGCCAAGGGCCCGATTGATCTTGCGTGTTGGGACATTGCTGGCCAAGCCGCAGGTCTGCCCATTGCCGCGCTGCTGGGCAGTTACGACCCCGAAGGCACGCCGATCGCCTCCTCGGTATCGTCCGGCACGCCAGAGCAGATGCTCGAGATCGTGCAAAGCTACCGCGACCGTGGCTACCGCGTGCACTCGGTCAAGGTCGGTGGCGATATCGACACCGATATCGCCCGGATCAGGTTTCTTGAAGCGAACCGCCGGACCGACGAGCGCATCCTTTACGACGTGAACCGTGCCTGGACCCGGCGTGAAGCCGCACTTGTGATGAACGCAACAGCCGATCTTGGCGTGACGTTCGAGCAGCCCTGCGAAACGCTTGATGATATCGCGGCAGTCCGCAGGTCAACAACAGCGCCGATCAGCGTCGACGAAACACTCGTTACGCTTCAGGACGCCACCCGCATTGCGCGCGAGGGCATCGCCGAGGTGTTCGGGATCAAGCTGAACCGTGTCGGTGGGCTTACCCGCGCACGGCGAATACGGGATCTGGCGCTGGCTCATGGCATCCAGATGTACGTGATGGCGACAGGCGGATCGGTTCTTGCGGATACCGAAGCCGCGCATCTGGCGCAAACCGTTCCGCAGCCCTTCCGGTTGGGAACATGGGCCTGCCAGGACATGCTGACCGTCGATGTGGCCCCTGGTCAAGGAACGCGCAATCAGGACGGGGTACTTACCGTGACGGACGCGCCCGGGCACGGGATTGTTCCCGATGAAGCCGTACTTGGCCCACCTGTGGGGGTCTTTTCATGAGCCGCATTTCCGGGCTTCGCCTTTGGCATGTGCCGCTGACAAGCCACGTCACGTATAAGATGGCCGCAGGCAAAACCTGCGCTACCGTTGAAACGGTGGTCGTTGCCCTTGATACCGATGACGGCTTGACGGGCTGGGGCGAGGTGTGCCCGATCCCGCATTATCTTCCTGCCTATGCGCGCGGGGTCGCACCCGCTGTGCAGGACATGGCGCCCGCGATCTTGGGTGACTTTACCGGACCCGAAGCGTTGACAGCGGCTATGAGCCGATGGCTTCGCGGAAATGTCTATGCAAAGTCAGCCATCGACATCGCGGCTTGGGACCTCCTGGGAAAACAGGCGCAGTTGCCTCTGCACGCCCTTCTCGGGGGACAACAGGCCGCTGACTTGCCGCTTTACCATTCCGTTACCTGTGTTGACCCGCACGAGATGGCGCGCATGGCCAAGGATGCGGTCGCCCTAGGCATGCGTCAGATCCAAGGGAAACTGGGCGCCGACGACGATTGGCAGGCCGATGTGGCGCGCCTAAGACTGATGCGCGAAGCGATCGGCGACAATATCTTTCTTTATGGCGACTGGAACTGCGGTTCGACCACACTAGACGCAACCCGTGTCGGACGTGCGGTGATGGACATGGACGTCATGTTGGAACAGCCCTGTGCGACAATCGCCGAATGCGCGCAGGTGCGCCGGGCCACGGGTCTTGCTATGAAGCAAGACGAAACCGCGCATGACACAGCAAGCCTCTTGGAAGCAGCGCGCGAAGGCTGCATGGATGCCGTCGCACTGAAACTGTCCAAGTTCGGCGGTCTGTCTGCACTGCGCCGAGCCCGCGACCTTTGCCTTCACTTGGGTGCAAAAATGTGCATCGAGGACACTTGGGGGTCGGACATCGCGATGGCCGCAGCCCTTCACCTTGCCGCAGCCACAGATCCGGCGCGGGTTTTGAACGTGTGTGATCTGTCAGGTTATGTCGGTCCCAGGCTTGCGCCGGATGCCCCGACACGAAAAGATGGCCGCATCGCCGCGCCTTGCGGTCCGGGGCTTGGAGTGACCCCGGACTTGGGCATCCTCGGTGCCCCCGATCTTGAGTTGCAGGAGTAGACCGATGCTGAAACTGACAAGCCAAACCGAATGGGCCGAACGCGCACACGCTGTGCTTCCGGGCGGCGATTTCGGTAATTTTGGGGCGGGCGTGGTGGTTCGAGATGGCCAGGGCGCACGCGTCCACGACGAGGACGGGAACGAATATGTCGACCTTCTGATCGGCTCGGGTCCGATGCTGCTGGGTCATGGCCACCCAGAGGTGTTGGAAGCCGTATACGAGCAATTGCCCAAGGGAATGACTTTTTTCGCCACGAACGCGCGCGGAATAGAACTGGCCGAAGAGATTTGCAGCGCCGTACCATGCGCCGATCAGGTGCGGTTCGTCTCGACCGGCGGTGAAGCCGATATGTACGCCATCCGGATGGCGCGCGCCTTTACCGGCCGTGACCTGATCCTCAAGTTCGAAGGTGGCTATCACGGGATGAGTGCCGAGGCGCAAATGAGCCTTGCGCCCACCCAGCTTGTGAACTTTCCTCAGGCGGTGCCCGACAGCGGTGGCATTCCCGAAAGTGTGCGGTCCGAGATGCTGATCGCGCCGTTCAACGATGCCGAATACCTGCGCTCGCTTCTGACCGAATATGGCGACCGGATTGCAGGGATCATCGTCGAACCCCTTCAGCGGATCGTTCCGCCCGTACCTGGCTTTCTTGAAGCGGTGCGCGAGGAAGCCACCAAACATGGGATCGTCCTGATCTTTGACGAGGTGGTAACCGGTTTCCGTCTGGCCTATGGCGGCGCGCAGGAGAAATACGCGGTCGTCCCGGATATCTGCACGCTTGGCAAAATCATCGGGGGTGGACTGCCGTTGGCGGCCATCGCAGGGCGGGCGGATATCATGGCACACTACGACAAGACGGCTGTGCCGCGCGAAAAGTGGCTGATGCAATTGGGCACGCTTTCCGGCAACCCCGTGGCCGCCGCAGCCGGGCTAAAAACCATGGAGATCCTGCGCCGCGACGGGCAATACGACGCGCTGCGCGCCAAGGGAGGCCGGCTGCAAAAGACTATCTCGGGTGCACTTGACGACTCAGGCCACGACTATCGGATTGTGGGCGATCCAACGCTTTTTGAGATCGTATTCACTGGATCCGAGGTCCGCGACTATCGAGACACATTCCACGGGGATGCCGCGCTTCTGGGCAAGCTGAACACTGTCCTCCGCGACAAGGGCGTGTTCAAGGCGCCCGGCAAGACTTACCCTTGCCTTGCGCTAGACGAGTCCGAGTTTGAGATCGTATCAGCCGCTTATAATGTGGGCGCGAAGGCGATCGCACAGTAACCTGCGTGAAGTGAAATGCCTACTCTGCCGGGATAGTCCGGCTCTGTTCGTGCTGTTCATCGCCATCGGCACGCAGAAACAAGACTGCGGCGGCCAGCAGGATCGAAGCGGTTGAGGTCACCGACACGGCAATAAGCCCCAGAACGAACGACCAGGTCGAAACCCCGACCAACACGCCAGCCGAGACGCCCAGGAGAGCTCCGATGATCAGGTAGAAGACGGCCATATCGCGCCACCTAGCCAGCATTGATCGATGCAGGATCATCGCGGCTGAATGTGGCACGAATGCGGCGATACGGTGCCGAAGCTTTGCCTTAGCGACAGGTTCGGGACGAAAGTCTTTTAGCTTGCATCCCATTCCCAAGGCCGGGTGAATTCCCCAAGGCTCTGTGAAACAGCCGCTTCGTCGCTGGCACCCCGCCCAGAAAGAACGGCCACAAGCCCAAGCTTCTTGTCCTCTCGAACCTGTGCGACGCGCGCCGATACCCCAGCCTCTTTCAAAGCTGCGTCGTAGATGCGCGTGATGGCCTTGCGACGCAAGTCGGGCTTGAAAACCTTACCAACGGCCGTCTTCGGCAGTTCGGGCAGGATCTCGATATGCTTAGGAAAGGCCGCGCGTTCCTGGATCTGCGACCTTGCGTAGTCCAGTAGATCAGCTTCACTCACTGTTGCACCGGCCACAAGTTCGACATAGGCGCACGGAAGTTCGCCTGAATGGGCGTCAGGTTGACCAATCGCGCCCGCCATCGCCACAGCTTCATGCCCTGCCAGTGCCTCTTCGATATGGGCGGGATCGATGTTGTGGCCGCCGCGGATGATCAGGTCTTTCGCCCGACCCGTGATCCAAAGATAGCCGTCCCCGTCTATCCGGCCAAGGTCGCCCGTGCGCAGGTACTTGTCATAGTGAAACAGGTCGTGGTTCTTGTCGTCTTCCGTGTAGGTGGACCCGGCAAAGACACCCGGATTGGCGACACAAATCTCTCCCACATCATCGACAGGCATTTCAGCTGGGCCTTCCTCGGTGTGCACAAGAATGCGGACGTCGGTATAGGGAAACGGAATGCCGACAGACCCGATCTTCTTTTCGCCGTCGATCGGGTTGCAGGACACAAGACAAGTGGCTTCTGTCAGCCCGTACCCCTCGACCAGCTTGATCCCCGTGGCTTTTTCGAACCGCTTGTAGAGCTCTACCGGCAGTGGCGAAGAACCGGAGAACGCCGTTTTGACAGTCGAAACATCGGCATCGACCGGGCGCTGCATCATAGCAGAAATCGCGGTTGGAACAGTGATGATAAAGGTGGTCTTCCAACGCTCGCACAGCTTCCAGAAGTTGTCGAAAACCCCGTCGCCGCGATACCCCGCCGGCGTCGGGAAAACGACGTGCGCGCCAGATGCGATCGCCGACATCAGTATCACATGCACCGCAAAAACGTGGAACATGGGAAGTGGACACATGATGCTGTCTTCTTCCGTGAAAAGAAGTGTATGCCCGACCCAGCCGTTGTATATCATTCCTGAATACTTGTGCTGGGCGACCTTAGGCATCCCGGTAGTCCCACCGGTATGAAAGTACGCCGCGACCCGGTCGCCACTGCTGTCCTCAAACGTCAAGGTCTTGGGCTGCTTTGCAAGCTCAGCGTTGAAATTCAGGACACGGGCATGATGCTGGGTCTGTGTTTTCGGCCGGATCAGAGGAACAATCCAACTCTTTGGCGGTGTCAGATAGCGAACAAGGTCGATCTCTAACACGGTCTCGATATTCGGCGCATCCTTGACCGCCCGTGCCGCCTTCTCGGCGACATCCGTCTTTGGGAAAGGCCGGAGCGTAACCAGAACCTTCGCATTCGTTTCACGCAAGATCGCAGAGATCTGCTCGGGCTCCAGCAGTGGATTGATGGGGTTCACAATACCCGAAACCATGCCACCGAGGAGTGTCAGCACCGTTTCATTGGAGTTCGGCAAGAGGAACGCGACTACATCGGTTTCACCGACACCCAACGAGCGGAACAAATTCGCCGCCTGAAACACCCCGCTACGCAGCGCGTCCCAGGTCAGAGTTTCGGCCTTGTCCTTTGGACCCGATAGGATCTGAAACGACAGGGCGGAACGTGTGCCCCAATGGTCGGCGACCTGGTTCAGAAAAGTTGCCATCGTCACGGGCAACCCGCGCGCTTCCCACGGCATTTCGTTTTCAATCGCATGCGCGTCGGCAAGGGTTGCGAACTGGCCCATGTAAATCCTCCCCATGGCCCGCTTCACGGGCGCTGTCCTTGTCTAGGTTCCAGAGGACATGCGGGATGCCACAGCCAACCGCAACCGTGGGACTGCAGATAGGACGTGACGTTACACTCGCCAAGTCCGGGGCCATCCGGGGCCTATTCGGCCGCGACGCCCTCGGTGAACTGCAATCGGGCGAGGCGTGCGTAAAGGCCCCCCTGCCCCACAAGCCCGTCGTGCGTCCCTTCGGCGACGATGCGCCCGCCCTCGAACACAAGAATGCGGTCGGCTTTTTTTACCGTCGCAAGCCGATGCGCCACAACAAGGGTCGTACGGTCTTGCGAAAGGCGATCGACCGCCTCTTGCACGGCGCGTTCGCTTTCGGCGTCAAGAGCCGATGTCGCCTCGTCCAGAAGCAGAACGGGGGCATCTCGCAAAATGGCGCGGGCAAGCGCGATACGCTGTTTCTGGCCACCAGACAGCATGATCCCCCGCTCACCGACAAATGTGTCATACCCGTCCGGCAGATCAGACAGAAACGCATGGGCCGCAGCGGCGGCGGCGGCGGCTTCGACCTCGGCGTCCGTCGCGCCAGGCCGACCGAAGCGAATGTTCTCGCGGGCAGATGTAGCGAAGATCACCGGATCCTGAGGAACAAGCGCCATCGCCTGACGAAATTTGCTGCGTTCAAGATCGCGCAAATCCTGCCCGTCCAATTGAATTATGCCAGAGTTTGGGTCGTAAAAACGCAAGAGAAGCTGGATAACCGTGGACTTTCCGGCTCCTGAAGGTCCAACAAGCGCCACTGTCTCGCCAGGCACGATGTCGAAGCTGACGGCCTCAAGCGCTGGCGCCTCGGTTCGCGTGGGATAGGCAAACGAAACGTTTTGGAACGAGACGCCGCCCGCGACCGTGCCTGTCACGGCTGGAGCGCTTGGATCGGTGACCGAATCCTCGGCATTCAACAATTCAACCAAGCGTTCGGTTGCGCCAGCGGCGCGTTGCAGCTCTCCCCAGATCTCGGAAAGTGCACCGGTCGCCCCGGCAAGCATGACCGCGTAGATCACGAACTGCACAAGCTCGCCGACGCTCATCTCGTCGGCACGCACATCGCGGGCACCGATCCAGAGGACCCCAACAATCCCGGCAAAGACCAGCGATATGACGATTACCGTCATGACCGCGCGCGTTCCAACCCGGCGCTTAGCCGCATCGAAGGACGATTCCGTGACCTCGGAAAACGCCACTCGGCTTTCGACCTCGTGCGTGAAGGCCTGAACTGTCTGCACCGACAACAAAGCTTCTGAGGCGTTCCCGGACGACGCGGCAATCCAATCCTGGTTCTCGCGGCTCAGAACCCGCAGCCGGCGGCCAAGAACGATGATCGGAACGATGACAACCGGCACGATCAGCACCACCAGACCGGCGAGCTTTGGTGAAGTTACAAACAGCATCACAAGCGCGCCCAAAAGAAGGATCGCGTTTCTCAGTGCAATCGATACGGAAGACCCGATTACGCTTTGGATAAGCGTCGTATCCGTCGTGATCCGGCTAAGGACCTCTCCTGTCATGATCTTCTCGAAGAAGGCGGGGCTTAAGCCGATCACACGATCAAATACGGCTGTGCGAATGTCTGCGACCACCCGCTCGCCAAGCCGGGTCACAAGATAGTACCTAAGCCCTGTGCCCAGCGCCAACATCCCCGCGATACCAAGCGCGGCCAGAAAATAGCTGTCGAGTAGCGCAGCGGCCGACGTCTCAAAACCGTCGACGACACGCCGAACGGCAAGCGGCAGAACGAGCGAGATGCACGCCGTTGCAACTAGCGTAGCAAGAGCGGCGGTCCCGATCCTCGCATAGGGTGCAAAGAACGGCAGCAGGCCGCGCAAAGCTCTGATCCGGCGCGATTTCGCCCGCTCGTCTGTCGATGTGCCCGCGATGTCAGCCATGCCGCTCTGTGTTTGGGTCCGTCGAACCGGGATATCGGGCGATCGGCGTGGGATCAATGGCCTGCGGGGGCCGTGCGTCAATAGGCACAAAAGACGGCTTCTGCCGCCAAGGACTTGCGGCTGACCCATGTGCCGAACGGTGGGTGATAAGTGGAGCGGGCGGCGGGAATCAAACCCCTTCATCAGCTTGGAAGATAAAGTGGCAGAACCGAGAAAAGATAACTTTGTAGGTTATTTGCAGGTTTCGATCGCAAAACTCTGTCGGTTATCTGTAGGAAACGTTCTTTTGGAGCGGGCGGCGGGAATCGAACCCGCTTCATCAGCTTGGAAGGCTGAGGTAATAGCCAGTATACGACGCCCGCTCAGCGGAACAGCAGATATTTCATTGGGTTTTGGGGGTCAAGCGCGAACATGCAAAAGCGCGCGGTCGGATCGACGTGACCGTTGCGCCTGCCCGTTGAGATCGCCACGAGCCGATGGGTGACCCGCCCCCAAACCCCGTTGACCGAAAAGGCGGACATGCGACCGGCGGGATTGTAAGTGCTTCCGCACCCACCGCCTGGCTGATTGTCATGCGTGTGCTGTTGTTCGCGAAACTGTCAAACCAATGACTGAGAGCGATCATTCCTCCTTCGGATATGCAACAGGACTTCTGCTGTGATCCCTCAAGAATTTCCTCATTTCGGGCTGAGGCTTCAGATCACAGTTCTCTGACATCAAAAGCCGTCGCATGGCGGGCCGTGTCTCCCGCCAAATCGTTCGTCCCAACATCCAGAAACGCCTTGGAAGAGCGGACTACGGGCCCTCAAAAGACCCTGCGCGGCGACACGGGGCCGAAGTGTCTTCTCCACCGCGGAGACACGTATGGCCGATCCTGATCTTCTCGTGAGCTGAATACGGGTTACGGGTTCTCTGTTGGATGCCTCTGACCCGCTTGTCAGCACCATCTATAGTAGCCGTGGCTATTCTACATTTCCTCGCCCAGCATGGCTTCGATGAACCCCAGTCGCCTGCCTCTCAAACCGCTAAATCTGTCTGGTAGAGGCTGACGGGAGACATGCATTCTGACACCAACATCCGCAACGACATGATACAACCTGAAGTGAACAGTCTCTTACGTAACGAACTACGGTATGTTAAAATTTGCTTCGACAGTCGCGTGAACCGCAACCGCCAAAGTCGTCTATGTGCCGATACATCAATGACCGTGTGTGTAAGAGCCAATCGCGGCCCGGAAGCGATCAAGGAGGTAACTTACTTCATCTAGTAAGATGCCAAGCAATAGAGCGGGAATCATTTTCAATTAAGCGTTAAACTTACTCGCTCCATCGCCATAATGTCACAAAGCAAGTCAAATTGAATTGACGCGAAGAAGGCCTTAATCGGAGTCTAATATGCAGACACATATAAGTGCGATACTCGGATCAATGCTTGCTTGCTTAGGTTTGCTTTCGTGGCCAGCGAACTTAGAAGCAGGCGATAGATTGGATCATCCTTGTGAGATTGCGAGACTCTGGTACCAGCCGGGGATCAAGCGATCCGGTGGCACGACTTCATTCTCTGACTTCCTTGACGACCACTTTCGCATTGGGAAAACGAGGGGGTTCGGTGAAACGCTTGAGCACGTTGTCATGGTAAGAGAACATGGCGATTCCATCATTTATCAGTATTTTTTCGAGATCAATCCCTCAGGAGAACCGATTAACATCCTTTCAATGACTGTTCGTAAACAACAATGGGATGCCGGTGCGCGTCTGAATTGCCAAGACGAGGAATAGCACAAATGAAAATTTCAGACACGACAAGGGACCTTTCCGTATTTGATGCTGAAACTATTATAAATATCTTCCTTTGGGGCCAAGACACGGTACCGGCAGCGCTATTTGATCGTGTAAAGACTGCGGAATATGTGGAATCTCTGCCCCAAGTATTTATTGAAGGCGTAGGGCAGGTGCCCGTTGTAAGGCTTCGAATTGACGCCGATGATTTAATGACATCCGGCTCGGGACGTTTCGCCAAAATCTCTCAATTTGAAATCGTGGCAGATTTTTTTGCCTCGTCTACGTTAACGGAAGGCGTATATAATTTTGCTTCCCTTGAGAGCGCGCTTTTTCCGGAGTTCCAGAAGGATTATAAGAACAGTTTTGGGCTCGAACATTATACACGATCAGATGACATCGATCTTAATGCGGAGCGGACATATATTTTTAATAACAGTTCGTTTACACTGAGGGATGATGCCGGTGGTGCAGATTTTGAATTCGTTGTAAACTCAGATGGCTCGCGAGAAATTAGAAATGTAAAAATAGCGCCATTCAACGATAACTTTGATTTTGTTGGGGGCTCACGGAGATCGGAAATATTTAATTTCTTCACTGGTGATAAGATCGATCCATATGGAATTGGAACTAGAGTGGAGTTCACCTATGATCAATCAGTGATCGCCGCGCGCACTTACACGGAAGCTGACCATCAGGCCGATGTGGATTACGTAGACAGCGCGTTGTCTGGCATAACTTTGCCAATGTTGTTTACCTTGGAAGGGGTTTTGTCGACCCGTAGCAAGTTCCTATCGGCAGCCGATTACGAAATCGATGACTTTAAGACTTTTGTTGGTAGTTTTGAAGATGAGACTGTCGAGCCTTTTGACGTCTTTGGAAATGATCTATTGTTCGTGTCACGTATTTTAGTGCTTGCCGGCGAGGGCAAGGACGTTGTTTTGGGTGGTTTGTTCAGGGATCGATTGTACGGACATGCTGGTGACGACGTATTAGACGGATGATTAGGAGCCGATGCAGTTGTAGGAGGTTCTGTCCTTCCCCCCTAGAACTGGACCATTACATTGGCTGCGAGAGGGGTATTGGGCATTGCGAGGAAGCGACATTCAGACGAAGACATCTTGAAGCTGCTGCGTGAGATTGAGCTGAGGCTGACGACTGGTGATGATGTGG
>JBCDLX010000022.1:0-82340 GCA_038744785.1 Pseudomonadota bacterium
CTTGGTCGACGGCGCGCCCAAGGTAGTGGCGCTGGCCATTGATCTTCAAGAACAGCTCGTCCACGTGCCGCTTCCATTTCGAATAGGCCCGAAGCGGTTCCACCAGTACCGACCTGTCTTGTGGCTGACATCGATGCTGCGTTCGTGCAGCAGGTCTTAGACGCTGCGAAGCGACAGTGGGACCCGCACGTATATCATCACTGCCAGGCGGATAACCTAGAGGCCCGTAAATACCTAACCCGTTTTGAAATACCTAAACATGTTCGGCTGCGGCATCCCGGAAGGCGAGGCAAGCCCTCTGCCCGGCGCAAGCCCGGGTTCCTCTGACATCGCCCTCCGGACAAAACCACGAGGACAAAGGCCTGCCGGGGGCATGTCAACGATCAAACAAATCGGTCGCAACCGAACTGCGCGACGCTATGACGTCTGCAGGCAGACACACAAGCTGAAGCTACGAAGTAAATTTTCTTAAACTAGTCTTTGGTCATTCTTGTCGAAGAGAACCGTCCTCTCAACGGCAACCGAGAGTGTGATGGGCCGCCCGACGTGGATCGCGGCATGGGCGTCAAGCTCGGCCGTCAGGCGCTGGCCGGAAACCGAGACGCTTGCGAACAGGCGACTTCCGGTCGGCTGCACGACGTCAACAATGCCTTCGACCGACGGCACTTCCCCATCCGACAAGCTCACGTGTTCGGGGCGAATGCCCCATACGCAGGAACCGTTATGCTGAGGCAGCGTGCCTTCGCCTGCTCGTAATTGCTGGCCGTCCGCAAGTTGAATCAATCCTTCGTCACCGTTTACGGAAACGTCCAGCATATTCATCGGTGGCGAACCAAGGAACCCCGCGACAAAGCGGTTTTTCGGTCGCTCAAACAGATCGAGAGGCGGGCCATCCTGTTCGATCACGCCACCATCCAAGAGCACGATACGGTCGGCAAGCGTCATGGCCTCGATTTGATCGTGGGTGACATAGACGAAAGTCCGTCCGATCTCGGCATGCAGCCGCTTCAGTTCTTCCCGCATCCCGTCGCGCAGTTTTGCGTCTAAGTTCGAAAGTGGTTCATCGAACAGGTAGAGCGAGGCATCCCGGACAATCGCGCGCCCGATGGCCACACGCTGCCTTTGCCCGCCCGAAAGCTCTCTTGGATACCGATCGAGAAAGTCGCCAATCGACAACATGTCAGCAGCCCAATGCACCCTTTCGTCAATCTCGGCGTCGGGTACTTTCCGGGCGCGGAGGCCGAACGCGATGTTCTCGAGTACCGTCAGGTAGGGGTAAAGCGCATAAGACTGAAACACCATGGCGATATCCCTTTGGCGCGGTGCCAAGTCGGTCACGTCGCGGTCGCCGATCCGTATCGAGCCAGAGGACACACCTTCAAGACCGGCGATGGCGCGCAGAAGTGTTGATTTTCCGCAGCCCGATGGCCCGACAAGGACGACAAAGCTTCCACTTTCGACATGAAGCGAAACACCACGCACCGCCTGGACATCACCATAGTGTTTCTCGACATTCTCCAAGGTGAGATCCGCCATGTGTTACCCCTTCACTGCCCCCATCGACATACCGCGCACAATGAACCGTTGCATGGTTCCAACGACGATCATCATTGGCAGCACGCCCAGCATGCTCATCGCGCCAATCTTTGACCAAAACGTCGATTGCGAACCGAAATAGCCTGTGACCTGTACGGGATAAGTGACGACCTCGGACCGGGTCAGGATCAAAGCAAACAGAAAATCGTTCCACGCAAAGATGAACGTGAACACGGCAGTCGCGAAGAACCCGCCCTGGACCATCGGCAGAACGACCTTGCGGATCACGGCAAGGCGCGAGAGGCCGTCGACCATTGCGCTCTGCTCCAGATCGACTGGAATGTCCTGAATGTATCCGCGCATCATCCAGATTACGTAAGGCAGGTTGAACGCAGTATAGAGAACGATCAGTCCGACGTAGGTATCGATCAATCCCAGCGACACGTAGAGTAAGAAGATCGGAAACGCCACGCAGATTGGCGGGATCATCCGCTGCGAGATGATCCAAATCGCCAAATGGTCCCCCCCGGTGCGGTAACGCACGATGGCATAGGCCGCCAAGGTCCCGAAAACCATGGCAAGAACTGTGGAGACACCGGCGGTTACAAGACTGTTCCAGACTGCCCAGGCATCCCCGTCACGGAAAAGCGTCAGGTAGGACGAGAAGTTCGGTGTTTCTGGGATCCAGACCGGCGGGTAGGCGAAAATCTCTTCCGGAGACTTGAGCGAGATCGCGGCGAGCCAACAAATCGGAAAGAAGAAAACCACTGCAACGACAACCGCGAGACACAAGCGCAGCACCAGCCGCCATCCCGTACTCCAGGACGTCATCGAGCAATCTCTACGCGTCTGAGTGCCGCGATAACAAGCACGGTCAGGATTAGGATGACAAAGAAGGCTATAGCGGACGAGTAGCTGATCTCGAATTCACGGAACGCCATTTGGTAGGCGTAGATCGAGATCGTCTCGGTCTGCGTACCCGGACCGCCCTGCGTCATTGTCCAGATCACGTCGAAGACCCGGACCAGGTCAAGGCCGCGGATCAGCACGGCGATGACGACGACAGGCAAAATGGCTGGCAGGACAATCTTGCGAAATACCGTCCATGGCCCTGCCCCGTCGATTTCAGCCGCCTCCAACTGTTCGCTGTCGACATTGGATAACGCGGCCAGAAGGATGAGGAACATGAACGGCGTCCACTGCCAGACCTCAGCAGCAAGCACAGCAGGCCAGACAAAGTTGGGGTTGATGGTCCAGAGAATCTCTACCTCACGGCCAACGATCCAGCCGAGGATCTGGTTGATCGGCCCAAAGCGCTGATCCAGCATGAGACGCCAAGTTGCACCTGCCACGATCGGTGAAATCACGGTCGGAAGCAAAATTATGGCGATCAAGGTGCGCCGGAACGGCAAGGGATGAAGGAACAGGAGGGCCAGCAGATATCCCAGCACGAGTTCAATCGGCAGAGCGATAACGGTGAACAAAGTGGTGTGCCAAATCGCTTCCCATAGCCGATCGTCTTCCATCAAACGGGCATAGTGTTTGAAGCCTTGGAACGATCTGTCGGCCCCGAACATCGTGATGTCCTGCACGCTGGTCGCGGCAAGTTTGATGAACGGGTAGAGGCCGATCATCAGAATGACGAACACAGCGGGAGCAACCAGAGCATAGCGCAGAACGGTCGCGTTGTCGGCAAGGGCGGACGACTTCGATTGCATTGGCCAGAAGCGACCGGGCCAGACGAACTGGCCCGGCAACGTAAGTCAGGTGGGATAGGCGTTCGGCTTCGACGCCCAGTCAAGGTAAACGCGCTTCTGCTTCTCAACTCCGATGCGGTCGGTCAGGGCATCCCACTGGCCCGCCAGGTCATCAAGGATGGTTTGCGGATCATCACCGCCCCAAAGGCGCGATAGCGCTTGCCGGATACCTTCCTCGTAGCGGTCAGTCTGGATCAGGGACAAATCGATCAGACCGGTCTCTGCACCGGCCTTCAGTGTGTCGAGATACTCACCCGCCGTCGGCCAGCGATTGCGATACTCCTCGCTCTCGAAATGACTCGTGCGGAACGGGTCGCGGAGTGCGTAAGGAAGCTGGACCCTCTGGAGGCTGATCTCCTCGGAGTTCATCCATTGCGCGAAGAGGTAAGCCGCCTCCTTGTTCTGCGATCCGGATGCAACGGCGAGCGAGAAGCCGACCGCCAATTCCGGACGCCCGCCCGGCGGAAGTGCATAGCCAATGGTGTCAGCAACCGTCGTTTCCGGAATCCAATTGAGCGCCTCGGTCCCCTTTCCGTAACCGGCAGCCCACCGACCGACCGGCGGCCACGAGATCGTCATCGCGATGTCGCCTGCCAGGAAGGCATTGAACGCCTCGATGAAACCCCATTGCTCGACGCCAGGCGGCATAAAGTCGTTCTCGGCGATCATGGCGTTGAATATATCAAGGCCAACCTGCGAGTTGACCGTCGCCCTCATCGTCTCCTCATCGAAGAACTTGCCACCCTCAACACGGAACCGTTCCTGGAACAGGTACTGCGCGTTTCCGGGCGCACGCAACATGCCGGCACCATAGATATCAGGCGCATACTTGTCGGTGAAGAATTGGCCGATTTGCGAGAATTGCTCCCAGGTGGTGGGCGGCGCCAGCTTATAGCCGTGCCGGTCCATAAAGGCCGCATTGTTCTCGGGGTCTTCGAACAGGTCGCGGCGATAGTACATGATTAACACATCACCATCGTCGGGGAGACCGTAGATCGTGCCTTCGACTTTCATCTGGTTGTCGCGA
The DNA here is from genome assembly GCA_038744785.1 of Pseudomonadota bacterium. Taxonomy (GTDB): domain Bacteria; phylum Pseudomonadota; class Alphaproteobacteria; order Rhodobacterales; family Rhodobacteraceae; genus Ovoidimarina. Next base: position 4,321 of record JBCDLX010000022.1, read on the forward strand.
TAGACGGGCGCAATCGCGTCAAGCTCCTCGGCGTAGCCATACTTGTCCACGAAATCGTCCAATGGCTCGAGGGCACCAGCGAGGGCGAGATCGGGCAATTGGTTAGGAATGACGTTCAGGACATCGTAAGCGCCCGAGTTCGCCATGTGCGCCTGCATGGTCTTAGTGAACATCTGGTCCACAGGCGACTCGATCACGTTGATCTTGATACCTGTCAGGTCCTCCCACATCGGCCCAGTGAAATTCTTCGGGTCCAAAGGCTGAAGTCCAGCTTCATAGAGCACGTTCAATGTGGCGCCCGTGTATTGCTTTGCGGCTTCGACTGCTTGGCTTGCAGCGCCCTGAGCCGATGCCGGCGAAGGCCCAAGAACCCCGTAGGCAAGGGCAGATGTGGCCGTGAGACCAAAAAACCTGCGTCTGTCCATCAATTCCTCCCAATTTCGACGTGATATCCTCATCGAGTGGTGCGCTCATCATACCAGTTTACCAATCGGAAAACACCCACTTTCTCGTTGACTTCTAAAGCGGCCGAATGAAACGGCGTTGCAGCATTTCCAAGCGTGACGCGCGGAACGAGTCCAGAAAGACCGCCCCAAAAATGATGAGCCCCTGCAGCATCGGTTGCAGGTAAAGATTGACGCCTGTGAAGACGAGACCGGTCTTGACCGCTTGAATCATCGTTGCGCCGATCACGGCTGAGAAGGCCGTCCCAATCCCGCCGAAAAGGCTCGCACCGCCCAGAACCGCGGCCGCGATGACGTCGAACTCGCGCCCCTCACCGAAACCCGCGTCGAGACGACCAATCTGAGCGATCAGGATGAAGCCTGAAAGCGCGGCAAGCGTAGAACAAATGATATAAACACCTGCCTTGACCCGCCCTGTGGGAATACCGGCCTTTTCGGCCGCTGCCGCGTCGTTTCCTATGGCGTAGACCTGCCGCCCGAAGGTGGTTCGTGACAACACCACATGCGCGAGTGCCGCGATCACAACAAAGAACAGAATAGGGGTCGGAATGCCCATGACGGAGGACAGGCCAAAGGCACGGATCTCATCGGGAAAGTCGAACTGCCGCGAACTGGTCAGCCAAGCTCCAAAGCCACGGAAAAAGAACAGGGTCGAAAGTGTGACGATGAACGGAATGATCCGAAGGTAGACGATCAAAAAAGCGTTGATCGCTCCCATGATCGCGCCAGCCGCCACGGCAAACAGTAGACCTCCAGTGACGCCAACGCCGTAGTCGCGCATCGCGAACCCGGCGATGAGCGGGCCCAGATACATGACGGACCCCACCGAAAGATCAATCCCGGCGGTGAGCAACACGAACACCATGCCAATCGCAGCGATCCCAATGAATGATGCTTGCTTGATAATGTTGGCGAGGTTGTCAGGTCCTAGGAAGCTCGGTGCCTGCGTCCCAAAGACAAGTACGATCAGAAGGAACATAACGATGGTTCCATGCCGGGCAACGAACCCGGTGAGCCGTTCCCGCGGTGTACTTGTCATGCCGAAGCCTCCCTGGACGTCGCTTGTTCGCCGAACGCCAGTGCAAGGATCTCCGTATCCACGAACGGCGGCGCATCGAACGTGCCCATGACCTCGCCACGATTCATCACCATGACGCGGTCGCAGACCCCTGCAACTTCCTCCAGCTCAGACGATATAAATAGAATGCCGTTGCCTGCAGCTGCCAACCTGTCCGCGAGGGCGTAGATCTCGTACTTCGCGCCGACATCCACGCCACGCGTGGGTTCATCGAGAATGAACAGGGCAGGCTCATTAATCAGCCATTTGCCGATGACGACTTTCTGCTGGTTTCCGCCAGATAGCGACCGCACCGGCTGGACCGCAATATTGCCCGCCTTGATCTGAATGTCCGACTTTAGCGCCTCGGTCTCGGCCTCAATCGCACCCTCATCAAGCAGGGCCACCGGTGTCCTACCGAAACGCTCAATCGACACAAGGCTGAGGTTGTCCATGATGCTCGAATCCATCATCAGCCCTTCCGCCCGGCGATCCTCCGTAACGAACGCGAGCCCGGCCTGAATTCGGTCGCGCGCCGACCCAGAGAGCGGCGCTCCGTTCAAGGTGACGGTTCCCGCTTCATGCGGGTCGAGACCAAAAAGGATGCGCGCCATTTCCGACCGTCCGGATCCCATTAGACCGAACAGACCGAACACCTCCCCTGCCCGTATCTCGAACGAGACATCCTCCAATACGCCGGGCTGGCTCAAACCTTGTACCGAAAGCAGCGTGTGGCCGGTAGGCTTGGCGCTGCGCTCCGGAAACAGTCCACCCAACTCTCGGCCAATCATGGCTGCGATCATCGCCGGAATGTCGAACTGCTCTGTCGGCCCTTCGGCGACAAGTGCTCCATCGCGCAGCACGACGATCCGGTCGCTCAAACGTTCGACGTCCGATAAGATGTGCGAGATATAGAGGACGGTCTTGTGATCGGACCTTAGCCGTTCGATGGTCTCAAACAGTCGCGCTTTCTCCCGTGGCGTAAGCGATGTGGTCGGCTCGTCGAAAATAATCAATTCGGCGTCCCGGTGCAGCGCTTTTGCAATCTCGACCAGTTGACGCTCGCCCGGTGCCAGATGATCCACCTTGGTGTCCGGTGACGCATCGAGGCTCAGTTGCGCAAGGAGCGCTTCGGTCTTGGCCCGCATCTCCGCCCTGTCAATAAGCCCGAACCGGGTCGGAAATCCATCGACAAAAATGTTCTCGGCAATGGTCAGGTTGTTGAACAGGTTCAACTCCTGATGGATGAACGCGATCCCGAGCGCTGTTGCGTCGCTGGGAGAGCGTGGGGTGTACGCGGCACCTTTCCAGAACATCTGCCCCAAGGTCGGCGAAACGACACCCCCGATCATGTTCATAACGGTCGACTTGCCCGCACCGTTTTCGCCGATGACGCCCACGACGGTGCCCGCTGGCACGTCGAGTGTCAGGTCGGCGACGGCCGGCACGCCAAAATACTCCTTACGAAGACCATCGAACCTTAGGAGCGTTTTGCTGACCTGGCTCACGCGTTCAACTCCCGCATCAGTCGCGTTCGCCAGACGTCCAGCAAGGCAGCCGCCACGATGACCGAGCCCTTCACCATGTCGATGTGAAAGGAGGACAGGTTCATCAGGTTCAGCGTGTTCGAAAGAAGGACGAAAAAGAAGACACCGAAGACCGTCCAGATGATCTTGCCTTTGCCGCCAAAGAGGCTCGTGCCGCCGATCACGGTCGCGCCGATCACATCGAGGAGGAAATTCCCCTCCCCCAGTGTCGGGCGTCCCGCTTCGAGGCGGGTCGAGTAGAGGATCGCCCCAATGGTCGCACAGATCGCCGAGATCGCGAAAACGAGGACGATGATCCGGCGGACCGGCACACCGGACACCTCTGCTGCATTGCGGTTTGTGCCGACGGCGAACACTTGTTTGCCGAAGACGGTTCGGTTCAAAAGCAGATGCGCGACGATGGCGACACTGACGGCGATAACCATCGGGTAGGTGATGAACGAGTAAACTTCACGGCGCGGAATGCGGGATTCGTCCTGCGCGCCGATGTAGATCGACACGATGTCTCCTTTCCCGAGCAGGATGTAGGTCTCGGGTAGGTTCCGGATATTCTCGGACTGGGTAAGAAAGATCGCAAAGGCGGAAATCACGATCATCGTCACAAGCGTGACCATGAAAGGCGGCATCTTGAACTGTGCGATGGCAAAGCCGTTGAAGGCCCCGATGGCCGCACCGACGAACACCATGATCAGGATTGCAAGCGGAATTCCGAAGCTGGTGTGGCCGAGCGGCCCGCCGTTTTCGGTCAGGATCGCGCCCCAGATCGGGGCATTCGACAAGACGTCGGGCGACGCCGTCGTGGCGAGAAACATCGCCCCCACCACGCTGGTGAAGCCCACGACCGACCCTTGCGACAGGTCAATCCCCGCGATTGTCAGAACAAAGGTTTGCCCGATCGCAACCACAAGCAAGGGCCACATGTTCGAAAGGATATTCGCCATGTTCGCCGGGTTGGACAGCGTCGGTAGGAACGGGACAAGGATCAGGAAGTAGGCAAGCGATAGGTACAGGACGAAATAGTCGGACAGAAAGAGCCGCATCGCGCGCTGGCGAAGGCTGACCAGCTGCATCTGGGCCGTGCCGGTTCCCCGTTGTGGACTGTTCATGTGCGTTCGGAATGCTCTGACGTTCTGGTGGGTAAGACCGGCACGCACGACGGCGCGCCGATCTTTCTGACATTCGGGCTATTGGTCGAGGAACCCTTCGGACAGCAGAACGCAGCCCCACATGTCCATCTCGCGTTCACCAAGATTGGCAGAGGTCAGCGCGAAGCCGGGGTCTTCGATGACCTCGTTCGGCTGCGCTTCACCCGCGTCGATGGCTGCGAGAATGGCGTTCAGCGCGGCCTCGGCTTCGAAGTAAAGGTCCTGCACGCCCGTTGCGTCGACATACCCCTCCTTGATGAGCTGACACGCCGTCGCATCGCCGTCGAGACCGCCCATCACGACATGGCCGTCCTCACCGCGGGGTTTCCACATGCCGCGAGGCTCGAACACCGAACGGATCGTCGGGAAAAGGAAATCGGACGACGTGAACAAGAGATCAATGTCCGGATTAGCCGTCACTGCGGCTTCGAGATTGGCAAGGGCCGTTGCCGCATCCCATTCTGAGGCGACCTCAATCGGCGTGTTGAAATCGTCCGGGTAGCGATTGATCGCCTCGTAGAACCCGTCCTTGCGGCCAACGGCATTCGGGTCGCCCAAGTCGCCCACGATGATCAGAGGGGTGAGCTTTTCGCCGCCCTCTCTGTTGGCAATCGCGTCCTGCGCCAGGAAGTCCACGGCCTGGCTCGCGATCGACGCGTTGTCCGCAACGACGATGATCCCCTTCGACAAGTCGGATGGCGGTCGGTTGAAGACGGCAATCGGGACATCGTTGTCCTGTGCTTCGTTGACGATGGTGACAGCACTTTCGCCATCCTGCGGGATGATGATGACGCCGTCGACGCCTTGCGCAATGCAGTCCCTCACTTGTTCCAGTTGACGGTTTGCGTCTTCATTCGCGTTTCGTTCGATCACCGTGTGGCCCGCCTCTTCGAGCGTGCGGGTGATCGCGGTATGTCCGGCGACCCAGAACTCGGTCTCGAGATCCTGGAAGGCGAAACAGATGGAGGCTCCGCTGGCCATACCCGGCAGCATGGCCGCGGCACCGGACACGGCGATTGCGCACGCGGCGATTTTTGATCTTGTGAACTTCATCTTCTCTCCCTTTCTTTTGAGTGGTGCGCCCGTATGTGAGATTGCTCTTATGCGGTCCCCGGCCTTTTGAGGCCGACCGGGTGTCATGACGTGCCCTCTGGGTGGCAGATGTCCTTGACAGACTGCAGAACCGCCTTCGGGTCGAAGACAGCTTCAAGCCAGTTGTCCTTGAAGATCTTTGGTCGCGCCTGATCAATCGCGTGCAATGCGCCGTCCGAAAACTGCCCTCCCGGAAAGACGCCGAACGCTATGGCGAGCTCGATATTCAGATGGCCCAGCATGAAGTCATGCGCCGCCTGCTCGGGAACACCGCGCCGTACCGCCTCATCTTTTGCCTCGCGCAGCGCCAACGCAAGCGTGGCTCCGACCGTTTCCGAAAGCGCGGGTTCGAGGATGGCGATCTGCTCAACCGTACAGCGATGTGACCGCATGACCGGCGCATAGATCGTCTTGGCGACCTCTTCGCACTTGACATAGTCCTCCTCCGGGCCCTGCATCAGGGCGCAGACGATGTGTTGTTTGGCCTTCACGCCCCCGAAGAAGTCCATTCGTGCATCCATTTCCATCTCGTCGTTGAAGATCGGCGGATGACAGGGATGCGTAACGAAGTACGTGACATCGTCGCGCTTCGGCATTTCACCTGCGTGCGGCGCTGCGGCGTCAAGTACCACCATCGCGGCACCGGGACGGACCTGGTCTATGATCTGATGTGAGATTTCGCCAATCAATCGGTCGGGCGTCGCCATCACGATGACATCCGCGCCGGAAATGGCCTGACCCTGCTCGACAGCGTTCACACCCACCTCGGCCTTCAGGCGCGCGCGCCCGGCCTCCGAAACCTCGACATGGTCGACTTCGAACCGCGATCCCTTCAGATTGGTAGACAGGCGAACGCCCATTTTCCCGCCCGCGCCCATCAATGCGATCTTGGTCATGTCATTCTCCCTTGTGCGTGACCACCGCCGGCCCGGATGCGCCCGAAAAAGTCCGGTGTCCCCATCTGGCCACCCTTCAGGGCAAGCTCGAGCGGTGTGTTGTCGTCCCGGTGCGCACGGCAAAGCGCTGCCCCGGGTATAGTTGCGGCGATGGCCGTCAGTGCGTGAACGCCCAATTGGTCAGTCGCGTGGCTGGACGTATCTCCTCCGGCGATGGCCGCACGGCTGAAGCCGCCACGTTCCACCAGTCCGGCAAGGATCTGGCCGAGTGCCGACCCGAGCCTTGCGTTCGCCTCGTTCATGCTGAGGCCGGCAGTGGCCGCAGCTTCCCGAAACGCCGAGATATGCGGATCGTCGGGACCGCGCGCCGAATAGACGATGGGGCATGCGCCCGCTTGCAACGCCGCATCGATCTGGGAGGCGATCCAGGCCTGCTTCACATTCCCGGTCTCAAGAGCCATGCCGGGCTCAATGCGGTGACCGCTGAAACCGTTGGCCTCTGCCCAGGCGATTTGCGCGTCGGTCGTGGCTGAGACGGAACCGGCGACGACGGCCATTTGCTCGACTGCCCCAACAGTCGGCGATGGCGGCTCTTCTACGATCAGCCCCGTGTCCTGCCAGTGACGCACCAGCGCGTATTCCACCCCTTGCGATCCGACGGCCAGTGTCGGCGTGCCGCCATGTTCCCAGATGAGGCGACCTGTCTGGCTAAGCGTCGGTCCATCGACAGTGTCGAAGGCAATGACGCGCGCACCGCCTTCGCGGACAAGGTCGAGCGCGGCGATTGCTGCCCGGGTTGATTGGAGTTCGGTCAAAGGAATCAAACCGGTCTTTAATTCAGTTTGCTGCGCGATATGGCTGCAAACATCGGCCTCGCTCATCGGCGTAACAGGGTGCCGTGACATGACCGGATGTCGGTCCAGCCGGTAAACGGTGTCGCCCGCCACCGCGAAGAGGTTGCCGAAAGCCTGATACCGACCAATGGCCGGTGCTGCGACGAGGAGCGCGGCCCACTCCGCCGGAACATGGCGAAACGCGATTTCGGTCGCGCGGCCAATCGATCCGACCGTCGGAGATGAATCGAGGGTCGAACAAATCTTGTAATGCGTGACCGGTGCTTCCAGCCCCGCAAGAAAGTCGAACACCGGCGGCAGATGTTCCTCCATCCAGTCCGGGCCGCGTGACCGGGCCGAACCAGCAATTCCGATGCCGCGATATCCCGCGAACTGCGCCAACTGCTCGGGCGTGGGAATGTCGAGGAAGAGTACTGAGGGTAGGCCAGAGAACGTCAGGACTTCCATAACAGCCGCCGCCCCGGTGTAGTCGTCGCCATACCAGGCGATCAGCGTGCCGAAGGGAAGCGTCCGCGTCATCCATAAGCCTCCAGCGCGCGGGCGAGGCTCGGAACGGATATCGCGCGATCTTCCAGCGCTTCACCGGCGATGGCGGCATTCCAGCTTTCGCGCAGGCTTTCCATACCCGCCGCGGGACCGTCGGGGTGCCCCATGATCCCGCCGCCTGCGGCATAGATCAAATCGGCTGACCCGAGACGTCGATAGGTCTCTGGCGGTTGAACCGCCGACTGGCCGGACGAGAACACCGGCATCGCGATGCAAGGCTTGTCGTCGAAGATCGGCGTCAGACATGTCTTCGCGGAGGCAATCACGCTGTCATCGAGTTCGCAGAACTTGTTCTGCAAGCCGTTGACATGCATATGATCCGCACCTGCCAGACGCCAGATCTTCTGCCAGGCGACATAGGACCAGCCCAGATGCGGGGCGCGGGAAAGATATCCCCAACCGTTGCGATGTGCATGAATGGGAAGCTCCGAAAAGCGGCCCAACTCGATCATTCCGGACAGGCCGACCGAGTTGAGGCTGGCCATGATGCAGGTGCCGCCAAGGTCTCGCACAAGGTCGTGCCGGCGCTTCATCTCGTAGATCTCGCCGGTCAAGTTGAATGCGAACATCACTTTCTTGCCTGTCCGATCCGCATGAGCGTTGACGACGGCCATGACGGCGCGTGCGCGATCCTCGAACGGACATGCCGGACCATCGGCCTGCAATTCGTCATCCTTGATGAAATCAATGCCCGCCTCGGCAAGGGTTTTGACCAGTGCGGCCGTCTGATCGGCGTCGAAGCCGACGCTTGGCTTGATAATGGTGCCGATCACCGGCCCTTCGGTTACGCCGGCCAGGCGACGGGTCCCCTGCACCCCGAATTTCGGCCCGCTGTAGCGGTCCGCGAATGCCGACGGCAGCCGGATGTCGAGCACGCGTAGGCCCGAGAATTGGGCAAGCTCGAACAGATTGCCCGCCACGGTCGCCATCAGATTGGGCAGAGACGGCCCAAGGTTGTGAAGCGGCCAGGACAACGTGACCTGTGCCCTTTGGATCGCGCGCCCTTCGGGATGGCGCGCACCCGGCAGGCTGGGGCTGTCGACAGTTTCAATGATGTCGATCCTGTCGACCGTCGCGGCGGAACGGGCTTTCAGCTCGGGCGTTTCACCGGGAATCTTGACGAAGGTTCCAGAGGATTGCTCGCCCGCCATGACCTCGGCCGCGGCCCGCGGATCGAAAGCGGTTTCAATAAGGTAGTCGGCTTCGATGCGGTCGCTCATGCCTGCCGTGCCTCCCACGCGGCCATGTCTATGACCGAGGCGCTCTCCATCGCGTCATAGGAAGCCAGGGCGAGCGCGAGTGTCTTGAGGTTGTCGGCTCCGGAGGGTTGCGGATACGTTTTGCCGTTCAGCACGTCCACCACGTGCGCCTGGAAGTTGATGACGCTGTCCTGAACCGTGTGCCAAGGCCGCTCGCCCCAATGCGGCACGCCAGCTTCGACGTCTCGCGATTCGGCACCATCAGAGGTATGCAGCGTCAGCTTGAAGTCGGTCGTCAATTCCACCGTCCCGGTATCCCCTTCGATACACAGGAGCGTTTCGGGAAACGGCTCGGGCCGGATCGTCGAGTGGAACGAGCAATCAACCACCGAAACGCCGCCATCGGCGTGACGCAGAAGCGAGGTGAAGGCATCTTCGCCCGCTACGATCGGATTGCGCCGCTGAGTCTCGCAGGATAGGTGCCGGACCTCGCCCATGACATGCCGCATGACATCATAGAGGTGGATGCCAACATCCATCAGCGAGAACCGCTCGATCTCGGCCAGATAGGGCTGGTTAACATAGTTGTCGTAACCGTGGCGGAAGCTAAACCGCCCAAACCGGAGAGCGCCGATCTGCCCCTGGTCGATCGCCGCCTTGGCCGCCATGATACCTTTTTGCCAACGGAAATTCTCATGGATGAAGAAGGGAACACTGGCGTCTTCGGCGGCTTTCACCATGGCCTTCGCGTCCGCGTAGGTGTCGGCAATTGGTTTCTGGCAAATGACGGCGACGCCCGATCCTACGACAAGCTCGACCAACGGCCGGTGCGAGGGCGGCGTGGTGGCGACATCTACAAAGTCCAGGTCCATCTCGGACAGCATCTGGCCGACATCCGTGAAGACCCTCGGGCCATCGAAGTCGTGGGAGAAGGTTTCAGCTTTGCTTTGGTCCAAATCGCACACAGCGACAATCTCGGCGCCAGGCACGGCCCGCCAGCCATGCATATGGTTGCGGGCGAAGAACCCGCACCCCACCAGTGCGCCTTGCTTGATCTGACCTGTCACCGATCCCCTCCCCTGAAGATAAAGACCACCGAGGCGGGCGCCAGCAGCACATCGTCAAGTGCCACAGCATTTGCACGGTCGAGCCAATCGGGAGCGGACACGGCGGTCGCACCGTCCATGACCACGCCATGCTGCGCGGGAAAGTCGAGCCTCTTTGGTTCCACACTGCAATTCGCGATCACAGCCTCGACCTTGCCTGCACTTTCAGCTCCGACACCCATCACACCGCTTGGCATATCGGGAAGCGCAGCGCTCGCTTTCCCCGCCAGCTCCGCAAGTGCACGAACCACATGGTGAATAGGCCAGGCTCGGAATGCCCCGTCTTGAACCTGCCCTGTGGCGAAAGGACCGCCTGCACTTGCCAGACCAACGCGGGCACATTTGGATGCGGCGGCCGCACTGTAAGCCCCAACGGCGAAAGTAGCTGCGAAGGTGGACTGCTGGCGGGGATCGTCCATCGCCATGGCCATCCGGGCAAGTTTCGGGTTATCCGCAACCGCAGCGCCGTATGGGTTCGAACGCATACCGATAGTGGTCAATCCAAGCCGCACTGGTCTCTCACCGGATAGTAAACGCGCGCTCTCGTGGACATGGCTCAGCGCCTCCAGGGTCTCGAAGACCGAAAGGTCATCGCCTGCATGGACGATGGCCGTTGTGGAGTATGTCGTGAAATCGCCAATCCCGGACGGCGGCGGATGCCGATTGAACTCGGTAAAGTTTGTCAACATACCAATGCCAGTCTCTGCGTCGGGAAAGGCCGCTTTGGCCCACGCAGCCGCATCGACGATGCCATGCCCGGCGGGCCACTCGGCTGTCGGTTGGTAGCTTTTCAGGTAAGCGCGCGGCAAAGCCGTAACGCTTTCGACCGTAATGCCAGTATCTCGAAGAGCTTTCGCCAGCGTGTGAAGACGACCGGCAGCGTTCCCCTCGTCATCGATCACCACTTCCAGTTCGACCGGGCCGGCCAAGGCCGCCAACGTTTCAAACGCGTACTCGCGAGCGACATCGAGCCTCAGAATACGGTAGGCGGTCGGCAGACACTCCAGAATTATAGGCGCCGTTTCGAAAAACCAGTCCGGTTCGAATGCAATGGCGATCTCGGGCAGTGGGCCGACTGAACGGTTTGACTCCGCACCGGGTTGCGCGCGTGTCCCAGCAACGGAAAGTGAAATCTCGATCGATTGCTCAACCGTCTCGCCCGCTTCGATTGTATAGGGAAATCCGAGCCCCAACGGGCGGCAATACGTCTTGTAGGACGCATCGGTCCAGTTCCGCTGATCCTCCATCTCGAAGACTTCACCGGTGAAGCGAATGTCAACTGCGATGCCATCGACGACGTGACGCAGACCGACAATGTCGAACGCCGGTTGGCCCGGCGAAATCGCTTCGGGAAATGTGCTGTGCCCTTCCGTCCCATCCGAATGCCGAATGATCACGTCTTTCCCCGAAACACCCTGGATCGGGTGCAACAGCGTAAAGCCGGCACGGTTGGTTTCGACACGTCGATGCGCATGAAGTCTGAGCTTGGCGGCAACTCCATTTGCGTGCAAACGGACCTCCAGATCAGCAGACAACGCGCCATCGAACGCGGCGAAGCGACGTGACAACACGACGCCGTCACTCGTTTCATCTATCGTCTCTTCGACATCGGCAGGTGTCTCGGTGGCCCAGTTCGGATCGCGGATCGGGCAGTCTATGCCGCGCACCACCTCGACCCCACCGTATCGCAGTTGACGCATTGCGCCGTCGACGACGAGAGCCTCCAGTTCGCCGACGGAGACCCTCCGAGGGTTCCATTCGACCGAGGACGCACGATGCTGGGACAAAGACTGCAACTCCATCTCTTTACTTTGCCGTGGGGTCAGCGAGAAACGAGACGCCCTCAAGAGGCATACTGATTATACCAGTTATGGCGAGTCAAGTGCGTAGTATCGGAGAAGCCGTCGATTGCCTCAGTCTGAAAGGTTGTCTTGGTGGTAAAGCTTGTTGGCGCGGTTTAAATGGTCGGCCATGCGCTGACCGGCGAGATCCGGGTCGCCTGCCGCGATTGCGTCGATGATCGCCCCGTGCTCGTCAAGCGTAAGCTGCTCGAACCCGGGTTTGCGCACGAGCGCGACATGGAAATTGGCCAACCAGTCAAAGAGCGCAGCGCTCAACGAAGCGAAAATGGGGTTGCCGCTGATCCGCGCAATCGCCGCGTGCAAGTCGCCATCGCATTTCAAGAACTCGCCCGAGTCCCTGCGCAAACTGGCCTGCCGCTCCACAATGGCGCGCAGGACCGCGACATCTTTCCGAGTTGCGCGGCGGGCCGCGATACGCGCCATTTCGGTCTCGAAGGTGGTGCGCGCTTCCTTTAGATGCTCCATCGACGCGGCGTTGTGCGACAGCATATGACGCATAGTTTCCGACATCTGTCCCGCCATCGCCTCGAATGAAGGCTCTGCCACGCGTGGACGTTCACCATGCTTGATCTCTGCCAGACCCTTGCGCTGGAGGTTCTGCATCGCCTCCCGAATGGCCGGACGGCCGACCATGAAAAGCGACATCAACTCGCGCTCGGACGGAAGGGTATCACCTGGCTTTAACCGATTGTCGTGAATATGCGCAAGAATTCGCGCCTCCACTTCGTCGGCGAGCTTGCGTCGCGGGATCGGAGCAGTGGCTGTCGGCATTCCTACTTATCGCAGGCCGCCAAGACCGACTCAAGCCACTGTTCACGGAATGCGAGTTACGCGCATGTCTCCTTCTCTACGGAAAGCAAATGGTTTGGAGCTCGCATGTCCAAGAAATGATCGCGTCATAGGACCATCACTTTGTTGGTGGCACGCTACCGGAACGACTGCCAAGCCTTCTGAAGGGTGCTGTCAGACCCATGCGAACCGGTCTCTGCTAGGACAGTGATGCTGTCCCTTATGCCACGCCAAGTTTCGTCATTCCTCGAAAGCGGCGGCACAGTTCTGCTTGAAAAGGTTTCAGGAGGAGGGGCCGCGCCCCCGGTTGAAGTGATAGGTGACAGAGTTGTGGACGGAAGCGAACATCTGGAGAATTCGGATGCGCCGAAAGCGATGCATCGCCCGATCCCGCCTTCGGAACGGGTGTTGTGAGTTCTCCGCCCTTTTGTTTAGCCGTCGACCGATCTCCGGGCGCTCGGCGACACTAGTCTCCTTGGGGGCCGCGCTGTAGGAGCGGAGTTTGTCCGTCACAAGCACCCCCGCCCGGCCATGTTCATTCACTGCTTTCTTGAGGAATTTCGGGGCCGCTTTCTTGTCCCGTATCTCAGTCACGAAGCTCTCAAGCGCCTCGCCCTCACGGTGAACCGCCCGCCACAGGTAGCGCATCTGCCCGTTGATCTTCGCGAACATCTCATCGAAGTCCCATCTCCACTGGCTCGATCGCATGCTTTCAATCCGGCGCTTGCGTATCTCGGAGGCAGACTTCGGCTCTAAACGGTGCCACCGTTGGCGCATGGTCTCATGTCAGATGTCTATCCCGCGTTCATGCGGCGGATCTTCGACGTTTTAGAGCGAGAGTGGGAACCGGACGTATATCATCACCGCCAGGCGGATGATATCGAGGTGCGTTCTGAAGCGGCGAAATGGACTGGGCTTGTTGATCCGCAGACACGAGCCGCACCCCCTGCACCGCCCAAGCCAGTTTAGTCTGGTACCTCCGGATTGAGTCCAAAAAGCCAGCCTGTTTCACGGGTTTTCTAATCGGCCTGACGCCAGTGACGATGGTGGGGCGGGGTGGCGGAGAGACAGGGATTCGAACCCTGGAGACGGTTTCCCGCCTACACGCGTTCCAGGCGTGCGCCTTCGACCACTCGGCCACCTCTCCGGCCTGGTTGTCCTATCCGCGTTCCGGGGGCCAATGCAAGACCCGCCAGCCTGACTGCTAAGCGGCGAGCATCAGTCCGAGCTTTGGTCATCGGCAGCTTCGCCCCCCGGGTTTTGGGTTCGTTTGTCGCTTGTGTTTTCCGCCGCGTTCGATTGCTCGCGCAGTGCCTCGGGATTGCGCAGCCAGATGTCGCGCTGCGCGAATGGAATTTCGATGCCTTCGGCTGCAAAACGTTCCGCGATTCTGTGGTGAATTTCGGTTCGAACCCCAACGAGTTGGTTAACGTCTGTAAGGATCGCGCGAATGCGGAAATCCAGGCTATCTGCCCCAAAGCCCATGAAGTCCACTCCGGGCGGGGGATAATACGCCACATAGTCGACGCCTTCGACGCACTCGTGCAAAATCTGCTCCACCCGCCGTGTGTCCGTTCCATAGGCGACACCCACGTTGACCACGGCACGGCCAATCTGCCCCCCGCGCGTCCAGTTCGTGACCGTCCCAGAAATAAAATCGCCGTTCGGCACGATCACTTGCTGCCGGTCAAAGGTCTCGATCGTCGTCGAGCGGACCGAGATGCTTTTCACGATGCCCATCTGCGGTCCCACCTCGACCCAGTCGCCCTCGCTGATGGGGCGTTCGACCAGAAGGATGATGCCGGAAATGAAGTTTTGAACGATGTTCTGAAGACCGAAGCCGATGCCAACCGAAAGCGCGCCGAAGATCACCGCCAGCGCCGTGAAATCGAAGCCACCGGTGTTGGCGGCAAGAAGGACCGACAGTCCGATCCCAGCATACCCTGCGAAGGATACGACCGAGTTCCGTGCACCCATGTCGAGCTTTGTGCGCGGTAGAACGGTGCTCTTTAGCGCCCCCTGGAACAACCGCGTAGCACCGACGCCCAGCGCGAAAACGATAATCACGCCGAAGACTGCGCCCATGGTAAGCCGGGTGCCACCGACGCTGATGCCTTCATTCAGCTGCGACCAAAGCTCAAGCAACTCTGCCGGCCGCGCGCCCCAGACCAAGGCCAGCACCGGCAGTGTGGCGAAGACCAGAAAGAAGTTGATCAGAACCGGCAAGAGTGCGGCGCGCGCATCGTCAAGCGATGTCCGGGTCGCCCAGGCGTAGAAATCCCGGATCGGCGCTTGCAGAGCCAGCAGAAACCCCAATACCCCAAGCGACAGCGCCGTCGGCATCATCAGCGCATCGGCCAGATTGTGATAACCGATCATCGCAAGGACCGGTCCAATTGCCGCAACGAAGACGAGCGCCTTGCTTGCAAAACCGAAAAGCCGCAGACCGAAGCCGGGGCCGTCTTCGTCCACGACCTGTGCGGCGGCGGCACGGAACGTGCGGGCAAGCGCGTAGTAGCCGACCGACAGCCCGACGTAGATTGGCAACGCCAACACGGATTCAACTGTGCGATCGATTTCTTCGAACTCGGTCATAGCGCGCAACAAAGCGGCCATGCCGATCAGGACCCCCACCATAAGCCCGCGTCGCCTTGCCTGCCGCTTGTAGCGGTCATCAACATCGAAAGGCGCAGGAAAATCCGATACCGCCGGAAAGAGCCGCCCCACCAGCCAAAGGGCGCCGTAAGCCGAGAGAACGACCACCACGATACCCTGGATAAACTGATAGCCCCGGTCCCCGAACATCTGCGTTGACAGAACCGCCGTCGCCAAAAGTGTTATGCCGATGAAGGGCACAAGCACCTGGCCGAAGGATACGACAAAGCCCAACGCGATCCGCCCGCGGCTCCGTCCCTTTTCCTGTACCCATTGGGTCAAGCGCGTCATCCAGCGGCGCCCGCGGAAAAGTAATAAGAGTGCCAGTGCAGTAAGAAACGCCACGAGGGGCGCTTCTCGGCGAAGCTCGGCCGTGCGCCACGGCAAGGACAAGGCCGTTCGAACCTCACTAACAAGCGAACGCCCGTACGTTACAAGGCCGTCCAACGCCAGATCCCAGTTTCGGGGGAAGATCGGACTGGGGCCTACCTCAAGAAGCGCCTCAGTCTGCCGTGCGCGGATCAGAGAATCGATCTCTGAGATCAGCCCGTCAGCTTCGCGGAACGATTCGGCGGCCTGCAGTCCCGGGGCCTGTGCCTCCGAAAGCTCTTGGGTAAGCACCAGCCGACGATTTGCAATGGCGTCCGGCTCTGCCTCGCCTGCGCCAGCATCGGGCGCAGGACCAAGGCCCTGAAGTTGCGCCTGGATCGTCGAAACGCGTCGCGCGTTTACGTCCTGGGCGTTCAGAAGAAACGTTCGCCAGCCGACAAGCTCTTCGCGAAGCCCCTCCAGCCGCGCTGTCGGGGTGTCCGGATTGTCGACCAACAATTCTACACCATCGGCCAGCGGTCCCCAGGCCTCGAGCCCGTACTGCACGGTTGCTTCGGCATCGCTATCAACAGGTTGCGCCAGTGCCGCCCCACCTATCGCAAGCGCGAGCAAGACAGCAAAGAGCGCGGCCAATCGCATAATCAGTTCTCGAACACGGGCGGCAGGATGCGCGTATCGGCGTCCAACCAATCCGGCACCGGCAAACCCTTTTCTTTCAGGAATGCTGGGTTGAACAATTTCGACTGATAGCGGGTTCCGAAGTCGCACAAAATCGTAACGATCGTATGGCCCGGCCCCATTTCCCGCGCCATACGCGTGGCGCCCGCAATGTTGATGCCCGACGATCCGCCAAGGCACAGGCCTTCGTGCTGCAACAGATCAAAGACGATCGGGAGCGCCTCGCCGTCGGGGATCTTATAGCTCACATCCGGCGTGAACCCTTTGAGGTTGGCGGTCTCGCGCCCGTTTCCAATGCCTTCAGTGATCGAACTGCCTTCCGCCGCAAACGCGCCCGTTGTGTAAAAGCTATGAATCGCCGAGCCTTCGGGATCCGACAAGCCAATCTTCACCCCCTTGGGCTGAAGCGCCATTCCGACACCCGCTATCGTGCCCCCCGTCCCTGCCGCGCAAACAAAGCCGTCGACTCGACCCCCGGTCTGTTCCCATACCTCGGGACCTGTGCTGTCGATATGCGCCTGCCGGTTGGCCACGTTGTCAAACTGGTTGGCCCAGACCGCGCCATTGGGTTCGGATTGTGCAAGCCTTTCGGCCAAACGGCGCGAATAATGCACGTAATTGTTCGGATTTTTATACGGCACCGCCGGAACCTGGACCAGTTCAGCCCCCGCAAGGCGCAGCATGTCCTTCTTTTCCTGGCTTTGGGTTTCGGGGATCACGATCACCGTCCGGAACCCAAGCGACGCACCCACAAGCGCTAAGCCAATCCCTGTATTCCCCGCCGTACCCTCAACAATCGTACCGCCCGGCATAAGCGCCCCGCGCGCCACAGCGTCACGTATGATCCAAAGCGCAGCGCGGTCCTTGACCGACTGGCCGGGGTTGAGGAACTCAGCTTTTCCGAGGATCTCGCATCCGGTTGCCTCAGACGCGGCAGACAGGCGGATCAGTGGAGTGTTGCCGACGGCATCGGACAAGGAAGAACGGATGGTCATACGGGATTGCTCCTGAACAGTCGCGCCTGTCTACATCGAATTGCAGGGCAACGAAAACACCCCATCACCAGGCTTCGACCGAAGCGGCCCATCCGGGTTAAATCCCCTTTTCAACGCGTTTACGCGTTTTGCTGAACTTCATCCCGGGTTCTGTCAGCTTTTTACCCGGTCCAATCCAAGCGTAGGCCAGAAGGCACAGCTCGTTCTTTCCAGTCATAATCCGATGCTCGTGACCCGGTGTGTTAAGGATCAGCGAACCCGGCGCCAGCACTGCCCATTCATTCTCTGACCAGGCGCCTGCGATCGAGACATAGCTTTCCTCGATCTCGGCATGGCTGTGCTGGGGTTAGGTGGTGCGCGGCGCAAAAAGTACAAATCCCAAGGTCAGCCGTTCCGACACGACAGGGCCGCTCGGGCCCAAGGTTTCGCAGTAGGCGTACTTCTTGGACAGGTGCGACGGGATACGTTCGTACCCATACTCCCAAGTCAGATCATTGGATGCACATTCCAGCGCTCTGCCCATGCCGGCCATCGACGCGTTTGCCGCAAGATCAAACACCCGCCGCAGATGGGCCACCACGGGCTTTGTCACCGGCTTGCGCGGTTGAACCACCGGATTGGCGCTGATCACGAGGGAAAGCGTCTCGCGCACCTTTTTTACGATGCGATCGTATCGCCATGTTGCCGCCGGGGGAGCCAAACGTATAGGCGTCCTTAAGCTATTTCAGAAGAAACACCCATCTGGGAAAATCGCGAAGGCGTAGCGTGTCGGTTACCGCGACGGCCTTTACGTCGCTTAACTGAACATCGTCCATGCATCTCTCCGACCCATGCGAGTTGCGCCAGAAGCTTTGCCTACATATCGAGCAAATGGAGAGTCGGCCAAGTCGGAAAGAGGATTGCGTTTACGGAACCCGTGCGGCCGCCAGGATCGGACCGGCCCCGGGCGATTGAACAAGCACAGCGAACTCGCCTTCGCCCTCGGCGTTCGTCCGAAGCGAATGGGTACCCTGACCGTCCCAGGTCCCGATCTGTCGCATATCGGCGACGATGTTGTGGTAGGCATAGGTGTGCCCGGCATTCTCACCACGCCGGATGTCGACCATACGTTCGGAAAGATATCGGACCAGCACAATCTCCGCTTCGCCCGGAGCGCCGGTCGCAGTAACTGAAACCACCACATCCGCGCCTTCACGCTGAACCGTAGCCGTCGCCTTCGGTACACTGCTCGAATGCTGCATCAGCAGTTTCATGAGCCGTCCCGGTTTGAAGCCGACCACATGATCCTGACCATCGACCACCATCTGCGGAGTATAGATCGTTCGGGATTGGGCGACAGCCGCATAGGCCTTCTGCCGGGCGGTGTGTTCAGGCTTCGCAAATTCATCCTTCCAACCGATGTAATCCCAATAGTCCACGTGCAATGCGAGCGGTAGCACCCCCTCTTGGCGCGACAATTCACCAAGCAGTTGGTCGGCAGGGGGACAGGATGAACAACCTTGCGACGTAAACAATTCGACCACCACCAGACGATCGGCCAGCGCCGGGGCGCCCGTGGCTATCAGTAAAGTGGCGAATGCCGCAGCGAGGCTGATGCGCATCAGATTCCCTTTTCTGGTCGGTAAATTGTGCCTACCGAAGTCCTGCATATCCATCCAATCAAGCCTTCGCGAGTTTTCAAGAGGCTAAACCAATCGATTGCTCGGCATACCATCGTATACATTACCTCCTCTGTTTCGCTTGCGAGAGGGGGGCGACTGCTTGTAGAGCGTCCCTACCCCTAGGTCCATGCTTGGAGGATTTCATGCCTATTACCGTCGGACAAGACAGTGCGAACACGCGCGCCACCCTGGTTGCAGGCGGGTCGAGCTATGCGTTCTATTCAATCGCGGCGGCTGAGAAGGCCGGGCTTGGCAGTTTCGCCCGCCTTCCATCGGTCCTGAAGGTCGTTTTGGAGAACATGTTGCGGTTCGAAGATGGCAAGACCGTCTCGACAGACGACATCAAGGCATTTTCGGAATGGGCCGATCTAGGCGGCCAGAACCCGCGCGAGATTGCGTATCGCCCTGCTCGGGTTTTGATGCAGGATTTTACCGGCGTTCCAGCAGTTGTTGATCTGGCCGCGATGCGCGACGGGATCGTAGCGCTGGGCGGCGACGCCGAGAAGATCAATCCTCTAAATCCGGTGGATCTGGTGATCGACCATTCGGTCATGATCGACGAGTTCGGCAACCCCCGTGCCTTCCAGATGAACGTGGACCGCGAGTACGAGCGCAACATGGAGCGCTATACGTTCCTAAAATGGGGTCAGTCGGCCTTCGATAACTTTCGCGTTGTACCGCCCGGCACGGGCATCTGCCATCAGGTGAACTTGGAGTACCTTGCCAAGACGGTTTGGTTTGACACCGATCAGGCGGGCGAGATGGTCGCCTATCCCGATACCCTTGTCGGAACCGATAGCCATACGACAATGGTGAACGGTGCTGCGGTTCTGGGTTGGGGCGTCGGCGGGATCGAAGCCGAGGCGGCAATGCTGGGCCAGCCGATTTCGATGCTGATCCCCGAAGTGATCGGATTCAAACTGACCGGAGCAATGCCAGAAGGGACAACTGCCACCGACCTTGTCTTGAAGGTCGTGCAGATGCTCCGCGCGAAAGGCGTCGTCGGAAAGTTTGTCGAGTTCTACGGTGACGGGCTGGACAACGTCCCGCTGGCTGATCGGGCCACGATCGGAAACATGGCACCGGAATACGGTGCGACTTGTGGATTTTTCCCGATCGACGGCGAGACCATTCGGTATCTGAAGCAGACGGGCCGACCGACCGAGATCCTTGAGCTGACCGAAGCCTACGCAAAGGCGCAGGGAATGTGGCGGGAACCGGGATACGAACCAGTCTATACGGATACGCTTGAACTTGACATGTCGACCGTCGTCCCCGCGATCTCTGGCCCGAAAAGGCCGCAGGATCACACGCCCTTGTCAGAGGCGGCCCCTGCTTTCGCGAATGTCGTATCTGATTTTCGGGGCGGCGAAGCCGCCAAGTCTGCCCCGGTTGATGGGGAAGACTACACGCTTCGGGATGGCTCGGTCGTCATCGCGTCGATAACTTCGTGCACCAACACGTCAAACCCTTATGTGATGATCGGCGCGGGGCTTGTGGCGCGCAAGGCACGCAGCCTTGGCTTGAACCGAAAGCCCTGGGTCAAGACGTCGCTTGCGCCGGGTTCGCAGGTCGTCAGCGCCTATCTCGAAGCGGCCGGTCTGCAAGAGGATCTGGACGCTATCGGGTTCAATCTTGTGGGCTATGGCTGCACCACATGCATCGGGAACTCGGGCCCGCTTCAACCCGAGATCTCGAAATCGATCAACGAAAACGATCTGATCGCGACCTCGGTCTTGTCGGGGAACCGGAACTTTGAGGGCCGGATAAGTCCAGATGTACGCGCCAATTATCTGGCATCCCCTCCGCTTGTTGTCGTCTACGCGCTTGCTGGCGATATGAACATCGACCTCACGAAAGAGCCGATTGGCCAGGACAGGAACGGAAACGACGTGTTCCTGAAAGACTTGTGGCCGTCGCAACAAGAAATTGCAGAGCTGGTCGAACGGACCGTGACCCGCGAGGCATTCCAGTCCAAATATGCCGACGTCTTCAAGGGCGACGAGAAATGGCGCGGCGTCGAGACAACGGACAGCCTGACCTACGACTGGCCGGTTACATCGACCTATGTACAAAACCCGCCTTATTTCCAGGGCATTACAATGGAAACGGGTGAAATCACGTCGATTGAAAGAGCTAAAGTCCTTGCCCTTCTGGGCGACATGGTTACGACCGACCACATCAGCCCGGCCGGGTCGTTCAAGGACACAACGCCAGCCGGCCAATACCTTGTCGACCGTCAGGTAACCCCGCGCGAATTCAACTCTTATGGCTCGCGGCGCGGAAACCATGAGGTGATGATGCGCGGAACGTTCGCCAACATCCGGATCAAGAACGAGATGCTGGACGGCGTCGAGGGCGGCTACACCAAGGGTCCCGACGGCAGCCAGATGGCCATCTATGACGCCGCGATGGCCTATCAGGACGCGGGCACGCCATTGGTCATCTTTGCAGGCGAACAGTACGGCGCAGGCTCAAGCCGGGACTGGGCCGCCAAAGGCACGGCGCTCTTGGGCGTAAAGGCGGTGATTGCCGAAAGCTTTGAACGCATCCACCGCTCAAATCTTGTTGGCATGGGTGTGATCCCGTTCGAGTTCACTGGCGGAGATACGCGCAAGTCGCTTGGGCTTACGGGTGAAGAAACCGTATCGATCCGAGACCTCGAGGGTGTTAGCCCGCTTCAAGAAGTGCCTTGTGAAATCATATACGCGGACGGTACGGTTAAAGAAATCACCCTAAAATGCAGAATCGATACGGCGGTCGAGATCGACTACATCGAGAATGGCGGGGTCCTGCACTACGTGTTGCGAAATCTGGCCAAGGCGGCATAGCAAGCGCGACGAAGGGGTGATTCATAAAGCGGCAGCTTCGTCGCAATTTTGCCGTCGTTTTGGCCGTCGTCGGGAACAGTGCGCCGTTTCGTGTGGCAAAGTTTCCCAATCGGCATCGACCGGACGAGAAATCAACTGTTTCCTCGCCACAATCGCCGAATTTGGGCACTGTTTGCCCACCGTTAGTCGTGCGGCACGAAGAGTGATGAGTTTGGGATGCGGCGCCTGCTTCTTTCGCGGTGTCTGCCCTGTCTCTCGGTTCATCAACCGGGTGGTTTCGTGTGGTCGACGCGGTGGAGTGTGTGAGTGATGAGTGCTGGTCGCCTATTACGTTGCGTGGCCAAGGCTTACTCGGGGGATATCACCTTCCGGCGCCCGGTCCTCTACGGTTATTTTGCCGCATCGAGGGCCGGGCGTATCCGTTCTTCCAGCACCCGTTGTGTGATCGGCCCTGCAAATCGCAGGCGCACCACACCGTCACTATCGACAACAAAAGTTTCAGGCACGCCGTACAGCCCCCATTCGATCCCTGTCCGACCACCGGGATCCGCGCCAATGCCGAGGTAGGGATCGCCCAGTTCCTTAAGAAACGCCAGCGCCTTAGCCGGATCGTCTTTGTAGTTGATCCCGTAGATCGGCACGCCCTCGTCCGCGAGAATTTCAAGATTGGGGTGTTCCGCCCGGCAAGGCCCACACCAGGATGCCCAGAAGTTCACAAGCTTGACGCCCGGCTCTTTCAGCGTTGCAAGCTCGAAATCCGGCTTGGCACCCAAAGGTTCGATCTGCATTTGGGGCGCAATCGCCCCGATCCGGGTCGACGGAAGCGCATCGGGATCCTCGCGCAGCATCCCGAGATAGAAAATGGCCGCAAGCCCGGCAAACAATAACGGTGGAGCTGCTACCAAGGGCGATACCTTAGCCATTCCGGATTTTCCTTTCCGCCTCTTCAAGGGCGCGCCGCATCGCACGGGCCCGTGCGACGCTCGCGGCGACGATGCCGGCAAGAAGTGCTAGCGTCACGCCGTAGGCCAACAGCACCTCGACGGCGTACCTTCCAAGATCTGGCATCAGGCCGCCCTTTCGCGCAGGCTGAGTGCATATAGTCGGCGTGCCCGGATTTCAGTCGCCGTCCGGTAAAACACCAACGCCACAAACAAAAGGACAAACCCCGCAATTGCAACAAGCGCAGGGTACCAAAACACGTCCGCCACGTTCTCCTCCTTGTCCAGGGACAAAGATGCACCCTGGTGCAAACCCTGGTTCCAAAGAAGAACCGCGTATCTCGACAAGAGCGCAAAAACCGATCCGACCAAGCAAAGAACACTTGTCAAATCGGCCGCCGTATCCGGGTCCTCAATCGCAGCCCAAAGCGCCATGTAGCCCAGGTAGAAAAGAAAGAGGATCAAGAAAGACGTCAGCCGTGGGTCCCACTCCCACCACGTTCCCCACATTGGCTGACCCCAGATTGCGCCTGTCAGTAGCGCAATGACCGTAAAAGTCGCGCCCACCGGGGCGGCTGCCTTGGCGGCAAGCGCTGATACGTGGTGCCGCCGGATCAACCAAACAAGCGACGCGATCAGCATCATCGCCCAAGCGTTGATCGCCATCATTGCAGACGGGACATGAATGAAGAAGATCTTGACGGTCGACCCCATGCGAAAATCGTCGGGTGTCAAAAAGAACCCCCAGAAAAGCCCAACGGTCAGAAAAAGGGCAGACGCCGCAAACGCCCACGGAACCACCTGATCGGCAAGTCCCATGAAACGACGCGGATTCGCAAATTCCCAAAACGACATGACTGCTAACTAGGATGCTGCGGCGCGCGGCTCAAGTCACCGCCTCAGCGCAGATTGACGCGGAGCGCGGCGGCAGCGGCAAATGGCAGGATCGCAGCCGCCGCCAGCGAGATCGCCGCAAGGAGCGCCAGGGCAGTTCCAGCCGCAAGCCCCTCTGCACCAACCCGCGCCGCCTCGGCCCCAAAGATTAAGGTCGGAACGTAGAGTGGAAGGACAAGAAGCGACAGAAGAAGCCCCCCGCGCCTGAGGCCCACTGTCAGCGCCGCCCCAAATGCCCCGATTATTGATAGCGCTGGCGTGCCCAGAAATAACGAGAGCGTCAGCCAGCCAAAGGCATTTGGAGCAAGATTTAGAAGAACGCCCAAAGCTGGCGCCGCAAGCGTAAGCGGCAGACCTGTCGTTACCCAGTGCGCAGCAGCCTTGGCAGCCACCACGGCCTCAAGCGGGATCGGTGCTGTTGCGAGCACGTCAAGCGATCCATCGTCCCGATCCAGCGCGAACAGCCGATCAAGCGACAGAAGGCAAGCCAAGAGCGCACCGATCCACAAAATGCCGGGGGCAATGGCGCGCAATAACGACGTCTCTGGGCCAACAGCAAACGGCACCAGCGTGACCACGATCAAGAAAAACACGAGCGCCAGCCCGAAGCCCCCGCCCGCCCGAATCGCAAGCCGCAGATCGCGCCAGAAAACGGCGCTCATGCGAAGGCCCCTTCAAAAGGATCGGACGCGACCGCCCGTCCCTTCGGACGATAGAATTCCAGCTGAAGCGTTTCCGCATCTATCTCAAGGTCGGTGTGGGTCGCGATGATCGCTGAACCACCCTGCCCCAGATGCGCACGAACCATGCCGCCAAACTGCGCAACGGCGCGGTCGTCAAGCGAAACGGTCGGTTCATCCAGAAGCCAAACCGGTCGCCCGGTGACCGCCAGCCGCGCAAGACCCAGTCGCCGCTTTTGCCCCGCCGACAGGTTTTGGACCGGACGGTGCCTTAAGGAGCCAAGGTCAAACGCCTCGATCGCGGGGCCGATGTCGCTTGCACCAAACATCCCCGCCCAGAACCTAAGGTTCTCTTCTGCCGTCAGTGTGCCTTTCAGCGCGTCCGCATGGCCGGCATAGGCCATCGCGTCGGGTTCTGCAGTAACCTCCCCGGCATCAGACGGCTGCAATCCGGCCAATGTACGCAAAAGCGTCGTCTTACCGGATCCGTTCGGCCCGCGAAGGATAAGCGCAGCACCCGGCTCTAGCGCGAAGGACATGCCCTCGAGCACGCGGATGCCGCCCCGGCTGCAGGAAAGATCTGTCACGGTCAAGGCCATTGGGTCTGGGTAACGTCAAGCCAAGCCGGGGGAAAGCCGGTTCTCAGACTGGGATAAGCGCAAGACCAACGCGACGGCCTTCGCTCAAAAGAATGTTGTAAGTCCGGCAGGCCGCCGGCGAGTTCATGACATCGACTCCAATCCCAGCCGCGTCCAAAGCGTCCCGTAGACCGGGCGGTACCTGCGCAATCTCGGCCCCCGTGCCGACAAAGATGACGTCGAGCGCGCCTTTGGCAGCCAACAGAGTATTGGTGTCATCATACCCACCCCAAGGCACCACACCCGACGGCAGAACGGCTATTGCACCCTGATGCGCCGTGCCTCCGATCCGGAAAAACCCAGGGCCGTACCCATCGACGGGCATCGCATTCGTGTAGGTGATTTCGTTCAGACGCATAGGCTGGACCCTAGTCCCAAACCGGCAAGCCGGAAAGTGCGGAGGCTGCGATGATCGCATAGGCGATCCCGCGATAAACACGCTCCTGCCCCGGACGGAACAGCCACGCCCCGATGACATTTCCCAAAAGGCTCGGCGCGACCAGAACACATCCCAGAAGAACAGCACCTACCTCCAGCCGCCCGATCAGCGCCAGAACCGGCAAGTACACGACATCGGTCAGGATCAAATATAGTAGCGTATTGGCCCGTATCACTTGCACCGGCAAGGGACTGGCCATGTAAAGAAGGATCACAGGCGGCCCGGGCAGGCCCGCGATCCCCATCAGCACGCCGCCCAAGCCGCCAGTTCCAAAGATCATCGGCCTCGTAAGGGTTCCGCGATATCGCAGCCCTGAAATCAGGCACACCAGAAGCAATAGCGCGATGCCTGACACTGCGTATCGAAAGAAAACTGGCGAGGCGAGAGACAGCAAGTAAAGACCAATCGGCAACCCGATGATCAGTCCGCCGGTCAAGCGCAGGACATCGGCCCGGTGCCCTTCGCGCAGGGCACGCGGAACCGTTGGCAGCGGCGCAATCAGATCGAAAACCACCAGTGTCGTGATCGCAGCGAAGGGTGACAGAAACTGACCTGCGACCGGCAGATAGATCATCGCCGTCCCAAACCCCGAGAAACCACGCACCAGCCCTGCAACGAAGGCTGCCGCTACCAGAAGCCACAGGTCGGGTCCGGTCGCGGCAAGTGTCATCGGGGGGCTCGGTCTGCCATAAAGGCTTCTAACCGGCCGCCCCGCGTAGGCCCAGCGCAATCGCGACCGCTATCAGCGCATAGGCGACCGCGCGATACAGCGCCTCGCGACGCGGATCGAACAGGGCCCGCCCTGCCAACCCTCCAGCCGCATAGGCCGGCAACAGCATCGCGCCAAGCCAAAGCGCGTGTCCCGTGATCAGTCCCTGCAGCGCCATCTGTGGAACGACAAGCAGACTTCCGAGCGTCAGGAACACCAGCGTGTTGGCCCGCATTCTTGCAGCCCCTCCCCCTGCGGCAAGGTTGAACAGGATAACCGCAGGCCCCAACAGACCCGTCGCGCCGCCTAGAACACCCGCGAGCCCCGCAACGCCGACCGAAGCCCGAATCCCCGGACGCACCGACAGCCTAACCCCCGCGATCAGGACCAGAAGCGTCAGCGCCGCTAGCCCTGAGACCGCGAACTGCGTGGTTCTTGGATCTACCGTCCGCAACACCCAGATCCCAACCGGCAACGTCAAAGTCGCGGCCAGAGCCATATACACAGTTTCCCGCCGGTCGCATTCGCCCCAAGCCCTAGGAACAAGGGTGACAAGCGAAGACAGTGCAGACAGCGCAAACGCCGCGATTGCTGTTGCCGGATCGATCAGCACTGTTGCTATCGGAAGAAAAATCAGACCCGCGCCAAAACCCGCAAAGCCGTAAACGACCCCAGCGGCGAAGGTCGCAGCCAGAAGAAGCGGCAAATGCGGCAGCGCAAGCGCGGCCGCGAAGGCTTCAGGCATCGACGTTCGCGTACTGGTTTCCTGCGTTGGCGTCAGGCTTCGACCAATCGCGCTTCACGCCAAGGAAAAGCAGGATCGCCGAGGCGACGAACACCGACGAATAGGTGCCGACGATCACACCCCAGATCATGGCGAACACGAACCCGCGGATCACGTCGCCGCCCAGAACGTACAGCGACACCAGTGCCAGGAGGGTCGTGACCGAGGTCATGACAGTTCGCGACAGGGTTTCATTAATTGACAGCGAAAGCACCTCTTTGAGGTCCTTTTTCTTGTATTTGCGAAGGTTCTCGCGAACCCGGTCGAACACAACGACGGTGTCGTTCAACGAATAGCCCACAATGGTCAGAAGCGCCGCGATGATCGCAAGATCGAACCGGATCTGAAGAAGCGAGAATATCCCAATGGTCAGCACGATATCATGCACAAGGGCGGCCACAGCACCCAGCGAAAACTGCCATTCGAATCGAAGCCAGATGTAGACAAGGACCGCGCCAATCGCGAGCAGGACGGCAAGGATCGCTGTTTGGACCAACTCGCCCGAGACCTTTGGACCCACGGATTCCACCGCGGGGAATGTGATTGACGGATCAAACGTTTGAAGCGCCGTTTCAACAGCAAGCACCGTGTCAGCCGACACGCTTTCATCGCCCGCCTGCGCCTGAATGCGGATCATGGCGACATTTTCGTCCGGCCCAAACGTTGGATCGAAAACCTCGGTGATCGAGACATCGCCCAGATCAAGCGGCGCTATTGCGTCGCGGTATGCGCCGACATCGACGGCTTGCGTCGATTCCGTTCGGATCGTGGTGCCGCCCCTAAAATCGATGCCGAAATTCAGCCCGACAATCAGGAAGATAAGAACCGAACCGATCATCGCGGCGATTGACGCACCGAACGTTGCCCGCCAGTAACGGAAAAAATCCCAGCTCGTTTGTTTCGGGACCAGGCGCAGGCGCATCTGTCAGACCTCGATCGTCTTGGGGCGGCGGCGCTCGAACCACATCACAACCATCAGGCGGGTGAGGAAGATCGCCGTGAAGACCGAGGTCAGAATACCCAGGCCCAGCGTAACCGAGAACCCGCGCACAGGCCCCGAACCGACGGCAAACAGGATCGCCGCTGTAATGAAAGTGGTGATGTTGGCGTCCAGAATGGCGCTCAGCGCCTTTTCGTAGCCAAGCTCAATGGCCCGCGCTGGACCTTTCGCGGTCTTTAGCTCTTCGCGTATTCGTTCAAACACGAGCACATTCGCGTCAACCGCCATACCAATCGTCAGAACGATCCCGGCGATCCCCGGCAGCGTCAACGTGGCGCCGATCAGCGACAGAAGCCCAAAGATCATAGCAACGTTCAGGATCAGCGCGATGTTCGCGAATATCCCGAAAAGCCCATAGCTCAGCCCCATAAACACAAGAACGGCCGCAAAGGCCACGATGCAGGCAATCCGTCCTGCGTCGATGCTGTCCTGTCCAAGCTCTGGACCGATAGTCCGTTCCTCGAGGAAAATAAGCTCAGCCGGTAGCGCGCCAGCGCGCAAAAGTACCGCCAGGTTCGTCGATTCCTCGATGGTGAAGTTCCCGGTAATAATCCCCGATCCACCGGGAATATGGGATTGGATCACGGGCGCCGAGATCACCTCTTCGTCCAAGACAATTGCAAACGGAGAACCGATGTTTTCAGCTGTGTAATCCCCGAACTTTCGCGCGCCGGACGGATTGAACCGGAACGTCACGGCAGGCCGGCCGTTCTGATCGAAGCTCGGTTGCGCGTCGGTGAGTTCCTCTCCGGTCACGACCGGTGTACGCTCAAGCTGATAGAACGCGCCCGGTTCGTCGATAGATGGCAGCGTGATCGACCGGCCGCCTGCCACGTCATCTGCTGACGAGGCACGACCCACCACAGGGTTAAACGTCAATTGCGCCGTCGTTCCGATCAGCGCTTTCAATTCGGCGGCCGAACCCACGCCCGGCACCTGGATGAGGATCCGGTCGGTGCCCTGACGTTGGATCGTGGGTTCACGTGTGCCCACCTCGTCCACGCGGCGACGGATGATCTCAAGCGATTGACGGATCGTCCGGTCGTCTGTCGCGCGCTTTTCCTCGTCCGTCAGGCTCACAACGAGCGTGTCTCCCTGGCCGGCGACCTGAATGTCGGTCGATCCAATACCTGTCAATGACACCACGGGCTGCGCCAACCCGCGCGCAATTTCGACGGCACGACGTAATCCATCGGGCTGCGAGATCCTGATACGCAATTCGTCGACAGGGCCGTCTTGCCGGCGGATCGTGCCCACCTCATCGCGCGCCTCGCGAAGCGCGTCCCGCACCTCGGGCCAAAGCGCATCCATTCGTCCTTCATACACATCTTCAACCTGCACTTCGGCCAAAAGATGCGCGCCGCCGCGCAGATCAAGTCCGAGGTTTACAAGTGATGAGGGAAGGAACTCCGGCCACCCTGACCGCGCCTCTAAACGTTCAGGCGTCTCGCCCAGAACCTCAATCTCGGCCACCGCGTCATTGTGCTGTTCGACCTTGGTATAAAACGCATTGGGCATCGCCATAAGCAGCCCAGCCGCGACGACGCACCAAATAAGAATCCGCTTCCAGAGATCTATCTGAAGCATGAAACGCCCTTACGAGGCAGGTTCAGTCTTGGACAGAACCTGAGCGACAGTGCTACGCACCACACGGACCTTGACGCCTTCGGCGAGCTCGACCTCAATCTCATTGGCATCGTCATCCTTGACCTTGGTGACCTTACCGATCAGCCCGCCTTGCGTGACAATCTGGTCGCCCCGACGCAAGGCCGCAACCATCGCGTTGTGTTCCTTCACCTTCTTTTGCTGTGGGCGGATGAGAAGGAAATACATGATCGCGAAGATAAGGATCAGTGGAATGAAACTGCCAAGGGCGCCTGCGCCTCCCCCGGCCGCTTGCGCAAAGGCAGGCGTTGCAAACATATCTCTACCCCGTTTGTCCGGGGCTTCGTCTGCCCCCGTTCTCGTCGGCTCGGGTTCTATCTGTGGTGCCGGGTCTTGGCAAGCAAGCCGATGACAGCGATATCTTTTGCTAATGCGGTGGATCACCCTTTTTCTTGCTCTCTCGACCCCGTCTTTGGCCGAGACACCACGCCCGCCCATGGTGCCGCTCGAAGCGCATCCCGACTGGGCGGCCATCGGGCGCGTCAATGTCACAGGCTATCGCCGTCGATCGGCCTGCACAGGCACACTTGTGTCGCCCAATCGCGTCGTAACAGCGGCGCATTGCCTGTTTCGCGATGGCGAACCGGCGCGCGTAGAGGACATTCGGTTCGCGGCCGGCTGGTTTCGGGGAACACCCGCCGCAGTCGGGCGAGTGACGTCGGTCGACTTTCCGGGTCTCTGGTCACCCGGGGCGCCTGCTACGGCGGACACCATTGCGTCAGACGTTGCAATCCTGACCCTGAGTGACCCGATCACTGACGTCGAGCCTCTGCCCGTTTCCAAAGGCGATGGTGGCGAGATGCGCATTATCGGCTACCGCTGGGACAGGCCGCACGCCCTAACCGACCACACACCCTGCATTGGCACTGCCCGGTTTGCGCCTGCCTTGGGACTGACCTGTCGGGTCGTTTCGGGCACATCCGGCGCCCCTGTCTTGACGCTGGAGGACGGTGCGTGGGCGGTGATGGGTGTCACCAGCGCGCGCGCCGACGGCATAACACTTGCCGCCCCGATCTCGCGTCAAAGCATTTCGCGCTCGCAAACGCCCGGCATAGAGTCCGCGTCAACGCCAATGCGCCGCGACTAAAGCGATCTTGTCACGCGACCCTCAATGCTTCGATATCAATGGCGATATCTTCGGCCAATTCGCGCACGCGGTTCGCTGCGTCACTCCTTTGGGCGTAGGCGCGCAGACCGAAAATCTCGGCCTGAAGGCGTCGGGCAAGTCTCTCGGGATCGGCATCGGCGGCAATTTCGCCTTGTGTTTTTGCCGCCTTAAAGCGGTCGGCGAACCCTGTCTCCACCCGTCGGATCAGATCCTCGGCAGCACGCCGCAGCGCGGGGTCATCCTCAGGCGTCTCAAGCACGGTTTTGACCAGCATACAGGCACGTGACGGTGCGTCGTGGTCGCATATGCCGCCCAAAGACCGCACGTGGGCTGCGAGCCCATCAAGCGGCGAAGCGTGTTCTTCCTGAATGCGGTCGAACTCACGCCCTGAGGCTTCGGCATAAAGCGCCAGCGCCTCAGCAAACAGCTTCTCTTTCGATCCGAAGGCTGCGTAGATGGAACCCGGACGCATATCAAGCGCCGCCTCAAGATCCTTAAGCGACGTGGCGTGATAGCCCTTCTCCCAAAACAGATCGCGTGCCCGGCCCAGGACCTCAACGCGATCATATGCCGCCGTTCTTGCCATGCGCTTCCCTTTCTCACGCGCTCACGCTTGAGTGACTGTTCAAATATATACTTGAATGATTGCTCAAGTAAAGCTATGTCGCCTTCACGGAATTTGAGTGATCGCTCAAATATGGGCGCAAACCAGAAGGAATCAAAGATATGGCCGACTTCACACTGCACACCGAAGACACTGCTCCGGAAGAAAGCAAGCCGCTTATTGAGAAATCGAAGGCCGCCTTCGGTCGTCTGCCCGGCCTTCACGCCGTCATGGCCGAGGCGCCAGGACTGCTTGAGGGATATCAGATCCTGCACAACCTCTTTCAGACCAAGACAAGCTTTGACAAAGACGAATTGACCGTGGTCTGGCAGACCATCAACGTCGAGCACGAATGCCATTACTGCGTTCCCGCACACACCGGCATCGCCAAGATGATGAAGGTGGACGACGCGATCATCGAAGCACTGCGGAACGAAACCCCGCTGCCTTCCGACAGGCTCGAAGCGCTGCGTACCTTTACGCTCGCAATCGTGCGCAAGCGCGGCAACGTCGACGAGGATGACCTAAACGCCTTCTTCGAAGCGGGTTATGAAAACCGCCAGGTTCTAGAGATCATTCTGGGTCTCGCCCAAAAAGTGATGTCGAACTACACCAACCACATCGCCGAGACACCGATCGACGCCGTGTTTAGACCGCTCGAGTGGCAAAAAGCAGCCTGAGCGGCGGGCTCTAGTTACCGAGAAGGCCGGACAGTCGTCCGGCCTTTTCCTTACTCCCCGGGCACCACACCCAAGTGCCGGCGCCGTTCTTCGGGGCGATTGCCAAGGTCGGGCACCTCTGGCGGGAATATCTCGACCAGATCCTCGCGCAATCGCGACATTTGCGAACGCACCACGTCCTCTTCGATGTCGACCTCGTTCATGAGCCGCCGAAGCTCCGCCGTTGCCGTGTGGGCTTTGGTAATCCTGCGCGAAAGCTCTTCCGCTTCATGTTGTCGCAAGGACAGATGTTCCTTCGCCCGCGCAATGCGTTCATCACTGTAAATCCTTGCAAGCTCACGTGATTCGCTGCCCATTTGAGCTGCAAGCTCCAACAGATCATTGTCCAGATCCTCAAGATCCGGGTGGTTTCGAAGAAACCGCAAACGTTCGCGGACGGCGTCATATTCGCGCTTCAGCTTGAAAACACCAGTCCTGTCAGCCGCATGCGCCGCCCAATAGGCACGGGCTACGTCCTCCATCCGCAATGAAAAGTCCCGATGGGTGGCTTCAAGCCGCATAACTCGAACCGCAGACGGCAAAAATGCGCATAAAAGCAGCATGATAGCTGTCAAACCGATTTGCATGGCCATCCCGGCGTGGGCCGGCTCGTATGGACCGAACCTGACGGCAACCTCCATCCAAGGCAGAACGCCCGCTGCCGCCAATCCGGTCGTCGCGACGGCCAGAACGGCCCCCAGCGCGACCAGCGCCATCGCCACGACCTGTGACCAATTCTGAAACCGCGCCCACGTGGCGCCCGAAAAATCTGACATCGCCTCCCCCACCGAAAGCCAGCCCCCACACGCGCGTCAAAACCGCGTCAAGACGCCCATACTATAGCACAGGCGGGTTTCTGCCGATGCAAAGATTTTCCTCGAACAATGTGTTGACAAGTCCGAGAGCGCCACGCGCGCGCACCAAATGGAATCTGGCGGTTTCACAGCCTGCAAAAATCCGCCATAGCAGCGCGTAAAGACCAAGAGACAAGGACCGGTCCCATGCACGACATTCGCGCGATCCGCGAAAACCCCGATACCTTCGACGCTCAGATGGCGCGGCGCGGGCTTTCGGGTGTGTCGTCGCACGCCTTGGAGATCGATCAGGCACGGCGCAGCAAGATCGCGGCCGCAGAGACCGCCCTTGCCGAACGAAACGCAGCCTCTAAGAACGTCGGCGCCGCCAAGGCCAGAGGAGACGAGGCCGAATTCGAACGGCTGCGCACCTTGGTTGCCAAAAAGAAGAATGAAATCAGCTATCTCGAAGACGAAGCGAAGGTTGAAGATACGCGGCTTACGGCGTATCTGATGGAGCTCCCGAACGCGCCGCTTGATGACGTCCCAGATGGCGCGGACGAAGACGACAATGTCGAACTGCGCCGCTGGGGCACGCCGCCGGTGTTCGATTTCGCGCCCAGGGAACATTACGACCTCCCCGCGGCGCAGAAGGGCATGGATTTTGAAACAGCGGCCAAGCTGTCCGGATCGCGCTTTGTCATACTGCGCGGTGCAATCGCGCGGCTTCATCGCGTGCTGGCCCAGTTTATGTTGGACGTGCACACCACGGAAAACGGACTGACGGAAACGAACACGCCCGTTCTGGTGCGCGACGAGGCCATGCTGGGCACCGGCCAGTTGCCAAAATTCGCGGACGACAGTTATCGGACGACGAACGGCTGGTGGTTGATCCCCACCTCAGAAGTGACGCTGACCAATACCGTCGCGGGCGCAATCCTGGACGAAGCCGATCTGCCCGTCCGCCTGACCGCCCATTCGCTCTGCTTCCGGTCCGAGGCCGGATCGGCGGGCAAAGATACCGCCGGGATGTTGCGCCAGCATCAATTCGAGAAAGTCGAAATGGTGTCCGTGACCCATCCGGACGCGTCCCTGGGCGAGCTTGACCGCATGACCCGCTGCGCCGAAGACATCCTTGAACGCTTGGGCCTGCCCTATCGCACTATGGTTCTATCGACGGGCGATATGGGATTTGGCGCGCGCCGCACCCATGACATCGAAGTTTGGCTGCCCGGGCAAGACACATACCGCGAGATTAGCTCTTGCTCCGTATGCGGGGATTTTCAGGCGCGCCGGATGAATGCGCGGTTCCGTCCCGAAAGTGGCGGCAAGCCCGAATTCGTGCATACGCTGAACGGCTCGGGGCTTGCTGTCGGGCGCTGCCTGATCGCGGTTCTTGAGAACGGCCAGCAAGCCGATGGCTCGGTGGATCTGCCACCGGCACTTCACGCTTACTTGGGCGGCAAGACCCGGCTCACCGCAGACGGCACCTTCGCGTAACTGAGCAGCGCACCAATTTGTTCAAAGAAATTTGTGCGCTGTGTACTAGAATCCCATTCAAGCGGATCTAGGAGGTATATGTGCGGATCACAGGGGTTTTGTTGGCGGCGCTTCTCGCGGCGCCTGCGCATGCGCAGGAAACGATCACCAGCCACGGCATTTCAGCATTTGGCGAGCTTAAGTATCCACCCGATTTCGCGCATTTCGATTACGTGAACCCCGAAGCGCCGCAAGGCGGCACGATGAGTTTTCGTGGTCAAGGCGCCTCGCGCACATTCGACAGTCTGAACCGGTTCATCCTGAAAGGTGAACCCGCACAGGGGCTGGATTTGCTGTACGACAGCCTTCTTGTGCGCGCCTATGACGAGCCAGACGCTGTCTATGGTCAGATCGCCGAGAGCATCGAATACCCCGAAGATCGCGCTTGGGTGATCTTCAACCTTCGCCCCGAAGCCCGTTTCTCGGACGGAAAACCGATCACTGCCGAAGATGTCAAGTTCACAATAGATATCCTTCAACAAGAAGGCGCACCGCTCTACGTCAATGACGTCAAGGATGTCGCGTCGGTCGAGGTGCTGTCACCCGCCCAGGCCAAGGTGACGTTTAAGGACAGCGTCGCGACCCGTGACTTGATCTCGACAGTCGGTCAGCTCGAAATTCTGCCGAAGCACTACTACGAAATCGTCGACTTCACCCGGTCGACAATGGAGGCCCCGGTCGGATCGGGCGGGTATCGGGTGTTCAAGGCAGATCCCGGCCGATCGGTCACGTATTGCAAGGTCAGGGACTATTGGGGCGCGGCGCTTCCGGTCAACATAGGCCAGGATAACTTCGAGTGCGTTCGATATGAGTATTTCGCGGACTCGACTGCTGCCTTTGAGGCCCTTAAGGCCGGCGAGTACCTGTTCCACGAGGAGAATTTTTCAAAGATTTGGGCCACCGAATATGACTTTCCCGCACTCGACAGGGGCTGGGTGATCCAGGATGTCATCTCGGATGGGCGTCCGTCAGGCGCGCAGGGGTTCTGGATGAACCTGCGCCGCCCAATCCTTCAGGACCCGCGTGTGCGCGAAGCGCTTGGAATGATGTTCAATTTCGAATGGTCGAATGAGACGCTGTTCTATGGCGCCTATGGCCGGACCGACAGCTTCTTTGAAAACTCCGACATGCAGGCAGAGGGCGTGCCGACAGGCGACGAGCTGGCGGTGCTCGAGGAGTTTAGCGACAGCCTGCCGTCAGAGATTTTCACCGAACCCGCCTTTGTTCCCAATGTCTCTTCAAACCGCCCTCTCGACAGAAGTGCCCTGCGGGCAGCGGGTGCTTTGCTTGACGCTGCGGGATGGACGGTTGGCGATGACGGCCTTCGCCGGAACGCCGACGGCAGGGTTTTGGAGATTAGTTTCCCCTATGACAGTCCGGCGTTCGAACGGATTATTCTGCCTTACGTTGCCAATCTTGAACGTCTTGGCGTGGTCGCCAACAGCCAGCTGATCGATCCCGCTCAGATGGAAGAGCGGCAGGAAAACTTCGACTATGACATCACCATCGCCCGCCTGGTGCCAAGTCCCAGCCCGGCAATTGAACTTCGGGTGATCTACGGGTCCGAGAATGCCGACGCACCGGGGAGCTTTAACCTGTCAGGCCTTGCGGACCCCGTGGTCGATGGGTTGATCGAGATGATCGTTGGTGCCGAAACGCGTGGCCAGCTTGTAACCCGGATCAAGGCGCTCGACCGGGTCCTTCGTGCGCAGCATATATGGGTGTCGAACTGGACCAAGGGCGCGCACTGGCTGGCCTATTGGGACGTATTCGGTCGCCCAGAAACTAAACCGCCGTTTATTCGCGGCGATCGATACTGGTGGTTCGATCAAGCAAAGTTCGATGCTTTGCAGGACCAGGGCGCGTTGCGCTGACGCCCTTGCACCTGGCCCGTTGCATGGGCTGGCGACGATCCTTCGTAAGGTTCTGCGGCAGGTGGAAAAGACAAACTGACGCTGGGGGTCAAGGGCACATGACCAACCGGTAAGCCTGTGGGGCAGTCTTACTCTGCCGGGACTGCAGACACGGCCGTTTGCCGCGCTTTGGGGAACGGCACCAGCTTTTGCGCATCTTCATCCCAAAGTTTGAGCGAGAAACTCCTTAACGCCTCGGGCCAATGGATCACCTTGGTGTCGGGAAGGACGCCCTGCGCCCGAAGGTCGTTGTGGCATTTCCGAAGCCGATAGCTTGGGATGCGTGGATTTAGGTGGTGGATGTCATGATAGGCGATGTTGCCGGTACCAAGATCCCACCACCATCCAAGATCAAGACAGGACGATCCCTTGATCACGGCGGTCTCGAAATCCAGCTCCGGTTTGTGCGCCCAGTGCGTATCTTCGAAGTTATGCTGCAAGTAGACCAGAAACACGCCGATCCATGTCGAAAGGATTGCCGTAGCGATCAATGTCGCAAGTCCGGGCCATCCAAAGCCAAAGAACATGCCCCCGAAGAAGCCCAGCACCAGAAGGTTGTGGATGGCGAGCCCGCGCCAGCCGACATGACCGGCATTCTTGGGCCAACGGTAGCGAAGGAAATAGGTCCATAGACCGCCCACTGGTATCATAATGAGCGGGTTGCGATACAATCTGTACCACAGGCGCGTCTTCCACGGTGCAGCCTCCCACTCGGCGACAGTCATCGTGTGCACCTCTCCGGTTTCCCGGTTGTCAAGGTTCCCGACATTCGCGTGGTGTAGATTGTGGTTATACTGCATGGCGCGAAACGGCGTCAGCGTCACAACCGAAAGCCCATAGCCTGCCCAGATGTTTCCCCACCGGGTCGAGAACAGCGAAAAATGGCCGGTATCGTGCTGAAGGACGTACAGCCGAACCCCGGCAAAGGCACAAACCACGACCAATGGCGCCATAGCAAGCCATTGGCCCCAAAGCGATGTTGCGCCAATGAGCGTTGCGAAGAACACGGCATACGTGCCAAAATAGCTGACTGACGCCATGGTATCGCTTTTTTTGCAATAACTTAGTGTCGCGTTCTTGATGCGTGACATTCGCCCCTCATGCGCCCAGAATCGCCTCGTCGTGGCAGAATAACCGGGTCGGCGCGGAAGGCAAATGTACGGTTGCCGCAGGCGGAGTGACGCCTAATTCAGCTTTATGTCCGATACACCTGCCACTCCGACAGCAACCGACCCGGCAATACAGAACGCCCGCCGAATGCGGTCCGCTCTTCTGCTTGCGGGCACCCTTGCTTTCGTGACGGCCCCGTTCTGGTCACCCGGCTTTGGCGGGTTCCGGGCCGATCAGTTTCCCATCCCGCAAGAGGACCCACCGGTGCAGCCTGCGGGATACGCGTTCGCGATTTGGAGCGCGATCTATCTTTGGCTTCTGGTCTCTGCGGTCTTTGGCTTGCTCAGACGCGCGGAAAACCCGGGGTGGGACGCCGTGCGGGTTCCGCTGACCATCAGCATGGCACTTGGTGCCCCATGGATCACTGTTGCAACGCTTAGCCCGGTTTGGGCCAGTGTACTGATCTTTGGAATGCTGATCTCGGCGCTTTGGGCGCTGCGGCGCGCCCCATCCGAAGACCGCTGGCTCTTGCGGGCGCCCCTTGGGCTTTACGCCGGATGGTTAACGGCAGCGAGCCTTGTGTCGGTCGGCCTGCTGGGCGCGGGCTACGGCATCGGTCCGGACGCGCTTGGCTGGGCCTGGGTGGTCGTGCTCACAGCGATTGTGGCCGGGGTCGCGCTGCAGCGGGCTTTGGCTGGCACGCCGCTTTACGCCGTTGGTGTCGCTTGGGCGCTGGCGGCTGTGGCCGCCCGGAATGTCGGCGACCAGATGCTGCTGGCTTTGCTTGCGGCGATTGGGGCCGCTGCGCTGTCCGCGGTCGCTTTCCAATCGACACGGCGCGGATAGACGCGCCAAGCGCTCATGCGCTTTAGAATGGCAGTCTAGTACTCCAGTGTGGACCACCTCCTATTGCAACCAAACGATCGTTCAGAACCCAACGTCGGCCTTTATCGCAGCGCAGCAAGAAGGGTTTCGCGTCGAATTTCATTCGCGCACGAATTCGCGGAGGACCACAATGCTCTCGTAGCCTTGGATGGTCGGCTCGTAGAACTGTGCATCCGCAAAATCTGTGAACTCTTCCATCGATGGAAATTTCACGAAAAGCACAATATCATCCTCCCCTGTGACCGAGAACATTCGGTCAACCTCGTCAAAGGCTAACAATTTGCGTGTGAGAACTTGCTTTCGCCTAGGGTCAAGTCGACTGATTGTGAGGAAGACAATAATGGATATTGCGTTGGCCTGAAACTCGGGTGAAATCACTGCAACCTCGCGCTCGATCGCACCGATCTTTCGCAATCGCTGAACTCTCCTTAGGCACGCCGCCGAAGACAGACCAATCTGTTCAGAAAGCTGCTCGCCCGTTTGACGCGCGTTTTGTTTTAAACGCTCGAGGATTTTTTGATCAAAGCTATCAAGTTCGTCCGACCGACTTTTGCTCATTGAATTGACCTCCTGATCCTGCTCGCGCGAGATCTCCGCATTTTCCCCAAAACTTTGCGAAGCAGCAAACACATGTACGCCGTCTTTGCGACATTCGCGCCGCCTGGGCGCGTAGGTTTGAAACGCCAGCATAAACGCGCACCCCAAGACGCGCTCTCACCCACACAATCTATCTCAGCGATTGAGGACCCCATGAAGAGACACTCAAAACTCCCTAGCGGTACAATCGGATCAGTACTTCCATCCTTAGTAAGGCGCCCCGCCAGAGGATGGCTCCACCGCGCCGCAGCAGCAATTCGGGAGTTTGATCGAATTCAGCGAGACTATGAACGATTACTCGAGATGCCGGATCACGTGCTCCAAGATATTGGATTGCAACGGTACCAACTTGCTAAGGAGCTTCGAGCACATCGGAAACAATTGTTCTGGATCTCCGATCAATGAAACGATTTTCAAAGTGGTTCGGCCGCGACACTCACCGCGCGCCCCAAGCGAAGCTTGGGCGACCGTCCCAAGACATCTCGGATGCTCTTTTGGAGCTTCAGCGCTTTACTGACCGCGAGTTGGCGGACGTTGCTCTCGCACGGTCGGATTTGAGCGAGGAAGGTCTTAGGATAGCCGGCGACAAGAGACGAAGAAGGTGAACGGGGGGCGTAAAAACTGCAACTTGGCACTTTCTCGGTGTTGCCTCCGTCCGCTTAACCGACGTGTAACCGAGTCCCTATGGCCCCAACTCCACTCAATCCGACCGCCGCCCCTTCAAGTGCTTCCTAAGCCGTGACGGCGTAGATTTCTTGCGGTCCTTGTAGGGGTTGTCTTCGGATTGCGAGCGCATCCAAAGTCGCACCGGGGTGCCAGGCATATCAAAATCTTTACGCAACCCGTTGACAAGATAGCGAGAATACGCCGCCGGAAGCTTGTCGGGATGCGAGCACATCACCACGAAACCCGGCGGCCGAGTTTTCGCTTGGGTCATGTACCGCAGTTTGATCCGCCGCCCACCTGGCGCTGGAGGTGGATGGGCTTCCACCATGTCCTGAAGCCAGCGATTGAGTTTTGCGGTCGTCACCCGCCGGTTCCAAACCTCATACGCCTTCTCCACGGCAGCCCGAAGCCGGTCGAGCCCTTTGCCGGTTTTTGCCGACACGGTAACAAGGGGCGCCCCGCGAAGCTGCGGCAGAAGCCGTTCGAACGCCTCGCGCAGCTCTTTCAGCTTCGCCTGCTTCTGGGACTCGGCGTCCCACTTATTGACCGCGACGACAACCGCCCGCCCCTCGCGCTCTGCGAGATCAGCGATGCGCAGATCCTGCTGCTCGAACGGGATGGCCGCATCGAGAAGGACAATCACGACCTCGGCGAACTTCACCGCCCGAAGCCCGTCCGAGACCGACAGCTTTTCGAGTTTTTCCTGCACCCGGGCTTTCTTGCGCATTCCGGCGGTGTCAAAGATCCGCACCGGCAGCCCGTCCCAGTTGAACGGAATTGAAATGGCGTCACGGGTGATCCCGGCTTCGGGCCCCGTAAGCAACCGGTCTTCACCGATCAGCCGGTTGATCAGTGTGGACTTGCCCGCGTTGGGTCGACCGACCACTGCAATCTGAAGCGGCTTTCCTTCGGTCGGGGCAGAGACTGACGCATCGTCGTCTGTAACATCCAAGTCGGTCTCCGGCGCTATTTCTTCAGCTTCTGCTTCTGCCAGTTCGGCCAGTGGCGCTAAAATCGAATAAAGCTCGTTCAGACCTTCACCATGCTCCGCCGAAAGCCGCACCGGTTCCCCAAGCCCAAGTGCATAGGCTTCGATGACGCCGGCATCCGCCGCGCGCCCCTCGGCCTTGTTCGCGGCCAGGATCACCCGGGCCGATTTACGACGAAGAATGTCTGCAAAAACCTCGTCGGTCGGCAAAACGCCCGCGCGCGCGTCGATTAGGAAAAGACAGATATCTGCGGCTTCAACCGCACGCTCGGTCAGCCGCCGCATGCGACCTTCCAGACTTTCGTCGGTTGCCTCTTCCAGACCTGCTGTATCGATCACCGTGAACCGCAGATCGCCTAGCTTGGCCTGACCTTCGCGCAGGTCGCGCGTCACACCCGGCTGGTCGTCGACTAGCGCCAGTTTTCGGCCCACGAGCCGGTTAAACAGCGTAGATTTGCCCACATTCGGACGGCCAACAATGGCGAGCGTGATGCTCATAATGGTCGCTTTCGGTGATTCGAAGCGCGCGTTCTAACCGGTCTAGCGGTAGGCGTGAAGCTGCCCGTTGCCGGAAACGACATAGAGAGTACCCCCGACCACGGCCGGAAGTGATGCGGCACCACCGGGAACCTCGACAGCCCCGACAAGTGCGCCCGTCTGGGGACTAAAAAGCCGCATCTGACCGTCCCCCGAGACCACCACAAGACGACTTCCGGCGAGTGTCGGCCCGTAGTGGTCAAAAATCGCCTCGCGGCGGCGCGGACGCTCCTTCACGAAGTACGGCAGCTCCACGGACCAGACCAGTGCGCCCGTTGCGGCATCGAGGCGCACCAGTTCATTTCGATCCGAAATAACAAAAGCCGAACCGCCAGCGACAACTGGCGGACCAAGCGCGCCATAATCCGCCGTCCAGAGCCGCTCGCCTGACGCGACTTCAAGCGCCATGGTCCGCCCAGAGGGATTGCCTGTATAGATCGTATCGCCAACGATCACTGGATCACCTGTGACATCGGTAATCCTTGCATAGACGCGGCCAAGGCGTCGGCCCGAGACAGACGTGTTCCAGATTCGCAAACCCGATTGCCTGAAAACCGACAAGAGCTCACCCGAGTTCAGGGGTAAATACACACGCCCCGCTGAAACTGCCGGAGATCCACCGCCGACGACGCCTGATGGGCTTGGCAAGCCAGCGGTCTCCCACTGCACGCGACCGGTGCGCGCATCCACCGCCCAGCCGCGACTATCAGTGGAAACCACGAAAACAGTACCGCCATCCACCGTTGGCGCAGATGATGATGCGGCCCCAAGACGTTGTACCCAGATCTCGGCCCCGTTAGACGCATCAAGCGCCGTCAACCGCCCAAATCCTGTGGTGACAAAGATCCGGGTTCCGTCGGTCGCAAGCCCGCCCCCCGAGGCGTCGTCTTCACGCTCGTTCAGTGGTGTCAGATCGACGGACCAAAGCGTCTGGCCATTTGCAGACGTTGCCGTGACCGTCGCGCGGCTGTCGAGCGTAAAGATGCGACCGCCTGTAACGACTGGGTCTGCTGTAATCCTGTGCCGACGGTCGTTACCTGATCCGATCGGACGGCTCCATATCAGCTGCGGGTTTCCTGACAGGGCCGCGTTAGGCGGGCGGTTAACCGGATTGGCGGCCCGGTGCGTCCATGACGTGGTCCGCTGCTGAGCCGGAGCAGAAAATGCCGTTGAACGACTCGCTGTCGTTTCGGTAGGGGGTAGATCCAACGGCGCTCGCAGATCTAACCGTTCGCCAACCAAGATGTTTTCACGGGTGCAACCTGCCAGCGCGAGCGCAATACATAAGCCTGCGAGCGCCGCCCATCTGCCAGTCATGCGTCAGCCCTTCCTTGTCCCCGTGGCGCCATTGTGCGGTTATCCCGCCTCCACTTCACCGCCAAGGGCTACAATCAACTGCGAGACCCTATTGCGCAAGCCTTGGGTTGCTTCCGCGTCCGACAAAAGATCCGTCAGAACCTGGAGCGCGGCCTCGGTGTCGCCTGCCGCGACATGGGCGTGCGCCGTCGCCTCTAACGCCAAGGGCCGGTAAGGTGCGCCCGGGATCGTCAGCCCCGACAGCCGCGACAGCCGCTCATCCGGTGGTAGCGCATCGCCGCGTAGCGTGACCGCCTTCAGTGCGGCCAGATCACGATAAACCTGCGCCACGTCAGGGTCGGCTGCAAGCGCGTCAAGCCGGTCCAGCGCCGCCGCGCGCGATGTCGGATCGTCTTCGGCCTGTGCAGCGGCGAGCATTGCAAGAAGTGCAGCCGCATCCGCCTCTGCTTCAATCCCGGCAAGCGTTGTGGCCCGTGCACCGGGTGTATCGGCTTCAAGCGCGGCCAGTACCGCGTCCCCGCGCGCTTCGGCGTCGGATCGTGCTTGCGCCTTACGCCATTCGTTGATCGCCGCTCCGCCGACAAGCGCAACCACGGCCACTACGGCGATCCAGCCGTATTTGCGCAAGTAGCCGAACAGTTTGTCGCGGCGGACCTCCTCGGTGACTTCGTTGATGAAACTGTCTTCGCTTGCCACGTTTGTCTCGCCCCGCTGCATCAAGTCGCGCCCTGATACCCGCAACACCCCCCTTGGGACAAGGCTGCATAGGGCATTGTCAGACAACACGATTGAGCGCAGATCCGCTGCACGCGACCGCAATCAGACTTGCAGGTATCGGCACGATGGATTAAATTGAACTGAACGGTTCAGATTACTTCGGCGATCCAGTTGCGCTTTCGACGCGTATCAGGAACGAAGCCAACGAGCCGAAGTGCACGAATTGGAGCTGACGACCTGTCGTTCAGCAAGAAAGACTGACGATGAGACTTATTTCTATTCTGACCGCGGCAGTGGTCATTGTCGCCCTCTATTTCTTCGTTTTGCAGCGCGATGCGCTGTTTTCGCTATCAGGGCGCGACGCATCCGAACCAACCGTTGCGTCAAGCGAGGAGGACGCTCCCGCCGCCGAGCCCGAAGACGCAACACAGAGGATCTCAGTCGTCGCAAGACGGTCGCTCGCCGATCAGGTGGACAGTGCAGTGATTCTAAGGGGCCGCACAGAAGCCGCACGGCAAGTCGACGTCCGCGCGGAGACCTCGGGCCGGGTGATCAGCGAACCTCTGCGCAGAGGTGCCTACGTCGAAGCAGGCGAATTGCTTTGTCGCATTGATCCTGGCACGCGCGAAGTCGATCTTGCCGAAGCAAAGGCGTTGTTGGCTGAGGCACAATCCCGGCTTCCGGAATCCGAAGCCCGTTTGGCTGAAGCCCGCGCTGCCCTGCCTGCCGCCCAGGCCCTGATCACCGAAGCCCGAGCCCGCGTGCCCGAGGCCGAGGCACGCCTTTCGGAGGCAAAAGCTGGCCTTCCCGCCGCCCAAGCGGACCTTTTGCAAGCCGAAGCAGGCGTACCGGCCGCTGAAGCTGCGCTGGTCGAGGCCCGCACTCGTTTGCCCGAAGCCGAAGCCCGGGTGATCGAGGCCGACGCGAGGTTCCGTGAAGCGATGATAAATGTGAATGCCGCAAGCCGGCTAAGCGAAGGTGGATTCGCCTCGGATACCCGCGTGGCCTCTGCTGAAGCAGCCCGCGAGGCCGCGCGGGCGCAGATTCAATCCGCGAATTCACAGATCGAAGGCGCAAGGGCCGGCATTCAATCCGCCGTTTCCGCCGTCGAGGGCGCGAAGTCCGAGGTCGAAACGGCTCGTAGCCGCATTGAGGGTGCACGTGCCTCGATCGCATCAGCAGAAAGCCAAGTCGAAGGGGCGGAAGCCGGAGTGATCTCGGCCGAATCCTCGCTCGAAGGCGCGCGGGCCAGCATCCAGTCCGCGGTCTCGGGTGTTGAAGCCGCCAAGGCGGGCATCCAATCTGCCGAAGCGGCGGTCGCGGCCGCCGAGCGGGAACTGGAGCGCTTGGAAATCCTTGCGCCTTTTGGCGGGCTTCTGGAATCCGACGCAGCCGAACTTGGCGCGCTACTGCAGCCCGGATCATTGTGTGCAACAGTGATCCAGCTCAACCCCCTAAAACTTGTGGGCTTTGTCCCTGAGACACAGGTTGATCGCGTAACCCTTGGCGCGGCAGCCAGTGCGCGTCTGGCGTCGGGTCGCGAGGTGCTGGGCCGTGTGTCGTTTCTGTCCCGCTCTGCCGATCCGAACACCCGGACGTTCCGCGTCGAGGTTCGAGTCGAAAACAGTGAAGAAACGATCCGCGACGGTCAAACGGCTGAAATTATTGTCGCCTCGGACGGCGCAGAGGCGCATCTTTTGCC
Organism: Pseudomonadota bacterium; assembly: GCA_038744785.1. Lineage (GTDB taxonomy): Bacteria > Pseudomonadota > Alphaproteobacteria > Rhodobacterales > Rhodobacteraceae > Ovoidimarina. The sequence continues at coordinate 48,974 of JBCDLX010000022.1, forward strand.
GCAATCTGCACTGACGCTCGATAATGATGGGCGGCTTGGCGTTCGGGTGGTTGCGGAAAACAAGACCGCTGCCTTTGCACCGATTTCCGTCTTGCGCGACTCGGTTGAAGGAATATGGGTGACGGGGCTGGGTGAAAGTGCTGATGTTATTGTTGTCGGACAGGAGTATGTGACCGATGGTGTTCCGGTCGAACCCACTTATCAGGGAGCCGTAGAATGACGGGTATCGTCGACTGGGCCGCCGGTCGGGCCCGGATGATCATTGCGTTTATCATCCTGTCGCTTCTGGCCGGAGGCTTCAGCTATGTCGGCCTTCCGAAAGAGGGCGAGCCCGATATTGAAATCCCTGCGCTGGTTGTGTCGGTTCCCTTTCCGGGAATCTCGACGGAAGATTCCGAGAAGCTGATCGTAAAGCCGATGGAGACCGAGCTCTCCGATCTCGACGGCCTGAAAGAGATGCTCGGGACCGCCGCCGAAGGCTATGCCAACGTTGTGCTAGAGTTCGACTTCGGCTGGGACAAGACAAAGATTATGGCCGATGTCCGCGATCGGATGGACGCGGCGGAAGCAGAGTTCCCGGATGGATTCGAACGCTACTCGATTTCCGAGATCAACTTCTCGGAGTTCCCGATCATCATCGTAAACCTGTCTGGCCCGGTCCCAGAACGCACGCTGTTGCGGATCGCCAAGGACTTGCAAGACAGGCTCGAAGGTTTGGAGCCGGTCCTGGACGCGGAGCTTGCAGGCCACCGCGATGAGATGCTTGAGGTCGTGATCGACCCATTGCGTCTTGAAGCCTACAATATCACCGCGGATGAGTTGGTCGAGGTCGTCGTTAACAATAACCAACTGATCGCAGCGGGCGAGATTGAGTCAGCAACCGGCGCGTTCGGCGTGAAGATCCCAGCCTCGTACAGCGAGCCCCGTGACGTCTTCAACCTTCCGGTCAAGGTGGACGGCGACCGGGTTGTAACGCTTGGCGATCTGACCGACATCCGACTGACGTTCGAAGACCGCGACGGCACCGCCCGCTTCAACGGCGAGAACACTGTCGCGCTGCAGGTCGTGAAGCGGAAAGGCTTCAACATCATTGACACGGCCGAATTGATAAAGGCCGAGGTCGCCGCCGAGCGGGCGACGTGGCCCGTGGAGTTGCAAACGGCCATCGAGGTTGGAACGTCGAATGACCACAGCCGGATCATCAAGTCGATGGTGAGTCAGCTTGAAGGTTCGGTTCTGACGGCGGTTGCGCTTGTGATGATTGTCGTATTGGCCGCTCTAGGTTCGCGTTCTGCGCTGCTTGTGGGGTTCGCTATTCCAACCTCGTTCCTTCTTTGTTTCGCGTTCCTCGCGGTCATGGAAGTTGCAGTGTCAAATATCGTAATGTTCGGGTTGATCCTTGCAGTCGGCATGCTTGTCGATGGCGCAATTGTTGTGGTCGAGTATGCCGACCGGCGCATCCGCGAAGGATCGGGTCCGATGCGCGCGTATGTCGAGGCGGCAAAACGCATGTTCTGGCCCATTGTTTCGTCCACCGCGACGACGCTTTGTGCATTCCTGCCTATGCTGTTCTGGCCCGGTGTTCCCGGCCAGTTTATGGGCATGCTACCAGTGACCTTGATCTTCGTTCTGTCCGCGTCGCTTGTGGTGGCCCTGATCTATCTGCCTGTAATGGGCGGCGTCGCGGGCCGGATGAGCCGTAGCTTTGAAGGGGGGTCGACCTGGCTGAAGGCGCGGCTTCCATGGTGGGCCTGTGCTGCATTGGTGCCGGTTTCGCTCTACGCAATGTTCCTCGGGGCGATGCAAATCCTGAACCCTGGCTACCTATTGCCAGAAGGGGTCGGGTTCGCCGCCACTTTCTTCGGGATTATTTTGTTTCTTGGCGCGGCGGTCGCCTCGTCCGTCACGCTCGGCGCCGCCCGGATCGAACGCCACCGCCAACGGATTGATGGGGGCTATCGCCGGACTGCCTTTGGGCGGTTCATTCGCTTAATCGCCGGAAACCCCGTGATGCCTCTTGTGGCGATTGCAGCAGTAGTTGGCTTCGTCATCGCGACGTTCGGATACTATGGTCAGAACAACAATGGTGTTGAGTTCTTTGTCGAGAACGAGCCCGAGCAGGCCATCGTCTACGTTCGAGCACGCGGCAACCTGTCAGTCGACGAGAAAGACGCCTTGGTGCGTCAGGTCGAGAATGTGATATTGGAAATCGATGGCATCGATTCCGCATTTGCTTTTGCAGGTGCCGGGGGGTTGAACAACAATACCGGCGGCGCCAGTGGTCCGCGTGACACGATCGGACAAGTCCAGATCGAACTTATCCCCTGGGAAGACCGACCAACCACCCAGGTTCCTATGCAGATCCTTGGAATGGATGGAATATTTGGCATTCCTTTCACGCGGACCATTGTCGACCCTGTTTATGATGGCGACGCGGTTCTGAATGTCCTTCAGACCCGGATGAACGAGATCCCCGGTATATACACAGAGATCCTGAACCTTGCCCAAGGTCCGGCGCAGGGCAAGCCAGTGCATCTGCGGCTTAAGGGTGACGACCCTGCAGCCTTGCGCGAGGCCGTGGCCATTGCACGCGACAAGTTCGAGGCAACCGAGGGACTGATTGACATCGAGGATACACGGCCACTGCCGGGTATCGACTGGCAAATCGACGTCGATGTGGAACAAGCAGGACGTTATGGCGCCGATGTTGCCACTGTCGGGGCAATGATCCAGCTCGTGACTCGGGGTATTCTTCTGGACACGATGCGGGTGGACAGCTCGGATGAAGAGATCGACATTCGCGTGCGCCTGCCAGAAGAGGACAGGGTCCTAACCACACTCGATTCCTTGCGCATCCGCACCAATGATGGGCTGGTGCCATTGTCGAACTTCATTACACGCGCCCCGGTTGACCGGCTGGCACAGATAGATCGGGTCGACCAGTCCCGCTACCTTGACGTGAAGGCAGATGTCACTGCGGGTCTTGTGACCGAAGCTGGGGTCCCGATGAACCCGAATGAGCGGATCGCGTATATAACCGATTGGATCGAAAGCGAAAGACCCCTGCCCTTTGGGATCGACTGGGAATGGACAGGCGACCAGGAGGATCAGGAGGAATCCGGACAATTCTTGATGTCGGCTTTTGCGGGGGCCCTTGGCCTAATGTTCATCATCCTGCTTGCGCAGTTCAATTCTTTCTACAACGCAATACTTGTGCTTCTGGCCGTCGTGCTATCGACCACCGGCGTCCTGATCGGAATGCTGGTCTGGAATCAGCCGTTTTCGATCATCATGACCGGGACCGGCATCGTCGCACTTGCGGGTATCGTGGTGAACAATAACATCGTGCTGATTGATACCTATCAGGAATTCTCGCGTTATATGCCCCGGATCGAGGCGATCGTGAGGACTGCAGAACAGCGCATACGTCCGGTGCTTTTGACGACGATCACCACGATGGCGGGTCTAGCACCCATGATGTTCGGACTGTCTTTGGACTTCATTGGTGGCGGATACTCGATCGACAGCCCGACAGCGCTTTGGTGGAAACAGCTTGCGACGGCGGTTGTGTTCGGCCTTGGTATTGCGACCGTCCTTACGCTGGTTTTCACACCTTCAATGCTGGCTCTCAGGGTCTGGGTGGTCACCTATGCCAAGTGGATTGCACGTGCTTTGGAACGACTCAGCATGGGCCGGGCCAGCCGCGCGGCGCAAGACTGGGCGCTACAGCGTGCTGCGCGCCGGATTGCCGCTCCGGAAATCCTGTGGGACACCGCGCCTCAGCCGGTCGAGGAGGAAGCGATCATCGACCCCACGCCTGCTGCACCGCTGCGCGCGGCCGAGTAGGCCGCGCAAGCCGCTTCGCGCAACGGCTTACCAGGTCGAGTAACTTTGGCCGCGTCCGTGACGTTGGGATGCCTGCGCGGTAACGTAAACGAAAAGCGCAAGAAGCCCGCCAAGGCCAATCAGCGAATAAACTGCCACTTCGCGGCCGAACGGCCCGATCAAGAGACTATGAAGGGCGCTGTCCAGCAAGGACATCGCTGCCGTCCCTTCCAACAACAGATAGAGCGCGCCCGAAGACACATGCGCGGCGAGGACGCCGAAAATTGACAGGACAAAGACGCTGCGGATCATTGGACGCATTTTGAGCCTCGCTATCTTGTGTAGCGAAACAATCTACCGGTAAATCCGGCAGAAGTTGGGCAGAACAGGCGGAAGATCCGCTAAGTGTGGCGGCAAAAGCGCGAAATCTGCCCGCGGAACAAGGGTGCCATGGATCACAAGACCTTCCTGTCTTCGATCACACCAAGGGAAAGGGCGCGTCTGACAGAGACCGCCGATGGTCCTGGATTGCGGCACCTGGCGGGGCACGCAGGCGCAATCGCGGTGCTGGCGGTTTGGGTCGGCTTGGATCTGCCGTTCTGGCCATTGGCAATTCTGCCCTTGGGTATCGCCCTCGCTTTTCTGTTCACGCTGCAACACGAATGCACGCACCGAACACCGTTTCGCACGCCTTGGCTGAATGAAGCGCTTGGCCATCTGACCGGATTGATCCTGTTCCAGCCATTTGAATGGTTTCGTGCGTTCCATATGGCGCATCACCGCCACACGAACGATCCCGAACATGATCCAGAGTTGGAAGGCTCAAAGAAGCCAGAGACCTGGCGCGCGTTTGTTTGGTATCTCGCAGGCGCAGACTATTGGCGCGCAAAGCTGAGGACGCTTCTTGTCAATGCCGGTGGCGGGGACGATGCGGAGTACATTTCGGGCCGTGCGCGGCCCCGGATACAGCGGGAAGCCGTTGCAATGCTGGCCGTTTATGTGTTCCTGGCGGCGTTCACAGTGCTTGTGTCCCCTATCCTGTTCTGGCTTTGGCTATTGCCGCTTCTGGTGGGGTTTCCTGTCCTGCGGCTTTACCTTCTGGCGGAACACGGGCGATGCCCCGCTGTGGCCGACATGTTCGACAATACAAGGACGACGCTGACGAACCGAACCGTTCGATTCCTCGCGTGGAACATGCCCTATCACGCAGAACACCACGCCTGGCCCACGGTTCCGTTTCATCGGCTGCCAGCTCTGCACGAGATTGCCACGCCCCATCTGAAGCGGGTGAGCGATGGCTATCTTCGGTTCTCGAAAGAAACTTGGGCCGATCTGCAAGACTAGCCGCTGGGCGCATCACCTTCCCGTCCACCTCGTAAATTGCCATGTCCACTAACGCCATGGTAGTGTCGCGGTGTTTCAAGCGGGGATCTGGAATGAAGATTGGGCTGTTTTCCTGGGTTGGTGCGGCAATGCTATTCGCCGCCTCTTCGGTATCGGCCGATCTTCCACTCAAATACTTCAACGACCTTAGTGGGCCGCACTACCTGCTCGGAGGCGTTTATGCCTTCGAGTTCCGCGAGAACGACGTCCCGGGACTAAAGCGCGTTCGGGCGACCTATCTGCCAAATGGTACGCTGCTTTATCCGATCGATCTTGATCCTGAGCACGAACCAAAAAATGTATCTTCTCCAGAGCGTTACGGAACGTACATCACCCAATTCGGGCAGGTTCTTCTGGTCGAGAACGATGAAGTTAGTAAACGCCCATTTTCCGTGAACCTTGGCGAAGCGGACGTTATCTTTCATCAGGACACCTTCATTTGCGCCGCGACGGACGAATTGAAGTGCAGCGAAGATGATGGAATTTCTGTTTCGAAGTCCTGGGCCATGCTGAGCGAACGCGATCTGGACGAGAGGATCGTCACGCTCCGTTTCTTCATCACCGAGGATAATCAGGAACGCGTTGGCTATCTGGGCCTGGAGCGATTTGAAGAGATGAAACGTCAAGGCGTTCTGTCCGACTTGTTGGAACCCTGGCCGCGATACGCATTTCTAGGACGACGCGAGTTGGCGCAGGCACGCAAGCCATGCGGCGTGGCCCGAAAGACCTACGACACCGAGGCCGTCAAAGCCGAAATTGGAGTCGAAGCGGAAGTCGGGCTTCTTGACTGGTTCAAGGCAAAGTTTGCGGCGGGTTTCGAGACCGAGGCCGGGGAAGAGAACATCGTCCTCGTCGGCGAGCCGGACACCGAGATCCGGCTTTATGAGCTTCGAGTGGTCAAACCGGACACCGAAGGCAAATTCGATCCAAATAGGCTGCTGAAACTCAATGTGACTGCCAGCTACGGATGTGATGGGATCGCAGGCGCGCTCCAACCCTACCGGATCGAGACGATCATCGTCCAGCACACCCATCCCAACGAGATCGATGGACGAGGACGCGTGACAATGAAGTGGACCGATTTCCACAACCGGGAACTCGCGCCCGAAGAAGCCGAATACATCTGGGACAAAAACAGACAGCGCCCCTTTGCCTTCAGCGTGAACAGCAGTGTCGCTTACGATACGACAATACAGAAGTTGCGGACTCGTACCGAATTTGACTTGGCGCTCACAAACATTCTGTTGAGCGCATTCAATGCGTCTTGTGACAGCGCGGGCGGTGCGCGCGCGACCTGTGAAGACTACCTCCGCTAAGATACGCGGGACGACTAAGCGGCATCCTGTTCGGCGGCCTGACGCGCCCAGAGATTGGCATAGCGGCCGCCCATTGCCAAAAGTTCGTCATGGGTCCCACGCTCGACAATCTCTCCGGCCTCGAGCACCACGATCAGATCTGCATCGACGATGGTCGACAGTCGGTGCGCGATGACCAATACCGTCCGGCCCTTTCCCATTGCATTCAACTCTGCTTGGATGTCGCGCTCGGTCTCGGTATCTAAGGCACTCGTCGCCTCGTCAAGAAGCAGGATCGGCGGGTTTTTCAGCAGGGTTCGCGCAATCCCGACCCGCTGTTTCTCGCCCCCTGACAGCTTCAGCCCGCGTTCCCCGACCGTCGTCTCATATCCTTCTGGAAGCGCAGAAACAAAATCATGGATTTTCGCGGCACGCGCTGCGGCCTCGATCTCAGCGAAGGTTGCGTCGGCCCGCCCGTAGGCGATATTGTAACGGATCGTGTCGTTGAACAGCACCGTGTCCTGCGGCACCACGCCAATCGCCTCGTGAAGCGACACCTGCGTGATGTCCCGCACGTCCTGTCCATCGATGCGCAGTGCTCCGCCATTGACGTCGTAGAACCGGAACAAAAGTCTTCCGATTGTCGACTTGCCGGATCCGGATGGTCCAACAATAGCAACCCGCTGCCCGGCCTCAACGGATAACGTCACACCCTTCAGGATTGGTCGTGCCGCTTCGTACCCGAAATGCACATCATCGAAATCGATGCGTCCGCCATCAACTACGAGCGCTGTCGCATCTGGCTTGTCGCTGATTTCGCGGGGTTGTTCCAACAGATCGAACATTTCACCCATGTCAATCAGCGATTGCCGCATCTCACGATAGACATACCCCAGCAAATCCAAAGGTGCCGTTATCTGGATCATGTAGGCATTGACCATTACGAAATCGCCGACAGTCAAATCGCCGCGCGCCACGCCGTTTGCCGCCATCACCATCACGGCAACAAGGCCCGAGGTAATCAAGAACGACTGACCGACATTCAGAAACGTCAGCGAGTAGACCGTCTTCAGCGCGGCCCTTTCATAGCCAGCCATCGCCGCGTCGTATCGCACTGCCTCGCGGCTCTCTGCGCCGAAGTATTTGACCGTCTCAAAATTTAGAAGACTGTCGATGGCCTTCTGGTTTGCATCGGTGTCTTGGTCGTTCATCTCTTTGCGGATGCGCACCCGCCACTCGGTCACTTTGAAGGTGAACCTGATGTAGATGGCGACGGTCATGACGACGACAGCGAGGTAGATAACATCAAAAACGACTGCCAGCACGACAGCGATCATTGTGAGTTCAAGAACCAGTGGCCCGACGGAAAACACCATGAACCGAAGAAGAAAGTCGACGCCCTTAACCCCGCGTTCGATAATCCGGCTCAATCCTCCGGTCTTTCGCGTGATGTGATACCGCAACGACAAGGCATGAATGTGTTGGAAGGTCTCCAGCGCCAGTTGTCGCAAAGCACGTTGACCTACTGCGGCAAAAACAGCGTCGCGGATCTGCTGGAACCCCACAGTCATCAAACGCGCCATACCGTAGGCGACCGTCAGCCCGACCGCCCCCGCCCCAAGCATCCAGGCGGCGTCGGTGCCGTCACCCGCCAGTTTGTCGACAGCGCCTTTGTAAAGAAACGGCGTGCCCACGGCGACCAGTTTTGCCAAGAACAACGCCAGAAGCGCGAACACCACGCGACGTTTCACCCAAGGGTAGTCATCAGGCCAAAGGTATGGTGAAACCTTCCGGATCGTCCGCCAGCCGGACCGGCGGGCGGCGGCGTCGAATTCCTGTTTGTCGGTCACCGGGGATGCCTGCGTTGCAACCGGTGTACCCTAAGCGCACGCAGCGGGAATGGCCAGACCCTGACCACCATGTCCGGCCCTATCCGGACCTAGTTCGGGATCGAAAAGACCTGGCCGGGATAGATAAGATCGGGATCGCGGATCTTGTCGCGGTTCGCTTCGAAAAGCTGAACGAAAAGCCGCCCGTCGCCATAGGAATTCGACGAGATCCCCCATAGAGTGTTGCCAGGCTGGACTGTGACAAGATCGATCCGCGTGCGCGCGGTGGGCCCTCCGGACGCAAGCGCTAGTGCCTGGATGGCCTCCGGTGCTTCGCGTTGGAACGGGGTTTCGACTCGCGACAGCACAGTGCCGTCAGCGCCAATCTGATCCACGCGTAGCGTGTAGACACCGGTATCGACTTCCGGCAATTCCGCGCGCCATTGGCCGCCTGGTCCGACCTCGCCAATCTCGACGGGTGCGTTGTCGACATAGACGCGCACCTGACCTTGCGCAGGGGCCCGACCTGACAACGCAACCTCGCCGCTTTCGTCATAGGTGATCGCGTCGATTACCACGTTTTCGGTCACCTCAGGGCCGGCACCGCCACTGTCCTGAAGGACGCGTACCCCATCGCTGTCTGCGATGATCACGGCGGGGGCGGCGGGTTCGGAAGAGGCGGCGGTTGTGGCAGTTGTCTGCGTGTCTTGCTCGGCCAAACCGTCCGATGCTGTCTCTGCACCTTGGTCTGGTGACGCCTCGCTAGCGTCAGATGCCAATTCTTCAACTACCGATTCTTCAGTCTCCGGACCAGAGTCTGTGGCCGCGACACCATCGTTTCCAGCAGTCTCAACAGTTCCGTCGCCCGAAATGGTGTCGGGCTCTGTGTTCGCTTCAGCCGTTGCCACGGGGCTTGGGGCAAGGACAACAACACCGTCCGATGCCGACTCTCCGCCGTTTCCGTCAAGTGCGCGCAGCGCCAATGCCCGCGGCGCGTCAGAGCGTCCAAGATCGGCAAGGGCCACAAAGCCTCCGCTGGCATCGGCAGTTGTGTCCGCAATCACCTCGCCATCGACCGTGACCTCGACCCGCGTCCCAGGCGCTGACCGGCCCGCGATCAGTGCCCGTCCGTCAGGCTCGACCCGGACCAGGTCGAAGCTTGGCGCGGGAAGCGCAGGGGCGTCGGGCAACGGTACGCTGGGCGTTACGCCCGCGGTGCCTTCCGTTGCAGCCACGTCCGCCTCTCCGGGTGCGTCTGGCGTTGGCGGGGTAGATGCGGTCTCTTCGACAGCCGTTTCGCCGGCGACTGCCTCGGGGACAGATGCGCTATCTTCGGCATCGGGAACCGCAGCCTCCCCAGTGCCTTCCGCTTGATCGACCCCATCGGCGGGACCGCCGGCCGTCTCTGTCTCTTTCTCGACGGTAGTCTCGGAAACGGCGGCATCCGCCTCCTCGCCGGCAGAGCCGCCGGTTTCAGCAACCGGCTTTTCCACCTCGGCCGGCGGCGTGACTTGCCAGTAAACAGCCAGTCCAGCAGCAGCGACCGCAAGCGCTGCTAAGGCCCCTGCCAGAACTGATTTTCCGGTGGTTCCCGCCACCGCAGCGGATTTTGCAGCCATTTCATGTCCCTTTGCGGACAGGTCCCCACCTGAACGCGCTTGAGCGACCCTATCAAGGGCACTAACAGGGGTCAAAGCACCTCATTGAAAGGCCGCGGCCATGCCTGTACCTGCCCGTTCGATCTGCGTCTATTGCGGATCACGCTTTGGCGAAAACCCAGCGTTTCGCACCGCTGCCGACGCCCTGGGACGCGCGATCGCGAAACAAGGCTGGAGGCTTGTTTATGGTGCTGGCGACGTCGGCCTGATGGGAGCCGTCGCAAGCGCAACAATGGCCGAAGGTGGCGACACGTTTGGCGTCATTCCAACTCATCTGAAGGTTCGCGAGGTGGGAAAAACCGACATTACAACGCTTGTGGAAACGGAAACAATGCATGAGCGCAAGAAGGTAATGTTCATGAATGCCGATGCCGTGGTGGTGCTGCCAGGCGGTGCAGGTTCACTCGATGAGTTCTTTGAAGTGCTGACCTGGGCGCAGCTCGGGCTTCACAACAAACCCATCTGGTTGTTGAACATCGCAGGCTACTGGGATCCGCTTCAGGCGCTTGTCGCACATGTCATCGACGAGGGCTTTGCCGATCCGAGCCTCGCGCAGTTCGTAAACATGGCCGACACCGTTTCCGGTCTAATCGAGGGGCTTGACGCCTAAGACATGCGCGCCACTGCCCTGTCCTCCAACCGTCGTGCCAAACGACGCGCCCGGCGCGCCGCTGCAAGACACTGGCCTATGAAACGGTCCACAGCCCGCGGCCTGCCCGCTGCTGAAAAGATCCGCGCAGCTTCCATACTGTCGCGCATGTAGCGAAGCTCCGCCTCGCGCAAGCGCCCGATGCGCCGAGCATCTGTTTCAGAAAACCCGGATACGCTGAGCGATCCGTAGCGGTTTTCGACACTTGTTTTTAGTTCGGTCGTTCCAACCAAGACATGCCACCCCTCCCCTAAGGTGCGCGAGGGAAGCGTAGCCGGAGGCCAATGTCAAAGGTTACGTAGGACAAGGCGCAACTTCGCGCGCCGCGGAACGTGTGGGCGCCGCAATTGGAAACAACCGCGGCGCCCGGCCGATTACATACGGCTCGCCACGTTTTCCCAGTTCACAAGATTATCGAGAAAGTTCGTCAGGTAAGCGGGACGCTTGTTCCGGAAGTCGATGTAGTACGAGTGTTCCCACACATCGCAGCCCAAAAGCGCGGTCTGCCCGAAGCAAAGCGGGTTCACACCGTTTTCCGTCTTGGTAACTTTCAGCGATCCGTCGCTGTCTTTCACAAGCCAAGCCCAGCCCGAACCAAACTGTCCTGCACCGGCGGCAGAGAACTGTGACTTGAATTCGTCAACCGAACCGAATGCCTCGGTCAGCGCCGCTTCCAATTCACCGGGCATCGCGCTGCCGCCCGGTCCCATCATCTCCCAGAACTGATTGTGGTTCCAAAGCTGGCTGATGTTGTTGAAGATACCGTTCTGCGCGACCGCACCAGCCTCGTATGTGCCAACGATGATCTCTTCCAGGCTCTTGCCGTCCCATTCGGTCCCGGCGATCAGCTTGTTGCCGTTGTCGACATAGGCCTTGTGATGAAGGTCGTGATGGTACTCCAGCGTCTCTTGCGACATGCCGTTCGCGGCAAGCGCGTCATGGGCATAAGGAAGATCGGGAAGTTCGAAGGCCATGGGGACACCCTTTCTGGTCGGTCAATCTGCCGCATACCTGTGCCGGAGCGCACCCGGGGTCAAGGGGCGATCAAGTACCAGTTTGCCGATCTGCGCGGTCTGATGACCAGTTGTAGGGCGGATAACCGGAAATATCCGCACCTGTACCTTCTGGTTAGCGCCCATGGCATGCCGGGCGACCTGTCGTGGCAGACGTCGCCCGCCCTGATCCGCCGGAGCAGATTATATAAAGGGGATGTCGACCAACACACCTTCTACGGTCGCGCCGTCTTTCTGAACTTGAACAGGATCGCCTGGCCGTGCCACGACCGACACAAGCGCATATCCGATCAGACGCTTCAGGCGATAGGACCATGCCTGATGTGTCATATGGCCGATTTGCGCACCCTCTTTCCAAAGCGGCAGCCACGTTGCCTGCTGTTCTGGTTCTTCGGGCACGCTAAGGACGATCCCAAGCTGGTGCCGTTTGGGGCCGTCGGCCTTGATCCGGCGCAGGGCTTCCACGCCGATCACATCGTCTGGAATGTCAAGGTCGATAAACCTTTCCAAGCGAACTTCGAACGGGTTCGTCATCTCATCCGTGTCCACGCCCCAATTCAGCAAACCACTTTCGGTACGCTCTGACGGATTGGGATATCCGGGTCCGATCCCAAAGGGCGCGCCTGCCTCGCGCACCAATTCCCAAAGCCGCGTGCCCTTTTTTCCGTCTAACAAAAACAACTCGAAACCGCCCTGTTTCGACCAACCTGCACGCACGACCTTTAGCGGGATACCCTGGACCGCGGCATCTTTGAACCAGAAGTACTTCAGGTCGCGGACCCAGTCGCCTAACAGGGCAGCCACGACATTCTCCGCTTGCGGACCTTGTACCGCGAGCGGCGAAACGTCAGGCTCGCTAATGTCGACATCGAACCCACGCTCGCCCGCGACACATCGCGCCCAGAACCAGATGTCGGAATTGCCAATCGAGAGCCAATAGCAATCATCTGCCAGCTTGAGCGCTATCGGATCGTTTATCAGCACGCCCCTGTGATCACACAGCGCAACGTATTTTCCCTGCCCGATCTGCTGTTTCGAGAGATCCCGTACGCACAGCACCTGCGCCAGCCGCGCCGCGTCGGGACCCTTTAGCTGAACCTGACGTTGAACAGCGACGTCCCACATCGACACACCTTCGATCAACCGCCAGTATTCGGCCTCTCGGTCGCCATAGCCCCGCGGGATCAGCATACGGTTATAGGTCAAAAGGGATTCCGCACCTTCCGCAACGGTGGCCTCGAAGAACGGTGACTTTCGCAGGCGGCCCGCCGACACGATTTCTGGCATGGAATTCTCCGTCATGGTCTGGGGCCCCATTCGTTGCACAGCTTACGCCTAGTCTGACGCCGGAAACACAGGCAGCCGCACAGAGGATTTCATAACTCGGGCGCCCCGCAAAGGGGCAAGTCCCGCAGCCTTGAGGTGTCCGGTTGCGTTCCCGGATGTGCCGCATTCGACAACAGGTCGAAAAGGTGGCCTGCAACAGACCGGAAGCAGATCACTTCGAACGCGCCGCCTGGTCGTTAGCGGCCGCGCGCCCGGTCACGAGTTGGCGGCGCGCTCCATCCGCGCGGCCCAACCATCGGCCAGATCTGCAAGCACTGCCCGATATTTGCGCTTTGCCAAAGCCCTTAAAGCAGCCTGCCCGATCGCATTGCCTTTCAGGGTCGCCTCAAGCCGGACGGTAAACTTCGAACCGGTTTGCATCGGTTCCACCGACCACTCACCCTGCAGATCAGAAAGCGGGTAACGATAGTCCTCGGCCTCTGTATGGACCTTAAATCCATATGCCTGGCCGCTCTCAAAGAGATTGCAGGTCTCTAACCAGTTCTCACCCTTGGGTCCGTAGCAGCGGCGCTGCATCCCCAAGCCCTCACCCGCGACTATATCGACCTCGGAGAGGTTGTTGGCGACATCGGCATACCCCGCGTGGTTGCTCATAACCTGCCAGACTGTGCTTTGCGGCGCGTCGACAGACCGGGACACCTGAACGAGAATTCTTCCCCCGAAATCTTCACCGACGCCTGACTTCGGGGCGGAACATATGTGCGCACACCCAGATACTGGCCGGTGGCGAGGGCCGCAACGCATGCCGCGACAAGCGCAATCGCGACCTGACCGACTGGCGAAAAGAGATGACCGCCCACAAGCAACAGCGCGCCGCTGCCAACCACCCAAAGCGTATCCATAGCCGACACCAGCACCACCTTGCGCGGTGTCGCGAAACGGTCGGTTGCCAACACGATCAGAGAGGCGCTGAAAAGAATCAATCCAATCCCGAGGACGCGGATCACGGTTGACAGCGGGGATGTTGGTGCCGCGAATAGCCATCCGGCGACGGGATCGGCCGCGATCAAAAACCAAGCCCCCATCACCAGCGAAAACACCGCGTTCAGGAGGACGAACGTACGCGCGACTTTCATGGTTTTCATAGCGGGATGTGTCCTTCTTGGGCTGATTTCGCAGACCAAATTGACCGCCGCACAGATCGTCGCAATTACGTCAAAGGTAATCGACCAATGCCCCGCGACCCGCCAAGCTTTCTCCCATGAGCTACAATCCCAATGACCGCGACCCGGCTTTTCCCGCATTCCTCAAGACTTGGCGTTCTCGGCGCAGGCTAAGCCAGTTGGAGCTTTCGATGCGGGCCGGACCGTCGCAGCGACATGTCAGCTTTCTTGAGACAGGCCGCTCGAACCCAAGCCGGTTTGCGATCTCACAATTGGCTGAAGCGTTGAAAATGCCGGCCGCCGAAGTCGACGCCATGTTCCTTTCCGCGGGTTTTGCCGCCCGCTCGACCCGCGAGCGGTGGGATGACGCCACGCTTGGCGCAATAGAAGCGTCGATCGATCACATTCTGCAAAGCCACGCGCCCTATCCGGCCGTGCTTATCGATCGGATCTGGACCGTTCTGCGAGCCAACGAACCCGCCCAAGCGTTTCTCACCAAGATCGGCGGAACGGGCGGTCCGAACCTGCTTCGCGAGTTTCTGACGCCCGGTCCCGTTCGCGACAGCATCCGGAACTGGGACGAAACCGCGCGCGGTCTGATGCGCCTTTTCGAGCTTGAGGTGGCGCGGCGACCGCATGACCGGGAAGCAAAGGCGATGCACGCGGAGCTTTTACAGATACCGGGCGTGGGTCCGCTCATGAGCTTGGTCGGCACGAACCGAAGCGCCCCGGTCCTTACGATACAATTTCTGATCGATGACGCCGAACTTGAGCTTTTCTCGCTTATCGCCACAATCGGTATGAGCGCCGAAGCCGCGCTGGATGATCTTCGAATTGAAACCCTTCTGCCCGCGAACGATGCCACGCGCGCATGGTTTCTTGCCCACACGCTTCACTTACACGCGGCCAGGGATCAGACCTTGTCTTAAGAAGTAGCGCGCGTGCGCCTAAAAATGGCCCGGCAGCGTCCCCGGCTCTGCGGCATTCGACAAGAGGTTGAAGACATAGCCCGCGACAGACCGGAAGCAGATGATTTCGAACGCGCCATCCTCGCGCATCCAAAAGGCAGCGGCGACCTGCGCAAGCCGCGTGCGCCGCATCTCCCCCGGTCCAAACGTCGCGGGTCGAAGATCAGCCGGGCTGAGTTTTGCCAAAACCTCGCGAGCGCCGTCGCCAGAGACCACGAACACCGCACGGGCGTCAGACACGTTCTCAGCCAGATAATGCAGGCCCTTAAGCCCCTGATCCAACGCCGCCAACGTCTCTGCCACACCGGTATAGGGCACCAATACCAAAAGCTCGTCCGGCGCCATCCAGCAAAGACCGCGCGTGCCCGCGACTTCTACCCCGCGTTGCCCCGGAAGGTCGCACCCGGTCACAGCACGGACCGCCGCCTTAAGCTTTGCCGCACCAAGATCGCCCTTCAGCGTGATCATCCCGCGCAGACCGGCCTCTTCGATTCTCGCGGCGCCTTCGTAAACCGCCCCCGAGAGCGCGCTTGCCAGATCAGACATTCTGCTTCTCTCCTTCGGGGTCAAAGAATACCGGGCTCACGATACGGGCCCTTATCCGGGCGCCTTCGACGTTTGTGAATTCCAGTTCCTCACCAAGCCGGTCCGGACCGCGGCGCACCAGACCCATGGCAATCCCGCGCCCCAGTGTGGGTGAGTGATAGGTCGATGTCACACGACCTTGCGTGTTGCGCTGACCGTTGCCATTCAGGCCCTCGTCCACCGCGTAAGCCCCATCGGGCAGGACCGATCCATCGAGCGTCTCTAGTCCCACAAGTTTCCAGCGGTCCGGATCGGTCATATGCGATCGCGCTTGTGCGCGCTTGCCAAGGTAATCGTCCTTCTTCTTCGAGATCGCCCAGTTAAGCCCCAAGTCTTGCGGTATCACGGTGCCGTCGGTTTCATCCCCGATCATGATGAAACCCTTCTCGGCTCGCATGATATGCAGGGCCTCTGTCCCGTAGGGCGCGATCCCAAATGGCTGGCCTGCGCGGATCAGCGCCTCCCAGAACGCCAATCCTTGCGCGGCGGGAACCGCAACCTCATAGCTCAGTTCGCCAGAGAACGAGATGCGGAACACCCGCGCATCGAAGTCACCGATCTTGCCCTCGGCCCACTGCATGAAGGGCAGCGCATCGGCCGACAGGTCCATCCCACCCAGCGTTTCTAGAACGTTCCGGGCGTCAGGCCCCACAACGCCGATTTGCGCGTATTGCTCGGTCACATTGACAGTGTGCACCCGCCAATCCCACCATTCGGTCTGGAGCCACTCCTCCATATGCCCGTGGATCCGATCCGCGCCGCCCGTGGTCGTGTGACAAAGCCAAGTGGTCTCATCGAGCCGGGCAACCACGCCGTCGTCGGTCAAAAAGCCGTTCTCGGTACACATCAAGCCGTAGCGGCAGCGCCCCAACGGTAGGGTCGACATCATGTTGGTGTACATCATGTCCAGGAACTGCCCCGCGTCCGGACCCTTGACGATGATCTTGCCCAGCGTCGAGGCATCGAGCAGCCCGACCGTATCGCGCGTGTTCGTGACCTCGCGCATCACAGCGTCGTGGACACTTTCACCGTCCCGGGGGAAGGCGTAGGGGCGACGCCAATGGCCAACCGGCTCCCAATGCGCGCCATTGTCTTCGTGCCAGGCGTGAATGGGGGTTTGACGGATCGGTTGAAACAGTGCGCCCCGGGCCTCGCCGCCGATCGCGCCCATCGAGATGGGTGTGTAGGGCGGTCTAAAGGTGGTGGTCCCGACCTCTGGAATGTCGATGCCAAGCGATTGAGAAAGCACCGCCAACCCATTGATATTCGAAGTTTTACCCTGATCCGTCGCCATACCAAGCGTGGTATACCGCTTGGTGTGCTCGACGCTCTGATAGCCTTCCTGCGCTGCAAGCTGGACGTCCGAAACCTTCACATCGTTCTGGAAATCGAGCCACATCTTGCTGCGCAGTTTGTGCCCTGCACCGCCGGGCATCACCCAAACCGGCAAAATCGGTTCTTCCTCGGTCGGCGCGGACGTGGGCACGTCTTGCGCTGGGGCCGTCAGTCCCAGTGCCTCGGTCGCCGCGCGCGCCGCCTCGACCGCCGAGGTAAGCACATCGGCGGTTGCAAGCGCCCCGGTCGCAGTCCCGGCTGCGCGCACAAACGGCAAGCCATCGGCCCCCGTGGGTGCCCGGTCGGGGTAAGGGCAGAACATCGCCCGCGCGTCATCCCAACGCAGCTTGCCCCCGCAATGGGACCAAAGATGCACGACCGGCGACCAGCCGCCGGACATGGCGACCACGTCGCAGGCGATCTCTTCCGTCTTGTCGCCGTCGCCGGATTGGGCGCACAGAAAGACCCCATCGACCTTGGCCACGCCCTTGACCTTCGCAATCGCCGTTCCGGTCTCAATCCGCAGACCTACCGCGCGTGCAGCCTCGGGCAAAGCGCCTGTGGCCTTCATCCGGGGATCGATGATCGCCTTAACGGTTTGCCCCGCTGCATGAAGCGCAAGCGCGGTGCGATATCCGTCATCATTGTTCGTGACGATAACCGACCGCGCGCCTGGCGACACGCCATAGTCGACCAGATAATCACGCACGGCCGAAGCCAGCATCACACCCGGCAGGTCGTTTCCGGCAAACGACAGGGGCCGCTCGATCGCCCCCGTGGCGGCGATGACCTGTCGCGCCCGGATTTTCCAAAGCCGGTGCCGCGGGCCCTGAGGGTCGGGTTCGTGGTCGGTGAGACGTTCATACGCCAGCACATAGCCGTGGTCATAGATTCCGGCCCCCATGGTGCGGGTTCGAACGCGAACGTTTTCGCGTGCCGAAAGCTCTGTCAGCGCGTTCTCAACCCACGCTTCCGCAGGCTGTCCTTCCACCTCTGCGCCATCGACGGGCGCGCGCCCGCCCCAGTGGGCGGATTGTTCGATCAAAAGCACATCCGCACCGCTGGCGGACGCCGCCTGTGCCGCCATGATCCCCGCGATGCCGCCACCGATGACCAGCACATCGACCGAAACGTTGAAATGTTCATAGGTGTCCGCGTCGCGCGCAGCCGGAGCCTGACCCAGACCGGCCGATTGGCGGATGAAGGGTTCATAGACATGTTTCCAGAACGCCCGCGGCCACAGGAACATCTTGTAGTAGAATCCGGCCGGCAGAAACCTTGACACAAGCGAATTGAGAGCACCGACATCAAATTCGAGGCTCGGCCAATGGTTCTGGCTGCGCGCGACAAGCCCGTCATAAAGCTCTTGTGTGGTTGCACGCTGGTTCGGCTCGAACCGGCGACCGGTTCCAAGGTTCATCAGCGCGTTCGGCTCTTCCGCGCCAGAGGCCACAAGACCGCGCGGACGGTGGTACTTGAACGACCGGCCAACGATCTTCTGGCCATTGGCCATAAGCGCCGAGGCCAGCGTGTCGCCCGCAAAACCGCGCATGGGTTTGCCGTTGAATGTAAAATCCAAAGGAAGCGACCGGTCTATGCGGCGACCGCCCGAGGCAAGCCGTTTGCTCATCCGAACTCCCTCCACCGCCAGCCCGGGCGTTTGGCGGCGATCAACTGGCACAATTCTTCCGGTGGAGCGATCATCTGCGCTGGATAGGTGCCGAAGACTTCAAGCGTGACCGTGCACCGCGCCGCATGGAACCACTTTCCGCAGCCATTTACGTGCCGCCATCGCTCAAAATGAACGCCTTTGGCGTTCTCGCGCTGAAACAGGTACTGTTCGAACTCTTCGTCAGACGAACCCGGACCATAGCGCTTAAGGTGCGCCTCGCCCCCCGGCTGAAGCTCTGTCTCGTCTACGGCCACGCCGCAATATGGGCAAATCAGGATCAGCATGGGCGGCCTCGCAGGGCCGCATGCCGACCCGTCTCATATGTTGGGGTAAATGACGACCCGCTCGACCTGCGGTGGTTGGTACAGACCTTCACCGGTGCGGACCGCGTGGAAGAACATGACACCCATGATCGGCGCGACGATGCCGAAGACAAAGCCATATATCTTGGGCTTGTTCCGGTCGATGGTGTCCTGTTCTGGAATGCGCCGCCAGATCGCTTGCATGGAATGTCCTCCTTCACTGCCCGTGCCGCAGTTAGGCGGGTGATAGCGAAGGTCAAGGTTGCCTGCATGGGGGGCGGCAATTTGCGCCCCCCAGCGGATCTTGGTTTGTCGAAAACTATGTTAGTTCTGGTCGGTTCCGACGGCAGCGGGTGGTGTGTCCACTGCCGGTGCCACGGCGCCATCTGTCGGTGCGGTGCCGTCACCCGAGCCGCCTGCGCCGGCGACCAAGACACCAAGCAGTGCAACAACTGCAACAAGGCCGATGATGACCCAAACGGCGCTGCCAGAGCGTTCGTCGGTGTATTCCATGGCGCGGCGCCGGGTCTCGCTTCGGTTCTGGAGATCGTAGTCAGACATAATGCGTCCTCCTTTCGCAGAAAGAAGGATGACCCCGCGATCCGAGTCGCGGCAGGGGGGAGAGCGCGAAGCGGTCGGTTTCGGCCAAATGCCGCGAGTGAGCGCGGTACACGTCGGCCAGTTTTGGCCCACCGACCGGCAGCGGCGGCGGTCGTTTGCACCTGAACCCCGACCGGACGAGACACCAACGCGCTTTCCGGCAATGCGACGAGGGCGGTGTCCGCGCCGCGGGGGGGGCAGAATGCCCGCCCCGTGGGGGCGGTGCGGGCATCGCCCGGTGGTGCCCACCGGGCGGAAGAGCCTTTAATGAGCATTTTCGGTTGCCGCCCATCTAAGTTGAAAGTGCATTGGGACAGAGAACTCTAAAGTATGGTGGGTCCCCTTAGACTCTTCGCGGTTCACTGTTCCACCCACGGAGCCAGTCACGATTGAAACAATGGCTCCCCCAAGTTCGCCACTGCCTTCACGCCCCGACTTACCGCGCGCCTCGACGACGACCGAGAACCGCACCAGTTGATCTCCGATTTCCAGTTTCATTCCGTCGACAGAGTTCGGAGCGATGGGGACACCATCATTATCCCGGGAGTATTCTTGCACGCGTCTGACCCCGTCAGAAATGCTTACAAGGCTCTCTGCGATGAAATCCGATAGCCTGATCTCGTCCATCAATGCGCCACCCCCGCCGCGACGCTTTCGTCGATGAACCGGCCTTCGCGGAACCGGTCCAGCCCGAACTCTGCCGCAAGGGGTCCGGGTTCGCCTTTCGCGATCATCTCGGCCGTGGCCCAGCCCGACCCCGGGATTGCCTTAAACCCGCCGGTGCCCCAGCCGCAATTGATGAAGCAGCCCTCCAAGGGCGTCTTCGAGATGATGGGCGACCGGTCGCCGGTCATGTCGACGATCCCGCCCCATTGCCGCAACATCTTCAGACGCGAAATGATCGGGAAGGTTTCGACAAGCGCGCGCACGGTCTCTTCGATGTGGTGGAACGATCCGCGCTGGGTATAGTTGTTGTACCCGTCAGCGCCGCCGCCGATCACCATCTCGCCCTTGTCGGATTGGCTCATGTAGCCGTGCACCGTGTTGGCCATCACTACGACGTCCATGCAGGGTTTGATCGGTTCTGACACCAAGGCCTGCAGGGCCACGCTTTCAATCGGCAGCCGGAACCCCGCCATCTCGGCCAGAACGCCCGAATGACCGGCCACGACGATCCCAAGCTTGTTGCAGCCGATTTCACCCTTGGTGGTCTCGACCCCCGTCACCCGGCCATCCGCGGACTTCACCGCCGTCACTTCGCATTGCTGGATGATGTCCATCCCCATGGCCGAACACGCCCGCGCGTATCCCCAGGCCACCGCATCGTGGCGCGCCGTACCGCCCCGCGCCTGCCAGAGCGCGCCTAGGACCGGATAGCGCGGACCCCGGATCTCGATGATCGGGCACAGCTCTTTTACCCGCTCAGGTCCGATAAACTCAGTCTCGACTCCTTGCAGGCTGTTGGCATGTGCCGTGCGCTGATAACCGCGGATCTCGTGCTCGGTCTGCGCCAGCATCATGACACCGCGCGGACTGAACATGACGTTCATGTTCACGTCCTGGCTCATCGTTTCGTAAAGCGAACGGGCCTTTTCGTAGATCGCCGCCGAAGGGTCCTGAAGATAGTTCGACCGAATGATCGTTGTGTTCCGGCCCGTGTTGCCACCGCCGAGCCAGCCCTTTTCGATGACGGCGACGTTGGTGATCCCGTGGTTCTTTCCCAGCCAGTACGCCGTCGCCAACCCGTGACCGCCCGCCCCGACGATGATGACATCGTAAGACGCCTTCGGCTCGGGTGATGCCCAGGCCCGTTCCCAACCCTTGTGAAAACGCATGGCTTCACGCGCCACGGCAAATACGGAATAGCGTTGCATCGGCGGTTCCCGGACTGACCCCTGGCGGTCGTTTTTGTCCCGAAGGGCCGACATTGCCAAGCCATGAACGGCGCTTTCGGCCGAAATGCGACATTGCGCCCGGGCCGCCCCTGGCGCGGAATCGTGTGATCCGGGTTTTCCACCCGCGCTTCGCGCTATACATGACCCGGAACATGTTTTGGCTGATCACGGTTCTTACGGCCGCGCTGGTGGCGTTGACCCTTGGGCTTGCGCTGTTTCGGCGCGGGCTTAACGAGGGCGCGCAGGCGTCAGACATTGCCGTTTATCGTGACCAGTTGCGCGAGGTCGAGCGTGACCATGCGAAGGGCGTCCTTACCAAGGTCGAAGCGGACCAGGTTCGGCTTGAGGTCTCGCGCAGGCTCCTCGATGCAGACAAAGCGGCGGCCGAAACGACCGAACGCGGTGCCCCGCGCTGGGCCAGCTTTGCAATGGGATCGCTTTTGATCTTGGTTCTGATCGGGGGCGCTGTGGGGCTCTATTCCTGGATCGGGGCGCCGGGATATCCTGACCTTCCCCTCGAGCGGCGCATTGCGCTGGCCGAACAAGCCCGAATTTCGCGGCCCGATCAGGCGACGGCCGAGGCGGGGATTTCAAATCCGTCGGTCGAGACCGGGGGCGAGTTTGCAGACCTGATTGCGCGCCTGCGTGGCGCGGTCGCCGAGCGTCCAGACGATCTTCAGGGACATGTGCTTCTGGCGCAGAACGAGGCCCGGCTTGGCAACTTCTCGGCCGCGCACGTGGCGCAAAGCCGTGTGATCGAAATCATTGGCGATTCAGCGACAGCCGATGACTTTGCTGCCCTGGCCGATCTTTTGATCCTTGCTGCTGGAGGCTATGTCTCGCCCGAGGCCGAGACAGCCCTTGGTGCGGCGCTTGAACGTGATCCGGCAAACGGCACAGCGCGCTATTACACCGGGCTTTTGGCGCGACAGACCGGGCGGCCCGATGTCGCGTTCCGGATGTGGCGTGCGCTTCTTGAAAGCTCGCCGCCGGACGCGCCCTGGTCGCCCCCGATCCGCGCGCAGATACGCGACGTGGCCCAGCTTGCCGGCGTCGATTACATCGTTCCGGACGCAGGCCAGCTGCGCGGGCCAAGCCAAGACGATATCAACGCGGCCGGTGACATGAGCCCGGCCGAGCGATTGGCGATGATCGAAGGTATGGTGGGCGGTCTGGCGGAACGGCTGGCGACCGAAGGCGGACCGCCGTCCGACTGGGCCCGTCTGATCCGTGCCTATGGTGTGCTTGGCCGGCGCGAAGCTGCGGCGGCAATCTGGGCCGAAGCGCAAGCCGTCTTTCCAGACGACATTACCCGCGTGCCGATCCTGCAGGCCGCGCGCGACGCCGGTGTCGCGCAGTGACGCGCCGCGATGCATTCACCGAATTCGCTGCCGCCCTGCCCCGGTTCGGCGCGCTCATGGGGCTCGATTTCGGGTCCAAAACCATCGGCGTTGCGGTGTCGGACGGGATGCGATCCGTCGCCACACCCCTGGAAACCGTGAAACGCACAAAGTTTCAGGCCGATGCGACGCGGCTTCTGGAAATTGCGCGCGCCCGCGATCTGTGCGGCATGGTCCTGGGGCTGCCACGAAACATGGACGGTACCGAAGGCCCCCGCGCGCAATCGACGCGCGCTTTTGCCCGAAACCTGTCGAAGCTGACCGATTTGCCGGTCGGGTTCTGGGACGAACGCCTGTCCACCGTGGCCGCCGAACGGGCGCTTTTAGAGGCGGATACGTCGCGCGCACGTCGCAAAGAGGTGATCGACCACGTCGCCGCTGGGTTTATATTGCAGGGTGCGCTTGACAGATTGGCGCATCTTTCGGCGGAAGGGCCCGGATAATGGACGACATCTGGCGGCGGGACGAAATTGAAAGTCCCTGCATTAACGTTTGTCTGATCCATCCCGAGACACGGTTGTGCACGGGGTGTGCGCGCTCGATCGACGAAATCGGCGCGTGGACGCGGATGTCGCCCGAAGCGCGGCGCGCGATCATAGCCGATCTGCCAAACCGGTCGCCTGCCCCGAAGAAACGACGCGGCGGCCGCGCAGCGCGGGTCGCCCGCGACAGGCAAGGGGACGTATAACGCTGCGCGTGGACTGGAAGGTACGGGATCGCAGCCGTCAGGCATCCGCCAAGCGGGCGACCGTCCATGCCATGGCGGAGGACCGCTGAAGCCCACGCCTACCGACTTGTGGCACGATAGCGAAAGTCGGCATTTCCAAGACCGTCTGCACTAGTTAGCGTTAGTCATGGCAACCGGTTCACATTTCGAAGCTCGCGATAGTGTTCGTGTCGGAGTGGTGACCATCGTTGGAACAGTGTTTGCCCTGTCTCTAGGAGACACGTTGATCAAGGCGCTCGGCGGTGGTGGCGGAATGGGTATCTGGCAGCTATTTGCCGTACGGTCTCTGCTGGCGTTTCCAGTTCTGTTGGTCGGGGCGTTGCTGGTCTTCGGCGCAGATAGATTGACGCCAAGGTCTATTCCTTGGATTGCGGTCCGATCAACTCTGTTGGCGCTAATGTGGATCGCCTATTACCTGTCGCTGCCACTTTTGCCACTAGCAGTCGCAGCTGCTGCCTACTACACTTTGCCGCTTTTCATTGTGGCATTCGCCGCTGTTTTTGCAGGCGAAGCCGTGGGGCGAACCCGGTGGGCAGGCGTTGTCTTGGGGTTCCTGGGTATTCTACTCGTGTTGCGCCCGGGTGGCGATGCATTCCAATGGGCCGCACTGCTCCCGATACTCGCCGCAGTTCTTTACGCTGCGGCTATGATCCTAACGCGGACGAAGTGCCTTAATGAGCATCCTGCATCACTTGCTCTTGGCCTCAATGCGACCTTCATTCTGTTCGGATCGGCTGGGCTGGCTTTGGGGGCGCTGCTGGGAATAGACCCTGCTGGATTTTTGACGACTTCGTGGGTCGTGATATCATACAACGAATGGCGAAACATCGCCATCTTGGCAGCGCTGATCCTCGTTGCATCAGTTGGGACAGCTCTTGCTTATCAGTCTGCGCCTGCTTCAACCATCGGCACGTTTGACTTCGCATACGTAGGTTTTGCAATGATTTGGGGCGCGGTCTTTTTTGATGAGCGACCCGATACAGTGGCAGTGACCGGAATAGCGCTCATCGTCGTTGCTGGGATGCTCGCTGTTCGGCGGCCCAAAACCGAAAGCTGACCTTCATTTAAGATCCGACTACGGCGGCATCTTTCCGCACACCGGTCACATAAGCCTCTTGCAACGAATGAACGCGTGTCCGCTGTCGGGCCGCTTGTAGAGTAAGATCCTAACCATCGCGCAGCCAGGCCTCCACGGCGATCGCGGGGCGGAAATAGGCGATGGCGCGGCCCTCGGGAGCCGACGTCGCGCCAGCAGCCCAGGGCGCGACACCGTGAAGCGCGTGGCGATGGACCAGCACGGCCTCTCCCGGTGCAAGCGGCACTGTGACCCGTCTGCAGGTCTCGAACGATCGTCGGCGTGCGGCATGATAAGTCTCGGTCAGATCGACGTCGGGCCATGCCGCGCGCGGCCGGGGTTCAAGCGCGGCCCGCAGGGCTTCGGCGATGACGTGGTGGCTCCTCTCCCAGACGACCAAAGGGGACGCGTCCGGACTGGCGTCGCTGAGCGCGATACCCAGAATGAAGCCATGATATTCTCGCGCCATGCGGCGGCGCTTTGGCCCCACGGGCAGTAATCCGTCCACATGGGCCGCATCACGGACTGCCCGGTATCGATGGGCCGCATCGGTTTCTTCCGGATCCTGCGCGGGATACCCCGGTCGCGTGACCGAAATTTGCCCCTTGTCCCAACTGTCGCGCCACCCCAGGGCATCGAGCGCCGGGCCCGCCAGCGGCACATTGTCGACCGCCCCATCGGGAGCGTTTGGCAAGGCCCCAACGCCTGCAAACCACGTCCGGCCATGGCGCCACCAGCGATCCAAGGCCGGGTCTTCAAGCGCCCGGCACGCAGCCGCCATTGTCGCATCGGCCCAGGCGCGGCTCCGGGCGTCGGCAGGAAACCGCACCCAGCCGCGTTCGTCCACGTTCACGCCGCCCGTGCTTCGGCGGGCAGCGCTGAAAGCGCCTCTTCCAGAACCTCGACACCTGCGCCGGGCCGGGTCGCGCCCTCGGACAAGGTCCGGCGCCAGGCGCGCGCTCCGGGTCGCCCGGCGAAAAGCCCGAGCATGTGGCGCGTGACCGCGTGAAGCCGGCCGCCTTCGGCGAGATGCGCCTCGATATGCGGAAACATCGCACGGGCCGCAGTTTCGGGCGCGACCGGAGAGGTCGGCACCCCAAAAATGCGCGCATCCGCATCCGCCAGAATATCCCAAGGCGCATGGTAGGCCGCGCGCCCGATCATCACACCGTCAAAGCCGTCGCCCAGAAACCGAACCGCCTGGTCGAGCGATCCGATCCCGCCATTGATCGAAATGTGCAGATCCGGAAACCGATCCTTCATGCGCCGGGCCAGCACGTAGTCCAGCGGCGGGATATCTCTGTTTTCCTTTGGCGAAAGCCCCTGCAACCAAGCCTTTCGGGCATGGATTGCGACCCGGCTCACGCCCGCATCGCGAATGCGCGACAGGAAATCGGGCAGGATCGTCGCTGG
Source organism: Pseudomonadota bacterium (assembly GCA_038744785.1). Taxonomy (GTDB): domain Bacteria; phylum Pseudomonadota; class Alphaproteobacteria; order Rhodobacterales; family Rhodobacteraceae; genus Ovoidimarina. Next base: position 75,048 of record JBCDLX010000022.1, read on the forward strand.
ATCCTGGTCGTCGACGCCGATCCGGCATTTGACGGTCACGTCCCGCGTTTGCGCCGCGATCATCGCGCCCACACAGGCCGCCACCAGGTCCGGCCTCTCCATCAAGACAGCGCCGAAACACCCTGACTGCACGCGGTCGGACGGACAGCCCACATTCAGGTTAATCTCATCATATCCCTTATCCGCCCCGATTGCCGCCGCCTCGGCCAGTTCAACGGGATCCGATCCGCCCAGTTGAAGGGCCAATGGGTGTTCACCCGGTGCAAACCGCAGCAGATGATGCGCCTTGCCGCGAACAAGCGCCGGCGCCGTCACCATCTCTGTGTACAGAAGCGTCCGGGACGACAAAACGCGGTGCAGCGCTCTGCAATGCCGGTCCGTCCAGTCCATCATCGGGGCGACGGATAACCTAGCGTTCTGTTTTATTTCCATTTTTTCATCAACTATTGGTGGCGCCGGCGGCTTTCGCTGGAATATACTCCGATATCCCAGAATTTGTCCTTCTACCACGGCCCATCGCATGGATGCGCCGGACACAAAAAAGGCCGCCATCTCACCGCGCTTCCCCCGTTGCCCGACCTGTATCCCCGCGTGCGCGCGCAACGTACACCTATGGCACTATCTTTGGGTCCCAGGCACTTTTTGTCTGAACGACAAGCGCGGCATGCGCAATTTCAAGAAACCTTCATACAACCGTTAAGTCCAAGATACAGACGCGCGCATTCATCCGAATGAATTTCCAACGGAGGATGTCATGAGATTCAAGTCGATCTTAGTAGGTGCCACTATCGCGGCTGTTTCGGCTTTCAGCGCAGCTGCAGATACCTGGAAGCTGGCCGTTACGGATGTGGAAGGGATGGAGCGCCTGCAGCTTGAATGGGGCCCGTTCAAGGAAGCGCTCGAGGCCGCCACCGGCGAAACGTTCGAATTCTTTGCGGTGAACTCGCGGACTGCGGCGGCCGAAGCGCTTCGGGGTGAGACGGTTGATTTCGTCGTGTCTGGTCCGGCGGAATACGTGGTCATCAACAAGCTGACCGAGGCAACGCCACTGATCGGTTTAGGACGTCCGGACTACCATTGCGCGATCATTGTCCGGGCCGATAGCGGCATCAACACGATGCAGGACCTCAAAGGCAAGACGGTGGCCTTTGGCGATATCGGATCGACCTCGAACATGCTTTGCCCGATGCAGGTTCTCGCCGACCATGGCGTGGACCCGATCGGCGACATCGAGAAAATCCATACCAGCCGCAACATTGCACATGAGGCGCTGAAGGCCGGTGACGTGGATGCAATCGGCTCAAACGCCGGCAGCTGGCTGGGCGTCCGAAACAAGGAAACAAATCTGCCCTATGGTTTCTTCAAGATGATTGGCCGGTCGGGCGATCTGCCGAACGACATGATCATGGTCGGTGCGCATGTGCCGGAAGACGCCGCCATCAAAGTGCGGGACGCGATCCTTGAAAACAAGGACCAGGTCATCGCAGGCATCACGGCACACGCGGAAAACGACAAGTACATCGGCATGGACCTCGTCGCCATTGAGGACAGCGCCTACGACTATGTTCGGTCGATGTACACGAACGCGGGCTTCCCGCAGTTTGACAACTTCATCGGTGAGTAATCTCGACCTGAAAGAACCGGCATCCACAATCGTGGAGCCGGTCAGGACCGGGGCGCAAAGCGTCCCGGTTTCACCTGTTGATGTGTCCGCTGAAAACGTCACCAAGCAATTCGGCGACGCGTTGATTTTCAAGGATGTTTCCTTCCGCTTTGCGCGGTCCGAGGCGGTCGCGATCGTTGGGGCCAACGGGACCGGCAAATCCACCTTGCTGCGGTGTGTCATGGGTTTGATCCCGGTGTCGTCGGGGCAGGTGACGGTGCTGAACCAGAATGTGGGCGAGGCGTCCGAAGCCCAGATGCGCGCAGTGCGTGCAAGGACGGGCTTAGTGAGCCAGAAGCACAATCTGGTGCCGCGCCTAAGCGTGTTGTCGAACGTGGTGCAGGGGTTGTTGGGCCAGAAACCAGGGTTTCGAAACTGGACGCACGTTCTTGCGCCCAGCGCCTCGCGCGAGGCGGCGATGGCCGCGCTTGAGAAAGTGGGTCTTGCCCATCTGGCGCTGCGGCGCGCGGACCGGCTGTCGGGCGGGCAATCACAACGGGTCGCCATTGCACGCGCCATCGTCGGCCAACCCGAAGTGCTGATTGCCGACGAACCTTGTGCGTCCCTTGACCCGGCTGCGGGCGAAGAAGTGATGGAGCTCTTCTTTGACCTGGCCCGCGCGCAGAAGGTGACCGTGGTCTTTATCTCGCATCACATCGAACACGCGCTGGCATACGGGGACCGGGTGCTTGGCCTCGCCGATGGGCGACTAAAGCTTGATGCCACTGCCGCGTCGCTCAACGCGTCGGACCTTCGGGGGCTTTATGACTGATCCTTCGTATGACGCCCCCCCTGCCCGGTTTGAACGGCCCTCTGCTTTGTCGTTCCTTGGTTATGCCGCTGGGATCATAATTATCGTTTGGTGCTTTGCGGGTGCAGGGTTCTCTATTGACAAGATGGTGACCGCGCCGCCCCGCTTTGCGGATTTCCTGTCTCGGGCGTTCCCCCCCAACCTCGAAGCGCAAACCCTGACACGGCTTGGCTGGAAAATGGTCGAGACCCTTCAGATCGCCCTTGCAGGCGCAGTGCTGGGCGTTGTCCTTTCCATCCCGGTGGCGCTTCTTGCGGCGCGAGGCTTGATCGCTGGCCGTTGGATCAACCAGGTCGTTCGGAACCTCTTGGGTTTCATTCGGGCGGTGCCAGACATCGCATGGGCGCTGGTCTTCGTCGTTGCCGTGGGTCTTGGCCCCTTCGCAGGCATGTTGGCGATCATGGTCGACACGATCGGCTTCTGCGGCCGTTTCTTTGCCGACGACATGGAGGCCGCCGACAAGGGACCCGCCGAAAGCCTGACCGCCACGGGTGCGCGCAAGATCGATGTCGTTGCCTGCGCGACGATACCGGCAGCAACACCGGCCTTCATCTCAACGTCGCTTTTCGCAGTGGAAAAGGCCGTACGCTCCTCAACGATACTCGGCCTTGTCGGCGCGGGCGGGATCGGGATCGAGCTAAAAGTGGGTTTCGATCTCTTCGACTATCCCACCGCCATGACCGTCATCCTGATGATCGCCGTCGTGGTCATCGCCATCGAGCAACTCAGCGGCTGGGCCCGCACCAAAATCATCGGAGAACAGCGTTGAAGACTGATACAGCAGACCAGCATTGGAACGACCAGTGGGCCACAATCGAGGCGGGCAGCAAATGGCTGACCCCCGAACCGAACGTCATGGCCTGGGCAGCGACACTGGCACCAGGTGCACGCATCCTCGATCTTGGTGCAGGTGTCGGGCGTCACGCGCTTTGGCTTGGGGCCCGGGGTTTCGATGTCACCGCGCTCGACGCTGCGCCGGAAGGTTTGGCCGAGATCGCTGCGAAAGGCGGCGTCAAAACCGTCGAAGCAAGGATGCACAACCTGCCCTTTGACGATGGCCATTTTGACCACGTTTTAAGCTGGAATGTGATTTATCACGGCGACGAAGACATTCTTCTTAAGACGATTGCGGATATCCGTCGCGTACTGAAACCGGGCGGAACATATCTGGGGACAATGCTGTCAAAGCGCCGTCTTCCAAGCGAGCAGGCCCGGCACCCTGGTCGGGAAATTAGCCGCAACGCCTGGGTCTTTGATGCGCCCGGAACCGACAAGATACACCCGCATTACTTTTGTTCGGCGGCGGAACTTCTTGCGCTTTTCTCTGGTTTCGAGTGTCTTCGGCTGGATGACTGCGAGCATGAAAAACCCGGCTCGTTTCACTGGCATCTGACGATGGAACGACTTTGATCCATGACCACCCAGACTTTCGTAGGCGCGACCGTCTTCTTGCCGGACGACATCGTCGAGACCACCGTCACTATCGCTGACGGCGAGATCGCCGGCATCGGCGGACCCGTTGAAGGCAAAAAGATCGACGCGCGCGGCCACATCCTGGCCCCTGCCCTGATCGACGTCCACGGCGATGCCTTTGAACGCCAGGTGATGCCGCGCCCGGGTGTGTTCTTTCCCATCGAGACGGCCGTCCTCGAGACCGACCGTCAGTTGGCGGCAAACGGGATCGCAACGACCTATCATTCCATCACAATGGGCTTCGAGCCGGGGCTGCGCAGCGTCGCGCACGGGCGCGAGATGATCGAGGCGATCCGAAACCTTGCCCCGCGCCTGACAGTCGAGAACCGTGTGCAGCTTAGGTGGGAGACCTTTGCGACAGAAGCGATGGACACTCTGGAGTGGGCCATGAGCTGGGATCTGCTGCCTTCACTGGCGTTCAACGATCACCTATCCATGTCGATGCGCAGCCGCGACACCGGCATTCAGGACCGGCTGTTCGAACACAACCCCGACTACGCTTTGATGGATATGAAGGATGATGCGTTGTTCGAACAACGCCACCGGAAACATGCCGAACGGTCAGGCCTTGACTACGACGCCTTCAAGGCCTTGGTCCACAAGGTCTGGGATCGGCGCGCGGACGTGCCCGGTGCGATCAAGGCAATGGCCAAAAAGGCCCGCGCCAAAGGCGTCGCGATGCTGTCGCACGATGACACACAAGCCGAGACACGCCAGTTTTATCGTGGCCTCGGCGCGACCGTATCCGAGTTTCCGATGACCATGGGGCCAACATATGATGCGCGGACCGGCGGTGATACGATCATTTTCGGCTCGCCCAACGCCGTACGTGGCGGCAGCCATATTGGATCGCTCAGCGCTGCCGATATGGTCGAAGACGGGTACTGTGATGTGCTCGCTTCGGACTATTACTATCCGGCGATGCTGGCCGCGGTCCACCGGCTTGACCGCGAGAAACGGGCGGATCGGCTTCGGCTTTGGTCCTTGGTAAGCTCGGGACCGGCGCAGGCGATGAAGCTTCATGATCGGGGCGAGATTTCCGTTGGCAAACGCGCCGACCTCGTGCTGGTGGAATGGCCGGAAAATGCGACGCCCGCGATCCGGGGAACCTGGGTCGCAGGGCGCGCGGCCTACCGCACCCAAGCGGCTGCATGACGCGCGACTACTGGCCTGCGATTGGCCTTGGGCTGACGCAGATCATGGGTTACGGCACGCTGATGTATGCCTATGCGGTGCTCTTGCCGCATATGGCAAAAGACCTTGGTCTGTCGCTTTCTTCGGTCTTTGGTGTCCTATCCCTCGGGCTGTTTTTCGGCGGTATGATTTCGCCGCTCGCTGGCAGTCTTGTTGACCGGTTTGGCGGGCGATGGGTGATGACCTTCGGCTCTGTCGTGGCCGGGTTATCCTTAATTTTGTTAAGCTTTGTGGAAACGCGTGCACAGCTTTTCGGCGCGATCCTGCTGGCGGAAAGCGCCGGTATGTTCGTTCTCTACAACGTCGCCTTCGCAAGTGTCGCGCGTCTGGATCTGAAGGTTCCGACGGCCCGCTCGATCTCGATCATCACGCTGTTCGGGGGCGTGGCCTCGACGATCTTCTGGCCACTCACGCTCTGGCTTTACAACGCCCTCGACTGGAACATGACCTGGGTGGTGCTGGGCACGGCCTACCTCGTGGTCACGGTCCCGATCCATGCGCTGTTGCTGAACTGTCCACATCGCGATCCGGAACGTGCGACGACCGAGAAGGATGCGCACTGGCCAGAACTTACCGGCGCCGCCCGCAAACGTGGCATGCTGTGGATGGTGATCTCTTTCGTCTTCTCCGGCTACCTTATGGGCGCGGTCATGACGCTATGGGTGACCAATGTCCAAGACCTCGGCCACACGGCTGCGATGGCGGCGCTGGCGGGTGCTGTTATCGGACCGTTCAAGACAGTAGGCCGCTTCTTCGAGATGCTCATCAGCCGCAACATGAACCCGTTGGTGACCTACGCCCTGTCGCTGGGTCTGATGCTTTCAGGGTTCGCCGCCATCTTAAGCTTTGGCTTCACCCTGCCCGGCATCCTAATCGGGGCCGCGCTTTATGGCATGGGCGACGGGATCAAGACCATCGCTCGCGGCACGCTTCCGCTCGCCCTGTTTGGCCCCAGCGGCTATGGGGCGCGGCTTGGCTGGATTTCATTTGTCCAGATGGGCGTCAATGCCTCTGCCCCGTTCGCCTTCGCCTGGATGACCCAGAGCTTTGGTGGTTGGTGGAGCTTTGCCACGATGGCCGGCGTGCTCGCGCTGGCCATTGCGACCTTTTTCCTGATCCCCGACCCGCGGAGAGAAACCGATGAAACCGCTCAAGATCGGCACCTGCCTGAAGGCTGATGAGACAGCGGCCCACCGAGATTGTCTGTTCGAAGCTGACCGCGAGATTAGATTACAGAATTTCATGACACACAGCGCGATGACGACCGAGCTTGAAGACCGGATTGTCGCTGCAGAAGACGCGCTTACGGGACATTTGCAGCGCTTTGGTTCCCATTGTGCGCGTGACATAAAACAAGAGGATCAACATGGTTCGGTAGATCACTCAGGATATTGATCCGGGGTACCCTCGGTCGACTTCATTGTTCGCTACACGAGCAATGCGGGGGCGCATATTCACTACAGGACGCAGATGGAGTTGCTGACATGCATTGCGCCCCAGGATAGCGCACCATCCCTTGGGTCGAGGGATTCCGCGCCTCGGACGCATGCGACAGCGCCTCCAATCTGGTCTTGGATCTTCCGCGGAAGCCGGAAATCCCCGCGGGCTTTGCACACTTAAAGGCGCTTGGCCTCGCGAAATGTCTACGGCGGGTACATCGCCGTTTCCATCGTCGCGGTAGTGTGTCACCACACCGTTAGCCCCTTGCGCAAAGGAGAAACCGGATGACCCCGATCAAGACCCTCGACGAGTTGGAGGCGCTTTATGACACGCCGCTACCCGCGACTTTGGCAAAAGTTCAAACCCGTCTCACACCCCATTACCGCACGTGGATCGCCGCTTCCCGGTTCGTCGTTCTGACAACTGTCGGTTCCGAGGGCACGGATGGCAGCCCGCGCGGGGACGACGGACCGGTGGTGCAGATCGCTGACGACACGACGCTTTTGCTGCCCGATTGGCGCGGCAATAACCGGATCGATTCGCTTAGGAACATCGTCACTGATGGCAGGGTCAGCCTGATGTTCATGCTGCCCGGGTGTCGCAACGTGATCCGGGTGAACGGAACGGCCATCCTTACGGCAGATGCGGAAACAGTCGGCAGATTTGAGAGATCCGGCAAATGCCCCAAGACCGTCCTCGTCATCTCGCTGAC
>JBCDLX010000023.1:0-81985 GCA_038744785.1 Pseudomonadota bacterium
CCTAAGGGCGTCGTCTATACACACCGCGGGGCTTATCTGAATGCCTTGGGGAATGTGGCCGCGCTGCGCTTCGATGACCGGACGCGCTATTTGTGGACGCTACCGATGTTCCACTGCAATGGTTGGACCCACACTTGGGCAGTGACGGCCGCGGGTGGAACCCATGTATGCCTTGACCGGATTGATCCCGTCGCCCTGGTGGAGACGCTGGTTGCGCAAAAGGTCAGCCATATGTGCTGTGCCCCTGTGGTCCTGCATATGCTTCTGGAGCAGATGGACAGGCCTACGGCGCAACGTGTGAGAGTCGGAATGGGCGGCTCAGCACCAACGCCTACGTTGATAAACCGGTTGGATCATTTAGGTTTCGATATCGTGCACCTTTATGGGCTGACCGAGTGCTACGGCCCGGTCACGGTAAACGCACCCAGCTTTGCGCCGGAAACCGACGCTGACGCACGGGCCCGACAGCTTGCCCGGCAGGGCGGGCGGCATCATACCACCGGCGCGGTTATGGTTCTGGATGCCGACGGAATGCCGGTGCCTGCTGATGGTGCCACCGTCGGAGAGATCGCCCTGCGTGGCAACACACTGATGGCGGGGTATTTTCGCGATCCCGAGGGAACAGAGGCGGCCCTCGGCAGTGGCATCTTCCGCACGGGCGATCTGGCCGTGATGCACCCGAACGGAGAGATACAGATTCAGGACCGCGCGAAAGACATCATCATTTCCGGCGGCGAGAATTTTTCGAGCCTTGAGGTTGAGGCGGTGCTGCATCAGCACCCGGAAATCCTGTTGGCCGCAGTTGTTGCCGCGCCGGACCCGAAATGGGGCGAAACGGCTTGGGCCTTTGTCGAAGTCAAACCGGACTGCAGCACCTGCGAACAGGACCTGGAGCAATTCTGCCGCTCCCATCTGGCCGGGTTCAAACGGCCGCGGAGGTTCATCATCGGCGACTTGCCCAAGACCGCGACGGGCAAGATTCAGAAATTCGAGCTGCGCCAGAAAGCAAGGGAGTTGACCGATGACGTCCCGGTTTGATCTTGCCGCGCTCGAGCGATGGCTGGCGGACAAGCTGCCCGGCGAAAGCGGTCTGACCATGTCGCAGATCTCAGGCGGTCAATCCAACCCGACCTATCAGGTGAGGTTCGGGGACGGGCTTTATGTGCTGCGGATCAAGCCGCCCGGCCCGCTGCTGCCCGGCGCTCATGCGATCGAGCGAGAGTTTAGGGTGATGCAGGCGCTGTGTGACACGGATGTGCCGGTGCCGACAGTGCTATGGCTGGAAGAGGACGAAACCGTCCTGGGTCGGCCATTCTATCTGATGGGCTGGCTTGAAGGGCGCGTTTTTGCGGATTGCGCGTTGGCCGGCGTCGATCCGGCAGAGCGGCGCGAAATGTATCTCGACACGGCCAGGACTCTGGCCCGACTGCATGCGGTGCGCCCTGCGGACATCGGCATAGCGGATTATGGCAAGTCGGGCAATTACTTTGCGCGGCAAATCGACAGGTGGGCGCGACAATGCCGCGAAGCCTCGGGTCCGCGAATTGCGGAACTCGACCAGTTGACCGAATGGGTCACAGCACATTGCCCGAAGGACGATGGCTCGGTCGCGATCAGCCATGGTGATTTCCGCATCGGCAATATGATGTTCCATCCAACCGAACCGCGGGTGATCGGAGTTCTTGACTGGGAGTTGTCGACCCTGGGGCATCCGATGGCCGACCTTGGGTTCTGTGTGATGCCCTGGAACACCGGGCCGCAGGAATACGGCGGGATTCTGGGCACGGATTTTGGGGCGCTGGGCATTCCGACACAGGACAGCTTCGTCGAGACCTACCAGGCCCACGCGATCACCGACATGTCCTTGACGCCGTTTCACCAGGCCTTTGCGTTGTTCCGCTTTTCCGCGATTTTTGTCGGGATCGCCGATCGCGCCCGCGGCGGCAATGCCACATCAAAGGAAGCAGCGGAACTTGGACCGCTGGCCGCGCGCTTTGCCGGACGCGCACTTGACATCATCGCCAAGTCTGAAGGCGGGGCGGTTGTATGATCATGCGCCTGTTGGATTTGATTGATGCGCTCAACGACACCGTCGGAAAGTTGGTCAGCTTTATCATCTGGTTCGGGATTGCCGTGCTGTGCTTCGAAGTCGTGGCCCGCTATGCCTTCGACCAACCGACGATCTGGGCGCATGGGTATACCCAGCGCCTCTTTGGGTCCTATTTCGCGCTGATTGGCGCATACACGCTTGTCCGGCATGAACATGTCCGGGTGGACATTTTCCTGACAGAGCACCGGTCACGGCGCAAAGCAATATTGGACCTGATCAATTACGCCTTCCTGATTGTCTGGGGCAGCGTACTGACACTGGAAGGCTGGGCCTTCTTTCTTGACGCCTGGAAATGGGGCGAGGTCGACGACAGCGTTCTGGGGCATCCGATGTGGCCGCCAAAGCTCGCGCTGTTTGTGGGCAGTCTGCTGATCACCCTGCAAGGGGTCAGCGAGGCGCTGAGATCCATCTTGATGTTCGTTTCCCCGGCAACCCACCCAATGGAGGCTGCACAAGATGACGCCTGAAATCCTGACCTTTGGCATGTTCGGCATGCTGTTGGTTTCCATCATCCTTGGGGTTAGCCTGTCCTTTGCCATGGGGGGCACCGCTGTCCTGTTCGCCTATCTGATCTACGGATCGAACGGCATGTATTCGATTGTCTCGGCCGCCTTTGGTGGGATGTGGTCGATCCTGCTGTCGGCGATCCCCTTGTTCACTTTCATCGGCGTTGCACTGGCAAAGTCGAAGATCGCGAGCGAACTTTACCACGCCTTCTATATGTGGTCAGGCAGGATGCCGGGCGGGTTGCTCCTGGGGACATCGGGGTTTGCGGCAACGCTGTCAGCCATGACCGGAAGCTGCGCGGCCTCGACCATCACCACTGGGATGGTGGGTATTCCGGCGATGGACCAGCGCGGATATGACCGCAACTTCGTCCTTGGCACGATCGGTGCATCCGGAACGCTGGGTATCCTGATCCCGCCGTCGATCACGTTGATCCTGATTGGGATGCAGACTGGACAATCTATTGGCCGACTGTTTCTGGGCGGCATGGTGTCGGGGCTGATGGTTCTGGCTGCGTTCATGGTCTACGTCGCCGTTCGCAGCCGTCTGCGACCGGACTTGGCGCCGACGGTGGATGTGCGACCGACGGCTCGGGAAAAGCTGAAGTCCCTTGGATCGGTCGTCATCCCCCTGCTGATCATCCTGTCGGTGCTCGTGTCGATTTTCGCGGGGATTGCGACACCGACAGAGGCGGCCTCCATCGGGGCCGCGGCGGTGACAGTGTCGGTCGCCCTGCGTGGCGAACTGAACTGGACTTATGTGAAAGAGGTCAGCCACACGACGGCGTCTGTGACCGGCATGGTGATTTGGATCGTCTTTGGCGCCTCTGCCTTTACGGCGATCTACGGCAGTGGCGGAGGCACCGCCTATTTGCAGGAGGTTCTAGGCGGCATGGGATCATCCCCGTGGATGATTGTCCTGCTGATGCAAGTGGTCACGCTGTTTTTAGGAATGTTCCTGGACCCGGTCGGGATCATCCTGCTTGTGTTGCCAATCTTCTTTCCAATCGTGGTGCAACTGGGTTTCGACCCAATCTGGTTTTGCATCCTTTTCCAGCTAAACCTTTGCATTGGCTACATTTCCCCGCCGTTTGGATACAACCTTTTCTACCTAAAGGCGCTAAGCCCAACCACACCAATCAAAGACATCTATGCGGCTGTTTTCCCGTTCCTGCTGATCATGCTGGGCGTAGGAGCGCTGCTGTTTGCCTTCCCGCAGATTCTCACCGCCGCGACGAGCACCGGCTGACCCCCCAAGCGAACCGAATTTACACAGAGAGAGGAGACTATGATGACCAAGACCACGTCAAAAAATCCAACGCGCAGAGCTTTCTTAACCGGAACAACAGCGGCCGTCGCTGGGACGACCCTTGCCGCGCCGCCGGCCATAGCTCAAGGCCAGATAACTTGGCAGATGCAGACACATTGGCCGACGGGAAACTGGTACTACGAAGAGGTATTTGTTAAGTTCTGTGATCGGATCACAGACGCGACCGGCGGAGAATTGACGATCAAGCCAGTTCAGAACGACGGGCTGGTCCGAACCGGCGAGGTGCTGGATGCTGTTCGCCGTGGCTTGCTGGAAAGCGCTTTCATCTATCCTGCTTACTGGATCGGACGCATTCCCGCCGCCAGCCACCTAAATGGATTCATCGGGATGTGGGACCGGCATGAAGAGATGGCGGCCTTCATGTACGAGATGGGCGCGATCGACGTGATCCGGCAGGCATATGCGGCGCAGGGCGTCTATCAGGCAGGTCCGGTGTCATATGCAGGCCTGGCGCTCTATTCGAACAAACCACTGCGAACCACTGACGATTTCAATGGGTGGAAAGTGCGTTCGACCGGACCCGCCGCGGAAGTCTTCAAGAAGATGGGGGCAACGCCGGTATCCATCCCCGGGGCTGAATTGTACCAGGGTCTTCAGACCGGTGTCGTTGAGGGCGCCCATTGGGGCTGCGTCTCGACCGGTTGGGGGATGAACCTGCAGGAAGTGAACAAATACATCGTCCGCCCCGATCTGGTCGGGCATCTTAACGGTGAGGTCATTGTCGGTCTTGAGAACTGGAACACGATCGGTGCCGATCTTCAGGCCACGTTCAACGAAGTCGTGCGGGCCGTTTCTGCCGACGCCAGTGCACATTTCCTGCATCGCGACATGATCTACGCTCAGCAGTTTGTCGAAGAAATGGATGGCGAGCTGACGACTTTGGATGCTGCGGCATTGGCGGATCTGACCCGCTACTCGCTTGAGGTCGTGGACGAGTTTTCGGCCAGAGACCCCGAGTTCTGCGGGGTGCTCGGGCCGATGCTGCGCGAGTTCCAGACGCTCCGAGGTCTTGCCTAGGGCGCTCTGTGTGTTGACTCCGACTTCCCGCGCCCTTTCCAAGATGGCGCGGGGCCACTGCAATCGCCAACCTGGCACCGCTCCACGAAATTTCTGGTGCAGTTCGTTCGTCAAACGACATTGGCGCCCGGGCAACAAGTGCCATCAAGAATAGGGGACACTTCATGACAACTGTGATGATCACAAGCGCCGTTCGAACGGCAATCGGCGACTTTCAAGGCGCGCTTGCAGGAATGGCACCAACTGCGCTGGGTGCTCTTGTTGCCAAGGAGGCGATAAAACGGGCCGGTATTTCAGCGGATGACGTTCAGCAGGCGGTTTTTGGGAATGTCATCCATACTGCACCGGAAGACATGTATCTTAGTCGGGTTGTGGCGCTGAATGCTGGTGTGCCGGAAACCGCGCCTGCACTGACACTAAACCGGCTGTGCGGGTCTGGTCTGCAAGCTGTCGTATCGGCGGCCGAGCAAATCATATTGGGCAACGCCGAAGTTACGCTGGCCGGGGGTGCGGAAAACATGAGCCGGTCGGGGCACCTTTTGTCGGCGCGGGCTGGCATACGCTTTGGGGACGCCCGCGCAATAGACATGATGGTGGGTGCTTTGACTGATCCGTTTGGAAAAATTCACATGGGGCTGACCGCAGAGAACATTGCCGAACGTCAGGGCATCGGGCGCGCCGAGCAGGACAGTTTCGCGCGAGAGTCGCACCGCCGGGCCGCGGCAGCCATTTCGACGGGCCATTTTTCCGATCAGATTCTACCTGTTACTGTTACGCAAGGCCGCCAAGAAACTACCTTTGACACGGATGAACATGTTCGCCCCGGCGTGACGCTCACGGAACTGGAAAAACTGCGCCCGGCCTTTCGCAAGGACGGCAAGGTGACGGCCGGTAATGCAAGCGGGATCAACGACGGCGCTGCGGCGCTTATCCTGATGAGCGCAGAAAAGGCTGCCGCAACGGGTGCCAAACCTCTGGCTCGCATTGTGTCCTACGGGTTGGGGGGTGTTGCCCCCGATGTCATGGGCCTTGGACCGATCCCGGCGACGCGGCAGGCCCTGGAACGGGCGAACCTGTCGGTTAATGACCTTGATATCATCGAAAGCAACGAAGCTTTTGCGGCGCAGGCCTGTGCGGTGACGACGACGCTGGGGTTCGACCCTGCCAAAGTGAACCCAGATGGCGGTGCGATCGCTTTGGGTCATCCGATCGGTGCCTCTGGAGCAATAATCCTGACGAAACTGATCTACGCCTTGCAAAGAACCGGCGGCCGTTACGGATTGGCAACCATGTGCATTGGCGGCGGGCAGGGGATTGCGGTGATCGTCGAGGCCGTTCCGGAGGTTAACGGATGATCCGTCGTGTCGCCATCGTCGGTGCGGGAACCATGGGCACCGGAATTGCAATCACATGTCTGGCGGCAGGTTTACCCACCACATTGATAGATACGGCCAATACCGCCCTGGGACGCGCGAAAGACCGTATCTATGGATACTTCGTGCGAGAGGTGGACAAGGGCCGCATGACGCCGGGACAGAAGGAACGCGCGGTTCAGTTTCTGACGCTTTCAACGGGGTTGGAGGCACCCACTGGCGCGGATTTGACGATTGAAGCGGTGTTTGAAAACATTGACGTGAAGCAAAAGTTGATGAAGCGGATGGAGCCTTTTTTGCCCGCAGATTCAATCGTTGCGACAAACACTTCCTGCTTGCAGGTTGGTGTCATTGCAAAGGGCCTGGCTGATCCTGGTCGCTTGATTGGGCTCCACTACTTCAGTCCAGCGGAACGCTCGCCCGTCGTGGAAGTGGTTTCCAGCAATTTTACGCGCGAGGCCGTGCGCACCCGCGCACTTGGGTTTTTGGCGGCTACGCAGAAGACGCCCTTGCCATGCAAAGACAGGCCTGGTTTTGCGCTTAATCGTTTTTTCTGTCCATATTGCAATGAAGCGGCGCGATTGCAGGAAACTGGAATTGCCACCCCGGCCCAGATTGATGCCATTGCCCGCGAGGCCTTTGGCGTGCCGGCTGGCCCGTTCCGTGTCATGAACCTGACCAAACCTGTAATTATGCTGCGCGCCATGCAGGGCTTGGCATCGCTAGGTGACGGTTATGTTGTGGCGCGAAGCCTTCAAGAACAGGGCGATGCAGGACGCAGTTGGAACATTGACGACACGGAAACTGCGGTCACGAACGACGTCCGGAAAAAGGTCGTTGAACGGCTACAAAGCACATTGCATCACACGGCGATGGAAGCAATTGACGAGGGTATCGCGTCCCCATCGGATATGGAAACAGGCGCTCGACTGGCCTTGGGGTTTGAGGAAACCTCTTTCCTTACACTTAGAGCGTAACCGGTGTCCCAAATCGCGGCGATGGTTTCGCAAACAAGAGAGCATCTAGATGTGCAAAGCGAGAGTTGTTCAATACAAAAAGAAGATTTGACCTGGATGCAGCCCAAGAATGGACGAATTAACATAAATCCAATTATGCGAATATTTTCAACGCATTGATATCATTGAATTTCGCCCTCTACCACCTCCCTGTGGGCGAACCCCTGGCGGCATCGGCTCCGCCGGTGCCGCCTCTTTTCACCGGAATGGGATTGAGTTTGCCCTGAACGACCAAACAAACGCGGCGGTCCACCTGACAGACAGATTGTACATAGTGAAGGCGATCAAGAACCAGTGAGTGTTGACAAGGAAGAAGCGGCTCCGGTCGCTCGACTCATCCGTAGTCCCGAGGGCCGAACTGTTGGCTGGGTCTATCAATGGAACACATCCGAGCTGTCCATACTCTGGCTCGGCACCGAGCGCGCTGCCGACCAAATAGATCCACCTCTGAGCAAGGACATGCTCTCTGCCGCGAAGGCAGTAGCCAACGATGCAGTCACAGCTCTCCTTGAAAGGTTGTCACGTGGGCGATCGATCTCACCGGACCCGCCCTAAACCTGAAACCGCGATAAACAATCTGCGTTAGATTGACAATCTTACAATAATATACTATTGAAGACTATAACATACGCATATCAGCCGACTGAGATCCTCGTCATGCGCAGTTTTCTTCGTCATTTCGCCTTCGCAACGATTGTGAGCACGGCATCCTTCTTGGGTGCCACGAGCAAGGCTTCGGCCCAAACCTACCCGATCGATTGCGCCATCCTGCTCTGCCTCTCAGGCGGCTGGCCGGCATCAGAGCCCTGCTCCCGGGCGCGTGCAGAGTTCATCCGTCGAATCACGCCCTGGCCTGTCGAGCCCCCGCTGCAGATATGGCGTTGCCCCATGGGGGCCTCCTTCGAACCTGTAGACGACCCCGGTCGCACTCCGCGTGTCTTTGACATCCTCTCCTCCAACGCTTTTCCCCTGCCCCAGAGCCTCGCTGAATCTGATCCCGAGAATGTTGGCGCCCTCTTGCCCGCCGTCCTGCGGTCGAAAGGTGTCGACCCCCTACCCCATCCTGACGGGTTCGCATTACATCTGATCCAGGACCGCGCCGACATCGACATTAGTGGACCGGAGTTCAACTTCGTCCGCTCTATCCGAGTCTTCGATGTCCGGTACGCGCGCCAAAGCGAGTCCCGTGACAGCGATTGCAGCCGTTACGCATCCGTCCTTATCGGTACCTACGGTACCCAAGGCGATTTCTCCTGGTCTCGTTCGTCCGTCGCGGCGTTGCCGGAGGCGCATGTCGGCTTGGAAGGTTGGGGCGACCATTGTCCCTCCATCTTTCACCGCTCGGTCTTCGTCGACTGGCGAGACTACGAGGGCAATTACGGGTTCGAGCAGGTGAACTACTAAGACGTTTTCCTCTTCCCCAAACCTGCACCAGAGACCGTGCATCGAAGCGTCCTATAACAATCCGTTGTATCATTGCCCTTCGGCCCCAGCGGGGCTTGATCTCGTTATACCTCCCGAGGCGACCAGCCCAACGCCTCGTCCTAAATCCGGTGATCGAGTTCCGTCGCCGCCTCGGCCGCCGTCAGAAGTGTGCCCGCATCGATCTGCAGAGCACGCGCGAGCACGATCAACTCGACCACGTCGACCCTGCGTTCTCCGCTCTCCAGCCGAGCGACGAAGGACTGGTGGCATCTGAGACGCAAAGCGAGCTCGGCCTGCGTTAAGCCAGCCGTTTTCCGCGCCGCAATCAATGCGTCGCGCAGTGCCTCATGTCCCGAACTCCTGATCGTTTTCGCCACGTGTCACAAACCTCTTGTGACAGGGCTAATCTACTTTATAGATTATCTAAAAAGTGGATAGTGAGTGTTTACACGATGAAAGAGACTCCGAATTGCACGCCGCCGATACGGCCAGATGTCACTAGGCGACCCTTTGGAAAGGTCGCGGTCATTTCATTCGCCCATCAATTCCAGGAAACGCCCGTAGTCCTGGCTCACCTCCCGCGCCTCTTCGAACGCCCGGGCGCGCTCAACTTCAAGGCACCGAAAGTAGCTCTGGATGTCTTGGATATAGAGCTCAAAGTCGCTGCGGATGAGATCGGCATAGTCCCGCGCGGCATCGGCATCGCTTGGCACGAACGGCCTGGGCGGCGGCAAACAGGACGCGGCGGAGACTTCGCCTTCCAGGCACGCGACCAGAAGTATAGCTTGTGCCATGATCGACACGCACAACCTGAAGGCGTCTAAACCCCTTATTTTCTTGATCAAATGCATGGGAGCAGTCTATTCGTTAATTAAGCAAGAATCCGCTTGTCGCATCAAAAGTTTATCTTGTGCGTCAATACTATATCATCGTATGACTTGGCTTCAACACCTGAAGCCTGGTCATTTGCCCTATTGGAGAACGTGATCCGGGTGATGGACCTAGAAAAAGAAGCCCCGAATGTGGTCACCGAACCCAGATTCCGCGATCTGGTCGCCAGCGGCTATCGCGTCGAAGTTGTCTGCAAGGAAGACGCCTTCAAGAAAGGCCCCAACTGGCATGGGGTCTGGATCATGCGAGCTGTCAGCGACGACGGGATCGAGAAACTTCTGGTCACGGCCCGGACCCGAACCTCGCGCAACGACATCAAGATCCGCGAGATCAAGACCGTCACCGGGGTCATCTCCTTCCTGCAAGGGATCGGTTTCTCACACGCCGACGTGCCTCTGGAAGAGGGCAAGCGGACGGTTCACAAGCTTTCCAGCGAAGAGATGGCTGCCAGCCGGGCTTAGCGCCCTTTTCTTTTCCTCCCTGGCCCTCCCGGCATCGGCGGACATGGTCCTGGTGATGGCGGGGGACGGCTCTCTTTCGCCGTCGCGCCCCCAGGAACGTTTCGCGCGCAACTACAATGACGGGGTCGGCGTTGGCTCGACCTCAGACGGGTTGCGCATCTTGGGCGAGGAGCGCCGCACTGAGCGACGTGAAGGGGTGCGCGTCGCGGCGGTGCCCCCTCGCGCGCTCAAACCACGCCCGGATATCCTCGCCGCGATCGAGGAGACCGGACTGCGCTATGCGAGCCACCCTGGGCTGCGTGCGGCGGACATCACCGTCACGGACTGGCTCCACCTCTATCGCGCCAATATCGAGATCGAGAGTGCGTACAATCCGCACGCCGTCTCCCATGTCGGGGCGATCGGGCTCGGGCAGTTGATGCCCGATACGGCCCGCGCGCTTGGCGTGGATCCTCAAGATTGGAGGCAAAACCTCGACGGCTCCGCGCGCTACCTCGCCTTGATGCTGGCCGAGTTTGGCGACGCGCGCCTCGCGCTCGCCGCCTACAATGCCGGGCCCGACGCCGTGCGCGAGCATTCCGGAATTCCCCCGTTTCGAGAAACCCAAAACCACGTCCAGCGGGTGCTGGCCGTCTTCAACCGGCTGGAAGGAGCGTCCCCATGAAGCCATTGACGAAATCCCTGATCACCCTCGCCGCTCTCCTCATCGTTGCGGCAGAGCCGGCCCTTGCCCAGAGCATCGACCTCTCCCCGATTCAAAGCCTGTTACAGGGCATCGTGGACGCGCTGACCGGGCCGCTTGGCGTCGTCATCGCCACCCTCGCGGTCCTCGGCGTGTTCCTCAGCTGGTTCTTCAACATCATCGATCTGCGCCAGGCCCTCTGGGTGCTGGTGGGCATCGCCGGCGTTGCAGCCGCACCGACGATTGTTGCCGCCGTCTTCGGCTCGTAATCGGGGGTTCTCGTGGCCAAACGATCGCCGCTCTTTTTGGGCCTTGTGCGCCCGCCCAAGCTCCTCGGCCTGCCGATCATGTATGCCATGGTCTGGCTCTTCGGCTCCGTGCTGCTCTTCGTCTGGGTGCAGCACCTGGTTGTCCTGGGCATCGCGGCGATCCTTTACCCAGTCCTCTGGAAGGCGGCGGATTGGGATCCGCGCTTCATCGACGTGATGATGACATCGCTTCAGGAAACACCACCAACGCGGAACCGGTCCATCCACGGGGGCGACAGCTATGCGCCATAGTGAAGCCCTGCACGAGACCGTCGATGAACGCACCCTTATGCCAGACTGGTATGCCCGCGAGAAGCGCCTCGCGCATATGCTGCCCTATGTCAGTCTGGTCGACGACAACACCGTCCGCACTCGTGTAAATGAGCTCTTCCAGTGCGTTCGGCTCAGCGGGGTGAACAGCTACACCACGGACGATACCTATCTCGACAAGGTCACGGCGCTCTTTGCCCGGATCATCGCGCAGCTCGGGCCGGAGTTCAGCTACTACGTGCACAAGGTCTCGAAGTCGATCACCCCGGACCTGCTCCCGGTCCGGGGCGACGGCTTCGCGGCGACGGTGGATGAGGCCTGGCGCACAAAGCTCGCCTCGGCAGGCCTCCGGGACAAGACCCTCACACTCACCATCATCCACCGCCCGCCGCCCAGAAGTTTTCTGGGTTTCGTGAACCGTTCCGCGCCGGAGCGGTTCAAGGAAGAAACCGCGAAACGGATCAGACGCCTCAAGGAGGCGGTCGGGGTCTTCACCTCCGGCCTGGCGGAACTCAAGCCCCGCATCCTTTCAGCAGACTCTGGTGAGTTGGTTGGATTCCTCGGCGCGCTCAACACGGGCCGGGAACTGCCGCTCTACCCGGCAAACCGCTACGGGTTTCTCGCCTACAACGTAGCCAACACGCGCGTGACGTTTCTCGAAGATCACTTCGAGCTCTCTGACGGCGTGGTCGGCCACCGCTTCGGCAAAAGCTTCGCCATCGGCGAATATGCCGAAGGCACCACCTGCACCATGTTCGACATGCTCAACCTTCCGGTCGACATGATCGTCACCCATTCCTTCACGCCGATCAATTCGAACTTGATGGCGGGCCGGATCAAGCGCCAGAAGCGCCAGATGCAGGCCTCCCAGGATGCCGCGCTCTCGCTCCTCGAGGCGCTCGACATCGCGCACGACGATCTGGAAGCCAAACGCCAGAGCTTCGGCGAACACCACATGGTGGTGACCGTCTTTTGTGACTGTCTCGACGAGCTGCAGACCCTCGGAGCCGAGATCGTCAATGCCGCGGCCGCCGAGGGCGTGAAGATGATCGGCGAGCGGATGGCCGCGAAATCGCACTACTTCAGCCAGCATCCGGGAAACCAGCCGAAACGCGTCCGAGCCAGCGCCGTCACCAACCGCAACTTTGCGGATTTCGCAGCACTTCATCGCACGCAGCTCGGCAAGGAGAAACACCAGCTGCCCTGGGGCCAGGAGACCACGCTCTTTCCGACGCCGGAACAGAGCGCCTATCGTTTCTCCTACCACGAGCAAGGCTCGCCAGAGAAAGAGCCCACCAGCGGACATACTCTCATTCTTGGGCGTCCCGGTTCCGGCAAATCCGTCCTCTCAGCCTTTCTGATGACGCAGGCCCGCCGGGTCGGCGCCCGCATCTTCGTCTTTGATTATCGGCTCGGGATGGAAATGGCCGTCCGCGCCAATGGCGGGCGCTACGCCTCGATCAAGGCGGGACAGGCGACCGGCCTCAACCCGCTCTGGACCGAGATCGATGAGCGCGGCACGGCCTGGCTCTCGGATTGGCTCGCCTCGCTCCTCTATCGCTCCGACAAGCCCCTGACCCCGGCCCAGACCAACCGCATCCAGGAGGTGGTCCGCCAGAACGCCACTGCCACTAACCCCGCTCTTCGCAACTGGAAGGATTTCGCGTCGCTCTTTGTCTCGACCGACGACAATGGCGATCTGCATCAGCGGCTCTTTGAGTGGACCGAGGACGGCCGCTACGGGTGGATCTTCGGCCAGAGCCTGGAGGACACGTTCTCGCTTGAGGGCGATGTCGTGGGCTTCGACCTGACCGGCATTCTCGACAGCGAGAGCGAGAAGGAGCGCATGGCGGTCCTCTCCTACCTCTTCCGCCGGATCGAGCGGGAGATTGAGGACCGGCGACCCACCATCATCGTGATCGACGAGGCATGGAAGGCGCTCGACAACCCGTACTTTGCCGAACGGCTCTCGAACTGGCTGGTGACCGCCCGGAAACAGAACACGGTCGCGGTGATGATGACCCAATATGCGAGCCAGCTCGAACGCACACGAACCGGCAAAACCATCGTCGAGGCGGTGCCGACGCAGATCCTGCTCCCCAACATCCGGGCCCATGCCTCGGACTACGCGATGCTCAACCTCTTCGAGAAAGAGCTCGACGTGCTCTTGAACACCGGCAGCGACAGCCGCCTTGCCCTCATCCGCGACGACAGCGGTTCCGTGGTCGTCGATGCCGACCTCTCCGCGCTTGGCCCCCTCCTCACCATCCTCGGCGGCATGGAGAAGGGTGAGGCCCTCGTTGGCCCCGACTACCGCGACCGTCCTGATTTCTGGAGGCTCTCATGATCCGCCCCCTCATCCTCCTCGCCGCACTCGGCGTTCTCTCTTCCTGCGCCGAATATCGCGAGCCCCAGGCCAACTGCTTCGCCTTCCGCGCCTCGCTAGATCAGGTCGAGCCGGATTGCATCTTCACACCCATCGGAAACGCGGAAGACGGCGTTGAGGTCTAGGGTCGCACATATCCTCCTGGCGGCT
The DNA here is from genome assembly GCA_038744785.1 of Pseudomonadota bacterium. GTDB lineage: Bacteria > Pseudomonadota > Alphaproteobacteria > Rhodobacterales > Rhodobacteraceae > Ovoidimarina. The sequence goes on from JBCDLX010000023.1 coordinate 13,926, forward strand.
CTCCTGCCGGCGGCCGCGGTCGCCCAGGGCGTTCCCACCAACGATTCCGGGCTGACGGCCCGCGATATCGTCGAGACGGGCGACCGGGACGCCGACCTCGCCGTCCAACGTGAGAAACTCACCGTCGAAGAGCTGCTGACCGAGATCAAACGGGAACAGCTCGCCACGCTGCGCGCGATCCTCGACGCGCAGACGAGCTTCGGAGGCCAGGGTCTGCCGGGCATGGTCGCCGATCTGGAAAGCGGCAGCAGCGATCCGGACCGGTCCGCAGCGGCGGTCTATGGCTCCGGCGATGTCGATCCCAATCCGGGCGGCGCGGGTATGTTCGGAGATGCGGCAGAAAACATCGAGCAGCTGATCATCCGGGTCGCCCAGGAGACCCACGGGCGGCCCGGGGTCGGGCAGGCCGGTCTTTCCGTCGTGCAATGGCGCGCCCTCTTGCAGGCGCTCATCTGGCAGGAGAGCCGCTTCTCAATCGGCGCACGCTCGCCCGTGGGCGCCTTCGGCCTCACCCAGATCATGCCGGGCACCGCGAGCGATCTCGGCATCAACCCGGAATATTATGACAGCCCCTACCTGCAGGTGACAGGCGGCGCGCGCTACCTCGCGGCGCAGCTCGCCACCTTCGACGGCAACGTCGTCAACGCGCTCGCGGCCTATAACGCGGGTCCGGGCCGGGTGTTCGAATATGGCGGCGTACCGCCCTTCAAGGAGACCCAGCACTACGTCAGGGTCATCCCCGAACGCTACAATCTCTACCTCTCGCGAATCGGTGGCATCGAGGCGCTCGGCACAATCGACCCCGCGCTTCTCGCCAACGCCCATCTCTCGCTCAGCGGGTTCGGCGCCGCCTTCTACGGCAGCAATTCCCCCGCCGCCATCCGGCAGGCCGCCCTGCGCGTCCAGGACATCGTCACCCGGATCGGCAGCACCGAGGACCTCCAGGAGAGCATGGCGCTCAACACCTATGCCCGCGCCGAACTGGTCCGGCTGATGGTCGCGCGCATTCGCCTGAAAGCTGCCCGGACCCAACCGCTCAGTGCCGCCCAACTGGCCCAGACCGCGGCCCGCATGGCCGAGAACGAATTCATGGAGTTCACATTGGAGGATCTGGATTGATGCCCCGCAGAATGTTCATTTCAGCACCGCTTCGCACGTTGACCCTGGCCAGCGTCTTGGCGCTTTGCTCGCCTTTCGTGACCAGTGCCCCAGTCCTGGCCCAAGGCGTGCCGGTCGTGGACACCCAGAACATCGCCCAAAACATCCAGCAGCTCCGGCAGATGATCGAGGACGAGATCCTGCAAAACGAGCAACTCGTGCAGCTCCGCGAACAGCTTGCCACGCTTACGGAGCAGCTCGCCGAGCTACAACGAACATATGAGGCGTTGACGCGTCTGGCAGAGCTGCCCGAAATCATCCGGACTCAGATGGAGGACGAGCTGAACGGTCTCCTGGACCAGGAGTTCGGCGACATCATCGCCACGATTCAAGCCATCAAGACGGGGGATTTCTCCGGGCTCACCGGATCCGGCGCCGGCGAGATCGAAACCCAGATGGACCGGGTGCTGGCCGATCTCGGCTTCGACGAGGACACGCTCTCGGAAATGGCGCGCAGCGGCAATCCAGGGGCCGAGCGCGTGGCGACACAGGCCACCACCGGCGCGCTGGTCTCGGCCGCCGCCCAGAACAGCTACGAGGATGCCGGGCAATCGCTCGAACGTGTCGACCGGCTCGTCGGGCTCATCGACGACATGGATGAGCTCAAAGAGAGCGTCGATCTCAACACGCGGGTGACGGCCGAACTTGCCATCGCGCTCGTCGCCATGTGGCAGCTCGAAGCGATCCAGACCGTAGGAGATGGCACCGGCGGCGTGATCGATGCCGCCACCATCGCCGAAGAACAACGCTTCATGGAGTTCACGCTCCCGGAACTGAGCGCGGATTGAGGACTGATTGTTGGACGAAGAAACCGCCATCATCGAGGAGGAACTGGTCTACGGCGCGCTGAGACGGGAACGGCTCTGGCAGCGCCTGGGACTCTTCGGCCTTGGCTTTGGCATCCTGGGCTGCCTCAGCGCGGCCGCCGTGGCCATCCTTGATGTCGATCCGCCCCCAGTGGTGGTGCCCTACGACCCCGCGACCGGCTTCGCCCTGCCTGAAGCCTCTGTCGGGACCACCAACGTCACCGAGAACCGCGCCATTATCGAGGCGGAAGTTTTCCGCTACGTGACCGACCGCGAGGTTTACAACCAGCTCGACAATGACGTGCGCATCCGCAGCGTGCTGCGCCGTTCGGACCGTGCAGCAGGGGCCTCGCTGCGCCAGATCTGGAACTCGGCCAATGCCGACTATCCCCCGACCGTCTATGGACCCAACGCCCGCCTCGATGTCGAGATCCTCAGCATCAACCTGATCGGCAACAACCGGGCCACGGTGCGGCTTCGCAAGCGCCTGACTTCGATTCAGGGGGTTCAGGCGGGCCTCTTCACCGCGACGCTCCTCTTCGAGTTCCGCCCCGAAGAGAGCCGCTCCATCGACCAGGTCTGGACCAACCCGTTTGGCTTCACGGTCGTCGAATACGCGATCCGCTCGGACAGATTGGAGAACCAGTAAGTGCGCTTCCGGAACAAGAAATCAGGGAACGCCTTGCCAGCGTCCCAAAAGCGCGAGACGCGCCAGGGTATTGGCAATGCGAAACTCACCGGACACGCCAGGGCGTTCCTCGCGGCCTTTCTAATGGTCTCACTGTTTGCGCCCCACGCGTCAGCCGAGGCGATCCCGCGCGGGGGACCCAACGACCACCGCGTGCGGGTCGCCTCCTATCAGGAAGGCCAAGTCTACAGGCTGAACGTCTCCCTGACCCATGTCACGACCATCGAGTTCGGGGCAGGAGAGAGCATCCGCTCAATCATCGCCGGCGACACGGAAGGGTTTGAGATCGACGGTGTGCCCGGCGGGCGGGCCTTTGCGATTAAACCCGTCGCGCGCGGCGTCCACACCAATGTCACCGTCTACACCAACAGACGGAGTTACTATTTCAACGTGAACGAGGTCTCGAGCCCGACTTTCTATGTCGTGCAGTTCCGCTACCCCGAGGACAATCGCCGCCCTTCCAACGCCATCGCGCGCGCCGCACCGAATACCAATTACGGGGCCAGCGCACGGACGGAGTTCACGCCGACCCGGGTCTGGGACGACGGCACCTTCACCTATTTCGCCTTCCCACGGAACGCGCCCGTCCCGGCGATCTTCCGGTACACGAACGGGCGCGAGCGCACGGTGAACACGGGCGCGGTCGAAGACGGCGTGATCCGTGTCTCGGGCGTGGGGCGCCAATGGGTGCTGCGTCTGGGAGAGGACGTGGTCTGTATCGAGGCGACGCCGCCCGCGGAGGCCGCCTCATGAGTGACAATAACACCGATCTCGAACAGCGCCTCGCCGCGCTCGAACGGGGCAACCCGCGCCTCGGACCCGCCCCGAAACGCCGCTCACCGCTCCTCGCTCTCCTCCTCGCAGGACTGATCCTGGCGGGCGGCTTGGTCCTCTTGCTGTTTTCGGGCCCGGGGGAAGAGGTCGCCCTGCCGACCGCCACCCCGGACGAATTCCAAACCGAGGGTGACGGGTTCGGAGAGATCGAACCCTTCGTGCCGCCGCCCGCCCCGGAACCCGAGATCGTTCTCGTCGAACCAGAACCCAACGCCGAACTTTTGGCACAGATTGCCGCACTCCAGACCCAGATCCAGGAACTGCGCGACGCGCCGGACACCGACGCCGGGGCGGACAGCGCGGCAGCTGAAGCGATCGATGCGCTGACCGCACGGATCGCCGCCCTACAGGACGCCTCCGAGAATGCTCAGGAACAATTCCAGGCCGAACTGGCCCAGCGAGATCGGGAGCTGCAACAGCTGCGTATGGACCTGGACCTCGCGCGGCTGGAGGCCAACAAGCCGGCACCCGCACCGCTCGGCCCCACCGACGAAGAGTTGCGCGCCCGCGAAGAAGAGCGGCTGCGGCGCGAGGAAGAGGCGCGCCGGCTGGCCGAGCTGCAACGCCGGGCCGAGGAGGAGCGTGCCTTCCAGGAACGGCGGATTTCCTCCCCCGTCATCGCCTTCGGCGGAACGGGCGGCGCCAATGCGGGCGAGACGGAACTTACCGAACGCACCTTCGGCGAAGTGACGGATTTCGTGCTAAACGGCGCGTTGCCGATCGCCATCACACAAGCCGAAGTCATCGCAAATCCCTCGAACACGGTCATTCAGGGCACGATGATCCAGGCCGTGATGGAGACGGCACTCGACAGCTCGCTCCCCGGGCAGACCCGTGCCATCATCTCCGAAGATGTCTTCAGCTATGACGGCTCACGGCTCCTGATCCCGCGCGGCTCGCGCCTGATCGGACGCTACCGCTCAGGCATCGAGATCGCGCAGCGCCGCGTGACCATCGCCTGGGATCGGATCATTCTGCCCAACAATCAGACCGTGCAAATCAGTTCCTTCGGCGGCGATGAGCTTGGCCGCTCCGGCGTCACCGGTTTCGTGGACACTCGCTTCGACGAGCGCTTCGGCTCCGCCGCGCTGATCTCCATCATCTCGGCCGCGCCGAACGTGGCATCGGCGCAGGTCGAGGATGAGGCCACCGCCGAGGTCCTGCAGGATGTGGGCGATGACCTGGCGGATGCCACCGATTCCGTGATCGGCGACTACCTCTCCATCGGGCCCGTCATCTATGTCGATCAGGGCGCACGCGTCACCGTCATGGTCGATCGCGATTTGGAGATCTTCTGAGATGACGCTGTCCTACCTCCAGGCCTCGCTCGACAAGCTTAAGGACGCCACCCGGGACGACGTGATCGAGATCTGCATCAATCCGGATGGCTCTTGCTGGGGTGAGTTCCAGGGGGATCACTTCATGCGGGCACTGGATCAGCGTCTGACGATCACGGAGGTGCGCGATCTTGGCAACCAGATCGCCTCATCCGCCAATACGACGATGAGCAAGGACAAGCCCATCGTCTCGGTCTCGATCACCTATCGCGACCGCCCCATCCGTGCCCAAGTCGTAACCCCGCCCGCGGTGCTATCCGGCATGTCGATCTCGCTCAGGTTCTTCTCGAGCCTACCGATGGACCAGATCGAGCTTCGTTTCCTCTACGGCGAAGAACGCAAGCTCGAGGAACTGCGTCAGGAAAAAAACCGCGCGCTGCGCAAGGTCGTCGCCTCTGGTGAAATATACGCGGCCATCCGCTTCTGCGTCGAGAACAAGCTCAACATGATCGTCTCTGGCGGCACCTCGACCGGTAAGACCGTCGCGGCCCGGAAAATCCTTTCATACGTCCCCGATGACGAGCGCATCGTCACCATCGAAGAAGCCGCTGAACTGCTTCCGGCTCAGCCCAATGCCGTGACGCTGATCGCCAACCGCGATGCGGAGTTCCAATCCGCCGACGTGCTCCTGACCGCGACGCTGCGCATGCGGCCCGACCGGATCATCCTCGGCGAGGTCCGCGGCAAGGAGGCCATGACCTTCCTCGAGGCGATCAATACCGGCCATGGCGGTTCGATGACCACGCTCCATGCCGAGACGCCACAGCTCGCCGTCCAGCGTCTCGCCATCGCCGCGCTCAAGACCGAGATCCCGATGACCTACCAGGACATGGTCCAATACATCGAAAGTTCGATCGATGTGATCATCCAGGCGGGCCGCGAGGACGGCCAACGCGGCATCACCGAATTCTATCTCCCCGGAACCGATCTTAGCGGAGGCATGAAACATGAAGCGGTTTGAATACGACATCCTGTTCTGCAAGGTGAAGAAGCAGAAGGACTATGAAGAGATGCGGGGCGCCCTGAACGAACGGGGCGCCGAAGGCTGGGAGGTGATCTCCGCCGAGGCCGGCGACTATGGCTATACCGCGTTCCTCAAGCGTGAGGTCGCGGACCAGCCAACGGGTTCGTTGACATGAAACGCGCGACCACTCTCCTCTGCCTATTTCTTCTTTTGACGGGCACCATTGCATCGGCCGAACGCGACTTGGTCCCGACGCTCGATAATCAACCCGATGTCTGCCCCGATCAGCCGCCCGAGCCGGAGTGGATGCGGAAAACCGAAGCGCGCGATGCCCACAAGCGGCTCCTGGTCCAGCAAATCTACCGGTTTCAGAGCATGGAACGCATCGTCGAGGCGCAGAGCTGCACATGCGTCACCCGGTATCCGTCTTGGGAGGCCGCTGAGGCGGTCTATTTTGATCGCTATTCCTCGGCTGACTATTGGAGCGTGGTCGAGGCGACGTCAGACTATCGCCGACGGGCGAACGATCTCCGAAAGCAGGCCATGCCGATCTGCGAAGCGGCCGGCAACTGGTAGCGGGTCATGAGCGTCGTCGCGTATTTCGTGGAAACGGCCGAAGGCTATCTGGACTCGGCGGCGGAAACCCAGTTCGGGGCCGTAGCCGCCACAGTCGGAACGATACTGGTCCTCGGAACGACGCTCGTGGTCATCCTCGTCTGTCTCAACATGATCTACCAATACCGGTCCATGGACGGCCGGACCGCCTTCTGGCTCGCCGTGAAGATCGGCTTGGTCGGAATATTCGCAACCAACTGGGTCCAGTTCAACGCCCTCGCATCCGCCATCCTGAACGGGATAGACAGCATCGCCGGATCGCTGGTCGCGTCGGTCGGCGGCGGGACGCCAGGACCATCGGGGACCTTTGCTGAGGAGTTCGATCAGCTGATAGCCGCGCTTGGGGATTACCTGAACGCAGCAGGCTCCGAGTTGAACTGGATGGCTGGCGCGCTCCTCGACACGCTCGGCGTTCTCCTGCTCTCGATCCTCGGAGGGCTGGCAGCCTTCATCGTTGTCGCCTCCAGGCTCATGATCACGCTGTTGATCGGGATCGCTCCGGTGATGATCTTCCTGACCCTCTTCGAGGTGACCAAGGATTATTTCGCGCGCTGGCTCTCGGCGCTGATCTCCTTCGCGATATACCCCATCGTCATCGCCGGCGTCTTCGCAACCATCACCGGGGTCTCGCGCGCATTGCTCGCCGAACTCGGTGACCCCGAAGGCGCTTCGAACATCGGCGCCCTCCTGCCCTTCTTCATGATGGTCCTCATGGCCAAGGGGTTCATCATCGCCACACCCTTCATCGTCCGGTCGGTCTCCGGAAACATCATGATGCCGGCGCTTTCGGCAGGCTTTGGCGGGAGCTATGCGTTCGCGCGGGGCCTGGCAGGCAGCCAACAGGTCTACAACCGATACGCCATCGGTGGCGCGACCGGTGCCGAATATGCCGCGCTTCGGGCGCGGCAGTTTCTAGGCGTCCAGGCGCTACCGACCCGCCCTAATGCCGCGGGTGGTGCCCCGGCTGCACCTTCAGGCGACTCATCTGGCACCGGTGCGCGCATGCTTGCGCAACTGGCACGGCTAAGCAGGCTGGGTCGACGGTAGCGCAGACCGGACGAGGCAAGTCTACCGGGAACAGGCTGTCCGCGGGTAAAATCTTTGCTGCCTGCTAGGACCGTGGCAAACAGCATGAATGGTTTTGCGTTGGTGGCATCGTGCCGCGTCTGGGGACGGCGCATTGCTACAGGATCAGGCGCAACGGCATCGGCGCCGGTGTTGCTGTCTGGGACGTCTATCCTGTATCCCGTTCTCACATCAAAGCATTTGACGGCAAGCTTCCTATGGGAAATTGCCGGTAGCGGGCAGTAAATTGCCGCGATGTTCTCGTTGAATTTTTAACTTGTCACTTGACAATTTAAGAGAGTGGAGTATCTAAGGTGCCAAGGAAGAAGCACATATCAAAGGAAATCGAGGCCGTCATTCAGGAGCTCGAAGAGCTGGGATGGGACCTTATTGAGGGCAAGGGGCACGCGTGGGGGATCCTCCGATGCCCGGCCAACGATAAGGATTGCCGCTGTGGCGAGTTTTGTCAGATGTCTGTCTGGTCGACCCCGAAGAATCCACAGCAGTTCGCGAAAAGGATCCGACAGAAGGCTCTGGCCTGCGTGAAGCTTCAGAAGAACGACGAAGGTAATGCCGATGGCTGAAGAATTCGAATTCGAACTGGTCTTTGCGCTCCCCGACGGAGAGCACGATGCGTTTGCGCTCTCTGACGCGGTCTTCGAGGCGGGTTTTGAAGATGCGCTCGTGGGCACCGGTCACGCCGGTCTCCTGGGTGTAGAACTGGAACTTGAAGGGGATGAGGCCGAGAGCGCGATCCTTGAAGCGGCGCGGGCGCTGATCAAGGCGTTGCCGCAGGGCACTGTCCTGCGCGAGGTCCGTCCCGACCTGGTGTCTCTCGCGGATGTCGCCGAGAAGCTCGAGGTGAGGCGACAGGCGCTCCAGCAGCGCAAGATGCCCCTCCCCGTTGCCGGTGGCCTCTACCGCATCGATGAGATGATCGAGGTTCTGATGGAGGCCTCAAAGCCGGCGAAGGGGCAGCGTCGTCCGCGCTTTAACCTGGCTTCCGCCGCGAAGTGGTTTCGTGCGGGCCCCGCGGCCCGCAGGGTGAACGCCCAGTTGACGATGCGTGAGATCGACCCTGCGACGATTGAGCGAGCCCCTCGACCAGAGAGCGACGATCCTGGTTTTCTTCACCCGTGACAATGGTCGATTCCGGGGCGCGGGCACAAGGCGCCATCGCGGCATGCTTTCGTGTCGCCCGCATGGCGGCTTAGCCAAGCCCGAATTTCTCGCCCGCCTCGCTGACTTTTGCTTCCGAACCGGACATCTCCGCCTCCAACCGCTCGAGATCACTTACGGCGTCCTGTACCCGGACGACATCGTCTTCTGTCGCAGCCTCCACCTCCAGATCTGCCTGCCTCCCGAACTCCATCTCCAACTGCCGCTGATCGTCCGCAAGGACTGCGGCACGACCGCGCCGAGGCGCTTGAGCCGGACCGGGCTCAATGGGTGCATTCCCTCCGGTTTCCGTAAGCCCCATCCTGGCCTCGAAATCGCGTTCCGAGAGACCTGACCCACGCGGAGCCGAAGGCATCGCCCGGACACTCAGGGGCAATTCCCCCATCGGAGGGACCGGCCCCTTCGGAAACGGCAGCTCCCCCTCCTGCGCCGCGTGGATGCCTTTGAAAAACGGATCCTCGTAGTAGACCACCCGCTTCGCCCGGACCGGCATCTGCGCGTCCACGACCACCACGATCTCATCAAGCGGCAAACGTCGCGCCTCGTCTTCCGGCAGGAGCGCGACTTCTTCCGTCCGCTCAGACTGGCTGCGGCCTTCGAACGGGTTCTTGCCGACCGCGCGGGAACGTGTGACCACGGTCTTCGTGGTCTTGCCCACGGCCTTGCTCAACTCCTCGACCGTCTTCTCGTCCGAGGGCGTAAGGTAGAGCTTGATCCCGGCGTTGCCCTGCAAGGCCCGCCGCGTGTTCTCGCCGTATATTTCATCAATGGCCGGGATGGTCTGGGTCACCACCGCGAGATGCCCGCGATAGGCGCGCAGCACCTCGATGCTCTCGGCCACGATCGGCATCTTTCCGAGGCGGTTGAACTCGTCGAGCATGATCATGACCGGCCAGGGCTCGTCGGGGCCCGGCTCCTTGTCCTGCAGGGCGGATAGCAGGTCCGAGAAGAAGAGCCGGATGAGCGGTGCGAGGGGTTTCACCATGAGGGGTTGGACGACGAGATAGACGCTGAAGGGCTTCTTGCGGATTGTCCGAAAGTCAAAGTCTGAGGTCGCCGTCGCATCGTCGATCGCCGGATTCTGCCACTGATCGAGGCCCGAGGTCATCAGGAGCGAGACATAGGATGTGAGCGTGTCGTTGTTGGTGGAGGCCAGCCGCGTGAAGATCAGTCGCGCTGCGGCGTTTTGGACCTCATGGGCGCGCGCGAGATACTCCTTTTGCTTCTGCCCGCCCGAGGCGGCGATGCGGTAGATCTCCCCGAGCGTTGGCCTGCGGCGCTGGAACGCGAGTAGCCCGGCCGCGACGAAGAGATCGATCCCGCCCTTCAGGAGGCCCTGAACCCGGTCGTTGTCGTTCTGCAGGAAGAGCGTGGCGAGGAGCTGCAACTCCATCTGCTGGCGCGCCGGGTCCTTGAGCTCGAAGATGCGCAGGAGCGGATTGTAGCGATGCGTGCGCCTGTCCTCCCAGTCGGTCGGCGCGAACCGGAACACCTCGTCACCCTGCGCCGCCCGGTGGCGGGCCGACGCCTCGAAGCACTCGCCCTTCACATCCAGCACCACCGCCGAGCCCTGCCAGGTCAGGAGGTTCGGAATGACGAAGCCGGTGGTCTTGCCGCGCCCGGTTGGGGCCACGATGAGCGCGTGCGGGAAGGTCCGGGAGCAGAGGAACGGTGCACGGGATCCGGGCTTTCCAAGCTTGCCGATCACAAAGCCCGTGCCCGGCGCGCCGAAGAAGCCGTTCCGCTTCATCTCGCGGCGGGTCTGCCAATGGGTATAGCCGAACCGGGTGAGCGCCGAGCCCGACATCGCCAGGCTCATCATGAGGCCCGCCACCCCGGCCCCGCCCATGATCAGGTTGATCAGGCGGAAATCATCGGGACGGACGGCCCCGATGGCGCGGTAGTTCTGGGCGATATAGAAGAAGTCGATCTCGGCCCGGAAACCCAGGTCCCGGAACGTCACGACGGCCGAGGCGATCACATAGCCGATGGCGATCGCCACCAGCGTGACCAGCACCACGCCGAGGGCGAGGCGGCCCTTTCCTACCCCTCCCATCAATGGGTCTCCCCGCGCTCGCACTCGCCGTCGACAAGATCGGTGCGGTGGAGCTCGAATTCGCGGTCGGCGATCTCCTCGACCACGGCGCGGGTTGCTTCGCTGTTGGCAGTAGCCGCATCCGATTGCAGATAGGTCTTGGCGGCATAGAGCCGGTCGAGACGGTCCTCGACCTGGTCCTTCAACACATCGGCATCCCCGTCTCGCAGCCGCTCGATTTGAGCATCGTCAAGCTCCCGCTCGACGGCATCGCGATAGGCCAGGCGCTGACCGTCATCCTGGAACGGCGACTGCAGATTGCCGGCCCGTTCATGGTCGACGACCCGCCGGATGTCCGGATCGGCAATTGGCGCGCCCTCGACAGTTTCTACCTCGCGCGCGTCCGAAAGCAGCCCGTCGCGCAGGTCGAGCGCCACCTCCCGGAGCTCGTTTTCGCGGCGAACCTGGTCGATGGCCTCGGTGTCACGCAGTTCGGTGACGGCCGCATAGGTCGCGCCAAGCCCGCGGGCGAGATGCGACGGCATATCGAGATAGCGTGCGCGGAACGCGTCCGTGACGGCGTCCGCAACGGGGGTCCGGGTGTCACGCGCCTCCATGATCCGATCGACATCGCGGGTGATCTCCCGGGCCCGGGCCTCGTCGGTGATCCGCTCCCGGTAGGGCTCGGACCGGTCGATCACGTCGCCCGGGCGCGCGAGCAGTTCCGGATGCGCATTGATGTAGCTCCGCTGCTCCTCCTCGATACGCCGCTCCGCCCGGGAGGCGATCTCCCACTCTCGCGCCTCGATCTGGTCTCCGGTCAGACCTTCCGAACGCATGTCCTGGCGGATCGCGCGCTCCATGTCCTCAGTGGCGTCCCGATGATAATGGACCCGCTCCATGATGGTGCGATCTTCCACGACACCGTCTTCGCGCAGGACCCCTGCCCGCTCCAGTGCGACGCCGAGCTGGACATGGGCCCGGTTGAGGGTCTCGCGCGCCGTCTCCAGATCCGCGCGACGCTCGAGGTTGAGACCGTCCCTCTCGGCCACCCGCGCCAGATCGTCGGCGATCCATTGCCGCTCGAGCGCGGCGTTCTGCGCGCCGGCTTCCATCCGGGCGACCACCACGGACGAACTGATCCCGGTCCCGCGCAGCGCGGTATCGACCTGCGCCCGCACCTCGGGGTCACGCAAGCGGTCGAGCCGGGCCGCATCGATATTGGTCTCGGAATAGACCCCGCCCTCCGATGGCTTCTCGGTCAATGTCATGGAGCGCAGCCCCAAGGGTTGCATATGGGCCAGCCTAGACTGGATCTCGTTGAGGCTACGCTCGAGCCTCGGCCGTTCGGCCTCCGGCTTCGCATCAATCATGCCCTGGACGCGCGCGACCTGATCGGCATAACGGGTCCGCAGATCCTCGAACGATTGCTCCTCTGCCATGTAGATGCCTCCTTCCAAAGTCAGCTTGCCGCCCTTGGCCAGAAGCTCTCCTGAGCGGAACAGGGCATCGGCGATGTCCTCTCGGTTGTCCGCAGAGGCCTCGGCGGCAAGTGAGTGGTAGATGATCCGGGTGTTTGCGATCTCTTCCAGAGCGCGATCCAAGTCTGCTCCGACCCGTGGCCGCGGCTCCGTGGCCCGCCCCTCGTCCTTCGCCGCATAGACCTCGCGGGTGCGCGGCGGGTAGTGCACGACACCTCGGTCGAGCCGCCGCGTGGCCTCCAGACGCACGCCGAACCTCTCGGCCTCCTCGACCATGGCGAGGCGGAAATCGTCGTAGTTGAAGCGGTGGTCCCGACCCAGGAAGAAGAACTCGCCCTCCTGGGAACGGCGGTTCAAGACTATATGTGCGTGAGGGTGATCGCGATCCTCATGCACCGCGATGATGTAGTCGAAATGCCCCTCTTCGGACTGAAAGAACCGCTCCGCCACATTGGCGGTGATGTCGCGCACATCCTCGCCCCGGGTGCCGATCGGATAGGACATGAGCATATGGGTGGTCTGTCCGAGCTTGGGTTTGAACCCCGCACTCCAGCGCTTGGAGAAGCGGTCGGTCAGGTCCTTGATCTCCGTCGCCTCGAGCTTTGTCTTCCCGTCCAGGAAGCCGCTGGAATCCACAATATGGGAGGACTTCGTGGTGAGGTAATCGAGCTGGTTCATGAGCTGCGATTTGGTATGCGTGCCCCCGCCCCGGATCGCCTTGAAGACCGCCGCACGGTGACCGGCGGCGGCCCGCACGAGCTGCCTCTGCCGGGACGCCTGCAGCCCCTGCATCGAGCCCCGGATCCGGCTCCAGCCATCCCGGAAGATCTCTCCGGTGACGTCATGGACGGCATCATTCAGCCGCATGGGCGAACTCCCTCAGCGCAGCGGTCGCGACAAGCCGCATCCCGTCCCGGCGGCGGCGCAGCAGCAGGTCGATCTCATCAGCGGAATCAAGGATGAACCGCGCCAGCCCACGCATCTGCGCGAGGCGCAATTCGGACAACTCTGCGTTAGGTGCGGAGCCTTCCCCCTGCCCCGCCCGGCCGGCTTTCATCATCTGCTTGGCGATCTGCACCACGCCGTTGCCGATCTCATGCAGGGAGGCCCGGTAACGCGCCATCTCAGCCGCCAGCTGAGCATCCGGAACGAAGGTTCCCCCCGCCGCCTGGATGAGCCGCCGGACCCCCTCCGTGCGGGTCTCGATCCCCGCCGCGGCCAGGACCTCATCCAGCGCCCCAAGCTCCTCAGGAGTCAGCTTCACCGTCACGGCGGCGGTCGCCACGGCCGCATCCTTCTGGCGTTCTTCGTCCGCCTTCAACGTGTACTGGATGGCCCGCGGCGTGACCCCGAACCGCTCCGCGAGCACCGAAGTCCCCACACCTTCTCCAGCCTCACGGATAATCTCCGCTCGCTCCGTCCGTGTCAGTCTCTTGGTCCGGCTCATGCGAAGAAAGCCCCCCTATTTCCTGCCACCTTCATTCAAGGTCGCCCCCCATCATACGAAACTATATGTAACGGTCAATGCAATATTATTGTAGACTGCCCCCGGGCGACCTTGAATTCCGCTTCGAGCCGAGCACCGCAGGTGCGAGGCCCGGCCCGAAGGGCCCAGCAACACCGACCATCTCCAACCGCACACCAACCGCCTTTTTTCATGCCCGCGCCCGAGGTTCAGGCCGAACACGCAAGTGTTCGGACGGAAGCGAGGGGCGGCGCATCTTCTCACCGACGGGGCTGACGGACAGGGTCAAGGGCGGCCAGATTTGGCTCGGCCCAAATCTCTGCCGGAAAAACCGGCGGGCGCAGCCCGACTGTTATTCCGGATGGCCCCCTTGAGGCTGGCCGGCAGACCTGTTCCAGGCGATCTCTCATATCCCCTGCCAGGACCGCGCACGGTCCTGACACCTTCCCGGGGACACCTGCCGAAGGCAGGGGTTCCCGGTCTTGGCGCAGCCTTCCCTGGAACAGGGAAAGGGCCGCCCGTGGGCGGCCCATCCTTTAGGGAGGATTACTCCTGCGGTTCCTTGGAGCTCGGCGGGAACATCACCAGCTCCTGGACCGCGACGGGGAAGTCGAGCTTGAGGCTGAAGAACTCCGAGCCGTCCCCGTTGCGGGTGTTGCGGAACATCGCGCCGACGCGCTGGAAGCGGGTGCGCTCCTGACCTTCGTTGTCGGTGAACTTGACGGGAACGGTGGCGACGTAGTGGTTGGTCATTTGGGTCTCTCCTTTTTGCGATGGGGATCACCCGGCACGGGGGACAAGGGAGGTCCGCAAACGCAAATGCGGAGGGTCCGCGCGCTTGCCGCGTGGAAACCGTATTTGTGTTTGCCGGAGCGAAGCGGAGGGGACGGACCGCCCGACCCCGTGCGATCCACATCTATGAGCAAAGAGGGGAGACCCAAATGTGCACCCCGCTCCTCAGCCGCCATCGGTCCTGTCGAGTTATGTGAGACGTGACAAGGTCCGCGCCGCTTTCATCCAACGTGCCGGTGCGGTGTTCCGGCCAGGCCCAATCGGAACGATCGCGATCGTCTGCCTCAAGCTCAGCGTCCCCGTCGCCGGTCTGGCGATCCGGGGCGGTGATACAGCCGCGGGTCTGGCAGCAGGGTTGTCCGCCCAGACGGGTCGCCGCCATCGGGCGGCGCGGTTGCTGCGCTGCGCCCGCCCCAGCGATCTACACCCGGACGGGCGGATCGCGGGGTTTCTGGCGCGCATGAGGGCAACCCCGCCGGCTGGCTCCGTCAGGAGACCGCCGCCGGGGCATGCCACTCAGCGTGGCCAGAGGCCTCGTGTTCCGGGTGGAGGCCGGCACGGCCGGAACCTGCGAGCGTGGTGACGGCGGTGCAACCGCCGGCAGGGGCCCGTCTTGACCGGCGACCGATCACAACCGACCTTCATGTCATCTGAGTCTGACTGAGGAACCACAGACAGTTGAATAGCGCAGCAGTCCCGCCCGGCCCGGGCCGGGCGGGACTGCTCTCGTGGACAGTGTCGCAGTCGTCGAGTGCGTGGAAGGTTTCGAGAGAGGGATCACCGGGCAACGGGTCCGCCCGGTGAAAGGCTTTCTTCAGGCGAAGAGAGACACGCTGAGGTTCCCGCAATGCGCACAGACCTCGCGCCAATGGAAGTTGACACTCCCGCCATCGATGGTCTCCCAATCGGTCCGCGACGCGTCTTTTCCGCAGGCGGTGCGGGGGACGACATGGCCGCCATTATCGTGATGGTCCTTCCCGGTGGCCGTTCCGGGCGGCGACGTGCCCGTGCGGTCGCAATGTCGGCAAAGGTCGTCCTCGGTCTTGTTCTCGTCGGTCATGATCTCATCTTCAGATGTTCAGGGAACCACCACGTGAGTGTGGTGGCATGGCCGAATGCCTGGTTGCCGAAACTGTCCGGGTCAGGGACGGCGCAGCCGCCGGCGTGCCGGGCGCAAAAGTTTTCTGGGCGCATCGCTCACCGCAAGCATGGCATCGAACCCCGGACCGCCCTCTCCACCCACGCCGCCCTCGCCGAAAAGTTTTGCGATCCTTGACGCGGGCGGATTCGGGGGCCATCCGGAGGATATGCTTCCGCACTCATGTGTGTGATTGACGGCAGGTTAGCCCGACACAAGCAGACAAAGGGCGCTGCCCGGACGCGGGAGGCGCATGGAGCGGCGGGATCGTTTTGCCCCGCAAAACAGACCGGAGCGCAATCCGGCGGAGCGGCCGGGGAGCGACCTGCTCGCGAGACGGGCAAACCGGATCCTCAGGTGCCACGCCGCGGTGAGGCCGAATGGCCGAATGCGCGATCGGCCTCAGGCCGATATCTCCACCGTGACTTGGCTTACTGTGCGGGGGAAGGCCGCCAGCTTATGGACAGGCCGATGGAAACGACGAAAGGGCCGCGCCGCGCGCGACCCTCTCTCATTCACTCGGCTGCCGTCTTCTTAGCCGGATCGGCGACCCGCATCACCGTCAGGCCTTTGGCTTCCGCCTTCTGCCCGAGGTTGAGCGCAACCCCGTTGCCGCCGAATAGCACGACCCCGGTCGCGGCGAACTTGTCGTCCAGCATCTCGTCGTTACACTTGAAGGGGGCCGCCCGCCCATGCGCGGACCAGCGCGGATCGAAGCGCGCCTGCGCGACGCCACGCGCCCGAGCCCACCGGGCGGCGATCATCTCGGCCCCATGCTTGCCACCCTTGTGGCAGAGGAAGATCTCCTGGTTGCGGTTCTGCTTGATCCGCTCGCGAACCTTGTCGAGTGTCGAGAAGATGACGTTGATATCAGTCCAGTCGGTCGCCCCCGAGACGATCAGAGGGACCCCCTCGACCTTCGACTTCGCGGCGGTTTCGCGATCATGTTGCTCCAACAGCTGCCGGGCCTCAAACACGGCCCCGGTCTCCTGAGCGCGAGCGCTGGCCCGCGATCCCGCTGCCGGGATGAAGGCGTGGCCGGTCTCGACCTCGTAGCATTCCGCCGCCGCCTCGCTCATCACCTCGATGGCCCCGACGATCTCGCGAACCTGCAGGAAGCGGGCCTGCGCCTCTTCGAGCGCAGTCTCGGCGATCTCCGATCCATCATGGGATTTTGCCAGGGCGCCGATCTTGTCTGCGGTGCGGTCGAGCTCCTTGCCGAGAGCGATCTTGCGGCGCTGCAGGATCGTGGCGAGCCCGTGCGCCAGAGGTTCGATCTCGGCTTCGAGACCGGTGCCGCGCAGCTGGCCGAGCAGGGCCTCGAAACTCTCGCGGACGATGCTGTCGGTCAGGATATGATCGTCGGGGATCGGCAGCTCCGCGCCCTTCTCCGTGAGGCCGAAAAGTTCGATGGTATCGTAGGCGTTCGTGTTCTCGTAGGTCATGTTGGTGTCTCCAAATGTTCGGGGAACCACCACGTGAGTGTGGTGGCATGGCCGTACGTCTGGTTCACCGAATCGGTCCGGGTCAGGGACGGCGAAGCCGCCGGCGTGCCGGGCGCAAAAGTTTTCCGCGCGCAGCGCCCACCACGGGCGCGTCATCGAAAACTGGACCGCCCTTTCGACCCACGCCGCCCTCGACGAAAAGTTTTGTGATCCTTGACGCGGGCTGATTTGGGGGCCATCCGGAGGATATGCTTCCGCACTCATGTGTGTGTGTTTTGACGGTAGGTTTGCCCGACGCGAGCAGGCAAAGGGCGCGACCGGACGCGGGGGACGGATGGAGCGGCGGGATCGTTTTGCCCCGCAAAACAGACCGGAGCGTAATCCGGCGCAGCGGCCGGGGAGCGGCTTGCTCGCGAGACGGGTAAACCGGGATGCCGGGCGCTGCACCGCGGTGAGGCCGCATGGCCGAATGCGCGACGGACCGCAGGGCCGTTCTCGCCTGCGACACGCGCAGCCGAGCAGGGGAGGCCGCAAGGCTTAGGAACACCTGTGGCGGACATCAGGGATCAGCCACTTGGTTTGCTATTCCGCCTGCATGTCCCCGAAGTCCGCGTCGAGCAGATCGATCGTAGGATCGGCCAGGGTGACGAAGCCGCCGTCGACCGCGCCTCGTTCGATCGACAGGATCGCCTCGGCATAGGGAATCTCGGTGACGGTGACGCCGAGCGCCTCCAGTGGGCCGACGACGAGGCCGCGCCCCGGTTCCACGAACCTCGGAATCCGTAGCTTGAGGCCCTGCAACACGTCAACGCCCTCAAACTCCGGCTCAAAGACCGTGTCGGCTGCGAACACATTCCGGCCCTTGTCCGGGTCGTAGAGCAGGATCAAGGGGGTGATGGATTGCTGAACCCTGGCCCAGTCGATCCGACGCAACAACACCCGGTAGGCATCGCTGCGTACCTGTCGATTCGGGTTCTGGATGAAGACTGTGTAGTACCTGTCCGGGAACACCACCGAGACGGAACTGTGCCTCGTGACCTCCAAATCGTTTGCGGCGGTGGCCGTGGCAGATACCGAATACGTCCCGGGGACCAGGAACCTGCACATGAGTTGCGCCGCCACGGCATCACATTGCGCGACATGCGAGCGGCCCACCGGTTGCCCCGCGACACGCCATGTCAGTGTCGTCACATCCGGATCCGCAGTCGCGTTGAATTCGGTGTCGAGCCCAACCTGCGCCGCGACGCTTGCGGGGGTGATCTCGAGGAACGGCGGCTCCGCAGGGGCGGCCGCCCGCCCCAGGGCCCACCCGCCGATCCCCACGATCGCGGCCACCGTCACGCCGACCAGAATCTGCCCGCCAAGACTCTCTGAAGACATCGGCCTACTCCGAGACGGTCATCACGATCGGACAATGATCGCTCGGATAGGCTTCCGCAAAGGTCAGGACCTTTCCGTCGGCGAAAGGCTGTAGGCTCCCGTCGCATCGGGTAAGCGCGGCGCCGGGATCGCGGAACACATAGTCGCCCGTCAGCTCGATCTGATCCGCCGTCAGCGTCACACCTTTCGCGAGGTTCTCCACGACGAAGAAGTCGATCTCGGCGCTGCTGCGGGGCGTGTAGAGCCATGGGCGCAGCCCCTCGGCCTCGAACTGCGGGTTGTTCGCCATGGCCTCCTCGCCCAATCGAGCGAAATCGAACGCGAAGGAGGACCAGCACGCGCGTGTCTCGGCACCCGGCAGGATGTGCCCCTGCGGCACGTTCGGGAAGAACTCCGCCCGGATGTTGTCCGCCCCCTCCAGAAGTTGCCGGTTGAAATCCCCCGCCAGGATGATCGTCGTCCTGGGCGTCCATCCAGGCGCGCAGGCGACGCACCTGCTCGCGCTGCGTCGCACAGTCGTCCTCCGTGCCAGGTTCGACGGAATTGTTCTTGCAGGTTGCCTTCAGGTGGATCGACGGGACCAGGTAGCGTCGCCCGTCGACCGACAGATCGACGCCTACGCCGCCGCGCACCGGGCGTGCGGGCGCGCCGCATTCGTTCTGATGCGGCACGGCGAGCTCATCGATCTGGAAATAACCGTGCTCGAACGTGTCCCTGATCGCGATCGCGTTGTATATGTCGTCGGCATCCGCCGCGCATTTCTGTGCGTTCTCATAGCAGCGGGTCTCGAACCGGAAGCTGTACCCGTCGGGGAGGACCGCTTCCAGCGCCGCGACGCTGCCAATCTCCTGGAACGCGATCACGTCCGCGTCGATGGACGAAATGATCTCCCGGATTCGGGTGTAGTCATCCGCGTCGCGGTCGAACCCGCGCAGTTCCGAGCCCGGAGCGCCAAGGTTCGCGATGTTCCAACTGGCCACCGTGAAGGGTTCCGCGAAACAGACGGTCGGCGCGAGCAAACAGGGAAAGACGAAATGAAAGCCCCGCATTTAAAACCCTCTTCTCGGAATTGAAATCATCGAAAAATCGTTGGTCTTGAGATCAGGATACGACAGTATTGATGATTTCGCGACCCGAGATCCTGTGAGGGCTTCAGAGCGGACAAAAAAGAAAGACGCCATCCCGGGAGGTGGGATGGCGTCTGATCTCTTCTGCCCGCGCCACGGGAGGAGGTGTGGCGCAAACCTGAGGCCGGTCTCCAGGGAGGAGGAGAGGAGAGCGATCTCAAAAGTAGGCTAGCCCGAAATGCTGCGGCGCAACAACGGCAAATGCTGCAATGCAGCTATGCACTTCATGCAATGCTAAACTACGCGACCCTTCGTATACTATTGTCGAGCGACAAATATGGGTGACCCGTCAATATTCGATATGTGCCCACAAGCGTTTGTCTAAGTACTTGCGAACGCGGAACCACTGAATACGCGACGCCTGTTCATCCGGCATTTGCCCGGAAAGGCCGACAGAAATAGGCTTTTGCAAGTTCAAAGGAGAGAGTCTCAGGTGTTGCGAAGGTTTCAATACATAGACCGCCCCAGCTTCCCTGACGATCTGTTCGCAGACGTTGACTCGGCACAGTTGCGGATGGCGTTGAGAAACCTCCAGTCCGCAGTGCGTGCCGTCACCGGTGCCATGCGAGACATGTACGCCTTCCCTGACGGCAGCGATCTCAAGGTTGGCGTCACTCCGGAGACCCACCTGAACGCAAGGGCCCGCCAGTCGCGTGTCGGCGGTCCCTTCGCGATCGAGTTTACCTCCGGCTACGTCCTTTGGGCGGCCGTCGTAAGCTCGGTACTCGCCCGCATGGTGGCCTCCGGGTTTCGCCTCGAAAGGACCGTGTCCCTGTCGTTCCGTGACTTCGCGGAGGACGTGGGGACGTCCGGGGTGCAAACCTGTGTCGACGTGACGATCAACGAGATCGGTCCGGACATCGAGGGCAGCTGGCTCTTTTTCTTCGAGTCACTCTATCTGCCGGTCTTGTTTCACGAGCTGGCCCATATCGTGCGAAGGCATCTCGGCCTGCTCAGACAGCGACAGGGCGGGGCGGGCCTGTGCATGGTGGACGAGTTGATGAGCCAGGATGTGGGCAACACACCTCCCGGCTTTCCGCTACGCGATGTCGAGATCGATGCGGACGTCTACTGCTCGGGTCTGTCCGGCGAGTTCGCCTTCGCGCGATCCGCGACCCTGCCGCGCTGGCAGTATATGACAGGCAAAGAGAACCTTTATGCCGAATTCGTCGGATACGCACTCTTTGTGGTCGGCCAGGAACGCATGGCACGCGACAGGATCGGAACCCGCGACACCTACCCGTCGCCAAATCTGCGGTTGCTCCTGCACTCTGTCGCCCACAGGGCGCGTTGGAATGTGGAACATCCCGAAAGTGACTATTTCGCGGAGATCTTTGAGCCCGCCATGGAATTATTGGCACCGCTCGAACCGGCGTTCCCCGAGCTCGATCTCCTCCGGGACACGATTTCCAGGGAGGGGGAGGCCGACCTCAGGAAAGAGATCGCCGCCTATTTCGATCAGGACCCCGAAACGGAGGACGGGCTTTTTGCACCCTTCGCGTCCGACGCGCGATGGAGCGACCCCATCCCGAAATTCTTTGGGATTTCGTGATCGAATGGAAGAGGTCTCGCGTGCGTTTTGGAAGGTAGATCCCATCGTCAGGACTATGGGCGGATATCTCGACGTCAAGGGGCTTACACCGGTCGAGACGACATTGGTGCACTGGACCATACATGTCTTCGAGATCAACATAGGCCTCCTGGACGCGCGCGATCCGGACCTCGACATCAAGGGGATCGACCTCGTCATCTCGGCTGGCGATGCGCCGAACGCGGCCGCGCGCCAATCGGGCGATCGCCGTGCAGTCATCATAAGCCTCGGCCTGCTTCGAAAACTGTGGCGGTTCCTTACGGCCGCAGCCCATCATCCGGACGTGCTTTCGCGCGCGCACCCCCTGAAGGATCCGGGCAAATCTTGGAAAGAGGCGCTCGACGGCCCGCTCATCGCCTTCGATGACTGGTCGATGGAGGCGGAGCGTGCGGAGTACTTCGTCGACATTCTGATGCAGATGTTCGACTACGTGATTTCGCACGAACTCGCGCACCTCCTGCGGCGGCATATCGATCTCCTCTTTCCGGACGCAACACCCGGCTTCGTCGACGAAGCGGCAACATATCTGGACCAAGTCCCCGGCCAATCGTCAGACATGCGGCCGGAAACGCTACAGGATATCGAGTTTGACGCGGATGCGAACGGGCTGAACCAAATGCTCCTGAGCATGGATGAGAAACATCCGTTTCGGACGGGCTGGGCCGCGGAGGATGGGCTCGAATACGGCTTCCAGCTGGCGTTCGCCCATATCCTTGTCATGCGGGCGCTCGACACAAGGGAGGGTCCGGTGGATCGACCGGGGACGGAACATCCCTCCCCACTCTTTCGGGCGATGAACTTCACCAACCTGGTGTTCAGATCCCTTCACGACCTGGTGCCGTGTGACTTTGAAGAGTCGGTGCGCGTCCACGACACCGCCTGGTTCGAGGCGAGTGAGATCTCCAAAGACATCGGTTTCGGCGACGGAAGATGGTTCGGGGAAGGCCCGTCGGACGCGGATCATGAGAAGTTCCTCATCAGCGAAGCGCGATATTTCGAGGCCACGCGCCGGATCGATCGCATCCTCGACGGTGATGACAATGGGTGAGCAAGACCTCGAAACCCTGACCATGATCCGCGTCGCCGGAGAGTTCGTCATCTACGTGCTCTTCCCCGGGATCGACGAGACAGCCTTCGCCGAACGGATAGACTGGCGGCATCGCGACAGTGTGGGCCTTGACGCGATCATTTCGCCCTGGCGCAAGGATCGCTATCGCATCGCGATCGGAACCGCTGTACCCGATCTCATCCTGTCTCGCCTCCAAGCCGTCAACGTCGAAGGAGAGACCGCAGCTCGGGCCGAACGGTTGGGCGGGATCGAACCCGCAATGACGCTGGCATGGTTTGCCGGTGTCGCCTTCTTTGCCACCCACGAAGCCTGCCACGCCGCAGCAGGCCATGTCGCCTATCAGAAGGCGCTGAATCCGGAAACAAACACGGGTGACTTGCCGCGACCTCTGGATCTGGCGACATTCCGGCTCCTGTCAGAGCTTGAAGCCGATGGAGCCGCCGCGGCCAGCCTCCTGTCGGCGGATTATGAGCTAATGCGCACGATCGAGGGGCTCTCATCCGACGGTGACGACAGAGCCGACAGCGCCATGATGTTCATCGTCATCGGCGTCTTCGCGACCCTGGAACTTCTCGCCTCGGAAGGGCCCGTCGAGGATGGGTATCCAACGCCCGAGACGCGCTACCTGAACGTGGTCGCGGCCGTGTTCCGTCACGTGGCACCGAACCTGCTCCAGCTGAAGTCGGGCGACTATGTTCGCCGCGAGGCGAGCGACGAAGAGGTGCAAAACGTCGCGAACAGGTTTCGCCACTCGGTCCTTCCGGCGCTCGCCGCCCTGAACCACTTCGATGTGACCACGCCCTTCGGGGAAGACATTGCGGCGCTACTCGGCGGGGCGGTCCCCAACAAAAGTGAGGCAGGGCGAGACCTTGCGCGCTATAGTCGCGACCGTGCCCGATTCATGCGGGCATTGAGTAGATTTCGAGAGACACGGATGTGGGACGATTTCAATGACTGACGTTGTGGTGGTGATGCGCCTTGCTGGCGATGACGCGGACGCGTCCAAACAGGATATCCTCGCGCTGTTGGAAGGCGTGGCCGGTGCGGACGTTACCGACAGCTCGGTCGACGCGGCCCTAGGCATGACCGCAAAAGAGCTTGTGCTAACCGTGACGATCAGTTTCGCGACGTCGGTCTCGGCGAATTTCGCAACCAAGGCGATCGAGGACGCGTTGCAAGGACCGCTACCCGACCAGGTGACGGTCGAAGAGATCTTTTGTGAGACGCCCTCCGAGAACGATGGCACGGTGGAAGAGAGCCCGGAGTGATGCTTTGCCAGCGGGGCTATCGGACCGACGAGTTTCGCCATCATCCTGCGACGGACAGGCCGTTGACCTCGAACTGATCGACCACAAAGAAAAACGGGAGCCGCGTTTCCGCAGCTCCCGTAGGCTAGGTAGGCCGGGCCGGTCTAGGCCGACCTCGCTTATCGATCGGGACCAGGTCCTGTCACATCAGGACACCAGAGACAGTCCCGCACCGGCGTCCCGCTCGCGCGCACCGCTCTCGACGAAGGGAATGATCGAGAAGGTCTGGCCGCCGCGCTGCTCCTCGTTCTGCACGGCGTTTACCCGCAGATCGCCATCGGGCGTGTTGATGAGAAGTGAGACGTAGTCGTTGCCGGTCCGGTTGCTTTTCGCCATCCAGGCCGAACCCACACGGATCGGGTGGCCCTTGGGCGAGCTAACCTCGATCCGGTAGTCGGGATGGGTTTCTTCGGCCTTGAACGCGTTCTCGATCAACATGAAGTCGAGGTCGAACATCATGTTCGCGATGTAGCCGGCGAAGGCGTTGTCTGCATCCATCGCGGTCAACTCGCCCGAGATCGAGCCTGACTTCATGGCACCGTTCGAGACGAGCGGGATGATCTCGAACTCACCGGTCATTGCTTCGCGTGCTTCCTTGGTCTGCACGGCGTTGACTCGAAAGGGCCCGAGGCCGACATCGATCTGCATCGAGATGTAAGGATTGCCGGTGGTATTGCCGGTCTCGTTCCAGGCCGTGCCGATACGCACCTTCCGGCCGGACTTGTTCACCGCGGTCACGTCATAATCTGGGCTACGCTCGGACATCTTCGTGCGGGTCTCGAGCTGGATCGCGATGTCGAACCGGGTCGAATGGATCATGCCGAAATAGGCAGTGGCTGCGCTCTCGGCGTTTTTGGTCAGGGTTCCTGCGAACATGGGTCTTCTCCTTGGGTTTGCCGGTGCCCGGTTTCCTGCCAGAGCACGCGGGATTGCTTTTCGACCCCTCATGGGATCGCAAAACCACAAAGCCCTCTCTCCTTTCTCTCCTGCCCGTCAGCCCAGCCCGGCGGTAGACGAGGTGTCCGACGTCGCCCCGCGCACCACCCTCCCCTGCGCTGTCGCGCCATCATGGCCCGGCTCCGATATGAAGAAGTCTGCCTCGGCTCCGTTCAGCCGTCGGCCGCTCCGGTCGGTCAACCCGATCGTGCTGCCGTTCCGCACAAAGGTGATGAGGTATTGGCCGAGGCCATCCCGATGCACCCGGTAGCCCTCGTTCGCCCAGTGGGCGGATTTGCCGGCATCCACGGCGGCCTTGATCTCCGCGACGTTCATCTGGTTCTCCATTTCAGTGTTGGCATTGGAAAAAGAGAGGCCCGATCCGTGGATCGGGCCTCTGTGCAACCGCGATTGACCTACCAGTCGAAGACGTCGAGATAGGGGGCGGGCGGGACGTCCCGATCGAACAGGACGTAGTCGCAGCCTGCATCCATCGCCAACGACATGACCGTCTTGAAGGCGTCACAGTCGACGCCTTCCGGCAGATCGGCGAGGGTTTCAGGGATGGAGAACAGCCAGCCATACTCATTCTGCATGCTTGGCGGTTTGGCAAAGAGCCCGTTCTCGATAGCCTGGACGGTTTGTTCAGGCAGATGCGCGGTGCTGCAATCGTAGAATCTGCGGACGTTGCGCATCATGATCCCCTCGCCTCCATCCAGTCCTTGAGGCCGAGGATCGTCTTGCCTTCAGCCACCTCGGCCAGCCATTCCGTGCGCGGATCGCCAACGGGCTCACGTGCCAGCAGGTCGATATGCCCATTGGCCATCCAGGCCTCGGGCTGAATCCGCCCGAGCCAGTCGGCGAGGCTCGGGATGCGGCCCTGACAGTCTTCGCGGACATGCTGCTCGCCGATCCAGCGGATGGGAATCTCGCGCCCCGCCTCGTTGGTGAGCGAAAGCCCGAAGACACGTTCGGCCTCGAAGATACCTTGCGTGTGATGGCGCAGAGCACGGTGGGTGAAGATGGCGAGATGCTCCTTTGAGGCATCGAACCAGTCGTGAACGGCCTGATAGTCGGATGGCGTTCCGCCATACTTCCGGGCGGAACTTTCGGCATGATGGAGGGGATGGGCCATATCACAGGCCCTCATCGAAACTGTGGGAGCATTCAACGTAGCGGTCGGCATGATCGAGGGTGATGCTGTCGGCGATGACATCCCAGGTCAGCGTGCCGTAGCCGCCCTCGTTGTTCTCGAAGCCGGGATGCTGGTGATAGGCGACGGACCAGGCGAAGTCGCCGAGCTTCGTGCAGAGTTCGTCAGGGAGCGCAATGCCGACCGGTAGCACCGTCACGTCCTCGATATTGCCGGAATCGCCGTAGCCCTCGTATTCGGCGGTGACCTCGGTGATGCCGCGGCCTCGCAATTGCGGGAGCAGCTCGTTTCGGGTGGCCTTGTTGGTGGCTTCGCGCTCGGCCTGCCATCTTGCCATCGTCTTGGCGAAGGTGGTCTCGGAGTTGGTCATGGGTCTCGTCCTCTTGTCTGGGATTGGGGAAGGTGCCGAGGGGTCCAGAGACCCGCCACGGCGGCGGAACGCGAGGGGGCAAAGCACCCTTCCACGTTCCCCCGACCGAAAGCCCGCTTTCCCTTTCAGGCGGCGCGCTCCGCCGCCGTTTGGGACCCTTCCCCCACGATCCGAGCGAGGATGGCGGCGGTATCGACGCCCTCCCCGTGGGGCAGGAAGACCCGAAGCTGGAAGGCGATGATCTCGGTGAAACACCCGACCGCCTTCAGACCCTCGATGGCACCCTTATCGGCCCCGTCGATCTCGAGGCGGGCCGCGCCCGCGACGCGGCGGCGGGTGAGCGTGAGACCCCGGCCCAGATCGACCGGCGCGGTGGATCCGAGCGCGGCCGTCAGCATGTCCTGCGGGGTTTTCGGTGTGCCGACCATGAACCGCGCACGCAAGGCCGCGGCGCCGTCCTCGCTGACGGTGCGACCAATCATGCTCCCCTGCCCCTCTGGCGTGACCCGGTAGATGCGCTCGTTGCCCGAGGGGATGTCCTTCCAGATCGGCAGCAGCAGCCCGGTCAGCAGGTAAAGCTTCGTCGTCGTCACCTTCGGCAGGCTGTTGGCCTCTTCATCCCAGAGGCGGCGGAACTCTGAGGGTTTGATCTCCTCCCAGGCGGTGGCCTGGAACTTCCCTTCCTCGACATAGGTGGACCCGCTCGGCCGGATCACCTTGCGCATGAGCGTGACGATCTCTTCGTCATACATCTGCATCGGACGCGAGGAGATCAGCGCCGCACGTCCCGAGGCGCTGTTGATCATGGTCATCTTGTCGGGATTCCGGTCCAAAGCCCCTTCTGCGGAGAGGACATGCACGGGGTCCGTCACTTCGAGCCCGATGATCCGTGTCACCGCCCCGGAGCGCGGACAGGTCCAGAGGTCTTCCGCCGAGACCTGTTCGATCCTCTCGCCACGCAACGTCTCGACGCCGAGATCGAGCGTGCCAGCGGCCCGCGCCCGCTCGGTCTGATCGGCAATCCGGCTCATGAACTCGGCAAAAAGCGCATTCTGCATGTAGATCGGCAGGGCTAGGACACGGTTTAGGAAGCGTTGGATTGGTGGAAGCTCTTCGAGCAGCACGCCGTCCTGGTCGATCAGCCGCAAGGCGGTCCAATCCGTGAACTGCTCATAGCTCATGGCCCCGGCACGCCCGGCGGCCAGGTCGGCGTAATAGCCTCGCAGCGCACCCCTTGCGATCGGGCTCTCGAGATTGTCTTCCTCGCGGAACATGCCCTGGGAGCCGGTCTCGCGCTGGCCCTTGGTGAGCGCGCCCAACTGATCGAGGCGCCGAGCGATCGTGGAGGTGAAGCGCTTCTCGCCATGTACATCCGAGGTGCAGACCCGGAAGAACGGCGCTGACACCTGAGCCGAGCGATGGGTGCGCCCAAGCCCCTGGATCGCCGCATCGGCGCGCCAACCGGGTTCGAGCAGATAGTGCCGCCGCCGCTTCTGGTTCTTCGCCGTCTTTGCGGCATGGTAGGACCGGCCCGTCCCGCCGGCATCCGAGAAGATCAGAATATCCTTCTCGCCATCCATGAAGGCGCGGGTTTCCGAGGAATTGCTGCTCGCGGACCGCTTCTCGATGAAGAGGGCACCGTCGCTGGATTTCAGGGGCCGGATGGACCGCCCCGTCACCTCGGCCACGGCCTCGTCGCCGAAGGCCCAGAGGATCTGATCGAGTGCCGAGGGGATCGGCGCAAGCGCCATCAGCTCCATCATTGCCGCATCGCGCAAGGCCTCGGCCTCGCGCGAGACGACCAGGGCGCCATTCGCATCCCGGAGCGGCTCGGCCACCATGTTTCCGTCGATCTCGACCAGCTTCTGGGCATGGATCGGGAAGGCCTGTTCGAGGTAACTTAGAACGTAGTCGCGCGGCGTGAGCGCTCCCTCGACCAGCTCGTCTTCGGGGTCCATCGCTTCAAGCCGGCGTTTCAACAGGCTCTCTCCAGTTGAGACCACCTGGATGACGCAGGCAAATCCCTCGGCCAAATCACTTTCAATGGCACGGATGACGGTCGGGGCTTTCATGCCCATCAGAAGGTGGTTGAAGAAACGCTGTTTGGTGCTTTCGAAACGGGACTTGGCCGAGGCCTTGGCGGCGGAGGCGTTGGTCTGGCCGGAGGCATCGTTGACACCGGTCGCGGTCAGTGCCGCTTCGAGATTGTGATGGATCGTCCGGAAGGCCCCGGCATAGGCGTCGTAGATCTCGATCTGGGCGGGTGTGAGAGCATGTTCGAGCACGTCGTATTCCACGCCGTCGAAGCTGAGTGCTCGCGCGGTGTAGAAGCCGAGCGTTTTGAGGTCGCGCGCCACGACTTCCATCGCGGCAACGCCTCCGGCCTCCATCGCCGAGACGAAACTCTCCCGGCTCGGGAAGGGATATTCGGGCCCCTGCCCCCAGAGCCCGAGGCGTGAAGCATAGGCCAGATTCTGCACGCTGGTGGCGCCGGTTGCAGAGACATAGAAGACGCGGGCACGTGGCGCGGCCAGCTGCAGGCGCAGTCCAGCCATGCCCTGCTGGGAGGGCTTGACGCCCCTGCCCGCGTCGGACCCCGCGGCGTTCTGCATTGCGTGGGCCTCATCAAAAGCCAGCACTCCGTCGAACCCCTCGCCCATCCAGCCCAGAACCTGGCTCAACCGGGTCGTGCCGCATTTGCCTGCGGACCGGAGTGTCGCGTAGGTCACAAAAAGGATGCCATCGCCCATGGAGATGGGCTGGTCAGGCTTCCATTTGGAGAGCGGTTGGATGTCGGCGGGCGAGCCGCCGAGGTCGGTCCAGTCGCGGATTGCGTCCTCGATGAGCGTGGCGGATTTGGATATCCAGACCGCCTTGCGACGACCCGCGAGCCAGTTCACCAGGATGAGCCCGGCGCATTCGCGGCCCTTGCCGCAGCCGGTGCCGTCGCCGAGGAAATACCCTAGGAGATAGGCGCGGGCCTCCGGATCGTCGTCGGCCCGGGTCATCCGGGTCTGGTCCTCGTCGATCGTGAACCGCCCCGGCAAGTCGCGTTCGTGCGCGTCGTTCGCCATGAGGATGGTCTCGAGCTGGGCCTCGGAGAGATGACCCTCCTCAATCAGCCGGGCAGGCAGGCGCAGACCTTCGGCGGTGTCGCTCGACGGAGCGGGCGGCGCCACCGAGGCCATGGCAATGCTCTCGACCAGCGGAGTCGGATGTTCCCGCGCACCCAAGATTTCGATCCGTTGCGGACGGTAGCGGGCATAGATGTCGGAGACCGGGGTGTTTTCGCGGGGCGTGGCGAGACAGGTGAAGGCCATCGGGAAAGCGGCATGGGATTTGGGTTTGGCAGACGCCGCCTGGGCGATTGGGCGCTTACGTGCAATAGGGACACCGACCCGGCGCGAGTCAGTCCGAAACTGCGCACCGGTTTGGATCGAGGGAGCGGCAGTGCGGGTTGCGGCGATGTCATCGACAATTTCCCGCGCTTCATCCAGATCGCCGACCGTTGTGCGGACGCATTTAATCTCCTCCCGCACCTTGTCGAAGACCATGAGCTGGGTTTCCACAGTGGTGCCGAGCTTGGCATAAACATGGCCGGGGATCGTGAGCGCAAGGCGCGGTTTTGCAATGGTTGATGCCCGCGCCCAATGGGCCGCGTCCCGTTCCGGCGAAAATCCCATGGGCATGATCGCCACGAGACGTCCGCCGGGCGCCAGCCGTTTGGCAGCGCCGATCAGATGTTTCGCCGCGATGTGTTTGTCGCGCGAGCGGTCGACCGAAGAGGCGAAGGGCGGGTTCATTACGATGACGCCGGGAAGGTCGGGCACCGTCAGGAGATCATCTATATGCTCGGCGTCGAAATCGGTCACCTGCGTATCAAAGATCGCCTCGAGAAGCGCCCGTCGGAAGGGGTCGATCTCGTTCAGCATCGGTTTGCCACCCGCGCAAACTGCAAAACCAGCCAGCGCGCCGGTCCCGGCCGAAGGTTCGAGGACGGTTTCGCCGGGGCGAATGGCGGCTGCGCGTATTACCAGTGCCGCAAAGGGCAGCGGCGTCGAGAACTGTTGCAGGCGAATCTGTTGCTCGGAGCGCCGGGTCTCCGTCAGGAGCCGTGACGCGAGCAGTTTGGCTGTCGCGAGCACGTCCGAACCGCTGCCCCGCATGATCGTCGTCACCGTGGAGGCCTGCATCAGGTCATAGGCCATGCGCCACGACCACGCGCCGCCGGCATCGCTACCGCCGAAGGTCTCGCGCATGATCCGAGCAAGCGATGAGCTCTTGAGCGGTTGCTTCTCAATCTCGCTGCCGATCAGGCGAATGGCCTGCCGAAGATGAGGTTTCGATGGGAAATCGCGTGCGAGTGCCGGGCTTCGGTTGTCCATATCGTCTGTCCTTTGAGTCAGGTTGCGGGTCTGACAAGACAGAAAGCCGCCTCTGCGCTTTCAAATGCGCGGAGGCGGCTCAAAGCTGGACAGATGACGACGCTGGCGGCGGTCAGGACCCCTTCCCGGCGAAGAACTCCGCCAGGACCGGACTCGCCGCACTCTTCGCCGAGCAGAGCAGTTCCGACCCCGCAAGCGAGGCTTTCGAAAGGCGCACTAGCCCGCCGGTTTCCTCGATGCGGTAGCAGCGACGCTTTTGCCCTCCGCGCCGGTAATGGGTGGCGGTCACGATCTGGCAGGTGCTGCCATCGGTCAGCGTCACCGGCGCGGCGAGCTTGATCCTGTCGCCCTCGTCGTAGTCCGGGATCGCCGCCCAGTCGCGGCAGCGCTGACGCCAAGCATGGGCATAGCTGTCGGGATCCTTCAACTCGGAGAGCAACGCCAGAAGGCTGAGCGGCGCGCGCGACTCCGCGGGCCGGGCGCTCTCCTCCATGTCCTTGTAGCCCCAGCAACCATCATCATATCGCGTCAGGAAGACTGCTCCGAAGGTGAACGATCCGTCGGCATCGCTCACATAGGTTCTGTCCTCAACCGGCGCGCCTTTGATGTTTGTGACCTTCGCTGCTGCATACCAGGTCGACCCGACCTTGCAGGCCTTGAGCAACACCGTCTTGCGCGTATCCGTCTCGAAGGTGCAGAGCCGGGTGATTTCTGCCTTCTCGTCCGCGTAGGTTTTGACGCGGCGGTCGGTGTAAAAGACCCAGCCCACTATGCCGCCCTCCGATCATCGATTTCGATGAGCGCATCGAGCGGCACGCGGTAGGGCAGCATCTCGTCGAAATCCTCGCAATTGCCGTGGTTCTGCACGATGGCATAGGTGTCGGTGGCGTCCTTCAGGATCACCCGGAACGTCCCGCCGAGACCGGAGGGCACGTCGTAGGTGCCGCCGATCAGGTAGTCAGCGGCGCGACGCAGGAAGACGCGGATCGTGTGGCCATCGGTCGCAAGCCAGATAGTGTCGTGACCACGGTCGATAAGCATCTGCACGTCATCGAGAATGTCGGTGTAGAACTGGCCGGTCAGATCGCGGAACGTCGCCTGCCGCGCCGCCATCCAATCCGGATCGCGGAACGGGTTGATGCCCTTGGCGAAAGCATATGTGGGATCGGCGCGTTCGGTGGTGACGATCCGCGTGGTCGAACCGTCGATGCCATTGGAGCGCAGATGCACACCATTGCCGACGATCAGGATCAGGGCGGGTTTGCCCACCGGCCCGTTCCAGTTGGGAAGGAGGGTGGAGCAGCCGCGCGCATGCGCGATCTGCGCCGCGACGCTGGTCGCGGTAAAGCTGAGAAGTGCCATGGGATTTACCTGTAAGATGGAGGGAAGGGTGCGACCCGCGCCGGACATGCCGAGCGGGCCGCCTGCTCGATCAGGCCGCTTCTGCGACCTCGGTTTCGTCTTCGGGTGTCTCGGCCTCGCTGGCATCAACCGGCTCGACACCTGCCGTCTGCATCATCGGCGGACACCAGGCCGCGACCGCCGCGCGCTGCGCCTCCGTCAGCGTGGCGAAAGGCTCCGCAAAGAGCTTGTCGCAGAATTCGACGACTTGCTTCTTGGTCGAGGAGGCCAATGTCACCGCCTCTTGTGCGAGCCCCAGCTCCTCGCCGAGGATCTTCAGAAGCCAGGCCTTCTTGAAGCGGTTGAAAAGCGCCGCGTTCGGCGTCCAATGCGCCCGGATGTCCGGCATGATCTCCACCTCGAAATCATGCATCAGGCTGTCACGCTGCCGGTCCCGTGCGAAGCAGGACTGCGTGGTCGCCGCCGTGGCATAGGCCACGAGTTTGGCCTTCTCGCCCGCATCGAGCGCCCGGAAGAGCGCGAACTGGTCGGCGGGGGATTTCGCATCATCGGCCCAGGAGAGGTCGAGCGCGTCATGCGCTGCCGCCACCTGTTCGAGCGATGTGCCGTCGATCTCGTCCATCTTGGCGTGAGTGCGATATTCCTGGCGCGCATCGACCTTGAACGCCTGGGTGACCCCCATGCCGCTGGTCAGCACATCCGTAACCAGCTTGAAGAGCGTGAGATCGAGCGTCGCCTCCGGGTGCATCGCCATTGCCGCGCCGAGCGCCATCGCCCGCTCGGTCTTCAGGTCCTCGGTGAGCGAGGCGGGATAGGTGATCTGATCGCCGTCTACGGCGCCCTTGTCGCTCGGTGCACCGGTGCCTTTGCCAGAACGCTCCGCCTTCTCTTCAGGGCGCACCATCCCGACATGCAGGGAGATCTTGCCATGCGACCATGACGCGATCACGCCGGAACGGGCAAGATCCTCGGTGCTATAGGCCTCCTGGAGGTCCCGCGCCTCGGCTTCCAGCGCGTCCACGCTTTCGTAGAGTTCATTATACGCCTCATCCTCGAGCTCTTCGTTTTCCATCCCGTGTTCGAGCTTCTCAAGCTCGGCGGTGATCTCGTCCACGCGCTGCTGGCCCTTCTCGTCGGGTTCGACCGGACCGGGATAGACCCGGCCATAATCCGCCATGGCGGCATAATCGTACTGGATGACCGCATCCGCCCAGGCAAAGCCGATCTCTGCCCGCGCCTCTTCGGCGGCGGCGGCGAGTTTCTCCAGCAGGATCGTTTCGACCAGCGCGGAATCCTCGAGCACGGAATGCTCGTCCAGCAGATCGGCCGCGATTGCACCGCCACGTGCCTCGTAGTCTTTGCGCACGAAGGCACCGATATCGTCGCTGACCTGGACGCCGCGGGACTTCAGCGCGTTCCGAACGGTGTAGGCCTGAATGTAGTTGTCCTCTTTGGTCAGCGCCTCGAAGACCTCGCGTTGCACCTCCTGGCTCGGGTGATCGGCGAAGGCCTTCATCGTATCGAGCGTGATCGATTTGGCGCGGGCCGCGGCGCGGATGTCGGGATGGATGAGTCCGTAGCGCAACCGGCCTTTGACAGCGGCGACCGTGGTACCGAAGGTCCTGGCGATGGTTTCCGGCGTCTGGCCATCGACCTCCATCATCCGCGCGAAGGCCTCGAACTCGTCGATGGCATTCATCGGCGCCTGGGTGATATTCTCCGCCAGCGAGAGCGCGGTGGTCACATCACAATCGTCGGGGACCAGCCGGCAATCGATCTTCGTGCGGTTGGTGAATCCCTTGGCCGTCTTGTCCGCAGCAAGTTCCAGCAGGGCCGCGTGACGACGGCCACCGGCGAGCACCCCGAACTTGCCGTCGATCTTCTGAACGAGCAGCGGTTGCAGAAGGCCCAATACGGCGATGCTGGCCTTGAGATGCGCGATATTCTCGGAGGCGTAGGTCTCGGGGGAATTGGTCCGTACGTTCGCGGGATGGGCGACAAGATCGCCGATGGCGACGGTGGTGGGTTTGAACGACTGAGTCATGACATGTCCTTCTCGACGTGATTGAGAGGGCCGCGAGTTTCCGTGCGACCGATCCCCGGATCCGGGAACCAACAGGACAAGAGGCCCACTTTCCCTTTCGGAGGGTCAGCGGGCCTGTCGGTGATGTAAGGTTGGGGTGCGGCCTGCCCTACCAGTCGCGCGCCATCATGATGGTAAGAACGCGCATGGTGGTTTCTGGATTGTCGGGAGCCTCGGCGCCGTAGCGGAAGTCGGAACCGGCCTCGTAGAGGTCAATTTTCCAGAACACGGTCTCGCCGCGGATCGTCACCGCCCCGAAATCGTGCCAGCCCTCGGGATCGTTGTCCGGCTCGAATGTATCGAACGCACCGGTTGCCTGAATGGCCTCCGTCACGAAACCATCGCCTGCCTCGATCAAGGACTGGGTTACAACCAGCCGGCCCTGGATCGCCTGATCTGGAGCGATGCCCAGACAGGCAAACCTGCGGAAGGCATCGTTCTGGGAGGCGATGACGGTGGCATTCGGTCCGGGAAAATCTGCGGGTTCGGCATGGCTCATGGGTCTGTCCTTTCGGGATGTGTTGAAACCACCAGACCCAAAGCCAGCTTTTCCTTTCACCACGCCTTGCCAGCCCGGACAGCCCCGGACGTCATGCGGCCTGTTCCCCCTGCCCCGCCTCCGAGGCCGCGACGAGATAGTCACAGGCACGCTGCGCGTCCGCCGCATGTTTGAAGATCGCCCGCTTGTCCGAGCGGAGTACGCGGACCCAGTTGTCGAGATAGGCCGCGTTCAGCTCCAGCGTATGCGCGGAGAACCCCAGCTTCTGACCCAAAAACACCGTGCAAAGCTCGGCCACAATCTCCTCGCGGGCATAGGCCGTGTTTCCAAACCGAGCGTCGCCGTAGTTGCGGTTCAACCGATGCCGAGGTTTCGTCCAGTGACCCAGCTCGTGACCCCAGACGGCGTAGAAATTCCGCGGGTTCTCGAAGAGCTCGATCGGGGGCATGTAAATCTTGTCGAGGTTCGGGACATAACATGCTTCCCGACCAGAGAAGCTGACATTGGCACCGATTGCCTCGAAGAAGCTCTGCATATGCAGGATCGGTGCGCGTTCGGGATAAACTTCCGGTTCAGACGCAACGGGATGAAAGCGAGGGTCCAACCCCTCGATCTGATCGGCGTTAAAGACACGGTAGGATTTCATGAAGGGGATGGTTTTGGGGTCTTCGGTTTCCGCCTCCCCGCCGTGGGCGCTTTCGGCCTGTTCGCGCTCGGCCGTTCCGTAATAGACGACCACCGACGATTTCGAGCCCTTGATGACTTTCGCATCGAGCTCGTTCGCCTGCCTCAACGTCATCCAGTAAGGCGAGGAATATCCTGCCATCATGGTGCGCATGGTCAGCAAGAAGTTGTTGACGCCCTGGTAGGGTTCGCCGTTCTGGCGGAGCGGCACGGAACTGCCGCCGACCGTCCATGGCTTGCGCCAGGGCAGCACGCCCCGGTCGATGATCTTAATGAGTTCGTTGGTGATCGATGCCGCGGCGTCGAACTTTGGTTTGCTGGATTTGGCCATGATGATCTCCGATGTCTGGTAAGTATGCAGACCCGGAGGTACCGTCAGGGAAACACCCTTGGAGGGGACGGCAGGGTCCGTCCAGAACCCTGCCAGACCCCCACCCCGTGTCTCTGGATCCGGCAAAACCCAAAGCTTGCTTTTACTTTTTTCATATCGCTGACACGAAATGTCTTTCGGCATCCGTCCAGCGGAAGCCCAAAAATCTCGACCAGCTGACCCTAAGACCCTTGAGCAAGACACCGAATTCGCTCATTCAGTGATCCCCATGTGCCTCGGTAGCTCAGCGGTTAGAGCTGACCGCTCATAACGGTTAGGTCGCAGGTTCGAATCCTGCCCGAGGCACCACGCGGACATGGTGGAATGGTAGACACCGGAGACTTAAAATCTCCTGCTCATCGAGCGTGCGGGTTCGAGTCCCGCTGTCCGCACCACTTTATAGGCCTAACGCCTTCAGCGACTGGAAGCCGGTTTTGTTCCAGGTTTGTCTTCACACCTACACAAAGATTGGTCTCGCGGTTCTACAGCGCCTTACCCGCTCATAAAGACCGGCAGGTAGGCGATTTGCAAAAATGGTCATGACCGACTAGGGGCAACTATCGAGACCATTCTAGAAACAGCATTAGCTCTGCTGCACTTCTCGCACTAGATCGGGCATGTGCTCGGCAATCAAAGCGTATGTCAACTGTTCGCCACGCTTGCTGAGTTTCTCGATCCACTCGTCTGGCATCGCAGAGAAATCGGTAGGATATCCATGTGCGTCTTCTCGTGATACAAGATCCGATGGCGGAAAGGCGAGGCGGGAGTCATCCTGCCCAAGGAAGGGCATGGCAAACCCCTTGATCTGTCCAGAGGACTTTAAATCGAACAGACGCTTCACTGCCGCGTTCTGAGCTCTATCAAAGATGCAAGTGAACGTGCTTGTAAGCCGCGCCATGAAAAATTGGCTGGGCGGATCAAATCGCAAACCGTAACCCGCGCGGCAGCAGATGATCGTGTCCACGCCAGAAACGTTCAGGCTTATCGAAGAGTCCCGATCAGGCCAAAGCGGCGCAAGGCCCAAATTGTCGTATGCCCCGCCGTCGGTTAGGGTGACATGCTCCTCGCGCCGCGATCCGTCGGGTTTGTTGAAAGCGAGACGTTCATCAAGCGCCGGCAGAAACAGCGGATATGCCGCGGAAGCCATGACTGCGTGCGCAAGAGTCGTCTGTGAACCGGCAAGTTCCCCAAGACGCCATGATCCGGACTTCTCTCGCGAAAAATAGAACGCCGAACCTGTGCGCAAATCCGCAGCATTGATAATCAGAAGTGGGCGCGTCGCGGGCAATTCTCGCAACTTCAGTCCGTGAAAGACATTTTCGTCCAAAACCCTACGTAGGATCGTCGTCCTGCTCGCGAAACGCGGCAGCGGTGCGCGCAACTTGTCGAAGCTCCAGCGTTTACGCGCTGTCGGTGGCAGCAGCACCGAGAGGAGGCGCGGTCCGGTCGCGATCGCCAAGATTGCGAGGTTGATCACCCCAAGAAGGGTAGCACAATATATCGCACGCAGGCCTTCGGTGGTCGTGAACACCTTGCGCAAGGCCGGGCGCACCAAGCCAGAGGAAAGCAACGAACGCACCTTCGCCTCGAAGACTTGAAACGGTTCGTCATTAGCCGCATAAAGTGCGCCAATGACGCTTCCCCCCGATACGGTGGAGATGACCCGTACTTCGTCAAGAATTCCGAGATCATGCAAGGCGCGAAGACAGCCTAGGTGGAAGGCGATGGCACGGGATCCACCGCCTGAGAGCGAGAGGCCGATGACGGGCTTACTCATCGAACCGACCTTTCGGCTAGCGGAGTAGAGACTTCACTATGGCGCATGAACACGACAGCGAGTTCAGCCTCCCCGGCAATCAACATCAGCCCAGGCAAGGTATCCATGTCAAATATGGTGGCGAGCCAATTGATCTGGGACAGGTCGGTAACGCTCGGCATCACCCCGACCAGTGGCGGATGTGAATGCCACTCACCGACGTAGCGCAGCTGTCCCTGTGTCTCCGCCATAGATCGGTCGATCATCTGTTGGACGCCATCGGTGCCGCGAACGAAGCCGGTTGGCGATCCGATGCTGTCAGCAGGCGCTTTGGCGGCATCGGCAAGGTGTATTTTCCGAGCAGGAATGTCGACGACCCCGAGCAGGATACCTCCCGTCTCGTTCGGCAGGCATTCATCGCGCATGGCCGCGATGCGCGAGCGGAGACCGGCGTCGAGTGAGACCTGCCAGCCATCGACATCGAAACGACGCACATCCTCCGCAGGATAGGAGAAGCTCCTGACTTGGCCCTCCGTACCAAGCGACCAGATCCGGATGATCCCTTCATCAGTGTCGGCGGCCCGTCCCAAACCTTCCGCAACCAGCCCACTTAGGGCCATGACACGCGACTCCGGGATCAGGTTTGTGATGGCACGGCAGGCTCCGGTATAGGCGAATGTCCGCACCGGGGTTTCCAAATGACCCGAGAGAGCTTCCTCCCGGACGACATGCCTCAGATACTGCGCTTCCAGATCGCGTAGCGTGACGCTGCGATCTATCGGTTCGGCCAGCAGAACGGCGGCATCCCCCGCCGGGCTAAAAAAGATGCTGAACCGCCGAGCCTTGGAATTATGGTCGGAGAGGAATCGCTCCGCCAGCAAAGAAGCGGATGCATCCACGATAATGTCGGCGCCGTCGAGCGCAGCATTAACGTCGTCATTTTGCTGCCCTTCAACCCCAACCTGGGCGGTTATCGCTGTAGCCACAGAGTCTTCATCGTCAAGAATGCTCGCCAACGCCCCGGCGAGCAATTCAGATTTGCGCCTGGTGACGTCGCCGCCGAAGCCGACATGGCGAGCAAGGTTGTGTGGAAGCAGGACGTCATCGTCTATCACAGTCCAGCTAAAACGCCCCTCCCGGGTAAGACAAGGGGCGACATGGGCACCGATCGCGCCCCCTCCGACGATCACGGCCTTGCGTGCATCCGGGATGGCGCGGCCCGCAAGCCGGGTCGCAAGGTCTCGGTCAAAGGTTGCGTGGACTTCGACCGGCAGCACGGCCATCGCTATCAGCGCAGCTTCATCCACAGCTCCGGCGGTCAAAGCGGTAACGAAGCCGGCGGCTCCGCCCTGATCCTTGCTTTCGACCTTGTGAGCAATTCCGAGCGCGACCGCGATGTCACCAACCTTCTCAGCAGTGACGAAGGCCCGAAAATCTGTGCCATGTTGTGTTCCGTCTGGTGAGGTAATCGGCATCTCGACGACCACTGCCAGGCAGGAATTGATCCGCGCCGCATTGGTGCGCGCGTCGTTCAACCATTCGGCGAGGCGCGTTCGCAGGTCGGCAAATAGATCGATCCCACGTGCTGTGAGCAAGTCGGCAAGGCTGTCAAGATTACCTGGCGCGAACGAAAGCCGCACCATCTGCGCCGGAGGCACTCGGTACGCTGCCACCGTCAACGGCAAAGCCAGTGCGCGCCCCTGCAGCTGGGAAAGCGGAATCACGCGCATTAGCGTGCCCGTGTCGTCAGGAACAGCGACGAGATCCTGTGTGTTGACGTTATCGATCAACGCACGGGACATGATGATGTTGTAGCCGGTCCCGAACATGAGCGGGTCGACCGGCTGCCGGGCGTCATGTAATGCGCCCTCGGCAGCTCGCCGAAACCAGGCAAGGATACGCTGGACAAGCTCGGCCGGTGTCCATGTGAGGCGCGCTTCCGCCCAACTTCGGTCATCGATACAGATCGCGCGGGGTGATCCTTCGGCAGTAAGGTTTTGGTGGGCAGTGTCGGGAAAATCGCTCCGCAACACGTAGACGAATGGCATCGAATCGCCGCCAGCGAAGCGAACTCCAATTCGTTCTGTGCGCCGGATTGGCACGACGCTCTGCTGCGGCCTGCCGGTCCTGAAGGTGAGTTCTACAAGCTCACCGGCCCCTCCCCTGCGTAGTGCGACGACGGCAGCGAGTTCGGCGGCATGCCGGTCGACAAACCGTGCAAACGATGCCGCTGCCGAAGAGGTGAGGTCATCGACCTCGATCACTTCGTCGAAGGATGCCTTGAGCCAGGCTTCGACGTCCATTAACCAGCCCTGGGCGACGCCGCCGCGGCGGTTCCAGCAACCATCGGCGCAGCAAGCGCAAGGGCGAAACCAAATGCCGTGATCTTGTATGCGAAGGGCTTGGGGTCACTCTTCGACGGGTACTCCATCGTCACGATGAATTCGCCGTCGTGCGCCACAGTGATCCGACGGTGATAGTTTGCAGCCTGCCGGTGCGGGGGCTGGACGTCCTCGTCGGCCTTCGACCCTTTGACGGGGATCGGCCAGGACGGAGAGATGATGTCGCTGCCGGGTTGGCGCTGATCCTCGAACAGCCACTTGACGTCG
This sequence comes from Pseudomonadota bacterium, assembly GCA_038744785.1. Lineage (GTDB taxonomy): Bacteria > Pseudomonadota > Alphaproteobacteria > Rhodobacterales > Rhodobacteraceae > Ovoidimarina. The sequence goes on from JBCDLX010000023.1 coordinate 53,609, forward strand.
GGGTCAGGGACGGTCTCGTTCGTGCCACGCTCCGGCCCCAACGACTTGTAGGAGCAATGGTGCGGCAGCTTCATCAGATCCCAAGCGAGCCTGTCCTCATTGCCGTGCTTCCGGCTAACCTGGACGATCGCAGCCAGCGTCTCGTAATTGACGTCTGAGGCGAGAAGCAGCCTCGTCTTCTGGCCGCCCTCGACAAAGGTGGCCTGCATGACGATCGAATCCTCGTTGCGATCGACGACAGTGTTTTCATCCTGTCGCCAGCCGAACGGGCAGTGCACAAAAAACTCTACCTTCTCTGGTCCAGTCAGTGCGTACCCAGGCACGAGTTTGCCAGCATCCACAATCAGGTGCTTACGGCTTTCGAAGTCGATCCCTTCCACCTCCATCCAGGCCTTCAGCCTTTCGGGACGAGAGAACACTCGAATGCCCTTGCCCTGACGCAAGCGGTACCGCGCCTCCGCGCGGACCAACCGTGCATCATCCTTCAAATTCTCTTCAAGGATTGCCGCTGCAGGGACCCAAAGCTCCCTGATCTTCACGCGCCCCTTGCCTTGGTAGAGCGCAGCATGATCGAGCCAGAAGAAGTCACCGAACCCCTTACAGTGATCGGTATCAGTGTGCGTGATGCAAACCGCATCGAAGTAGTCGCGGCCTGCCTTATGCAAATCGCGGCGAAGTGTCGCCGGCAAGTCGCAACGCTGGTCATCTTCATCGTCGTCACAACGCATTGCGGCGAAGTCGATCAGGACCTTGCGCCCATCGGCAAGGTCGAGGCGGGCGGTGTCGGCATTGCCGAGCGGAAAGAAGTTCACCATAGCCTGCATTTTACTGTCCTCATATTTTTGCCCGAGCAGATTGGGCAGTTCTTTGACCTCCAGCCCCGCGCTGGAGCCTAGCCTTTCGGCGGATAGGGATCGTTCCCATAAGAATTGGCATCGCGGATCTGACCATTGGGGCGATGGATGACGACCTCGCCTCGCTCTCGGATCGCCGTGGTGCGTGCGGCTGCGGTCGCCTCTGCCTGAGTTGCATGCGTGGATCCGACCCGGGTAGCGCCCTCACGGCGTGCAGCCCAACCATCCCCGTGGGGGACGACATGAATACGCTTTGACATCGAATTCTCCTTATTTTCCTGACTCGCCTCGATTCGAAACTGTTGACCCCGGCCCTGCGGCATGATTCAAGTGTTTCACAGACTGGTATAGGCCAGAAGCCTCGCCAAGTAAACAGTCTTCGCACCACTGATACCAGTCTGCGAAACACTAAGGAGGGCACATGAATATCAACGAACTCGCCCCACTAGTCTTAAGGCGACGGGGAAACATGGGGGTTAGGGCTGCCGCGAAGGAGATCGGGATCAGTCCGACCACACTCACGAGGATCGAGAAAGGGCATGTCCCGGACGTGGGCACACTCAACAAACTCAGCGAATGGTTGGGGGAGGAGCCTTCGAAGTTCACCGGCGTTGGAGACCTTCAAATCGCATTCAAGAACAGGAAAGCCGTCCCGCAAGCGACCGCTCTCGCACTGGCAGAACTCATCACCCAGGCCTCGCGACAATTCGAACAAGACGTCGAGGCTCGAGGACACTAAGTGGCATTCAGACGAGGGTTCAAATCTCAATGTGAGCGGCGATCGGTCGAGTTTCGAAAACAGTTCGGTCTGTCCGATCACGATGCGCTGTCTGCCGACCGTTTGGCGGAGGAGCTTCGAGTCACCGTTTGGTCCACCGATGACGTCAATGGAATATCGGAAAGCGCCAGGTCGGTTCTGAGCGACGAGACAGATCAATCGTGGTCCGCCCTGACGATTAGATTGGGCGCGGCCCATCTTGTCGTCCATAAACCGGTCTCCTCAAAAGGTCGCCGCAACAACGTGGTGATGCACGAGCTGGCGCACATCATCCTGGGTCACGAACTTGCAAAAGCCTGCATCCTGGAGGACGGCTCTCTTGTTCCGGGTAATTTCGATCAAGACCAAGAAGACGAAGCCGACTGGTTGGCCGGAGCCTTGCTGCTGCCCCGGCCCGCCCTTCTGTCTATTCGTCGTCGGCGCCTGTCGGATCGTGACGCTTGCGAGGAACATCTCGTCAGTCCGGAAATGCTGAAGTGGCGTTTTCGGATGACGGGTGTGGATTACCAGCTGTCGCGCCGCCGCACGTAGCACCGAGGCAGCGTTCCTTGCAAGTCGGGTGGTGGACACGTGCACCCATAGACAAGTGAATGACCGCGCTAGAAGACAAAGGAGAACCCATATCCAAAGTCGAGGACGAATGAAGATTGGTATATTGGCATGGGGTTCTCTCCAGTGGGACCCACGAACTCTTCAGATCAGTGGCGATTTCTTGTCTGGCGGACCGAACTTGCCGATAGAATTTTCCCGCATCTCGGGCAGAACTGGACCGATACAGCGACTGACCCTGGTCATTGACGAATTACATGGCACAGTATGTTCGACTGTCGTCGCCACGAGCAGCTTCAACGACCTCAGTCAGGCCAGAGAAGATTTACGCGGGCGCGAAGGGATGCATCACGTAAACGGTGTCGGGTTCATCGACCGGCAGACTGGCGATGTAAGCTTGCGAGCGATGGAAAGGCATCCAGGAGCCGTGGAGAGGATTCGCGGTTGGCTGGATGGAACCGATTTTGACGCGGTAATATGGACAGCACTTGCAAGCAATTTCGAGGAAGTTCGAAGGGAAAAATATTCGATAGAGGCTGCGCTAAGTTTCTTGGAATCGCTCTCTGCAGAAGGCCAGGGAATCGCACTTGAGTACATTCGCCGGGCACCAACGCAGACCCAAACGCCTCTGCGAAATGCTGTCAATCAACGTTGGGCTACATCAGGCTAGCACTCTTAGCGGTTGGTATTGGTTCTCAGCGTTCAGGCCTTCACGCGAGTAAGGCGGAAAGATTCTGCCTTACGGACCGTGCGATCTCGGCTTGCGACTTAGACAGCGCTTTTCCTAAAGCGCTCAAAGTTGGCCCAACGTCGCCGGGAGGGATTGGTAATCCATCTCTCTCTACGAACGGCCCATCAGTCTCCGTCAGTAATCGCGATTGCGGGATCTCACGGAGAAGACTCGTCGCCCTTGGCGACAAGAGCATGCGTTCGTTGATCGAGAAGTAACAACCTAGGTCGACTGCACGCCTCGCTTCACTCGCACTACCTGTGAACCAATGCAAAACCACCCGACCTCGATCTGGCGACAATAGGGCCTCGACCATGTCTAGAACATGTTTGGCCGAGCGCACACTATGTACGCTCAAAACCTTGCCTCCCGCACTGTCACATAGCCGCAAGACGCGTTCAAATACCTCCTTCTGCCGCTCAAAAGATCGGTAAAAACGAGGGCTGGCGTCTAGGCCGACTTCGCCAATGTATCGGGATTGTGGCAAGAGGTCTTCGAAGATTGAAACTTCGGACGCGCGTTCGGCAACGAGTTGAGGGTGTAATCCGAGGGCCGGACGAACGAAGGAACTCTTTCTGGCGAGCTCCAAATTCCGCGGGAAGGCGCGTGGCGTCGTTGTGACAGCTAGAGTTGCCACCTCTGAATCATCACACATTCTGATCGCTTCCTCGAGATCGGGATAGAGATCCAGATGAGCGTGAAAATCTACAAGCCGCGGCCTCAAGACTATTCCCCTGGCTTCACTGTGACGTCATCTAAGATTGCTGCGACCTCGAGAACTCCTCGCCTGAAGACGTCAGCGTAGGCAGGAATCTCCGCTGGTGCGTCTATTAAAGGACCAGGCTTATGAACCAGAATTTCGGCGAGACGGGGGTTCTTCCGAAGCCTTTCGACCATAAGCTTGAATGACCTGATATGTTCCCCCTCGGCACGGTCGCTCCGAAGTGTCTGCGCAGATAGGTCTTGGACCGTATAGAGGGTCGGATCTTTGGCACCAAGGCCCGCATCGAGAGACGCTCGACGGATCAGGCAGGGCACACAATAGCCGCAATGACGGGGTGACAAACCTCTATACCGAGCCTTGGCCGGAGAAGAGCAGGACATAGACGACTCGACCAAACCTCGCAGATATGGCAAGTCGGCGCACGAACCGACCATTTCGCCCTTGGTCCGGTGCCGGTAGGGATTGTTCAATTGGACATTGAGGCCGAGCGCGTCGACTAGGCGTTGAACATTGGCCATGAAATGAGGGTGGGCGGTGCGGGTACTTAGCGCGCCGAACCTCAGTGCATCCAATGGAACATTGAGAGCAATGAGCCCGTTTTCCGGCACGTTGACTGTGGTCCCCTTGTCAAAGGAAGCGGCAGCCATCGCTGCAAGGGCGTAAAACAAGAAGGATCTGCCACGCTGCGTCTCCTCCGACTGTCCGGTGGCGAGCGTCCGACTATCGAAGCCCAGACGAACACGCATCGACTTGAAAGCCTCCGCACCAAACTTCGACTGGAGTCGGTCCAACAGGTAAGATTGAGCTTTAGATGTCTCCGCGTCCCAGTAATGGCTCACAAAAAGCGGGCGCGATCCTGCAGATAAGATGTCCACGGCAGCGATCAGACTGTCCAAGCCTCCGGAAAGAAGACAAACAGTTTCTAGCCCATGGAGCGGGAGCTTGTCTGTCGGGACGCCGAGGGCGACCGTTGTTGCGGGACGTTCGCGAAAGAAAACGCGCCAGCGGTCCCCTGTGAGAAACCGCAACATGCGTCCGACATGCTTCGCTTGTTGCGACCAAAGCGCCGGCTCGCCGACAGGCAAATACAGGTCGATTTCGCGCGTCCAACCACCCTGGGCATTCTTGGACCTCGACATTCGCGTGTCGGCCGCATTGACCAGAGCGGCGAGTAGCGCCAGATCGATAGCATTCTCTGGAGTTGTCATTCCAAGCGTGGTCAGCTGTTGAAGTGCCTGACCGAGACCGAAACTCAAGCGGCCTTCGTCGTCGAGAAAATCGATGTCGTAGACACTCGAGTCCGGCTGTAAAACGGTGACTTTCGCGGTATCTCCGGGACCCAACCGTGCAATCAAACTGAAGCGTCTCATTCTGCCTCCCCGAGGGTCTGCATCAAGTCGAACGCGGCCGCGTAGAGGTCAGATACGAACCCGTCGATCTGAGATCCATGGAGCGATGCAACCGCGACTCCGGTGGCCTGCAACCTGTCCCTGACGCAACCGATCACAAATGTATGCAGCATCCGTTGGGCCCGTTCGACAGATGCTGTGTCCGGTGACAGTTTGATTGCGTTCGTGCCGACTTCGTTGAGTATTTTTCCTTCAATCGAGCGTGCGACCACCCCGACAAAGATCTCCTGAAGGTCGTCTAGAGTAAGTTCGTCAAAGTTCCCGATCCCGTTTGCGGCAAGGTCGGCAATCGTCTCGAGGAGGGCGTCTCGTGCGATAGCCTCGTCGATCGTGCCTCCGGGAGGACAGAGCGCATCGGTTAGTGCAACGAAAACTTGGTCGGCCGGAGCACCAGCCAGAGCCTCGATGTTGAAGCGACGAAGAGCTTCCGCCGGTCCAGATTCAGCAATTGCACGGGCAAGACCGACAACGCCACCTGCGAGTGCTCTGGAACTGACCATCTGCCGCGAGGCGGCCCGGCCACCACCGCTGGCAGCAACGAATTTGCCAGCACCCCGTCGGATCGTTCCGGGGCTCCCGCTCCTCGTCCCTGAGGTCATGTCCCCCCGGGCAGACCCGAAACCACGACCTGGGACAGGTGGAACGATCGGCGGGTATTGCGCAGCCGGCGCAGGCGGAAGCCCATCCTCATCAACGCCCTCCGGACCGTCGAAGGCGGGGTCGGTCGGGGCTGCTGCGGGCTCAGGCGCAGGGTCACCGACCCAGGATGGCACCATCGGTTTTCCACCACCAAAACTGCCGGACGTTCCCATCACCGACCACCACGTTTCGCGGCGGGTATCTTCGCTACCGCTTTAGCCGCACCGCTCAAAGCTTTGTTGTCGTCCCGTCCCGCCCAATCGGCCTTCAACGCATCGTATGCTGAAGCCGCCTCAGCTTCGGTAATCGCTCCGGCCCAACCGGTGAGGACCCAGGTGCCGAGTTTAGCGGCGGGAAGGTCCCTAAAGAATGCAACAAGAGAGGCTTGCAAGAAGGGATGTTGCTGGCAGATCGCCGCCAAGCCGTGCATCCCGGCCGGTTCTTCCATAAGATCGTCAGCGTCAGCAACCTTCGTGCGCAATGCGTCAAAGAGCTGTTCAGCCTCGACAGAATTCAAGCGCTTGATCTCAGTTGTCAACTGCCTGATCAGCAGTGGCGGCCCCATCAATTTTTGCAGGAGTTCGTCCAGCTCTCCGAGTTGTGCCTGTGATCCATAGCCGCCGCGCCGGTCGCGGCTCACGAATACGTATGGCCTGAGATCAACATCGGTCAGAGAGGGCGCGATCGATGCCCATCGGCGTGCCCATTCAACGTTGGGCCAATCAGGAAGTTGCTCTACCGGGCTCGATTTTCCTTTAGGCTCTTTGCCTTCGGCCGACTTGGCAATGACCGAACCATCTGGCTGGGTTGCGTTGGCTTCAAGCGCGGCCAACTCAGCGGAATGCCCCGTGTCCGCCGCCCCACGTGCCATCGCATCGAAGACTTCCGGGGCGAAACGTTCGGCCAGCATGATCTTCGCCAAGACACCAAGGTTCAACTCGTCAGCAAAACCGCGCTCCTCCGCGATCGCGAGGCGAAGCGACATCGTGTTTATGAAGCGCTTGATCTGGCGAGGGTTGCCGCGTGATCCGTCGGTTAGGATAGGCGCGATACGGTAAGCGATGTCCAGCGCACGTTGGATAGGGTCAGGGATAGTGCCGAATGTTGCTGTCAGTGTCGCGCGGTCCAGCCCCGGCCCGGTCCATGGCTTCTGCAAGGCTGCTCGGGCGATTGGCACGAGGCGGCGGAAGATTTCTGAGTCTTCGCCACATTCGTTCAGGACAAGAAGCATTGTGACGTAGATGCGGGTCTCGGCATATCCGAGCGCAGGAAGCCGGAAGGGGACTTGTATAATTTTCTCGAGGTAGTTGCGTGCATAGGTTGCCGGCCCCGTCGCTGCAGGCAGATCCGGAAAATGTTGGCGCACGGAATATTCAATCATGCCCTCATCCGCCGCGATCACGAAGGCGGCGCGAGGCACGAAGAGGAAGAGCCGGATCGCTTCCAATGTGCCAATGGCCGTGCCCGGGAGGCACCGGTCCAGATCGTCGACCAGAACGACGAGGCGGTCAATGTCCGCGACCTCCAACAGCTTCTCGAACTCTGCACGGAAGGCGTGCATCTGCTCCGGCGTGCTGTCCTCTTCCATATCTTTTAGGAACGACCCCGCACTGGCCGTGAACGCCTTAAGGTTCTCGGCGGTGAAGGCATCCGCTCCGCCGGATAGAACCGAAGTCGCGATGTTGCGTAGGTCGGTGACGGTTTCCGGCATCGGTATCCCGGTCGCCAGGGTCATGCCGTAGGAACCTGCCTTCTTGGCTGCCTTCATCCAGTCGATCCGTCGCCACAGTTTTTTGGCCTGGTCGGCAACTTTCTGCGAGCCGGAACGGCTCTTAACCAGATCCTCGACTATGGTCTCGATCAGAACTGTCTTCGCGTCGTCGAAACCTTGAAAGAGCCAGCCGTTGAACCTAATGCAGAGAACCCGATCATCGTCCCTGAAGGCTTCCTCGACCATCATGAGGACACTCGACTTTCCCGCTCCCCAGTCGCCGTGAACTCCCACACTGAGTGGCTGATCCGATTTGTCTGAGACGACCCTCACAACAGTCTTGGCAACGGCCTCGTAGTACAGGAGGTCAACCGCGGTTTCATTGTCGGCTACTATCATGCGTATGGCTCGAATCTTGGTTTAATGTATTTCGTTTCTGCTTACCATGGGTTACATATTGCTACCAACATCAAACCTGCTCTAGTTTGCAAAGAGGCTGGAAAACCAACCATGAGTGCGCAAAGGGGACAAAAGCTAAACTCGTTGCAGCACCTCCTCCCAGAAGGTTTGGTCGCCAACTCGCGATGGCTGGAAGAAGCAGGTTACTCGAGCGCACTGCGAAGCAAATACGTCGCGAACGGCTGGTTGGAGCAGCCCATACGAGGGATCTACAAGCGGCCCGGTGCCGAAACGCGATGGCAACACCTGATCATCTCGCTGCAATCGCTCATGCGAATTCCGGTCATCGTCGGGGGCCTCAGCGCACTCGAACTTCAAGGCTACGGTCACTACGTAACCATGGGAAAGCGGAGAAAGGTTCACCTCTACACGGAAGCCCCCCTGTCCAAATGGCTCAACGAAATCGACCCCGAGATCGATTTCCAGACACGAAATGCGAAAAAGCTGTTCAAGTCGGAGGCGATCTCCAAGGCGATCCAAGGCCTCCCACCCCTTTCGTCGACAGGAAATGTCGAGACATTGGATAACCCCGACGGTGGGTTGAGACTCCATGTCTGGGGTGACAGATCCTGGCCGATGGTGATCTCCCGTCCGGAGCGAGCCATTCTGGAATTTCTGGACGAGATCCCGGCACACCAATCCTTCCAGCACGCTGCCGACGTGTTCACCGGCCTTTCTAACCTCAGTCCCAGGCAACTCCAGAAGTCACTCGAAGGCTGCAAAAGCGTGAAGGTCAACAGACTCTTTCTGTGGTTCGCCGAGCGGTACGATCACGCGTGGTTCGAGCGACTCGATCTCGATGCAATCAACACCGGCAGCGGAAAGCGGGTAATCGCGAAAGGCGGCAGGTTGGACCCGAAATACCAAATAACTGTGCCGGAGGATCTTGATGGCCATTGATGAACGGTTCCGCCAGCAGGTCGATCTTTTGATCCGGGTCGTTCCGTCAGTGGCTGAAGAAAACGTGTTCGCGCTGAAAGGCGGGACTGCGATAAACCTGTTCGTCCGAGACCTGCCACGCCTGTCCGTCGATATCGACCTGACCTACCTACCCGTGAAAGCCCGGGAAGAATCCCTCGCCGACATAGACGCCGCGTTAGACCGGATATCGAAATCCATCTCGCAAGCCGTGCCTCAAACCAAGGTCGTTCCCAGTCGACTGCACAACGAAGGGATCGTCACCCGTCTGGTCGTCCGGACACCGGAAACACAGATAAAGGTCGAAGTGACACCTGTAGCCCGCGGTTGCGTGTTCGAACCCAGAGTCATGCAGGTTGCGCCGTCGGTCGAAGACCAGTTCGGCTACGCAGAGACCCAAGTAGTTTCTTTTGACGATCTCTACGCGGGAAAGATCGTCGCCGCACTTGATCGCCAACATCCCCGCGACCTCTTCGACGTGCGGGATCTCCTGAGGAAAGAAGGCATCTCGACGTCATTGCGACAAGCGTTCTTGGCCTACATCGTGAGCCATAACCGACCGGCTATCGAAGTTCTCGCTCCGACCCGAAAGGACATTCGCTCGGATTTCGAGGAGAACTTTTTAGGCATGACCACGGAGTTGGTCGAACTGGAAGAGCTGGTCGCAACCCGTGAAGAGATGATTGAAGCAATAGTTGCGCAGATGCCGGACGAGCACCGCGCCTTTCTCGTTGGTGTGGAAAGAGGCGAAATTGACTGGAATCTTTCTGGCCTCACGGACGCAGCCAACCTGCCCGCCGTTCGCTGGAAGCTAACCAATCTCGACCGACTTGAAGCCAAAAGGCGGCATAGACAGGCAGAGGAACTTGAAGGAATCTGGCGATGACCGACACCGTGTTTTGGTCATGGCAGAATGACCTGCCCGCAAGACTGAATCGGGACTTCATACGAGATGCTCTAGCCATTGCTGTCGACCGAGTCAGTGAAACTCTCGATGTCGAAGATGTCGAGCGAGTGGCCCTGGATCACGACACGAAAGCAACCGCCGGAATGGCCGACATCAGCCAGACGATCTTGGAGAAGATATCCAGAAGCGCCGTAGTGGTCGCCGACGTCACGCCTATCGCTAAGTCTGCTGGCGGAAAAGCACTACCGAATCCGAACGTCATGGTCGAGCTCGGCTACGCGATGAGTGCCATAGGGTTTGAAAGGATCATTGCCGTCTTGAATACGGCGAACGGTGACACCGTTGAGAATCTACCCTTCGATATCCGGCACCGCCGAATACTGACCTACAATTTGGCTGCGGTGGCGACAAAGGCGGAACGGAAAGCGGTTCGGGAAGGCCTTATCAAGCAACTGGCCGAAGCCGTCCGGGTCAATATTGATCTGGTCCGCGACGCTAGATCCGCCGCCGACCCCATCTTGGGCGTGGAGAGCGACCCTCATTCGCCGGGCCTATGGAAAGCGGAATGGCCCGTGACACATTCCGACGGCTTCGGTGAAGTTGCACGTGTAAGGCCTTTGGACTTATCGCGAGCTTGGCTCAGGATCATCCCCGCAGGCTTTCCCAACGGCCGTCCATCGATCACGGCGCTGGAGCAATTGCCAGACAGCGCGCGTCTCCGGGCTCCCTCAGGGGCAGGAAGCGGCGGAAATTTCGGATCGTGCCCGTTCGGGTTCGTGACGTACTGGGTCGCGGGCCGGGAGGAGGATGGAACCTGCCGTTCACGAAACCTTGCGGCATACCTCGAAGACAGCGGCGAAGTGTGGATGTCAGACGGTGTGGCGTTCACCGAGCACAAGGGCCGGAAACACATCTCTTATGGGCATCTGTTCTCCAATTGGTTCAGAGGATTGGCAAGCGGTATGGCCTGCCTTGACGCATTGGGCGCGTCGAAGCGAAGACGGATCGTCATGGGGATCGATGGCATGTCGGACGCGGTCTGGCCGATGCAATCCGGCTACGTGCCCGCGAGTTCCCGTAAGAGCGGTCTCTTGGTTGACGAAACGGAGCGCGATTGGCCAGATGAGCGGCGCATGCAACTTCTTCACAGGACGTGGAACTCGCTGCGCGACGCATTCAGCATCGAGCCGATGACAGAAGAAGAATTTGCCCATTATTTCGAGGTGCGAAGGAGAAACAGAGTCTAGGAGAGTTGCCAACCCGACCGGAGCGTCATCACGGATAACTGTTGGCCTCATTAAACGTCCACAACCAAGCCCGCATCCCCCAACTGCTCCCGATCTGGAAGATCGCGGAGGCTCTCCAGATCAAAGGCGACGAGGAACTGCTCGGTCGTCACAAATGTATACGGCGCACCGCGTCGCGGCGACCGTGGCCCGGTGCCAATTAGCTCACGCGCATGCAGCCGTCCGATCAAGTCGCGGCTGATCTCTTTGCCGAAGATGTCCTTGAGCCCATCGCGGGTGATTGGCTGGTGGTAGGCGATGGCCGCCAGGACGGCGATGTCGAATTCACTCAGGTCAAGAAGCTGATCGCTGATGTCTGCGGCGGCTCGGATTGCGGGTGCGTAGGTAGGTCGCGTCCGGAACATCCAGCCTCCGGCGACCTGGGCGATCTCAAAGGAGCGTCCCTCCAGATCTGCGGCCAAGTCTTCGATCAACAGATCGACCGAGGCCGCCTGCCCCACCACGCGGGCCAAATCTTCACGCGGTACGGGCGAAGCAGATGCAAAGAGCACCGCCTCAACGCGGCGCATCCATTCGCGCCAGCGCAATTCGGGCGGCAGGTCGGCCAACTCACGGTCAAGCTCAGGTTCGGATTGGTCCTTGGCCAACGCTACACCCCGTAGAGCCGGAAGGTGTCGCGACCAGTCAGCTCGCGTGCGGCGCCGAGGTCGACCAGCCGGTCGCAGAGCCGCCGCGCGGCGCGATCCGGCAAAGGCAAGGCCGACGGCGGCACGGCATCGCGGGTCAGGAACATCTCGACCGCGTCGCCCGCTCCCTTGGCCCGGAGTTTGGGCGCAATGGCCTTCAGATGCGCCGCACGACGCGCAAGGTCGGCGGCGAGACGCACGGCCTCGACTGCCGATGAGATTAGCGCGCGATGACAGGCCAGGCGCAGGTCATCGCCTTGCTTGCGCAGGTCGGCGCGTTTCAGGCCTGAGGCCAGCAGCGGCACGAGATGTTCCCAACCGAGGGCTTGGGCGAGGGCCGCATCCGCAAGAATTAGTCCTGCTACGTCTGCGCGCGGCACCTCGCGCAGTACCGCCTCCAACACCATCGCGGCCCGGGTCACCGGGGAGCCCTGCCCCGCATCCAGCCAGCTCGCGATCCGGTCAGGTTCGAAAGCCGACAAGGCTCGGCCCAGAGCCTTGATCGACACCGGCCGCTCCACCGCACGCCACCAGGCAAGGTAGGTTTCACCGGCCGGCCCGGGTAGATCGCCAGCGCGCAAAAGATGCACCGCATCGCGCAACTCCCCCGCCCGTTCCGGACGACCTTGATGCGTCACACAAGCCTCCGCCGCCCGCAGAGCGAGCCGGTCCCGCAACAAGGCTTGGGGCACATCCGTGCGTCCCAACACAAGATGCAGGTGGCTCAGCGCGGCGCCCGACAAAAACGCAACATCCTCAAGGGCTTCAGCGCGTGCAGCGGTGACCCAGGCAGGCATCCGGGGTAACGTGTCGAGGTCGCTGATGTGATCCGGTCGGGCAAATGTCATGCCCAAAGCATATATCAGCACGGCGCTTTCTTCCAGAACATAGCGCACAAACCGCCCCTACTTGTCGGAATATATTATGTCCAATAATATTGCATTATCGGACGCAAAAATGATACGCTCAGAAACATGGAAAATCCGACGAATAAGGATATCGAATTCGAGGGCTCTGGCACCTCTGAAACCGAGAGATCGAGCTCAGCGCCCGACGACACACCGAACAGCAACGAGCGCGACGAGAGAGCCAATTCTGACGGGGCTTCCATCGCCCTGCCCGCCCATGTGGCCGGGTCCGGGACCCTCGACCGACTGGTCGACACCGCCCGTGACTACGCCAGGGCCTCGACGGCCGAGAATACGAACAAGGCCTACGCCGCCGACTGGAAACACTTCGCGCGCTGGTGCAGGCTCAAGGGAACCGACCCCTTGCCCCCCTCCACCGAAATGATCGGGCTCTACCTCGCTGATCTGGCGGCCGGGTCGGGGTCCTCCCCTGGCCTGTCTGTCTCCACGATCGAGCGGCGGCTCTCGGGCCTCGCCTGGAACTACGCACAGCGCGGGTTTGCCCTTGACCGCAAGGACCGGCACGTCGCCACGGTGCTGGCCGGGATCAAACGGCAGCATGCGCGACCACCGGTCCAGAAAGAGGCCATTCTCCCCGAGGACATCCTTGCCATGGTCGCCACCCTGCCCCACGATCTGCGGGGCTTGCGGGATCGGGCGATCCTGCTGCTGGGCTTCGCCGGCGGGCTCAGGCGCTCCGAAATCGTTGCCATCGATCACGGCAAGGACGACACTCCGGATTCGGGTGGCTGGATCGAGATCCTCAAGGATGGCGCCGTCCTCACCCTCAACGCCAAGACCGGCTGGCGCGAGGTCGAGATCGGCCGCGGCTCGTCCGAACAGACCTGCCCTGTTCACGCGCTGGAGCAATGGCTGCACTTCGCCCGCATCGACTTCGGTCCGGTCTTCGTACGCACATCGCGGGACGGCAAGAGGGCCTTGGGCGCCCGCCTCTCCGACAAGCATGTCGCCAGGCTGATCAAGGCCACCGTGCTGAAAAGCAGCATTCGGTCGGACCTGTCCGAGAACGAACGCATCGCTCTCTTCTCCGGCCACAGCTTGCGTGCCGGTCTCGCCAGTTCGGCCGAAGTCGACGAGCGCTACGTCCAGAAGCAGCTCGGGCACGCCTCGGCCGAGATGACGCGCCGTTATCAGCGCCGGCGCGACCGGTTCCGGGTCAACCTGACCAAGGCCGCGGGGCTCTAACCGCCCAAAAGCACTTCCAGTCAGCGATGAATCGGTTTTCGCTGCCTCTCGCCTACGGCTCGAACGCGAAGAACCGACGAACCCTACTGTTGTAGCCTGAAAGTGCTGTATCACGCCGCCTGTCTGCTCAACCGGCCATAGAAGCTGCGCTCGAGATGCAGCTCCCCTGCCCCGGCCTTCTCGATCATGCCGCGGAGATAGCCGCCCGGCGAGGCCACTTCGCCCTTGGCATGCTTGTCGAAGGTCAGAACCAGTGCCGCCGTGGCGATTTGGGGTCCGAGACGGTCCTGCGCCAGGTTCCAAGCATGCTCGGAGACGCCGATCATCGGCCGCAACTGCCCGGCAACCCGGTGCAAGTCACCCCAATCCTTCAGATATCCGCCCATATTGCGCGCCCAGGATGCGAATTCCGGACAGGCCTGCATCACCGTTGGTAGATCGAGCGCCGCTCCACGCTTTTTGCGAACGTCGGCAACCCAATCTTCCAGCTCGCTGTCCACGCGCTCCTCGGGTGGAGCATTTGGCGCGACGCCGGCCGTTTCCTCTTTTTCAGAGGAATTACTTGTTACAGGATCAAGTTTGGTTGTAGTTAGTATATGAGGGTCAGAAATGACCCCCCTGGGGTTCATTTCCTGAGTCTTCTTCGACACTTGCTCGATGATTTCCGGCGTGTTTTCCACAACCTCATCCGCTCGGACCGCCTTGAGATAGGCTGCCTCAACCCGCTCCTGGAGCTCCCGGAACCAGTCCATGAGCTTCTCGAGCGTCTCCGAAGCCGTATGGCGGCGCGGAAGCCGCGTCAGGAGCTCTTCAAACAGGGTCGTGAGCTGCGCCCAGGGGCCCTTCAGAGCGCCGCTCAGAGCCGCCTCGATCCGCGCGCGGATCATGCGCCGCGAGACGGTGATCTGGCGCTTCAGGCGCTGGCAGAGGGCACGTTCGGCCTGGATCTCGATATGCAGCTGTTCGAACTCCTCTGCGCGGGCCGAGAGCGGCGACAGATCGAAGCCATAGGCCTCGATGATGACGCCGTCCTCATCCCGCCTGCCCCACCGCTTGCCGTTGGGACTGTCCTTGAAGGAAATCACCCCGGCCTCGGCCAGGCGCCGTGCGTGGCGCTTCAGAGCCGAGAGCGAGAAGCCCGTCTGTTCCATCAGATAGGCGTTTGATGCCCAGACGATCGGTCGCCTACCCTCCTCCCAGTCCTGGGCCTGCGTGAAGGCCCCGAGCGTGTCGAGGAGCAGGATGTCGCCGGCTTTGAGGCCGATGTGTGCTCCGACGCGTTTCAGGGCCACAAAGGCCTGTGTCTTGGGAACCGCTGCTTGCTCACCCGCATGGGCGAGCTGTTCGGCCGTAGCCAATCCTGCCGTTGCCTTTCGCCAGCCGGATGGGTGGGCGATATTGGATATACCTCCACCGTTCTGAGGCATGACTGTCCCAGTCGCTCCATTCGGAGCATCATCAAAATGTTCCATCTTTGTTCGGCAGACAAAGAATTCCCGTTCGCTCAGGAGCGATTTCTCTTGTGTGGTGATTCGGCGGCTGCTAAATTCTAGGTGTCAAATCTAAGAACTGCGCTTTCGCGTGGCAGCCCTCGAAGCTCCGGTTTCGAGGGTTTTCTTGTTTGCCTTCCTCCTTTCTGCTCTTCCTCAGTTGCCATCCTCGGGGTTTACAGCTGTAAACTCATCGAAGGATTTCTGGATGATTTCGGCGAGATGTTGGTCAAGCCACTGCGCAAAGGCGGCATTGGTGCCTCCCTTCTTGACAGACAAAGAAAGCGAGCCCTTGCCTGACTTGATCGTCACACCCTCTACCGGCGTAACTTCTTTGCCAGCAACAACCTGACGCGCTTCTCGTTGAGCGGCCTTGTTCAAGAGATAATCAAGGCGCTCATCGGAACTCATCGCCGATCCTGCTCCACGGAGTATCGCACTGGCAGCTTTTTCCGAGAGCTTCTTGGCGGCAAACATATCTGCGAGCGACGTCCATTTTGGGCGCCCCGACTTAGGTGCTGCGCCAACCAGATCGCCAATTGATTGCGGAACGTTCTGCGTAACCTTGGAAAGGTGTGACAGACCCGAGGCCGACAGATTCAAAACCTGCCTTGTGGTGGAAGCATCATGACCTGCTGTCTGAATGGCCTCGGCAAAGCGAGCCTTCTCATAGAACGAAAGGTTCCGACGCGCCGCATTCTCTAACCCCTTCGCAAGTAGAGCCGTGGCATCATCGACGTCCTGGACATTGGCACGAACCTTTATACCAAGGTCTCGACAGGCCTTCAGACGTCTTCGGCCATAGATTGCTTCGAACCGACCCTCCGTTTTGGCCCTTCGCACCAAGATGGGAACTTGTTGACCACCGTCACGAATGCTCAATTTGAGAGCCTCAAAGCCCTCGCCTTCGTCTTCATCGTTTACAGCTGTAAACTCTTCCAAGCGGTCGACCGGGCCCCAGTCATCGATGAGAGACGGGTCGATCTCCCGAATAGAAGCTAAGGAACCCTGGAGAGCACCTAACGCGGGGGCGCTGGCTTTGGCGCTCCTCTCGGAACCCTTTGGGCCAGACCTAGCAATGGTGCTCGCGATCCCGGAAAGATCCTGCAGAGACTTCCTCGCCATTACTTACGCCCCCATGCGTCATGGATCATACGCTCGACCTCTTGGCCCACCGCGTCCATCGAGCCCTTCGCACGATCATAGGTCGACCGGGTCATCTCAGATCGGACCACCTCATAGATGGATTGCTTGAGCATAGTCGCGTCACTGATGGCGGTGCTCTTCAGGGCTGTCGCTGACATCACGCGATCTTGGAACAACGCCCTCATAAAGGATGTCAGTTGCTGTGATGGAATGTCGGTCGGCTCATCGCGCGTGATGAGAAATTTGAAGTGGTCATACTGAAGCGAAGCGCCAGCGTCTTCGATGACCTCCATGTAAGCTCCAGCCAGCTCGAGAAACTGCGCGGTCGACGAAACATCCAACATCGAAGGAGTGAGCGGCACTATCAAGGAACTCGCAGCGGCCATGCCGGCAATAGTGAGAAACCCGAGCTGTGGCGGGCTATCCATCAAGACAAGATCGAACTGTTGCTCAACCTGAGCAAGGGCGTTCCGAATACGGAGGAAAAAGGGCTGGTCCGGGTTGGAGTGCACCGCAGACTCGGTTTCAAACTCCGAGAGCATCAGGCGAGCAGGCGCCAAAGAAAGTCCCGGGAAATATGTCGGCACAACCACATCAACCATGTCGACCGGATCGTCGTAGCGGATCGCGTCATAAACCGTGAGCCCATCGAACTCGATCTCAGGGCTGATCCCGCACATCGAAGTAAGGGACCCCTGGGGGTCCAGATCGACGACAAGAACTCTGTAGCCACGCAAGGCAAAATAGTGGGCGAGGTGAATGGTCGTCGTGCTCTTGCTGGAGCCGCCTTTGAAGTTCATCAGTTGCCAAACCTGGAGCTTTTCACCACCGGTTCGGCGCGGAACATAACGACCCTTCTTCCGCGACGACTGCTCCAGCACCAGACGCGCATCCCATATCTCTTGGGCAGAGTAGTAGCGACGGCCGCCGCGGCTTTCCGCGGGCTCGGGAATCGTTCCCTCAGAATGGACTTTGCGCATGAACTGCCCAGACACGCCCAAGAGTTCCGCTGCCTCAGGCGCGGCGAACTCACGTAAGGTCTTTGTGTTGTCTGGGGCAAAGGCCGAGAGCAAATGCTCACGGATCGCGGCGTTCAGACGCTCAGAGATATCGGTCGCTAGAGCCGATGGTCGCTCCGAAGCTATAGGTGTCACAGGAATCATCTAGTTGCCCCAATTTCGAAAATGTTGCCTTTTTCACGCCACTTGGGGATAACAGCCGTGATTCACCCATCTAAGTCAAGGATTTTCGCCGATTTAGTGTCTATTGAGTCAAGGATAGACTACATACGCCACCTGCCAGTTCAACCAGTTTTACAGCTGTAAACACTACGGTCATGACCGCTGGCCAATAGAAGGCTCAAGGCACCACGCCGCCAGACCGCCATTGGATGGGCCCCAAGAGACGGCTCAAGCCCCCATAAACCAGCTTGATCAACGTCGCATGAGTCGATCCATAGGGGTGTCCGGTGATTTGCGATCACAGTCGGTAGAACCCCATGCACCATATGCAAACCGGAAACTCGCTATCGAGGCCAATGGTACGTTGCACGGAGAGTACACCCTCGACCAGCACGCGGACCTCGTGAACGCCGCCAAACTGTTTTTCGAACGAGACAAGGGTAGGACGACTATGTGCGTTTCGCCGCGACGCGTCCCCGACTCTATGCGTCCATGATGGGCAGGTTGCTCGATGGCGCACGGATCGACGCCGCTGATTAGGGATATGAGGAACTGATACGGAACTAGTCGCCGTCAATGCCGTAACCGGTCTGGCAATTTCGGTCGAGGCCGCGACTGACCAGATGTGGCCCTCCGCCAATGCCGCCGTGCTGCTCATGTGAAGGCCGCTTTCCGCGACACCGAACAACCCGAGGCTTCTGTCATCGAGCATGTTCGCGAAGGCGCCATGCGGATTATCTCTGGGCACTGAAATGACGATGCAAGAATACCCTGGTCAGGAGTAGGGCAGGGGAGTGGTCAAGCTCTTCAGGTCCTAAATCTTCAACTCTGGCGACTAGGAGCATCAGTGGTTTCAAGCAACTTCTGCATCAGCTCGATGAACTGCTGCCGCTCTATCCCGGATAGCCTATCCAGCCTGGAGACATTCTCTGCTTCAGCGGCCGCGACAGCGGGCGCGTGCAGCTTGCGCGCCCGATCGGTCAGCCGGATCCTTTGAACACGTCCGTCCGCCTCGTCCTTCTTCCGAACGATCAATCCGTCGCGCTCCATCCGCGAAAGCGTATTGGCCATGGTCGCCTGCTCGATGTCCAACCGTTCGACCAGTTGCTTCTGAGTCAGCCCGTCTTCCTCCCATAGCTCCAGCAGCACCGGAAAGGTGCCGATCGTGATTCCCAGAGGCTTGATGCGCGCCGCGAGGCCGCGTGCGAACAGGCGTGCAACGTGATTGATGAGGTATCCCGGCGATTGCGATTTGTCGAAATCCATGCCGCTCCGTATCACTTGCATAGCCTGCTATGCAATATTATATAGCGTGCTATATATATGCCAATGGAGCACCCGATGACAAAGACCCTACATCCCATTGCAGGTGCGATTGCCCTGCTCACGATCCTGACCTTCTGGCTTTCGACCGCTCTCAGCGAAGTTTTCGGCAGTGAAGCCGTCGTGATCGCCGTCAAGACGCTGGTGCCCTGGGGCCTGCTGATCCTGGTCCCCGCATTGATTGCCGTCGGCCTCAGCGGCACCCTTCTGGGCAAGCGACGGCGGGGTCCGCTGATCGAGCGGAAGCAGAAACGCATGCCCTTCATCGCCGCCAACGGTCTGCTCGTCCTCGTTCCCGCCGCCTTCTACCTGTCGTTCAAAGCGCAGGCCGGGGCGTTCGACACGGGGTTCTACGTGGTCCAGGCGCTCGAACTGCTGGCGGGCGCAACCAACATCACGCTGCTCGGCCTCAACATGCGGGACGGGTTGCGAATGACGGGAAAGCTGCGCCGCCAACCGGCGGCCAGACGCTGAGCGAACCGGGCGCATGCGCATGTCTATTCGTCGCGCGTAGAACCCGCAGCTAGGCTCAGATGGCCGCGCAAGAGTTGCAGGGCAGGGGCCAGCAGACGCCCCCCGGGGGTAGTAGAGGTGCCATCCCGGGTAGGGTTCGGACCAGTTCTTCAGCACGGGCACAAGGCGACCAGTGGCAAGCAGGGTCGGGATCGTGGCCTCGGTGATGCAAAGGATGCCGCAGCCTTCGACCGCGGCCGCGATCAGCAGATCGGCATCGTTGCTGGCGAGCGGACCGATCTCACTCATCTCTCTGACCTCACCATTGCGTTTGAACTCCCAAGGCAGCACCCGACCGCCCGGCAATCGGAAGTTCAGCCATCTGTGACTGTGCAGATCGGCAGGCTCCTGCGGCGTGCCCACAGCACCTCCAGCGCCTGTTCGTTGATCCCATTGCGACCACCCGTTGAACTCACAAAGTCAGAGTTGTCCTCCGCTTGCAAGGCGCCAACAAGAGTTCTAATTTCCAAACTTGCGCGGAGGGCCATAACTATCTGGCAGCTGCTAGAATGAATGCTGCGATTTGGTCGGGCATCGACAGCATAGATGCGTGACTAGCTGGGATCTCAATCACACTTGCACCAATTCGGGAGGCCAGCATGCGTTGCAGTTCGACAGGTACAATGTAGTCATCGACTGTTATTGCGTAGAAGTTTGGTCGGTTTTCCCACGCAACTTGTGTTACTTCGTCCTGCAATGCTTTCGTGTTCAACGCGCCTTGCATAGTTGCAAGAACTGAACTTTCCGAAGACGGCAAATCCTGCGCAAAATACTTCGTGAACCCTTTTGGGCTCATAGTCACGTAGCCCGAACTATCGATCACCAGTTCCGACATTCCCTGCGCGTCCGGCGCCTCGTGGGCGACATCCAAAAAACTTTGCCCATGCATCGGGGCAACAGCAGACAGGTACACAAGTGAACGGACCTTTTCGTGGTCACCGACTTCAGTAATGACCATACCACCCCATGAGTGTCCAACGAGGACGACAGGGCCATCTATAGCGTCGATCGCCCGTCTTACGATGGCGGCATCACCTTGCAGGGATTCCAACGGCAACTGGACCGCAGTTACGTTGAGGCCCGCGTCTTGAATAACCGGAACCACGTGGCGCCATGATGACCCATCAGCAAATGCGCCGTGGACGAGGACTACGGATGCAGCTTCTTGTTCCTGCGCAATCAAAACCTTTGGGGGCAAGAGAAATGCGGTCACGATGGCCAGAATTCGGATGAGAGAGAGTATACCCATACGCATGATGAGTCCTTTTGTAGATTGAGGGAGGGTCCGGTTCCGGGTTCACCGGAAAGGAGAAGACTGGAACGCAGCGCCTCGGTAACACCAAAACGCCGCGCCAAAGTTTTCAAAGTGCGCTTTTTAGGATGCGCACCGTTTCACTCGGCTCTGGCCGGCTTGTATAGTCTGCGTTGATGTTCGTGTCACGGACCAAACCATCCTTGCCGACGACAAGGCGTGCCGGCATGGGCAATTGCCAGGCGTCGGTGCCGTTGAAGGCGGGCAGGTCGATGCCGATCCCCGAATAGACTTTGCGCAGGTCATCGGGCAGAGAGAAGACAAGCCCGAGCCGCTGGGTATAGAGGTTCCCAAGGTCAGAGAGGATGTCGAAAGAGAAACCCTTGTCTGCTTTCATTTTTGCAGAGGCCGCCTGGCTTTGTGGTGAGATGATCAGGAGCGTGGCGCCTGCGTCTCGAAAGCCCTGAGCTTCCTTTTCGAGGGCTTCGAGTTCCAACATGCAGTAGGGACACCAAGCTCCCCGGAAAACGCTAACGACCAATGGGCCATCAACAAGAATCCGCTCAAGGTTGACCGGCATGCCGTCTTGGTTTGGCAACGTAAACGAGGGGAGCGCCTCGCCGACTTTGACGACACCGTCCATGATGCCGGAGGATTTCAGGTTTGCCGTTGCCTGATCCATGATTGCGCGTGTCGAAGCGGGGAGTTTCTGTTCGATCTGAGATTTCAGACTTGCGATATTTTCGTGAAGGGACATTTGGGTTCTCTTTGGTTCAGTTGGAAAGAAGGGTGAGAAGGGCTTCGGCCGCCGGTTGTGACGACTGCGGATTCTGACCTGTGACGAGGTTGCCATCGGTGACGACGTTGGGCTGAAAGTCCGGCCCATTTGTGATGACGCCACCGAGGCTGCGCAGTCGGTCTTCCAGAAGGAAGGGCACGATCTCGGTCAGGCCAACGCCGGCCTCTTCTCCGTTTGTAAATCCGGTGACCTTCTTGCCTGAAACAAGCGGCGTTCCATCGGTTTTCTTGGCGCTGACGAGGGCTACAGGTCCGTGACAGACAGCGCCGATTGGCTTGTGTTCTTCGTCAAAGGCTTCGATCAGGTTCGCGAGCACTGCATTTTCGGGATAGTCCCACATTGGACCGTGTCCACCGGGGAAGAAAATGGCATCGAACGACCCGGCATCGACGTCGGCAAGTTTGGCTGTGTTGGCAAGTGCCTTCTTGCTGTCTGCGTCGTCATTGAAGCGGCGTGTCGCGTCGGTTTGCCAGTCTGCCTGTGCGCTGGTGGGGTCGATCGGGGGCTGGCCACCATCGCGCGAAGCGAGTGTAACTTTGGCGCCGGCATCGAGGAACGCATAGTATGGCGATGCAAATTCTTCGAGCCAGAAACCGGTCTTGTTGCCTGTATCGCCGAGTTCGTCATGTGACGTAAGAACGACTAGTATCTTGGATTCTGACATTTAGTTTCTCCTATTGTGAACAGAATTTGGTTTCGGTTCAGGAGAAATATGGGCCCACGCCAGAACGTCGATTAGAGGCGGAATTGGGTAATGGACCTTTGTCGGTGATCAACAATCGGCGTGCATACCCCCTAAAGACGAAACCCGGAAAGCCCCTGCTGTCCGGGTTTACTCTTGAGAGCCAAGGGGCTGGCCCACGATGAATTTGCGTTTGCTCTGGTTTAGGCCTCAAACTCAGGGACGAGGATGATCGTCGACTGACTTAGATCAATTGCGCCAAACCGGATGTCTTTGAGCGGCTGGTATTCAGGGTCAAAATACCAGGCATCAAACTCTGCGCGAGATGGAAATTTCAAAATGATCGTGTTGTCCTTGCCATATGTGCCTTCGATCACTTCTGGCTCTTGTGAAACGGCAATACGTTCCACGCCGTGCCGTTGCCCGATTGGCGCCAGATGCGCGGCGTAATCGTTGAAATATGCGTCTTTATCATGAATTTTTAGTTGGACGATTGCGTAGACGGGCTGAGTCTTTGAGTTCATGGGAACCTCTGAAGCATTAGAATTGAGGATCGCGCCGCGGTGTCGCAGCGCTCCGCTTGTTGAATTTATCAGAATGCACTGACCGAATTAGCCCTATGGACAGAACGCACCTTTGTTATCTGGCAACAATCGTAGTTGGTGACAGTTATTCAGGCCCGGGAACATGGTTTCGCGCTGCTAGAAACTCGATCAGTTTTCGGACGCGAAATGGGAGATAGTCTTTGGATGGATAGCACAACACAATGTCCTGTGTCGGGACTTCATAGTCTTCAAGAACTCTGACAAGACGGCCTGTTTCGAGGGCGCTTTCTACATAGGCATCTGCCAGTCGGGCTACGCCAAGCCCTTGTTCCGCAGCGCGTGCAAGGACATATCCGCTATTGGACCAGAGCCTGGCGGGCGGGCGAATTTCATATGGATCGTTGCCATTGGTCGAGAACAGCCACTTCAACCCTTTTGATCTTAGGCCATCGAGATGAAGAAGGTCTTCTGGAACTTGGGGAATGCTCTTTTCGGCAAAGTATTCAGGGGCGCCACAAACAATCATTCGGCGCGTTGAAATTCGGCGCATGATTAAGTCGGGATCGCTGGGAGTCCCATGGCGTATCGCGAGGTCAAAGCGCTCTGCGACGAGGTCCACTTGGCGGTCAGTCATCAGAAGCTCTATCTCGATGTCCGGATAGTGTGCCGCGAAATCGACGATAACGTCTTTGACCCAAGTTTCGCCGAATGCGCCGCCTGCGGTTACGCGGATTGTCCCTTTTACCAGTTCCTGTTGTTCTGACATGTCAGCGGAAAGTGCTTCGATGTCTTCTAGTATGGACTTGGCACGTTCATAATACTGCGCACCGATGTCCGTGAGGTTTACTTGACGTGTTGTCCGGTGAAGAAGCCGCGCGCCAATTCGCGCCTCCAAGCTGGCGACGCGCCGAGAGATGAATGCCGCCGACATCCCGATCGCCTCGCCTGCCCGCGTGAAGCCGCCGTTCTCTACGACCGCACAGAACTCGGCCAGCCCTTCGAGGTCCTTCATTGAAATTCCCCTATCGGGAGTTGGTCGGCGCAATTCACGCCTTGTCACGAACCATCCCGGAGATCGCGACCATATTGCGTTAACATGGCGAGCTTGCCGGAGAGGCCTCCGGCTTCCATTTTGGTATGAGCGGCGGCTGCGTCCTCTAGATCGAACACAGTGTCGACGACTGCGCGGATTCGACCGGATTCAACCAGGGGCCAGACATTCGCAATGAGTTCTTCCCCGATCCGGGCCTTTACGTCCAGGGGTTGTGGCCTAAGAAGCGACCCTGTCAGAACTAGGTTTTTCACCAGAACCGGCATCATGTCGACCTCGACCGTGCTGCCCTGCAAATAATAGAGGTTCACCAGTCGGCCCTTTTGACCGAGACAGGCAATGTTGCGTTGGATGTAATCGCCCCCCACCATATCCAACACCAGATCAACGCCTTCGCCATCGGTTGCCTTTGTGATGATGTCGACGAAGTCCTGTGTTTTATAGTCAATCACCACATCTGCGCCGAGCTCAGAACAAAAGGCGGTGGACCTCTTCCCAGAGGCGGTTGTGAACACCGTCAGGTCAAGGGCCTTGGCCAGTTGGATCGCGGCGCTGCCGATCCCACCGCTGCCGCCATGAATCAGGATGCGCTTTACAGTTCTGAGATCACCCTGCATCGCGAGGTTGAACCAGATAGTGAAATAGACCTCTGGCAAGGTGGCAGCTTCGGCCATGGACAGGCCATTGGGCACTGGCAAGCACTGCACTGCAGGTGCGCGGCAGTAGGTGGCATAGCCGCCACCCGGGACAAGAGCGCAAACCTTATCACCGACCTGCCATTTGCTTGCCCCTTCGCCGATCGCGGCAATCGTTCCTGCAACTTCCAAGCCTGGCAGATCACTGGCACCGGGCGGCACCGCGTAGCGGCCTTGGCGTTGCAATATGTCCGGGTAGTTGATCCCCGCAGCGGCCACTTTGATGATGACCTCACCCGGTCGAATTTCCGGGATCGAGCGTGTCTGTTGCGCCAGAACATCTGGTGCCCCCGGCTCCGAGATCGCCAAGCAGGTCATCTGTGTCTTCAGGTCTTTGGTCATTTTAAGTCTCGCAGTGCGGGTGCGCCCGCAGCCGACAGGCTGAGGGTTCTGAGGAGGAGTTGGGTTCAGGAGAGTTGGTCGAGGGGGAGGGAGGCTGCCAGGACGATCTGTTGCACCCCGTCGACATAGGCATCGACCGAGACACCGCGGCGGCGATACTTTGCCCGCTTTACATACCAGTCCTGAAGCAGGGGTTTGATCATAGCAGGTAGCAGCGGCGTGACGTCGGGCCGGAACCTGTTTTCAGCAATGGCGCGGGCGGTGACTTCCGCAAAAAGCGATTCGGTGAACTCTTCGCTGTCGATTGCCATTGAGCGTTCCTTGGACGGAAAGTTCTTTGCCTCCATGAAGGCGAAAGTGAACCACGGTAGCATGTCTTCGGTCAGATTGACATGCGCGGCGATCAGCCATTTGAGGTGTTCGACTGGGTCATGCGTCACGATGTCGGGCGGGTCGCCAAGCACAGTTTCGACGGCGTCGGTGACTTCGGTCAGGATCATGTTTAGCAGCGTCGTCTTGCTGTCAAAATAGGCGTAAAGTCCACCCATCGACACGCCGGATTCCTTTGACAGATCCCTCAGGGACATTGCCTGAAACCCCTTCTTGTTCGACAGTTTCAGCGCAGACGAGATGATGATTTTCAGCTTCTTTAGAGCGACGTCGGGTTTCTGGACCGAGATGACCGCCGCCTGTCGTTCCAGCATGGAGCGGCACAGGTCATCGCGTGAACGTTTTTTGATTTCCAATGAAAGCATCCTCTTCATGGGTGTCCTTGAACCCGGACCGGGGCCGCAGTATGGCCGGGATCACAGTCTTTTTGATCCTCGGCAAATCTAACGAGCGAACGCTCGCTTGACAAGAGCGACCTAGCTGCTCACTAACAGAGCGAGCGCTCGATAGGAGGAATCGTTGCCTTGACCATCACGACCAACCATTCGGCTTTGTATGGCGATATTGCGGGCAAGAGTGCCCTTGTGACGGGCGCTTCGTCCGGCTTGGGTTGGCATTTCGCAAGGCTGCTGGCATCGCAGGGCGCTCATGTCTTCGCGGCCGCGCGTCGGCTGCAAAGGGTGGAAGGTTTATGCGCGGAGTTATCTGCCGCCGGTTACCGGGCAACGCCGCTGGCGCTGGACGTCAGCGATGCGGGCGCGGTTGATGCCGCGCTTCGTGGGCAGACCTTTGATCTGGTGGTCAATAACGCTGGGGTGTCACATTCCTGTGCGGCGCTGGATCTTAATCCCGCAAAGCTGGATCAGGTGATCGACACGAACATCAAGGGCGTGTTCCACGTAGCGCGGGCCACGGCGCAGGCGCTACATGACAGTGGGCAAGAAGGATCCATTGTCAATATCGCCTCTGTTCTTGGGTCCCGTGTCGCTGGCCATGTCGCGGGCTATGCCGCATCCAAGGGCGCAGTGCTGCAACTGACCCGTGCACTGGCGCTGGAATGGGCCCGCCACGGCATCCGGGTGAACGCGCTTAGCCCCGGCTATATCGAGACTGAGTTGAACCAAGAGTTTTTCGCCAGCGATCAGGGCAAGGCGCTGATCAAACGTGTGCCTCAGCGTAGGTTAGGCCAGCCTGCCGATCTGGATGGTGCGCTGCTCTTGCTGCTTTCAGACGCCAGCCGCTTCATCACCGGAGCGGATATCCCGGTCGATGGTGGCCATCTGGTTTCATCTCTCTAGCGTCCCGAGGCTCTTATGGATTTCACCATTTCCAGAAAAATTGAACAACTTCGGGCAGAGGTCTCGGATTTCGTCGAGGCTGAGATCCTGCCGGTCGAACGCGACCGCGCCAACTGGGACCGCCATGGAAACATCGGAGCCGCCGCACTGAAGCGTTTGCGCACAAAGGCGCAAATGGCGGGGCTTTGGTGCTTGCAACTCGCAGAAGAAACCGGCGGGCGCGGGTTGTCCAGAGTGGGCATGGCTGTCTGCTACGAAGAGATGAACAGGTCGATTTTCGGCCCGGTGGTGTTCAATTCCGCAGCGCCAGACGATGGAAACATGATGGTGCTCGAAAAGGCTGCGACATCGGCGCAGAAAGAGCGCTGGCTGGCTCCGATTGTGGCCGGTGAGGTGGCATCGTCCTTCGCGATGACTGAGCCACATCCGGGCGGGGGATCGGATCCGGGAATGATGCTGACGACGGCGAAACGGGTTGGGGACAGATATGTTCTGAATGGCCGCAAGTGGTTCATCACTGGTGCCGAGAACGCCGCACATTTCATTGTTGTCGCGCGGACGTCTGACGATCCGCGCAAGGGGTTGACTGCTTTTCTGCATCATCGGGATGAACCCGGATGGCGGATCGAGCGGCGAATTTCGATCATGGGGCCAGAGGAACACGGTGGCCATTGCGAGATTGTCTATGAGGGCATGGAACTCCCCGTCGACCGCGTCTTGTTGGGTGAAGGCGAAGGGCTGAAGGTCACGCAGATGCGCCTTGGTCCGGCCCGGTTGACCCATTGCATGCGGTGGCTGGGTCTTGCCAAGCGTTGCACTGAAATCGCGCAGGACTATGCGCGGAGCCGGCATGGATTTGGCGTCCGGCTGTCGGACCGTGAAAGCGTGCAGATCAAGATGGGCGATCTTGCCATGGGGCTCGAGGTCGGTCGCCTGCTTGTGATGAAGGCAGCCTGGGCGCTGGATCAGGGTAGTTTTGCCCGCAAGGAAGTGTCTATGGCGAAAATCCACGTCGCGAACTTGCTACACAAGGCGGCAGATGTGGGAATCCAGGTGAACGGGGCGCGAGGCTATTCCACCGATACGGTGCTGGAGTGGATCTACCGTTACGCCCGGCAGGCGCGGTTGGTTGATGGCGCGGACGAGGTTCACCAGATGGTTTTGAACCGGTTGCTTGAAACGGATCAACAGTCGTTCTGGTCATGGCCTGTTGATGAAAGCTGAAACCGACACGGAAGTCCTGGGAGGAGGATCAATGTTCAACGAGCCATATCTAGCGCCTCGTCTCGCAAATTCCGAGCCGTTGACGCCTTTGCATTTCTTGCGGCGGGCGCTTGACGTGCATGCCGGTGCGACGGCTGTTGTCTGGCGGGATATGGAACTGAGCTATGAGGCATTTGGGGCGCTGGTGCGCCGCATGGCGCATTGGCTGACGGCGCAGGGTGTGGGGCAGGGGGATGTTGTTTCGGTGATGCTGGGCAACCGGCCCGAACTGCTGGCCGCACATTATGCCGTGCCGGGTATAGGTGCTGTGCTGAACACGCTGAACACTCGGCTGACCAGAGATGAAGTCGCCTATATTCTCGACCACGCCCAAAGCAGCATCTTGATCACTGATAGGGTATCGGTAGGTGATGCTGGTGATGACTGGCCGACGCCAATCGGGACGCTGTGCTCCAATCCTGGTTTCGGTGACGGCGTAGATTTTTTCGCCGACGATATGCCCGAAAGCGCCTTGGACTACACCCCGGCGCAGGAAAGCGACGCGATTGCGCTGAACTACACATCTGGGACAACGGGTGCACCTAAGGGCGTCGTCTATACACACCGCGGGGCTTATCTGAATGCCTTGGGGAATGTGGCCGCGCTGCGCTTCGATGACCGGACGCGCTATTTGTGGACGCTACCGATGTTCCACTGCAATGGTTGGACCCACACTTGGGCA
>JBCDLX010000024.1:0-78242 GCA_038744785.1 Pseudomonadota bacterium
GCCGGAAAGCGGCGACACGCTGCCGGTTGAAAACCCATCGCGGCGGAAAGTCATCTGCCGGATCGGGCGGGGCACCGAACGCGAGATCGACCTTGCCGTTGCGGCAGCCACGCGGGCGCGGACAGCTTGGGCCGCGCGTCCTGCGTCCGAACGGGGCGCGATGCTGTCCGCCCTCGGTCAGCGCCTGACAGAGAACGCCGAAGAGATTGCACGTCTCCTTGCCGCGGAAAGCGGCAACGCCATCCGCACGCAGTCGCGCGGCGAAGCCGCAGGCGCCGCGGGCGTTCTGAAGTACTACGGCGGCGTCGCGGTGGAGCAGAAGGGTGAGACTCTACCTCTTGGGCCAGGAGTGTTTTCCTATGCGACGCGTGAACCGTTGGGTGTGGTCGGGGCGATCATCCCCTGGAACTCGCCCTTGCAACTGGGCGCAGTGAAAATCTCGATGGCCTTGGCGACAGGCAACTGCCTTGTTCTGAAACCTGCAGAGGACGCGCCGCTTGCCGTCCTGCGCTTGGTAGAGCTTGCTGCGGACATCTTTCCACCCGGTGTTTTCAACGTCGTTACCGGGTACGGGGAAGAGGCGGGGGCGGCTCTGGCGCAGCATGCAGGCATCGCAAAGATCTCGTTCACCGGTTCGTCGGAGGTGGGCAAGCTGAT
Source organism: Pseudomonadota bacterium (assembly GCA_038744785.1). Lineage (GTDB taxonomy): Bacteria > Pseudomonadota > Alphaproteobacteria > Rhodobacterales > Rhodobacteraceae > Ovoidimarina. Next base: position 658 of record JBCDLX010000024.1, read on the forward strand.
CGCGCATTCTGCGGCGGACCGGATCGCGAATGTCACGCTCGAGCTTGGCGGCAAAAGCCCGTGCATCGTCTTTCCAGATGCCTGCACCCTGGACCGGATTGATGAGACCGCGCAAGGTGTGGTGAACGCCATGCGATTTGCCCGCCAGGGACAAAGTTGCACCGCTGGCTCGCGGTTGTTTGTCCATCGCGCGGTCTGGGACGATCTTATGCCGCGTGTCGCCGACAAGGCGGCGGCGATGAAGGTTGGCGACGCGCTTGACGAAGACAGCGATATCGGTGCGGTGATCAACGCGGAACGATATGGCGAAATCTGCGCCTACGTGGCCGAGGCCGAAGCGGCGGGCGCCAGCTTTCTGACGGGAGAGACGCCAAAGCATACCGAAGGCGGGTTTCACCCCGAACCCACGATCCTTACGGGTCTGGACAATTCATGGCGGATCGCGCGGGAAGAGGTGTTTGGTCCGGTTCTGGTTGCGCTTCCGTGGGAGGATGAAGACGCGATGATCGCGCAGGCCAATGATACGCATTACGGGCTTGCTGCATTCATCTTCAGCCGTGACATGAGCACGATTGTTCGCATGACCCGCGCGCTTGACGCAGGCTGGCTTCAAATCAATCAGGGCGGCGGGCAAATTCCAGGCATGTCCTACGGGGGGATTAAACAGTCAGGTATGGGGTCGGAATACTCGATCGAAGGTGCCCTGGAGGCCTATACATTCCGAAAATGCGTGACGGTGGCGATATGACCGAAGCAAAGGACCGCTTCGGCAACACCATCGACCCGATGGTTGGATATGCGCGGGGCCGGTTTCTGGCCTCGAGCGCGGACGAAATCCGCCGTATGCAGCATGCGCAGGCCGTGACGGCAGAGATCGTGGCCATGCGTGGGATCGACGGGATTGGCGTCTTCACCGGAAACCCGCGGGCGTTTCCGCTCAGGGCGGATGATCTGGACGTCTACTGCGATGAATGGGTCGGGCCGGGGCTTTTCGCCGGAGAGTTGGCCGAAAGCGCCCATGCGCATTTCGGCGGGGGCGAAAAAGTAGCGGTCACAAACCGCACGAGTGCCGGGATCGTTGCAGCAGTGATTGCCCTATCGGGCGGCCGACCCGTTCTGTCGGTTGTGCCAGACGGCGACCGCAGCCACGCCTCGGTCGTGCGCGGTTGCCGGCTGGCCGGTGTCGAACTTGTGGAGATACCGGGCAGCGTCGATCCCGGCCCGTCGCTGACCACACATCAGCCTGCGCTGATGATCCTGACGACTGTCACCAGCACGCTGGCCCGACTGCCCGATGATCAAACACGGGCCGCCATTGCAGCGGGAAAGGCGGCAGGTGCCACGGTTTTCATGGACGAAGCATACGGCGCGCGCATCAGATCGATCCTGCATGGTGGGGCTGAAAGCCTGACCATGGGTGCCGATTTCGCGATCACAAACACTGACAAGGCCGGGCTTTCCGGCCCGAGGGCGGGCGTCTTGTGCGGTGCGACGGCCCCTGTGCTGGCAACGCTTGCCTGTGCCTCGGAACTGGGACAAGAGGCCCGCGCGCCAATTGCCGCCGCCGCGATGCGAAGCCTGCAGAAATTCGACGCAGACGAACTGCGGGACGAAGCCCGAAACGGCAAGGCCATCGCGGATGCCCTGGTTCTTGGGTGGGGCGAGGACGCCGTCGGACGGTCCGATCTGGGGCCCATTGTCGATGAACAGGATGTTATGGCGCGCGTCTTGCACGTGGCCGGGCGCAATTCGGCCCCGATTGTTCCGGCAGAGGCGACGGCGGCGGTTGGCATGATCCTTCTGCGCGACGCGGGTGTCTTAACCGTCAACACCCATGGCGCCCCTGGCGGTCGCGTGTCGATCCGGTTGAAGCCAACGACCGGGGCGCTTCCGGCGGTGGGCGGCGTTGATGCGTTGATCTCAGCTCTTGATGTCGCAGTCGCGGATGTCGCCCGTCACATTGATGATCCATCGTGGTTCAGGAGCGTTATATTCGGGGATGCATCGTGAACACGGGTCGTACATTCTGCGCGGCTACAGGCGTCGAAGCGAGGAGCTTCCGCAGGTCCTACGGGGCGGTATTGTGATGAGTCCCCTGGATTTCGCAGTCTATGACGACCGTCTGGACAGGCTTGTTACTTTGGATGTCGGGAACCGGGGGGTGGAACCCCTTTTTCAGGCGGCGCGCGCGCATCTTGGCCGTTCGCCGGTTGGCGCGGCCGCAGACGCGCTGCTTGCAGCACCCAAGGGCGGCCTTGCAATCCTGACGACGGGATCGGTGTCCCGGGCGTGGCTGACCCCGGAATTGGGCGAGAACGACGGACCTTCTGGTGCAGCGGCGGTGGCGCGCGCGCTGGTCCTGGCGCGACGCGTGACGCCGGTCGTGGTGATCGAAGAGACGCTGATGGCCCCGATGGCCGCCGTTCTGCGCGCTTCGGGGCTCGCGGTGGTCGATCTGGACGCGGCACGCCGGGCCAGCCAGGACGGGTCGATGGCCTGCGTTGTGCTTCAAACTTTTCCGGTAGAGGATGGGGCGGGAGAGACAGCCGCCCACGACATGCTGGACGCGCTTTCCCCCGACGTGATGTTTTCGACCGAACGGGTCGGGCGCAACGTCAATGGCATCTACTACAACATGGGCGGGCGCGACTACGGAATGGGTCGGGCGCGGGTCGATCTTGTGTTCGACCAAGGAATGGTCCGGGGTGTTCCGGTGGTTGCGGTCGGGGATGGCGGAAACGAGATCGGGATGGGTCTGGTTGCAGAGGCGGTTCAACGTTCGGTTCCCCACGGCGCGACGGGTGATTGCCCTTGCGGGGGCGGCATCGGTGCGGTCAGCCGTGCCGATGTGCTCGTGACCGCCGCTGTGTCCAACTGGGGCTGCACGGCGATCTGCGCTGCGATGGCGCTTCGGACCGGTGATCCAGGTCTGTTTCACACCCCGACGATGGAAGCCCGGCTTCTTGAGGTGATGACAGCAAACGGGCTGATCAACTCGGCTGACGGGCTTATCGATCCCCATGTCGACGGCATCCGGGACACCACGCACATCGCCGTCGCCGAGATGGCAGAAGCCATTGTGCGCAAGGCGATACTCTGACATTCGGGTGCGGACCAAAGCTTTCAAGGACCAGAGGAAAATGATCACCGAAAATGCGTCCCTTCTTGGTGAAATCCGCGCGCGCTTTGCGCATGTGGACACCTGCCCAAAGGCCGGCCCGCGCATCTTTTTCGAGAATGCCGGTGGGGCCCTGACGCTGAATTCGGTCGTCGACACATCGAACCGGTTTGCGGCCATCCCTGACAATCAGGGCCGGGACAACGAGATGGCGCATGATCTTGTCGCTGTAATCAACCGCGCCAAAGCCGATATCCGGACTTTCTTCAATGCCCCCGACGGCGATGTGTTCGTCGGCGAAAGCGGAACCGAGCTTTTGTTCCGCCTGATCATGAACGCCATCCTGGGCGCCGAGGACGGCGGCACCGTCCTGGGCAGCACATTAGAGCACCCGGCAACCCGCAGCGCATGCACCCGGTGGGCGAAGGTGGCCGGCAAACCCTATGTTCAAGTGCCGCATAACGATGCGACCGGAACGGTGACGGCGGAAGACTACAAGCCGCATCTGACCCCCGACATCCGGGTTGCCACGATCCTGCACACTTCGCCGGTCACAGGTATGGGCGTCGATGTCGCGGGCGTGGCTAAGGCCATTCGGGCGGTCGCGCCTAAGGCATTTATCATCGTCGACGGGATCCAGCATGCAAGCCACGGGAACATTGATATCGCCGCGTATGACGTTGATGGATATGTAATTTCCCCGTACAAAGTGTTTTCACGACACGGGTACGGAGTTGCCTGGACCTCGCCACGCCTGAACGCGCTGCCGCATGACGGTTTGATCGGCGGGCCCGAGGGAAACTGGGAACTTGGCACGCGGGACACGGGCGCATATGCGACGATGTCGGACGTTGTGGGGTATTTCGATTGGCTCGGCGGGGAAGTCAGCGGTGCGAGGGACCGCCGCGCGCGGATCGAAGCGGCTGGGGCAGCGATTCATGCCCATGAACAGGCCCTGACCGATGCGATGATCCACGGAACCGGTAACCTGACCGGGCTCGCAGACCTACCCGGTGTTTCCATTATCGGTGGCCCGGACAATCCGGCGCGCGAGGGGCTGGTGTCGATCACGGTCGAGGGTATGGACGCACCCGATGTCGTGACAGCGTTGCGCGAACGGGGCATTCGGACACACACTCGCAAGGCCGACCATTACTCCGGCAACATCCTGGACCCTCTGGGGCTGGCGGGTGCGGTGCGCGTGTCCCTGTGCCATTACAACAGCATGGACGAGGTACGGGCGTTCCTGGCGGCGATGCGCGAGATTGCGGACCCGCACCGCTGATCGCCCCTTTACTGAACCTGTTTAACGATTACCGTCAGTCTGGTTGAATTCAGTTCATGCAGGCGGGAACGTGCAGGGGCCAAGGCTCGACATTCGACATCTTCAGATGATCCGCGCGCTTGGCCGCACGGGGCGGGTTGTCGACGCGGCCGATGCCTTGGGGCTGACGCCGTCGGCGCTTTCGCATCGCATAAAAGAGGCTGAACGAAGACTTGGCGTGCCTCTTTTTGAACGCATGCACAAGCGCCTGCGGATGACGGCGGCGGCAGAGTACTTAGCGAATTTTAGCGAGAAGTTTCTGGAAGAGTTGCACCTTATCGAAGACGAGGTGCGCCGAATGAATTCGGGCATCGAGCACGTCGTGCGGATTGCGATCGAAAACTATAGTGCGTTTCACTGGTTTCCGGGCTTTCTCAAAGCGTTTCGCACAGACGTCGCGCATATCGACATCCAGATCATGGCCGACACACGCCGAGGGCTGGTGCCGTCACTTCTTGATCGGCATGTGGATCTTGCAATCACCTCGGGCGATGATCGTCACGCGGGAACGCGCGCGATCAAGCTGTTCGAAGATCCACTTGTTTTCGTGTGCGCGCCCGAGCATCCGCTTGCCGCGCTGGACGCCGTCAGCGCGCGCGATATCGAGGGGCAGAATTTCATCACCTACGCCAAGCTGCCGGAACCCGATCAAGAGTTTGCGCGACTCTTTCGACCGGAACGCCGTTATCCGAACTGGACCGCGTCTGTGGAGTTACCGGAGGCGATCATCGAACTTGTGGCGGCCAACCAAGGCACCAGCGTGCTGGCCCGCTGGGCGGTTGAGCCGCATGTGGCGGCAAATCGCGTCCGCGCCATTGGGCTTGCACCGCAGCCGGTTTTGACAACGTGGAGATGCGCCTACCGGGCGGACGAACCAGACGACAGCCCGGTCTTGCGAGTGGCCGCGGCGCTTCAGTCTTGGTTTGCCAGCGACCACTAGGCCCGGGCGGTGGTCGAATTTCGGTCCATGGATCGTTGGTTCGCGACCGGTAGCGCTCGGTCCTTGCTTGGGGAAACTCCGAACCGCGCCTTATAGGCCCGGCTGAGACTCTCAAGCGCAGGAAACCCGCACATCAACGCGATGGTACCAACCCGTTCCCCCGAGTTTCGAAGCAGGTTCCGCGCCTGATCAAGACGAACTTCAAGGTAGTAGTCCTGCGGCGAATGCCCCGTGTATTTCTGAAACAGCCGCCTAAGCTGCCAGGGCGCGGCGCTCACGCGGCGTCCAATCTCGGCAATCGCGACCGGTTGGGCGATGTTGGCGCGCATGATCTCAACCGCGCCAGCGAGTGTCCTGTCGAGACGCAGGATCGACCAGTCTAGTCCAAAAGACCCCGAGGCGCGGCCGCTTTCGAGGGGGCGATAGTTCAAGATTTCCGTGACACGGCGTGCAAGCCGCGGGGAGCCGTACCGTTCGATGATCGCAAGGCTCATATCGAATGTCGCGACGCCCCCCGCGCTTGAACAACGGTCGCCGTCGAGGTCGTAGAGCATGTCCGCAAAGTACGCGTCGCCGCGCGCCTCGCGAAACCCCAGGATAGCTTCGTGGTGGGCGGCGGCGGGGCGGCGGGATAAAAGCCCGGCATTGGCGAAGATCAGGGCCCCAGTGTCCACGCAGCCCATTAGTGCACCAGTCTTGGCCCGCCTGCGCAACCAGTCTGTCAGATGAGCCGAGACCATGCGTTCGGCGCCGTATGACGAGAGCAACAGAACAACATCCGCCGGTGCGTCGTCGAGCGGTCCGTCCGCACTGACCTCACGCCCGCTGGACGAGCAAGGCCGTGCCCCTTCGACACCCAGCACGCGCCAGGAAAAGATCGGCCGCGCGCTTTCCCGGTTCGCAAGCCGCAAGGGTTCGGTCACAAACGCAAGCGACAAAAGCGGAAAACCATCCCCGATCACAATCGCAACGGAGACCGCGCTCTTTGAAGTCAAATTATTGCTCCTTTAGGTCAGGCGTGGAGCCTGGTTCCTATGCAATCTCCTGTCAACGTTCCCGTGGCTCTGATGTGCAATGGAATTCCCGGTCGAAGCCCTTTTCAAACCCCGCGCAGTCGTCTTCATCGGCGGAAGCAACCTGGGACCGGCGCTTAAGTTTCATCGCGAGCTTGGCTTTGCCGGCGAGACATGGGTTGTCAGCCCCAAATACGATGAACTGGGCCGGTTTCCTTGTGTTCCGCGCGTCGAAGATCTGCCAGGAACGCCCGATCTTGCCTTTGTCGCCATTCGCAACGAGGCGGCGATCGCCGCGATTTCCGCGCTTCGCGCCAAGGGGTGCCGCGCGGTCGTGTGCAACGCGGCTGGTTTTGCCGAGACGGGCAAGGAAGGGGCGCCGCTTCAGGCGCGCCTGATCGAGGCTGCAGGCGGCATGGCCATGCTCGGCCCCAATTCGGTGGGGGTTGTGAATTATCTCGATCCGATGGCGGCGATCATGGATCAGTTCGGCGTGCACCCCGTCGACCGTGGCGTCGCCATCTGCTCGCAAGGGGGCGGGCTATTATGCGACGCCGTGTTCTGCGACCGGGGGCTTCCGATTTCTCACCTTGTGGGCGGTGGCAATCAGGCCGCGATGGGGCTGGAACACTGCATCGACTACCTTTTGGACGACTCGCGCGTGACGGCTGTGGGCCTGTCGTTCGAGGGGTTGCGCAATGTCCACGGGCTGCGCCGCGCCGCGGCCAAGGCGTTGATGCTTGGCAAACCCATCGTGGCGATTAAGTTCGGCAGATCGGCGGCAGGCGCGCGTGCGGCGGCCTCTCACACAGCGTCGATGACCGGGGCGGGTGCGGCGTGGGACGCGTTGTTCGATCGGCTGGGCATCATTTCGACCCGCTCGGAATCTGAGTTCTTCGAGACGCTGAAACTGTGCCACTCGGGTCAGATCCCCAAAGGCCGACGGGCGATGGTCACGGCGGTTTCGGGCGTTATGGGGGTCATGCTGGCCGACCACCTGACGGCGGCCGGGTTCGAGTTGCCTCAGCCAACGGGCGACCGGGTGGACCGGCTGCGCACTGTGCTGCCGACAATTGCGACCCCGGGCAATCCGCAGGATGTCACCATGGCTGCGTGGAACGATCGGGACCGACAGGCGGCGATCTATGATGCGTTGCTGGATGAAGGTTATGACATTGCGCTGATGGTGCAAAATTATCCGCGCGACGGGATGTGGGACATCGCCGAATACGAAGCGCAGGTTGAGGCGTTGAGCGCGGCCTGCCAGAACCGTGACATCGCCGCTATGCAACTTGCGCCAATGGTTGATTGTTTCCCCGCAAGTGCCAGAGATCACACGCAAAGCCTAGGCTTGGCCGCAATGCAAGGGCTTGAAGAGTGCGTTGCCGCGCTGGCCCATACAATGTGGTGGCGCGCGCGGCGGGAAACGCTTCTGGCCGGGGGAGTCGATAAGCTGGCCATCGGGTCTGTGCCTGACATCGGACAGGTGACCGCACATGACGAGGCGGCGGCCAAGGAGCGCCTGTCCGCAGCAGGCGTAGCGACCCCGAAGGGACGGGTTGTCCGGCCTGATACGGCGGCGGAAGCCGCGGATGAGATCGGGTATCCTGTGGCCCTAAAGGCCGTGGATGCGCGCCTGTTGCACAAAACCGAGGTCGGCGCGGTCCGGATCGATCTTGGGGCGTCCGAAGATGTGCACGCCGCGGTCGAGGCGATGCGTGCGGAGATGGCGCGTGCGGTCCCTGACATTCCCTTAAGCCAAGTGCTGGTCGAGGCGATGGCGACGGATGTTGTTGTCGAGGTCATGGCGTCAGTGTCGGTCGATCCTTCGGTCGGACCCGTGATGATGATCGCCGGCGGCGGCGTCGAAGCAGAGCTGTGGAATGACCGCACCCTTGTTGCCGCGCCATTTGACCGCGCGGAGATCGAACAGGCTCTGTCGCGACTGAAAGTGGCGCATCGTCTTGACGGCTGGCGCGGACGACCGGCAGCGGATCGGGACGCGTTGATCGACACGCTTTTGGCACTTGCGGCGTTTGGTGCGGGTGAGGGTGTGTCCGAGGTTGAGATCAATCCAATCATGGTCGGGCAAACCGGCGCTTTGGCGGTCGATGCCGTCTTGAAGACCATTGATCCGGCACCGGGTGTTCAAGAGGAGGGGGAACCAGATGAACAGCGCTCTGCCTAAACCCGAAGGCTATCAGCATCTGATCTACGAGGTGGACGACGACCATGTCTGCTGGCTGACCTTGAACCGGCCTGAAAAGCTGAATGCGATGAACGAACTGCTGATCGCTGAATTAGAGGCAGGGCTTCGCCGCGCGGATGCGGATGAGGACGTGAACGTAATCGTCATTCGGGGCGCGGGGCGCGGGTTCTGTGCTGGCCATGATCTGGACGAAGATGCCGCAGACGACCGGTCATCGATCTACGCGTACCGGACCCATTACTTTCGGCAATTCGATGCGTTTACGACCGCCTGGCACGTGTCGAAGCCGGTGATCGCGTCGGTCCAGAAATATGCCATCGGAAAAGGGTTTGAACTGTCGCTCATGTGCGATGTGAGCCTTGTTACATCGGACACCAGGATGGGATACAACGAGGTGCGCTACGGTGTTTCGGGGCATTGCATGTTTCTACCGTGGCTTGTTGGGATGAAGGCCGCCAAAGACCTGCTGCTGACCGGGCGCGAGGTTTCAGCGGCCGAGGCACTGCGGCTGGGTCTCGTGACCGAGGTCGTGGAACCCGGCGAACTGGCTGACGCGACGCGCCGGAAAGCGACGCTGATGGCGCGCTTGCCACGCGAAATGCAGCGCATGCACAAGATGTACCTCAATCGGGTCTACGAAATGCAGGGGCTTCGCACAGCAACGGATTACTACCTTGAACAAGTGGCGATCATGGGGGCGCAGCCGGTGCCCGAATACGCCGAGTTCTCGCGCATGACAGCCAAGGACGGTTTGCGCGCGGCACTAGATCACGCAAACGCACGCTACGAAGGGCTGGACTGATGGAATTTGCGCTAAGCGAAGAGCAGCAGATGCTGTACGACACCGCGCGGGCCTTTTGCGATAAAGAGCTTATCCCGCATGAGGCCACGCTTGAGAAAAGCGGTGAACTGCCCCACGGGCTTGACTTGGAAATCCGGGCAAAAGCGATGGAGATCGGGCTGCACGCGTGCAATTTTCCCGAAGAGATGGGGGGCGCGGGGCTTGATTGCCGGGCGTTCACGCTGGTCGAAAAGGGTATCTCACGTGCGTCGCTGGCTCTGGCCGAATGCGTCCGGCGCCCCAACAACATTCTTGAAGCCTGCGAAGGCGAACAGATTGCCCATTTCCGCGATCCGGTTCTGCGCGGAGAGAAACGCGAATGCGTGGCAATGACCGAACCCGATGCGGGAAGCGACCTGAAGGGGATGAAGACCACCGCCCGGCGCGACGGGGACGACTGGATCATCAACGGGACAAAGCATTTTATCTCGAACGCCCGGATCTCGGATTTCGTGATCCTGTTCGCGGCCACGGGGGAAGAAGACACGCCCAAAGGCACGCGCAAGCGTATTTCGTGCTTTCTTGTCGACCTCGATGGACCCGGTGTCGAGGTGGCACCGGGATACGACCATATGGGGCATCGGGGGTATTACAATGATATCCTGCGTTTCGATAATGCCCGTGTCGCAGACTGGCAGATGGTGGGCGGCGAAGGGCAGGGATTCGAAGTTGTGAACACCTGGCTTGGTCCGGGACGGCTGACCGTTGCGGCGGTTTGTCAGGCGCGGGCCGAACGGGCCTTTGAGGTGGCGTTGGACTTCGCGGCAAACCGCAAACAGTTCGGGCAACCTATCGGCAAGTTTCAGGGGATCAGCTTTCCGTTGGCGGATATGGCAACCGACATTCGGCTGGGCGATCTTCTTTTGATGAACACGGCCTGGAGGATCGATCAGGGCTTGCCGACATCGGCCGAGGATTGCGCGATGGCCAAGGTCTGGTGTTCCGAGATGTTGGCGCGGGTGGCCGATCAGGCGATCCAGACTTGCGGCGGCATGGGCGTCATGGCGGACCTGCCGCTTGAGCGGATCTATCGCGACGCGCGGGTCGAGCGGATTTGGGAAGGCACGAGCGAGATCCAGCGCCATATCATTTCGCGACAGCTTTTGCGGCCATTGGGTGCGTGAGGAGGGACAGATGGCAGATGTGAGGGTCGAACGCCACGGGCGCATCCTAGAGATCAGGCTAGACAGGCCGAAAGCCAATGCGATCGATGCGGCAACAAGCCAGGCGATGGGCGCGGCCTTTCAGACGCTGCAAGAGGATGACGGCCTGTCGGTCGGTATTGTCACTGGCGGCGGGGAGCGGTTCTTCTCGGCCGGATGGGACCTTAAGGCCGCCGCCGAGGGCGAGCCGCCCGATGCCGATCAGGGCGTCGGGGGCTTTGCAGGGCTGACCGAGTATTGGGGCCTGACGAAACCGGTAATCGCGGCGGTCAACGGCATGGCCCTGGGTGGCGGGTTCGAACTGGCTTTGGCCGCTGACCTGATCGTCGCGGCCGACCATGCCGAATTCGCGCTTCCCGAGGCCCGGATTGGTCTGATCGGGGACAGCGGCGGTGCGATCCGGTTGCCGCGGCGGCTGCCGCGGGCGATTGCGATGGAGCTGATGCTAACGGGGCGCCGGGCCAGCGCCGAGGAATTGGCCCGTTGGGGGCTTGTGAACCGTGTCGTCCCGCTGGCAGAGCTTATGAAGGCTGCGCGCGACCTGGCCGAAGAGGTTGCGGCATCGGCGCCACTATCGCTTCAGGCCAATAAGGAAATCCTGCTCGCAACCGAAGGTGCGACGGAACGCGACGCCTTCCGGATCATGCGCGAGGCGGATTTGCTGGCCTATGCGCGGGTCTACAGCAGCGAAGATGCAGCCGAAGGCATGGCGTCGATATCCGAAAAACGCACGCCCGTCTGGAAGGGGCGCTAAGATGCTGGTGACAGAGACGTTTCTACACGACTGGACCGGGGACGTTGCGACGCCCCTTCGCCTAGTTGACAATGTGGTTAAGCCCGAATGGGTGGACGAGTACCACCATCTCAACATGGCGCATTACCTGACGATCTGCGATCAGGCGAATTGGGCGTTCTGGAACTGGGTCAATGCGCCGGATCAGACGATCGAGGCACGGGTCGGGCACGAATACATCATCGTTGAAAACCACGTGACCTATACCGGGGAACTCGCTGAAGGTGCAGCGTTTTACATCGAAACGCTTTTGACCGATCTTGATGACAAACGGTTCATTCTGTTTCATCGGGTGCGGGATCAGCATGGCGGTCTTTCGGCAACGAACGAAGTCAAATGCCTGGGCTTTGACCTGAACGCCCGGCGCCCCGAGAAGTGGCGCCCATCCGTGATGGAACGTCTTGAACAGGCGCTGGGCGTCCACGGCCAGACGGACCGGCCCGAACAATCCGGTCAGGGGATTGCCCTGGCGCGGCGCTAGGGATGCGGATCACGCGACTGACGCTTTACTCGGTCCCGATTGACGTCGGGATGGAGCTAACGCGCTATGTTGCGACCCAGAAAATCGACCCGTCGCTAGACGTGCTCGTCGTGCGGGTCGACACCGATACCGGGCTGACGGGGTGGGGCGAGGTATGCTCGGCGCCGCCCTATTACCTGCCAGAGCTTTCGGCAGGTGCGCGGGAAGGAATTCTTTATGTGGCGCCGGTCGTCCTTGACCGCGATCCGCGAAGCATCGCGGCGATCCTGGGCGATGTGTCTGCGTCGCTTCGCGGGCACGGCAACGCCAAGACGGCGCTTGAGATGGCGCTTTGGGACCTTTGCGCCAAGGCCCATGGTCTTCCGCTTGTCGATCTTTGGGGCGGGCGGATCGCCCGCGATATGCCGGTGCTGAGTGTCGTGCGAATAGGCACCCAAGACGAGATGCTGGACGCGTTTCAAGAACAAAGGGCGCGGGGATATGCGCGGTTCCAGGTCAAGCTTGGGGCAGAAGACACACATCACGATATCGAGACGATCCGTAGAGTCGAAAGCCTGGCTTTGCCGCATGAACGGATCTGGTACGATCCGAACCGCGCCTGGCTTGTTGACGACGCGGTTCGGGTGATCGGGGCGACCGCCGATCTGAATCCTATGATCGAGAACCCCTGTGAGACCTACGGGGAATGCCGGACCGTAGCACAGCGAACCGGGTGCCGGATGATGCTGGACGAGGTTCTGGACAGCCCATTGCGGTTTCTAGAGGCGGTGCAGGATCAGGTGCTTGATGTTGCCTCGCTCAAGACATCCTGCATCGGCGGGATCGAAGCGACCCGCCAGACCATGGGGCTTGCACGGCTGCACGGCGTGCCGCTTCGGATCGAGGATTACTATGGCTCCGGCCTTCTTTTGGCCTGCGTTACACACATGGCGCATACGCTGCCGCGGAAGATCGTCTTCGGGCTCTATGACTTCGTGTCGGATGACCTGCCGCTGGTTCGAAACCCGTTGCGGGTTCATGGCGGCACGGTTCGGCTGCCAGAGGATTGCGGACCGGGTTTGGGGGTCGACATCAACATAGCCCTGTTTGGCGATCCGGTGGCCGAGCGGGGTACGTAGCGATGCACGACGCGCTGCGCGGTGTCCGGGTGATCGACCTTTCGGTGAATGCGCCGGGCCCCTATGCGTCAAAGATGCTGCTGGACATGGGCGCCACGGTCACAGTCGTCGTAAATCCCGCCGGTCCTCCGCTTTATACTGGGGCGTTGTATGACCCGATGCTGTCGGCGCGGGGCGGCGATCAGGACCCGCTCGGGCGCGGTAAGGCGCGGGTCGCACTTGATCTTAAATCTGATGAAGGGCGTGCGGCACTTCTGGGTCACGTCGCAAAAAGCGATGTTCTGATCAGTGAGATGCGGCCGGGAAAGCTTGATCGCCTGGGGCTGGATTGGGCAACCCTTTCTGCCACGAACCCGCGTCTGATCCTGTGCCAGATCACCGGCTACGGCGACAGGGGCGCCATGGCACAGGCCGCCGGACATGACATCAACTATGTTGCGATGTCCGGGGCGCTGTCCCTGCTCCGGCAGACGGACGGGCGACCGGCGCCACCGCAGAACATCCTCGCGGACTATGCTGGCGGCGGGATGATTGCAGTGACGGCAATCTTGGGCGCGCTTCTTGAGCGTGCGCGCACCGGACAGGGCCAGAACATGATTGTGTCGATGACAGATGGTGTAAGGTATCTTGTAACCGACATCGCCGCAGCGACTGTTCTGGCCGGGCAACCCGAGGCGGCATGGCGGGGGACGCTCTCGGGCGGGATGCCAACATACGGCTGCTACCAGACGCTTGACGGAAAGTGGATCGCCCTTGGTGCCCTTGAGCCTAAGTTCGTCGATGCGATTGCCGAAGTCTTGGGTTGGCCTGAGCTTGCCACTTTGATGAAGTCCAAGGAAAACTGGGCGGCTGCCCGCGCTGGTCTGGCAGAGCGAATTGCATCGCGAACCCGGGACGACTGGATTGCCGCGTTCGACGGAACAGACGCCTGTGTCACCCCGGTGCGCAGCCTGGATGAAACTGCACCTGACGGGCTGGCGACCCTGCGCGACGTTGTCCGCATCGCTGCGTCAGGACAATAGGGTCTACTCGGGAAGCAGAACGTCCTGATAAGCAGGGTCATTGGGGTCGGTGAACTGGAACGCTTCCTCCAGGACACTGCCCGCCGCCGCGCGCCCTTCGACCGCCTCGGTAATCCGTGCCAGCATCCGCCATGCCTCGGCGCGCTGCGGATCAAGGGAAACGACCTCGCGAAACGCGCGAGTTGCAGCCTGCATATTGCGACGCGTCAAAGCGATCCCACCAAGTTGCAGATGCGTTTCCGGGAAATCGAGCCGACTGACCAAAGACGATTGCCAATCGCGGTTCGCAGCCGAAAGTGCTGCTTCGTACCGGCTGGGCAACTGCGCGATTGGGGCGTCGACAAGCTCCTTCGCTGCGGCGATGCGAACCGATCGGATCGGGTCCGACAGAATAGGAAGGACGCGCCGCAGCCGCGACTGAAACGCTGCCGCCCGCTGAACCGGCACCGCATTAGCGCGCACCAAGGGATCGGGGTCTTCAAGAAGTGGGGCCAAACGTTCCGCGATTTCCGGCGTGGCGTCGTATTGAAGCAGCCAAAGTGCCGTCGCCCGGACAACGCCCGCTTCATCAGGGTCGCTTGCCAGAACGGAAAGATCGTCCAGTGCCCAGACAGCGCCAACCCGACCCCTGGCAAGCGTTTCACCCGCATGGGATCTCCGGTGATCGCTGTCGGGGTACCACCCCTCAAGCGCTGCGGCAGCCCAGGGGGCCTCGCGGTCGGTGTGGCAGTCTGTGCAGGCATCCGGCGAAGCCGTTCTGGCCGCAACATCCGGGCGCGGGATGCGGAAGCTGTGATCGCGCCGACCATCAATCCCCATGTAAGTGCGTTCGATCATGTGACAGCTGGCGCATTGCCCGCCTTCGGTGGCGGGATCGTGGAAATGATGGCTGGCGCTGTCGTATTCGGCCTGCACGAGCGTCGGAAACTCGGGATTCCCGGCCGGGTTATGGCATTGGGTGCAAACCGCGTTGCCGTCCGCGATCCGCTCGGCCGAATGCGCATCGTGGCAATTCAGGCAGCCGACGCCGCGCGCGTACATCTTCGATTGCAGAAAAGATCCATAGACATAGACCTCGTCCTGGATCTGGCCGTCCGCGTGATAGAGCCCCGGGCGCAGAACCGCGAGCCCGTAGCTGTCGTGGTAAGCTGTGCCTGGGATCGGGCTTTGATCGGTGTGCGCTTCACGGCGAGAATGGCAGGTGGCACATTGCTGAACCGTGGCCTCGGTCTCATCGAACGACATGGTAAATCCGTATGGATCAAGTCCTGACCATTGCCGTCCGACCCGGCTGTTCTCGACAAAGTCCAAATGGGCTTCGCCCGGTCCGTGGCATGCTTCGCAACCGACGCCGATCTCGGCCTGGGTCGACGCATAGGTCTGTGTCCGCGGGTCGTAGTTCTTGTCAATTCCGGTCGCGTGACATTCGGCGCAGCGGGCATTCCAGTTTTTGTAGGGACCGGTCCAATGTAACCCGTCGTCGGGCGGTAGAATCTCATCTGGGTAAAGATGATACCACCGCTCTTGTTCGGCATCCCAGACGATGTCGAAGCTTTGAATGCGCCCCGCTTCGGTCTCGATCAGGTATTGCTGGAGCGGCGCGATCCCAGCGACAGAGTGCACACGGTAGCGCGCCGTTGACCCGTCTGCCTCTGTCACCTCGATCCCGTAAGTGCCCTCGTCCGATATGCTGAACGCAGCAATCATACCCGTGCCTTCAAAGCGCGTACCGTCGAAATCCGCGATCACAGTTTCCGGCGAGGGCCGGGTCCAGGCCAGCGCGTGGTGCGATCCACGCCAGAGCGCCGCTTCGTCTTCGTGGCATCCGACACAGGTATTGCTTCCGACATAGGCCGGAATAGTCTGCGCAAAAATCGGACCCGAAAGCACGCACGACAGAGCAATGACAAGGCTGCGGATCAGGCGACGCATGATGTGTTTCAATTCGCCGATGCCCGCGGATGGGAAGCTGCCCGGCACCGGCGGATTGCGTGCGAAACCTCTGTCACTCCCAAGGCCAGACTTTTGTCCAATCATCAGCCATGTCGACGATCAGCCATCCCCGGTCCGGACCCTCGTCAAGGCCTCGGACAAGTTGCCCAATGTGGCTGTCGCGGTCATAGGCGTATTCGCGCGCCTCGTCCGTATGGTGAACGATCAACGCCAACCGCGCGCCGTCGCCTGCCATCGCATACTCCAGCATCTCGAAATCACCATCTGAGTTTCCGCCGGCAAGGATTGGGCGCCGTCCGATACGGCTGTCGATTCCGACGGGTTTGCCCGCCTTGTCGTCCAGAAATGCGATACCGGGAAGTTTCGTAACCGACCGCGTCTCAGGATCATACTCTGTCGGCGTTGCCGAACCCAGCACCTGCTCAGGGGGAATGCCATAGGCCTCTTCCGCAAAGGCGCGGATGAAATGAACGCCGCCCCCTGAGACGATCCAAGTCTGAAACCCTTGATCACGCAAATAGGACAAGAGTTCGAGCATCGGTTGATAGATCATCTCGTCGTATCGCCGCCCGGTGTCTGGGTGTGTTACCGTGTTCAGCCATTTCCGAACATCGGCCTGAAACGCCTCTGCCGACAGGCCCGCGTGTGACACGGCCAGAACCTCCATCAGTCCTTCGGTGCCCGTGCCGAGCAACGCCTTGATGTCGCCATCCGCAGCCGCTTTCAGGGCGTCCGAAGTCAGTATCGAAGCATCGGCTGCCGCCTTCTCGCGCAGCCGGTCAAGCGCGTAAATCAGCTGAAAATAGACAGGTTGTTCGGCCCATAGTGTTCCATCATTGTCAAATGTTGCGATCCGCGCCGCTGGTGTCACGTAATCGGGCGAAGCCGGATCGGTCACGCTTTCGACGAACGAAACGATCGCCGATTTTGTGGGGCCGTTGGTCCAGGACGGCAGAGGGTCGGCAAGTGCGGCCGTAGCGGTGGCAAGCGTGCAAATAAGCGCGAGCATTCGCATAGGTATATCCTTCAAGGCATTCTTTATGGGATGATTGACCGCCAAATTGCAGTGGGTCATTGGTGCTGCAGGGCCGCCGAAAGGGCGGCCCCGCCGTGGGTTGCAGGATCAGTCTCCGACGGGGGCGGTCATCTTTTCCATAACCTGGTCCAGCGAGAAGCTTGCCGCTTCCTGGCGCGGCGGGAATTCCTGGAACGTAGCCAGGAAGTTCCCGACGAACGCCTGTGCAGGTACCAGGAAATAAGCCCGGTCAAGCAGCCAGTCATAATAGGTGTTCGATGTCCGGTAGCTTCGCTCGTAGGGGTCGCGGCGCAGGTTAAAGATCAGCGGCACGCGCAAGGGTGTGAAAGGTTCGATCCAAGCGCGGAAGGTTTTGTATTCTTTTTGCTCCATGAAGATGATCTTCCAATCCTGCCAGCGGAGAGCGGTCAGGTCGCCGTCATCCGAGAAATAGAAGATTTCGTCCCGTGGCCCGCGGTCTTCCTCGCCCTGGAAGTAGGGAAGGAAATTATAGCCGTCGAGGTGTACTTTGTATTCGCGTCCGATGGCTTGAACGCCGCCTTCGATCAGCTCGTCTTTGATGTTCTCGCGGCCTGCTGCCGCCAGGAACGTGGGCAGCCAATCCATGTGATGCATGATCTCATTCGAAACCGATCCCGGCTCGATCACGCCCGGCCACTTGACCATCGAAGGAACCCGCCAGCCGCCTTCCCAGTTGGTGTTCTTCTCACCGAAGAACGGGGTCGACGCGGCATCGGGCCAAGTGTTGTAGTGGGGCCCGTTATCCGTCGAATAATGGATGACGGTGTTGTCGGCGATGCCAAGCTCGTCCACGGCCGCCAGAAGAAGACCCACATGCTTGTCGTGCTCGATCATACCGGCGGTGTATTCGTCGACAGGCTTGCCAACGATCTCGTTGGCCTCGGCGCGCATTTCTTCCTTCACATGCGTGCGGAAATGCATGCGCGTCCCGCTCCACCACACATAGAATGGCTCGCCTTGTTCGGTTGCCCGGCGCATGAAGTCGATGGCGGCGGCGACGGTTTCTTCGTCAACCGTTTCCATCCGCTTCTTAGTCAACGGGCCGGTATCTTCGATAGACCCATCCGCCGAGGATTTGATCACGCCGCGCGGCCCGTAGGCTTCGCGGAAGGTCCGGCCGTCTGCCAGAACCGCGTCGCCGGGATAGTCCTCGTTCTCGGGCTCCTCTTCCGCATTCAGATGATAAAGGTTTCCAAAAAACTCGTCGAATCCATGATTTGTGGGAAGGTGTTCATCTTTGTCGCCAAGGTGGTTCTTGCCGAACTGACCTGTGACATAGCCTTGCGCTTTTAGAAGCCCTGCAATCGTGGGATCCTCTTCCTGCATTCCCAGATCCGCGCCAGGCAGGCCGACTTTCGAAAGACCGGTACGAAATACCGATTGTCCCATGATGTAGGATGCCCGGCCAGCGGTACAGGACTGTTCCCCATAGTAATCGGTGAAGATCATACCTTCGCTGGCGATGCGGTCGATGTTGGGTGTCCGATAGCCCATCATTCCCATCGTATAGGCAGAGATGTTGGACTGTCCGACATCGTCCCCCCAAATGACGAGAAAGTTCAGCGGCGGATCGTCTTGCGCCGCAATGGGCGTCGCCACGAGCGTAAACATCGCGGCAACAAGGCCCAAGCCTTTGAATTTCATATGCTAATTCTCCCCTTTTCGGACACTCCCGGCGATACCAGCCCGTGCCGTATCGCGATCTTACGTTAGTTACGTGAGGAGCCAAGAAGTATTCTGTCGCACCGCGTGGTTGTCTGCCCTCAGCCGTGCAGATTGGGATGCGCGAAGGGGTTCATTGCGGGGAGGGCACTGTCGGTTTGCGCCTGTCGCCGCTTCGACAGTGCGATGTAGCGCGCTGTCTTGAATGCGCCCGGCAAGGCCGACCAGGCTCGCGTTTGGTGGCCTGAGGGCGCAGCAGCAAAACGTGCGGCACCGACGTCTTGAAGCGCGTCTTGAAGCGCACGGGGCAATGGAAAGCCCACACGTACTGACCATGTGTCAACGGCGCAGAGTGTCCGGGACAGGTCGCGGTCCCTAATCGCGTGCTTGACCTGACGGGCGGCGTAGCGTTCGCTTTCGCGCCAGCGCGCGGTTGCTGTGGCGGCCGTGCGCACAATCCGCCGCCGGAACAAACAGATCAACAGGATCGGTACGAGGATGCCGATGAGGATCGCCATCCCCGTTCTCCAGTTGGGCTGGCGTTCGTGAGGTGATTCGGGCGATCCGGAAATTTCGACCGATCCGCCGTCGACGCGCGCGGTTTCGACGGCACCGGTCTCAAGGTTGAACCAGTCGACCGAAACCGGCGGAAGCTGCGCTGCGCCGGGCGCGACCGCAAGATAGGTCACAGCCTCGACCTTCTGCCCGGACAAGACGCCCCGATCCTCATTTTCGCTCACGCGTGGTTCCTTGGTATAGGCGCGCAGCGTCCCGGGCGTGTCCGGGGCGAGGATGGCCGGGATCAAAATTGGCGTGGTGCCCGAAATTGTCGCTTCGATCCGGCGCTCTACGGCATCTCCGACGTCCATGGTCCCGGGAAGTTCAAGCGTTTGGGTCAGTGTAAATCCGGTGGCGATGATAAGCGGCGACAGACCTTTGGCCCCGTCCGGGACCGTCGCTTCGAACTGGATGGGCTGAGCTTCCAGATCGACAGCAATCGGATCGATGCCGCCCGGTTCGGCATAGGTGACGCGAACGGTCTGTGCTGGGATCTCAAACGTCCCGGGCGCGAGCGGATACAGCCGATAGGACCGCTGCACACCTGACCAGGTTTCGCCATTCACCGCTTCGCTTACCGGACCCGAGGCGCGTTCGGGCAATCGAACGACGACCCCTGGCACCTCCATCGATGGAAACTCAGGAGGCGCAGGCGAGAACGTGGGGACCAGGATCTTGATCCGGACGATCAGCGGTTGGCCGACGATTGTTGTTTCGTCTTCAAGCTCGACCGTGACGACAGGTTGGTCCTGCGCTGCGACGGCGGCGGGAAACAGCAGCAACAAGAGGATCAGGGCCAGCGGCCTCATTGAGCCTCCTGACTGTTTTCAAGAAGGAACCGGCTTCGCAAAAAGTCCTGCATATCGGTATCGATGGCCTGTATCCACTGATCCGATGTCAGGGGGGCGGCCTCTTCCTGCGGCGCTTCGATCTGGGTCTCCGTTCCGCGTCCGCTTTCATTGTCAAACACAATGTCATCTGCGCCAATCCCAGATTCCTCTCCGGTATCCGACTGTTCGCGCGTCTCTTCGACGTAAGCAACGATGGCGTTGGCAATCTCAAGGTTGCGGGCGGCTGCGGGGAAATCCGGGCGACGCACAAGGGCCGTCTCGAACGATTGCGCTGCGGGACGGTACTGGCGGCTGCGCACCTCGGCCATCCCTTGGGCGAAGGCGGCATCGGCGGTATCAAGCCGCTGAAAGATCGCGATTGCGTCGTCGTATCGTCCGGCGCGGTAGCTGGCGTAGCCCGCCCACATAGGATCCTCAAACACATCAGCGGCGTCGCCAAATCGCTTGTTGTTGTAAGCCAGCTGTCCCTGCTGGTCCGGTGTCAGGAACCAGTCGACCCAACCTTCGGCTCGCGCGTGTCCGGGCAGGTGCGCCACCCCTGCGGCCAACACGAACACGGCCCACCGCATCGTCCAGCCGCGCCGGAACCAAAGGAGGGCAATCAGCGCAATGGGCCATGCAAGCCACCAGCCGCGATCTTCCCATTGCAGGCGATCGTCTGCGGCCAGCGCTGCCTGATGCGCGGCGCGCAGCGCACGTTCGATCCGCGCGATGTCGCTGTCATCGGGGGTGATGCGAACGACGGTCGCGTTGTCGATCTGATCAAGCTGCGGAACCGTGGTACTTTCGGGCGCGGCCACCAGAAAGACAATGGGCGGACGAGGGCCCGCATCGGACACGGCATTCAACGCCACCACATCGGCCGGGTTCAGATCGTCAAGCGCAAACAGGACGGCACCAGGAGCGTCTGCGGTCGACAGAATCTCTGTCGCGAGCGCCATGGCTGCCCCGGCGTCGTCACCCTCTACAGGCATCACATCAGCTGTCAGGCCCTCAAGAAGGGGACGCAGAATGTTCGGGTCCTCTGTCAACGGCGCCACGCGGTGCGCCGTGCCGGCATATGCTACCAGCCCGGTGCGCGCCCCGGCGCGTGTGTCGATCAAATCAAGGATCTTGAACTTCGCCCGATCAAGCCGCGTCGGTGCCAGATCAGGTGTGTCCATGGACGGCGTGACCCTAAGCGCCACCACAAGCGGCGCAGTTTCGGCGACAAGCGGGTTTGGCTGGCGGCTCCATGTGGGGCCTGCGGCGGCCAAGGCAAGAAGCACACCGATCAAGGCGATCCCGTCAATCGGGTAGATGCGGTTGCGGGATGTGCGCCCGACCTCCAGCGCCTCGGCAAGGTGCGGTGCGATCCCGGCGGCCTGTTTGGCCGCGCGCGCGTTCTTCGGGCGAACGATCCACCAGAGTCCGACAATTGGGATGGAAAGACCGAGCCACAAGGGCCTGATAAAATGAAAAAAATCCAGAAACTCATTCATGCCGCCACCTTCCGCGCGCTGTAAGTCAGCATCGCGGTCGCGCCAACGATCAGAAGGGCTGCCAGGGCAAGGGGGATATGGACAAGCGTTTCACGCGGTCGGAAGGATTGGGTCTCAGTGACGCGCGGCGTAAGGGCGTCGATGTTGTCGTAGATCTCTTCGAGCGCCGTTTGATCGCCGGCAAAGAAATACGCGCCGCCTGTCGCGGAAGCGATGTCTTGCAACGTCGGCAGGTCAACTTTGTCCTCTCCTGACGCGTCTGGATCGCCGACACCGATTGTATGGATCGTGACACCCCGTTCGGAGGCGATCGCTGCGGCGTTCACGGGCGTCATCCGACTGCTTGTATCGGCGCCATCGGAAAGAAGGATAAGCACACGTTCTTCCACCTCGCTCGCCTCAAACGTTCGAAGTGAAAGCCCGATAGCATCGCCCAATGCTGTGTTGGGGCCGGCAAGACCGACTGCGATCTGGTCAAGGAACCCCTGCAGACTTTCAAGGTCTTCAGTGAATGGCGCCTGGACGAAGGCCCTTGTGCCGAACACAATCAGCGCCATGCGGTCAGTTTCGCGTTCCGCGATAAATGCGGACATCACTGATTTGACAGCTTCAAGGCGCTGCTGCGGGCTGCCATCTGGCGCGATGAAGTCGCGCTCGTCCATGGAACCAGAGATATCGAGCGCCAAGATAATGTCGCGGGCCGAGGTCTCGGTAACAATCGGCTCGCCCAGGCGTTCGGGTTTCGCAAGGGCAAGCACCACAAGAGCCCAGACGAGCGTTGCCATGATCATCTGAAACCTTGTGCGTTTTAGGACCGCCGCGCCTTCGCGGCCTTCGACACCGGCGGCGGTAGTGATCTGGCGAAAAAACGGGATGCGGATCGCATTGACCTGTTCGCGGTGTGGCGGCACGAACCACCAGACGAGAAGGGGCAGCGGCAAGAGAAGTCCGGCCAGCGGATGTGCGAGCCCAAGGGTCACGGTTTCGCCGCCGGGTCGTGCCTGCGCACCCAGTCGGTCGCTGCTCGGGCAAGGTCAATGCTCGGGGCGACACCGCGATAAGGCGCGGTGGCCAACACGCGGCCAGGTCCGGTCAGAAACGCTGAACCGGGGTAACTTCGATCCAGAAAGGCCAGCCACTCTTCGCCGGCAAGCGATGCGATTTCAGGCCGTGGAAAGGCCACAAGTGCGGTGCGCCTTAGGATCGAGGCAATCTGCACCGGATCGTATTCGGCCAACTGCAACTCTCGAAGCGCGGCTCTGCGATAGGCCGTTGCGCGCCACCGTCGCCAGAACCATCGGGCAAACACCACGATTGCGGCAAGAAGCACCAGTCCTAGTACGATCCAGCCCGATGTTTGCGGGGTCATCGCGACCGGTGGCGGTTCGGGCACCTCTTCGAGAAGGTCGATCAATTCGACCAGATCTAGCCCGTCGAATTCCTGGTTCATCGCTGTAACACTCGTTGGTGTCCCATTAGCCGCATGATCTGTTCGAGCGCTGGTTCTTGGGTGCTGAGCAGCAAAAGTGGGAAACCGTATTTGCGCGACCACGTCTCGGCCTTGGCGACCCGGTCTTTCAGGAATTCTTCGATCCGCTGACGGGGCAGGGTGTGGTCTGTATTCAGCTCGGCCTGAAGCCCGCCATCGGTAACGGTCAGCTTTAGATCCTCAGGCATTCCGTCGACCATGAAGTCTGAGACGTTGAAGACTATCAGATCGTTCGCGCGGGACAACGTGGCGATCAGTTTTTCGGTTTGGGCGTCGATGCCGTCAAGATCCGAAAACAGAAGGATAAGAGCATTTGACTTTGCAATTCTCAGGGCCGCGCGCAAAACACGGTTCAACGCATCCGCCCCGCTTGCGGGGGCATCGGCGTTGAGAAGCCCGTTCGCCTTCCCGATGGAATTCAGAAGCTGGTTCAACGCTTTGCGTGATCTTTGCGGGCGATGTTCAGCCACTACGGTGTCGCCGAACACCAAGCCGCCCACCCGATCCCCCTGCGCCAGTACCCTGTGCGCGGCCAGCGCAGCGGCTTCGGCTGCGACCACGGATTTCATGTAAACCCGGCTGCCAAAATACATCGACATCCGCTGATCGACGAGCAACAGGGTGGGGCGATCACGCTCTTCAGTGTAGACGCGTACATGCGGCTGTTGCGTGCGCGCGGTTACTTTCCAGTCGATGGTGCGAATGTCGTCGCCATCGACATAGGTGCGCAACTCTTCGAAATTCAGACCGCGCCCCCGCAGCTTCGACGCATGACGTCCGTTTAGAACCGAAGCGGCCGGTTGACGCGGCAGGAAGGACAGATGGCGCGCCTGCGGACCCAGCCGGCGCAGCGCGTCTGCATCAACACGGATGCGCGGATCATGGGCGATATTGGTCTCAGTCACGGACATCCGGGGCCTTAGGGCAGGGCCACAAGACTAAGGATAGCCTCGATCACATCGTCGGCGGATTTGCCGTCGCCCTGCGCCTCGAAACTTAGGCTCAAGCGGTGACGAAACACGTCATGGGCCACCGCGCGCACGTCGGCGGGGTCCACGTAGTCGCGCCCGTTCAACCAGGCATGCGCCCGACCGCATTTATCAAGCGCAAGGGACGCTCGCGGGCTTGCGCCTACATCGATCCATCGGGCCAGGTCACTGCTGAGCGGCGCGGGCGTTCTGGTCGCATAGACCAGATCGGCCATGTAGCGTTCGATTGCGTCCGAGACATGGATTTGCCCGATCTCGCGCCGCGCCTGAAACACAACGTCCTGCGGGATCGCGGGCGGTCTTTCCTTTGGCGCGGACGTCCCGCCAGCCTCGATCTCTTCCCCCCGGACAAGCCGGATCACCGCCACTTCGTCTTCCACCGGCGGGTAGGTCACGTTCACATGCATCAGGAACCGGTCCATTTGCGCTTCGGGCAGGGGATAGGTGCCTTCTTGTTCAATCGGGTTCTGGGTTGCCATCACGATGAACAAAGGTTCCATCTTGTGGGTCGTGCCCGCGACAGTGACCTGTCGTTCTTCCATGGCTTCCAGCAGCGCGGCCTGAACCTTTGCCGGGGCGCGGTTGATCTCATCTGCCAGAACGATGTTCGCGAAGATCGGTCCGGGATCGAACCGGAACGACCCTTCCCCGTCGGATTGATAGTACACCTCGGTCCCGGTCACATCCGACGGCAAAAGATCCGGTGTGAACTGGATGCGGCTAAACGTGGAATCGAGTGATTTGGCCATCGCCTTCACCGCGCGGGTTTTGGCGAGACCCGGCAATCCTTCGATCAACAGGTTCCCGTTGGCAAGAAGCCCGATGACCAGCCGGTCGATCACGTCGCGTTGCCCGATAATCGAAGCGCCCATTCGGACTCGCAACTCTTCGATTGCCGATCGCGCCTGGTTCGATTGCAAATCGTTCATGACACTGTCCAATCTTGAAACCTGGCTCTCTTGCGGGGGATCGTATCACCCAATGGTGAGCGGCCAAGAGCCAATATTGTCGGACGTCCGATTGTTCACCAGCGACGGGATGCGCAATGCGCCCGGATTTTAGCGGCGATGATCCAATGCGCGGCGCATCTGGGCAATTCCGGCCCCGATCTGATCGCCAAACCGCAAGATGCCGCCGCCAATCAGGAAGACGCAATCCTGACCATACTGGATCTCAAGCTCTGGCAGTCGCTCTGGGGACATTCCGCCGCCTGGGCTAGGTAGAATTTCGGGACCTGGACCGTTCGGATCGCGACACGCCGCCGCGATCTCGTCGCATTGCGCGCTGGAAAACCCAAAGCGCCCGCCATGGTTGGGAAACACCGAAATGTCAGCGCCCGAAAGCCGCATCAACGTCCCAAACAGCATCCCGTGCGAGTATCCATGGTCCGGCGAAAGGACATAGGGCCCAAGATGCGATGGGTGCGCCATGATCGGAAGATCGAAGCCGTCATGCTGGCGCAATCTGTTCATGGCGTCAAAACCCAAGAGACCTGGAATGATCAGGATCCCATCGGCTCCGGCATCCTTGGCGTAAAGCGCCAGATCACGCACTTCGTCGCCGTGACCGCCGATATTGGCAAAGTAACGCGCCCGGGAAACATCGCCTGTTTCCGACCGGGCTGCGTTCGCGCGGGCGACGGCCTTGGCACAAAGCGTGACCCGGGATCGAAACGGCGCGGCGTCCTGGTTCGACAGGCCGTGATCTTCTTTGACGATATCGACGCCGGCGCGGGCGGCTTCAAAACACAGATCGGCAAGCGTCTGACTGTCGGACCCTTGCGGTTTGATGACGGCGCACAGAAGCCCGCCCGACGTCCGACCGGTTCGCGCGCGGACACCTGCGGATCCGAACGCGGCGCCGGGAAACCGGTCCAGTAGGTCCTGGTTCGGCGTAAGGCCGATGGCCTTTACCCCTTCGAGGATCGATGCATTGCCCAGAACGACATTCAGAAGTTGAGGCAGCTCTGCCCCGACCGCATCGATATGATAGCCCACGCGCGCGTGCCAAACGGCGTCGGCGACCGCGTCCACATTTTCGACGCGTCCAAGAACCACGTCTTCGATGTAGCCTTTGGGAACGACGTCGCGGGGAATTTCAAGCGTGTCCTCAAGCGCGATTGCTTCTGCAAGCGCATTTGCGCCCGACGCGTCCGGGGCGCGCAAACGATAGGTGACGGAAAACCGTTCGCTCACAAGCCTTCGGCCTTGACCAGTGAGTGCACATCTTCGAGCCGGGCGTCGGCAAGATCCTCTTCACTCAGCCCAAAGTCCTGCGCCATCAGGTCTTCGATGCCGCGGACAAGGGCCAGCGCATCAAGCCCATAGTAGCGCATCAGGTACGGGCGCGAGCCGCCATGGGCGTAGGTGTCTTTCAGGCCAAGCCGGACCAGGCGTTTGCCCACCCCGGCATCCGCCATTGTTTCGGCGACCAGACTGCCGATGCCGCCTTCGGTGACGTGGTTTTCCAGCGTCACTACGCCGTGTTTGACGGCGGCGATATGGTCAAGAAGCGCGGCCGGATTGAACGGTTTGATTGTGTGAAGATGCAGATGTCGGATCGAAAGGCCCGCTTTGGCGAACGCGGCCCTGGCACGCATCGCCTCTTCGGTGCAGATGCCCGAACTGACAACCAAAACATCGCTGCCTTCGCTTAGAACCCGCATTTCGCCGACTTTGATTGGGGTTTCGAACAGCCGGGGAACCGATCCGCGCAGAACGCGGCACCATACGGGGCCGTCGATGCTGTCGGCGGCGTCGCAGATCGACTCCACTTCGGTCGCGTCGCCGGTTTCCAGGATCGTCATGTTGGGGATCGAGCGCATGACCGAGATGTCTTCGATGGACTGATGGGTCATGCCGCCGGGCGTTGTGACGCCGGGAAGGAACCCCATAAGCCGGACCTTCCGCCTTGGATAGGCAATCGATGCCATAAGCTGGTCGTAGGGTCGCCGGTACATGAAGACCCCGAACGTGTGTATGAACGGGCGAAACCCCGCCAACCCCAGACCGCCCGCGAAGCTCATCATGTTTTGCTCGGCCATTCCGAGGCTTACGAACTGATCGGGGTGGCGGTCGCGAAAGCCATCGATTTCGCAAGATGATGTCAAATCAGCCGAAAGACACAATATATCGGGGTTTCCGGCGGCAAATGCTTCGAACGCAGATGCATAGGGGCGGGTGACCATCTCGACCATGTTATCGCTCCGTCAATGCGCATAGTCGATCGGGTCGATGCCCAGATCGGCGGCGATGGAGGTGTTGAAACGCGTGCGTTCGTCATCGGATTTGAAGCGCACGTAGTGAAGACGTGGAAAGCGTTCTTCGAGGATTGGCATCGTCTGGAAAGGCGAGGTCCGGGCCAGAATGATCAGAGGTTTGCCGGCATGAGGCTCTGCCGCAGCCTGGCGCATCGCAGCGATGTCATGCCCGTCGATTTCGACGCAGGCCGCCCCGAAGTTGAGGAACTTGGTTCGAATATCGCCGACGTCCATGACGCTCGACATCGCGCCGTCGCATTGTTGGTCGTTGACGTCCATGATGGCCAGTACGCCGTCGATCCCGTGATGGGCACAGGCCTGGACGGCTTCCCAGGTTTGACCTTCCTGGACTTCGCCATCGGACATGAACACCCACGTGCGGCCCGGCTCGTTGCGACGCGCGCGGCCGAACGCAAGGCCCGCCGCCGTCGATAGTCCGATTCCCAGGGTGCCGTTGTGCACTTCCATCCCTGGGCTGTGCTCGGCGCCGATCATCTCGACGCTGGATCCGTCCAGGTTGAACATCTCAAGACCTTCGGGCGCCAAACGTCCGACCTCGATCAACGTTGCATATGCCACCAGCGCATAGTGGGCGGGCGCGATGAACAGACGGTCATAGTCGGGTGCGGCAGGTCCGTTATAGCCGGCGCCCGTATGATACGTATCGTTCCCGGGCGCCGGAACACCGCCGAAGGGTTCTGGGATCATGGGCAGGGTGGGGGCCCCAAGCCTCAGTTCTTCGTTGTAAAGCCATGCCAATTGCTCGGCCGCGGAACACGCCTGGCTCAGGTATCCGCCGTTGTTTCGTATCACATGCTCAAACACACGCCGGCGAATGCCAAGGGCGACGTCTTCGGTCGATCTTTCGTTTTGCATCGTGATGGTCCGTGTAGGGGCTAACATGTTCCGGGTTTGGGTCGGGGTCGTGAAGCGCGCGCCGGTCTGGTCATACCCAGACGCGGTGCGCGCCAACTTCGGGGGCCTTGTAGGACGGACACCTCCGCGATCAGTGTCCGCCAGTCCTTCCGTCAAAAACCATAGGCCTATCGCCGGACCAAAGCACAAAAGGCTTGGACCGGCGGAAGGCGGGCGCCTTAGCGCGGCGGCAGCGGCATCCAATCTGTCATGGCCACGTCGGCATGCTGGAACTGCGGCATCGCTGCGCCAAGGTCATCCATGTTCTTGATGTCCTTCTCGTTCAGGAAATCCTGCGTGATTAGGGTTGGCGGTACGATGACCGATGCGCCCGGATTTTCGCCCGTCAGCATGATCGCCAAGGCGCGCACCGACACTTCGCCGACAACCGCGGGGTTTGTGGCAACAGTTGCCACCCAGGCCGAGCCGGGCTCTCGCATCGCAGAGATATCTGCGGTCGACACATCGGCCGAATAGATGTCGATATCGTCCGTGAGCCCGGCTTCATCCACGGCGATCTTCACGCCCTTTGCGAACTCGTCATAAGGGGCAAAGACGACATTGATGGTCGGGTTGGCCTGCAAGACTGACCGGGCTTGGTTGGCGACCGAGTTCGCAATCGGGTTATCCAGCGTGCCAAACTGCGCAACCTCGGTAATGCCGGGGTTTGCCGCTTTGACCTCTTCCCAGGCGACATGGCGGCGATCAAGCGGTGCAATTCCGGGAACATAAACGTACCCCGCCGTGAAGGCGTCTCCGTTGTCCTCAAGCGCCTGATCCAACGCGAGCTTACCCAAAAGGTAGTCGGACTGTTCGATCTGGGGGATCGCTTCGTTTTCGACATTGACGTCAAAGGCGACCACTTTGATGCCTTCGTCCACGGCGCGTTGGGCGGCGTCTTGCATCGATTCCGTCAGGCCATGCTGGATAATGATCCCGTCGACCCCCAGGGCGATGGCCTGGTCGACCATATCCGCCTGCAAGGCCGCATCCTGGCGGCTGTCGAACACCCGCAGGTTGACGCCAAGCGCTTCGGCCTGCGTTTCGACGCCAGACAGGTAGGCCTGGAAAAAGTCGCCGGTGGAAAGGTAGCGAACCAGTGCGATGGTAACATCACCGGGATTGTCAAGCGGTGCCGGCGCATCCTGTGCCGCCGCGCTGCCGGCGCCTAAGGCCAGTGTGGCGGCCCCGGCCAGTGCAATCAGGTCTCTCCTCAGCATGATATTCCTCCCTTGCTGATGGTTCAGTGGCCCGCGCCAGTTCGACGCGAGGACAGATAGAAGGTAAAAACCAGAGCCGCGACGAGGACGGCACCTTTAACGAAGTCTTGCGTGTAGTAGGGCGCGTTCAACATCGTCATGCCCTGAAGCAGAATACCGACAAAGAGCGCCCCCATGGCTGTTCCAAATGCATTCGGCCGCGCCGCACCCAGAACCGCAAACCCGATCAGGGCGGCGGCCACGCTGTCGAGCAATAGATTGTTGCCGCTGGCAATATCGCCACGGCCCAGCCGTGCCGCCAGCAAGATCCCCCCGATGGACGCGGTCACGCCCGAGATCATATAGGCGACGACCTTGTAGGTGCTGACCGGCGTGCCGACCAGCGTCGCCGCACGTTCGTTCGAGCCGATCGCATACATAAGCCTGCCATGGCGCGTCACGCTGAGGAACAGCCAGATCAGCGCTGCGATGACCAGGAAGATGACCACCGGCATCGGGACCAATCGATCGACGAACAGGTCGAACCGATGCCGCCCAAGCCACAGAAAGCCAGCTGAAAACGTGCCCTCCGCCACCGCGCCGTCGGCAAGAGCCATCCCCGTTGCAATCGAGTTCCCTTGTGTCGGGATGCGCTGGAGACCGATGAGAAGGAACATCATTCCCAAAGTCGCCAGAAGATCGGGCACGCGGAACTTTACAATGAGGATACCGTTGATCAGGCCGACAAAGGCTCCCATCATAAGGCACAGAATCACGGCCATGATGGCTGGATGCTCCAGGATCACCATGGAATAGGCGGACAGCATAAGCGCCGAGGTCGCCACGGCCCCGATTGACAGATCAAATCCGTCCACGACAAGCGTGCACGTGACACCCAAAGCTAGAATCCCTGTAATGGCGACCGATTGTAAGATGAACGCAGCCGACCGCGCACTTGAGAACCCCGGCGCCATAACACTGAAATAGATCACAAGACCCGCCAAAAGCATAAGGAAGCCATAACGCGTCGCGAAGTGCAGCAGGCGATCGTTCATTGCATTCTGATCTCACTTGGGGCGTCCTGCATGCTTGGGCTTTCCCCGCCCGAAATATCGGCGACCAGGGCCGCCATATCGATGTCTTGGTTTCGGTGCTCGCCAGTGACCGTGCCTTCGGACATCACGACGATCCGGTCCGCAATCTCAAGCGCTTCATCAATCTCTGCGACCAGAACCAATGTGGCCCGGCCTGGTGCGGTCTCGCGGATGTGGCGCCCGATATCACGGCGGGCCCCGATATCGACCCCTTGGAACGGCTCATCAAGCAAGAGTACGCGGCACGGCTCGACCAGCCATCTGGCGATCATCACCTTTTGCTGGTTTCCCCCCGACAGCGTGCTGATCCCGTCGCCCGCATCCTGGCAGACGATCCCGACCTGATCGATCATGCTTTGCGCCCGGGCCCTTTGCCGCGAGGCGCGCAGCATCCACGCACTGCTAAACCGGCTGAGAAACGGAAGTAGCATGTTATTTGTGATGTCGAAATCGGGCACCACAGCGTTGGTGCTTCGGTCTTTGGGAGAAAGAAATACGCCTTTTGACACTGCGTCCCGGGCGGAACTTGGCTGATAGACCGCACCGTCGATCAGCATGGTACCGGCCGCGGCCGGTTTAAGCCCGAACACGATCTCGGCAAGCCGACTTTTGCCGCTGCCCAAAAGCCCGACCAGTGCGACCACTTCGCCGTCCTTTGCTGTCAGATCGACGGGTTCCGATCCCGGCCAAAGCGTCAGACCTTGAAGCTGAAACACCGCCGCCTGGCCCTGCTGCAACGAAAGATCGACATCGGACATCTGGCGCCCGAGCATGGCATTCACGGCGCCCTCGTAGTCCAGCGGCTTGTCCGCAAACTCACCGGAAATCGCGCCATCGCGCATGCAGACAATTCGATCAGCAATCTTTCGGATGTCAGACATACGATGGGAGATATAGAGGATCGCAACATCTCTATTGCGCAAGCGGTCGATCAGCGCGAACAGGCGGTCGGCTTCGGCCGCTGACAGTGACGACGTCGGTTCATCAAGGATCAGGACCTTCGGCGCCCGCGCCATGGCCCGTGCGATGGCGATCATCTGCCGATCCGCCACGGAAAGGTCTGAGACCTGCGACCGGAGATTGACCGTTATCCCCATGGAGGCCGCGATATCTTTCGCTTCTGCGTAGAGTGCTTTGTTGTGCACGATCGTGGCCGCACCGGGTGCGGCGAGCTTGTCGAGCATAAGGTTGTTGGCAACGTCCAACGCAGGGATCACCCCATCGTCAATTGACTGGTGAACGGTCACCACGCCTTGCGTTAACGCATCTGCGGCGTCGTGAGGGGTATAGGTTTTCCCTGCCAGCGCCATCAGCCCTGCGTCGGCATGGTGGTGCCCGCAGATCACCTTAACCAATGTCGATTTGCCCGCCCCGTTGGCACCCATCAGTACGGTGACGCACCCAGACGCAAGCGACAGATCTATTCCGCGCAATACGTCGTTGCGGCCAAACGACTTTTCCAAACCGCTGATATGCAACACAGGTTCTTGCAAAAGCTGCGTTCCTCCCAAGACCGCCACGTTGACGGTTTCATAAGAAAAAAATTATGTCAATCAGTTTGACAATTGTAGAAATCACCCCCTAATCTTTTGGAAATTGCCACGCGCCCGGCAAGTGGGAGGTGCTAAGATGAGCGGATCTGACGTCTACGAAGCATTGAGCGTCGAGACGCTTCCATCCCGATTGGGATCTGTTCCTGCGGTGACGGCGCGTGCGGGTTCAGAACCGGCTGATTGGGTCGTTCAAGAGGTGGGCGATGGAAACCTGAACCTGGTGTTCATCGTTGCGGGACCGGCAGGTAAGGTGGTCGTTAAACAAGCGTTGCCTTATGTGCGGCTTGTAGGCGAAAGCTGGCCGTTGCCGCTTTATCGCGCGTTCTTCGAGTTTCAGGCGCTGACGCGGCAGGCGCAGCGTGATCCGGGAACTGTCCCGGAGGTTCTTCATTTCGATGAGGATCAGGCGCTTGTGGTGATGGAGTACCTCGAACCCCATGTGATCCTGCGCCGGAAACTGATCGACGGCGAAAGGGTCGCGGGGCTCTCAGGGTTTCTCGGTAAATTCTGTGCAAGAACGGCGTTTCGCGGCTCCGAGCTCTCGATGGAAAGCGCGGCAAAGAAAGCTGATGTCGGGCTGTTTTCGGGGAACGTCGAAATCCCTGCGATCACCGAAGCACTGGTCTTTATCGATCCGTACTACGCCGCGGAGCAGAACCACCACACCGCCGGTCTTGATCCGGTGGTCGAGGTGTTGCGCAGTGATGTTGATTTGAAGGGGAGCGTTCAGCACCTGTTGCGCCGTTTCGCATCAAACACAGAGACGATGATCCACGGCGACCTGCACTCGGGCTCGATCATGTCGACGTCTGACAAGAGCCGCGTGATTGATCCGGAATTCGCGCAATATGGACCGATGGGCTTCGATATCGGGATGCTGTGCGCGAACTTCCTGATGTCCTACTTCAGCCAGCCCGCCCATCGCGGGGCGGATCTGGCGGATTATCAGGCCTGGTTGCTTGAGGTGATCAACCAGACCTGTCGGACCTTTGAAGCCGAGTTTCGCCACCTCTGGCAAACGGAGCGCACCGGAATGCTGTACCCGTCCGCGCTGTTTGAGGATCAGGGGCATTCAAGCGAACCGGCCTGCGACGGGGTCTTGTCCGAGATCTGGCGCGATGCCTGGGGGTATTGTGGGATCGAGATGCACCGACGTTGCCTGTCTTTGGCGCACAACGCGGATTTTGAAGACATCGCGGACATCCCGTTGCGTGCACGCCTAGAGGCGCGAAACCTGATGATGGGCCGCGCCCTGGTGAAGTCAGCGGGTGAAATCGCGAGCCCAGAGGACGTTCTGGCCATGGCGAAAGAGTTCAATGGAAAGGAATTTCTATGAAGATCGACGGCACGCATTACCGTTCGCTTTGGTGGAACTCGGACCAATCCGTTCTTGAGATCATCGACCAGCGTTGGCTGCCACACGCGTTCCGTGTTGAACCCGTCCGGACCATGCAGGACTTCGCGGACGCGATCTTTGAGATGCGGGTGCGCGGCGCACCGCTAATCGGTGCAACGGCGGCTTACGGCATGGCTCGCGCAATGTCCGAGGATCCCTCGGACGCGAACATGGACGCGGCCTGGACCTTTCTTGAGAAGACCCGGCCAACGGCCATCAATCTTAGATGGGCGCTTGACCGGTGCCGCGCCGCACTCCGGCCCTTGGACGCTCCGGACCGGGCCGCTGCCGCCCTGGTCCTGGCACATGAGATCGCGGACGAGGATGTCGAGATAAACCGAAAGATCGGAGAACATGGGCTGGCCCTGATCAAAGAGATTGCTGCCCGAAAGCCCGCTGGCGAACCCGTTCGGTTGATGACCCATTGTAATGCTGGATGGCTGGCCACGGTCGATTGGGGAACTGCCACAAGTCCGATGTATCACGCATACGATGCGGGCATCCCGCTTCATGTCTGGGTTTCTGAAACGCGGCCGCGTAATCAGGGCGCGCTGACATCTTGGGAGCTTGGCTCACATGGTGTGCCGCACACTTATGTGGCGGACAATGCCTGCGGGCATCTGATGCAGCACGGATTGGTTGACTTTGTCATCACCGGCACCGATCGGACGACACGACAAGGCGATGTGTGCAACAAGATCGGAACTTATCTCAAGGCCCTTGCGGCCAACGACAACGGCGTCCCGCTCTACGTCGCGTTGCCGTCACCGACGATAGACTGGAGTGTGACCGATGGTGTGTCTGAGATTCCCATCGAAGAACGCGATGCACGCGAGGTAACCCACATCCTGGGCAAAACCGACGACGCGATCGGAACGGTTCAGGTGACGCCGGATGGAACACCGGGTGGCAACCCGGCCTTCGATGTGACGCCCAACCGTCTGGTGACTGGCCTGATCACCGAACGCGGTGTGTGCGCGGCTTCGGCTCAGGGGCTTTCGAGCCTGTTTCCCGAAATGGTGCGGGCCGCCGAGTAGCGATGTCTGACGCGGTTCAAGCCCTGAAGTCGCAGGCGCCCGAAACGGCGCGCATCGCGCTGCGTGACGAGGCGGCGATCGTCGAGACCGCCTGGCTTTACTACCATGAAGGGTTGAACCAAAACGCGATTGCGGAACGTTTGCAGATCAGCCGCGCAACGGTTGTGAATTATCTTAGTCACGCCCGGTCCGAAGGTTGGGTCCGTCTCTATCTTAATGACAGTGTTTTTAGCAGCCATCGGTTGGCGCAAGAACTGTGCGCCGCCTACGGTCTTAGCAAGGCGCTGGTTGTGCCGAACGACCCGGGCGATCTTGCAGACACGAAATCGCGGGTGACGCGCGCGGCGGCTGACTGGCTGCCAAAGCTGTTGCAACCCGGCGACCGTCTGGGTGTCTCGTGGGGGGAAACCGTCTACCAGATGGTGCAGCAGGTTGCGCACCAACCGATGAAGGACCTGACTGTTGTGCAACTATTGGGGTCGCGTCCCGCGGCCACGGGGTTCGCAGCTGAGGCATGCACATCCTCATTGGCGATGCGGCTGGGCGGGCAGTTGGTCAACCTTCATGTTCCATTGCTCCTGTCCGACAAATCCGTTCGCGACGCGCTTGCGGCCGAGCCAGAGGTCGCAGCCCAGATCAGTGCGCTCTCGGGATGTAACAAGACCGTCTTAGCCTGCGGGACGCTTGACGAAGATGCCCATGCTGTAAGAACGGGTATCTTCCATTGCAGCGACCTCGCCGAACTTCGCGCCCGCGGTGCGGTTGGTGTGGTGTGCGGACGTCTGATCGACATCAACGGCAACCCGGTTGTGGCGCAGGTCGAAGACCGGATGATCGGCGTGTCCCTGGCGCAAATGGTTGACAAGGAGATGTCGCTTCTGGTGGCCGTCGGTCCCGACCGCGCGATTTCAGCGCGGGCCGCGCTGCGAGGCGGCTATGCAACCCATCTGGCGACAAATGAAGAGATTGCTTCAGAGCTATTGGATATGGCGTGAGACCGGCCATCGGTCAGTTCGACAATCCAAACAAGTAAGGAGACTGCCAGGTGCGTGATAACCGTTGGGACAACACCGCAGCCACAGAATATGAAAAGGCCGGTGGCCCGGTCGAGGCAGACCGGCTTCTAGAACTGCGTGTCTACTCGTCGCGGCTGATCGGCTCGGACCCGGACCTCGTGATGCACGGGGGGGGCAATACGTCGGTCAAGGTCGAGCGGCCGGACATATTTGGGACCTCGGAACAGATATTGCACGTCAAGGGATCGGGATGGGACCTTGATACCATTCTTGCGCCGGGCTTGCCGGGTGTGCGCATGGCGCCCTTGATGGACCTTCGCAGGCTACCGGCGCTTTCGGACGAAGCGATGGTGAATGCACAGCGGTCCAACCTTATCGATATGACGGCGCCGAACCCATCAGTCGAAACCCTGCTGCATGCTTACTTGCCGCATCGCTATGTCGACCACACTCACGCGACCGCCTTTCTGGTGCTAGCAAACCTGCCAGAGGCCGAGGCGACGATTGCCGAGCTCTTCGAAGGCAAGATGGCCGTTGTTCCCTATATTATGCCGGGCTTTGCACTGGCTAAGGCTGCTGCCGATGCGTTTGAGGCGCAACCCGATTGCGAAGGCATGGTCCTGCTGAATCATGGGCATTTCACGTTCGGTGCAACTGCAAAGGAAAGCTACGACCGCGTCATCGCGCAAACGAACCTGGTCGAAGCGTTTCTTGCCGACCGTTCGAAACGCGCGGCCCGCCCGACCAGCGTCCTTCGGCAGCGTGTGCCGGAAGACGCTGCTCTGACGGCCAATGTGTTGCCCGTTTTGCGGGGTGCCGTGGCCCGCATGCGCGGCGCGCATCACGGCGGCCACCCGCGGCCCGTTCTGACCGATCTTCGAACCGGCCCAGAGATCTCGGAGTTTCTCGCCTGTCCGGATCTAGCACGGTTGGCCGAAGCCGGGCCGGGCTCGCCCGACCATGTAATCCGAACAAAGGGCAAGGCCCTGATTCTAAGATCAAAAGACTTGTCTGAAACCGGCGGTATTGCGGCCCGCGTCGAAGAGTTTGCTCAGGCCTATCGCACGTATTTTGACGCACAGAATGCGCGGGTCGGCGGCACGAAAACAGCATTAGAACCCCATCCAACGCTCATCTGGATCGAAGGTTTGGGTGTGGTGGGTATTGGCAAATCGGCCTCTGCCGCTGCGGCAGCGGCCGATATCGGCGAACAAACCGCGGATGTCATGCTGCGCGCCGAGGCGATCAGTTCTTTTGTCCCGATCGGAACCGAAGACATCTTTGATATGGAGTACTGGTCGCTGGAGCAGGCTAAACTGTCAAAGGGCCAGGACAAACCTCTTGCCGGTCAGGTTGTCGCGGTAACCGGCGGCGCAAGCGGGATCGGTCTGGCTACGGCGCGGGCTTTTGCCGCCGAAGGCGCCTCTGTCGCGATAATCGA
Source organism: Pseudomonadota bacterium (assembly GCA_038744785.1). GTDB lineage: Bacteria > Pseudomonadota > Alphaproteobacteria > Rhodobacterales > Rhodobacteraceae > Ovoidimarina. The sequence continues at coordinate 37,630 of JBCDLX010000024.1, forward strand.
CCGGGATGCGGCGGCCGCCGACGCGGCGACGGCAGACGTTCCCGGAGCGAGTGCCTTTGCCGCCGATCTTGCGAAAGACGGGGCATCTTACGCAGCTGTCGAGGCGATTGCCTGCCACTTCGGGGGGCTCGATATTCTGGTGTCGAACGCGGGATATGCGCCGCAAGGCAACATACTGACGATGGATGAGGCAGAAATACGCGCGTCTTTCGAGGTGAACTTCTTTGCCCATCTTACAATGGCGCGCGCGGCAGCCGCCGTTATGAAACTGCAGGGCAATGGGGGACAGATGCTGTTCAATGTCTCGAAACAGGCGGTTAACCCTGGGCGGGGGTTCGGTGCCTACGGCTTGCCCAAGGCAGCAACGATGTTTCTTGTGCGACAACTGGCGCTAGAGCTTGGCGGTGCTGGCGTCCGCGTAAATGGCGTCAACGCTGATCGAATCCGTTCCGGCCTTTTGACCGACGATTTTATCAAGACGCGCGCCGCCGCCCGGGGCGTTGATCGTGACACCTACATGGCCGGCAACCTTCTGGGGGCCGAGGTCGAAGCCGACCATGTTGCGCAGGCGTTTGTCGCCCTGGCGCAATCCGAACGAACGAGCGCGCATGTAATGACCGTCGATGGTGGAAACATGGAAGCCGCGTTGCGGTAGGGGCGGGCCGGGCGGCGCGAACTTGGTGCCTGTCAGACTATGACATGCTTGCGGGCAGGGTCGCGGACATCACCTTCCGCCGGGCTGCCCTAAAGGCTTTTGCGCAACCACGATCAGCGGCTTCTGCGACGTGTCGGCCGGTCCGATCACCGCAGCCAGATCCGCCTTATCCACGTTGTTTCTTGTCCATTCGCAGATTTTCGTCTCTTTGATCTCAAACCCAGAGGCTTTGATAAGGCGGCATAGGCTGTAGCTCGAATAGAATAGTGTGTGCGGTTCAAGTCTTTGCTCAGGCGGTCGTTCACCCTTTGTGAACTTTGCAATCTGTGCGGCACCGTCCGGTACTTCGGCCAGAAATATGCCGCCTGGCCTGAGCGAGTTATAAATCTGATCGATCTTTTCCAATATGTTTTCGTAAGTGAAGTGTTCTAAAACGTGTGATGCAACGATTGCATCAAGATCCTGAACATCCTCAATTCCAGATACGCGTATTGCGCCAACCTCTTCTTCCAGAATCCGCTGGACGTGTTTATCCGGCTCCCACGCGTATTTTTCGTCTGCCGAAAGCATATGAAGAAGAATGCCTTCGCCGCAGCCTATATCAAGAACGCGCTTCATCTTGCCGTAGCGTCCCAGAATTTGTGAGTGGTTCCGCGCGCGATCGCGGCTTGGGTGTTTTTCTCTGGACCAGACTGGATTAGCGGAAGAAAAGAACTTTCCCTCAAACCGGCGGTAAGACTGGAATTCATTCGTGTAATAGTTTGTGTAATAATCATCCAGATCAAGATTGGGGACCGGAACCCAGGACAAGCCACATTTCGGGCAGTGCATAAGCATGAGGCCCGCAAAGAACCGGCTTATGAAGCCCGGATACCTCGAAATCGAAAGGTCATCATGCCCGCAGCTCGGGCAAGACTGCATGACAAGCTCCCGAACCGCGAGGCGGGGTGATGGCGCTGTTCTAAGTACTCGGGTGGCTTGATCCAAGTTTGGTCACCATCTGCTTCAGCGCTCCGATGCTACAGTCAACATTTGGCCGTCGCAACCGGTCTGAAGACCCAATGTACGCAGTTACTACGTGGCGCTGCGACGTGGCGCGCCGGAGGGTTGAACGGCACAGATAGCCCCGCCGCCCCACAATTACTGGGCGCTGTGATGCATAAACGTCGCAACCGGCCTTCTACTTGCAGCCAGTAAGGAAGTGAGGCACAGATATCGGCGATGTTGTCGCCTTGAACTGGAGCAGGCATGGATAGTTCCTCGCTGGACGCGATCGGAGAGACTTTCAACACCGACAAGTCCCATGTCAAACACGACTATCTTCGGTTCTATCAGATGCATCTTGCGGATTGGCAGCATGAGAAGATCAAGTTCGTCGAACTCGGGATCAATGAAGGCGGAAGTATCCGAACGTGGGAGACTTGGTTCTCTAATGCGGATATTGTCGGGGTCGACTTTCGTGAGAAGTGGGTGAACCTGGAATTCGACAGGGCAAGAACTGTGCTTGGGGATTGCGGGGATAGAAAATTCTTGCGCGAATTTTCCGCGAAGGAACGGCCTTTCGTACTTTTGGATGACGCCAGCCATTCCTGGTCGCACCAAATCGCCTGTTTCGAGGAGTGTTTTGATAACGTAATCCCTGGCGGGTTTTTCATTATGGAAGATCTGAATTGTTCTTTTGGAAATCTTCGGCGAGAACCATTTAGCGACCAGTGGACGGATGCGTTTACGTATTTTAGCCGGCTCAACACCTATGTCTGCGGGAAAGGACAAGATCACCCGCTAAGACGGGCGATGCCAGAAAGTAAGCGGGCGCGGGAGCTTTCTGTTTGGGTGGATTGGATGTGCTTTTACCGCTCCACGGTCGTGATCAAGAAAAGAGAGAAAGAGTTCAGTCTCAAGTAGGTGACCTGTTGCAAGGAATTCTGCGGTTAGGCTGCCCCCTTCATCTGGTCACGTCGCTTCGGGCTGCTACACGCCACCCCCGCTCCCCCAAAAACATACGTATTCCGCGTGAGGTCGCAGTCGGTTTGTCCGGTTAGCTACGCTCCTATAACGCCAAGAATTGGGCGTTGTGCACTACCGATGTGCCCGCGGATTGCGTCTGGCGAAGGAAGCGTGTTTCGCCTACCGTTCCAGCGCTGGGGACTTAACAGAGCGGATATAGATCAATGCGGGACTGGGAAGTCTTTGAAACAACGACGCAAATGCTTTTGGCACCGCTGCTTGCGGACACCACCAAGCGACCGGCGTTTGCAGAGACCAACGAGAATCATGAACGCATGTTCTTTGATTTTGTTGCGAGGCTGATGAAGCCGTCTCACTTCATAGAGATCGGGGCCCATGAGGCCCGTGCATCAAACCGCGTTGCACAAGCCCTGCCAGAAACAACATGTTTTGCGTTCGAGGCGGATCGGGATGTCTACGATTACTTCACATCGAAGGGCGCGATCCACGCAGGCGTTCAGTACATCTATTCTGCCGTAAGCAACAGGACCGGAGAGGTCGCGTTCTACAAGGATGTTAAGGTGGAGCCGACGGCCGCTGCGCCGTTTTCAGGCAACAACTCGGTGCTTCGGAAGCCAGGAGACAAGGAGTACACGGCCGTCAATGTGCCCACGACGCGCTTGGATGATTTCTTCCAAAGTGGGCAAGGTGCCGCGCAAACGCTTGAATCCGCCGTTCTGTGGATTGATGCGGAAGGCCACGCATATGACGTTTTGCAGGGCGCACCGCAGGTGCTCAACAAAACGGTGGGCATCTACGTCGAGGTCGAGGATTATCCCATTTGGATTGAGCAGAAGACGGCATTTGACGTGTTCAGTCTGCTTGACCGGTTTGGGTTTGTACCTGTCACTCGGGACGTCGAGACCCCTGGTCAGTACAACGTCCTTCTTCTTAAGCGGCCGATGCACCTGGAGCGGTCTTACCGATCACGTATCGCCATGTATCATGCCGAGCTAAGCGCGATTGTGGCCAACGAAATTCGTGAAATGCAAAGTTGAGACGGGGCGAAAGCACCTAACGGCAAACGACCATCAGGTCCGCGCTCTGGATCTTTTCCAACCGTTCGTAATCCTCGCGGCCATAGAGGTCGGGATTGTCTGTGACGCTCTTCGCGGTCGAGTAGCCCAGAACCTCGAACCCCGCTTCTTCCATCAAGTGGCGCAACGAAACGAGTGAGAAGTGCAGCAGGTGCGGTTCGTAGCGAACTTTGCTCCTGTCGCCGCCCTCCAGCCGCCGAAGCTGATCGGCACCGTCGGGAACGGCGATGACGAAGCGCCCGTCAGGCTTCACAACCTTACGCATGGTCTGAAGCAGGGGGCGAATTCCCTCGGCGTCGATATGTTCCAAAACATGCGATGCCAGAACGATGTCGACAGGTTCGGGAACGGCATCGATTGCCACCACCACTGCGCCCACCTCCTCCTGTAGGATCTTGACCGAGTAGGGGTCGGTTTCGACCGCGAACTTTTTCTCAGCCTTGGCCAGACGAAGGGCAACCCCGACACCACAGCCGAAGTCCAGGACACTTTTTTCAGTTGCGTCCTCGCCGAGGTCGAGCATCAGTTGGCTCCGGCGTTTGAAGCGCGCATATGTCTCTGTTTCCAGGAACGGGTTTTCGGGAGAGAAGAACAACCCCTTCCGAAGCCGGTGCGGCTGCACGTCAGCCTGGTACTGGTTGGTGTAGTAATCATCCAGATCGAAGTCGATCTTCGGCGAATAACCACATCCGCAAGCAACGCATCTTGCCAGGAGCAGCGTCCCGAAGGTTGGCGAAACTCTGGGGTAGGCCGCAAACTGAATGGTCGACGCATTCGCACACGGACAAATCCGCGCCTGCAACACCTCGTCCAACGTTGAAAAGATAGGCGCCTGCGACCGGAAGGCGATAAGTTCGGCTGCGTAGCGGTCGTAGCGTTTCTTGAGGTCCGTGAATTTCTTGGTCAGCTCGACTTCCTTGGGCGTAGGTTTTGGCGCCGCGCTCTCGGCGTTCTTCTGCGGCTCACGTGTTCGCCCGGACTTGCCAGAAAGGCGTTCTCCGAATTGGGCCAGAGCATTCTTAATCATGTCTTCAAGGACTCCCGGGTTGGTCCGCAGCATTTCCACTATAGCCGAGTATCCGCCCATAGAGGACTGCGTGCCGTTCGACCACCTCGTTCCACGTGATGGCATTATTCGTTGATCTTGCACCGGCCGCGATCCGATCGAAAAGACCATCGGTATTCAGGGCAAGGTCCGTGATCGTCTTTGCCCAGTCTTCCGCGTCGAAGGACAGAAGAAACCCGTTTTCGCCGTCTTTCACGATATCGGGACCCATACCCACGCGGGTCGACAGGATCGGTGTGTGGGTGGCAACGGCCTCGGGAAGGCATGCCGGGCCTCCTTCAAAGTTGCTCATCATCATCAGCGCATCAATCTCTGAATACAGAGATGGAAAGACGCGGTAGGGCAGGTGTTCTAGGACACGCGCTGCAAACCCGGCCGATCGAACAAGATGGGCATCCTTCGACCGGAACGCCCCGACGAAAGTGAATTCGACAAGCTCGGGCGAAACGAGATCAAGCAACTCTTCAAGCAACACCTCGCCCTTCACCCGGCGCTCATATCGCCGAGAGATAATTCCAAGCCGCAAAAGGTCCCCCGGACTGCGGTTTCGGGTCTTTGCGCCGCCAAATAACTGGTCGTCATACCCGTGCGGAATCACGTGTGTTTGGGTAATTCCGATCTCTGCCAGAGCTGTCTTCTGGGTGGTGTTCAGACACACGATTGCCGACGCTTCGCGGTAGCGTGGTTCGAATTTCGCGAAATCAACAAATCCAGCGGGATCGCCCAAATCATGATGAACCGTAACCACCGAAGGGTACCTGAGCGCCTCTTCCAGTTGAGGTCGGTGATAATGATAGATGTCGTAGCCGTCCTCGGCCTCGTCGCAGACGGTGGCATCGACATGCGAAGACAGGACGAACCGTCGAAAGAGGTCTGCGAAGATGCGGCTTGACCTGTTTCCGCTTGTGACCAGTGCGACCTTCACTGAGCGCTCGAACCGCTGGTTATGTTGGCCCGAAACGAGTTGGCCTCTGTTTCGTTTTGATGGATGGAGGTGATCGCTTCCGGCGCGTACTTGGCCAGAAGTCTTTTCAATCTGTGGCGGCCGCGGTCGCCGATCTCAAACAGATGCTCTTCCGAAAGCGCGGCAAGAAACCTTGAGAAGGCCATATACTGATCAAGATGCAGCGTGCCGCCGGCATCGCCACGAAGCACAGCTTCTGCTGCGCTCGTCGCATCCGAAAAACTGTCGGTAAAGCCCGCCACGTCGTAGAAGGCCCCGCCAATCGTGACCGGTTTTAACCCTTCGATTGCCGCCTCGAACGCGGCTTGCGAGTTGAGGGTGATAAACGTTCCGGACAATTTCAACAGTTGCGACAGGTTGTAGTCCGACACCAGGAACAATCGCTCGCCAAGTGGCAAGCCTCGGTCCCTCGCCCAATGCGTCAGCGTCTCCAGTGTCAAGCTTCTCTCGACATTGATCCGCTCAAGCTCCCACGGGTGCGCCTTGAACACGACTGTCTTCCGTTCGTCTGTAAGAAGCGTCTCTATCAATTTCTTATATACGGGTAGAGTACTTAGAACTGTACCACAACCACTGATAATCGAATAGTCATTGATAACCTGTCCGGCAATTAGGACTATATCGGAAGGGATCCCGAACTCCAGGCCGGCGGCCGGTGGTGGCTGTTTAACGTTCTTGTTCTTTGTGTTTATGATTCGGTTGGTTGCGCGTACCTCGGCGCGCGTTAAGTGATCGGCGTCGTCAAAGCTATTAACGAGTTGGCGATAGACGTTCGGCTGCCTAACGCGCGATGCATTCGGAAGCGCCGAATGACGTCGTTCGCAAAAATACTGCTGACCATTTGTGAAGGTTTCCAAAACATAGGTATCTGCTTTATTGAACCGCATAATGCGCAATAGAACCTGGCAGTAGATTGGCGCACCCGAAAAGACAAACACCGCGTCTCTAGTTGTGAGGTCCGGCCAAGCTGACCAGGTTTCGGCCCAGAAACGGGCCGCTGCGCAGCAATTAATCAGCACGTCCCTGTGTTCAGACCATAGGAAATCGAACACCGCTTCTTCGGTCTTTGCGATGGCGTTTGGTCGGTCCGCGATCTCCGGCAAGCACTTGCAGAGGGCCTCGTACTGCGCCGCCGCGAAAAGCGGTACATGATGGTGGCGGCTGGCGATCAGCGCATCGCCATCCAGCGCGTCCAGGATACTGCGGTGCTTGGCGAGGACGGGATCTTCGCGATCGTAGGTCCCCGCCGCGTTGACAAGTGCCCTTAGCTTCTCTGGCGTTACGTCGTCCCTGCCGAGAACGGACTCTCCCTTCAGCGAGATCCCGACCGCAACATCAGCTCCGGATCGCGAAAATAGGCTGTAGAGCGAGGTAAAATTACGTTTGTTTATATGGATATCATCCGCGAACAACACCTTCGATGGCAACCGGTAGACGGCGTTGCCAACCGCCGCGGCCACTTGCCCTGCCTCTCTTTCTGCCGCTTCGGTCCGTGCTTCGAAGCGTGAAAGCTGTTCGATCTTGCTCTGCTGGTTGTCGACGGTAAGCCGGGTTTTCCGAAGCTGCTGAAGGCTCTTGATGTAGCCATTGAATCTGCTTGGCACGTGGAATCTCGACCCTTCTTCGGCACACTCCGCTTTCGTCTTAAGGAGATCATTCGATCACGTGGGAAGTCAAGGCCGTGCCGCACGGTTTGGCTGTAGCACGGCAGCGACGTATCGCAAAAAAGTACTTCTCTGTCTGCTGGTGCGAACGGGCACACGTCGTACGGCTTCTTGTTATTCGCAAAGCGGCGTGAACACTGATCCACCTTCGCGCAGCTATGCGCATTTTCCTTCATGCTCAGGTCGAAGCATTCTCGCAGAGCTTCTCCAGACGCCATGTTCGGATTGAGCCGTTATTGCCTTCAAGTAAGAGTTGCGTATACCACCTATTCGGAAGTCCATCTACAGAAAGCCGAACTTGCCGCTTCATGGCGCGAGATACTAGATACGAATTCTAATCTGACCGTTTTTCACTATGGAATTGGGATTCTGTCGTATTGGCTTAATGTTTCGCAATCGTAGCCATCTGACGATCCTGTTGCCATAGACGGCATTCAAAGTCAGGAATTTGTCCAGTTGTGCAGGCTAGCGGTGTTGTCGGGTTTTGAGATCTTGGGCGACTTTTTTTTCGTACATTTCCTGGGGAGCAACCACAGACTCTGACGCGTGAAAAAGGCTCGGCTTCCTGCCTTGCTCCGGCGATATGGGCAATTGTATCTCTCTGAAGCCTTTCGTTGGCCTAGGTCCCGCGATGCACGCCTTGCCGACATCCCGGCGATGGAACGGCTGATGAAAGCGGGGTACATGTTCCAGTGACTGCTGATCATGGCTGGTGCCGATCGGCCACAAGAGGCCGGGGTAATTGTTGCCGGCGCAGACATTCGGGGTGTCGCGCGGGAACAGGCGGCCAGGGCCAAGGGAACGGCAGAGACGCATCGCGACCGACGGCCTCCCACCGCGTTCCCGAGATCAAGCACTCGTTAGGACTGATCTTGTGTGATTGCCGCCGCGCAGCGTGCGCAACGCCGTCTCCATTGCATCTCGCTTTTGCTTGTGAACAGTTGTTCTTGTCGGGGACACACAGGGCAGAGCGGGCGGGTAACAGCAGTCCGCCTGATCTTATCGGGAAGGCCGTCAGAGTTGCCAGATCGCAATAAGATAAAGCGGGTGGGAGTTTGTTCCGACCTTCTGATGACCAGCGACAGCGAGCAGCAATCAAACCTGAGATGGCTCTTTTTGCTTCTTGAACGCCCGATCAGGATGAGCACAGGGCTGCCCGTTGAAAAGCTGTACACCGGCACCGACCCAGGCGCGGCCTTCCGAAGGGAAGAGTTCTTTCATCGTGCAAATCTGCCCTTGGACGCCAAGGCAACACACAATTGGTACGATCAAAATCAGATCACCGAGGCCGCTAGATCGTTTTTGGAGAATGCGATCAGGGGCGACGAAACGCTTGTCATCGGGTACGAACTGTCGATACAGACCAAGGCCATCCTGGACGCATTGGGCATCGTTTACGTTGATCTTTGGCTACATCCCGTCAGGTTCTACGACGATATTTTGTTTGCCCTCCAATCGAACGATGCCGCCGTGCATGCCAGCATGGCAGAGTTCCATGTGCCAGAGGACCAGTTCTTCTTGTATGCCGACCGCCTGAAGGTTCAGGCCACAAAGGGCTGGTATCGGAAAGAGGCACAGATACCTGCCGATGCGGCGTGCTTCTTCGGTCAGACGCTGAACGACAAATCTGTCTGCCACAGCGGCGCGTTCCTGACGGTCCTCGATTACAAGCCGGCTTTCGAAGATGTCGTATCGCGCCATTCGACAACGCTCTATCAGCGTCATCCCTATGTGCGCCACGGGGATGAAAAGGTTCTGGATTACCTGAAATCCATCCGCGATGTCGCGCTGTCCGACCACAAGACTTACGACATCCTCGCGCACCCAAATCTCAAGACCGCGGTGTCGTTGTCGTCGTCGGTTCTGCACGAGGCGAAATACTTTGAAAAAGACGTCCAGTACTTCTTTGAACCCGTACTTCGGTACGATGCGCCGGGCGAACCCGGTCAATTCTGGACCGTTTGCCAGGATTTCGTCAGTCCGCATTTCTGGTCGGCCATCCTAGCGCCGATCATGCAGGTCACACCGCAAGCGCCGATCCGCTTTCGTGACAGCAAAGACAAGCTTCGTGACATGCTCGGGTTTTACTGGAGCTATGGCCAGATCGACAAAGGCGAAGCCACGCGGCAGGACCTGGTGGATCTTTCCAAAGAAACGCGCCGGAACCTTCGGCGCGCTATCCCCGGCGACCGGGACGAGATGTCGTCTGACGCACCGCGCGAAACGCGCGTCCGGACCGTGGATCTGGACGACGCAAAAAAACGTATCGAGCGTATGGCTGTCGTGTCGTTCGATGTGTTCGAGACGCTGATTGAAAGGCCGCTCGACAAACCTGCGGACCTTCACCTTCTCATGCAGGCCGAGGTTGACCGGATTCTGCCTGGGCGTTTGCCAGATTTTCCAACTGCGCGCAGGGAAGCGAGGAAGCTGGCCATAGATGCGGCCCATGGTGAAGAAGTCCTGCTTTCCAGCCGGTATGCGGCGCTTGGACAGGAACACAAGCTGACAGAGGCCGAGGCCCGGTCCCTTTACGAACTGGAGCTTGATTGGGAGAAGCGGATATGCGCGCCTCGGGTCGCGGGTAAGGTCCTCTTTGACTGGGCGGTAAAGAACGAAAAGCAGATCATCCTTGTTTCCGACACGTACCTTGATCGGGGTTTCGTCGAGACCCTGCTGGATCGCTGTGGATACTCGGGTTGGGCCGAGCTCTATGCCTCGTCCGAACATGGCACGCTGAAAAGCTCGGGAACGCTTTTCGATACGGTTGTAGGGTCCGAGGCAGTGGCCCCGCGCGACATTCTTCACATCGGCGACAACCGGCACTCGGACATCGAGCGGGGCGCCGAGAGGGGACTGTCGGTTTTCTACTTGCCGTCGTCCCGCGATCTGGCGCGGGATGTCTCGCCCGTCTTGTCGTCGCTTGATGCGTTGCCCGATTGCGCGGCCGTGCGGGCAACGAAGGGGTTGGTGCAGAACAAGATCTCGGCGTTTCGCAGGTCGTGGGACGCGTTGGGCAGCCATGCGCTCGGCGATCCGGGTGTCTTCGGGTACTGTCTGCTGGGCCCCTTGCACTTTTCCTTCGCGGCCTGGGTCCTTCGCAAGGCAATCGAAGACAAAGTTGAGGAAATCTATTTCCTCTCGCGCGATGGTGACATCGTGAAGCGATGCTACGACGCGATAAGCGGCGGTGTCGCCGATGCGCCCCCGTCGCGGTACCTCTATGCGTCCCGCCGCGCGGTTCAGGTCGCTTCTATCGAGACGTTGGACGACATCTTACGCGTGATGGAGACGGGATTCTCGGCCATGCCGCTGCGGCAGATGCTGGAGCATCGGTTGGGCATCGAAGCAGGCGAGAATTGGGATCCCATCGCGCGCCGGTCAGGGATCGCGAACCTTGATGAAGAGGTATCCTGGAAGGCCGATGCGGCCAACCTGACGACGTTCTTGAAGCATCCAGAGATCGTCGGCGCTATTTTGCAGACTGCACGTGTCGAGCGTGAACTACTTCTGCGTTACTACCAGCAGAACGGTTTGGTCGCAGAGGGCGACAGAAAAATCGCGATCGTCGATATCGGCCATTTGGGCAGCCTTCAGGCCGGGTTGGCACGACTGGTGCCGCAATCCGCAGTGTCGGGCTACTATTTCGCGACGTTCAAGGGCGTCGACCAGAATATTGATCAGCCCGGGCAGACTGCGTCGGGCTTCTATGTAGACAGGCTGGACAGGGAACGGTCCAGACATGACTACGTGCGAAACACACTGATGTTCGAACTGATCTTTCTGAACGATCAGGATTCATTCTTGAACTTTAAGGATGACGCCGGCGATCCGATCCCGGTGTTTCTGCCCTCCGATGGCGAGGGCGCGCGACGCAGTTTGATCAAAGAGGCGCACAGCGCGGCCGTTCAATTCTGTTCGGATCTGGTCGCGATTCTGGAGCCTGCGCATTGGCTTGATGCAGGTCTTGGGCCCGAACTTGCCAATCCCTTCGTTCGTATGATCGAGGCGCCGGGGGTGCCCGATTGCGAACTTATGGCGGGCGTCTTCTTCGAGAATGTGTACAGCGGACGACCGAAGAACTGGATCATCCATCCGAACCCGCGCAAGCGCCGCGAGTCTATCTGGCGGCAGGGTCACGACGTGCTTCACGGGCGCGCGGCCCAGCCGGCAAAGGACCGGACCTACGGTGTCTTGGGGTGGCGCCGGGCGATGACCCCGTTTGTTGCGTTTTTCGTTGGCCGGGTCGGCGGTCCTGTGGACCGGGAAGAGTACCTTGCAGATCCGGCGCGGTACTTTGCCGATCTTGAAACCGAGCAGTACCGGAAAATTGGCAGGGCGCTGTACCCAGCCGCATTCCGCGACGGCGCATGAGATTGTGGGGGCTGAACGCATGCGGGCGGCGCGTCCCTCACCGATAGGATCGAACCGGGGATGAAGTGGGATTTCCTAAGATCCAAGGGCGATCAAGGGCTGCCCGAGGGGTCATTCAGCAAGGTCCAGCGATATACGGCCTTTCTGATCACCTATCTTCCGCGGTTCGCGAACGTGCCGCTTTATCCCAAGCGCATGATCAAAGGGGAACCCTGGCGCGGCGACGTGCTGATCCGCACATTGGATATGGCGCGCAGGCGGAAGGGCCTGTTTCTCGAATTCGGGGTCTATCGGGGTAAATCGATCACCGTCAGCGCGAACCGATTGAAAAAGCGGCGCTTTGTCGGGTTCGACAGTTTCGAAGGGTTTCCCGATGATGGGCGCACCGATTGGGACCAAAGCTTCGCCCTGCCATCCTTGCCGGAGGTTCCGGAGAATGTGGAACTTGTGAAAGGCTTCTTTTCGGCCTCCCTGCCAGAGTTTTGCAGGACCACCGATTTCGATCTGGCTTTCCTGAATGTCGACTGTGACATCTACTCTTCGGCCCGGGACGTGCTGTTCATTCTTCATGATTTCGGAAAGATCGCGCCGGGTCTGCCGGTCTATTTTGACGAGCTTCTGAACTATCGGGGCGCCTACGCAAACGAGCTTTTGGCGCTGTTTGAGTTTCTTGAGTTCACTGGGTTTGGCATCGATTGTGCCTGTGTGCACGACAAGGTCAGAACCCTCGACGAAAGCATCGAGTTGGCAGAGGCGGGGGCTCATCCGGCCTGGAACGCTGATGTGGAGGCAGGGTTTCGCCAGCAGGCCGGTGTTGTGATCAACAGGTCCGGGATCGATTTCAGCGTTCTCAAAGATCCAGTGGGCCGCGACCGCGTCTTCGACATTGCCGAGCGGATGGTGCGGGCCGGCCTTGTGGACGCAAACATCTAGAACCGGGTCGGGCGTTCCCAAAAGATAAAGGCCCCGTCATTCGGGGCCTCGTGCAGATGGGGTAGGGGACGCTCCTAACCGATGAAATTCTGCGTCAGAAAGTACTGCCCGCAATACTTGGTTCGGGGATCGAACGCGGCTGCCGAACTTAGTTGGCTAAGGGCAGGGTTCAGGATGTTCCTCCGGTGGCCGGGGCTTGCCATCCATTGGTCGACCGCGTGCTTTGCCAAAGAGGACTAGCTGTGTGGGGGCAACCGGTTGCCCCGGCGGTCTGAAAACAGGCAATTCTGCCGATCGACCACTTTGAACCGGCGGTTTCCAAGTTGATAGCGGTAGACCGTGCTGATGTTTTCCGCGCCGTTGCTAAAGCGCTGCCCGGCGCTCTTGATGCGCTGCAGAACCGTGGACCGTCCCGCCACTGAGCTTTTGTGGCTGAGTTTCCGGCTGCGTGCCATCCACTCGCTGTGACCCCGGGCCACGTTTGCCAACCTGTCGCTTCCTGCGTCGACCGGACGAACACCGGCTCGACACCGATGGTAATTCACTTCGGCACGCACTGCGGCGTCAAACAGTCTTTGATTGATGTTTTTGGCAGGAACAGCCTGCCTTACCGCTTCTCCGGGAACTTTGCGTGCGCAGGCATCGGCGGCGCTGCCTAAGGCAGACAGAAAAAGCGCGGCAGCAAGAACGGTCGACCTCATCCGAAGACCTCCTCCATGACAGATTTGGTATAGAACTCCTTCCTGATCGTGAAGATATTGTGGCCGCCTGCTGGAGATACTGTGGCATCGTTCGGCAAAACCTCGCCAATTCGCTGCGCTGGATAATGCCGGTTTTCGGTTTATGAACGGTGGACCGAACGGCGGATCACCGCCGGAGGCGGGCAGCCCTTATCGCACGGCTGGAGCTGCGGCCAACACGTCGCCGACAAGCGGCTGTGACTCCGGTTTCCCAGTGACCCGCGCTACAGCCGAACGGTATAAATCCAGCATCTGCCCCTTCCGACCGCGCAAACCGGGGATATCCATGATGTCCGGTCCGGCCAGGGGATTAAACGGACTGGCGCGCAGGGAGCCATATAGCGCCACCCGTGTGGATTTCCGCGCGCTTGGCTGGCGCGCGTGAAAACCATGTGTGTCAGCCACGACCAGCGTGTTGGCCTTGACCGGAAAGCCCACCGGTTCGGGATATCCCATCGCCTTGATCTCGTCTTGCGTGGCGCGGAACGATCCCCCAGCATGGTGTCCGTTCTTATGGGCCTGGGCAGACAGGCTTTGTTCATACTCCCACTCAAGCCGTCCTGCCGTCATGCGATGCGATCCCGGAACATAGGAAAACGGTCCGTCTTCAACGTCGACATCACGCAAGAAAAGCCAACCTTTGGATGTCGGATGGAAGGTATCGGAGTGAAATGAGGATTGGGGATCGGCCCGTTTGGCGACCGGATTGGTCAGCACGGTGTGGAGCGTAACCAACGGGTCCGCGTTGGCAGAGCCCACATAACGCATCAACCCTTGGAACGCGGCGTCTTTGATCGCGCGGTCAAGGTAAGGCAACGAACGCAGGGTTTCTGGGGACAGCGTGATGAAGCGCGTGACTGTCCCACCTTGCTTCAGTTCGCGCGCGGGCAGGGGGGTGGTATCCACCTCTTGTGAGAGGCCAAGAAAGATGTCGTCCGGCAGGACATTCTCAACCTGAACATATCCACATTCAGCGAACCTGTCCCGATGCGCTGCGGGGACCATATGCTCCAAGCGCCGACGCCGCGCCGTTGCCAGGCGGTCCGCAGTCTTGACGCGCGATGTATGAAGGCCACGCGCGTTGAGGTATGGGCTGCCAAGCACCGCATTGTGGCGAAAGGATTTTGCGCCAGTAGCCACGGCAACAGCGTCGAAGGGCAGGGTTACAATCTTGGAAATCCGCATGTAGGTACCGTCGCTTCGTCGATCGGACGCTACGGCAGAACGTGGACACGCTCAAGCGGAGGACGTCGTTCAATCTTTAAACCGTGACGTCGTGATCAACGAAGTTGAGGCCTTCTGCCGTTTGAAGGCGGCGGCGCCTGCGGACCCCAAGCGCCACCTCGAAAGAAACGGAACCGAAGACGCCGTTCCTGCTGGCGGATGACAGTTCAAGCGAATAGGTTGCAAACGCGAATATGCGGGGCGCGGATCTTCCGCAGCGGGGTTCGTGGACGGGAAGCGAGGCTCTTACGGACGTGCTGAACAAGACGAACTGGATTGATCGGGTCGAGGCTGAAGAAGCTAGCTTCGTGCCGCCCTATCCGCACCGCCGTAGGGTGCCCGCAAACGTATTGGAACTTGCTCGGCTCTACCGTCAAAGCATGATTTCAGTGTTTGCTCGGGCCGACTACAGGCGCGATCTAATTGCTAACCGCTTCGGACTTCTGGACATTGTCACGTTGAATTCACCGGAACTGGTCAAGGAGGCGCTTCAGAACAAACACGAGGTCTTGCAAGCCAAGACCCCGCAGATGCGGCACGCCTTGAAACCGCTTTTGGGCGATGGTCTTTTTGTCTCGGACCGCAGTCTTTGGGCCGAGCGCCGCGCGGCTATCGGGCCGATCATCCATGCAAGCCGCGTGCGGTCCTTTGCGCCCATCATGCTGGATGTGCTGGAGGAATGGCGAACATCCTGGGAGCGACAGGGCGACGGCGCCGAAATCGACATGCTTTCGGAAATGGCCCAGCTGACGGCCGAGATAATCTCGAGGACGGTGTTCGGCCGCAAACTCGGACGTGATTTTACCGCCGAGATTGTGCGTGGCTTCACGCAATATCAGGTTCATGTCGATCAGCTTGACCTGCTTTCGCTTCTGCGGATGCCAAACTGGATTCCCCGCCGACAAAGCCGCAGCGCAAAACGTGCACTGAAGCGCGTGCACGCGGTGATAGACGATGTGATCGAGGAATTTGCCCAAGGCCGGGGCGATAGGAACGCCGTGATTGCCAGCCTGTTCGAGGCGCGCGACGAGGAAGGCAACCCGCTTACCCGTACG
Organism: Pseudomonadota bacterium; assembly: GCA_038744785.1. Classification (GTDB taxonomy): domain Bacteria; phylum Pseudomonadota; class Alphaproteobacteria; order Rhodobacterales; family Rhodobacteraceae; genus Ovoidimarina. Next base: position 53,346 of record JBCDLX010000024.1, read on the forward strand.
GCGATCCGGAACGAGGCGATTGTAATCTTCATGGCAGGTCACGAGACAACCGCAAACACTCTGGCGTGGGCGTGGTTCATGATCTCAAAAAGTGGGCGCGTCCGCAGAAAGTTTCATGCCGAAATTGATGCCCTTGGACGTTTTCCGCGGTTTGAGGATGTCCGTAGCCTGACGGTTACCCGATCAATCGTGGAAGAGACGTTGCGGCTGTATCCGCCGGTTCCGATCCTCGGGCGCCAGGCCCTGGCAGATGTCGAAATCGGAGGGCATTGGATCAAGAAAGACTCGGTCGTCATGGTCTGTCCCTTCCTGTTGCACCGGAAGGCGGCGCTTTATCCGAAACCCGATCATTTTATTCCGGAACGCTTCGATGCCCGTGTTGCGCCGCGGCCGGAAAAATACGCCTACGTCCCATTCGCGATCGGACCGCGCATTTGCCCCGGTCTCACATTCGGCCTTACAGAAGCGGTGTTATCGCTTGCGGTCTTGGGGCAGCGCTTCGACCCCTGCCTCAAAGACAACCATGACGTCGTACCCCATTGCAGGCTGACTCTGCGACCTGGTGAGAGCCTTCCGATGGTGCTGCGCGACCGGTGACCCCAGGGTGTGTCGATTAGGCAGCCATCATCCGGCCATAGTCTTTCAGCGCCTGGTCCACGTTTTCATAGAGCGTGCAGGTGCCCCCTTCCAGAAGCAGCGCCATGTTGCAATACGATCTCAGCGTGGTTTCGGAATGCGATACCATAATGAGCTGCGCGTTCTTTAGGCGATCGTCAAATGCCGCTTTGCATTTCGCTCTGAACCGGGTGTCACCGACGCCCGTGATCTCGTCGACGAGGTAGCAATCGAACCGCGCCGCAAGGCTGACGCCAAAGGCAAGACGTGCCTTCATACCGGTTGAGTAGGTGCGAACCGGCATGTCCAGGAATTGCTCAAGCTCTGCGAACTCTTGCACATAGTCTTCCATGGCGTCAGTGTCCGCGCCGTAGATACGGGCAACAAAACGCGCGTTCTGCCGACCGGTTAGCTCGCCGTGAAAGCCGCCGGAAAAACCCATTGGCCAGCTGGTTCTACCATGCCGTACAACTTGGCCACTGTCCGGCGGGATTGTCCCGGCGATGATGTTCAGAAGCGTGGATTTACCGGCTCCGTTTCGGCCGATGATCGCGATGTTCCGATCCTTGGGCAGGGACAGTGTCAGCCCGTTCAACACCGATTTACGGACACCCTTTAGAGTGTAGGTCTTTCGGACATTATGAAACTCGATCATCGCCGGTCGCGGACGTTGTAGTAGATCATCACAACAACGGCCCAGAACGAAAACGCACACGCCGCAATGACCAGAAGTAGAATTGCCTTCTGAGGATAGATGCTTTCCTCGGCGCGGGTCGGCGGAACGTGGACCGCCAGATATCGACTGCGGCGGTTTGCTTCGATACGCGCCTGTTCTTCGGCGGCAAGCGCGGCAATGTACGCATTTTGCGAGAACTCCAGGTCGACCAGCAGTTCTTCGTACTCTCCGATGATTTCGGTCAAAGAACGCCCGGCCGCCGGATCGCCCGCAATCGACGAACGCTCGTTCGCGATCTGGTTTCGAATGGCGTCGATGCGCCGTTGCAGGTTCAGAAGGCGCGGGTCTTCTTCGGCTGAATAGCTTTGGATGTTCTCGAAATCGATCAAAGCTTCGGCCAAACTGGATTGCAGGGCCGAGATTATGCCCACCTGACTTTCGACGTCAGCCTCGGGATCGATGATCTGATGTTCTAGGCGGAACTGCCGGATGCGCACGCGCAGGTCTTTCAGCCGCTGTTCCGCGTTCGCAACCTCCTGAACCGTGAACCGCATCGCGTCTTCGCGGGCGACCCGGCTGAGGTCTTCCACCAGATCCGCAGACCGGCTGATGATCGTCTCAGCGATTAGTTGGGCGTCTTCCGGTGTGAAAGCTCGCACTTCTAGGTCAATGATGCCCGTATTGGCATCCACCGCGACTCGGACCATTCGATCCCAATAGGAAAGTACATCCTCGACCGAACGGTCAGCGCCAAGCGTGAACACGGGGTCCCGGTCGGGATGATTGTAGGCTGTGCGCAAGTCAAGGTCGTCGTCGATCAGCTGTACCAAACCCTGTGAACGGATGTAGTCATACAGGATCTCGCTGTCCGGCGTGGTTCCGCCCGCTTGCGTGAACGCGCCGATGATATCAAGCGGGTTCGGGGCCTCTTCGGATCTAACCGAAAACGCAGCGCTTGAGTGATACTGGTCGCTTGCGACGAAGAAGAGGTAGAAACCGCTCGCAAAAATTGGACCGACCGCGAACAGGACGAAGGACAAAGCGATAACCAAGCGCCTGATTCGACCGGTTTTTTTGCGGGGAACCTCAAGAATCGTAGGCGGATTCGCGACCGCGCGTTTTGCCGGCTCAAGCTTGACCGGTTCGCTTTTTGCCAATGGTGTCGTCACGCCGGTTCTGCTATTCAATAGAGGCGGTGGTATCGCCGTTCGGACACACAGTGCCCGACAATTCGGGTACTTTCAACTCTGCGCACATTCAAAGGCTTAAGGTGTCACAAGAAGCGCAACTTCCCAAGTTTCAGGCTTTGCGGGTGATCTCGGCGTTGATGATCCGCGAGATGATCACGCGTTATGGTCGGTCGTGGGGGGGCTACTTCTGGGCCGTTGCAGAGCCTGTGGGCATGATCGCGATGCTGTCGCTGGCGTTTTCGCAGTTTCTGAAGACACCGCCGCTCGGGTCCAGCTTCATGCTGTTTTATGCGGCGGGATATCTGCCGTTCAGTTTCTACATGACCATCAACTCGATGACATCCCAGGCGGTGTCGAGCAACCGTCAGTTAATGCAGTACCCGATGGTCACGCCCATGGATGCCATCTTTGCGCGCTGCATTTTGCAGGTTTTGACGATGATTGTCGTGACCGTGATCATCCTGGTGGCATTTTCTTACGTCATCGACGAACGAATCACGATTTCGATGCCAGAGTTTATTTCCGCATGTTTGGCGGCCACCATTCTGGGTTTGGGCGGCGGCACCCTGAATGTGGTGCTATTCACCTATATACCGTCCTACAAGAACGTCTGGTCCATCATCTCGCGCCCGCTTTTTCTGGTTTCGGGCATATTCTATACGGTCGAAACAATGCCGGCGAACGTGCAGACAATCCTGCTTTGGAACCCTTTGGTTCACGTGACCGGCGAAGCACACAAGGCCTTTTACCCCACCTATAATGGTGATTTCGTGATCCTTGCTTATCCTATCGGTTTGGGCGTCCTAATGTTTATGGTCGGGGCCGGGCTGATCATGCGGAACCGGGGCTACATCATTGAAAATGCGTGATTGCCGCTAGACGGCGAACCGCCGGCGCAGTTCCGTGATCGCGGCAGTGCGGCCGTCGGGATTGTAGAACGAGCCTTTGACCTGGATCGTCGTCAACGCCCTCTCAAACGCCGAAAACAACGTGGCATCCACCGGCTCGGGGGCGACCCAGAACTGGTCCAGGCTGCCTTGGTGTGCAAGGCCCGGTATGTCGAAGATCGCGCCACCTTTCGCGATCACAGGGATGCCTGCGCGCATCGCATGGATGGCAACCGTCGAATTGACAAGAACCACGCCATTGGAATGCTGAAGTAAGACCGAGAGGTTGCCGCCTTTGATGACATGAACCCGGTCGCCAATCCCGGTCTGGCTGGCAATCCTAGGGATGCAGGTAAACCATCGCTCCAACCCATTATCGAGCGGGTGCAGCTTGACCACAATCTGCCGGTCCGGTGGAGCCTCCTTCGCGAAGGAAGCAAACACCTCTTCGATAAACTCGGAAAGGTGATCGTATTTCGAAGAGGCCCTGATCTGATAGTCCGCCTGAAGTTGCATGGCGATCAGGTTATACTCAAACGCCCCCGACGCGGCGGCGGTTTGAACCCGCCCCGCGTCTCGCGCCATCTTGCCGGACATGGCAAGCTCGACCAGCCAGCTGCCGTAGTCAATCAGCGGCCAGTAGACTTTGTCCGAGTTGTAGAAAGGATAGATCGGACGCCCGAAAGCCTGAAGGAGGCTAAAGGTCACTTCGTGAAACGCCTCGGTCGGGAAGCTGTGAGGGTAGCGCGTGACCATGTCAGGATCGTCGGTTTCCGCGGCAATCGCCCTGATCACGGCGGGATCCTTGGGAAAAGAGGACAAGGCCCCCATGGCCCCGGGTTCGATCGTAAGCCAGTCGGGTCGCAGATAGCCGAACTCGATCGCATGGCACGCGACCCCAAGCGCGCGTGCGGCGTCCAACGTGTCGGCGTGATAGGGCAACCGGTCGGCATAGTAGAGCACGTCTGTCACGCATTCGCGCTGAAGCAGATCACCGATCCACGACCGCCAGTTCTTATAGAACCCGCGATACGATGTGGCAGGACGGCGGCCCCAGTAGATAAAATCGGCCAGACAGAGGTGGATCTTGATCACCCGGTGCCCGTCTGCGTTCAAACCATCGCTCAACTGACCCCAGAAGGGTGAGGGGTGGCCTTGAAGCATCAAAATTGTCCGCTCGCGGACCGGCGCCGGATGGTGCAATGTCTGGTTCATGGAATGGCCGCCGAACGGGTCGATTGTTTGTTGTGTAAGGTACCCGCCCGGTGCACGAAGAAGAAGCTGCTCATACGGATGAAATGACGTGAACCGGCTGGCGAATGCAAGGGACCTTCGCGAACCAGGCGAACTCGGCGCCCGCCGTTTTGTGCTTTTGCAGGGGCCGTCTTCGCCGTTCTTCGCCAAGCTGGGGCGCGCACTTCGCGCCGACGGAGCCGATGTCGCCCGGGTTGGCTTTTGTCCTGGTGACAGGCTCTATTGGGCGCGTGGCGCGGGCCGTTACCTGGCCTATCGCGGGACGCTTGATGCGTTCGGAGACTGGCTTGTCGATCTGCTTCGACGCGACGCTGCGACGGACCTTGTCGCGTTGGGCGACGGGCGAGACGTACATTGGCGCGCATGCGCCGCCATTCGAGAGGCCGGTCTGCCGATCCGCATTTGGATTGTCGAACATGGCTACCTGCGGCCAAACCTGATCCTTGTCGAGCCGGAGGGGATGGGCGCACAGTCTTCGATCCCGGGGCGATTTCTTGCTGGGCCACTCGCAGTTCCCACGCCGGTCGACCCCACCGGACCCGTGGCAGGGGCGTCGTTCTCTGTATATGCGGCCATGGACGTCGCCTATCACGCGGCAAATCTGCTGTTGGCTTGGCTTCGCTATCCCCACTACCGGGCGCATTCAGGGATTCACCCTCTTCGGGAGTACGGTGGCTGGGTCCAAAAAATCGTGCGAACCCCGTCCCGGCGTCGGGGTCGCGCGAAGGCGCTGGCCGATATCGCGGCGCATGCTGGTCCGCTGTTTCTGTTTCCGCTGCAGTTGTCGCAAGACGCACAGTTGACACGCTCAGGCACCGGTGAGCCGCAAGAGGATGTGCTGGACCGCGTCGTGACTTCGTTTCTGGCCAACGCCCCGCCAGAGGCTCGGCTTGTCGTCAAGCTACACCCGATCGACAACGGCCTAACCGATTGGTTCGGACGCCTTTCGGGACATGGCGACCGCGTCATTTTTCTCGACGGTGGCGATCTTGAACACCTCCTGAATCGGGTGGACGGCGTGGTCACGATCAATTCGACAGTGGGTCTGCAATCGCTTGCGGCCGGACGTCCGACATTGGCGCTTGGGCAAGCCATCTACCGGGCCGCGGGATTGAGTGCCGCCCAGTCGATGGATACGTTCTGGGGCGCGCCAGAGACCCCGGATGCAGCGCGGGTCGAACGGTTTGTGGTGTTTCTTAAGGCAGGCTTCCACGTGCCCGGGACCTTTGACGGCCAGGGTGCGGCCACCGGGGCCGAAACGCTTGCAGCGTGGCTTCTCAGCCCCCCGCAGGTGGCATTGGGGCCCCCGGTATGAGCGCTCGACGGATCGTCCTGACCGGCGCGTCTGGCGGCATCGGGCGCGCTCTTGTTCGGGCCTATGCTGCGCCGGGTACCGAGTTCTTGTTGATTGGTCGGAATGTCGAGGCGCTGGGCGCAGCGCAACAGGACGCAGAGGCTGCGGGAGGCTCCGCAAGGATCGCGGCGCTTTCGGTCACGGACAGAACCGCGCTTCCTGCGGCGCTCACCGCGTTCACCGATCTGGGCCCGGTCGATATCTTTTTCGCAGCCGCCGGCGTGAAAGTCGGCAATTCCGATGGCCATGAGCCGCCCGGACAGTCGGACCGCGTCATTGCTGTCAACCTCGGCGCGGCAATCGAAGGCGTTCAGTCGCTGCTTCCCCCAATGCAGAAAGAAGGAGCAGGTCAGATCGTGCTTTTCAGCTCGGTCGCCGCACTTTCACCCACGCCCGATATGCTGAGCTATGCGGCAACGAAAGCCGGTCTGCGTGCCTATGGGACTGCACTTCGCAGGGCGGTCTACGGCACGGGCGTTACTGTCCATGTGGTCACGCCTGGGTTTGTCGACACGGATATGACCGACCGTCATCTCGGCCCGACGCCTTTCAAGACTACTGCCACGCGCGCTGCCAGGATCATTAAATCCGGCTTGGAACGGGGCAGGGTACAGATCTCGTTTCCACTTGCGCTTGTGATCTTGGTGCGTGCGATGAACCTGTTGCCGCCTGCACTATCCGATCGGATTTCCCACCGCTTCATGGCCGAGATTGTGCCCGATGGCGACGAACACGATCAATCCCAAGGATAAAGCAACCGTCCGATCCTGCGATAGCGCGGATTTGAAAGCCGCCGGAAAAACCCGATCGGATCATCGCGATAGTGATCGGCATCCTGCGGATCTCCGATCCGGTTCACGAAGAATGCGACCACCGGCGTAAGTGCGTGACGCCAACCCAGCAGGCCATAGGGCCCGGAGGCCTGCCAGCGTGGCCCGCGAACGCGCCGTGGCCGCCGCGCCGCCGTCGCGGTTGATCGCTTGGCGTGCCATACGCCGCTGCCCGCCGCACCGATCAGCGGTTGAACCCCCGGCCCATCGTAGGCATCGCCGAATTCCAGCTCCCCCAGCCATTCCAACAGGCCGTCAGACGGATCGTCGAGCGTGGCATCCAGCATGGCCGTCGCCGCGCTTTGGTGTAGAGCAGACTGGCTGTCGGCGTAGTCGCGCACGAACGCTAATGCGCCAGCGTGCGCTCGGGTGACAAATGCGTCGCGGACTGGCGTGTCCGCGCCGGTTTCGGTGACACCGTGCCAGCCGTCATCACCGCGATGAATGCCAACAAAGGATGGTCCTGGCGCACAAAGCAGTGTTTCATAGACCCTGCGGTGCCGGTTTATGCCAAACCGCTTGTCGGTCGGGTCGGCGTCTGAGGCAAGATAGGCTTCGGCATGGAGCCCTTCCAGAACCGTCCGTGCAGTTCTGTGCGTGGCAAGGTAAAACCCAGCGAGATCGGTCCCCGAAATCCGTGCGTAGGCGGCCTGAATGCGGCCTGCATAGCCGATATCGACAATCGCGGCATTCGTGCCCGACATACCGGTATCCCGCAGGTAATTCGCAAGCGCGTCCCGGGCCGCCTTGGACCGGGCGAGAATTGCACCCTCATGGGCCTTTACGAGCTGGCGCAAAGCGGTCTTGTCGGTCACGACATCAATCGGGCCGGAAATCCCGGAACCCGCCAACGCCTCTGGATCGATCTCGCTTTGAGACAGTCCAAATCGGATGGCAAGAAGCTCCTCAGGACCCGCGTACCGGCCCCCGATCGCTAGTTGCAGCCGTTCTTCGACATCAGCAGGAGTGGCGAGCGTGGCAGCGGCCGCGATCCTTCGCGACGCAAAGACGGTCTCAACCGCTATGTTCCCATCGGGAAAGAGGGTTTCGTAGGCGGCCCGAAGCACTGGGCCTTCCCGTGTCAAAAACCCCAGCTGCTCGATCCCGCGCGCGATGGCGCGCTCGTGCAACCAGCCCGCGAACCCAGCCAGAAGCGGTCCGAGTGTCGCATATCCGAACGCGTGCGCGTCGCGACCGAACGCATCGGAATTGGAAACCAGGCTGCCCGGATTGTCGTACATCTCCAGCGCGATGCGTGCAGCCACGTCCCGGCCTTCGCGCGCCGGCGTCGCAAGAATTTGTCGCGTGCCGGACCGAAGAAATGGGGCGGCGTTGCGCATCACGTCGATGGGTTTCGGCAGCGGGTGGCAGGTGAGGCCAAGTGCCTCCGGGACGCGGATGTCCCCGGAGGAGTTATCGCCAATGTGCAGTATCGAGGCGGCGGGGACGCCAGTATCCTCGATAATACACGAAAAAAGCGTGCCACTGCGCTTGGTCAGTCCAAGCTCGGACGAAAGATAAAGCGCGTCCCACCCTTCGTATCCGCACTGCCGAAGAAGCGTCGCTACCTTTTCACTCGGCAGATACATGTCCGACGCCAACACAATGCGCCGTCCGGCCTGTTGGGCGCGTTTGTACAGCGCGGCCCCGGCGGGACGGGGCAGCATCATGCCTTTCTCCGCCTCAAACTCAAGCTGACAGAGCTGTGCCACGCGCGGATCAGTGGCTTCGGCGCCAAGAAGGGTTGCATAGATCTCGACATGGGTCGGGTCTTCCCGGCCCGCGCGTTCTGCCGATTGTCGCGCCTTCAGTTCGGCCTCTTTCCGGTGGATTACGAAATCCTCTGTCTTCAGATCCGCAATCGGGGCGGACTCTGATGCGATCAACGCAAATATGTCGTCGGGCGTGCTGACCTTGCGTGTGATCAGGGTGTCGAACACGTCGAAACTGACAAGGTCGGCTGTTTCGATCGTGGGCTTGGGAGCGCCATCTGTTTCGCCGGTCAGCGATCCGGCAATCGCCTCGGTCCGGTCGATGTGGCGGTATCCCCAATAGAACGAAAGAGCCTGCCGGAGCTTGTTTTTGGGGTCAAGAAACGCCCCAGGCTCTGATGGGTGGGTCGGGGTAAGACCCCCAAGGATCTCGGCCCAGAAATGGGGGAAGCAGAACGCCTGAAACACGGGCACATAGCGGTCTTGGCCGGAAAGCGGGAAGGGGGGCGGGGCGAACCGGTGAACGGCTTTGCCAAAGTAACGCGCCTCTTCCAGGACGGAGGACGAGATCGCTGCGACCCCAACAATCCGCCGATCGGCCATCAAGTGGTACATCGGCGCGTCCGTCATCGACACATTTCGAAAGCCATCCAGAAACGCGCGTGTTTCGCGCCCAAGGCGCGGTTCGTTGGGATGCGGGGCGAAATAGAGATGCGGGTAGTGCCGGGTCAACTCGACGAACGCCTCTTCAAAATCCAACAATCCCAGAAAGCCGTTTTCAGAAAGTACGGACTTGTCGCGTGCCATTTGACCGGCGAAGACCGCTGCGCCGTCGACGAGCCGTGCATCGAACTTTGCAAACCCCCGATAATTCTGGATTTTCAAGAGGTCGGCCTGCGCGAAAAGCGCATCCTCTTGGATGCTGAATGTGTCGAGCCTTGCCTGGACGTCGGGGTCGGATGCACGGAACGCAAACAGAATATCGTCTGCAAACCGAACGGGGTGCAGCCAGATGTCGATCCATGGAATGTTCGCGCGATCCAATACGGCCCGCGTCGGCTGGGACAGTTCGTAGCCCACGAAAAGGCTGTTTCTGCCGAACTCAGCCTCAATTATTGCAATCGCCGCATCGGAAAGGGCCCTGGTGTCAAACCGGCAGTGGCGCTCTGTCAAAGTTTTGGTGTCGACCACGCCGTTCAGCACATCTGCGCGCCGGAACCCCGGCGTGGTCCCGATTCGCATCGTCGCCGATGGGAGCGCCGCTGCCATAGGGCGCGCGAGCAAGTCTTCCAGCCAGCGAAGGTTCGAAATCTGCTCGCTCTCGCGCGTGGCGAGGAAATCGCAGCACAGAATAACGCAGTCGATCTGCCTGTTGTCGTCTCGCCGCGAGGGTGGGTCGGTTTCCATGCGCCGTCTTACCGCGCCAAGCGGCCCCGGTCCTAGCCCGAGGCCATTTCCGTGATCGACATCTTGCTGGCTTGCGTTTTCAGCTTGGCGGTTTCTTTCAGCACGGCGGCGATTGACGCCTCGTCATGGTCGCTGTTCAGAAAGAACCGAAGCCGCGCGCTTCTGTCTGGCACGGCGGGCGCGATGATCGGCAGGACATTAAAGCCCGCCTCCAGCAGCCGGTTCGAAATCCAAACGGCCTGAAGCGAGTCGCCGATGATGATAGGGCAGATCGCGTGCCCTTGGCTTTCCCCGGTATCAAGCCCAAGCTTTTGTGCCCGCGTACGGAAGGTCTGGCCCACATCTCGAAGACGGGCAAGGCGATTGGGCTCTGCGACGATTGCATCGACAGCGCCGATTGCGGCCGCCGTATTCGGCGCAGACAGACCAACCGAATACACAAAGCCGGGCGCGCGGTAACGGACAAGGTCGATCAGCGCGGCGGATCCGGCAACGAAGCCACCGCACGAGCAGAAGGATTTCGACAGGGTGCCCATGATCACTTCGATCTGTTTCGGATCTACGCCCGACGCCTCGCAAATTCCGCGGCCCGTCTCGCCCAGAACGCCAACCGAATGCGCCTCATCGACAAAGAGCCAGGCATTATGGCGTTCCTTCAACGCAATGAAACGCGGAAGGTCTGGCGCGTCGCCATCCATCGAGTAGAGTCCCTCTACAGCGATCAGGACATTTTTGTGCTTGTCGCGCATCGTGGCAAGGTGGTCGTCCACCCAGCGATGATCGTTGTGCGGGAAGGTTGCATGAGCGGCACCGGACCGCCGGATACCCTCGTAGATCGAGTTGTGCGCCAGTGAATCGACAAGAACCAGATCGCCGGGTCCGACCAGCGTAGAAACCAAGGCCATGTTGGTGCCGTGCCCGGATACGAGGGCGAGCGCGGCTTCGGTTCGCAGGAAATCGGCGAGCTTCTTTTCAAGCGTGCCGTGCATCGTGGTTTCCCCGCCAACAAGGCGCGATGCCGTAGCGGACACGCCCCATTCTGCAACGGCAGCGCGTGCGCCGTCCCGCACGGCGGATGTTCCGTTAAGGCTGAGGTAGTCATAAGACGCAAAGTTTCTGACCCAGCGCCCATCGATTTTCACCCGGGTTCCGTCGACTTCCTGGACCACGCGGAAATAGGGTGAACCGACACCGATGGTCTCGCTTGCAGCCTTGGCAATCCGAACCTCGGAATAGGCCGGGTGCTTCGAAAAATCATAGGCCACTGTGGTTGCCTTGGCCCGTTTCGTTGTCGGAAGTTTCGACGGCCGTTTGCCCGTGTGCTTCTGGCGAAGCGTGTCCATAAGCGACTGGGTTTTTGCGCTTCGGATCGAACTATTGGGCGGCGGCATTCAGGATCCTTTCCTTCAGCTCCTGCGGCATTTCGGCTTCTTCCAAGTGGCGTTCGGCCATGTCGTCGGTGATGTCCTGCGTGGTTCCCTGGGCGGTTCCCGAGACGATCTTAAATGCAAGGCGCGACAAGGTCATACCATCCGCGATTGACGCGATCGGCGCCGATTGCCCAAGCCGCTGTTCGATGGCGAGTTTCAGGTTCATGCCCATCAGGCTGTCGAACCCAAGGTCGACAAGCTCGCGGTCGATGTCGATCTCGGACGGTGAGATGTTCATGATCTTTCCGGCTTCAACACGCAGAATACCGACCAGGAATTTCCGTGCCTTGGCCTCGCCCTTGTTCGTGATCATCTGCATCAGGTCGATCTGGCGTTCGCTGCCATCAACCGCTGCGCTGAGCTTTAGGAACTCAAACGCGGGCTCCGAAACGACAGGCAGATCGCCGCGCAGACGCGCCCAATCGACGGGCGCAATGGTTAGCGTCGCGGCTTCAGGTTTCTGTTGCAGCGCGTGCCCCAGGTGGTCAAGCGCCGTTGCCGCGGTCATCGTCCCAAGCTTTTGTTCGATGACGGCGTGCAGTTCTGCGGAGCGGCCGAGAATGCCCACATCGCCGATGGGGCCCCAGGCGATTGCAAGGCCAGGCAATCCTTCGGACTGCCGGCTTTGGGCCAGCGCCTCAAGCTCCATGTTAGCGGCGACGTAGGCCGACTGCCCCACGTTTCCGAACCGGGCGGCGACGGATGAGTAGACCCAGAAATGGGTAAGATTGAACGCCCGCGTTGCGCGATCCAGCTCCAGCGCGCCCGTCAGTTTGCTACGGACCACACGAGACAGTTGGTCGGAACTGGCTTCGGCGAAAGGCACGTCGTCGAAGATCGCAGCCGCATGTACCACGCCATCAAGACCATGGCCGTCCGACTTGACCTCGGCCATCAGCGCATCGACGGCCACAGGATCGATCAGATCGACGGCCCGAACTTCGACCCTGGCGCCCGCCGCCTCCAGCGCGGCCAAGGCATCGGGGCTTTCGGGTTTGCCGGTCCGGCTGACCAACCAGATCCTTTCCGCACCGGTCCGCGCAAGCCATTTGGCGGTTTCGTAGCCAAATCCGCGGGTGCCACCCGTGACTAGCCACGTGCCTGCGATGTCGGTCTTCTGTTGGGCCGCGCTTTCCGGAACGGCAGGCGGTGTGATCAAGATCTTCCCGACATGGCCCGATTTTTGCATAGTCCGGAACGCATCCACGGCCATATCGGACGGGTAAACGCGTACTGGCGTGGGGGTGTAATCCCCTTGTTCAAACCCATCGAACACGCGCGCCACAACGTCGTTTGCTACCTCCGGGCGGTGTCGCAAAAGCTGGTCGACGTCTACCGCGAAGAATGAAACGTTGTCTTTCAGCGCGCGGAGACCGATTGCGGAGTTCGCGACGAAATCGCGTTTACCAAGCTCGACAAAGCGGCCGAATGGCGCAAGGCATCCGACCCCCTGTTCAAGGGCCTCTCCTGCAAGCGAGTTCAGTACTACATCTACGCCTTTGCCGCCGGTAATGGCTGCCACTTCGTCAACGAAGGCAAGGCTTCTGCTGTCGCAGACATGATCGACACCCAGTGAGCGCAAGAGCGCGCGCTTGGTTTCAGACCCCGCTGTCGCGATGATCCGCGCGCCTGCGCGTTTCGCGACCTGGATCGCGGCAAGGCCAACGCCGCCCGCGCCGCCATGGATCAGGCACCATTCGCCGGCGCGCAGCCGGGCGAGGTCTGTAAGACCGTACTCGGCTGTGACAAACACTGCGGGAAGCGAGGCCGCGACCTTCAGATCCATGTCGTCAGGAATTCGGACGCCCGAACATACGGTCACATGACTGCTGAATGCGTCGGGAGCGAAGGTGACGACCCTGTCGCCCGGTTCAAAGCCCGAATCCGCCCCGGCCTCGGTCACGATGCCCGCGCATTCCATGCCAAGCGTCGGGCCGGCAAACCCGTCCTCGAGAAGGTCGCTGGACAAAAGGCCCTGGGCCCACATGATGTCGCGGTAGTTCAACGCTGTCGCAGCGACGGAAACTTCGATCTGGTGGTTTTCCGGCGCAGGGCGCGGTGCCGATCTCCAGGTGAGAGTACTGATATCGCCCCTCACATCCTGGGTCAGGACCGCTTTTTCGCCAGGCCCGATTCGCAGCGCGTCCACATCGGCGGCACATAACCGCGGCGACAGTGCCCCTTCCGGCATCAGGGTCAATTCCCGCTCACGGCTGGTCGAAGCGACCTCCACCACGCGGCGCGGGTCGACACCCGGAGCGACGCTGATCGTACGTATGTCCCGGCCCGTTTCATTAGCCAGGACACGCCGCCAGCCCTGAAGTGCGCCCGCAGCCTCAAGATCTGGCTGGACGACCCAAACAGTTCCGGTTTCGACCGGCAGAGATCGCAGTGCCTCTGCTTGTGCCAGCACGCGGTCAGCCACATCGCCTTTGGTGTTTTCGATAACAAACACAGTCGCATCATGAGTTTCGGTTTCGCCGGCCGCCGCCCGCAGGCTTTCGGCAAAGGCTCCATCGCCAAGCACGTTGACGCCGCGTTGGGCGGTCTTTGGAGCATTCAATGCGCCTTCGAAGATCGTGACACCTGCATCGCCGCGCCACGTTACACGCCGTGGCATCTCTGCCACCGCATTCAGCGTCGCGTCGAGCTCTTCGACAGTGTCGGTCTCCCCAAATCTGCCAGTGACCGAACCGAAAAGATCCGGCGCGTTGTCGACCAACACAAGTTGCGCCCGTTCGGCTCCGACCGATGCGATGCGTTTCTGGTTGCGTGACGAAAGCTTGTCGGCCGCACCCACCCCGAAGACCAGGTCGAACTCAGTGCCCTCGGGAAGCTCGTCCAGCATCGTGATCAGGCACCGTTCGGCACCGTCAAATCGCAGCGCCAAGGTCTCTGCTTCGGCACCTGTATCCAGAGCAACAACAAGGTAATCCGCCCGATCAAGGAGACGGTGGATCACCGGAAGATCGGCATGTCCCACAAGGAGAACCCGTCCCAGCTTGTTATCGCATCCTTCCAATAGATCGAGCGCCGCCGCTTGAAGATGTTGGGAGCTAAGCTCATCGTTAAAACGGTCCGACGACATGCCATGCAGCATCGCTTGCAATTCGTCGCTCGCGTCAGGCTGAACCTCGATCAGCAGGTTGATTAGGGTCGGCATATCCGGCCAGGGTGCCTCAGTCCGGGCCATGACCTTGTCATCTGCGCCGATGCTGACAAGGTCCAAGGCGTCCAATGCTGCAAACGCGACGTCGAAACGGCGATCGGCCTGACCTTCTGGCGATGTAACGATATCCCAGGCAAGCCGGTTGCCGATGGCTTCGCGCACGACTTCAAGATCACCTGGGTCCTCGTCCTCGCCTCGCGCGACGCGCGCCACATCGAGCCCCTGGGTCTTAATCCATTCTGACGTTGGAACTGGCCTTTCCTCCCAGAACGTGTCGCCTTGCGTACGGCGGGACGGCATGGGGCTGAGCCGCAATTCGCTGATCTCGGCCAGCGTTCTGCCCTGCGCATCGACGTAAGAGACGTCCAGGCAGACACCGTGCTGGTCTGCTGTGCGCAACGACAGTCGCCCACCCGCGATCTCGCCTTGGCCAAACGACCTGACGCGTCCGAAGCGTGTCGGCACGAATGCAGGTGCATCTCCCTCCAGGTGCCGTTCCAGCAGCGCGAACGTGCCGTGCAGCACGGCGTCGGCTGCCATCGGGTCAAGCCGCAAGCCGCTGGTGTCTACGGAACTGGCTGCGAGCGTGACGTCAACTGCCGTTTCGCTGGCGGCCATTGCTTCGGCACGGGCAAAGGCGGGGCCGTAGGTTAATCCAAGGTCCTTAAGCCCGTGGTAAAGGCTCGGGCATGCTTCGCCCGCGGCGATCGGGGCGACGGATGCAGGCTCTGCCTCCGTCTTCATCAGGGCCGCGTGGGCGACCCATGTCCAGTCGTCTCCGAAGCGGGCTTCCAGCGTCAATCTGCGGGCGATGGCATCATAGGACATGCGCATCGGAACAGCCTGTGCCTGAGAAAGCTCGACAGGTTGCAGGATTTGAACGTTTCTGATCTCGACCGCGTTCCCCTCAGAAAGCTCTGCTCCTGCGGCAAGGAACATCTCAAGCATCGCGGTACCCGGCAAAAGTACCGATCCCAAAACCTCATGGTCCTCTAGCCACGGCAGCCGGCCAAGCGACAGTTCCGACGTCCAAACCGTGGCGTTGGGGTCGAGCCGGCCGCCGAGCAAGGCGTGGTGCGCACGGCGCGCGAAAAGATCGCGTTCCCGCCCAGACTGCAGGCGGTAGGTTTTACGCTCAAAAGGGTAATCCGGAAGTTCGCCGGTGTATGGAAGCGGCGCGGAAAGAAGCTGCCGTTCATCGATTCCGCCCCCGTGGGCGAGGACATTCAAACTGATCGTCGTAGAATCGATGCCCTCAGCATTGGCTTTCTCAAGACTGCCAAGCGCTGTACCGCTTAAACCGATATCGTCCATACTGTCGCGAACATAGGATTGCAAAACCGAACTTGGCGAGATCTCAAGGAAGACGGACACGCCATCGCGCGCCATCGCTTGAACACCTGCGCGGAACCGCACCTTGTTGCGCGCATTCTCCCACCAGAACTCTGCATCAACCTCCTCTCCGGGCTGAAGCCCCCCCCGGCACCCCGAATAGAAATCGATCTGGCCACCGCGCCCGGTAATCCCGCGCAGATCTTCCAACAGGTCGGGTTTCAGCGGATCAGCCGAGCGCGAGTGATAGGGATACTCGATCTGTAGCCTTTGACCCGCAATCCGGCGCTTGCGACACAACGTCAGAAGGTGCGCCAGGTCCTTGGACGCGCCTGAAACGGTTATGCTGTTTGGCGCATTCTCTGCTGCGATATCGACGTCAAGATCGGCCTTTGCGATCACTTCGGCAACCGAGTCTTCGTCTGCTGCAATCGCGGCCATGCTGCCAGTGTTGAAGAGTTGATCCAGGGTGTGCGACCGCGCGACAATGATCTGCACGGCCTGCTTGCGCGTGATCACGCCTGCTGCATAGGCTGCCGCCACTTCGCCCGCAGAGTGCCCCAGAACCGCGTCCGCACGGACGCCCCTTTCCGCAAGCGAATCCACAAGTGCAATCTGGATCGCCAGAAGAAGCGGCTGCGCGACCGGAGCCCGTTCAAGCAAGGCGTCCAGATCGGTCGACATGATCAGATCAAGTGGCGCTGCAGCGCCTTCTTTCTTGGTTAGTGCGCTGACCTCGGTGAAGCTGTCGTGGAACGCCTGGTCGTTCAAAAGGACATGCCGCCCCATGCCGGCCCATTGCGATCCGTTGCCCGAAAAGACGAAGCCCAGCTTACCGCTGGCGTTGTTCGCAACGCCTTGAAGCGCCCCGGCACCTTTCACTCCATCAAGCCAATCGCCCAGATGCGAGGCAAGTGCTTCCGGCGAGCCACCCGGAACGCAAAGCCGATGACGGTGACGCGCGATCCGAGTGTTTGCGTTGATGGTCTTCAAAGCGAGGTTTTCGGATCCGACCGCTGCATAGTCATGCCACTGTCCGGCAAGCGCGCGCAGCGACTCTTCGGTCGCGGCAGTCAGCATAAGCGCCGGCGGATGGTCAGCCGATGCCGGTTTGACCGTGTAGGCCTGACGCAGAACCGCATGTGCATTCGCGCCCCCAAACCCGAACGAGTTCACAGCAGCATGCCAAGGTTCTTTTGACGCCGGTAGAGTGCGGGCCTCGCGATTTACGACAAGACCCAGATCCTCGAACGGGATATCCGAGTTCAGGTCGTCCGCATGTAGCGACGCAGGAAGAACGCCGTGTTCCAAGGAAAGTTGCGCCTTCAACAAGCCAACAAGACCGGCGGCTGGTTCGAGATGTCCGAAATTCGTCTTTGCCGAACCGATCGGCAACGGCGTCGACCGTTCCTGGCCATAGGCCAGGCCGATGGCGCGGGCCTCTTCCGGATCGCCCACCGGCGTGCCGGTTCCGTGCGCCTCGATAAATGCCAGGCTTTCCGGCGAAATGCTGAACCGTTCCTTCACATGCTCAAGCAAATCGTTCTGGCGCCTGCTCGATGGCATTGCGATGCCCGGCGTCCGGCCATCGCTGTTAGTTCCCGTGGCCACGAGGTAGGACCGAATGCGATCCTGCGAAACAGAGGCAAGGTCGGCGCGCCGCAAGATCAGCGCTACAGCGCCCTCGCCTCGGACATATCCATCTGCCTCGGCCCCGAACGCGTGACAAAGCCCGGTTGGCGACAACATCGACGATTTTGCAAATCCAATGAACGCCATGGGTGACAGCAACACGTTGACGCTTCCCACGACCGCCGTGTCGATGTCGCCCGCCGTGATGGCGCGGCGCGCCTGGTCAAGTGCGAAGAGGCCTGAAGAGCATGCGGTGTCGACCGTATAGCTCGGCCCGCGCAGATCCCAATGATAGGAAAGCCGGTTCGAAATAATCGAAAGGGTGTTGCCCAGCATGTACTGGGCGTCGATCAGGGACGGGTCTTGTAGGCAGACCGACGAATGGTCGGACGACGCTGCGCCCACGAACACACCAGTGCGCTCCTTGTCCAGTCGCTGGGGGTCCAGACCCGCGTGATCAAAGGCCTGCGCAACAACCTCTAGCAGCAACCTTTGTTGTGGGTCCATTTGCTCGGCTTCGCGCGGGGAAAGGCCGAAGTAGGCGGCGTCGAAATCGAAGACATTGTCAATAAGCCCCGCGTGCCGCGCATATGTCTTACCCGCGACGCGGCGATCGCTGTCAAAGTATCGAACGCTGGACCAACGCGTCCCGGGGATCTCGCCGACGTTGCAGCGGCCGCTGATGAGCGTGTCCCAGATTTCATCGACCCCATCAGCCCCGGGCAAGTGCGCGGCATAGCCGATTAGGGCAATATCTTCAGATTCTTGAGGGCGGTTTGGTTGAGAAATCTTCACTGGCTTTCAATATTCTTCTTCTGTGCGCGCGAGGTAGAAAAAACCAAACAGCTCGAGTTTGCGTGAGGCGCAATCCGATATCCGCCGACACTCGAACTGATTGTTCTACCGCCGCAATCGCGATCCCCGTTCCCCTGTCCGATTGCCCGGACTTCCTATTCCGTACATGTCTACCATCATACTGATGAAACGCCAGTCATGGCGCATACGGACTTTAATGAGACCAACCTAACCCGTTCCCCGCGGTCCCAACGCATTAACACTAGCCTTCATGACAAAAGGGTCCACATCGGAGTGTTTCCGATACCGATCAGGAGCAAGGGGAGCGCGCCGCGAAACCGGTTGGTGATGCGCCTTGGCAACGCAAGCGGGACGCATGTGCAGGCTTGATAGATTTAGTTAAATTAAGGGTCTCAAAATATTGATTAATATATATTTAATGGGATTCCAGATAGAGAATTTTATAGCGAGACGGGCAAGGCGTACTTCTCGAAAAACGACGTGCTTCGCATCATAAGCATTTGTAAATAAATAAAATAATATAAATGGCATAATCAATTCGCACTTTCGTGGCTCGAATGCGCGGTTATTCGCGCCTCTCGGTCAAACCACTCTCAGTAGTATGGCCAGAGCAACCATACGCAATATACCGGACCCCCGATCCGGCATGCAGACGTAAAGGGGGATTCGCCGACCGCGCAGCCGCATCTTGTACTCCAGGATACCGCGGCTGTTGTAGATGCGCGTGTTGACCCAATTTGAACTGTGCGCCCGTTGCAAGGCGCTGCGCACCCAACGGCTTTCGCGGGGGAAACCCGTTGGCTCAACGTCGGCCATTGGTGAAAGACCAAGGTACACCGCCTCGCGCCCTTCGGCCTGGAAGACATCGATGGCGTGGCGCATCATTGCAAGATCGAGATAAGCGGTCCCTTCCGCCTGACGGCGCTTTTGCGATGCCAGATAGCCGATGATGCTTCCGTCGCGGTAAATGGGATCGAAGCTCGATATCCCGATGACATCATCGTTCTCCGATAGGGCAAAGAAACGACGCACGTCCGGTTCGGGCTTTGATGAGAAGCGTCTGCTGAGGAACCGAACCTCTTGCGGTGTGACACGACTTTGCAGCCAGCTTTCCGACAGCCGCTTTATGTCCTTGGCCGAAACGCTGGCCTCGGTATTTTCCACGATCCGACCGCCAAGACTTGTCAGCCAGTTTGTTCCATACCGCACGCGCTTGTAGGTTTTGCCCGCAAAACTGTGCCCTGGAAGATAAATCACACTGTCATGGCCGAGGTGATTGATTTGATAGCCTTTTTGGGAAAGGTACTCCGCCGTGTGGGCCTGCGCGGCTACAAAAACGGGTGCGCGAAACGTTGCCACGAAATCGTCGAGCAATGCGCAGCGATGCTCTGGTGCGCAGATCGGATCGCCAAGGGCAAAGGTCACGCCAAGTTCCTGGGCATAGGCGATGGCACCCCGCTGGTCGCCAAAACTGCGAAGATAGCGTTCTGCCACCAAAGGGTAAGCCAACGGAAAATCGCCATAGGCCCGCAGATGCTGCCAGCGCAGGTCGTTGGGGACCTCGTAGTCGGGCGCACTGATCGCGCGACGCTCTAGCCGAGCCTTCAGCGCATTGTACGCGCTGTCAAAACCGGGAACGCGGGCGGACACGGGGCTATGTGCGGCGCGACTGTCGCGCCCGGACATCTATGTAAGAGACGCTGCGGTGCACTTATGCGTCAGGTGCCGATGCAGCGGGTCAGGTCCGTCGTGCTGGGCGCCTGCGCACCGGGACCCGAAAGGACAAGGCAACGAGGGGGCTTGTCTTCCACCACATAGGTAATTGTGTCTTTGCCCGTCCCCGCGTGCAACGCCCGTACCCGCCGATCGTGAACGGTGAACTGAGGCTCCCAACCCCAGATCGTATCTTGGCTGGTTTCGATCCAGGTCAGCCTGCCGCCACGCCGCCACGGATCCACAACGATCCCTTCGTAGATGCTATCCCCTGGGCGTGTGATGATAACGGTCGAATGATCGATCCCAATGACGGCGCCGATGGCCCGCTGCACCTGCAATGAGCTGAAGTCTTCGGCTACAAGCCGCTTCTCCATGTCTTCCGCCCAGTCGTTGCATAGGCCCCGCGGTTTGGTGCCGGTATTGACCTTGTGATTGTGGATCAGGGCCGGGTCGGTAATCTCGTAAAGCTGCGCTAGTTCGTAGGTGTGGACGTAAGAAATACGTGCCGCGCGGGCTGCTTCCTCGGGATTCACATCGGATCCAAGCGCCGCCAGCGCAGCAGACAGCCCTGCGATGTCGGCTTCCGTACCTGGCGCCGGTCCGCGACCGCGCGGCAGGTCCGACGGGTCGTCGAATGAGCGGCCGACATCGGGTGCGGTCGAGCAGGCCGAAAGGGCAAATATCCCAAGCAGCGCCGAACGCCGTGTTACAGTAGTCATAGCAGCCAACCCTTATCCGATCCGACCCCACGCCGCCGACAGTAGAACAGTTTCTCTCAAGACGATAGCCCATCTCACCCGTGCTGGCGCGCAATTTCGTGAGTCCCCTGCGGGCGGAACGCTGCAGGCCAATAAGGGCGTTTAGGGGGCTTTGTGGGTAAACTGAACCCGATACGACAGAGGTGACAAACCAATCGCGCGCCGAAAGCGCTTCGAGAAATAGGATGGATCAGGGTAGCCGACGCGGTGCCCGATTGACGATGCGGGAAGTTGCGTGAAGGCCAATAGGCGGCAGGCCTCTCCCATTCGTTTCCGTTCTAGGTAAGCCGATGTACCCAGCCCGGCCATGGACCGGCAGAGACGGCTTAAATGCCCGGTGCTCAGCGAGAGCGCGCGCGCATAATCCGCCGCCGACCAACCATCCGCCAAATGCAGTGAAATCAATTGATCAAACGCCTGAAGCCGTTTTGGGATCGCCGAAACTGCCCCGTCTTGCTCGCGCTTCAGCCCCGCAACCATGCTTAGCACCGCATGGGAAAGAGAGACCGCAAGATGCGACCGAAAAACGATGTCACGGTTTGCAATCCCAGCGAGCGCGTCGGTCACACGGGCAAGCTCTGTCGAGACAACGCATGTACCGGGTTTGGCAAGAAGCGACAGGATCGGACCGGCGTCTGGACCCAGGGATTGAACCGTACCGCGCGGAAACGAAAATACCGTTCCCGTTGTGTCGGGCTGAAACTCGAATGCGTGGACAGTTCCCTCTGGAATGTAAAGGAACCGTCCGCCAGAAATTTCCAAGTCATCTTCTTCGACCCTGGCCCTGGCAAAACCGTCCGCAATCAGAAAAAGCTGTGACATCCGGACGTGCCGGTGGGCGCGTATTCGCCAATTATTTATCGGAAGACGGGCAAGGAGCGGCTCGCTATGGACGACGTCAGGAAATTCCTGCGCCTCGCCGTAAAGCCCGAAGGCCGGTATCTGCGCACTGCGGGTCATGTTCGAAAAATACCAGAACTGGCGCGTTCATGCCATTCTTTATAGGACCCACTGCCTCCTAAGATGGACGAAACGAGGAGGATCTTTTGAGAACGCAGGTCGCAATCATCGGCGCAGGCCCGTCGGGCCTTTTGTTGTCGCAGCTTCTGAACCGTTCCGGCATTTCGACAGTGGTTCTTGAACGCGCTTCGCGGGGTCACGTGTTGTCACGCATCCGCGCAGGTGTCTTGGAATCTGGAACGGTGGAACTTCTGCACGAAGCGGGCGTCGGTGCCCGAATGGACGCCGAGGGCGTGCCGCATGACG
This sequence comes from Pseudomonadota bacterium, assembly GCA_038744785.1. Lineage (GTDB taxonomy): Bacteria > Pseudomonadota > Alphaproteobacteria > Rhodobacterales > Rhodobacteraceae > Ovoidimarina. The sequence continues at coordinate 75,390 of JBCDLX010000024.1, forward strand.
GTTGTTACTTGACCGATGACGATCTGATGGTGCGGATCAACTTCCGCGAACTCACCGGAAAGCCAGTGATGGTTTACGGACAAACCGAGGTGACAGCGGATCTTTATGCCGCGCAGGATGCCATGGGCACTCAGATCGTGCACGGTGTTGAAGACGTTGTGATCGGCGATGCCGATAGCACAGCGCCGTTTGTCGACTACACCCTGGACGGCGTGCGCAATCGCGTTGAGTGCGCGTACGTGGCCGGATGCGACGGTTTTCACGGGGTCAGCCGGCAGACAATACCAGCCGACGGACGGTGCACCTTCGAACGGGTCTATCCGTTTGGCTGGCTTGGCATCCTATCGCGCACGCGCCCGGCGCATCACGAGTTGATCTACGCGAACTCGTCCAACGGCTTTGCGCTTGCCTCGATGCGCAGCGCGACGTTGAGCCGGTACTACCTGCAGGTTTCGCTGAACGACAAGGTCGAGGATTGGAGCGATGCCCGATTCTGGACTGTCCTGAAAAGCTGTTTGCCGCGCGATGTGGCCTCGGCGATGGAAACCGGTCCATCGATTGAAAAATCGATCGCACCGCTTCGCTCGTTCGTGAGCGAGCCCTTGCGCTGGGGGCGATTGTTTCTGGTCGGCGATGCGGCGCATATCGTTCCCCCGACCGGTGCTAAGGGGCTGAACCTTGCGGCGTCCGATGTGTTCTATCTGCATGATGCGCTCACCCGCGCGCTCAAAGGCCAAGACGCGCGGGGAATCGACGGATATTCCGAGCGCGCCCTGACGCGCATCTGGAAGGCGATGAGGTTCAGCTGGCAAATGACGACAATGCTGCACCGATTTGAAGGCGAAGACAGTTTTGCCGCGCAAATGCGGAAAGCCACGCTAAAACACCTGTCTCAATCGGAAACCGCGCGTCGGGATCTGGCGGAGAACTACATCGGGTTGCCGCTTTAGGCGGGATCGGCCCGCATTCTGCACAGCGAATGACTTGCCCGCGCGGCCAAGCCTTGCTCCTATAGCCGGGCATGGAGCGAAACCTATACAAGTACATCTGGTCGCATACCTGGCGCGATCAGGCCTGGATCGTCGCAGTGACGCTTCTGGCCATGATCCCATACTACATGTCCTTCGACCTGCCCAAACAGATCATCAATCATCCTATCACCGGCATCGGGTTCGAGCGGGCAGGGGCCACGCTGCCGTTCCTGAAGATCGAGGTCGATCTGCCGCTCATCGGAAGCGTGTCCCTGTTTCAAGGGATCGAGCTAGAGCGGATCCCGTTTCTTTTTGCATTAAGTCTCGCGTTCCTGGCGCTGGTGATCGTGAATGGGCTGATCAAAGTCTACATCAATACCTACAAGGGCCAGCTGGGCGAGCGGCTTCTTCGGCGTATCCGGTTCGAACTAATGGACCGCATTCTTCGCTTCCCACCAAAGCGATTTAAGCGCGTTAAGGCCGGCGAAGTGGCCAGCATGGTTAAGGACGAGGTTGAACCGTTCGGCGGATTTTCCGGCGAAGCCTTTGCATCGCCTGTCATGTTGGCGGGCCAAACGCTGACCGCGATGCTGTTTATCTTTGTGCAGCACGTGGGCCTTGGCACCGTCGCACTTATAGGCGCGCTTGTGCAGGTGCTGGTTATCCCGAAACTTCGGGCACGGTTGATCGTTCTTGGTCGCCAGCGTCAGCTTCGCGCGCGGGAACTTGCCGGCCGTGTCACCGAGATCGTCGATGGCATCGACACGATCCGGGGCAACGATGCGACAAACTATGTCAGGGCGGACTTGACGGAGCGGTTGGGCCGGATCTTTAAGATTCGGTACGATATCTATCAGTGGAAGTTCTTTGTAAAGTTTCTCAACAACACCATCGCCCAGGTCACGCCGTTCATCTTCTATTCCTTCGGTGGCTATCTCGCGATCATCGGAACGGTCGATGTCGGCCAACTCGTTGCGGTGATAAACGCCTATAAGGAACTGCCGGGCCCGATGAAATCCTTGATCGACTATGATCTGGCGCGGCAGGACATCCAGGTGAAGTACGAAACCGTGCTTAATCAGTTCGATGTTGTTACGTTGATCGACGAAGATATCCAAAAGGTCGATCCATCCCACGCACCGTTTTCTGATCCCACGTTAGAGGCTCGGTCGTTGACGCTTTCAAGCGACGGAGGAACGCCCACACTTGAACGTGCAAACATCCGGCTTGAACACGGTCAGGCCGTGGCTTTGATTGGCACCGGCGGGAGCGGGGCCGCTGAACTCGCCGAGGCAATTGGGCGTATCACATGGCCCACCGAGGGCAGCGTCGAAGTCGGCGACAGGGATATCCTGGAACTGCCGGACGCGATCAGTGGCCGGCAAATCACCTATGCTTCGCCGAAGGAATTCTTCTTCTCGGGGACGCTTAAGGACAACCTGCTTCTGGGCCTGAAAAACGCGCCGCGCGTTCCAGCCGAGGCCAATGGCCGCGATTCCGAATACTATGCATGGTGGTGGCACGAGGCAGAGCTTTCGGGAAATCCGGTACTGAACCTCAACGACAATTGGATCGACGAAGCCACGATCCTTCGACACACCGGCGCTGACACCGTGGAGGACGCAATCGACACGGTGCTGGGAATTGTTCGGATGGAGGATGAGATTTCGCGGTTGGCTTTGCGTTGCCCGCTTGATCCGGCCGAAGACGCCGATTTCGCCGAGATGCTGATCGGAATGCGCCGCAGCTTCGCAGACGAGCTGGCCCGGCGCGGGCTTCAGGATCTGGTGGTGCCGTTTGACCCGGCCCGCTACAACGATGCTGCAACGATTGGAGAGAACATATTCTTCGGCCATCCGGTGCGGGATGGGGCGGTCCGCGA
>JBCDLX010000025.1:0-72573 GCA_038744785.1 Pseudomonadota bacterium
CCATACAAGGTGGCGGCGTCCCTTGGTCGAAGCGGCCGGTCGGATGCGTATGGTGGGCTGGGTCGCGATGGCGCTGATCGGTCTGTCATTGGCGGCAATGGTTGTTTTGGCCGCGAACGCCGCACTTGCGGCGAATGCCCGTGTGATCGCCACCTTGCGACTCGTCGGTGCACGGGACGCTTTCGTGGCCCGCGCCTTTACCCGCCGGTTCACCTTGCGCACCTTGTCCGGCGCGACCGTGGGCACCGTGATTGGACTTGTCGGCGTTGCTTTCATGCCCGGAGAGGGGGCAGAACGCGCATTTCTCACAGGGTTTAGATTTCAAGGAGCCGAATGGACCGCGCCATTGGCTATCCCGATCCTATCGGCAGTGCTTGCTTTCGCCGCCACCCGATTTGCAGCTTTCAGGCGATTGCGAGAGACACGGTAATGCAGCTCCTGCGATCGCTTTTGTTCAACATACAAATCTACGTCATGATGGCGCTCATGGCGGTTCTATTCTTTCCGTTCGCTCTCTTTAGTCGCGATTGGGCACTGCGGGCGTGCCACACCTGGTGCCGATGGGTCATTTGGACAGCGCGCTGGATGGTTGGACTTCGGGTCGAGGTGCGGGGCACACCGCCCACCGATCCTGCGCTCGTCGCGGCAAAGCACCAATCCTTCTTTGACATCATCATCATCTTTGGGGCCGTGCCTTTGGGGCGGTTCATCATGAAGCGTCAGCTGATGTTCGCGCCGATACTGGGACAATATGGATTGCGCATAGGCTGTGTACCCGTGGACCGCGGCAAGCGAGGTAAGGCCATCGCGAAGATGGTCGGCGATGTGACAAAGAGCCTGCGCAGGCCCGGCCAGTTGATCATCTACCCTCAAGGCACACGGGTCGCGCCGGGGGCCAAGCTGCCATACAAGGTCGGCACTGCGATCCTTTACGAACAGCTTGGCCAGCCTTGTGTCCCGGTCGCGGTGAATGTTGGCCTGTTTTGGCCGAAGCGCGGCGTCCTGCGGAAGCACGGCCTCGCGGTTGTCGAGTTCTTGGATCCGATTCCACCGGGCGTACCCCGAGACACGTTTCTTCGTCGGCTGGAAAACGACATCGAGACTCGCTCGGACGCGTTGATGACGGAGGCAGGGTTTAAGGGATAGACCACATAGCTAAATCGGCCGATCGAAGAGGGTGAGACCTGCATTGCGTCGTGCAAGCGTAAGGCACGGCCTCCCGGCTTTGGTGGACATGGTCGAGATAGCCGACGTCTTTTGTCATGACGCCCGATCAGCGAAGTCGATGTACTGGACGATCAGGCCGCGATTTCCGGGTAGCGTTCGCGTAGCGCGCTCGTTGCGACGCGGCACGCATCTGCGATCGCGCCCAGATTAGCATCGACGGGGGAGGCTTCGGCGGCTGCGGAAAGCTCTGACACTGTCTCGAACCCAAGGTTCAGCGCTGCACCCTTAAGACTATGAAAGCCAACGCGGCGGGCATCTGCATCGTCTTCTTGACCGAGCTCTTGAATGGTCTCTTCTAACTCCATCAGGAACACCTCGGCGATTTCGGCAAAATCTTCTTGGCCGATCTCGTCGCGAAGTTCGGTTACACGTGTCCAGTTGATCAATGTGCGCTCCATCGAAGTGTTTGTGCCGTACTGGAACTAGATTCACACTATCGCGTTACGAACGCCGCAACTAATCCATTGAATTTTAGGGTTCACTCCTTCTTAAGCGGCAAGCTCCAATAGGCTCCGACCAGACCCACACAGGCAGGCGGCCCGATTGGCGCATGCGATGAGATATGACACCAATGCGCCTTCGGGCACGGTTGCCGCGGGGCGTGCGATCCGGCGAGTGCTGATAGTCGATGATAGCCGTGCCCATCGGCTGTTGATTGCCAAAGTTTTGCGCCGATGGGGATACGAGTTTCTTGAAGCAAGTTCCGGTCAAGAAGCGTTGGAGCTATTGACCGCGAACGAGATCGACCTTGTGCTCAGCGATTGGGTGATGCCACAGATGTCGGGTCTGGAACTCTGCCAGGCATTCCGCGACCTCGACCGCGCGCACTACGTCTACTTCATTCTCCTCACATCCAAATCCGCCCGGGAAGATGTGGCGATGGGTCTTGCAGCCGGGGCCGACGATTTCCTGTCGAAACCGATCAATTCGGAAGAGTTGATGGCCCGAATATCGGCTGGCGAACGTCTGGTGGCGATGCAACGCATTCTCGAAGAAAAGAACAGTGAGCTCGCGCACACTTTGGGAGAGCTGCAGACCCTCTACGATGCGGTTGCGCGCGATCTGGTAGAGGCCCGGCGCCTTCAGCAATCGCTTGTCCCGCAGCGCGCAATGAGGTTCGAAGGCGCGGACGTGGCGCTTTTGCTGCGGCCATCGGGCCATGTCGGGGGCGATCTGGTGGGCGCGTTCGCCGTGGATGACCAGCGCATCTGCGTCTACGCAATCGACGTCTCTGGCCACGGTATTGCTTCGGCGCTGATGACCGCGCGGCTTGCGGGCTACCTGTCGGCCGCATCGCCCGAAAACAACGTTGCCCTGACCGAGGGTCCGGATGGATCCCTGACACTCTTGCCATTGGGCGAAGTCTGCGGTCGTCTCAATGCGTCAATTCTGGCGGATATCGAGACCGAACTGTACTTCACGATGGCGATTGCAGCGTGCGATTTGGCCACGGGGGCCGTCGCGCTCGCGCAAGCGGGTCATCCCCACCCGATGGTTCAGCGTGCCGATGGATCCACGCATTTTGTGGGCGAGGGCGGCATGCCGATCGGCCTGTTCGAAGAGGCAGAATTCACAGAGACCCGGTTTATCCTGAACGCGGGCGACCGGCTGCTTTTGCATTCCGATGGTTTCACCGAGGCGACCGCAGACGGGACGACCATGCTTGACCAAGACGGTCTTGCCCGACTGGTCGGCGAGTTGTCCGAGTTAAGCGGCGAGGCATTTCTGGAAACCCTGGTTTGGAAACTGTCAGATTTCACCGGCGACGCCGATTTCGAAGACGACGTGTCTGGTGTTCTGTTGGAGTTCGGTGGCCGCGCGCCGCGCGGGTCATAGCAAACCGGACAGGAACAAACGATCCCCGTCATTGGCGACAATTCCGGTCGCAACCTGAAGCGTTGTCCAAATCTCTGTATGCCCCTCTTCAACCGGCGGTCCAAGCTTGCGCACGGGGCGCGCAAGGTAGACATGACAGATCTTCTCGGCCCAAAGATCGTACTCTGGCATGTAAGTGAACCGACGGAAAGCGCCGAGCCGTTTGGGTGCTGCGATCCGCCAACCGGTTTCTTCCCAGACTTCGCGGTAGAGCGCGGCCAACGGCGACTCGCCTGGATCGATCCCACCGCCAGGAAGCTGGAACTCTGGGTCTGGATCAGCCTGATGGGTCAGTAGAACGTGTTGCCCCCGCAAGAGCACTGCGTACGCTCCTGGCCTTTGCCGATAGCGCATATCTGCTCTAACACTTTCGCCCACCCGCCTGATCACCGGCTTGGACCCCTTCGAACCGCTCCTATATAGTCGCGGTATGCCAATCGGCAGTCTTTAAGGAAACCCCCATGACGCTTGGAGCTCAGATCGCCTGGGACGACACCGTCCTGCCATTTCAACTTGACCGCTCGGACATTCGTGGCCGCGTGGCCCGTCTTGACGGGACGCTCGACGCTGTTCTGTCACAGCACGCCTATCCTGCCGCTGTCGAGGCTTTGGTGGCCGAGATGGCGTTGCTCACCGCGCTGATTGGGCAGACCATTAAGCTGCGGTGGAAACTGTCCCTGCAAGTTCGGGGCGATGGCCCCGTACGGTTGATCGCAACGGATTACTATGCTCCTTCAAATGAAGATGAGCCGGCGCGAATTCGGGCCTATGCCAGCTTCGATGAAGACAGGATGTCAGATGCCCCGGCCTTTCAGCAGATCGGTAAGGGCTACTTCGCGGTTCTGATCGATCAAGGCAGCGGCACGACGCCCTATCAGGGGATCACACCGATCGCCGGCGGTTCGCTGTCGGCCTGTGCGGAAACCTATTTCGCGCAGTCCGAGCAGCTGCCCACGCGCTTCGCGCTAAGCTATGGCCGGTCTTCGGTGCCGGGTGGTGGCGAGTCGTGGCGCGCAGGCGGGGTGATGTTGCAGCACATGCCCGAAGCCTCGCCATTCGCGGCAGACGGTGCGTCTGGCGAGAACGGTCTGTTGGATGCCTCTGATGTCCTTGATGGCGACGAGCTTGAAAACTGGAACCGTGCAAATCTTTTGCTCGATACGGTCGAGGAACTGGAGCTTGTGGGTCCCAGTGTCGGGCCGACCGATCTCTTGGTGCGCCTTTTCCACGAAGAAGGTCCGCGCGTCTTCGATGCCCAACCTGTAGCTTTTGGCTGCACCTGTTCGGCTGACCGTGTGCGTGAAAGCCTTTCGATCTATTCGGCGAAGGACATTGCGCACATGACCACCGACGACGGGATCGTGACGGCCGACTGCCAATTCTGTGGTGCACATTACGAGTTCCAGCCCGAAACGCTGGGGTTCGAGGCCACAGAGGCGCAAACGTGAAGGGCCCCGAGGCACGTGCGCAGATCCTGCGTGCGTGCCGGGTCCCCGGCGCGCCGTCATCGGATTTCGATCTGAGTTCGGGCGTCGATTTGCCACCGGGCCGGAAACTCCGTCCCGCAGCGGTGCTAATCGGCGTGCGTGCGCACGCAGGCCGGGCCGAGGTCGTGCTGACCAAGCGCTCGTCTCGCCTAAAGCACCATCCCGGCCAGATTGCTTTTCCCGGCGGAAAGGTCGACGAAAGTGACGACGGCCCGGTTGCCGCCGCGCTTCGGGAGGCTGAGGAAGAGATCGGTTTGCCGCGTCGCGCGGTTGAGGTGTTGGGCACCATGCCACCCCATGAGACAGTAACAGGGTTTCAGGTCACTCCCGTCTTGGGCTGGATCAGCGAACGGTTTGACCCCCTGCCCGAAGCCGGAGAGGTCGCCGAGGTGTTCGATGTCCCGCTTGCCCACGTCACCGACCCTGCGCAGTTCATCGTCGAAGGCCGACATTGGCGTGGTCAGCGCCGAAACTACTATGCTGTGCCGTGGGGTCCCTATTACATTTGGGGCGCCACAGCCCGAATGCTTAGGGCGCTGGCAGACCGGATGGCAGTTTGAGACGTATTGACGGAGAGTGGTTAAGCCGCCCTGAAACGACAGCGGTCATGTCGGCGCTAAGCGGCGGCGGTTACAACGTCCATTTCGTCGGCGGATGTGTGCGCGACGCGCTGGTCGAGCACCCGGTCAAAGATGTTGATATCGCGACCGATGCCCGCCCGGAGGCTGTAATCGCCCTGTCTGAAGCCGCGGGGCATAAGACCGTGTCGACAGGGATCCAGCACGGGACAGTGACTGTTGTGTCGGGCGGCTATCCTTACGAGGTAACGACGTTCCGACGCGACGTGACAACCGACGGACGGCGCGCTGTCGTGGCGTTCTCTGACGACATTGCAGAGGATGCGGCGCGGCGCGATTTTACTATCAATGCGCTTTATGCCGATGCCGATGGCCGCGTGCGTGATCCCCTTGGATCCGGGGTGGTGGACCTTCAGGATGGGCGCGTCCGCTTTGTCGGTGACGCGGAGACCCGTATTCGCGAGGACTATCTTCGCATTCTTCGGTTTTTCCGCTTCTTCGCGCGGTTCGGGACCAGCGGACCCGATACCGAAGCACTGGCTGCGATTGGCCTCTGCTTGGACGGGTTGCACACCCTTTCGTCAGAGCGGGTCGGGCAAGAGATGATGCGCCTTCTTGGCGATGGCGATCCAGGACGTTCAGTCGCTGCAATGGCTGCCGTAGGTGTTCTGGGGCAGGTGTTGCCCGGGGCTGATCCGACCGGGCTTCCGGTGGTTGTACACCTTGAGACAGAAGCAGGGGTCGCGCCTGATCGAATCCGGCGTCTCGCCGTCCTTGGAGGCGACCAGCCGGACGTTCTCTGGCGGCTATCAAATGCAGAAACGCGACGACTTGAGTTGCTGCGCGAAAGCCTGGGCTCTGGGGCCGGCATCGCCGAGATCGGGTACCGCCATGGGGCAGAGGCGGCAATAGATGTGGCCTTGCTGCGTGCGGCCGTTTCCGGGGTTCCTTTGCCCCATACGGCCATCGCGGACGCGAAACGCGGCGCGCTTGCGTTCTTTCCTGTAGCGGCCGCGGACTTGATGCCAGAGCTTGAAGGCGCGGTGCTGGGCCAGAGGCTTCGGGATCTAGAGGATCGCTGGATCAGATCCGATTTCTCCCTCTCCCGGGACGCGCTCCTTAATTTTGACCTGTAAGGCTTGCGAGACGGTTTTCCTGTAAAGGAATTCGGTCTATATCCCAGAACAGAGCTTAAAGGCTTAATCCGGTGTTCCGCTTCTTCGAAAACCTGGTTGATCCCTACGTGGACTACGTAGAGACCGACCGGCCGCCGACGCGTCTCTGGCCGTTCATGAGAGAATACGCCCGACCTTTCACCAAGGTCTTTTGGGCGGCGGGTATCATGTCGGTTGTTGTGGCGGTCGTCGAGATCTGGCTGATCGCCTATATGGGCCGGGTGGTGGATTTTCTGGCGGATGCCGGACCAGCCGAAATGTGGGCCCAGCACGGGCTTGAATTGACGCTGGTGGCGATATTCATCCTGACGGCAAGACCGCTTATTCAGGCGCTGGATGTCCTTCTGCTGAACAACACCATCCTGCCAAACTTCGGCACGCTTATCCGCTGGCGGGCGCACCGGCATGTGCTGCGGCAGTCGGTGGGATGGTTCGAGAATGATTTTGCGGGCCGGATTGCGAACCGGATCATGCAAACGCCCCCAGCGGCAGGCGAGGCCGTGTTTCAGGTGTTTGATGCCATCACCTTTTCCATCGCCTACTTTATCGGGGCGGCGGTGCTTTTAAGCCAGGGGGACCCGCGGCTTGCGATCCCGCTTGTAATCTGGGTCGGGCTTTACGGGTGCCTTGTCTGGTGGACCACGATCCGGGTTGGTCCTGCGTCAAAGGCGGCGTCCGATGCCCGAAGCGCGGTTACCGGCCGCGTGGTCGATAGCTACACCAATATCCATTCGGTCAAGATGTTCGCGCATCACGACCGTGAACTGTCCTACGCCAAAGAGGCAATCGACCGGACGCGCGAGACGTTCTTGGCGGAGATGCGGATCTACACAATCATGGACGTCACGCTGACGTTCCTGAACGGTCTTCTGATTGTGACCTGTGTCGGATGGGCGATCTGGCTTTGGATGGTCGGTTCGGCCAGCGTCGGTGTTGTCGCGGCGGCTACGGCGGTGGCCCTACGGCTGAATGCGATGACCGGATGGATCATGTGGGCGCTGACGAACTTCTTCCGCCAGCTGGGTGTTGTGGCTGAAGGGATGGAAACCATAGCGCAGCCTGTGACGCTTGTGGATGCCCCGGCTGCCCGGGCCCTGTCGCTGACAGACGGTCGGGTCGATCTGATCGGGCTGGGCCACCACTACGGGCGCGAAGTCGGTGGGGTCGAGGGGGTCGATTTAACCATCGAGCCAGGCGAGAAAATCGGGCTGATTGGACGGTCGGGCGCAGGGAAATCGACGCTCGTGAAGCTCCTTTTGCGGTTCTATGACGCCGACAAGGGGCGGATCGACATCGACGGTCAAAACATTGCCGGGGTGACACAAGAAAGCTTGCGACGCCAGATCGGGATGGTTCAGCAAGACAGCTCGCTGCTGCACCGTTCTGTGCGAGACAACATCCTTTATGGTCGCCCCGAGGCGACCCAAGCAGAAGTGGTCGCCGCGGCCGAGCGTGCCCAGGCGCATGCGTTCATCCTTGACCTTGAGGATGCAGAAGGCCGCAAAGGCTATGACGCGCAGGTTGGCGAGCGGGGCGTGAAGCTTTCGGGGGGTCAGCGCCAGCGGATCGCTCTGGCGCGTGTGATCCTGAAGAACGCGCCGATCCTTGTGTTGGACGAGGCGACGAGCGCGCTTGATTCCGAAGTCGAGGCCGCCATTCAGGACACACTTTATGGCCTTATGGAAGGTAAAACGGTGATCGCCATCGCCCATCGACTTTCGACGATTAGTCGAATGGACCGCATTCTTGTGATGGACGATGGCCGGATCGTGGAAGAGGGCACGCATGACGCGCTTTTGGCCCAGGGCGGGCTTTACGCGCGGTTCTGGACCAGGCAATCGGGCGGTTTCATTGACACGGAGGAAGACGCGCCGGAGGCGGCAGAATGAACCTGCCCGACCGGTTGGCCCGGGTGATACCGCCCTACGCCCTGGCGGACGGACCCCCGCCGCGGACTTTTGGACCGTTCGCGCGATGGGCGCTGGCGGGTGCGGGCGGCGCGATGATCGGCGCGACGGTTATCATCATCCTCGCGGCCCTGACCGAGATCGCGACAGCCTGGTTCACCGGATGGGCCATTGACCGGGCCATCTCCGCTGGGGCGGAGGGGTTCAGCCTGGTCCTGGCTGGGGTCTTCGCCGTGGGCTTTGTTCTTCTTATCATCCTCCGCCCCATTCTTTTCGCGGCTGACTCGGGGGTCACAAATGTCGTTCTGACCGCGCATCTCTTTCCACTGATCCTGAGCCGGGTGAATCGCTACACTCTGGGTCATTCCATGCGGTATTTCGAGAACGATTTCGCAGGCCGCATTGCGCAGAAGGAAGTCCAGACCGCCAATGCCCTGACGCTTGTGGTGACCGAGGTTCTGGATATCGGTGTCTATGCCATCGCGATGTTTGTGGCGGGTCTAATGCTGATGGCAGGGCTCGATCCGCGCTTGCTTCTGGTTTTTGCCGTCTGGGGGGTGGTCTATGTCGGAACCTTGCGGCTTTTTATTCCCGAGGTGCGCAGGCGGTCCAAGGCGCGTGCGGGCGCGCGGGCCTCCGTATCGGGGCAGATCGTTGATACGATCACAAACATCGCGACGGTTAAGCTTTTTGCCGAGAACACGGTCGAGGACCGTGCCGCAGAGGCGTCGATGGAAACGCTCCGCCTAAGGTCCATCGAGTTCGGCATGCTGTCGATGTGGTTTCGGCTGGCGCTGACGCTGTTGTCGGGCGTCCTGCCTTTCGCGTCGATCCTTGGCGCGCTCTGGCTATGGTCGCGGGGGGTCGCAACGGCAGGCGATGTCGCGATGGTGTCTATGGTGTCGACGCGCCTTGGCATGGTGACGAACCGGCTGGGACGGACGGCAGTGATTATCTATGCCAATATCGGCGAAGTTCAGGACGGTATCAGAACGCTGACCCCGGCGTATGACGTCGTGGACGCCATCGGTGCAGAGGCGCCCATGGTGGCAGGCGAAATCCGGTTCGAAGATGTCCGCTTTTCCTATGGCGGTGCGATTGCCGCGGTGGACGGGATTGACCTGACGATCGCGCCCGGTGAAAAGGTTGCGCTTGTCGGCGCGTCAGGGGCGGGGAAGTCGACCCTCGTGTCGCTGCTTCTTCGGCTCTACGATGTCGAAGGCGGTCGGATTACGCTGGGCGGCACCGACATCCGCGCCATGACGCAATCGGGTCTGCGTCGGCTTGTATCCGTCGTCCGGCAAGACGTATCGATGTTCAACCGCCCCGCATCCGACAACATCCGTTACGGCAGCCCCGACTCGACCGAGCCGGATGTGATTGAAGCGGCAAAGGCTGCCGAGGCACATGATTTCATTCAGGATCTGCGCGATCATGAAGGGCGAGCGGGCTATGCCGCCTATCTGGGCGAACGAGGTGTAAAGCTTTCCGGGGGGCAGCGGCAAAGGATCGCGCTGGCGCGGGCGATCCTGAAGGATGCCCCCATTCTGGTCCTGGACGAGGCGACAAGCGCGCTTGATTCCGAGGTCGAGGCATCGATTCTTGAGACGCTTTACGGGTTGATGGACGGCAAGACGGTTATTGCCATCGCACACCGCCTGTCGACCATCGCGCAAATGGACCGGATCATCGTCATCGACGGTGGCCGGATCGTCGAAGACGGCGGCCACGAGGCGCTTCTGGCGCACGGCGGACTATATGCAGGGTTCTGGACCCGGCAGTCGGGCGGGTTCATCGGAACGGACCGTGCGGCGGAGGCGGCAGAGTGAGTATCGGCGATCTGGTAGACGGCTTCCAACCCGCGGACGGTCCGCCGCCGGATACGCTTTGGGCGTTCTTTCGCTGGGCGTTGAAGGGCGCGATGCCGGTCCTGTGGGTCGCGGGGCTTTTGTCGGCGCTGGCCGGGACGCTGGAAGTAGTTACGGCCCTTGTCCTTGGCCGCGTGATCGACACCGCGCTTGAGACCGGGCCGGCCGCGTATTTCGCCGAAAACTGGCTTCTGCTTCTGGGCTTCGTCTCGTTCTTCGTTCTGCTGCGTCCTGTGTCGTTCGGTTTGTCGGCTGCGGCCAACTCTATCGTTGTTCAGCCGAACGTGACGCCGCTTGTCTTGTCGCGGCTTAACCGGTGGACGCTGGGCCAGTCGGTGACCTTTTTTGACGACGATTTCGCGGGCCGGATCGCCCAGAAGCAGATGCAGGCGGCGCGAGCGCTGACCGATGTGGCTTCCGAAGTGATCAATGTTGGTTTCTTCGCGGTCGCGTCACTGGTCGGCTCAGCGCTTCTTCTGACAGCCATAGACTGGCGCATCGCACTTGTTCTGGCGATTTGGCTTGTGGGGTATTTTTGGCTGATCCGCTACTTCTTGCCAGAGATACGGCGTCGGTCGGCCGCACGTGCCGGCGCGCGCGCAATGGTGTCCGGGCAGGTCGTAGATACGATAACCAACATCAAAACCGTCAAGCTTTTTGCGCTGGCGGATCACGAAGACCAGGCGGCGCTCGATGCGATGGAAACGTTTCGTCAGAAGGCCCTTCATTTCGGTTGGATGGCGGCGGCATTCCGGTTCGCCTTGATGACACTTGCGGGCACACTGCCGGTGCTCTTGATCGGGGGCGCACTGCTTCTGTGGCGGCAGGGGCTTGCAAGTCCCGGTGACATTGCTGCGGCCGGCGCGGTGTCGATCCGGGTCGCGCAGATGACCGGATGGGTCAGCTTCACCCTTATGGCCGTGTATTCGAACGTTGGCGAGGTTGAGGACGGCATGCGAACGCTGGCCCGGCCCGTGCGATTGCCAGATGCCGAAACGGCGCGCGATCTGGACGGCACCGGCGCGATCGCGTTCGAAGACGTGCGATTTGCATACGGTCGTCAGACCGGTGGCGTCGGCGGGATCGACCTCTGCATCAAACCGGGCGAGAAGGTTGGGATCGTTGGCGCCTCAGGAGCCGGGAAATCGACGCTCGTATCGCTGCTTCTGCGGTTTTATGACCCCGAGGCGGGGCGGATCACGATCGCCGATCGCGACATCCGAGACCTGACACAGGAAAGCCTGAGACGCGGGATCGGTATGGTCACGCAGGAAACGGCCATGTTCAACCGATCGGCGCGCGAGAACATCCTTTACGGGCGGCCGGATGCCGCTGAGGCCGAGATGATTGCCGCAGCAAAACGCGCCGAAGCACATGCATTCATCTTGGATCTGCAAGACCATGTTGGCCGTCAGGGCTACGACGCGCATCTTGGCGAGCGCGGTGTAAAGCTATCGGGCGGCCAGCGCCAACGCATTGCATTGGCACGGGCTATTCTGAAGGACGCTCCGATCCTTGTTCTTGACGAGGCGACAAGTGCCTTGGACAGCGAGGTCGAGGCGCAGATTCAGACCGCGCTCGAACGGGTGATGGAAGGAAAGACCGTCCTTGCCATTGCGCACCGCCTGTCAACCTTGGCCAGTATGGACAGGATCATCGTTCTGGACGAAGGACAGATCGTCGAACAGGGTACCCATCGCGATCTGCTTGCCAGGGACGGGCTTTACGCGCGCTTCTGGGCGCGTCAGTCGGGTGGGTTCATCGGGCTGACCGAGGCGGCGGAGTGACGATCCTTATCGAACGATTGGGACACCGCGGCGACGGTATTGCAGCCGGGCCCGTCTATGCGGCGCGCACGCTTCCGGGCGAAACGGTGGATGGAGAGCGCGACGGCGACCGGATCTTGTCGCCAAAGATCGTTCAGCCGTCACCGGACCGCGTAGCTGCGCCCTGCCAGCACTACAGATCTTGTGGCGGATGCGCGCTTATGCACGCTTCAGACAGCTTCGTCGCTGGTTGGAAGACAGACATGGTGCACGCCGCGCTGACCGCGCAAGGCGTGACAGCACCGGTGGGAGAGATCTCGACCTCTCCTTCGGGAACACGGCGGCGCGCGGCCTTCACGGGTCGGCGGCTGAAATCGGGGCCGGTTGTGGGGTTTCATGCCCGCGCCTCGGACACGGTTGTCCCTGTGCCGGGGTGTAAGGTGCTGGATCCCACGCTTGTCGATGTATTGCCCGCACTTCGAGAGATTACAGCCCGTTTCGGGTCACGCAAAGGCGCGCTGCGCTTTCTGGCGACGGCAAGCCAAGCGGGCGTCGATGTTGCTATCGGCGGCGGCACCACACCGGACGGAGAGGGGCGTCTTGCCCTTGCGGCCTTGGCCAATGCATCCGATCTCGCCCGCGTGTCTTACGATGGCGATGTCATCGTCGAACGCCGTCCTCCGGTTCAGCGCTTTGATGCGGTTTCTGCAGTCCCACCGCCCGGCGCCTTTCTTCAGGCGACACCGCAGGGCGAGGCCGCGCTGCGCGATGCGGTTCGGGACGCTGTTGGTTCTGCGAGCCAGGTTGCCGATCTTTTTGCAGGCTGCGGGACATTTGCGCTGCCCTTGGCTCTTGGCGCGGATGTCCACGCCGTCGAAGGAGACGCCGATATGCTGCTGGAATTGGATCGCGCATGGCGGCACGGGGCGGGCCTCAAACGCGTAACAACTGAAACCCGCGATCTTTTTCGCAGGCCCTTGGAGCCTGATGAACTGAACCGGTACGATGCCGTTGTAATTGACCCGCCGCGTGCCGGCGCAGAGGCACAAATGCGGGCGCTTGGCGCAAGCACGGTCGACCGCATTGCGGCGGTGTCGTGCAATCCGATCAGTTTCGCACGAGATGCCCGGATACTCACAAGGGCAGGATATCGCCTGACTTCATTGCAGATCGTCGATCAGTTTCGTTGGAGCGCCCATATCGAACTTGTCGCCGCGTTCCGACGGGACCATATGGCACGCGGCAAGTGACGGAGGACGATCATTGACGCGAGAGGCGCTGGCGAACTGGCTGAACACCCCCCTTGTCCGCAACGGGATCATCGCGGTGATCCTGTTCAATGCGGTCGTACTGGGTCTGGAAACCTCTCCCACCGTGATGGCGGCGTCGGGCCCGCTTATCATTGCGCTCGACAAGGCCTGTCTTGCCGTGTTCGTCGTCGAGATCGTTTTGAAGTTGATCGCCCACCGGTTTCAATTCTTTCGCTCTGGCTGGAACATATTCGACTTCCTGATCGTTGGTGCGGCATTGGTTCCCGGGGCGCAGACCCTAAGTGTCCTGCGCGCCCTGCGTATCTTGCGCGTGCTGCGGGTTATATCGGTTGCGCCCAGCTTGCGCCGGGTGGTCGAAGGGTTTGTGACGGCGTTGCCCGGTATGGGATCGGTGTTTCTGTTGATGACACTGATCTTCTACATCGGGGCGGTGATGGCGACGAAACTGTTTGGGTCGTCGTTCCCGGAATGGTTCGGCTCTATCGGGATGTCGGCCTATTCGCTTTTTCAGATCATGACGCTCGAAAGCTGGTCGATGGGTATCGTGCGGCCTGTTATGGAAGTCTATCCCTATGCTTGGGCATTTTTCGTGCCCTTCATCATGATCACCACCTTCGCTGTGGTGAACCTTCTCGTCGGACTGATCGTCAACTCGATGCAAGAGGCTGCTGGCAGCGAAGAGGGCGAGAAGACAGACGCCTACCGCGATGAGGTTCTTGCGCGACTCTCGGAGATCGAACGCAAGCTAGAGACGAAGAAATAAATCGAAGCGTATTCCATGGTTAACCCTTTTGGGTTATGTTGCCTTTAAAATATAACGGGGCAGAGCGAGCAGAAATGAACCGTGTATTCTTAACGGCTATGATTGTCGTGGCGATGGCCCTTGCGGGCTGTTCGTCGAAATTTCGCAGTTACGATGGGCCAGAGGTCACCCGCATCGTTGTGCTGAAAGAAAAGCGTGCGATGTATCTTTTGCACCATGGCGAAGTGCTGAGGTCATTCGAATTCGAGTTGGGATTTACACCGACGGGACATAAGACCATGGAAGGTGATGGGCGCACACCGGAAGGTCAGTACATTATCGACCGCCGCAATCCCAACTCCCGGTTTCACCTTTCGATTGGCATCAACTATCCTAATGCGCAAGATATCGAGGTAGCAAGGAAGCTGGGTGTAAGCCCCGGCGGTGACATCTTTATTCACGGGACACCGAAACTTATCGGTGGTCGCGACGACGATTGGACATGGGGCTGCATTGCCGTGACGAACCGGGAAATGGAAGATATCTATGCCATGGTGCCGAACGGAACCCCGATAACAATCTATCCTTGACCCCTCTCGCCAGATCCCGGGGTTGCGGGGTTTCGTGAATGGCTGTGCCGGGTTCAAGTGTGACGCGCAGTTCGTGGCCGACCAATCCATACGGGTAAAGCAAAGGCAGCATCCAGCATGATCGGTGGGTGGGCTAGCTGCCCACGACCATTGTCCACCACAGTTTACCGTTCTCTTCCTGAAACCAGTCGAAGCCCATCGCACGAGCACGTGGGTCGAGAATGACCACACGCGTCGAGGGGTCCCCCATCCAGGCGCCCAGGGTTTCCGTTTCGGTTTCGTAGGTTTCCGAAATGGTCTCGCCCACAAGCTGGCCAGCGTAGCCAGACCGGCGTACACGGTCGATCGGCGACGACCCATCAGAGCCGAAATGCCACGGCCGGTTCTGGACCGACATGTCACGGGAATGGGTGGCGGCTGCGGCAGTAAGCTGTGCGTTCAGCGTCAGTTCAGGTGCGCCTGCCGCCCGGCGCAGCGCATTGACGGAATCAAGCATCCGCAGCTTGATCTCGTCTTCCTGCGAGCTTCGGATTCTATAAACAGTTGGTGCCGGCTGCCCATCGGGCCCGATCGCAGGGGGTGGCGGAGGGGCGCAAGCGGCCAAGATGGCAAACAGGGCGGGAACAATCAGATGAAATCGCATGTCTATCCAGCTTCGGTCGCGGCTTTTGCGGATGTAGCGGTTTCGGGCAAGACAGGCAAACAGCGCGTACTGGTCCTCTAACGCTCGGGCGCGTTTGGTTTGCCGCTGCGGCGATTCGGCCATACTATCCCGTCGTTTGCGCGCACTGATCGAGGATCTGAGATGAAGAAATTTCAAGGAACGGGGATCGACCGCCGCGCCTTTTTGACCAGCGCAGCGGGGGCTGTGATGGGCCTGGCGGCCCCGGCGACAGCGCAGCAGGCGATCACAGACAATCAAAGCCTGCCCGAATTCGAAAGCGGTCGCTCCGTACGCCGCAATGCGTCAAGCTTCCGGGCGCAGGACTGGCAGCCTTATTTTTCGCATACCAGAAATGGGGCGATCCTGGTCGACATCTCGTCGCGCGCCCTTCATTTCTGGAATGACGATCAGTCGATTTACCGCCTGTATCCTACGAGCGTTCCCATGTCCGAGGATCTGACGCGACGTGGCCGAACAAGCATTATCCGCAAAGTTGAAGGACCGGACTGGTCACCGACGCCCGCGATGCGCAAGCGTAATCCTGAATGGCCGGCTTATGTTCCGCCGGGCCCACACAATCCTCTGGGGTCTCATGCACTTTATCTTTCTTGGACCTACTACCGTATCCACGGGACGCACGACACGCGCAAGATTGGCCGCCGATCATCAAATGGGTGCATCGGACTCTATAACCAGCACATCGCCGAACTCTATGCGCTGACGAAGAACGGAACGCAGGTATTGCTGATCTAAGCGGCAGGTTCAAGGGCGCCCGCGACGGGACTGCACCCACCGCCCATGGTTGCGTTGACAGGCCCTTCAGGGTGCGATCCAACCCGTAAGGTTGTCCCGAATGACATTAACGAGCGCCGCGATATGCGCGTCATCTTCATTCAGGCATGGAATATAGGTGAAATGCTCTCCGCCCGCCTCTTCGAAGCTTTCGCGAATCTCTTCGTTGATCTCTTCCAGAGTTTCGATGCAATCCGCTGAAAAGGCGGGCGCGATAACGGCAATACGCTTTTTCCCACTCTCGGCCAGCCGTGCAACCTCTTCCACGGTGTAGGGCTTCAGCCATTCCTCCGGTCCGAACCGGGACTGGAAGGTTGTCACAATCTTGCTTTCGTCCCAGCCCAGCCGTTCGCGCAGAAGACGCGTCGTTTTCTGGCACTGGCAGTGATAGGGATCGCCCTCCATCAGGTAGCGCTTGGGCACACCGTGATAGGACGCAACAAGAATGTCGGGCTGCGTGTCCATTGCGGCATAGGCACGCTCCACCGATTGCGCCAGGGCGTCGATGTAGTCCGGGTGCTCGTAATAGGCGGGAACCGTGCGGGCCGTAGGCTGCCACTTAAGGTTCAGGAGCGAACGAAAGAATTCGTCATTCGCCGTTGCCGTGGTGGCGCCTGCATACTGCGGGTAAAGCGGGAAAAACAGGATCTTGCGGCATCCCTGTTCCGTCAGCGCTTTGACCTTGGACTTCGTCGACGGGTTGCCGTAGCGCATCGCAAAGTCGACCACCACGTCGTCGCCGAAGACCTTCGCCAGTTCATCCCGGATTTTTTCGGTTTGCGCCCTGGTTATTGTCATCAACGGGCTTTCGCCCAGCTCATGGTTCCAGATCGACTTGTAGGCCGTGCCGGAGGAGAACGGCCGTTTGGTCAGGATGACCGCCTGCAAGAGCGGTTGCCAAATCCAGGGGGAGTAATCGATTACCCGACGGTCCGATAGGAATTCGTTCAGGTAACGCCGCATGGACCAGTAGTCGTAGTTGTCAGGTGTGCCAAGGTTCGCGAGAAGCACACCGACCTTCGCACGCGGCACTGCCGGATGCTCGGCGGGCAAGTGGGATTGATCCGAGCCCTTGGTCATCGTGCCTTCCGTCTGGTGGGCGTTCTGGGCGTCAAACATCGTAATATCCGGTAGTAAACAGGGGATTCTGCAAATTCAAATAGCCGCATTGGCCGTCGGGTCAATCGCTTGGCCCGATCGGACGTTCGCCGGTTCCGTGTTCGGGTACGCCGAGTGCGTCGGCCAGACGCTGCGTCGCACTGCCGGGTTGAAGGGCTTTGGGTTGTGTCTCAGCCGGTGCCCAGCCTGTCAGGAAGACAAATTCAAATGTCGCCCGAATTCGTCCGTCTTGCGTTGCAAAATGGTTCGCGTAAAGCGCTTCGGCCAGCGCAAAATCGGTGCGGGTCAAGGGGTGCCTGTCCCGTTTGGATAATGCATTCGTTTCACCCATTGCACGTAGATCGGAAACCAGCGCGCGCAGGTCCGGATAGGTCACAGGAAGGGCTCGCGTGTCAGCGACCGGAAGCGCGAACCCCGCCCGCTGAAGGAGTGCGCCCAGATCGCGCACCTCGCCCATGGGCGCGACCCTGGGGGACAGCCCACCGCGTTGGTGGGTTTCTGTCTCGGCCATAACTCGGCGCAGTTCATGCAAGGTTTGACCACCAAAAAGGACGGCCAGCAAAAGCCCGTCCGGGCGCAGCGCACGGCGGGCCTGAACAAGCTGTCCCACAGGATCGTCCGCCCAATGCAGCGCAAGGGCGTGGACCACAAGATCATGGGCACCGGGCTGCAGGTTCAGGGTGTCGGTATCGGACACCACGGTCGCCTGTGGGAGCAATCCCGACCATACCTCTGGAAATCCTGTGACGAGGGCTGGTGCGGTAAAGGTTCTGTTAACCTCTGCAAGCCTTTCTTCGATGTCAGACCGTGCCACGCGATGCAGGAACAGCCCCGCGTCCTGCGCGCGGGCACGATGAGCCAGAAGGGCCGCACGGTCGGTCAGGCGCGGGGTGGTCATGGCGCGCAACGTAGGAGCGTGGGGAGTAAATTGCAAAATCCGCTAAAGATTCTCTATCCAGATCAGTGCGTCGCCTGCGGTGGTTTGGTCGACGGCGCAGGCGCGCTTTGCACGACCTGCTGGGCGGAGACACCATTTATTGATGGCCTGGTCTGCGATTCCTGTGGCGTTCCTCTTTTGGGTGATGCCGCCGGCGCCCGCCCGCTGTGCGACGATTGCATCGCGGAACCGCGCGCCTGGGTGCAGGGTCGCGCGGTGATGGCATACCGGGATGCGGGACGGCGGATGGTTCTGGGTCTAAAGCACGCAGATCGGCTTGATCTTGTGCGCCCAATGGCGAGCTGGATGGCCGCCCGTGGAGGAGTGCTGAACGCCAAAAACGCGCTTGTCGTTCCGGTGCCCATGCACTGGAGCCGCCTTCTGGCACGGCGGTTCAACCAGTCCGCACTTTTGGCGCGCGAAGTCGCCCGGGAATGGGGCCAGACAGCAGTCCCGGACGCATTGATCCGGACCCGCCGAACCCGCCCGCAAGAGCGTATGACGAAAGCCGAACGGCACAACAACCAAGCCGGCGCGATCCGGGTCAATCCGGCAAGGGGGGCTCAGCTTTTCGACCGTAGTGTGGTTCTGGTGGATGACGTTATGACTTCCGGAGCAACCCTGACCGAAGCGACTCAGGCGCTGAACGAAGCCGGAGCCAGGACCGTTCGGGTGCTTGTTCTGGCGCGAGTTGTAAAGGACACTTGACCGCCTATATGTCCTGACGAATATCAGGAGACGCGCCATGCAAGCTGTTGAGATCTACACGTCACCCCTCTGCGGTTTTTGCCATGCTGCCAAGCGGCTCTTGTCGAGCAAAGGGATCAACTTCGCGGAGTTTGACGTCGCCCGCGATCCGACCTTGCGCCAGACCATGCTGCAACGGGCAAACGGGCGGCACACGGTTCCGCAGATCTTCATTGGAGCGACCCATGTGGGTGGGTGTGACGATCTTTACGCGCTTGACCGGGCGGGCAAGCTAGACGCGTTGCTGGCGGGTTAAGGCTTGCGTGCGGGTCTGGTTCAGCTGACTGCAAGCGACGACCCGAGCGAAAACCTGCCCATTACCCAAGACCTTGTGGCCGAGGCCGCGGCGCGCGGCGCCAGTTTCGTGCTGACGCCCGAGGTGACAAATTGTGTATCCGCAAGCCGAACCCGGCAGACCGAGGTCCTGCAGTACGAAGCCGCCGACCTGACGCTTGCTGCCCTGCGCGACGCCTCCGCAGAACACAATATCTGGCTTCTGATCGGATCGCTGGCGCTGAAGGGCGAGGATCCCGACAGCCGGCTTGTGAACCGGTCTTTCCTGATCGCGCCCGATGGTGGCGTCGCCGCCCGCTACGACAAGATGCATATGTTTGACGTGCAGATCTCAGCGACGGAAACATACCGCGAATCGGCCGGATACAAACCCGGGGATCAGGCTGTGATCGCCAAGGTCGGCGATGTACCCATTGGGCTGACCGTCTGCTACGATCTGCGCTTTGCCTATCTCTACCGTGCGCTTGCGCAGGCTGGCGCGGCCATCCTGACCGTTCCGTCCGCCTTTTCGCCCGATACCGGGGCGGCACATTGGGAGACGCTGTTGCGCGCGCGGGCCATCGAAACGGGGTCGTATGTGCTGGCGCCCGCGCAATGCGGCACGCACAAGGCCGCACGCGGCAGGGTCCGCAGTACGCACGGACACAGCCTGGCCGTTTCTCCCTGGGGCGACGTTCTGGCCGATGGTGGGACGGACCCCGGTGTGACCGTGGTTGATCTTGATCCCGACCTTGTGGATAGATCCCGCAAACGCGTGCCGTCGCTTCGGCATGACCGTGCATTCCGGGGACCTTGATGCAAGACACGCAGGAGTCACTGGCCGTCGCTTTGTTCAGCGAGCTGTTCATGGCCGATCAGCTAGCCCGTAGTCGCCTGTCCAAGGCCCTGCCGCGCGGGATGGAGCTTTCGCATTTCTCGGTCCTGAACCTTCTGGCGCGTTCTGGTGGAGAGCGGACGCCAGCACAGCTGGCTGAGACGTTTCATGTCACCCGGGGGGCGATGACGAACACGCTGTCCAAGCTTGAATGGGCCGGACACGTGCACATCCGGCCCGACTGGGACGACGCGCGGCGCAAATTTGTATCGATCAGCCCGGCGGGCCGTGCAGCGCGCGAGGCTGCGATAGCCGGTATCGCGCCTGTCGTCGGCGATGTGGTTGAGCAAATTGGACCCGACAAGGTCCGCGCGGCGCTTCGGGTCCTGCGCGAGGTTCGCACGCGTTTCGACGAAAGCTAAGCGCGTGTCATGCCTGCTGCCCTTGGGTAGCCACGGCCGCGTAGTTCACAGAAAGATCTCGATCCGAAAGCTGCCAGGCGTCGCGCAGGGGATCATAAACCATTCCCCTTCTGTCCACGGTCTTCATCCCGGTGGCATCGATCATATCCTTTAGTTCATCAGGCGTCAGAAATCGGCTCCAGTCATGTGTCCCGCGGGGCAGCCAGCCCAGTACGTATTCGGCGCCCACAATCGCAGCGGCAAAGCTCTTGGCGGTGCGGTTCAAGGTCGAGACGACCAACAGGCCGCCCGGGCGAACAAGGCGCGCGCAAGCATCCAGAAAGGCCGCTGGATCGGCGACATGTTCAACGATTTCCATAGCAAGAACCGCATCGAAGGTTTCGCCTGCATTCGCCAACGCTTCGGCCGTCGTCACCCGATAGTCGATGCTCTGGGCCATTTGATCGGCGTGGACCTTGGCCATGGCGACGTTTTCGGCGCCGGCGTCAGCACCAGTAACGTCCGCTCCGAGGCGGGCAAGGGGTTCGGATAGAAGCCCACCACCGCAGCCAATATCGGCGACTTTCAGGTCCTCGAAAGGGCGGTCGCGGCCAATCTCGCGCCCGAACTCTGCGGCGATCTGCGCTATGATATAGTCCAAGCGGATGGGATTCATGCGGTGAAGCGGGGCAAATTTGCCGCGTGGGTCCCACCATTCGGCCGCCATCGCTTCGAATTTCGCGATTTCGGCGGAATCCACAGTTGTTTCGGTAGAGGGCATCTATACGCTCGCAGTTCGTTAATCTAAGGCGGATGTCGCACGGGCGAACTTCCGGGCTATATAACGCAAGATGGACAAAGTGGCAGCAGCCAAGGGTGCGACCCAATATCTTTACCCGCCGACCGACCCGTTCGATCAGCGGATGCTTGATGTGGGCGATGGCCACAGGATCTACGTCGAGCAATGCGGGCGGCCCGATGGCGTGCCGGTCGTGGTGTTGCATGGCGGTCCCGGCGGCGGGTGCAGCCCGGCAATGCGGCGGTACTTCGATCCGACCCACTACCGCATCATTCTGTTCGATCAGCGCGGCTGTGGTCGCTCGCGCCCGCATGCGAGCGTTGAAGCGAACACCACCTGGCATCTCGTTTCGGATATCGAGCGCATTCGCGAAACTTTGGGGATTGCGTCCTGGCTTGTGTTTGGCGGCAGTTGGGGCGCGACGCTTGGGCTTATCTATAGCCAGACGCATGCAGCCCGGGTTCGGCATCTGATCCTTCGGGGCGTGTTCCTGATGACGAAAGCCGAGCTTGATTGGTTCTATGGCGGTGGCGCTGGGCAGTTCTGGCCGGATGTCTGGTCGCGTTTCGTCGATCCTATTCCTGCGGATGAGCGTGAAGATCTGATCGCGGCATATCATCGGCGACTGTTCTCGGGCGACCTGATGCAGGAAACCCGCTTTGCCCGGATTTGGGCGAGTTGGGAAAATACACTGGCGTCGATCTCGAATGATGGGCCTTCGGGCGAAAGCCCGGCGGAATATGCGCGCGCCTTCGCCCGGCTTGAGAACCACTACTTCACGAATGCCGGATTTCTGGAATCGGATGGCCACATCCTTCGCAACATTGGTGCGCTTGCCGGGGTGCCGGGTACGATTGTGCAGGGCCGCTACGACATGATTTGCCCTCCGATTTCTGCCCACCGGCTTGCGGACGCGTGGGACGGGGCCCGGCTTGCGATCATTCCGCGAGCGGGTCACGCCTTGTCCGAACCTGGCATCAGCGCGCAACTTGTGCGCACGACCAACGCGCTTCGGCGTGAATTCAAGCCGGACGAGCAGGCGGAGTGGCAGGAATGAGCGGGCCGGATCGCCGTTTCAGCCGGATCAGTCGGCGAAGCCTGATCGGGTCGGGCGCCGTTGCCTCGGCGCTTGCCGTCGCGGGGCTGCCGTCGGGAGCAGCCGAACGGCGGGGCGGAACGCTGCGGATCGCGGCTCCTTTGGATCTGTTCGACCGCCTGGTGGCTCCGGGCGCGGTGTTCGATACTTTGGCCGAACTTGATGAGGGTGGCGCCCTGCGCGGGGTCCTTGCAGAGGCTTGGGAAACCCAAGATGCGGGCCGCGACTGGACGATTCGGCTTCGTCAGGATGCGGTCTTTCACGACGGCAGACCGGTTACGGCCGCGGATGTCGTCGCCTCTCTGATGCCGCACATGAGGGAGAGCGGACCGTTGCGGCACGTGCGGCGGCTCCGGGCCAGCGACTGGAACGTTCAGATTGGCTTAAATTCGCCCGACACGCAGTTGCCACTGCGGCTTACCGATCCGGCCCTAGTGATTCGGCCAGAAGCCCCCCCGCGTGAGACGGTTGGTAGCGGGTTCTACCGGGTTCTTGACACCGAACCCGGGCGGGTAAAGCTGGTCCGTGTGGACAACCACGGTCGCAAGGCAAGGGGCGGCTATTTTGATCGGGTCGAGCTGTTGGCGATGGACGATCCCGCCGACCGCCTTGCGGCGCTCGAGGCCGGCAGAGTTGATCTTGCTTTCGATTTACCTGCCCATGCTGCGCGCGCCCTGTTGCGTCACCGGCGGCTGGTGACAGGCGATGTGCCTGTCTCGGTCCGCGAAACCACGGTACGTGTCGGTTATGCCACGCGGCTTCGCGGGCTCGAAGGGCGCGATCCGCTACGGATTGCCGAACGAGGCTACTTTGCCTGACCTCTTGCAGTCCGGGTCAGCCGACCGTATATCCAGTTGAACAGCGGCGCCTCGGCTTCCATCCCCAAGGCTCCACCGGGAAAGATCAACGGGCCGCGCGCCCGTTTTTTTGTGCTTAGGATCATGTCAGACCTCGTTGCCAAAGCCAGCCTCGATCGGCGCCTTGCCGAGATTATTGTCCCTGTCATTGAAGACATGGGGTTCGAGCTTGTGCGCGTCCGCTATATGGGCGGCAAGACAGCGACGGTACAGATCATGGCAGAACGGCCCGATGGTGGCATCGAAGTGGACGATTGCGCGGAAATCTCGACCGCCGTGTCGGCGAGCTTGGATGTCGAGGACCCTATCGAAGACGCCTACACGCTTGAGGTTTCAAGCCCCGGGATCGACCGGCCGCTGACCCGCTTGAAAGATTTTGACACCTGGGACGGGTACGAGGCAAAGCTGGAAACCGCCGACCTGATCGACGGACGCCGCCGGTTTAAGGGGACATTGCAGGGCACTGAGGGCGACGAAGTGCTGATCGAGATCGATGTGGACGGACAACCCGCCACGATCGGTCTGAAATTCGACTGGCTTTCGGATGCCAAGCTTGTCCTGACCGACGAGCTGATCCGAGACGTATTGCGCGCCCGCAAAGATGCGGGGCAGGTAGACGAAACGCAGTTCGATGAGGTTCGGACCGTCATCGACGGGGACGAGGAGACGTAGATTGGCCATCACTTCAGCAAACCAGTTGGAACTGTTGCAGACGGCAGAAGCCGTTGCGCGGGAAAAGATGATCGACCCGGCACTGGTCGTCGAGGCGATGGAAGAATCGCTCGCGCGGGCCGCCAAGAGCCGCTATGGCGCCGAGATGGACATTCGCGTCTCGATCGATCGCAAGACCGGGAAGGCGACATTCACGCGGGTGCGCACTGTGATTGATCCCGACGAGGAAGAGCTGGAAAACTATCAGGCGCAGATGACGCCTGAGCAGGCGAAGCAATATCTTGACGACCCCAAGCCCGGTGATCAGTTCATCGAAGAAGTGCCGCCAGTCGATATGGGCCGGATCGCCGCGCAATCGGCCAAGCAGGTCATCCTGCAAAAGGTCCGCGAGGCGGAGCGGGACCGTCAGTTCGAAGAGTTCAAGGACCGCGCGGGCACGATCATCAACGGTCAGGTCAAGCGCGAGGAATACGGCAACGTTATTGTCGATGTCGGCACCGGCGAAGCCGTTCTGCGGCGCAACGAAAAGATAGGACGCGAAGCTTATCGTCCTGGCGACCGCATTCGCTGCTATATCAAGGACGTCAGACGCGAGGCGCGGGGACCGCAGATCTTTCTCAGCCGGACGGCACCGGAATTCATGGCCGAACTCTTCAAGATGGAAGTGCCCGAGATCTATGATGGCATCATTGAAATCAAGGCCGTGGCGCGTGATCCAGGCAGCCGGGCCAAGATTGCCGTGATCAGCTACGACAATTCGATCGATCCGGTTGGTGCCTGTGTCGGTATGCGGGGATCGCGTGTGCAGGCGGTGGTGAACGAACTGCAAGGCGAAAAAATCGACATCATCCCATGGAACGAAGATCAGCCGACGTTCCTGGTGAACGCGCTTCAGCCCGCCGAGGTGACCAAAGTGGTGCTCGACGAAGAAGCCGAGCGGATCGAGGTCGTGGTTCCCGAAGAGCAGCTTTCCCTGGCCATTGGCCGTCGCGGTCAGAATGTGCGGCTTGCGAGCCAGCTAACGGGGCTCGACATCGATATCATGACCGAGGAAGAAGAATCGGCGCGCCGTCAGGCAGAGTTCGAGGAACGGACGAAGCTGTTCGTCGACACGCTCGATCTGGACGAGTTTTTTGCGCAACTTCTGGTGTCTGAAGGTTTCACAAACCTCGAAGAAGTTGCCTATGTCGAAGTTGACGAACTTTTGGTTATTGACGGTGTCGATGAAGATACGGCGGCAGAGCTTCAGGCTCGCGCCCGTGACTATATCGACGCGCAGAATGCCAAGGCCTTGGAAAATGCGAGGTCCATGGGCGTGGAGGACAGCCTTATTGAATTCGAAGGGCTGACACCCCAGATGGTGGAAGCGCTGGCGAAAGACGACGTCAAGACGCTAGAGGATTTCGCGACTTGCGCCGACTGGGAGCTTGCCGGCGGCTGGACCGTCGTCGACGGGGAACGCCAGAAAGACGATGGTGTGCTAGAGCCGTTTGATGTCAGCCTAGAGGAAGCGCAGGACATGGTGATGACCGCGCGTATTCAACTTGGTTGGGTCGATCCCAACGATCTGATCGCAGAAGAAGAAGGCGAAGAGGGCGTCGAAGACGATCAAGTACCAGTGGAGGCGGGCGCCTGATCTCAGGCGCCCGGATGCGCCCTTGACCCGCGGCGGTCAGGTGAAATTGAAGGACGACCCGGAACGTCGCTGTATTGTGACGGGGGAAACCGGCCCAAAGGCGGGACTGATCCGCTTTGTTGTCAGTCCCGAAGGTTCGGTAGTGCCAGATATCCTTGGCAAGTTGCCGGGACGCGGCATATGGGTTTCGGCGGATCGCGCCGCTCTTGAAAAGGCCGTGGACAAACGGCTGTTCTCGCGCGGCGCGAAACGTCAAGTCGCTGTGCCAGATGGCATGACGGATCTTGTGGAATACGCGCTTGCCCGCCGGGTGGTCGATCTGATCTCGATGGCGCGGAAAGCAGGCAGGGCCGTTGCGGGGTTCGAGAAGGTCAAAGGGTGGCTTTTATCGGGGGAAGCTGTCGTTTTGCTACAGGCCACGGACGGGTCGCCGCGCGAGCGGTCCCGGTTACGGCCACCTCCCGGAAAGGACTCGTTTTTTGCGGTCCTGACAGCGTCCGAATTGGGTTTGTCCTTCGGACGGGAACATGTGATACATGCGGCGCTCGCTGCGGGCGGACTCGCTGACAAGGTCGGAGAGGACGCGACGCGGCTTTCGGGCGTGCGCAAGACAGACGGCGGCAAGTCCGCCGGAAAGGCGAAGAAGACGGATGAGCGAGAGTGACGGCAAAAAGACACTGGGCCTGCGCGGCGGGCCGCGTTCGGGTCAGGTGAAGCAAAGCTTCAGCCACGGCCGGACGAAGAACGTCGTCGTCGAAACGAAGCGCAAGCGCGTGGTCGTCCCAAAGCCGGGCGCCGCGTCCTCAAGCGCGAGCAAGGGGACATCGCCGTCTGGCGATCCGTCGAAGAGGCCTGCCGGTATCTCCGACGCCGAACTCGAACGCAGGATGAAGGCGCTGGCTGCCGCCAAAGCGCGCGAAACCGAGGAAGCCGAGAAGCGTCAGGCCGAGGAGCGCGCGCGCGAGGAAGAGCGTGAACGTCGCCGGGCAGAGGTCGAGGCGAAGGAACGCGAAGAACGCGAACGCGAAGAAGCGCTGAAGCGAAAGGCCGAGGAAGAAGCCAAGGCCGCTGCGGCAAAAGAGGCTGCAAAAGCGGCTGCTGCCGCGCCCGCACCTGCCGCCGAACCGGCTGCTTCGCGTCCGGCTGCCAAACCTTCTGCCGCGCCGCGCAAGGAGCGCGACGACCGAAACGATCGGAACAAACAGTCGAAAGGCCGCGACGACGGTGGTCGGCGGTCCGGCAAATTGACGCTGAACCAGGCGCTGTCGGGTGGTGAAGGCGGGCGGCAGCGCTCGCTCGCTGCTATGAAGAGAAAGCAGGAGCGTGCTCGGCAGAAAGCGATGGGCGGCGCGGTCGAACGCGAGAAGGTGGTGCGCACGGTCCAGCTGCCCGAAGCGATCATGGTCGGCGAATTGGCCAACCGGATGTCCGAACGTGTCGCCGATGTCGTGAAGGCGCTGATGCAGAACGGCATCATGGCGACCCAGAACCAGACCATCGATCAGGATACGGCGGAACTGATCATCGAAGAGTTCGGCCACAAGGTGCAACGCGTCTCGGACGCCGACGTCGAGGATGTGATCGACACCGTCGAGGACGCCGAAGACGATCTTTTCCCGCGGGCACCGGTCATCACGATCATGGGCCATGTTGACCACGGTAAGACGTCGCTTTTGGATGCGGTCAGGAACGCCAAAGTCGTTGCAGGTGAAGCTGGCGGGATCACCCAGCACATCGGTGCGTATCAGGTGGACCAGGACGGAAAGCTTCTGACGTTCCTCGATACACCGGGCCACGCCGCATTTACTTCGATGCGTGCACGTGGTGCACAGGTGACCGATATCGTCGTGCTCGTCGTTGCTGCCGATGATGCGGTGATGCCGCAGACGGTCGAGGCGATCAATCACGCCAAAGCGGCCGAGGTCCCTATGATCGTCGCCATCAACAAAATCGACCGGCCCGAAGCGAACCCCGACAAAGTGCGCACTGATCTTCTGCAGCACGAAGTGATCGTCGAAAAGATGTCGGGCGAGGTACAGGACGTCGAAGTCTCCGCGATCCAGGGCACCGGCCTTGAGGATCTTTTGGAGTCGATTGTGCTTCAAGCTGAAATCCTTGAGCTTAAGGCGAACCCGGAACGCGCGGCTTCAGGCGCTGTCATCGAGGCCCAGCTTGACGTGGGTCGGGGTCCGGTTGCCACCGTGCTCGTTCAGAATGGCACACTGCGCCAGGGCGATATCTTCGTTGTGGGCGAACAGTGGGGCAAGGTCCGCGCGATGGAGAACGACAAGGGCGAAAGGGTCAAGGAAGCCGGGCCCTCTGTCCCGGTCGAGGTTCTTGGCCTGAATGGCACGCCCGAGGCCGGCGACGTGTTGAACGTGGTCGAGACCGAGGCCCAGGCCCGCGAGATCGCAGAGTATCGCGCCAACGCAGCCAAGGAAAAGCGGGCCGCGGCTGGTGCAGCGACAACGCTCGAACAACTGATGGCGAAAGCCAAGGAAGATGAGAACGTCGCAGAGTTGCCAATTCTGGTCAAAGCCGATGTGCAAGGCTCTGCCGAAGCCATTGTTCAGGCGATGGAGAAGATCGGCAACGACGAGGTTCGCGTGCGCGTTCTGCATTCTGGCGTAGGCGCGATCACCGAGACGGATGTCGGCCTTGCCGAGGCATCGGGTGCACCGGTCATGGGCTTCAATGTCCGAGCAAATGCATCCGCGCGGAATACGGCAAACCAGAAGGGCGTCGAGATCCGCTACTACAGCGTAATCTACGATCTGGTCGATGACGTGAAAGCTGCGGCCAGCGGACTGTTGTCAGCAGAGGTGCGCGAAACGTTCATCGGTTACGCCGAAATCAAAGAAGTGTTCCGCGTCTCGAAAGTTGGTAATGTCGCAGGCTGCCTTGTCACAGAAGGCGTTGCGCGCCGGTCCGCCGGTGTGCGGCTTCTGCGCGATGACGTGGTGATCCACGAAGGCACGCTGAAGACCTTGAAGCGCTTCAAGGACGAAGTGCCGGAGGTCATATCGGGCCAGGAATGCGGTATGGCGTTCGAGAACTACGACGATATCCGCAAAGGCGACGTGATCGAAATCTTCACACGTGAAGAGGTCGAACGCACGCTTGAGTGAATGCATTCAAAGCGAATGACATGGGGCGGCTCTTACGGGTCGCCCCTTTTCTTTTGGGTTAGCTCGGTGGAACGAACCCCTGCAAGATGGTCAGCGTCCCGCCATCGATCACTTCTTTGACCCGTAGATCAAGCAAGGGGCTATTCTCCAGGTCGTTGTAGCGGGACTTCGCGGCGTCCATCGATGGGAACTCGATAAGGACGTGGCAATTTCCCGCAAGCGTTCCGTCGGCATCTACCGGTTCCTGAGCGCCAACAAGACTTCTGCCGCGGTGGTTGTGTAAGGGCGGACCAACTCCGGGGACGTAATCGTCTAGGTAGCGCTCGAAGTCGTTCACCTGACCATGCATAAGCACAAAGCCCCTATCAGTGATTGTTTTCCCCTCGCTTGGTCACGCTTTAGACTTCCAAGCTTCCGGCATGTCCAATTAATCTGCGGTGACAAGCTGACCGGTCAGGTCGATCGCAGCATGCCGACGACTTCATACGTGTTCGAAAGGACTGGGGCGGCGATTTCGCGCGCCCGTGCCGCGCCATCCCCAAGGGTCCGGTCAATCTCGGCCGGGTCGGCCATAAGACGGCGCATTTCTGACGAAATCGGAGCCAGCTTTCCCACCGCAAGCTCTGCAAGGGCCGGTTTAAACGCACCAAACTGCTGGCCCGCGAACTGGCCGATCACATCGCCAGATGTGGTGTCGGAAAGGGCCGCGTAGATATCGACAAGGTTCTTGGCCTCGGGCCTTTCATTTAGGCCATCAACGGTTTCGGGAAGCGGTTCGGGGTCAGTCTTGGCCTTGCGGATCTTCTTTGCAATTGTGTCGGCATCGTCCGACATGTTGATCCGGCTCATATCCGATGGGTCAGACTTCGACATCTTTTTCGACCCGTCGCGCAGGCTCATGACCCGCGTCGCAGCGCCTTCGATCACCGGTTCGGTGATGGGGAAAAACTCGGTTCCAAAGTCATTATTGAACTTGATCGCGATATCGCGGGTCAATTCCAGATGCTGTTTCTGGTCTTCACCCACCGGAACATGCGTCGCGTGATACAAAAGGATGTCTGCAGCCATGAGGGCAGGGTAGGCAAAGAGGCCAAGCGAGGCGTTTTCGGAATTCTTGCCCGCTTTGTCCTTCCATTGGGTCATGCGCCCCATCCAACCCATGCGCGCCACGCAGTTGAAGATCCAGGCTAGCTGCGCATGTTCTGCGACCTGTGACTGGTTGAACAGAATCGACCGGTTGGGGTCGATGCCCGAGGCGATAAAGAATGCGGCGATCTCGCGCGTGCTTTGGCGCAGTGCGATCGGGTCCTGCCAGACGGTGATCGCGTGCAGATCGACCATGCAATAGATCGTCTCGAACCGGCCTTCATCCTGCATGGCGACGGCGCGTTTGACCATGCCGAGATAGTTCCCAAGCGTCATCCCACCCGAGGGCTGGATGCCCGAAAAGACGCGGGGCGTGAAGGTGGGCGCAGACATCGGTATCTCCAGAGGTGGATTTTCAGGCTTGGCTCGCTTAACCGGGGCAGGATGGACCGTCAAGGAAGCACAATCAGATGACATCCGATCCCGACGCCCCGCCGGTAAATCCATTGCCCGTCGGCGTCGTTATTTTGGCGCTGCCCATGGTGATCTTAGAGCTTGCGTTCCTGGCGGGCAGCGAAGGTATCGTCGGTGGGCCAGAGGCGGTTGGATGGCGGTTGGCGACCATCGAGCGTTATGCGTTCTTCGTGCCGCTCTTCCAGTTCGCGCAAGAGACGGGACAGTGGGTGCCAGAGATACTTGTGCGCTTGCTAACCTACCCATTCATGCATTGGGGTTTCACCCACATGTTGATGGCGTTGGTTTTTCTTCTGGCGCTTGGAAAGATGGTGGGCGAGGTCATGGGCTCGCGCGCCGTTTTGTTGATCTTCTTCGGCGCGTCGATTTTGGGGGCACTGGCGCTGACCGTCCTGACAAACGATCAGCAACCCCTAATCGGTGGATTTCCCGGCGCTTATGGGCTGATCGGAGCGTATTCGTTTCTTCTGTGGATGCATGCGCGGCTGACAGGGGGCCCAACGCACCAGGCTTTTACGCTGATCGCGTTTCTTATGGGGATCCAGCTTCTGTGGGCGCTTTTGTTCGGTGCCGGGCAGGACTGGATTGCCGATCTCGCGGGGTTTGCTGGAGGCTTCCTGTTGTCGTTCGTGGTCAGCCCGGGCGGTTGGCGGCGGGTCCTGGGATTGTTACGGCAACGCTAGGGACGATCCGCCTTAGCGGCGCAGGGCGCCCCGGATATCCGACAGCGCAAAAGCGCGGAGTGCGAGTCCTGCCACCGCATAGATCGCAAGGCCAGCAAGAATAAGAAGTGCCAGTGCGGCATAGCGTTCGGGTCCGGCCTGAAGCCAAGGCGATAGAACGCGTGCGGTGACCAATAGGCCCGCACCCATAATACCCGAGGCGAAAACGATGCGCAAAACGCGGGCACGGAACCGCGCATCGAACGTGGCCGCCGCGCCCATTGACCTAGTTCCCCGCCAAAGCAGGATCGCCATGGCCCACCCTGCGACGGTCGTGCCAAGAGCGGCGGCGATGTACCCGATAATGGGCGCAAGACCCACCGCGACGATTGCGTTCATCAACATTGCCGCGAGCGCAAAGTAAAACGGGGTACGGGTGTCTTCCCGCGCGAAGTAAAGCGGTTGCAGAACCTTTTGCAGAACGAAGGCTGGCAAGCCGGCGCCGTACACGGCCACTGCAAGGGCTGTGGCACTGGCATCGTTGGTATCGAAAGCGCCGCGCTCGAACAGGACCGAGACAACAGGACCCGGGATCACACACAGGGCGATTGAGGCGGGGACAGTCAGCGCGAGTGCCATCTCGGCCGCGCGATTGAATGCATTGCGGCTGCCGGTGACATCATCCGCCTGGAGCCGGCGCGAAAGGTCGGGAAGCAGGACAACGCCAATTGCGATGCCAACCACGCCCAAGGGAAGCTGATAAAGCCGGTCGGCGTATGCCAGCCACGCTACGGCACCGTCAAACCAAGACGCAACCTGACGCCCGATCACCAGGTTCACTTGAACCACGCCGCCGGCGAGCGCGGCGGGGGCTGCGATGATCGCAAGTCGCTTTAGCTCTGGCGTCAGGCGCGGCCAACGGGGCCGGAACCGGTAGCCTGCCCTTGACGCAGCCGCCAGAAGCATCGCCAGTTGCGCCGCCCCCGCAAGGACGACGCCGATGATCAGGAGATCGCCGAAATGCCGCCCATCGACGCCGGGCGCCACCTCTGGCGCAAGGCTAAGTCCGGACACAAGCCCGCTTTCGGCCAGGGCCAGCATTGCGACAAGAATCACATTCAGAAGAACTGGCGCGGCGGCCGCGGCGGCGAAGCGGCCGGTGGCGTTTAGGACGCCGGAAACCAACGCGGCGAGCGATATGAACAGGATATAGATAAACGCGATCCGGCCATAGAGGACCGCAAGATCGAAGCGCGTGTCACCCACGAAGCCCGAAGCCATCGCAAACACAAGCGCGGGCATGAACACGATCGCAAGAACCGAGAAGATCAGAAGAACGGTGCCTAGACCGACAAAAGCGTCACGCGCGAACGCGGCCGCGCCTTCATCGCCTTCGAGCTTCTTCGAAAACATCGGCACAAAGGCCATGTTGAATGCGCCCTCGGCGAAGAAACGTCGAAACATGTTTGGCAGCGAGAACGCGATCAGAAACGCTTCGGCCACGGGTCCGGTGCCCAGAAAGGCCGCGATCAGGATATCGCGCAGGAACCCCATAACCCTGCTGGCCATGGTCCAGACCCCAACGGTCAGGAAGCCTTGGACAAGTCGGATCGGTCGCATCACGCCGCGCCCTTGGGGTCGCCTGTCTTGGCGGTTCTGGTCATGACCGGGCCCGCTCTGCACCGCGCTCGATCGCTTCGCGCAGGCGCTTTTCCAGGGTGCGCTGCTTCGCTTCGGAGTGGTACTTCAACCCGAACATGTCCTTGACATAGAACGTATCAACGACCTGCGCGCCATACGTGGCGATCACTGCCGAGGCGATGTAAACATGCGAGGCCGAGAAGCTGCGCGCCAGGTCATAAAGCAGTCCGGGTCGATCGCGGGTGTCAACTTCGATGATCGTGTAGATTTCCGAACCCTCGTTGTCGAACGTAATCGAGGTTGGCACGCGGAACGCGCGCTCGCGTTTCTTGAGCTTGTCTCGGTCTGCCACGGCATCGCGGACCACGATCTCGCCCATCAATGTGCGGTCGATCATCTTGCGCAGACGCGGCAGTCGGTCCTGGGCATAAGGTGCGCCATCGGCATCCTGAAGCCAGAAAACCGCTGTGGCGAACCCGTCCTTCGATGTGTATGTCCGCGCGTCTACAACATTTGCGCCGACAAGTGCCAACGCGCCCGCTAGGCGAGAGAAAATGCCGGGGTGATCGGCCAAAGCGAAACAGGCCCGCGTCGCGTCGCGGTCATCGTCCGGGAACAGGTCTATCTTGACTTCGCCCTCGTTAATGTCGCGCAAGAGCCCGGCAAACACGACATGCGCCGAGGTGGGCAGGCCCTGCCAGTAGGGACCATAGTGGCGCGCGGTTTCGGTGCGCAGGTCCTTTGCAGGCCAGTCGGGCAGCGCCGCGCGCAGCGCGCGTTTGCCTTCGTTCTCAAGCGCCTCACGATTGATCTCTTCCAACCCATGGTCAA
The DNA here is from genome assembly GCA_038744785.1 of Pseudomonadota bacterium. Classification (GTDB taxonomy): domain Bacteria; phylum Pseudomonadota; class Alphaproteobacteria; order Rhodobacterales; family Rhodobacteraceae; genus Ovoidimarina. The sequence goes on from JBCDLX010000025.1 coordinate 33,137, forward strand.
GCGCGGTCGCTGTTTCCCGGTAGAGCGTCCGCAGAAGCTGAGCTTTCCAGTTGTTCCAGGTATCGGGCCCGACCCCGCGAATGTCGCAGACCGTCAGAACCGTCAGAAGATCCAGCCGCTTCTTCGTCTTCACGGCCTTTGCGAAATCCCGAATTGTGCGCGGGTCAGCCAGATCACGTTTCTGCGCCATATCGGACATCAGAAGGTGATAGCGGACAAGCCACTCGACCGTTTCGCATTCGTCCTTCTTAAGCCCAAGCGCAGGCGCAACGCGGCGCGCAATTCGTGCGCCCAGGATTGAGTGGTCTTCGTCCCGCCCCTTGCCAACGTCATGCAGCAGAAGGGCTACGTAAAGGACCTTTCGATTGACCCCGTCTTTCAAGATTCGGGAGGCAATGGGAAGCTCTTCAACCAGTTCTTCACGCTCGATCTTCGCCAGCGTGGCGATGCACTGGATCGTATGCTCGTCCACTGTATAGCTGTGGTACATATTGAACTGCATCATCGCGACAATCGGCGCGAAATCTGGGATGAACGCCGACAGCACGCCCAGCTCGTTCATCCGCCGCAACGCACGTTCGGGATTGCCGTGTCTCAATAGAAGATCAAGAAAGATGCGCTGCGCCTCGGGGTCTTTTCGCAAGGTGTCATCGACCAAATCCAGGTGCGCGGCGATACTGCGCATAGCGTCAGGGTGCAGCAGGTAGCCAGTGCGAAGCGCCTCTTCGAAGATCCGCAGCAGGTTCAACTTGTCCGACAGAAAGACCGCCTCGTCGATAAAGGCGATGCGTCCCTGCCGGATCTCGTAACCATCTTTGACTTTCTTCCTGCGCTTCAAGAACCGGACCAGACCCGGTTCGCGCTTGGCATGGTCAGCTTCAAGGGCTGTCAGAAGGATGCGCGTCACCTCGCCCACAGTGGTTGCGTGGCGGAAGTAATCCTGCATGAAATGCTCGACCGCGCGTCGCCCGCCATGATCGGCGTAGTCCAGCTTCGCCGCAATCGCGACCTGCATATCAAAGGTCAACTGGTCCATCGCCCGACCGGCAATCAGATGAAGCTGGTTTCGAACCGCCATCAGGAAGGTTTCGGCGCGGTCAAAGCTCTCATATTCGTCGGCCGTAAAGACGCCTTGCGCCAGAAGCTCGGCGGGGCTTTCCGCGCGGTTCACGTACTTGGCGATCCAGTAGAGTGTTTGCAGGTCACGCAGCCCGCCTTTGCCTTCCTTTACGTTCGGCTCGACCATATAGCGTTGGCCGCCTTGCTTGCGGTGCCGCTCAGCGCGTTCGGCAAGCTTGGCCTCGACATAGTCAGGACCTGTGGCGCGGAACAGATCCTTCCAAAGCCGTGTGTCAAGCTCGCCCGCCAGTGCGGCATCGCCGGTCAAGTGCCGGCTTTCGAGAAGCGCGGTCCGGATCGTGTAATCCTCTCGCCCTAACCGTATGCAGTCTTTCAGGCTGCGCGTGGCGTGGCCGACCTTCAGATGCAGATCCCACAGGATATAGAGCATCGTTTCCACCAGGCTTTCCGCCCATGCCGTCGTCTTCCAAGGCACGAGAAACAGAAGATCCACGTCAGAGAAGGGCGCCATTTCGCCTCGGCCGTAACCGCCTACGGCAAGGATAGAAATCCGCTCGGCCCGGGTTGGATTCGGGTTCGGATGCAATCGAGACGCAACGCCAAAGACCGCCCGAACGACGTTGTCAGTCAGAAAAGCATAGGCACGCGACGCTTCTCTTGCGGCGCGCGGATTTGCCTGGATTGCATCTTCGATCGCGCGTCGTCCCATCTCGATCCTGGCTTTCAGATCGAAAACGGTCACAGCCCGCGCCGTCCGGGCATTGCTTGCCGACTGAACGGCAACATCAAGCGCGTCAGCGCAGGCCGACGCATCGAAGATCGCCTCCGGTGCACAGATCAGGGGAAGAGGAGTGTTGGTCGGTGGGGGGCTAGAAGCCCGCGCCGCCGAAGCTTCTGGGAGCGGGGTCAATTACGGTGACCTGACTGTTCTGAATTTGTCCAATGGCCAGCGCCCTTTCGTTCGTGCCGTTGGGCAGCAGGCGGAAGGCGCCTCCGACCCCCGCAAAACCCGCATTGCGGGTCAGGGCCTGGCCTGTAAGTGCGTTCGATTGCCCGGCCGCTACAAGAGATCCAACGGCTGCTATCGCGTCGTAGGCGAGACCCGCCACGGTGTCGGGCCGCGCGCCATACGCAGCCTGATAGCGGGACGAAAATGTCGAAGAGGTACCTTGGTCTGGCAGTGGGAACCAGGCGCCCTGTAGCCCGGGCAGCGTGCGGGCGTTTGCTGGTACGTCGAGGCGTTGAAGCGTGATCGTCTGAACCGAACGAGTATCCAGCCCTGCACCGGGAAGCGTGCCAACCAGCAATGGCAAAGCATCGGCTGTCCCGGATGTCAGCACCAATCCATTTGCCCCCGATGCACGGACGTCCTGCACAATTCCCGGGGCCGCAGCGACCACGCCCTGCTGGCTGAGCGGGAAGGACACCGTCGTGGCAAGCCCGACCCCGCTGGCGCCTGCCGCGCGAGCGATGGCGTCACGCCCGATTTCGTCGGCGGGGCTTTGGGCGTGGACGACCGCAACGCTCGAGACACCACGGGCGCTTGCGTATGACATCAGCCGGTTCGCGGCATTCTGGAAGGTCGGGCCAAGGATAAAGACGTTGCCGCCAGCGACAGCCGCGTTGTTCGAAAACGAGAGAACGTTGATCCCGCGCCCCGCGACCGTGGCGCCGACGGCCGCCGCTGCATCGCCAAAAAGTGGACCGACAATGATCTTTGCGCCTGCACCAGCAGCGGCGCGCGCCGCGTCGGCTGCCCCCTGGGCAGTGCCGCCCGTGTCATAGACCTCAAGCGCGATTTCGGCGCCGTTCAGGTCGTTGACCGCTAGACGCGCGGCGTTTTCCAGCGATTGTCCAACCTCGGGCACAGGGCCAGTTTTCGGCACCAGAAGGGCGACTGGAACGGCAGCGTTTGTGTCGACCGAAGGCCCGCCGCCGCCAAGTGTTGCGGGCTGGCACGCTGCGAGCGCGACAGCACCCAACGCAGCCAGAGCCCAGCGCCGCGCCTTGCGGATCAGGGAAATGCGGGCAAACATAAGCGACCTCGCTATCGGTGGGACCTTGTTCTGCGGCAAACTACGCGCTGGCGGCGGGCAAGTAAATCGCAGGCGGTTGCAGGAGCGGACATGAGTGAGGCGGCAGAGCTGACGGGCGGACTTTACGTCGTCGCGGTTCCGATCGGTGCGGCGCGCGACATTACGCTGCGAGCGCTTGATGTGCTGCGGGACGCAGATGTGATCGTGGCCGAGGATACGCGGATCACGCGCAAGCTCATGGAAATCCACGGCATAGCTTTGTCCGGCCGTCCCGTTCTTCCCTACCACGATCACAACGGTGCCGCGCAGCGGCCACGGATCTTGGCGATGCTGGCCGAAGGCAAATCCGTGGCACAGGTGTCGGACGCGGGAACGCCGCTAGTCGCAGATCCCGGTTTTGGCTTGGCCCGGGCGGCCGTAGAGGCGGGCCATCGGGTTCACGCGGTGCCCGGGCCATCCGCGCTACTGGCCGCACTGGTTGTGGCCGGCCTGCCAACAGATCGGTTCATGTTCGCGGGATTTCTGCCATCCGGCCCATCGGCGCGATCCGCGATGATCGAAGAGCTAAGGGACGTGCCCGCGACTCTCGTTTTTTTTGAAACGGCGCGCCGGTCTTTAGAGAGCGTTAAGTGTCTGGCGGATACGCTCGGCGGGGACCGTCATGCCGCGCTGTGTCGCGAACTGACGAAGAAGTTCGAAGAAACACGCCGCGGGACGCTGGATGACCTGGCACGGTCGATTGAAGTTGACCCACCACGCGGCGAAGTCGTGCTGCTTGTCGACCGCAACCGAATGGCGGCGGGTCCAGATGAGCGGGACAAGATGCTAACGGAGGCATTGAGAACCATGACGGTCAAAGACGCCGCGCGTCATGTCTCGGATGCATTGAACCTACCCAAGCGCGACGTCTACCAGGCCGCGCTGTCTTTGTCGGGGAGGTGATGGCTGCCGGATTGACAGCGTACAGATCCGGCCTTGCCGCCGAAGACGCTGTTTGGCGACACTATGCCCGCCGTGGCTACGCCTTGGCCGCGCGGCGTTGGCGCAGCAAAGCAGGTGAGATTGACCTGATCACCCGCAAGGATGGCATGGTGATCTTTACAGAGGTCAAGCATGCGCGTGATTTTGCGACGGCGGCGGCGCGGCTTGGACCGCGCCAGCTGGGTCGGATCGTGCGCTCTGCCGAAGCCTACCTTGCAGATGAGCCGCGCGCCCTGGACACCGTGGCGCGGATCGACGTGGCGCTGGTCGATGGAAGCGGGCGGATCGAAATCATCGAAAACGCCACGGCTGCCTAGGCGAATGCGCAAAGCGCGATCTGCGCTGGCGCGCCATTGCATGCCAGCTTGCGCACTGCCATTTAGGCGCCACAGCTGACGGAGCGTGCGCATGACCCTGAATGTGGCCTTTCAGATGGATCCAATCGGATCTGTCGATATCGATGCGGATTCGACCTTTCGCTTGGCGGAATCTGCCCAAGCCCGGGGACACGCGCTGTTCTACTACGCGCCCGATCAACTGGCATTCGACGAGGGCAGGGTCACAGCGCGCGGGCACAGGATGACCGTGCGTCGGGTCCGCGGCGATCATGTGACGCTAGGTCCCGAAGAGACTGTCGATCTGGCCGATTGGGACGTGGTTTGGCTTAGACAAGATCCGCCCTTTGACATGGGGTATATCACCACCACACATTTGCTCGATCACCTGGCGGGGCAGACGCTGGTTGTAAATGACCCCTTCTGGGTCCGAAACTATCCCGAGAAGCTTCTGGTTCTGGGCTTTCCCGATCTCACCCCGCCCACGACTGTCGCAAGAGATCTCAATGTAATCCGGGCATTTCGCGCGCGCCATGGGGATATCATTCTGAAACCGCTGTACGGGAATGGTGGCGCGGGCGTGTTCCGTTTGCCGCCCGATGACCGGAACCTCGCCAGTCTTCATGAACTGTTTAGCGCGATGAACCGCGAGCCGTTGATCGTTCAGAAGTATCTTCCTGCGGTGGCCGAGGGCGACAAACGTATCATCTTGGTTGATGGTAGGCCGGTGGGTGCGATCAACCGCGTTCCGGCAGCGGGCGAAACCCGCTCGAACATGCATGTGGGCGGCCGGCCGGAAAAGATCGGCTTGACCGACCGAGAGCGCGAGATCTGTGCTGCAATCGGCCCACTTCTGCGCGAGAAGGGCCAGGTCTTTGTAGGCATCGACGTGATCGGCGGAAACCTGACCGAAATCAACGTCACCTCGCCCACTGGGATCCAGGAGCTTGAGCGGTTCGACGGGATCGATGTTGCCGGTGCAATCTGGGATGCGATCGAGGGGCGGTTGGGATAGGCGCCGTCAGAAAGCGTCCCGTGCCGCTGGCCGAGCAGCGGCTTGCAGCGGACAATACACAAGGTCCTCTAGCGGCGTATCGAACTCAAAGCGGCAAATGCCATGCTTTTCCGCGTTCCGTACAATCGCGCGACCGGCCTGATCCGCAAGACTTTCGTAGTCACAGGACGCCCCTTCTTCCATAACTTGGCCGCACAGCGCCAGCGCGACGCGACGGGCGCGGATCATCGGACATATCAGATCGGTGACAGGCATGGTCGCCATCCTTGTCTCACGCAGTTTGGTAAGGACTTCCGGCGGAATGTCCTGTCCGGTCATGATCTGATCGCGCCCCGGCACCAAATCTCGAAACATCCGCTCGATATTCAGAAAGCGCGTCAGGTCGTTATTTCTATAGACTGCCGCGTTCACATAGTAGGGATAGGCCACAAACACATCGTCAAGGTGCCAATCCTCATCGAACGCCATTTCGCGCACAAGACGTCCGGCCTCTTCCCAGAGATCGGGGTCGAAGGACTTTAGCGCCAGTGCTTGGTGGACCAACTCAACGCGCTCTGCGCGCGTCGGTTGCACTGTCAATGTCTGGCCAAAGCCATCATGCGTTGCGCTGAGTACCCCAATAAAGTCCGGGTTGCGCGGATCGAACTCCAGCTCTTTCTGAACCCGGTCCCGATTTCGCTCGAACACGAGGCGAAGTGCAGAGGTCTCGTTTCGCGCCATGAAGTACTGATCCAAGACGGTTGCGGCCTCGAGGTCAAACTAGTCTGTATCCGCCTCAATCACCGCCAGCGCGGCGCGCGCCGTTTCATTGTCGCGCTTCCCGGATGTGAGGAGGTCATAGGGTCGCCCATGCGCCACGCGGGGATGGTTCGACCAAGCCATCGTGTGCCGGACCACTGTCGATTCCTGGCCATATTGGGGACTGGCGCTGAATGCAGCTTCGACAAGACAGATCTCGCGCGAGTACCCGTCCATATCAGGGACTCTTGGCGCCCAATCCCGGCACATCTGCTTTGCCTTTTGCCAGCTTCTGCCCCAGCCAGGATTGGTGGCGTAAAGCGCCACCGCCAGAGAGCCGTGATTTGGACGGGTCGTCATGACACGTTCCAGGTAATGGCTGGCCTCTTCGGGCGCATGGCGCGTGGTCGCGAAGCTTAGCATAAGATCAGCCGCGAGCACATGGTCTGGCATCAGCTCGTAGGCCAGAACGGCCGCTTTCACGGCAGATCTGCTTAGGTCAGAGAACTCGGGCAGCGCTTCAGGGTAGGTTAGATCGCCACGTTTTACGCCCAGCACAATGAACGCGATACTTCGATCATGAATTGCGCGCGCCAAGAGGGCATGACCAGAATTCGGGTGCGCCTGTCGCCATTCTTTTATGAAACCATCCATGTCCGGATGCGTGACCTTGAAGGCTTCGTAAACCTCCCGTTGGTGGTCAAAGCTTACGTGTCCCAAAGCCGCATCGAGCTCTAGCTGATCAAGCGCGCTGTCGAGAGCCGGCAAATCGATTGCCGCGATGAGATCGCAAAGCGCGGATTTCGTGAGGGCCGGTGACGACGCGAATGCGGGGAGCGAGAAAAGAAGAACGGAAACAGAGATCAGGAAACGGATCATTTTAGAATCGCCGCTAAGTACAGTGCATCTTGCAAAGAATACTCAGTTGCGGCGATGTCAGGGCAGTGCCTTACAGAATGCGTCGCCCCCAAAGATCGTACTCTCCCGCTTCGTCCACCTCGACCGTTACGATATCGCCGGGTTTAAGCGCTTCGTGACCTTCATCGATAAAGAGATTGCCGTCGATCTCGGGGGCGTCGGCTTTTGTCCGGCATGTCGCGGCATCTTCTTCGACAAGATCCACGATCACTTCGATTCGTGCGCCGACCTTTGCGGCGAGTTTCGCCGCCGAAATTGCCTGGGCTTTCTCCATAAAGCGGGCCCAACGCTCTTCCTTCACCTCGTCTGCCACGTGGTCTGGAAGCGCACTTGACCGGGCCCCGTTCACGTTCTCGTACTGAAAGCATCCAACACGGTCGAGCTGTGCCTCGTCGAGCCAATCGAGAAGGGTCTGAAACTCGTCTTCCGTCTCGCCCGGATAGCCCACGATAAATGTCGACCGCAACGTGATCTCGGGACAGATGGCACGCCACTCTGCGATTCGTTCAAGTGTGCGCTCTGCCGCCGCTGGCCGGGCCATGCGCCGCAGCGTATCGGGGTGTGCGTGTTGAAATGGGATGTCGAGATAGGGCAGGATCAGCCCTTCGGCCATCAAAGGAATAAGCGAGCGCACATGCGGATAGGGATACACGTAGTGAAGCCGCACCCATGCACCAAGGGACCCGAGGTCACGGGCCAGGTCGGTAATGTGCGCGCGGTGTCCGTTTGCTTCGCCGTGACGAATATCTACCCCATAGGCCGACGTGTCCTGGCTGATCACCAGAAGCTCGCGCACGCCTGCATCGACCAGCCGTTCGGCTTCGCGGACGACGGCATGGGCGGGGCGTGACGCCAGCCGCCCGCGCATATCGGGGATAATGCAGAATCGGCACTTGTGATTACAGCCCTCTGAAATCTTCAAATAGCTGTAGTGTCGGGGCGTCAGGTGCACGCTTGCCGCTGGCAAAAGGTCTACAAACGGATCAGGCGCGGGCGGGACCGCGGCGTGTACTGCGTCAAGCACCGCTTCGTATTGATGCGGTCCCGTTACGGCAAGAACCTTGGGGTGCGCGCCGGTGATGTATTCCGGCTCCGCGCCAAGGCAGCCTGTGACGATCACGCGTCCGTTTTCGGCGAGTGCCTCGCCGATCGCGTCCAGGCTTTCGGCTTTTGCAGTGTCGAGGAAACCGCAGGTGTTTACGACCACGGCGTCTGCGCCCGCGTACTCTGGGCTGATCGCATAGCCTTCGGCGCGTAGCCGTGTCAGAATGCGTTCGCTGTCGACCAGGGCCTTGGGGCAGCCTAGGGACACCATCCCCACGGTTGGCTGACCGGGACGGGTTGCGGCACCGGGAACGTTGGCGCGGGCAAGATCAGGACGCAGAGTGTGCGGGTTCGACATGGCATGGGCCATAGGCCAGTCAGGCTGGCAAGGAAAGCCCCAAGGGGCAGGCCGAAACCCGCGCATGGACGTTGAACGCTATTGAATATCAATGCGTCTTGGTCAGGGTTAGGCTGCGTGGGGCGGTGAAGAAAGAAACGCGATGCGATACCTGATCCTGACTTTTGCTTTGGTCTTGGGCGCCTGCGGCAACGGCGAACCCGAAGAACCCGTAACCCGCGCTGCACCACTTTATCCCGGTGAAACCACCGAGCTTCGCACCATGATCAACGCGACGGCAGACGCGCATGGTGTGCCGCGCAGTCTGGTGCACCGCGTGATCCAAAGGGAAAGTGACTATCGGCCTTATGCGAGGAACGGCCCCTACTACGGGCTGATGCAGATCCTGCCTGCCACCGCCCGTCAAATGGGTTTCAGGGGCGCGCCATCGGATCTTTTGGACGCCCAGACAAATCTAACCTATGCGGTCAAATACCTGCGCGGCGCCTGGATGGTGTCGGATGGCAGCGAACCGGAGGCTGTCATGTGGTATGCGCGCGGCTATTACTATGAGGCGCGGAACCGCTGCATGCTTGTGGCAACAGGGCTTCGGGACACCGAGGTACGGAAGTACTGCGGGTAGCTTTCAGTTGGGATGTGCAGGCTGGTGACCCATTGCCAATTGGGAACCGTCCAGACGGATCATCTCGTTGTAGGGGACGGCGGCCGCGCACACGCGATTCCGCCTGACCAGTGAAGATCAGGTGCCTACCGGCGTCGGTCCCGGCGCGACGACATTGGCTGGAACGCGACGCCTACGTGCGCTTCACAATAGGGCTTTCCCGGCTGCACGGGCAGGCCGCAAAACCAAAAGTCGTCGGTCGCAGGGTCGCCCACCGGCCATTTGCAGGTCCGCTCGGTCAGTTCCATCAAACTGATCTTGCGCGCCTTCTTCTCGACTTCGCGCACATTGGCCAGAGCCTCGGGACTTATCTCGTTCGCAGACGGTTGCGGCGGCAGGGGCTGACCAGCAGGGACGATTGCTTTCCGGGCCGGGATCGCAGGGCGTTCGATCGGTTCAGGCGCGGTTTCCTTGGCGGCGGGCCGGGGCGCGGCCTTCGGTTCGGGCGCGGCATCCTTGGCTGGTTTTGCCGGCTGTCCGCCCGTGCGGTTTGACAACCCAAGGCGATGCACCTTGCCGATTACGGCATTGCGCGTGACCCCGCCAAGCTCTTTGGCAATCTGGCTTGCACTTTGGCCGTCGTTCCACATTCGCTTGAGGGTTTCCACACGCTCATCTGTCCAGGACATTGGACCTATCCCATCTGAAAAGCGGCCTCCGATACGAAGACCGCTCAAAATTCCGTTGCGGCCTCTATTCTAATCACCCGCGTCGGGGATACAAGGCGGGCTATGACAGGTTTACGGGAAATGGGCGTGCGCCGCTTCGGTCGCTGGAACACGCTAGGGCTCTATGAGCTGACGCGGCGCGAGATCATGCGTTTTATGTCGGTCTGGACGCAGACCGTCCTGGCGCCCCTGGTGACGTCGGGGCTGTTCCTGGCGGTCTTTGCGCTGGCAATCGGCCCATCGCGGGGCGAGGTGATGGGCGTGCCGTTTCTGCAGTTCTTGGCCCCCGGCATTCTTATGATGACGGTGATCCAGAACGCGTTCGCCAATACTTCGTCATCGCTTATGGTCGGCAAGATCCAGGGCAATATCGTCGATACGCTGATGCCGCCACTGTCCTCGGCCGAGCTTGTGATCGGCTACATAGCCGGGGGGATTGCGCGGGGGCTGCTGGTTGCTGTGGCGATCCTGTTCGTTATGGTCACGGGCCTTGGGGTGCCTGTGACGTATCCGCTTTGGATCTTGGCGTTCGTCATCCTCGGATCGGCCTTCCTTGGGGCGCTGGGCCTTGTCGCAGCGATTGTCGCCGAGAAGTTCGACCATATGGCCGCGATCACCAATTTCGTCATTACGCCCTTGGCGTTTCTTTCCGGCACGTTCTATTCGACCGAGGGCCTGCCTCCTGCAATGCAGGTCATCACCCATCTGAACCCGGTTTTCTATCTGATCGATGGGGTGCGGTTCGGGGTTCTGGGTGTGTCCGATTCCTCTCCATGGCTCGGGCTCGGAATTTGTGTGGTGACCACCTTTGGGGTGCTCATTCTGGCGTGGCATTGGTTCCGGATCGGCTATCGGCTCAAGTCCTGAGACGGACCGCCTCGCGCCAAGCCAAAAGCAACGCGCCAGCGATGATGATGCCCGCGCCAAGGTAGCTGGTGGCGTCGGGGCGGGCGCCGAACACAACCGCATCGTAGATCACGACGAACACCAATGCGCTGTAGCTAAACGGCGCGATAAAGCTGGCCTCGGCCCGCGCCATGGCCTGAACATAGCACCCTTGCGCGCAGGCCATGAGCGTTCCGATGGAGGCCAGTGCGGCCCATTGCGCGGCCGTTGGGACCTGCCAGACAAACAGCACAGCCCCGGATGCGATCAGGGTCCCAAGCGTGTTGTTGATCAACAGAATCTGAAGCGGGCGTTCCTTGCCCGCCAGTCGTTTGATTAGCGTGATCTCAATTCCGATGAATACAGCGGCGATCAGGGCCAAAATCGCGCCCGCCTGGACGACGCCCGCGCCGGGACGCAAGAGCACAAGTGCACCGGCGAATGCAATCGCTGCTGCCAGCCAGCGCCAGCGGCCAACCCGTTCGCCGAGAAGCGGTATCGCAAACACCATTGCGAAGACAGGGTTCAGAAAGCTGATGGCGGTTGCGTCTGACAAAGGAATAAGCGCGGCGGCCGCGAACATCAGCGTTACGCCAATCCAGCCGAAGCTGGTCCGCCCAAGGTGCAGGGCGACATGCGGGCGGCTGAGCCTCGGGCGCCGAATGGCCACGGTTGCGGCAATCACAATGAATGCGAACAGAAACCGACCATGGCTGACCTGCATCGCGTGCATGTCGGGCCCAAGCGCGCCGGTGCCAAGCGCCTTGGCAATCAGCGTCGTTGCTGCAAAAAAGGCCATGGCCATAAGCATCAGCCCGACCGCCACCAAGGTTTGGGTCCTTGGGGCGTTTGGGTTCTCAGATGGCGCGGCTCGTTCTGTCATTGCGGTTTTGCTAGATCAGCGCTGGCATCCCCAGACAAGAGAAAAAGGGGTCGACGCCGTCCGGTGTTTTGCGATATCGACCACTGTATGACGCTAACCGGCCAAACCCGATTTCGACACCGACGCTGACGGTTTCCCCGTTTGCGCGCCTTACGCGTCCGCCCCCTTCGATGATTGACTTGTGCCCAAGTCGCTGACACCTCTGGGCCTCTCACTTAGGACAGTTCCATGATCCCGTCTTTGCTGCCAACCTACAACCGTGTTCCCGTGTCGTTTGAAAGCGGCGATGGTGCTTGGCTTACTACCAGCGACGGGGTGCGATGGCTGGATCTAGGTGCCGGGATCGCTGTGAACGCCCTGGGCCACGCCCATCCGGCTCTGGTCGAAGCGCTGACTGCGCAAGCCGGACGGATTTGGCACCTGTCAAACCTGTATGAGATTCCCCAACAACAGGCCCTGGCCGACACACTCGTCGACCTGACATTTGCCGATACCGTGTTCTTTACAAATTCTGGAACCGAGGCCTGCGAACTGGCCGTAAAGATGGCGCGCAAGTTCTGGGACGCCGCTGGCCAGCCCGAGCGAACCGATATCGTGACGTTTTCCGGCGCGTTCCACGGTCGGTCCTCGGCGGCGATTGCCGCTGCCGGGTCCGAGAAAATGACGAAAGGGTTCGGGCCTTTGTTGCCTGGCTTCGTTCATGTCCCATGGGGAGATAAGGCCGCGCTAAAGGCTGCGATCTCGGACACGGTTGGCGCAATCCTAATCGAGCCCGTGCAAGGCGAGGGCGGTATTAACGTGTTGCCAGATCAAGACCTTAGGGTCTTGCGCGATCTTTGCGACGCACATGGAATCCTGTTGGTTCTTGATGAGGTTCAATGCGGTATTGGCAGAACGGGGCGGCTTTTTGCCCATGAATGGGCCGGGATCGAGCCCGATATCATGATGGTCGCCAAGGGCATTGGCGGCGGCTTCCCATTGGGTGCGGTTCTAGCGACAGAGCGGGCGGCAGCGGGAATGACGGCTGGCACGCATGGGTCCACCTACGGGGGAAACCCGCTGGGATGCGCGGTTGGCGCCAAGGTTCTCGAGATTGTCGGACAAGACCCCTTTCTGGAAGAAGTCCGGCGGAAGTCGGGGTTGTTGGTGCAAAAGCTTGAGGGTCTGGTCGCAGCCCACCCTGACGTGTTTGAAGAGGTCCGGGGTCAGGGTCTGATCCTCGGCCTGAAATGCCGGGTTCCAAATACAGACGTGGTCACCGCCGGGTACGCGCAGAACCTTCTGACCGTGCCGGCGGCGGATAATGTCGTGCGCATTCTTCCGCCCCTGAACATTCCCGATAACGACATCGCCGAAGCGGTGCGGCGGCTGGACGCGGCGGCCCTAAGTCTTTCTGTCGACGCCGCTTAGAGACTGAGCCCATGACAAGACACTTTCTTGATATCCATACGACCGATCCCGCAGATCTGCGGATAATGATCGACCAGGCGCGCACCATGAAAGATGCGCGGTCAGGCCGCCCAAAGGGAATGCCCGACGACGAAACCCCGCTTGCCGGGCGGATCGTGGCCCTGATTTTCGAGAAACCCTCGACGCGTACGCGTGTGTCGTTTGACGTGGGTGTACGGCAGCTGGGCGGGGAAACTATGGTTTTGTCGGGCAGCGAGATGCAGCTTGGCCATGGCGAAAGCATCCCGGACACTGCGCGTGTGCTATCGCGCTATGTCGATGCGATCATGATCCGGACCTATGAAGAGGCCGACGTTCTGGAACTTGCAGAGCATGCAACGGTTCCAGTTATCAACGGGCTGACCAACCGGTCGCATCCCTGCCAGATTATGGCTGATGTGATGACCTATGAAGAACACCGGGGCCCGATCGCTGGGAGGAAGGTCGCTTGGATGGGCGACGGCAACAACGTGTGCGCATCCTTTCTGCATGCCGCCGGTCAGTTCGGTTTCGACATGGTGGTCTCGGGGCCAGAGCCACTGGATCCCGAGCCCGAGTTCGTTGACTGGGCCCGCGCGGCAGGGGCGACTGTTGAGATCGAGCGTGATCCCGACCGCGCGGTTTCCGGCGCCGATCTTGTCGTTGCAGACACCTGGGTGTCGATGCATGACGCGCAAGCCACGCGCGAGCGGCGGCACAATCTGTTACGCCCCTATCAAGTGAACGACGCCTTGATGGCCAAGGCCAAGGACGACGCGCTTTTCATGCATTGCCTGCCCGCACACCGCGAGGAAGAGGTGACAAGTGCTGTTATGGATGGGCGGCATTCTGTGATTTTCGACGAGGCAGAGAACAGGCTTCACGCCCAGAAAGCTGTTTTGCGCTGGTGTCTTGGGGTGTAGCGCCGCTGACGGTTTTGCGCTACTTCAATAGGGCGACTTGAGGGAATTGCACATGAAGAAATCGCTTATCTCGATGCTCGTACACTTGGCGTGCAATGCGATCGGACTGCTTCTGGCGGTCCTCTTGTTGCCGGGATTCCGGATAGATCCGCTCTCCTTTATCATTGTGGTTGTCTTGTTTTCTGTGATCTTGGTGGTGGCGCAGCCGATCATGCGAAAAGTGTCGCAAAAGTGGGTGCCGCAGTTGATGGGCGGATTGTCTCTGGTCGTCGTCTTCCTGGGTCTTGGACTGACAGATCTGATCGTGAGTGATGGTATGGCAATTGGCGGGATCGCCAACTGGTTGGCCGGAACTCTTTTGGTGTGGCTGGGTGCCCTGATCGCTAGCATCGCGTTGCCATCGGTGTTGGGTCAGCCGAAATCGGCAAAGAAGGCGTAATCCAGGGAACAAGTCGCCATCTGGGCGCAATTCACGCGCCGATACCCCGTGCCACGGATTACAATTGGTGGCAATGGCAAAGACTCTGCGTCTGTCCATCCGGGTCGCATTGAATCGATCGTTGGCCGCTAGAAGTCTCGTCGAAGCCCGACGATCAGCGCGTTGGACGCACCGTCCGGCTCAAGCGTCCCGTAACCGTCGGACCGGTGGTGGAGCCGGGCGAAGATGTTGTCACCCGACGTGAGCTCTGCGAACTCGGCCTCGACATAGTAGTAGATCAATCCTTCGCGCGACGTTCCGCCATAGTTGCTGCGCTCCAGATCTGAGACCTCGGAGTAATAGGAATAGCCCAACCCGAACGCAAAGCTCTCAAAAGCGCCCAACCAAGGGGTCTTGGGATGGTAGCGAAGGGAAACTGGCAACGCGAATTCGACAAAGTCCTGGTCGCCGAAATGGGCGTTGATCTGAAACTCGGCCCCGAAGGAAAAGCGGCTTTCCGCGATCTGCCGATCGTAACCGATCACGAACCCAACCAAGTACTCGTCGACCAGTTCGACCTTCGCAAGGTTCAAGGAGTCTGCGGCCCGGTCATTTGTCATGACACCGGTCTGGATCGCCCAGGACCACGTGCCATTCGGATCCGGATCGGCCGCAGCCACGCCAGCAGTGGCAATCATTGCGAGGGAAAAAAGACCCTGTTTCAATACAAGTTCGCCAGTCGCCTAAATGTTAGGCAGGTTACAGCGTTCGGGCCCAATGTCAAAACACGCCGGCCGACGGTGGCAAGGACCGAAGGTCGTGGATCTACTTGGTAGGGGCTGGCGAACGGCCACTTAGATGTGCCTGCCAATGCCCGGTAGGGCGCAGCGCGCCAGGCCGTTCTGTTCGCCGCGAACCGCAATGGGACACCCGCTTCGCAGAAATCGAGTGATTGGTTTACGCCCGGTTCATTCGTTCGGCGGTCACTACCCTGCAGTCGTCGACCATAACTTGTCCGTTAGCCAAATCCCGGGACCGAGCCTTGTGCGCGGTTAATCCGGGATGCCGACTTCGGCCAACGCGACCATCCATCGGTCGCGTGGTTCGTCGACCGTCCAGTTCCGGGCATTGGTCTCTAGCTCCTGGGCAAGCGTCCAGTCAGGGTAGCGATCAAGGAAGGCGCTTGCTGCAATGCCGGCTTCCTCGGTGTCACCAAGGCAAGCATGGATCACGGCAAGCAGTTTCATTGCCTCGGGTGGAATCGCCGGGATGGACTGCATGCTGTCCAGCGCGTTGGCGCATTCGCCTGCCTGCCATTCGGCCCAAGCACGCATCCACAACGACACCGGATCCTGGATCGGGTCAATCTGCGCGATGCGATCGAACACCCGGAACGCGTCGTCCAGCTTATCAGAATAAATGTAGGCCTGTCCCAGAGCGTTCAACACGATCACCGAGGACGGGTTCAACTCGCCCGCGGCCTCAAGCGCGGCAACCGACCTTTCGATCTCGCCGCGCTGCATCAACACGCGCCCAAGCGCAAGGTGGGCCATGTAGTTCTGTGGACCCAATTGCACAGCGCGCAGGCCTAGGGTCTTTGCTTCATCGAGGAGCGCGCCATCGCCCTCAATTGCCCAGCCAAAACGTACGCCGATCCTTAGCAACAGAGCACGACCGAGGTAGCCCCATTCGGATTCGGGAAATTCATCGACTGCTTGTTGTGCAAGCGCAAGAGAAGCGATCCAGTTCTCCCGCCTTGGTGCAGATTGGAAAATGATCCGAGCACGGTTGTCGAGGATCAGGGCGTCAACATCACCAGCGGATCTGGGCGCCGCGGCATTGATGGCGACGACCGACGTGCTGATCTTGTGGGCGACGCGAAACGCGATCGTATCGTTGATTTCGAACATGTTCTCGAGAGGCACCTCGAAACGATCAACCCAAGCATTGGTAAGCGTTCCCGCATCAATCAACTGCACCGAAACGCGAAGCGTGCGGTCGCGGATTTCCTGAGTGCCTTGTACGAGGAAATCAGCGCCAAGCTGTGACGCGATCTCTCTCAGGTCCTGAGACGGATCGCGAAACCGGAAACTCGAGTGCCGTGCGATCACGTCGAACTCGGAGTATCGGGCGAGAGAATCGATTATGTCGTGGCTGACAGACTCGCCCGGTCCGCCATCCAGCTCAGATCGCCCAAGCTCTTGGAAAGGAAGCACCGCGACAACAGACCGCCCCGAGGCAGAGGTGCCGGACTGCATTGTCCAGGAGACGGCGGTGGCAACGACCAAGGCGGCTACGGCTGCGCCGACAAAAGTCAAGCGGTTGCGGCTCCACGCCGCGGTTTGTGAGGTTTGGCCAATGGCAAGGCGATATCCTTTGCGAGGAACGGTTTCCACGATCCGCCTTTCGTTGTCCCCGATTGCTTGACGTATCTCGGCAATGCACTGCACCAGGCTGTCGTCGCCGACATGAGTGCCCGCCCATACGGTCTCAAAAAAAGTCTGACGCGTCACAGTTTCGCCCGGGGTTTCAGCAAGCTTCACAAGGACCTGCCGCGTTTGATGGCGAAGACCGATTTCTATCCCGTTCGACTTCGTCAGACGGCCCGTAGAACGATCGATTATGGTTTCGCCAAGACTGATTTCGGATTCTTTCATATGATTTCGCTCAGCGAATTGCCGTCCTCTACACGAAGCTGACCCTACGACGCCTCATTTAGCGAACCAACCGCCTCGTTGCGGCGCGTGGTGCTTATGAACCTGACGGGAAGGAGAAACCCATGTTGAATAGCCGCTCTTCGGTTCGGTTGGCGATTAGTGTGTTGGCTGCCCTTTTCATTCCAATGGCCGCAACAGCCGAGGATTTGCCATCCCATCCGGACATGAAATTTCTGGTCCTTCACAAAAGCTGCAACGCGACCGCTGCCAAACGCAGGATGTCCGCCGGAGAAGCTCAATTCTGCGCAGCGAACTATCTGCGACTTAAGCTCTCCTTTCTTCCAGATGTCGATTTGGAGTGGTTTTACGCCTTGGGATTCGCAGAAAGACATGCCGTGAACCAAGAAGGTTATGCTGCCTACCTCGCATGGCAAAATCTTCACGCTCGGCGAACCTTGGAGAGCGATGACAGCATGTGATGATTGCCGGCTTGGTGCGCAGTAGGACCACGGAATCCCGCTTGCCTTCCCATTATCGAAGGGCGTAGCGGTTCTTGAGCGGCGACGTTGAGATTGCCGTTTTCTGAAGAGATACCAATTGCCCAAGCGCGGGTCTGAAATCCTGGTGTCTCGGGATCGGTTCGAGAAAGTCGAATAGACGCAGCAGATTGACTGGATGTTTCACGACCAGCGCGGCCAGCCGCTCTTTTGCGGTGTTGGTCGGGTATCCGTCAATGATTTGTGCTGCCGCCTGTGTCGGTGTCAGGAGCGCATAGTCCTGTGGACCAAGGGTCGTGTCACGCAGCGCATCGAAGGGCGACGCTCCAAGCGCGCGAAACTTGGGCAGATGGATCCGGACATCTTCGGCTTGGTTCTCGATCACCGAGCCCGAACGCTGGGTAAACCCCATAGTGCCGAGCTTTGCCAGCGCGCGCCGCCGCATCGGCCCGGAAAGCATGTCAAGATCAGCCCGATCATATCGCAGATCATCGAAGACTGAAATCAGCCGCAGGTCGGCATCCGCGACCATCAGATAGGGATCGGCGTTCAGCAAATGGACCTGATCGGAAAAGGGCGCGCGCGTCCCTTCTTCACGGGGCGCACCGGTTTTGGTGCGAACCCCTTCGGCGCGCTCGGTGCGATTAAAAAGGGTCGTCAACCGATCGATCATAGGCAACTTCTTTCCTAGGAACAGGCGTTGCCGTACGGGTCCTACCTAAGCCTTCATGGCATGCCGCGTCCCAATCGTCCAAGGCAGGGTTCACTCCGGCGTACAGCGCGCTAATTGTAGAACTGCGAGATTAAATGAGCCCAGACATGCTGCAAGAGAAGAAATCTGAAACCGATGCCGAGAAGCAAAAGGCAGTGCTGCGAAAACTGGTGACCGAGCTGAGCCATGAGCATCCGGATCTTTACTATCAACCGACGACCGAAATTGCGCGGCTGATCCGCGATCACGTTGCCAACGGCGGAACGCTGAATGGCGCGGATCGGAAACTGATGGAGCACCTGAGCAGCCGCGACCTGCAGGTCCTGCTCAGTCTGCACTGATCCAGAGCGTACGGTTGCCGGTCCGGGCGACTTGGTATTGCTTGTGTCGTGCTGCATTACGCCACCGCGCCGCTCAGCTTGGTGAATGATGCGCCGTACCTTACGGGTCGGAGCTGTCTTCGGCCTCGTCGGGCGAAGCAATCTGGTCTTGTTTCATAACCTGCTCTGGGATCAGCCCAAACCAGGTTCCTCGGCCTCGGATCGCAATTCCATCGCCAGACTCTACAATCGCAAAGAACTCCTGAGAAACGTTGCAGAATTCTTGCTCGCGACCTTCGATGAACAGAAGAGTGGTCCCAGAACAAAATTTCCTTCTTTCTTGCAGGCTGGTTTCAACAATCGTGCCAAACATGATCATCTCTGATCCAAACGCTTTAGCGGCCATCTCGGGTATGGCGGTTTGCAGGATTGCTTTGGTTCCTCCGATCGATGTGAGCAGAAAGAACAACGCATAGACCAAAACCGCGGGCGTCGAGCGAACATAGTCTTTCCTGGACAAAACACGGGTCCAGGAAAACATCACGACAACCGCGACGCCGACGCCAATAGCGGTTGCCGGGGTCCTTGTCAGTTGAAACCATGCCTGAGATGCGATGGTTTGCCGATGGCCGATGGGAACCATAGTCCACATCCAATATGCAAGCCCCACGCAATAACAGATCAAACTGGCGATTATGACGATCTTCAAGATCGCCGGGTCTTGTCGCAGTTTCTCGACTATTGGGACCCCGAAGTCCCTCAAGTCCCTTCCTTTCATTCTGGAGATAATACCAAACCATGCGGATCCCGGAAACACAAATACAAAAAATGGGAAGAGCAGAATAATAAGTGTAATATTAATTAGGACAACGATGGATTCTGCGAAGTGTAAGTTTGTTCCTACGAACAATAGGATAGTTTCTAGTGATATTGAGAATGAAACGAATATGCATATGGCGCAAAGGAACCGTACAAAATGTGGATCTATCGCTTCTGCAAGTCGGCGAAATACCGGAATAGATTTCTTCGGGATTAAGAACGCCCACCCGAATAAGAGTGCCACGATATGAAAAAATAACCAAACTAGGAACCCAAACCAATAACCACTGCCTGTTCCACTGAAGTGGAAAACGGTAAAGCCGAGAACGACGACCACACAGAAGACCGTAAAGCCACCGAATAGAAGCGAAGCTGCCCGAGTGTAATCTTCTCGTCCCATTCTAGTGATGGTGACGGAGAAGAGTGGCGAAACTTCGGCTTTCGGAAGGCGTGTCCAAGGGCCGGGGCCCCAGCGTAGCACCCGCTTACATCTCCGAACGCGAACCCGAGCCTCGCGCCAATTCATTCGCCCCAAACTCAGGCCCCAGCGCGCACCGTTTCAATCATCAGGGCCACATTCTCGGGATCGGCGTCCGGCGTAATCCCATGCCCGAGATTGAAGATATGCGGGCCGCCTGAAAATGCGCGGACGATCCGGCGTGTTTCGTCGATCAGCGCCTGGCCGCCCGTGACCATGTGTGACGAGGCAAGGTTGCCTTGCACGCAGCCGTCTTTCTGCACGTGTTCGGCCGCCCATTCCGGCGCAACCGAGTTGTCGAGCGCAACACAATCCGCGCCGGTCGCCCGCGCAAAGCCGATGTAGCCGTCCCCCGCCTCTCGCGGGAATGCGATTACCGGAACGTCTGGATGGCGCGATTTCAGGGCTGCGATGATCCGTTTTGCCGGTTCAAGGGCGTAGCGGGTGAAGTCATCCCCTTTTAGCGATCCTGCCCAGCTGTCAAAGAGCTTCACGACCTCTGCGCCGGCTTCAATCTGCATCGACAGGTATGCAATGGTTGCGTCGGTCAGCCGCTCGATCAACGCATCGAACAGCGCCCTGTTCTCGCCCTTCAGCGCGTGTGCCGGTCCCTGATCGGGTGTGCCGCGCCCTGCGATCATGTAGGTGGCGACGGTCCACGGTGCCCCGGCAAAGCCGATCAGCGCCACCTCGTCGGGCAACTCACGCGACAGGATCCGGACGGTTTCGTAGACTGGCGCAAGATGATCGTGCACCCCGTCTGCGGGCTTCAGCGCATCGTAACTCGCCTGGTCCGTAATGGTCGACAACCGCGGGCCTTCGCCCGTCACAAACCAAAGGTCGGCCCCGAGCGCATCGGGGATTAAAAGAATATCCGCAAACAGGATCGCCGCATCGAACCCGTAGCGCCGGATCGGCTGCAGCGTGACTTCGGCGGCCAGTTCAGAGTTGTAGCAGAGCGATAAAAAATCGCCGGCCTCGGCCCGCGTCGCGCGATACTCTGGAAGATAGCGCCCGGCCTGCCGCATCATCCAGATGGGTGGCGTGTCCAGGACCTCACCCGACAGGCTGCGAAGGAGCTTTTTGCGCGCGACCATGGATTCTCCTTGAATTTTCCCGTCTTAGGTGGTCCGTTCCCGGTGTCCAATTGTCAAGACGCAACCGGCTGATGCCCAACGACCTACCTTCACCTTCTGCCCCGTTCCGGATCGGTACCCGTGGTTCGCCTCTGGCATTGGCGCAGGCGCACGAGACCCGAGGCCGGCTGTCTCGTGCGCATGGTCTGCCAGAGGACGCGTTCGAAATCGTGGTCATCAAAACGACAGGCGACAAGGTCTTGGACCGCCCATTGAAGGAGATCGGCGGAAAGGGACTGTTCACCAAGGAGATCGAGGACGCGATGCTTTCGGGCGGCATCGACATCGCCGTACATTCGATGAAAGACATGCCGGTCGAGCAGCCGGACGGGCTTGTTCTGGATTGCTTTTTGCCGCGCGAGGATGTCCGCGACGCCTTTGTGTCGCGGACCGCGTCAGGCCTTGCAAATCTGGCACCTGGCACGGCAGTCGGAACCTCAAGTCTCAGGCGTCGGGCGCAGCTCTGGAACAAACGTCCTGATCTCCTGGTCGTTGAATTTCGCGGCAATGTGCAAACCCGGCTCAAGAAACTCGACGACGGCGTTGCGGCATGTACGTTTTTGGCGATGGCGGGCCTGAACCGGTTGGGCATGGCCGAGGTGGCGGCATCGGCGATAGAAACCGACGAGATGCTGCCAGCTGTGGCGCAAGGGGCGATCGGCATCGAGCGGCGCGGTGATGACAGCCGCGCGGCGGCATTGCTGGAACCAATACACGATAAGCCAACCGGCCAGCGGTTAACAGCGGAACGCGCGTTTCTTGCAGCCCTTGATGGCTCTTGCGAGACGCCTATCGCGGGGTTGGCGCGGCTCGACGGGGGCACGATCCGGCTGGAAGGTGAGATCCTGCGTACCGATGGATCAGACGCGCTTGCCGATGGGGGCGATGCTCCGATCGAAGACGCGGCCGAGTTGGGCGTTACTCTGGCGCGCGGGCTGTTATTGCGCGCGGGCGACGGGTTCTTCGACTGGCGTTAGGACGCCTAGTCAGACCGCTGCGCTGTGGGCGTCGCCCCCTGTGGAATAGACATCAAGCGCGCGGGCGATCATTCGGGCCATCGGGCGCGCCTTGGGCGGGATCTCCAAACTGCCACCGGTCAGCGCAACGACCCCCGGAAACGCCTCTGTCACTTGCGTAGCATATCGCGCGACCTTCTCTGGATCGACGCTCTGGCGCGCGGAGATATCCTCAAATTCAATGCGGAAGGTGCACATGAGTGCGCTAATCATGGCGGCGCGAAGATGGTCTTCGCCGCTCATCTTGTGGCCGCGTACGGTCGCAAAACTGCCCTTTACAATGGCTGCCTTGTAGCGCGAGGTTGCCGGATCGTTTTGCGCGTATCCCTGGGGAAAGCGAGAGATTGCGGATGCGCCAAGCCCGATCAGCACATCCGCTTGATCATCGGTGTAGCCTTGAAAGTTCCGCCGCAAAAGCCCGGCACCGGCCGCCCGTGCAAGCCCATCGGCGGGGCGGGCGAAATGATCGATACCGATCTCGGTGTACCCGTCCCACGCAAACAGATTTCTTGCGGTTTCAAACAGGTCGAGCCGGGCCTCTGGCAACGGCAGCGCATCCGTCGGGATCAGCGCCTGGCGCCGGGCCATCCAAGGCACATGGGCGTACCCGTAAAGCGCCACCCGGTCGGGGTTTAGCGATAGCACCTTCTGCACGCTGTCGCCAATGCGCGACCGGGTTTGGTGCGGCAAACCGTATAGGATATCGATGTTCAGGCTTGTGATGCCACGCGCCCGCAGCCCGTCTGCGGTGTCCTTCGTGATCGCAAAGCTTTGCTCCCGCCCAATCGTCGCCTGAATCTCTGGGTCGAAATCCTGCACGCCAATCGAGGCGCGGTTGACGCCCGCGGCAGCAAGAGCATCCAGCCGGGTCGCATCGATCTCGTTTGGATCGATCTCGATCGAAAACTCGGCCCCCGGTGCCATCGGTGCTGTGCGCAGAATCAGGTCAGCAAGGGTCTTGATCTGGTCCGGGCTCAAAAGGGTCGGTGTTCCGCCGCCCCAATGTAAACGCGACAATCGGACGCCGCTGGGCAGCGCGCGTCGCAGAAGGGCGATTTCCCGGGACAGGGTTTTCAGGTAGCCGTCCACCGGCTTCGCCGTCGCGGTGCCTTGCGTGCGGCAGGCACAGAACCAGCATAGCTGGCGGCAAAACGGGATATGCACGTAAAGCGATACCTCCGCGCCTTCGGGTATGGCGCGGATCCAGTCGCGCATTTCCACGGGACCCACAGCGTCCGAAAAATGGTTCGCGGTCGGGTAGCTCGTATACCGCGGCACGCGCGCGTCAAAGAGCCCGAGCTTGCGGAGTTGCGTCACACTATCCATGTCACATAGGATTGAGGGGAAAGGAGCCCTGGGACATTGATTTCGATCAAGGGGCGTTGACCAATGAACCAGAGCGTTGTCGATTTTCGTGACTGCAGCGAGTGTCCAATCCGGCATCGGGCGGTCTGCGCACGCTGCGAACCCGGCGAGCTTGAGAAGCTCGAAGACATAAAATACTACCGCAGCTTTGCTGCCGGCCAGACGATGATCTGGGCGGGCGACCGGATGGATTTTGTCGCTTCAGTGGTCACCGGTGTTGCAACGCTGAGCCAAACGATGGAGGACGGACGGACCCAGATGGTCGGGCTCCTTCTGCCGTCGGATTTCATCGGACGTCCGGGGCGAGAGACAGCGCCCTACAACGTGACGGCTGTGTCAGACATCACGGTTTGCTGCTTCAGAAAGCGACCGTTTGAGCAGCTTCTTGTTTCGACGCCGCATGTCAGTCAGCGGCTTCTGGAAATGTCGCTTGACGAACTTGACGCGGCACGAGAGTGGATGCTGCTTCTGGGACGGAAAACCGCCCGGGAAAAGATCGCAAGTCTGATTGCCATTATTGCCCGACGCGACGAGGGATTGAAGGCCGGGATCGGGCGCGAGGCGCCGTTTGTTGACCTGCCGCTGACGCGAGAGGCGATGGCCGACTACCTCGGGCTGACGCTAGAAACGGTCAGCCGCCAGGTCTCGGCGCTAAAGCGCGATGGCGTGATTCACTTGGAAGGCAAACGCCGGGTTGTGATCCCGGATATGGACCGGCTGTTGGAAGAGACGGGTGACGACGCAGACGGCGGCCCGTTGGTTTAGCCGTGCCAGGAGCCCGGTAGGTGACCTGCAGCCCGGGTGTCTAGAGCCCTCAAATTGTCAGTGCGCCATAAGGACGGGGATTCGCGCCAATTCCAACGTGTTTCGGGTTGCCCCGCCCAGGATCGCCTCGCGCAGGCGCGAGTGGCCATAGGCGCCCATGACCAACAACTCGGCTTCGCGGTCCTCGCAATGCCGCGCCAGCACATCCGAGACACGAGGCATCGTTTTTGGCAGGACGGACACATCTGCGCGCACCCCATGCCGCGCGAGCATCTCTGCAAGCGCTCCGCCAGGGTCGGATCGATCGGCCCCGTGTTGCGGCGGGTCGATGATCGCAATGTCAACCGTTT
The DNA here is from genome assembly GCA_038744785.1 of Pseudomonadota bacterium. GTDB lineage: Bacteria > Pseudomonadota > Alphaproteobacteria > Rhodobacterales > Rhodobacteraceae > Ovoidimarina. The sequence continues at coordinate 57,623 of JBCDLX010000025.1, forward strand.
CGGCGGCACACAGCATTTCTAACGCGCCCCGGATCGCCGCCAAGGCCTCGGGGCTTTCGTTCCAGGCGATGACAACCCGCTTCGGTGCGATGTTCGATTGATGACCCTTGGGCACGATCAGTACCGGTACCCGCGTGCGAAACAGTGCCGCTTCAGTCACGACGACGTTCTGCACGTCGCGTCCATCCCCATAGGGTTTGGGCAGGACGATAAGGTCGGCCAGAACCGCGTGATCGCCGATCAGAGGAGCAATGGCACCGATTTGCGCGGTGACAGAGACCGTATCGGTTGGGCAGGTCCAAACCCCAAGGGCCGCATCCACAGCCGTTTCTGTCGCGGCTGCTTCATCCTGGGCTGCTTTGAGCGATTCCTGAAGCACGATTGCATTGGCGCCTGCGTAATAAGCCCCGGGATTTGTCCGGTCGAGACCCAGGCACACGGCCGTCAAGTGCGCCTGATGCGCGTCCGCTACCGCCGCCGCGGTAAGAGTTGCGTCTTTGTCGGCCTCTGCATCGGTCACGAAGGTCACAATGGATTTGAAGGGCATGATGGATCCTTCCTGTTGGATTGATCTTCCTCGATGCGATCTTCGCAGCTTCGTCGGCAGACGTACTTGACCCGCATCAATGCCTCGCGGCGGCGCCCTTGACCTGAATCAAGGAGCACCCGGTTGCAGTGAGGCATGTACAGTCTCGAAGAACCGGGCGTGCCGTACCCTAGTGCCAGTCCCGGGTTCAAAAGACGAAGGGACCGGATATGTGGGATTATGTGAAGCTGATCGCTCTGGGGCTGATCGCGCTTCTGGCGGCAATTGCCGCCAACTACGCGCGCGATATCGCCTATATGGTGCACGCGATCATCATCATGCTCGTTGCGGCCGGGCTATTTCTGCACACGCTTCGGAGGATCGACGAGCCAAGACTTCCGATCGACTATACCGCCTATGAAGACGGTGTGATCCGCGCCGGCGTCATCGCCACGGCGTTCTGGGGCGTGGTCGGATTTCTTGCGGGCGTGTTCATTGCTTTCCAACTGGCATTCCCTGCGCTGAACTTCGAATGGGCACAAGGCTACATGAATTTCGGACGGCTAAGGCCGCTGCACACCAGCGCAGTGATCTTCGCGTTCGGTGGCAACGCGCTGTTGTGCACCTCTTTCTACATCGTGCAGCGCACATCTGCAGCGCGTCTTTGGGGCGGGAACCTCGCTTGGTTCGTGTTCTGGGGGTACAATCTGTTTATTGTTCTGGCGGCGACAGGGTACCTGTTGGGGTCCACACAGTCGAAGGAATACGCCGAGCCCGAATGGTATGTTGACCTGTGGCTGACGATTGTCTGGGTCGCTTATCTTTTGGTTTTCCTTGGCACGATCATACGGCGCAAGGAAAAGCACATCTACGTCGCAAACTGGTTTCTTCTAAGCTTCATCGTCACCGTCGCGATGTTGCACATCGTCAACAACCTGTCGATCCCGGTATCGATTTTCGGATCGAAGTCAGTGCAGGTTTTTGCCGGCGTTCAGGACGCCATGACCCAGTGGTGGTATGGTCACAACGCGGTCGGCTTTTTCCTTACGGCCGGGTTCCTGGGCATGATGTACTACTTCGTACCGAAACAGGCGGAACGCCCGATCTACAGCTACAAGCTGTCGATCATCCACTTCTGGGCGCTCATCTTCCTTTATATCTGGGCGGGTCCGCACCACCTGCATTACACCGCGTTGCCGGACTGGGCGTCGACGCTGGGCATGGTGTTCTCTGTCATACTTTGGATGCCAAGCTGGGGCGGCATGATCAACGGCCTGATGACGTTGTCGGGCGCCTGGGACAAGCTCCGGACCGATCCGATCATCCGAATGATGATCATCAGCCTTGGCTTCTACGGCATGTCGACCTTTGAAGGTCCGATGATGTCGATCCGAGCGGTGAACTCGCTTTCGCACTACACTGACTGGACGATCGGTCATGTGCATTCTGGCGCGCTGGGCTGGAACGGCATGATCACATTCGGCTGCCTTTACTTCCTTGTGCCCCGTTTGTGGAACCGCGAACGGCTTTATTCGCTCGACATGGTGAACTGGCACTTCTGGCTCGCGACGATCGGAATCGTCCTTTACGCGGCGTCGATGTGGGTCACCGGCATTATGGAAGGCCTGATGTGGCGCGAGGTTGATGCCAATGGGTTCCTCGTGAACTCCTTTGCCGACACGGTGGCTGCGAAATTCCCGATGTATGTGGTGCGGGGCCTTGGCGGCGTGCTCTACCTCGCTGGCGCAATCATCATGTGCTATAATCTCTGGATGACCGTGAAGGGTGCTCCGGCCAAAGAGGCCGAGACACCTGCCATGGCTCCGGCTGAATAGGGAGGGTCGGAGACATGGGAATTCTCGACAAGCACAAGTTCATCGAGACCAACGCCACGGCGCTGCTGGTTGGATCGCTTCTGGTGGTGACGGTCGGTGGGATCGTCGAAATCGTCCCGCTTTTCTACCTCGAGAACACAATCGAAGATGTGGAAGGGATGCGGCCCTACAGCCCGCTCGAACTGGAAGGACGCGAGGTCTACATTCGCGAGGGCTGTTATGTCTGCCACAGTCAGATGATCCGCCCTATGCGGGACGAGATCGAGCGCTATGGCCACTATAGCCTAGCGGCAGAGAGCCAGTACGATCATCCGTTCCAATGGGGTTCGAAGCGCACCGGTCCGGATTTAGCGCGGGTCGGCGGGCGCTATTCCGACGATTGGCACGTCGACCACTTTACCGATCCTCAATCGGTGGTACCCGAAAGCGTGATGCCGAAATACGGTTACCTCTTGGACAATATGCTGAAGGACGAACATATCGCCGAACTGATGGAGACGCATCGCTTTGTCGGCGTTCCCTATACCGATGAAATGATCGAGAACGCGCGCGCTGATTTCCGCGTGCAGGTCGATCCCCTTGGCGACTGGGACGGATTGGTGGAGCGCTACCCTGGTGCGCAGGTCCGGAATTTCGACGGGCAACCCGGAATCTCTGAGATGGATGCCCTGATCGCCTACATGCAGATGCTGGGCACGTTGGTCGATTTCTCGACCTTCACACCTGAACCAAGCCGGTAGGGGGCGGGCCATGGACACGTATTCGCTTCTTAGAGAGTTCGCCGACAGCTGGGCGCTTCTGGCGTTGTTCACCTTCTTTCTTGGGGTAATCGTCTGGGCCTTCCGTCCCGGCAGCCGAAAGTCACATGACGAGGCTGGCAACATTCCCTTCCAGTACGAAGACCGCCCCGCAGTGGATGATACGGAGACCCGGTCATGAGTTCAGATGAAAACAAAGAAGAAAAAACAAACGAGCACGGCTATGGCACGACAGGCCATTCCTGGGACGGGATCGAAGAGTGGAACAACCCATTGCCCCGTTGGTGGGTTTGGACCTTCTACATTACAGTGGTCTGGGGTCTTGCCTATACGATCGCCTACCCGGCCTGGCCCTTGGTCAGCCAGGCTACGGCTGGATTTCTTGGCTACTCTACCCGGGCGGAAGTCGCCGAAGATATCGCCGCAGTGACGGCACAGAACGCCGCGATCACCGAACGGCTGGCAGGTGCCGAGTTGGCGTCACTATCTGACGACACTGAGCTTCTGGGCTTTGCACGGAATGCGGGTGCGGCGGTATTTCGGGCGAGTTGCTCGCAGTGTCATGGCTCGGGTGCCGCCGGTGTGCAGGCGGCCGGGTATCCGAACCTGCTCGACGATGACTGGCTTTGGGGCGGGACGATTGACGATATTGCCTGGACGATCCGCCACGGGATCAGAAACGAGCAATCGCCCGATGCCAACTGGTCTGAGATGCCTGCCTATGGCGAGATCCTGACCGAAGACGAGATCGCCGGCACCGTTCAATATGTCCTGGGCCTTTCTGGGCAAGAGCATGATGCAGATCTCGCCGAAACCGGCGCGGTCATATTCGAAGAGCAGTGTTCTGCCTGTCACGGCGCGGCCGGTATGGGCGACGCCTCTCTCGGCGCTCCGAACCTGACCGACGCGATCTGGCTTTACGGTGGATCGGCAGAGACGATCACCGAAACAATTACCTACTCTCGCTTTGGCGTCATGCCGGCGTGGGCCGAGGAGTATCGCCCGGGTCAAGGTCTGACCGATGCTGAAATCAACGCTGTTGCGGCCTATGTGCATGGGCTGGGCGGCGGCGAGTAAAGGTTCGCGCCTCCTTTCATCCTGTTCGCGCGTTTCGACAGGGGGCCGAAAGAGCGGCGGTGCCACAGGGCACCGCCGCGTTTGATTTCCGGCAAGAAGCTCCGCCAGACCTTGGTCCCGGCAACGGTTCGTCGCCGCCGCCTCGTCGAACCAATGAAGCGTGCCGCGGCGCGCCAGCGCGCAAAAGGTTCGATCAAGGGCAGCGACAGAGCGCTGGTTCCGGTGTCTAGAGGGGCGCGTACTGCAACCGAAGTTCAAGCGCCTTTGCGGGCCTTTGACATGTATCAAGGCCCGCGCGTCGACAGTTTGCAAGTTTGGGCGAGCGAACAGAGACCCGGATTCCGCCAAATGAGTTCTTCCGAGCAGCAATCCCTTTATGCCGCGCGCGAGCCGATCTTTCCGCGTCGCGTCCAGGGCAACTTTCGCACGCTGAAGTGGTGGATCATGGGGGTTACACTTGGGATCTACTACCTGACACCCTGGCTGCGCTGGGACCGTGGCACTGAACTGCCGGATCAGGCGGTTCTTGTGGACCTTGCGCACCGCAGGTTCTTTTTCTTCTGGATCGAGATCTGGCCACATGAATTCTACTTCGTGGCCGGCCTATTGATCATGGCGGGCCTCGGTCTTTTTCTGTTTACCTCGGCGCTTGGCCGGGTCTGGTGTGGTTATGCCTGCCCGCAAACTGTCTGGACGGATCTCTTTTTGCTTGTCGAGCGGCGGATCGAGGGGGACCGGAACGCGCAGGTTCGTTTGTGGAAAGCAAAGTGGGACGGGCACAAGATCCGGCTCCGGATCACAAAATGGGCGATATGGTTTCTGATCGCACTTGCCACCGGCGGGGCTTGGGTCTTCTATTTCACCGACGCGCCAACTCTGGCGATTGATCTGGTAACGTTCAACGCGCACTCGGCCGCCTACACCACAATGGCTATTTTGACGGCCACTACATTTTTTTTCGGGGGGTTCGCGCGCGAACAGATTTGCATTTACGCCTGCCCGTGGCCGCGCATACAGGCCGCGATGATGGATGAGGACACGATCACAGTGGCCTATCGCGAATGGCGCGGCGAACCACGCGGGAAAGGCAATGTGCGCCGCCGGGACCGTGCCACCGCCATTGCAGCGGAAGCGGAATCGCCCGCCGCCGGACCGGGGCAGGTGGCGCGCTATGCGCCCGAAACGTCCAAGCCTGCACCGGTCCGCGACGACGGGAGAGAGCACGGCGATTGCATCGATTGCATGGCTTGCGTGAACGTCTGCCCGATGGGGATCGACATCCGCGACGGTCAGCAGATGGCCTGTATTACTTGCGCGCTTTGCATCGACGCCTGCGATGACGTTATGGACCGGATTGGCAAGCCGCGAGGATTGATCGACTATCTTGCACTGACGGACGAAACGGCAGAACGCGCGGGCAAACCGCCCCGCAAGATCTGGAAACACGTGCTTCGCCCCCGAACGATTCTTTACACCGCGCTGTGGTCGCTGGTGGGGGTCGGATTGCTGATCGCGCTTTTCGTGCGGACCGATTTGGACGTCACGGTTGCGCCAGTGCGCAACCCAACCTTTGTGACCCTGTCGGACGGATCTATCCGGAACACCTATGACGTCCGGCTTCTGAACAAAGAGGGTGAGGCCCGCACTTTCCGCGTGACGCTGAAGGGCGATCCTGCCCTTAGAGTGCAGCTAGAGGGAACGCCTTATGAAAGCGTCGAAGTTCCCGCAAACGAAACCATGCTACAACGTGTGTACGTGATCGCGCCGCCCGGGTCTGCCCCGGCAGGTGGAGAACGGACCGGTTTCCGGTTCTGGGTGGAGAATTTGTCCAGCGGCGAGCGGGTGCACAAGGACACGATTTTCAATGGAGGCGCATCATGAGCGGCAGGGAACTGACAGGACGGCATGTTCTGATAATCACAGTGGCAGCCTTTGGTACAATCATGGCTGTGAACTTCGTTCTCGCCTGGCAAGCAGTCGCGACCTTTCCAGGGTTGGAGGTCAAGAATTCCTACGTCGCAAGTCAAAGCTTCGACCGCGACCGTGCGGCACAAGAAGGGTTGGGCTGGGACGTGTCCGCCCGTATCGAGGATGGCAAGCTGACGCTGACGATCCTTGATGCGGGTGGAGTACCGGTGCGGCCCGACGCGCTCTCTGCAACACTCGGCCGGGCGACCCATGTGGCAGACGACCGGACGCCCGCTTTCGCGTTCGATGGTCTGGCCTATGTCGCGCCGGTCGATCTGGCGTACGGGTACTGGAACCTGCGTGTTCAGGCGCGGGCCGCCGACGGGACGGAATTCCGCCAGCGGATCGAACTGTTCGTAAGACCCAAAACGTGAGGATGCCGGCTTGAGTCTTGCCGAAACAACATCGACAGCGGCTTGTCCGGGCTGCGTCGCTGGCGCGCAGCAGGCTGCCTTGCCTAACCACGCGGGACCGGTGACGATCCAGCTTTCGCTGCCGGGTATCCATTGCGCGGGGTGCATCTCATCCGTCGAGCGCGGGCTGGCCGAAGCGCCAGGTATCCTGTCTGCGCGGGTCAATCTGACGCTGAAGCGTGTGCGTGTGGAAACCGAACGCGGGGTGACGCCAGAGGCGCTGATCGGGCGGCTTGACCGGTTGGGATACGAGGCGCACGAGCTTAACGCCGACGTGCTTGCCCCGTCGGAGACTGACCTGGAAGGTCGCGATCTGTTGATGCGGCTTGCTGTGGCGTTCTTTGCAAACATGAACGTGATGCTTCTGTCCGTCGCGGTTTGGGCGGGCGCCGAGGATGCAACCCGCGATCTGTTTCACTGGCTGTCTGCGGCCATCACGATACCGGCAGTCGGATTTTCAGGGCGTCCATTTTATGTAAGCGCGGCGCGGGCCTTGCGGACCGGGCGCCTCAACATGGATGTGCCAATCTCGCTTGCAATCGCGCTCGCCGTGGCGCTTTCGGTCTGGGAAACGGCGCTATCGGGGCATCATGCCTATTTCGACGCTGCGCTTTCATTGACCTTCTTCCTGCTTCTTGGCCGCTACCTTGACCATCGCACTCGCGCCTCGGCGCGGTCGGCAGCGTCGGAGCTTGCTGCGCTCGATGTTCCGCGTGCAGAGCGCGTGATTGACGGCGGGACCGAGACGGTGCGGGCAGCTGAGCTTCGTTCGGGCGATATGGTGCAGGTGCGTCCCGGTTCGCGGGTGCCCGTCGATGGTGTCGTGGCCGACGGAACAAGCGAGATCGACCGATCGCTGATGACCGGCGAAACGCTTCCCGTGCATGCCGGTCCCGGGGCCGACGTGCATGCAGGCGAAGTGAACCTGACCGGTCCTTTGACCTTGCGCGTGACAGCCGCGGGTCGCGATACAGCTCTGTCGCGGATCGCCGATCTGGTGGCGGTGGCCGAGGCAGGCCGCGCAAACTATGCCTCGCTCGCCGACCGGGCCGCGCGTGCCTATGCGCCAGTTGTGCATCTTCTGGCGCTTGCCGCCTTTCTGGCCTGGATGTGGATATCGGGGGGCGATGCGCGCCTGTCACTGAACATTGCGGTGGCGGTCCTGATCATCACCTGTCCATGCGCCTTGGGCCTTGCGGTTCCGGCGGTGACGGCAGCGGCGTCGGGTCGGCTGTACCGGGCGGGCCTTCTGATCAAGGACGGCACGGCGCTTGAACGTCTGGCAGAGGTCGACACGGTCGTTTTCGACAAAACGGGCACGCTGACGCTTGGCACGCCGGAGCCGAAGGGGCTGGAACACCTGTCGCCGCCTCAAAGACGGATCGCACTCTCGCTGGCGCGCGCGTCGTCCCATCCCCTGGCCCAAGCCCTGGAACGCGCACTGGATGAACAGGGCGTCGCACCGGCCCCGCTGACCGATCTGCGCGAAGTCCCGGGCTACGGCGTTGAGGGTATGTTCGACGGCACTCGGGTGCGGCTGGGCCGGGCAGGCTGGCTTGGGGCCGAGGCGGCTGCGGAAACGGCGACCTACTTGTCGGACAAGAGCGGAAACGTGCACCCCATCCTGTTCAACGACACGCTTCGGCCAGGTGCTGAACGGGCTGTGCGAGAACTGGCGGAGCGCGGGCTGCGGGTCGAACTTCTTTCGGGCGACACCGATGCACCGGTACAAGAATTGGCGGCACGGCTGGGCATCGCCACGGCGGTTTCGAACCTTCAGCCGGAAGACAAAGCCGCGCGCGTTGTCGATATGGCGAACGCCGGACAAAAGGTCCTGATGGTCGGCGATGGGCTGAACGATACCGCCGCGCTTTCGTCGGCCTATGTCTCGGTTTCACCGGCGTCGGCGCTTGATGCGGCGCGGGTCGCGTCGGATATTGTGTTTCTTGGTCGCGACATCGGGGCGCTGGCCGAGGCGTACAGAACGTCGGTGGTCGCCCACAAGCGCATTCGCGAGAATTTCGCCATTTCGACTGTCTACAATGTGGTTGCCGTGCCAATCGCCCTTCTGGGCTTTGCGACCCCGCTTGCGGCAGCACTCGCAATGTCGACGTCGTCGCTTACGGTTTCACTGAATGCTATGCGGTTGCGCTGATGGAGGTTCTGGTTCTGCTTATACCCGTGTCGCTGGTCTTAGGTGGGATCGGACTTGCCGCGTTCTTCTGGGCGCTTCGATCCCGTCAGTTTGACGACCCCGAGGGCGACAGCCGCCGCATTCTGACCGACGATTACGACGATCGACCGAAATCCGGCTAGGTCACCGGGTCTCTGCGGCTTCGATAAGCTTCAGGACACGTGGCCCAATGGCTTCGACGATCCGTGCAACGCCTGTCCCGTTGGGATGGATGCTGTCGGCCTGCATCCATTCGGCTAACGCGCGCGCGGTATCGCTTGAGATCGCTGCAAGGAAATCGGGGTAAAGCAATGCGCCATGTTCCGACGCTAGCCTAGGATAAATGGCCTCGAACGAGGTCTTGTACTCGGGGCCATAGTTTCCGGGCGCCGAGATGCCGACCAACAGCACTGGCAGATCCTGGTCGGCGGCGGCTTTGAGAATGCCATCCAAGTTTGACCGCGCTTCCTCCGGCGCGATGCCGCGCAGCACATCGTTCCCACCAAGCGCCACGATCAACCCATCGACCTCGTCCGAAAGCGTCCACCCGATGCGCGCAAGCCCGCCAGCGGTCGTATCGCCCGAGACGCCAGCATTGATCAGTCGGACGTCGGCCCCGTTTTCGTCCAACCAGCCCTGAAGCTGTGAAACGAAGCCTTGTTCCGGCGGCAAGCCGAACCCTTGGGTCAGACTGTCACCCAGGGCTGCGATAACGGTTTCAGCCGATGCGGCTGATGCCAGCAATATCAAGGCGGCGCACAGGTTGCTGACCGCGCGAACCGCCCCATATGAAAGTGAACTGAACCGTTCACGGACCAAATGCATGACAGATCCTGTGCTTTCGTTGAAAGACGCCCGGCTTTCGCTGGACGGAAATGCGGGGCGGGTCGACATCCTGAATGGCATCACACTCGACGTCGCGCGGGGCACGTCGGTCGGGCTGGTTGGACCGTCTGGATCTGGCAAGTCGTCGCTCCTTATGCTCATGGGCGGTCTTGAACGCGCCACCGGGGGCGAGGTCCTGGCACTGGGCCATGACCTGACAGCCCTGGGGGAAGACGCGCTGGCACGGTTCCGCCGCGATCATATGGGGGTCGTGTTCCAATCCTTCCACCTTATCCGAACGATGACCGCACTGGAAAACGTCGCAACGCCACTGGAACTGGCGGGCGCAAGCGACGCGTTCGACCGCGCGCGGGCCGAGCTTGAGGGCGTGGGACTGGGCGATCGGGCTGATCACTACCCCTCGCAGATGTCTGGCGGCGAACAACAGCGTGTTGCGCTGGCGCGCGCCGCCGCACCCCGACCCGATATCCTACTTGCGGACGAGCCGACCGGAAATCTTGACGGGACGACAGGCCAGGCAATCATGGATTTGCTGTTTGGTCTGCAGGACCGGCACGGATCGACGCTTGTGCTGGTCACGCATGCGCAGGACCTTGCGGACCGGTGCGACCGTGTGGTGCGGCTTCGCGATGGGCGGATCGATGCGGAAAACGAAGTGAAGGCTGCCGAATGAACACGCGCGTCGCCGGTCGGATTGCGCTGCGCGAGTTGCGTGGCGGACTTCAGGGGTTTCGGGTCTTTCTGGCCTGCCTCGCGCTGGGCGTCGCCGCGATTGCGGCGGTCGGCATGGTTCGTGAAAGCATTGAGGCGGGACTTACCCGCGAAGGTGCGGTGCTGCTTGGGGGGGATGCTGCAATCTCGCTGACCTACCGGTTTGCAAGCCCGGAAGAGCGCGCCTGGATGGAGGTCCGATCAGATGCGATCTCGGAGATTGCGGATTTCAGGTCCATGGCCGTTGTCGGTGACAGAGAGACCGCAGAACGTGCACTGACGCAAGTGAAGGCGGTCGATGACGCTTATCCGCTTTATGGCGAGGTTGGTCTGGAGCCGGGGATACCTTTGGATCAGGCCTTGGGCGACCGCGCCGGACGGCCTGGTGCCGCGATGGACCGGGTCCTTGCCGACCGTCTTGGGTTGGTGCCCGGCGATCTGTTTCGGCTCGGCCTTCAGGAGTTCGAGCTGACGGCTATCCTGACGCGGGAACCCGATGGGGCCAGCGCGGGGTTCGGGCTGGGTCCGCGCACGCTGGTTCGGCGCGCCGCACTTGCCGAAAGCGGCCTTCTTCAGCCTGGCACGTTGTTTGACAGCACGTACCGTTTGCGCTTGCGCGAAAATGCCGACCTTGACGCCCTACAGGCCGAAGCGCGCGTAGACCTTGAAGGTGTTGGTCTTCGCTGGCAGGACAGCCGCAACGGGGCACCGGGTGTTGCAGAATTCGTCGACAGGCTGGGCGCCTTTCTTGTGCTTGTCGGTCTTGCGGGTCTTGCCGTTGGTGGTGTTGGCGTCTCTGCAGCTGTGCGCAGTTACCTCGACCGAAAGGTCTCGGTGATCGCGACGCTCAAAACGCTCGGCGCAGATCGGGCAACAGTCTTTCTGACCTACTTGCTTCAAATCGGGATACTGACCGCGCTGGGAATTGCCCTGGGGCTGGTTCTGGGCGCGGTGGCGCCATTGGCCCTTGCGCCCGTGATCGAGGCTCGCCTGCCCGTTCCGGCCGAGTTCGGCCTTCATCCTCGGCCGCTGCTTGAGGCCGCGCTCTACGGTACGCTTGCGGCGCTTGTTTTTACAATTTGGCCGCTTGCGCGCACCGAAGACATCCGCGCGGCGGAGCTCTTCCGAGAAGCAGGTCTTGCGGCGCGCCGGTGGCCACGGCCGGTTTGGGCGACGGCTACACTTCTTGCACTGGTTGCGTTGGTTGGTGCGGCAGCGATCCTTTCGGGCCTGGTGCAGTTGACGGTTTGGTCCGCCACCGGAATGGTCGCGTCATTCGTTGTGCTTATCGCTGCGGCCGCGCTGATACGATGGAGCGCCCGGCGGCTGGCGTCCTCGAGGATTTTGCGGGGCCGTACAACGGCCCGTTTGGCACTGGGAGCCGTGGGTGGGCCCGGGTCTGAAACGACATCCGTCGTTCTATCGCTTGGTCTTGGCCTAACTGTGCTCGCCGCAATCGGACAAATCGATGCCAACCTGCGTGGGGCCATCGCGCGAGATCTTCCTGAAGTCGCGCCGTCCTACTTCGTCGTTGATATCCAGAACGACCAGCTTCAGCCATTTCTTGAGCGGCTGGACGCGACGCCCGGTGTGTCCGACGTGGACACCGCGCCAATGCTGCGTGGGATCATCACCCGCATCAACGGACGCCCCGCATCCGAAGTCGCAGGCGATCACTGGGTGCTGTCGGGCGACCGGGGGATAACATACTCGGACGCACCGACCGAAGGCACAGTTATTACGGATGGCGAATGGTGGGCGGCTGACTATAGCGGCCCGCCCCTTGTCAGCTTTGCAGCCGAAGAAGCGGCGGAGATGGGATTGTCTTTGGGCGACAGTCTTACGATCAACGTTCTGGGTCGGGACATCGAGGCGCGGATCGCCAGCTTCCGGGACGTGGATTTTTCGACCGCGGGGATCGGCTTTATACTGTCCCTGAACCCAAGTGCCCTGGCAGGGGCACCGCATACCCACATCGCCACGATCTATGCCGAGGAGGCTGCCGAAGCGGGGATCTTGCGCGACCTGGCGCAGCGCTATCCTAATATCACGGCCATCCGGGTGCGCGACGCCATCGCGCGCGTGTCCGATGTTCTTTCGGGGATCGCCGCCGCAGTGACATATGGGGCGCTGGCCACGCTTGTAACGGGCGGTATCGTCCTGATCGGGGCGGCGGCGGCCGGCGAACGCGGGCGGACCTACGAAGCAGCGGTCCTTAAATCGCTTGGGGCCAGCCGCCGGGCAATTCTTGCGAATTTTGCACTGCGCTCGGCGTTGCTTGGTGCGGGTGCAGGGATCGTTGCTATTGCTGCTGGCGCGGGTGCGGGTTGGGGGATAACCACATTCGTGATGGAGACGGCATTCGTGTTTGAGCCGGTATCCGCGATTGCCATTGTTTCAAGTGGCGTTTTGGTGACCCTTCTGGCCGGTTTGGCCTTTGCGTGGCGCCCCTTGGCGGCACGCCCGGCGCGGGTGCTGCGCGCCCGTGAGTGACCGGCGTTTTCGCTTGACGGTATCGGACGAAAGCCTTACCACCCCGCTCGCCTGTGGCGGAGTAGCTCAGCCGGTTAGAGCAGCGGAATCATAATCCGCGTGTCGGGGGTTCAAGTCCCTCCTCCGCTACCAATAATCTCAATAACTTACGGAAATTATCTTGGTGTTTATCACAGCCAAGACGCCCGTTGGGGGACATATGGGGGGCAATTTTCCTCCAGATGGCAGGGTGTAACGCCGTGATCGATGCTTTAGGGTAGCGCCAACCTGGTCGGTACCTCAGGTAGACGATGGCAATGAAGCGAGACCTCGAAGTCATCCGGAAAATCCTCTTGCAAGTTGAGGCTTCTGACGACGATCCCACTACTTTGAAAGATGTGACGATCCCCGGCGTCGAGCAGTTGAAAATCTCCCACCATATCGAAATGTTGAGCGAGGCCGGGTTTGTTGATGCCGTAGATTGCACAACGATGGACGGCCATGATTGGCAGGTATCCAGGCTCACTTGGAACGGATACGAGCTGCTGGACGCCATCCGAGACGAGGAGGTTTGGGAGGGAACCAAGAGTAAGCTCGCCAAGGTTGGAGGCTATACGCTGCCGATTGTGCAAGCGTTGGCGTCAGACTTCATTCGGAAGCAATTGGGTCTTTGAATCCATCCACGCGTGCTTCCCCCTACATCCGTTTCCCTTGCGACATTCCCTTGTTGCTCCTGCCTCATTCACCCTTAATCGGTGAACAGCGCGATGTAGGGGTCATACCTGAACACTCGATTGCGTTTTTGCCCTGTGATCTCATTCACGAGCTCTAGACTCTCTAACTTGTCGGTAAGGTTGTTTGCTGCCTGCGGAGACATATCAAGGTATTCAGCAACCTGAGAGACTGTGAAAATGGGGCGCTGGTATAGTGACTCAAGTAGCTTGAGTCCGTTCGCCGCGCCTTTGCCGAGCTCCTGCACAAGCTTCTGCCGATGATCCTCCCTGAGAGCAACGATTTGACGCGCGGTTTCTGTCGCTTCATTTGCTACGACCGCAACTCCACTGAGAAAAAATCTAAGCCAAGCCTCCCACTCGCCTCGGTCTCGGACACCCTGCAGGCGGTCGTAATATTCCCTGCGGTGCTTTTTGAGATAGTGCGAGATGTAAAGAACAGGGCTCAGCAGCACATGCTGCTCGCACAGTATAAAGGCAATCAACAAGCGTCCCATGCGACCGTTGCCGTCTAGGAAAGGGTGCAAAGTCTCGAACTGCGCATGAATGAGCCCAATTCTCACGAGAAGCGGGGACCCATCGTCAGCGTTGATGTATCTCTCCAGGTTGCCAAGAAGGTCCGGAAGTTCGTGCGGTGGTGGCGGAACAAATGTTGCCTCTGAAAGTGTTGCGCCCTGAGGCCCAATCCAGTTTTGTGTGCGCCTGAACTCGCCGGGAGTTGCGTGCTCACCACGTACCCCCGTCATTAAGCGCGCGTGAATATCACGGATTAGGCGAAGCGAGAGTGGCAAATCGCGGAGCCCGGCAAGGCCGTGGTTCATGGCGTTCACATAATTTAGAATCTCTTCCGTATCGTCCGGTCTCCTAGGATCGAATATTTGGGCTTCAACTTCCAAGATGTCGCCCAGCGAGGCTTGAGTCCCTTCAATCTGCGAAGAAAGAACAGCTTCTTTTCGGACGTACATGAATACAAAGAGACTCGGATTAGGTAGTGATTGGATTGAACCGTCGAGCCGACCCAACGCCCTATCTGCGCGGGATAGAATTCCCCTCAGCTCGTCGTCGTATTCGATTGATGGGTTTGGGGGTAGCTCATGCGGGATAAATGCTGAGTAACCTTCAATCTGTCGTATGTATCGTCCAGTCTCTCGCACCATGTGGGCCCAGTACTCCAACCATTTGTAAGTCTGCGTTCAAACAGTTGCTCTAGCGCACCGTATAATCAAGCAATACTTGAATAAGAGCATGTTCTGGGATCCATGTGAATCCAAACTGGAATAACGCTGATGAAGCCCCCACCCTCACCCCCTCGCGACGACCAACGGGGGCTCCTCCGGAAAGCTCCGGACATCGAACCACTTGAACCAGGTACCGTCGGCGTTTCGCTTGTCGCCGTAGCGGATGGGGTAGCCGTTCTGCGCGTTGCGGATCAGCCCGGCGC